>NZ_JYGY01000010.1:0-17075 GCF_000967825.1 Paracoccus sp. 228 | reverse complement strand
ACCGCCAACGTGACATCCAGCCCCCGCTTGGCCATGCCACCCACAGGGGCGTCCCTTTTTGCGCGCGCCCGATGCAGACCCGCAAGAGAGGTGTTGGCTGCGAGGGAGGGGTGACAGTCCGACGCGAAATCTCGCTGTGCACGTATCGTTCGCATATTAACAACCAACCTTATGATAACTAAACGTTCTTACCGAATAATGCCAAGAGATGCGGCCGGCGTGCCGCAATCGTTCTAGGAAGGCACTCTACATCATCTCGTTAAAATTTTAGCAATCCGTAAGATACGGTTAACACATCATGCAAAATCACCGCTTCAGAGTGTCGCCACTTAAACAGCCGACATGAAAGGATTTTTTTGCAAATGCTCAGTGGCTGTCTTTTTAGTTAGGTTGAATCATGTGCCTACAGCAAACGCTGTGGTTACCAAACTTTTTGCAGCCAGTCCAAGCCGTAAGCAACATGGGAATGAAAACGCAGGTTTCGCCTCTCTATACCCCGAAAAGTCACAGTTTTCTGGTTTGGTATGACAGGAACTTGAACACCTGCTCCCAAGTCGCCGCGTCAGAGGGGCATATGAGTTCTTCGCTTCCTCAAGCGTCGTAAGATAATATCTTAATAATTCCATATTTTGATATATCCTTATAAAGGCTACCTGTTTGCGAAAATTAACTTAAAGTTGTTTATCGTAATTTGTTAAATCTTTGGTTGTTAACCGCGCAATGCTAGGTTGTGTTGATAAAAGAGACTCGCATAGTGACTTGATCGTGATCTAACCTGGTGTCTGCGAGGGAGATCAGCTTGGCACGAGAACGGATATCGGACGAGGAATGGGCTTTTAATGAACGCTTCATTTTGGCCGTGCGCCCCGAACGAGCGCAAGCCCACTAATCACCGCCTTGTTCTGAATAGGATTTTCTGGATCGCGCGGACCGGCTCTCTTTTGCGTAACCTCCCAGAAGAATTCGGGAAGTGGTCCAGTGTCTACCGCCGGTTCCGGCTTGGAACGCCTCGGCGGGAGCTGCGCGGGAATGGGGATGATCAGGCAAGAAGAGGAAAGGGTTATCCTCAGGGAGCACCAGATCGCTGCCTCTTAGGAGGGCTTGGACCTCGACCAGAGCGCTGGTGGCAGTGGTAGGATTTGCTGGTGAGACGGCACCTGCAGCCGGTGTCCCCCATTGGATCAACCCCGAACGTTCCGGCACCATGTGCAAGCTAAACGTGAGGGGCAGGCGTTGCGCCGACGGCGAGAAGAGAAGCCGCCTGCGGCGGCGCGATCCCCGGCCCTCCCTAAATCCGCTAAAGATCAAGGGCCGGAGGAGTGTCAAAGCCTGTGGCAGGATGAAGCGGTTATTCAGTGAGACGTGCCTGCTGTCATAGCCGCTTCAGAGCAGTGCTTTGAGCATTAGAACCATAAGGCTTTATCGCGCGCTCTATAGCACTCCGAACAGGTTTATCGTAAAGATTTGGCAGGATTGCCGAGGTTACGACGATGAGCACCACAAGAGTTGCCCAAGCAATCACCTTCCAAGCTTCAGGTATGCCGCTATCACTAATGATCTTCTCGCCAAGGTAGAGGGCAGGTGTATGGATAATATAGAGCGGGTAAGAAATTCGTCCGAGCTCATGGCAGATCGTTTTGACAGCGCCTGTGGGCTGCCAGGAGGCGGCTAGATACAACATCGGCGGGAACACCAGCATGATGATCGCAAGGTCGAGCCACCACCGCTTGGGGCCGATGATCAGCAGAGGGAGGAGAGCCACTAGCACAAGGAGGGGCACCATATTGCCAGTCCTGATGCGGGGAGCGAACCGAAACAGTAGGATGCCAGCTATGAATGAAAAGCCAACTCTCGGCACCGCGCCCACAAGATTATAAGCATTCCATCCGAGATGCAGCGAGCCAAAGTGCATGGCAGCGGCAACCAAGGCCAAGGCACTGACTGCGAGGAGGGACAGGAGCACCCGCGACGATAGCATAGCAACCGTCAAAGCAAACGCAATGTTGATTGCCATTTCAAAGAACAATGACCAGGACGGCCCGTTCAGCGGAAAGATAGGTGGGATGTTTTCGATGTAGATAGGCCAAGGGATCATTATGCTACCCAAGATGAAGGCCTTGATCAGTAACATCGCATCGTGACCGAATAGAGCCAAGATGCAGAGACCGAGAAGCTGCCCTAGAAAGTAGAGCGGGTAGAGCCGGACCAGCCTCAGGATCGTAAATTGCACAAGGCTCATGCCCGCCTGCAAGTGGGGACTGTAGGCTTGGGCAATGACAAAGCCGCTGAGACCAAAGAACAGGTCAACTGCCAAGTAACCGTGCGTGATCACCTGTGCCCACTCTGCCCGATAAGCAAGATGGAAGATGACAACCATAACGGCTGCGACACCTCTAAGACCATCAAAGGTAGCATAATTAATGTGCTGTTGCGCCGAACCTGTCAAAGCCGACATTCTAGTTCCTTATGTCATGGCTGGCGGGGCTATAGCTCAAAGGGGGCTAAGATGCACACAAGAATTCGGGTACTACTTCTCTATGCCAGCATTGCTGGGACCTTGAGACGCTGCGCGCCGTGATCGACAATGCTTTGACCAGCAGTCCTCTCATCCTAGACGATCAGTTCTTTGCCGACTGAGAACAGGCAGTGCCGCCAAGTTCTGACCTGTCGTGGCTGGTCATCTTACTTATCGCAGGGATTATATGTCTTTCAATTTACTTTTGCTGGCTACTTTCGGCCCGTGCACTAGACGCAGTTGGTACCTTCGCTTTCCCGCCGCGTCTGCGTTATTGAATTAGCTAATAATAAGGTATAAATTTATGCCAAAAATCACCTGCTATCCATGCCTTCTGATAATCCCTAGTTGCTTTATCAGTCCCTGCAAAAATAAAAATATTCCTGTAAATTCAAATCCCTCTTCAATTGTTGCCAGGCATCGATAAGCGATGTTATCACGACCATATTTTTGAATATAAGGGGAGTTTAGTGAGTCAACGAACACGCTTCCTAGAACAAAAAATATTGCTGCAAATATTATACAATGCATTACGTTCCTATTCAGTCTAAAGAGAAACTTTAAATAGCTAAAGCCTCCTGAAATAAAGAATATAATAGCAACAATAGAGACAGCGAGAATTTCCATCCTCTCATGAACCATGGAAGCTTCATCCATTGACAGGAACACCAATAGAATAGAAATACCGAGCCAGCACTTTTTATTTTCAACAGCATCTTGCTTATATAAGAAAAATGACAACGTCCCCGCTATTAATAGAAGGCTGGATCCTAGCCATGCAGGGATGGTGTTTTCTTCATCAAGGTCAAACATGTCAATCACCGGGTATATACCCAGTGCATACTCAAATCCGAAATAAAACCTTATAATGTAATAAAACCATGAAATTATGAATGATAATACTACTAAAAAAATTGCTAAAGACAAGAATTTTGAATTTGATATATCGTAACTTATCACTTTGTCCGCCCTTTAGTGATTAATTTTAAATGCCATCAATCTGTTACAATAGTTTTTATAAGAGACGGTACAGTTAAGTAACCTGACCTTTGGTTACTTTTTCCCGCAGCGTTAGCCGATATCTGTGCCTTCCCAACGTGAGAAACCGCCAGAAGAAGAGGGTCAGTTGCTGTCTGGGAATGATTTCGAACCGATAAGGCAGCAAGCCGCGAGAGCGGATGTACCTGTAGGAACGGGAGATCTTTGACTCTCGCCCCACCACCCCCGGATGATCCCCGCTCCCTCTCATCTCACCCCGCAACCCCGGGCTGATCCCCACTCCCTCCTTCGTTTCGGCGCATAACACCCCTCCAAAGGCGGGCGCTAATGAAGGCTGAAGTCTGGGGTATTGGCAGCATCTTGTTCAAGGAGGAAAATCTCATAATTAGTAAGGATATATCCACATAGGTAATATATATAGGGCTGGCATTACCAAAAGACGTGCCAGTCGTAGTAATAATAACGTTTCTTTGATTCATCCTCAACCATATATATTATATTTTCAAAATGCTATTGACGGGATTTTTAGGTGAACGGTAGTAATCGGTAGGATTAAGTTTACCTTTTACCATAATTTATAATATGATTTATAGGCGAAAATGCTCATTGCCGGTTTACTATATTATTTGAAGGTGCAGTTTAAGAAAAGTATCCATATATTATTCGAAGGGTCGAGTCCTTCCAAGATAACTTTATTTAGGCTCCAGACCCATTGATTTCGTTCCTTTGGTGTGATTCAGGCCGCCACAAGGAGACCTAGGGTCAGGATGCATTGATTTCCGTTGCGGTGCGTGATTCACGGCTTCGGAAGCGGAGCGATGACATGAGCGACCTTTTCTGGCTGACCGACGCGCAGATGACACGTCTCGCTCCCTATTTTCCGAAGGCCCACGGCAAGCCACGCGTTGGTGACATGCGCGTTCTCAGAGGGATTATCTTCATTATCCGCAATGGCTTGCGCTGGCGTAATGCACCCACTGCCTCTGGACCTCACAAGACGCTGTATAGCCGTTGGAGGCGCTGGAGCGAGAAGGGCATCTTTGCCCGGATGATGGCCGGTCTCGCTGCGGAACACGGTGAGGAGACGACCGTAATAATCGACGCGACATACCTGAAGGCACATCGAACAGCGATCAGTATGGCCGTCAAAAAGGGGGGCGTGGCCGCCTGATCGGCCGCACCAAAGGCGGTATGAACACCAAGCTGCATGCCAGCTGCGACGGCCAGGGACGACCGCTTGAACTACTTATCACTGCCGGGCAGGTAGGCGATTATATTGGAGCGCGGGCGCTTCTCAGCAGCCTGCCGAAGGTCAAATGGCTGCTCGGCGATCGTGGTTATGACGCTGACTGGCTGAGAGAGGCGTTGCAGGACAAGGGGATAAGCGCTTGCATCCCCAGTCGGAAGCAACGCAAGAGGCCGGTCAAGTATGACAAGCGGCGCTACAAGCGGCGAAGCCGCATCGAGATCATACTCGGTCGCCTGAAGGACTAGAGACGGGTGGCCACGCGTTACGACAGATGTCCAGAGACATATCTCCCCGCCATCACCATTGGTCGCGACTGCCTTGTTCTGGCTGTGAAACTCAATAAGTCTGGAACCTAGGAAATACCTGAAGATGCGGCCGGTCAAGCGCTCTGACAGTACGATTCTTCCTGTACTGCCGGTTCGATGCTTAATAAGAACATTTGGAAAACTCATCCTGCTTGATCGGAAAGCAGGATTGCCGCGCTCGATATCAGGCAGGCAGGTAAGCACACCTAGAGACCCACGCACATGAACGAAGCGGCATGTCGGAAGTTGGTGTTGACCGGTTAACCCTTCCGAGGACTGCATGACTCGCTGGACCGATACTGCTTTGATCTTTGTCGCCGCCGTTGCGCTGTCATGGCTGGGCTGGATGCTGATCAACCGTCTTCTGCTGCGCCTGATCGCGCAGCGCAGTGATTTCTGGCGTCCGCTGCTGGCCCGGTCCCGCGGGCCGGTCCAGCTGGCGCTGATCATTGTCGCCTTGTCCATTGCCACCCGTATCGCGCCCCTGACGGTCGAGGAAATCGCCACCCTACGCCATGTGCTGCTGTTATGCTTCATCGCCTGCATGACCCTTGTGGCCCGCACCGCGCTGCAGATCTGGGTCGCGCTGCATCTGCGCCGTTTCCGCATCGATGTCGAAGACAATCTGCTGGCTCGCAAGCATGTCACCCAGTCCCGCATCCTACAGCAGGTGGGCAGCCTGCTGATCGTTGCCGTCGGCATCAGTGCGGCATTGATGTCATTTGACAGCGTGCGGCAATACGGCGTCAGCCTGCTGGCCTCGGCGGGTGCAGCGGGGTTGGTCGTGGGCCTGGCCCTGCAGCCCGTGCTGCGCAACCTGTTCGCGGGCATCCAGTTGGCCATCACCCAGCCCATCCGTATCGACGACGCAGTCATCGTCGAGGGCGAATGGGGCAATGTCGAGGAGATCGGCGGCACCTATGTGGTGATCCGCATCTGGGACAAGCGCCGCCTGATCGTGCCGCTGAGCTATTTCATGGACCAGCCCTTCCAAAACTGGACACGGGCGGATGCGACGCTGATCGGAGTAGTGATGCTTTATGTCGATTACGCGGTCAGCATTCCCGACCTGCGCCTTGAGGCGGAACGTATCGTTCGAGCGTCACCCCTGTGGGACCGCGACGTGTTTGCCCTGCAGGTTACCGATTTCCGTGAGACCGTGACCGAGGTGCGCATCCTGGCCAGTGCCCGCAACGCCGGACGTGCCTTCGATCTGCGTTGCGAGATCAGAGAGCACCTGCTGGCCTATCTGCAGACGGACCAGCCCCATGCCATGCCCCGCCATCGGAGCAGCATCCAGATGGACGACCGCCCCGATCGTTCCGCAGGTCTGGCCGACAAGGGGATCATCGAGGTCAACGGCTAGGTCCGGCGGCTGTCACCGTGGCACGCCTTCCAAAGTTTTGTCGCAGAGATCGTGACGTCCTTTTCGATCGGCTTTCGGCACAGAGAGGGCAGGCAAGCCTCACTTGGGCTGGATGGACAGCTGATTGCGCGCGGTTTTTGGCCGGGTAGCACGCGATCCGCGGGTGTTGCGGATAGTGGCCAGAATCACATAGCCCAGAATCACCATCTGCAGAAAAACCACAGCCAGCAACGCCATGCCCATGCTTTCCCAAGCCGAATATCCCGCCGCCGAGCCCCCGATCAGGGCCACCGCGGTCGTCGTCAAGGCAGCCAGCAGGTAACAGATGACAAACATGCCGCATCTCTCATCAGATTGCCCCCGCTATAGCACGGGAGACATCAAGGTGAGCGACAAAGGTTAAGAAAACCTTACCGACCCGTCATGCGACGCTTGAGCGACATGTAGGATTTGGGGCCGGCCAGATAGTTTTCCATCTCTCCAGGCAGCAGGAACGACTTGAGCTTGCGCAGGTTCACGCGGTCGTAGACGACGCCCAGGCACCGCGATTCCAGTAGGGAATCCTCGGCCAGGGCGGTCTCGGCCATGGCACGCGAGGTGCGGCCCCATTCGGCCACGATGACGAACTGCGCCAGTTCGTGCAGGATCGCCCGGCCCTGGGCCACAGGGTACAGCGGCGGGACGTCGACGATGACGCGGCTGAAATCGCCGTCGCGCGCCTCGGCCGCGATCTGGCCCAGCATCTGGCCGGTCAGCAGGTCGTCCGAAGGCCCGCCCTGGTCCAGCCCGCAGGGCAGCACGACCAGGTTGGTGTTGGCGATGCCCACCAGCATGTCCTGCCAGTTCCCGCCGCCGCTGACCGCGTCGGTCAGGCCTGGCTTGCGGTCTAGGCCCAGCATTCGGCTGAGCGTGCGGCCGCGACTGTCGGCGTCGATCAGCAGGACAGAATGCATGCCGATGCCCAGCTGGCCCGCCAGGTTGAAGGCAACCGAGGACCGTCCGTCAAAGGGATGGAACGACGTGACGCCCGTGACGGGCAGCGCCCGGCCCGTCGCCTCGCCCGCAAGGCGGACATGGCGCAGCGTTTCGGCATAGACGGAGTCGGGATAGTGCAGCACTGGAACCGGAACCTGGATGACCGGCGGCCGCAGCCTGGACAGGACGGGCAGTGTCTGCCCGCTGGCCGTGATCGGCGGTGTCCGGGTGGCCGCGGGTGTCGCGCCCACCGCACGGGGACGACGGACAGCGGGCAGCACCGGCAGATGGCCCAGAAACCGTAGGCTCGAATATTCGGTCAGGTCGGTGGACGTGCGCAGCGAGCGTTCGCGCCATTCGCGCAGCGCGGCGATGGTCATGCCCAGGAACATCCCCAGCAGCGTCGCGGCCAGCGCCGTACGCAGCACCGCCGGGCCCGAGGGCGTGGTCGGCACCTGGGCATAGGACAGGATCCGCACGTTCGACACCGGGAAGGACTGCTGTTGCTCGATCTCCTGCGACCGGGTCAGGGTCTGCTGATAGATCGCGGACAGGGTGGCAGCCTCTTCTTGCAAAGCCCGCAGCCGGACGAAATTGGCGGCCTGGTCGCTGTTGCGGGCCGAGGCCTGCTGAACGCTTTCCTGCAGGGCCTCGACGCGGGCATTGGCGACGTCCAGTGTGCTCTGGGCCTCGGCGCGTTGAGCCTGCAGTTCGATGAACAGGCGTTCGGCAGTGCTGATCAGGGTCTGCTGCAGGCCGGGGACCTGCGGATGCTCCGGTCCCGACGAGGCCAGCAGGCGCTGCAGCCGAGCTTGGACATCGTTGTAGGAATCCAGCCGCGCCCGCAGTTCGTCCGACACCTCGCCGCCGATGGCCAGCGAGCTGTTGCTGTTGGTCAGCCCCTCGACCCCGCCGGCGACGGCGCGGTCATAGGTGTCCAGAACCGCCCGCGCCCGCGCCGCCTCGGTCAGGACCTCAGTCAGGCTGGAGTTCAGTTCGTTCAGCGCCTGTTCGGTCAGAAGCCCGCCCGAGGAGAACTCGACCAGGCTGTTCTCGGCGGCAAAACGTTCGGCCGCGCCGGCGGCAGCCTGCGCCTGCGCCTGCAGCTCCTCCAGGCGGGTGCGCATCCAGGCATTGGTCTGGCCGATGGAATCGGCATTCGAGGCCAGGATGTCCTGGACATAGAGATCGGCATAGGCATTGGCGACCTGCGCCGCGATCTCGGGGTCGTGCGAGGAATAGCTAACCGCCACGGCAGAGCTCTGGCCGATCCGGTCCACCCGGATCTCGCCCCGCAGCCGCGCGGCGGCCAGGCGACGCGCTGGGTCGACCTGCGCCATCGTCGCGTCGGACGCCATCAGGTCGTCCGGATTGATGACGTCGGCGGGGGTGGTCAGCGCGACCAGCTGGTCGCGGATCCAGGTCACCGGCCAGAACACCGTCGACAGGAAGCCCCCGATGGCCGAGGTGAAGGCCGACCGCGGCGGGTCCATGAACGATGGGTTCTCCTGCAGCCCGGTCAGGTTCAGCACGTCGTCGGCCAGCTTGTTCGATTCCAAGACGACGCGCGCGTTCTCAATCCGCTCGACCGGAAGGGCGGCGCTGGCGATGCCGCCCGCCTGCTGGACGGACCGGTTGACGTTGCTGTCCAGAAGCAGGCTGGAATAGGTGGTGTAGGTTTCGGGCTTGGCGATGGAATAGGTCAGGCCCAGCATCCCCACCAGCACGGCGGGCAGCACGATGGTCGTGCGCTGCCGGCGCAATGCCACCATCAACCGCCGCAGATCGATGGTCTGAGCCGGCGCGGCCGGTGCCTCGATATAGGCCATGTTCCCGTCATAGGGCTTAAGTTCGCGTCCCATCAGCTTTCCTTGGGTCCCGAGCGGGGTTCGGTATCCGACCGATCCGGCGCCGTTCCATAAATTTCGATCTGCCGTGCGCCGCCAAGATGGGCGGCTGCCCCGACATGAAGCGCCGCACGCATCAGCTGGCGGTTGCGCCAGGCCGGACGTGCCGCCCCGACTACGGCCAGTCCGCCGCAGGCCAGGGCCTTGGCCACCGCCATCCCGGCCGCGCGGATGCGCCTGGCGCGCGGGCGTCCCTGGACGATCAGGCTGGCATGCGTCTGACCCATCCGATAGCGGCGCCGCAGCAACCAGGCAAGACGCGCGCGGTCCGATGGCACAGTTTCGTGCACGACAGCCAGGGGCGCAAAGGCGATTTTCCCACCAGCGGCCAGAAAACCGGCAAAAAAGGCACTGTCCTCGCCGCCTGAACGGCCCCGGACCGGGTCGAACGACAGTTGTCGCGCCGCCGGGTCGGCCAGGTCGACAAGCACGTTGCAGGTATAGCCGCTGGTGATCGAGCCATCCGGGTCATAGACTGGCAGCGTGTCATGCGCCCGCGCGCGGTCCATCCAGCCCGGCGCGTCGGGAAGGTAATGGGCACGCACCGGCCCCAGGACGGCGCCTGCATCCGCATCGCGCCACGCCGCCACAAGATGCATCAGCCAGTCGGGTTCGACCGTCTCGTCATCGTCCAGATAGACCAGCAGCCGCGCGCCTGTGGCGCGGGCGTGATCCAGCAGCGCGTTCCGCGCGATCGAGATGTTGGCCTGGGGCGCATGCAGATAGCTGACCTCGAGGGGGTGGTCGACGGTGATCCCTTCGACCAGGTCGCGGGCCGAGGGCTGCGCGTCGTTGTCGGCGATGGCCACGGACACCGGCAACCCGCAGGGCGTCAGCGCGGCAAGCGATGCCAGCGTGGCGGCCAGTTCCGGGCGCCGGAAGGTGCAGATGCCGATCAGCACCCTGTCGTGAAACAAAGGCGCACTCATGCAGGGGTCCGTTCCGCAGCGGGTTTGCGGGACAGCCATTCCCGCCAGAACCCGGCAGACCAGGCCATGTGCATGGTCCCCGCCACCAATCCCGCAACCAGCCCGCGGGGCCGCCCGCTCTGCAGAGCGATCATGACGCCGCCGGCCAGACAGGCCACCAGCCACAGCAGCAACGGCAGGGCAAAGACCGCGCCGAACGGCACCAGCACGACCAGTGCCGCCGCCGGGGCCAGCATGGCCACGACAGCCTGGCGGGCCGCGGGGCGGGTCCCGTTCTTTTGCAGGTTGCGGGACCGCCCGCGCCCGAAATTGAAATATTGCCGGATCAGGGGGCCAAGGCGCGCCCGCGGGAAATAGGTCAGCCGGGTCCGCCCGGTCAGCCAGATACGATGGCCCGCGGCTGTCAGCCGGTGGTCCAACTCGGCATCCTCGTTGTGGCTGAAGCGCGCGTCATAGCCGCCCACCGCCCGAAAGGCGTCGATCCGCATCAGGGCGTGATGCCCGTGATCCACCCAGGCTCCACCGCCCGCCAGCCGGTGTGCCGACCCGCCATTGCCCAAGCGCGAATTCTGCGCCTCGGCGATGACCTGCTGCAGAAACCCCTGGCCCTCGGCATGCATGGTGACGACGACGCTGTCGGCACCGGTCCGCTGCGCCTCAGCCAGCAGAACGTCGCCGTAATCGGCGGGATAATCGCTGTGCGCATCCAGCCGCAGCAGCCATTCGGCCCCGTCCCCGAACCGGTCCACGGCCAGATTCACCCCCGCCGATTGCAGCCGGCCGGGATTGTCGATCAACCGGATCAGGGGATCGGCGGCGGCTCGGCGGCGGACGATGTCGCAGGTCGCATCATGCGATCCGCCATCGGCGACCACGACCAGCCCGTTCACCCGCGCGGCAAAGGCCGCGGCAAAGGTCAGGACGCCATCGATGTGGCGCGCCTCGTTTAGGGCCGGAATGACGATCAGCATATGGGGTTCTGACATCGGGACCTCAGGCAGCGGCGGCGGATGCGACCGAGGCCGCGTCCCCTGCACCGCAGATGGCGGCCGTCAGGTGACGGCATTCGACCTCGTCCATCTCCAGCGCGGCGCGGGGAAGGGCCGCGACCGCGGCACGGCGCGCGGCCAGACCCGCGGGATCGATGGCGGACAGGGCCGCAGCGACTGCCGCGGCATCGGGCGCCGCGACGGTGACGCCGCATCCCCAGGCCGCGACACGGCGTGCAACCTCGGTCCCATCCAGAACCACGGGAACGGCGCCGTTCAGGCATCCTTCGTACAGGCGGTTGGGAAGCAACCAATCAGAGTTCTGCCCCGCCTGATACCGGTCGATCAGCCAAGCCACGTCCAGCTGCGCATAGATCTTGGGCAGATCGTTGGGCCAGTCATAGGCGCCCATGAAGGACAGGTCGGGATTGGCATCCACGACCGCGTGGAAATCCTCCATGACGTCGAGGGCCGGACGCCCGCGCAGGATGACCCGGAACCGTCCGGGCTGCGCACGGGTGACCTGATCCAGCACTTGGAGGGACCAGCGACAGCGCAGCATCCCGAACCAGCCGACGATCAGTGGGCCCCCCTGCTCCGCCCCGCCGGGTGCGGGAACGGCCTGCGGCGACGACGGAACGGGCCGGGCGAAGGGCTTGTTCTCGACCAGCAGGACTGGGACGTCCGGCTGCTTGAAATGGCGCAGATAGCGCGTCTGGAACGCGGGCGAGGACAGGACGACCAAGCTGGTGCGTGCCATCAGCCCGGCCTCGACCCGGCGCAGGATACGGGCGGGCATGCCCTGCCCCAGCATCATGCCATGGATGTCCAGCAGCTCATAGACCAGCCGCGCGCCCAGGGCGCGTGCCAGCCGCGCGCCCAGGGCCAGCATTTCCAGATTGCGGGCCAGGATGACCTCGGGGCCGCCGTCCTGCGGCGGGACAAGGCGCGCGATGCGGGGCCATGCCTCGGCGATCGCGCGGACGCGCTGGATCATGCGGCCGTTCGACGTCCGTCCCAGTACCGTCGTAGGTTCGGGCAACGCCCCCTGCCCCCGCCGGAACCCCGCGACCCGAACCTGTGCCCCGCCCTGGCGCAGCATCCTGACCCGTCGCCAGATCGAGGGGTCGTCAAGATCATGGGCAAGATATGTTACTCGCAAAAAGGGTCTCCGGCAGGATGATTGTTACAAAGGGTCTTGGGATAAGACATGCAGAAAGCGCTTGGGACACCCGAGAAAAGTAGGCTCTGGATAGACAATTACATCGCACGGGAAAACAGCCTAATAGGACAACTTTCATGATCAATTTACAATGACACGTGAGGTGCTAAACCATAAGGCGAATTAGCCACTCGGCATCCGGCAGGCTTCCTAGCAGGGCCGCCGCATCCATGTAGTCACTGATTTAGCCCGGGGTCATGAGGGGCGGACAGGATGGGCCAGCTCGTCCAACACTGCGTACAGCTTAGTGTTCAGCCCACCCTTCGTCCGCCCAATTAGGCGCCTACACTTCTCGTTGGCCCCCTTTTGACTCGCAAGATAGAGGCCGTGCGATGCGCCTTCAGATAGGTCGCGTTTATTATTACGAGCTTATCTTCACCCCCCGCCGGAGGCCAACCCCTCCATGATCTAGGCGAAGACCCTTATCCGGCTCCAGCGGACCCATCCTTGGGAAAGAAGGGCCGCAGTCGCTCCATCTGCTCGTCCGTAAGCTAGAAAAGGTTGCTCATCATCACCCTGCCACTCCGGGTTCTTGAACCACGCGGCAGAGCGGCAGAGCACTCCTAAGCAGATCAAGGGGTCCTGAACCTAGTGGCCTTAGGTACGAGGCTAGAGCACTAGTCCCCGCCGAACAGATCGCGTGTGAACACGCGGTCGGCCACGTCCTGCAGGTCCGGGGTCAGGCGGTTCGCCACGATCAGGTCAGCGCGCGCCTTGAACGCGGCCAGGTCGCGGATTACCTCTGACCCGAAGAACCGCGCGTCGGGAAGGGCGGGTTCAAACACCACGACCTCCACCCCCTTTGCCTTCAGCCGCTTCATGACGCCCTGGACGGCGGATTGGCGGAAATTGTCGGACCCGGCCTTCATCACCAGGCGATGGATGCCCACGACCTGCGGCCTGCGCGCCAGGATGGCGTCGGCGATCACGTCCTTGCGGGTCCGGTTCGCCTCGACCACCGCGGCGATCAGGTTCTGGGGCACGTCGTTGTAGTTCGCCAACAGCTGCTTGCTGTCCTTGGGCAGGCAGTAGCCGCCATAGCCGAAGGACGGGTTGTTGTAATGGGCGCCGATGCGCGGATCCAGCCCGACACCCTGGATGATCTGGCGGCTGTCCAAGCCAAGCGACAGGGCATAGCTGTCCAGCTCGTTGAAATAGGCCACGCGCAGGGCAAGATAGGTGTTCGCGAACAGCTTGATCGCCTCTGCCTCGGTCGAGCCGGTCAGCAGGACCGGCACGTCGTCGTTCAGCGCCGCCTCGGCCAGCAGGTCGGCAAAGGCCCGGCCGCGGGCGCTGTCCTCGCCCACCACGATGCGGGAGGGGTGCAGGTTGTCGTGCAGCGCGCGCCCCTCGCGCAGGAATTCCGGACTGAAGATCACCTGCTCCGTGCCAAGCCGGGCGCGAACGTCGCGGGTAAAGCCCACCGGGACCGTCGACTTGACCACGATCACCGCCTGCGGCGCCAGCCGCGTGACATCCCGGATCACGTCCTCGACGCTGGAGGTGTTGAAGTAGTTGGTGACCGGATCATAATCGGTGGGCGTCGCCACGATCACGAAGTCAGCCCCCGCATAGGCCGCCGCCGGGTCGGTCGTCGCGGTCAGGTCCAGGTTCTGAGTGGCCAGGTGGTGGGCGATGTCCGCGTCGATGATCGGACAGCGCCGGTCGTTCAGCATGGCCACACGCCCCGCGTCCACGTCCAGCGCGCGGACGGTATTGCGCGCGGCCAGCAGGACGGCATTGGACAGGCCGACATAGCCGATGCCCGCGACGGCGATTGTTTTCCCGGACATGGCAGGCCTCCTGATGATGTGGCCGGCACAATAGCGTGCGGGAGCGAGGTTACAACCGCTAGAAACCGTGTATGAAGCACATCTTTGACCTCCTTACCTTTGTTATCCCCTAGGCCCTGAGTTATTGAGTTTTACAGTCAGAACAAGACGGTTGCGGTGAGCATGATCGCGGAGAGGAACGTTTCCGGGCACTGATCGTATCGCGTCGCGACGCGCCGATAGTCCTTAAGGCGCCCGAACAAAATTTTGATGCGGTTGCGCCGTCTGTAACGCCACTTGTCGTATTTAACGGCCTTCTCGCGGGACTTAAGGCCCGGAATGCAGACCTTTATCCCCTTGTTTCTCCGAGCTTCGCTGAAAAAATCGGCATCATAGCCCTAATCTTCTAGAAGCCAGCCTGCCTTCGGCAGGCTGGCTAGCAGAGCCGCCGCGCCGGTATGATCACTCACTTCACCCGCTTACATTAAGAACCCGATCGGCCGCCCTCGCATCCGCCACAGCGTGCACCTTGGTGTTCATGCCACCTCTGGTTCGCCCGATCTGGCGCCCGCGCCCCCTTTTTTGACCATAAGGCTTGATGACATGCGGTGTGCCTTAAGATAGGTCGCATCGTTCATGATGGTCCTGTGCTCGGCACTTTCGGCGGCCAAGCCTACTATAATCCGGGCGAAGACACCGTTGTCGCTCTAGCGCTTCCACCGGTCGTAGAGGGTCTTGGCGGGGCCATACTCATTCGGTGCGTCACGCTAGCGCACCCCATTGCGATTGATGAAAATTATGCTGAAGACGCGACGATCATCAACACGCGGCTTGCCATGGCTCTTAGGAAAGAAGGCTTCAACCGCTCCATCTGCGCCTCGGTTAGCCAGAAAAGGTTGCTTATCGATCAGGTCTCCTGTGGAGCCTGAATCACGCCAACAGCCTGAAATCAATGGATCTGGAGCCTAGGATCTCGACAGTGTTCAGCTCGTCATCACTGGCGGCCTTCAGCCCCTGCGCCAGACATGGCGGGAACGCGAAGGTGCAACCATTGGTCAGGTTTACGGTCATCCGGCTGTTGCGCCGGTCATAGCGCACCGTTTCCGCGCGAGGTTCTCTGCTCCGCCAACTGGCCCCGTTCCAGGGCAGCATCGATCTCGGCGTCTGTCAGTTCAGCCATAGGATCCTCCCTACTGTGCAAGAGGCAGATCCTGCTGATCGCGAACGGCCTGGAGCCGGACAGTGGACCTCGTTGCTCTTCATGTCCCGCGCTAAGATCAAGACCGGAGGCTAGCTGGAAGGGAGGTGTAAAGAATATAATATTTCAACCTCAACGGTATCTTCAGCGTAAACTCGCTGAGAAGCGCACTCAGACCACAACCACCCTAATAAATCAATTTATTTGTGGTTAGCTTTACCGCATGAATCAGCATTCCAAAAATCTGCGCATGTTGTGGATGGACATCTTGCGAGGCGCGGCTATTTTGGCTGTCATTACTTTCCATTCAGTAACGTTCATCGAACGATATGATTTTGAAGCCACTAAGCTTTGGAAGAACCTCAACGAAACCCTCACACTATTTCGGATGCCGATCCTGATTTTTATGTCCGGGATGCTTTTGCCAAAGTCTCTGGCTAAATCTACGTCAGAATACTTTTCTGGAAAGTTCTGCGGGATTTTATGGCCGTTTCTAGTATGGTCAACGATATACGCAGTATTAATAGGTGTCGATTTTTCAAGCTTGTACGAGTTGCGCCAGCTTTATATGGGCGGCAGTCACCTTTGGTTTTTAGCCTTCATTTTTATCTACTACCTTGTTGCCAAGCCCCTCAATTCAATTGATCCTCTCGTTGTTGCAGGAGGCGCTTTCATCCTTGCTTTTATCTCACCTGATGGTGGAAAATACTCTGAACGGTTATTCTTCCTAATGGCGCTATTTTTTCTTGGAAGTGCCGTATCTCACTATACGGTACAGATGGGAAAGGTTCTTAGATCCCCCTGGATCTGGTTGCTAACGCCATTCGTATTGACATCGGCGTTTTTAACAGCTCGCGATGACTTGGACTTTGGGCCATATTGGTTTGGAATATCGTTCACAGGATTTCTGTTCTTTTCTGCTATTGCACAGAAACTCGAGGCAACGGGCATATCTAGGCCGTTAATCTGGATTGGACAGAGATCCATCATATTCTACGTCAGCCATGCCATCTTTATTATTATTATTGCAAAGCTTGCTAAGCATATGGGGATCACAAGCTATGCTTTTACAGCGTTAGTATCCGTTGTTTTCAGTTTAGCTGGCGGATGGATTTTAGCGGTGGGAGTGGAAAAATGGTCCTTTATAGGATGGCTATTTAATTTTCCTGAAAAAAAATAAATTATCTTTAGGGTCAGGACCCATTAATCGGGTTGCGACCACCTTGCCGGCGTGTTTCACGCCCCCAACTGATGGGTGCATGATGAGCAATCTTTTTTGGCTGAGCGACGAGCAGATGGCGCGGCTACGGCCATTCTTTCCAAAGAGCCATGGCAAGCCGAGGGTCAATGATCAGCGGGTGTTGAGCGGGATAATCTTCATCAATCCTGATGGCTTGCGTTGGTCCGATGCGCCGCCGGAATATGGTCCACCGAAGACCGTCTACAACCGATGGAAGCGCCGGAGCGACATGGGTGTTTTCGTCCGGATGATGGAGGGACTTGCTTCCGAAGCCGCCGACCGGAAGACAGTGATGATCGACGCTACCTATCTCAAGACGCACCGTACAGCTTCAAGCCTGCGGTTGAAAAAGGGGGGCGTGGCAGGCTGATTGGGCGAACGAAGGGTGGCATGAACACCAAGTTGTATG
>NZ_JYGY01000009.1:0-72465 GCF_000967825.1 Paracoccus sp. 228 | reverse complement strand
CGGCCTTGCGCGAGCGATCGTGACCCGAAGGGCCGAGACTATGCCGCTGCCCTGACTATTGCGCCCCTGCACGGGCAGGCTCGGAACGAGACAAGTGGGCAGGACCAGGCGCAAAGGAAGGGCAGGGGCATAGGCTCGGGGTGCAGGCCGGCTCTTGCCGGCCAAGCCTAGAGCGCGGTCCCGGCCATAGGACGGGATGCGACATGATCTCGGTTAGCTATGGGTTTGCCTCCATGGGGATCTGGACACCCAGCTTAAGTGCCAAAGCCTCAAGTCCTTCTATGGACGCGTTGTAAGCCGTGCCAGATTTAGGGAAGTCAGTTCGCATCCTTCTGTAGAAAGCCAGTTGAACCGTCAGTTCTTCAATAGGATAGGTGCCCGCCCAATGGGTTCCAGACATTGTGAAAGTGGATTCGGTGTGCGTGATCTTCATCCGTGGATTTTGCCTGATACTGACGGCGAGAGACAAGTTCGGATGGAAATCGAAAAGCTGAAACCAGACGCAACCGCCCGCCCGGTTGCCCACAGGCTGACGCTCGATCCCTGTGGTCTCGCTTACAGCCTGCTCCGGCCCGCTGCGTCCACTCCCAAGGTCGTTCCCTTGCGGGCTGGACAACCGGGCTCTGTTCGGAACCTCGCCCTTATATAAAAGCACAAGGCGCGGCATCGCCGCGCCTTTCTGTTCTTGGCCGGAACCGGCCTCCTGCGCGGATAGCGCCAGACCAAGCCGGCCAGGGTATCTTTGCCCTGGTCGGCTTGGTCACCTGAGCTGCGTTTGCCTCCGCTCGGGATGGGCTTTTCTTAGTGGTGCCAGAAGTCCCGCGAATATTTGCGCCCCTGAATTGTGATACGGTTCTCTTGGTCAATTGGAATCAAGTCGCGCGTCTGAAGCTGGCTGTTGGCGTCTATGACATAAACGCTGCAGGTCAGGTTATCGTTGGAAAACCATGGCACCTGAAAACACCAGTTGCCTCGTCCACTCTCCCGACTCTGAAAGTAGCCGTTCCAGTTACGACATTCCCAGCTTCCGGCCCACCACGTTGCGCCGTAAGCGCGACGTCGCGGCCCTATGCGGTGAGGCTTGACGGCTGTGCGTGCCGCCAGGGCATAAGGTCTTCGATGCGGGATTTGGGGTGTCCGTCGAGGATGGCGCGGAGGGTGTCGGCGAGATAGTCGACGGGGTTCACGCCGGCCATTTTGCAGGTGGCGACGAGCGAGGCGAGCATGGCCCAGTTCTCGGCGCCGACCTCGTTGCCGGCGAAGAGGGCGTTCTTGCGGGTCAGCGCGATCGGACGGATCTGGTTTTCGACCGGGTTGGTGTCGAGCTCGAGGGTGCCGTCGTCGAGGAAGCGGATCAGGCCGGGCCAATGCGCGAGGGTATAGCGGATATCCTCGGCCAGAAGGGATTTCTGCGGGATGCGCGACAGCTGAGTTCCAAGCCAGGGCTTGAGCGCGGCGATGATCGGGGCGGCCTGGGCGCTCCGGACGGCGAGACGGTCGGCGGGAGCCTGGCCGCGCACGGTCTTCTCGATCTGATACAGCAATGCGATCTGGCGCAGCATCTCCTCGGCGATGGGCGAGCCCTCGCTTTCAAAGCGCTTCACGAAGCGACGGCGGACATGGGTCCAGCAGTTGACCAGCTGCCACGGCCCCTCATCGCGCGTGATCTCGGTCAGCGCGTTGTAGGACTGGTAGGCGTCACATTGCAGGAACCGGCCGCGGTATCCGGCGAGGAACTTTAGCGGATGCTCCCGTCCTCGGCCGGGGGCGTAGTGGAACAGCACGATGGGCGGACCGACACCGCCATGGCCGCGATCGTCGGACACGACGGCCCAGAAGTAGCCGCTCTTGGTGGCCTTCCGGCCCGGATCGAGCACCGGCGCGCGGGTCTCGTCCACGAAGATCCGGTCGGCGCCGCGCAGATGAGCCTTCATGTGGTCGATGACAGGCATCAGGTGGAAGCAGGCGCGCCCCGTCCAGTTGCCGAGTGTTCCACGGTCGAGGTGGAGACCTTGCCGCTCGAAGATCCCCGCTTGGCGGTAGAACGGAAGGTGGTCGCCGAACTTCGAGACGATGATCCACGCGATCAGCCGTTCGGTCGGCAGCCCGCCAGGGACGACATGCTCAGGGGCATGGGCCTGCACCACGACCTGCGAACAGCGGCGACAGGCGTATCTCGGGCGCCGCGTCACCAGCACTTGGAACTGCGCCGGGATTACGTCGAGCCGCTCGGATATATCTTCCCCGATCCGGGCCATCTCACCGCAGCCGCAGGGGCATTGGATGCTGGCGGGCTCGATCACGCGCTCGACCCTGGGCAGGTGCGCCGGCAGATGCCCGCGGTTGCGCGCGGGCTTACGAGGTTCTTCCCCGCGCGTTTGGGCAAGCGCGGCCTCTGCTTTCTCCTGCGCGGCCGCGAGGACGCCTTGGGCCAGTTCGGCATCCTCGAGCGGCAGATTGAATTGGTCGGGTGACAGCTTCTCGGAACTCTTGCCGAAGCGCTCGCGCTGCGATGCCCGCAGGATGCCCTCCAGCCGACGATTGGCCTCCTGCACCTCCACGAGCGCCGCCTCGACCTCGGTCAGGCGGGCCTTCAGATGAGCGTTCTCACGGCTGAGGGCATCGGCATCCATGCCTCGGAGTGAATCACGCAAACGCGGTTCTGGCTAGCAAAAACAGGGAATTCCCGTGCGTCCGCCCGCTCACCCTGCGACCAGCGGACGCCGCGCCCGTTCCGGCCGCACCAGCCGCCAATCCAACCCTTCGAACAGAGCCGCCAGCTGCGCCGAGGAGATCCGCATCACTCCGTCCCGCATCTGCGGCCAGACGAACTTGCCTCCCTCAAGGCGCTTGTGAACGAGCACCATTCCGGTCTGATCCCAAACCAGCAGCTTGATCCTGTCCGCCCGTTTCGAGCGGAAGACGAAGACCGCCCCACAGAATGGATCGAGCCCGGACATCTCCTGCACCGCCAGCGCGAGGCCATCGATCCCCTTGCGGAAGTCCACCGGGCGCGTCGCCACATAGACCTTTGTTGGCCCTCCCTGACCGAGCATCATGATGTCGCCGTCCGCGCCGCCCGGATGGACCTGGTCAGCAGGATCTCATCGGCGTCGGCCCCGACGCGGATCACGACATCGCCGACAACGATCTCCACGCCGGTGGCGACCTCCGTCTCTGCCGGCATCGCCGCTGCGGGACCCTCGACGACCAACTCTGCAAACATCGGCAGGGCCGCCACGCTCTCGGGCACGACAAGCTGCCCCGTCCGCAACTTCTTCCGCCAGTCGTAGACCTGCCAGCGCGTCGTCCCGTGCTGCCGCGCGACATCCGTTACCGAGGCCCCCGGCACCAGGCTCTCCGCAGCGACCCGCGCCCGCTCCGCCTTCGTGCGCCGCCGACGCCCGCTCGGCCCCTCGATCACCTCCAGCCGAGAAACCCTGCCGTCCCTTGGGCCGTCCAAATGGACGCCCACTTTGCCGTCTCGTTCCAAACCAACACCTCCAACGCTCATGCGCACAGAGAATGACCCGGTCAGATCAGAAGCGGCAGGAGGGGGGCCGCGTCGCGCTTACGTTGCGCCGTGTTCGCTCTTGTTGATCGTATCGGGAAAAAGATCATCCATCATTGCACCGTTGTCCCATTGGAAAGATGGCAGGGCCTTGCGGCCCTGCCTGCGGCAATCATCCGGCTTTGATTTCAGCCATCCGTTCGGTCAGCATCCAAAGGGCCCGGTTCAAGGAACGGTTCTGGTCGATCCCGGCAACCTCACGGGTGCTCCGGCGAACGGTGCGCCCATTGGCATCACGAACGCGGCCGGTCAGTCCGCCTTTGATCGTGTTTTCCTGCACCACGTTGAAAGCCGTCCAAAGATCCGTGGCACGATCGGCAGAACGGCGGGGGCGCAAAAGGGCGTCAGCCTGAATGGCCGCGGGCTTGGCTTCGTCGGCAGTAGGAAAGCGCAGCGTATGGGCGGCTTCTGCCAGTGCCTCGCGCTCAATGTCCCGCAGGGCAATAGATTTCCAACGCGAAACCTGATCCACCACCACGGGGGCATCCTCTAGGACGCTGTAAGCGCCTTCGATAACCTCCCCGATGGCATTGCCGGAATGACGAACTCTTACCTCGTTGAACGTCTCGCCAGTCATCAAGCCGTTTTCGCAAACGAACCGGAAAAACCCCGGCATCATGTGATAGGCACTTGTCCCGTCATTGGCATTGACCAGCACAATCTCAAAAGCATCGCCTTCGGTATTGGTCAAGGACCGGTGGCGCAGGCGCAGCATGTGCTTGGTGTATTCCGCTTTGCCTTCGATCCGGGTGCGTGCCTGAACGGCGCTGAACGGCTCAAACCCTTCGGCGCGCAAGCCGTCAAGAACGGTGATGGTAGGGACCGGCGCGAAGCGGGCGCTGCGGCTTTCGTGGGCGTTGGTCGCAAAAATCGACGGGACGGCTGCGCGAAGCTGCTCATCGCTAAGGGCTTCACCCCGGCCCGTGATGCGATTGCCCGCGCTCATGCCGCGCATAAAACGGGAAAAATTGTGGATGGTCATAGTCGTTTCCTTTTCGTGGCGATGGCGTGGGGGCTTGGTGCCTCCTTCCGCCGATGGGCTGCGCCTCGTCGGTCTGGTCTGACGAATACGCATGTATTCGGCGGAACAGAGTGAGGAGGGCGAAGCCCGACAAACGGGCCTGGGCGGTTCTGTGTGAACACCAAGCAAAATTGCCGTTTGCGTCACGGCTTTGCCTTTTAGGTGACCCAACATCTCCGCCCKCTCCTTCCTGTTCCGCCAGTGGCGAAGCCATCCCTGCTTTTCACTTTGGATGACCTCATGTCATCCGAAGGGCAAAGCAGGGTGGGCGCAGCCCGACCTGCGGCCGGACGGTGATCTGACACACGGGGCCGCAGCGGTGAAATTGGGAGGGGCCCGCGCGCTTGCGCGTGGGAGGAACCGGATTTCTCCGTGGAGGCTGACGCGCAGCGGCACCAGAGCCCGTGTTCGGATCGCCGGCCGGATGGCAGGCGGAAAAAGAAATGAAAGATCGTCAGCCGTGCCAGAGCGAAGCGGAGGCGCGGCTGTCTTCTGGATCAGCGATCGCGGTGCCCGCGATCACCATATCTCTGAAAAAGCAGCCTCTCGACTGCCAAGGCAGCATCGAAGCGAAGAGCCCTTAGCCGCCGGTCGTAATCTGTGGCATAGGCAGGACTTTTCCCTTTTTCAAATTTCATTGCCAAATAAAGCTACATAGCTCGCTGGATCAGTCTTGAGCTGGCGTTGGAAAGCCCGCCGCAACCTCTGCAGATCCCCAAATCCGCTTTTTTTTGCGACAGTCTTTAGCGGCAAGTGCTCGATTAGAAGTAGGCGTGCTCGCTCCACTCGCGTCCGCTCCACAAATTCGGCAGGCGTCATCGCCAAGTGCGCCTTGAACCTTCGAGCGAGTGTTCGAGGGGTCATGTTTGCGGCGTCAGCCAAGGTTTCCCGCGTCCAAGGCTGCACCGGATCACTGATGACGTCCTCGATCAGTCGCGCCAACCCCTCATCCTCGGTGAACTGGGCCGAGAGATAGGGTGCATATTGGCTTTGCCCACCCGTGCGCCGAAGCTGTACAACGAGCTCACGGGCGACATCGAGCGCTACTGCACCCCCGCAATCCGCACGGATCACTGCAAGGGCAAGGTCTAGTCCCGCTGTCACGCCTGCCGAAGTATAGAGGCGATCCTCCATGATAAAGAGCCGGTCCAGATCCCAGTGCACGTCTGGATAGGCTGCCAACTGTGGAGCCCTTGACCAATGAGTGCTGGCGGAACGCCCCTTGAGAACGCCAGCCTTAGCAAGCGCTAACGCTCCTGAGCAGATTGAAATCAAACGGGAGTCACCGGGCACCGACTGCCGGTGCCGTAAGTGCTCCTGTACTTCATGGCACGCCGCAACTGCATCAATGCCTGCCCCACCCGGAATGAGAAGATCGTTTGCCAAAGGTCCATCGGCCAGTGAGCCGTTTGCGCCCAAAACTAAACCGCAGGACGCTGTCACTGGACATCCGGTCAAGCTCAGGAACCGGGTTTGGTAGATCTTTTCACCTTTAAAGCGAGCCACTTCGAACGCCTGCACTGGCCCGGCCACGTCGAGCAAATTCACTTTGTCGAATAGCAGAACGTCAATGATACGACGGCGAGGGGGCGTGTCCATTTTTGATGCCACTTTGACTTATGGGCCATAACAGCTCGCAGTTAAGACTGGCTCCGTCAACAGGAGAGAAACATGGGGCCGATTACCCAACAGCGCAGAGGCAGTTATGTGGCGCTTCTTGCAGCCAATACGCTCCTAGCGTCCATGATGCCCATGCTCATCATTCTGGGCGGCTTGGGAGGGATCATGCTCACACCCACGCCCGTCCTTGCGACCCTGCCGGCGTCTCTTCAGGCCCTGGCTGGGCTACTGGCGGCAACACCAATCTCTCTTCTCATGGGGCGGCGCGGACGGAGGTTCGGGTTTCTGACAGGCGCGGCCATTGGCATCTTTGGTGGGATGCTGGCTGCCTTTGCTATCACGACAGAAAGCTTTTCCCTCCTCTGCATGGCTCACATGATCCTTGGAGCGGCCTTGGCCTCCTTTCAGTTCTTCCGTTTTGCAGCGGCCGAAACTGCTCCCGTCCAATGGCGACCGATGGCGATCTCGCTGATGATGACGTCTGGCCTCATCGCGGCTTTTGTTGGCCCGCAGATGTTCATTTGGGCACAGACCCTTACACGAGAGGCACCCTTGGTAGGAGCATACGCAGCCGTCTCTTTTCTTGGCCTGTTGGGTCTTCTACCGCTTGGGCTGGTACGCATGGCAGGGGTCCAAGGTCCTGCGCCACGGCGGATTACGCGGCAATCTCTGGCAGTCCTGATGCAGCCGCCGATAGTACAGGCCGTTTTACTGGCAGCCACATCGCAAGGCATAATGATGCTGCTCATGGCGCCCACCACCATTGCCATGATCGGCTGCGGCTTCTCCGGCAGCTTGGCGGCCGATGTGATCCGCTGGCATGTTGTCGCTATGTTTGCGCCAAGCCTTCTGACAGGGGTTCTGATCCAGTATTTCGGCGCACGTGTTATCATTGGGATAGGGCTGTCTCTTTTATCGCTTGCCGCCCTTACCGCCGCGCACGGCTTGACGGCTCCGCACTTTTACACATCCCTCGTCATTTTGGGCGTTGGCTGGAATTTTGGCTTCATTGGGGCCACGAATCTACTAACTGCTGCCGCGCAGCCTGAAGATCGTGCGCTTGCTCAAGGAGCTAATGACACAGTTATCGCTCTTGTCTCCGCAGCTTGTGCCTTCGCCTCGGGCGCGCTTGTCACAGGTCCGGGTTGGAGGGTTCTCGCGCTGGTGGCCCTGTCGCTTCTCCTAGCAGTCGGGGTGGTGAACCTTTTATCCGGTCAGAAACGACCATCAAAGACTCTGAGTGGCCCCTAATCAGGTTTCAGAAAATAGCTTGGCTGGCAGCATTGTCCCGCAGAGCTGACGCCACCGAGCTGCTGCGACAGCTACCTGAAGAGCCAGAAGCGGACGTCAGCTTCTTGGCCCACCCTTTCAAGTGTCCAGCATGTCCCATTCATCTCCGAGCATCCAGCGAATTGCAGACAGCTTGCCGCTGAGCATGCCCCATTCGAAATCAGTCCACGGGCCCAGTTCTTCTGGGTAACGTTCTTCTGCGGATTTCATGGCGGCAATCATTCCGTTCCATATTTCGTCGATGATCATTCCGCGCTGCTGTTCGGATGTGGCGGCCTCCCAAACCTCCCTCGGGACCCGCTTCTCCCTGCCGCTCTCGACAGCGTCGATGATGCCCCACTTGCGGCCGTACCAAATCTGCGTTGTCAGCTTATCCTCGGATTCAATCAGCTCAGAGAGTGGCCGGAACTCTTGTCTGAACTCACGCTCGAAGGTGATTTCTTCGATCAGGTCGCCAGCGTGCTCGTTCAGGAGCGCGCCGAGATTAGTAGAATAGCGCGAGTGCGCCTCACCAAATAGAGCAGCGAGGTCTGGGTGCGGTAGACGCGTATCAGCACCCTTCTGGCTGAAATCGTGGATGTTGTGTGTGATGAACGCAAGTGCGTCGTCCACCTTCCGGCGCGCGAGAGCGTCGATATACGTCTCAATGATGATCGCGTCTCCAATGCCATTGATCTGCCTGTGGAAAGGCGCAACCTTAGCAATGGCTCGGTCGGCGGCGCGGGCCTTTATGTTGTCGCTGGCTAGGATCAATTCAGTTGTGGCAAAAAGTCTCTCAATCAGGCTCACAGCTTCGTTCACCGCCTCTCCGCCAACTGAAATGCGGTGATCTATCTCGTTTAGGCGACGAAGAACCTCGTCTCGTCCCTCCTCGGGTCCGAACTGAGAGACGGCATCCTTTACCCGCTTGAAATGGCCCGACAGGCTTGCACGGCTTGATGCCATCACTCGGTCGCGGTTTCGGGCAAATTCCTCTGGGATGATCTGCGGCAGGATCAATTCAACCTCACCGGCCTCTATCATCGCGGAAAGAGCGTCGAGCAAAGGCATATGGCGTGGGTCCTTCGTGAGATCCAGCCATACAGATGTATCGATCAAAAGCCGGAGTTTCATCCTTGCTCCATATGAAGGTGAAAACACAGCCTTAGCACCGAACGGCCGCTCCGTCCCGCATAGCGGACGGACCAAGTTGGCGATTGATGGTCTGCTCTGCGGGACGAAGCTGCCGGTCAGATAGCCGGCGAAAGCCGAGCCAAAACCTTGGCATGAAGTTCGGGCGACGCACTTGCGACGATGGCCCCACTTGATGCCAGTGAAAGTGGCTGACCGTACCAATCGGTGATCTTGCCACCGGCCTCCTGCACCACGGGGCACAACGCGCAGATGTCATAGGCGTCCAGATCGTCACCATTCAGGCAGATATCGATAAGCCCTCTGGCAAGCGCACCATATGCCGGAGCGCCACCATCGAAGACACGCACACGTCCAGTCGAACGCAGGTTTTCGTAACCGGAGGCGCTTTCCCTCCCAAAGCTGTCTGGGTTCGCCAGGCTAATTATGGCTTCCGTCATATCCCGTCGCGAACTGCTGCGAACACGGCGGCCAGCGAACAGGGTGCCATTACCCTCCGCTGCAGCATAGCGGGCGCGTAGTCCTGGCATGTCGATGATCCCTAGAACCGGCATGCCGTCCCTGCACACGCTGATCAGCGAAGCGAAATTCAACAGTCCGGTGCCGAACTGACGTGTTCCGTCAATTGGGTCGAGCACCCAAGTGAAGGCGCTGGTTCCAGTGTCGGACCCGTACTCCTCACCCAGTATGCCGTGCGATGGGAACTGCCGCTTGATCTCTTCGCGCCACCGCGTCTCGATAAGCAAGTCTGCCTGGGTCAGCGACGAGCCATCCGATTTGTAATCTACAGCAAGGTCACTGCTCCAAGCCTTGGCGGAAATCTCTGCTGCAAAATCGGCAAGGCTGAGCGCCGCTATCATGAGACTATCGAGGTCGGACATCGTGTCCCCCAAAAATAAGACCAAATAGCGTGCCGGTTGTGACGGCTGAATGACGGCTTAGGGCTCCTCGCGTCGAAGCTCCGCCGCCGCGCCGCCGGTCGCTATGCGGACGAAGCTGCCGGTCAGCTTGCCGGTGCAAGATCTTCGATGAGGGCGAACCGCTCCCACACGACCTGCATCTGCGGCGAAAACCCTCCGTTTCTCTGAAAGAAAGCGCGGTGATCGTTGCGCCAACCCTCAAGGTCGTCGTTCTCTCCTTCCGCAAGTGCCATCGCCTCCGTCACCTCTTCGAAGCTACACTGAACGACCTCGATAGTTTCGATGACAAGTTCTGGCGAACCGTCCCATGCGAGAACAATATCCCGCCTTCCGACCGATGGAAGGGGCTCGCCAGCTTCAAAATCTCTTAGCGCGCCGCAGGTCGCCGCCTTCTTGCCAGACCGAATGCTGGATACGAGGGCAGCACTCAGCGCTGCACTATCGCCGAACTTGACTGTGACAGCAGCAGGGTAGCGATCCTTTATGGGCTCGATAGGGACAGGCATGGCTGAATCCTTCGCTTTGACAGCAATGCCAAAGACCGTATTTCTTACCTGAATGACAGAAAAGGGCTCAAAGCGGCAATATTGCCTGACGAACGAGGTAAAAATGTGTGGTGAAAGATGCGGTGTGAGCCTGCACTTCCAGCACGGCCGCTGCAAACCCGTCTGTGAATCTACATTCTGTCAAAGGATCGGAGCCGGGGGGTGGTGCGGCCCGCAGCCGAAGGCGAGGACACGGCCCCCGGTGGAGACGACGCCGCAGGCGGCGCTTGTCTTTTGACAGGGCCGATCAGGTCTGTTGGCGGATATGRAATGAAAGATCGTCGGGATGGGGGTGAGCGCGGGCCTTGGCCCGCGTCGATCCCCCGGCCCGTCCGCAGGATCAAACACAAGCCCGGCGWCCAGCCGGGCTTTCTCAATCCTCTATCTTTGGCCGGAGCTATCCAGCCTGCCGCGCTTCGCGGCGGGCCTTGCAGGGTGGCGAGCTGGACGCGCCATCACAGAGCGAAGGGAAGCGAGCCGCYCTGTGGGAAGGTCCGGCCTTGCGCGAGCGATCGTGACCCGAAGGGCCGAGACTATGCCGCTGCCCTGACTATTGCGCCCCTGCACGGGCAGGCTCGGAACGAGACAAGCGGGCAGGACCAGGCGCAAAGGAAGGGCAGGGGCATAGGCTCGGGGTGCAGGCCGGCCCTTGCCGGCCAAGCCTAGAGCGCGGTCCCTCGGGGCGGGCGGTCCAGGGCGACAAGCCCTAGACCGAATGACACGAGGGACGCCGCCATTTTTGAAATGGTATGATAGGCGCTCCGCATGCAGTTTCCGATTGCGAAACCCTAGATATAAAACGATCCGTGCTGGATCATTCGCCTTTATTTTCAAAAGCGAACATCCATCGCATTCTGGCGCTTGCTTCCGGTTTTGAATATAACCAGTTAGGCCCGTCTTTAACCTTATGGTGTGGACTCTCAGCTATTTGTGAAAATGTGTCCAATATCCAAGTTATCATTCTATCTAAATCTCTTTCGGAAATCGCTTCTTTGTATTCTAATCTTTCATCATCTGACATTGCTCCAACCTCAATACGTCCGCAACACCTGTAGAAGCTGGACTTATCGTTTGTGGCACTACATTCCGTTCCCTTACCGGACAAGCAACGCATAGCTTTTCCAATAACAAGCCTTTGGTTTACTCCTTCATCATCAACAGTCTGATATATCCGCCACCGCAATTCGTTACTTCTAGCGAGCCAGCTATCCAATTCGAATAGCACTAGATCATCGTCATTTCTTATAGGTTGAATGCCCAGATGGGATATAAAAGGGGCGTTAATTTGCACGGTAAGTCCCTCGTGAATTCCGGGGCTTAGTATCTTACGTTCTAAAATCCTTTTGCTGTTACATTTCCACCCTTCACTTTCGTAGAACCGCAGGCGATTTTGCCATGTGTCCATCCGATGTTCTTCCATTGGGCAATCTCCGCACGCCGAGACCTGCACCTTACGAAGGCTTATTAGTTAGGGCGACATTTTATTAGACCTTCAGAGTCGGCAGCTCGCTGATCCGCGTTGTGTAGCGTGGCGATCTATGATCGGCCTTTGTCGTCCATGATCGGCTAACTCCCTCCCGCGCCAGCACCATCGTTTTTTTGCCGAAGCGATCATTGATCGCGTCGAGCGCTGTGGTCAGACGCGCATCGCGCGGCTGATCCGGCGCAAAAAGCATGGCGGGTCGGTCGGCCTCTGCTAACAAGTCATCGAGAATTATCCCGGCCTTGGTGTAGCCATAGCCGTTTCCAGACGGATCTCCCTTCCAGCCCCGCCGCGCTGCTGCCACGGCGGCATCCACAAGGTCAAACGTATGGTTGGACATGGGCCGCAGGCGGATGCTGCGCGAAAAGGAATGGCGCGGCCTGTCGGGCTTGTGCGGGTTGGTGTGATAGAAAACGGTCATCGTGCCAGCCACCAAGCCATGCTGACGCAGCTTCTCTGCCGCTCGTGTCGCATGGGCTGTGATAGCCTGCGCCAGCACATCAAATGTCGTCATGGGCGTGCCCGCGGAGCGGGTGACGGCCATGCCCTTACGCTGCGGGGGCACGTCCTCAAAATCTATGCAAGGTATCCCACGCAGCTCGGCCACTAGGCGTTCCAGGACAACCGTGCCAATCTTGCGGCCAAGAGCTAAAGGCAGGTCGCGCAGCTCGGCGGCAGAATTGATCCCTTGGGCCTTCAGCTTGGCTTCGGTCGCGGACCCGACGCCCCAAATTTCTCCGATGGGAATGCGGCGCATCACATAGTCCCGCACGTCCTGGTCCATGAGATTGCAGACGCCGGAAAAGAGTGGGTTCTTCTTGGCTGCATAGTTCGCCAGCTTCGCAAGCGTCTTGGTAGGGGCGATGCCTACGCAGGTTGGAATGCCGGTCTCGGTTCTAACCGCATCCCGCATCCGTGCGGCATGGGCCTCCATGCGATCCCCGAAGCCGGATAAATCGACAAAGCTTTCGTCAATTGAGTATGTCTCAAGGCGCGGGGAATAGCTGTGCAGGACCTCGGTGACTCTACGACTTACGTCACCATACAACGTGTAATTGCTTGATAATGCTACAACTCCATGCCTCTTTATCAAATCTCTGATTTTGAAAACAGGGTCGCCCATTTTTATAAATTGCTTCGCTTCTTCGCTGCGGGCGACTGCACAACCATCATTGTTCGATAGAACAATGACGGGGATGCCGCGCAACGACACATCAAACAGACGTTCACAGCTGACATAGAAGTTGTTGCAGTCGATCAGCGCAATGGGTCGGTCGGATTGCTCCACCGTGCCTGTCCTTATTCTATGGGCAGGCGGCGCACGATGCCGGCGACGACCCCCCATATCTCGGTCGTCTCCGTGACGGGGATTGTGGCATAGCCATCCGCGCGGGCGCGCGGATCGAGAAACCAGACACCATCGCGCTTGGCGAGCTTCTTGACGGTAATGGCGCCATCAACCACCGCGACGACGATGCGGCCATGGCGGCGCTTGCCAGCGCGATCCACGGCGATCAGGTCGCCGTCCAGGATGCCCTCGGCCTCCAGACTATCGCCGGACACGCGCCACCAGAAGGTCGCATGCTCATGGCGCACCACCCACTTGATCGGGTCAATGGTATCCTCAAGATCATCCGCGGCGGGTGACGGAAAACCGGCCGGAACCGGCATGGATGCCAAAGGCACATGCCGGTCGATGAGCGTGATCTTGATAGGGCTGAGGTGCAGGGTCATGACTATTAGAACAATACGGGAACGCTAGCCATAACCCGAACACCCCCTGCGGCGTCAAGGACGGATGAGAAAAGTTAGCTCCTAAGCCTGACTTGGGCTCTCATTCCGGACATTCAGGCTCCCTGCGTGGACTTGATGACAAGCCCGATGGATTCTCCAGCATAGTTCGCACCCATCATGAAGCCAGCAGCCCATGTCCTGATGCGGTTGTGGGCCTCGATAGGGTTATGGCTTTCATCCTCGGACAGCAGAAGTTCATAGACTGGAACCGGATTTTCCCCCTCCCTCGTGCTGCACAGGCTGAGCCTGATAACACTGTCTGCCTCTGTTTCCTGTCCGCGATCTTGCAGTTCTGCAGCGGTCAGATGCTCCAGAACCAGAAAGCCTTTTGTACCTGGTGGGGGCAGGAGGTCGAATAGCAGCTTTAGGTTCTCTTTCATCATCAGTTCCGTCACGACAGGTTGCGGCCTAGCCAGCACAATTATGAGCGGCGGATGAGGTAAGGTATTCCTGACCTAAATGTAAAGCTATTGCCAAAAACAACCATAAATTTATCACTGACTGTAACGGATACAGCTACAGGTATGCTAAATAATAGCATACTATAGGCGTATGTCTTGGAAAGATCACCTGACGCCGATTGAGCGGAATGAGCTTCTTGAAGCCGAACATCGCAAGATGGAGGTTATAGAAGCCTACAATGCGATCTGGCGCAGGTTGAAAACCCGGTGCGATGCTCGGAAAAGGCGGCACGGAAGCAAGAGCGAGGACGATGACAATGACGCATGTTCATCATCATGATACCCAAACGGTCGCGTCTCGCTTTTGCGGGCACTGCGGCACGGAGGTCAGTGGAGGCTACACGGTCTGTGCGGCGTGCGGCGCCAACTACCGTCGCAAGGGACGGGGCCTTTATATTGGCATCCTCTTGGGCGTCCTTGGCGTCCAGGCGCTCGTTACAGGTGAATGGGAAGGCGCCGTTGTCCTGCTTGGCGTAGGATTTTTGTTGATCCGTCACGCCCGCCAGCGTGCTTGGTATCGCAGAAACGCCTAACGATGCTCTCCCTTTGCATCGTTCTGAATCAGTCTGATCCACACATGCACGGCTGAAAAACTCGCCTACTACGCTCTCATGGCATGAAACGGCCTTGTAACGCTGTTCGGCTTCTACACGCTTATTTCTCCAGCCATGCAACATCGCACCAAGAACTCCGGTCGAGGCATTATCTGTAACGGTCATGCTTCTACTGCGCATATCATGGGGATCGGTGCTGCTCTAAGCACGCGGCTTGATATGACACGGGCTGTCGGTACTAGCTCGCAGCATAAGAATAAGAGGTAGCTTGGGATTCAGTCCGCTTAGCGGACTCGCGTAAATCAATGGATTTTCCCAGCTGTGCGAGAGCTTTTCCAAGAGGCGAGTCACCACACTGGAAGGTGGCGTAGCTACTAAGATCCAATGTTGCTTTGAACTCTGCCTCCATGGCGCTGCGATCAGCTTGCTCGCGTCCCTCATCCTCGGGCAAAGCTGGACGGCTTGCCCAACGTCCCAAAAGCGCCAGGGCGCGTTTAGGTGCCAACATGCGATAGGCATTGCTGACCTGCTTGACCTGCGGCCCACGCCCTTGATTTGGGGTCGGCTCGAACCGGCGCAGCCAGTCCAGAAAGCCATGATCGCGCAACGCCTTCATGGCGCGAACAACCGCGTCACGCGACCGCTTCAGCTTTCCGGTGATCCAGTCAAGTGAAGGGTCCAGTCGGCCTGTCTTGAAGCTTACAAGGTTGGCGAAAAGGGTCAGAAGCTCCAGTGCCACGCCACCCAAGGGGCCATTGCGCCGACCGGGTTTTTTGCCTTCCAGCTCATAGCGTTGCGCAGCACGGAGGATTTTCTGAACCTCCTGACGCGACGTGCCATGCCAGAAAGATGCTTCGCACGATCCTACCCGCCGAGAGTTGCGACGAATTGGGGTGCCGCCTGCTGCACGGTCGTCGGCGCATGCGCCTGAAATCACGCCCCCAAGGCGTTTGAAAAAAGTGCCGCCTGTCGCGGCTGTAGTCGTAGACATATCCTGCTCCTCGAATTCAAGAAGCGCGGTGTCCGCAGGCAAGTCTCATCCGCTCGCACAGATGCGCTTTTGCTCTTGATTTTCGGGGACGGGGAGATAACTATAGCAGGTGAACAAGTGCTAATTCAGGTCGCCAAACCTGTGTTATCAACCTTAAGCCCCCTCGTGCGGACCCCCGCGCGGGGGGTTTTGCTTTTGGGCCGGTCTTTTATCTGATTCTGCTCGTCCCTTTCCCGTTTGCGGGCATTTTGCCGATCACCTTACGCATGCAAGGGGTTAGCGGCAATTCTTTGTGTAGCCGTCGGCGGCTCTCTACACGCATCAGTATCTGACCCACTCGGTGGTATACGCACCGGTATGGTCCTGCATCCGCAAGAGGATGGCCCGGAAGTTACCAAATTCTGAGCTAAAGGCATTGCCTGTATGCGTGGTTACCGCAGCACTGACCCAGCTCGGGACATTGCTTTGTGCCTGCCGGACAAAGTCACCCTCGCGATTGTAGAAATTGCGGATCGCGGTTGTAGAGACTTCACGGCCACCACTGCCACTTTGGCTTCGCTTAGAAAGCTCCCAAACCTCAACGGCATCACGATACTGCCGTATTTCTGGGGTGAGACCGTCTGAGCCCAGATTAGGAACAGGTACTGACCCGCCGCCGCTCATCGGACAGTTCCAGAGCTGCAACGGCGGCTCAATCGGCCACGGCGTCACTCGTCGGATCACCTCGACCTGGGCGGCTGTGCATTCAGCTGACGGAGGAAACCCACCGGCCATGCACAAGAGGATCGCGCAGTCGATGGGGTAAGCATCCGCTATCGGCGCTGACGCCAGAGAGGCCGACGCGAAAGCTGCTGCAGCTAGGTATTTCAGTCGCATCACAGACCTCCGTTCGAGCGAGCTACCATAGGCAAACGACAGGTTACAACATAAATGAAATGTTTAATCATTCAACAATGTTTCCAGCTATCGCGCTTTTGTATCGTTCATGCCACCGGTTGCCCTGTTGGATTATGTCGGCCTGAGACTGCTGCAAACACAGCAAATAGGCATTCAGGTCGTTGAAATAACGGTCATACTCGTCCCTGACAGATAGACCGTAATGGGTGAGTGCCTGTGCGTCCTCGATGGGATCATTCGGCGTTACACACAGATGAAGCACCTGCTGCATTGAGGGTTCAAGGCCCGGCGCAGTCATCTGAGCAAGCGCAAGGATCGCCAATGATGCGATCATTTTGAGGCGTCCAATTTCAGTGCGATGGCACGCATAAGGGTAGCACGGCTAACTCCAAGTGCCTTCGCTGCTTGAGCCTGTGTCATTTTCTTTGAGGCCAGCCAGTCTTGGGCCTGACGTATCTGTGCCGGGGTCAAAAGGCGTTTGCGCCCGAACTGGCTGCCTCGGCTTCGCGCGGCTTCAAGGCCAGCTTTTGTTCGCTCCGCAATCAGATCTCGCTCAAACTGAGCAATCATCGCAAAGACGTGGAAGATCATTCTGCCCTGCGGGGTCGTCGTGTCGATCAATTCGTTCAGCGATCGGAGGCTGATGTCTCGGTCAGAAAGATTATTTGCTATCGCGATCAGCTCTTTAACGCTGCGCGCGAGCCGATCCAGGCGCCAGACAACCAGCGTATCGTTAGGAGAAAGCTTCGCCAAAAGGTTCTGCAGTTGCGGCCGGCCATTCTCATTTGCCCCGCTGCCCACCTCAGACACGATGTAGTCACACCCGGCCGCCTCAAGGGCATCGTTCTGTAGACGATGATCTTGGCCGCTTGTCGATACTCGGGAATAGCCAACTGTCGCCACGTGTGGCCTCATCAATGCTGCAGAAGTCACCCCATACTGGGCATGTCGCAAAACTCGCTTATTTGACGGATTTTGCAACACGTTTGGCGTTGCTGCATCAACGATCGTTTTTGAACATGGCTGGCATGTGGGTAGAAGGGAGGGCATCCATTGATCCGCGATAGGTCTCTTAGGCCGGGGGTCTGGGCGGATTCGACTGTCCAAGAAAGCAGAATGGCTTTTTGGTCAGGCAGATTGGTTAATTTTGCGTTTGTGCTTGACTCGGCATCGGCGGGCTAGACTTGCCCTCCAAGTGAGGCAATTTGCTTCACTGGCTTGCCAGCTTGCCTCAAAGTGAACTGTTGAGAGTCGGCGCAGCATCGTAATGAACAGCCCAAAGTCCCAGATGCTGTGGAGTGCACGAACAGCAGCGTTTGATGTGCCGGTTAAGACCATGGCAGAAATTGGTATGATTTTGCCATGGGTCGCAAGTTTTTCAACGATTTTGGCCGAGCCTCGCGAGGTGATGAAACCGCCCGCTTTGACCTCTGTACGTAAATCTATTGCCTTTTACCGCAAGCATAAGTTCGAACTTCCAATAAAATATAGAGGATATGTAACATCAAACCTTGCATCGAATCGCCCCATATGATGTTACATATCCTCTATAAGGCGGCGATAGGAGAAAGCCATGATGCCCGTAGTCAGGATCAACGATGCAACTTTTGCAGATATCAGCACGCTCAAGACTTGGTTCGGGACCAAGTCGCCGAGCGAAACCATCGACCACATTGTTAAGGAAGCGATGGATCAACTTGGAATCGAACGCGATGATGAAATGAAGAGTGCAACCGCTACCTTAACAGATGGTGCTCTGGTATTTGATACCGCACCCAGCCTCACTTTCACCAAGCCAATAAAAGCAACAATCAATGGCAAGCCAATCCAGAATCCCAACTGGGCGTCAATTCTGCATGTGATGATCGCACAGGTTAAAGCTAAAGGGATTGAGGGTGAAAAACTGGTCCGAGAACTGGGCGTTCCTTCCAAGGCTGCCAGCTACGACGATGACGGCTATAGGTACTTCCCCGAACTGGGCATCTCCGTGCAGGGACAGTCCGCAGCAGATGTTTGGAAGGAAGTTGATCGGCTCGCTAAAAAGTGGCGAGTCCCGGTTAACGTCGAATTCTCTTGGAGACATAACCCCAAGGCTCAACATCCCGGCAAGGTGGGCATCCTTCGGTCAGGAAGCTCTTAAACTCGGGGCAGGGGGGTTGCTGATACTGCACCCGCAGCGTCAATGTAAAAGAAAAAACGCATACGTTTCTGATCGTTTGCGTCCGCCCCATAGCGCTCGAACGTCCTCTTCCTTTATCCCTCTTACACCCCTCTCATCGCTCTCTTATATCCTTCTTGACTATTCATCAGTAGGGGAGCATAGGCCTGAAAGGAAGACTAAGGGAGGTGAGAGAAGTGACTAACGTGTCAGCGACGCTCGAGAAAGTCAGCATTAGGAAATGGCTCTTTGAACTGGCGATAGAGGCGCTTGAGGCGGATGACTGGAAAGTCGAGAAGATCCCCGGCTCTGGAAAGTCGAGCATTCGCAAAATCACTAAGGACGGAATTGAGCGGGTCGCAACCATTCGAACTTCGCAAGACACCTGGATTGCCTTTCCGCGAACGGATGATGGCTCAGCGTGGGCAACTTTGGAGGATGCAGACGTCGTAATCGCGAGTTCGGTCAACGATAAAGAAAATCCAAAGTTTGGCCAAGTGCACATCATTGAAGCCGACGATATGCGAGCTCGTTTTGATCGTCTCTACAAGGCGCGTCAGGAGGCAGGGCACACCCTTCCAATCGGACGCGGTGTTTGGATTTCTCTCTATGGCCGAGAGGTTTCTGACCCAGTGTACTATGTTGGCGCAGGAGCCGGACTTGCCAACCCACCTTTGCTCAAACGTAAGCTACTCGACATGGAGAGTGATAAGTCGGAACTTGTAGCTGCAGAGAGCGAGCCAAAGGTACCAGAGAGTAACGCAGGGTCGCTAACTATTGCTGAAGCTAAACGCCGCCTAGCGGCCACGTTTGGCGTTCGAGAAGACGACATCAGCATCACCGTCAACGGCTAATCTGAGCTACTCCCCAACTCTTGGACAGATTTCCGGCAGCTTTAAGCTACTCTGCACCTGCTGATCGGTTTCGATGGTGTTGAAGTAGACCACGGCGGGTGGTTGACCGCCAAGGGCGGCGTGAGGCCACTGGTGGTTGTAGAAGGTGATCCAGGCCCCGATGCCAGCCTTAGCCTAAGAGCCGGTCTCCCAAGCGTGCAGGTAGAGGCATTCATAATTCAGGGACCGCTAGAGGCGTTCGATGAAGATGTTGTCGATGCACCGGCCCTTGCCATCCATCGAGATCCGGGTGCCGACCCGTTTCAGGCGGTCGGTCCAGGCGAAGGACGTGAACTGCGATCCCTGATCGGAGTTCATGATCTCGGGCGGGCCGAACTTGTGGATCGCCTCGTTCAGGGCCTCGCGCAGGATCTCGGCCTCAAGCGTCTTGCGGCCGAGATGCCGTTCAAGTTCGCGGATGCGATCCTCGAGCTGCCGCACGACCTTGTTGCTGGTGATGTCATCATCCTCGGTCACGGCGACACTCCCCCCTTCGAGCATGAGCCTTCGCCAACGATACAGCAGGTTGGGTGCAACGCCATTGCGCCGCGCAACGATGGAAATGCTGGCGTGATCCTCYAGCGTCTCCTCGACGATCCGCAGCTTTTCGGCAGCAGTCCAGCGGCGCCGACGACCGCCATCGGTGATGATCTCAATCTCAGACATAAGCACGTGCTCAGGCATATACCTAAGCCTCCATGGCTATGCCCAAATGTCCGGTCGAAAAGGGGGCCAGTTCAAGCCGTCTTGCCGCCCCGCTCGAAGATGTCAGCAGCACCATAGAGCAGAGACTTCTTCCACTGATGGATCATCGTCGGATGCACGCCATATTCGGCGGCCAACTCAGACACCTTGCGCTCGCCCTTCAAGGCTTCCAGCGCAACACGGGCCTTGAATCCCGTGTCATGGTTCCTGCGTTTATTCATGTCCTGATCTCCTCGCTCTTGAAGACCAGCAGACGTCAGATCGTAGCTTCCGTCACTGTCCGATTTTCGGGGAGTAGCTCAGTCGATGCGGTTTCATGAGCCAATATGATAATGATAACAGGGATGCGTGCGCCGCAGTGGTCCAAGATAGGGTGATCTTCGCTGATCAACAAGAAGGCCGTTACATGGCGGTTGCTTAGCACCACCTTGGCTACCATAAGGAGACGTCTTTGCCCACATTCTCCAAGTAAGTCGCTGATTTCGCTGTCGTAATCGTGATATTTCGCATATAAATCATGGCGTTGACGGCTGCGAGGGGCGCGTTTCATGGATCACCTGGAGGGTGCGGGCTTGGCGCGGGGAGATCGGGTTGATTTCGACCGCCGTGTGCGTCTGGAGTTCCGTGGTGCGCAGATCAGTTCAGACGGTGGCCTGCTGGTGATGCGCGAGCTTGATGACGTGCTCGGCCTGTCCAATCTGGCGTCGGAGGCGCTGCGAGACAGCCGCACCGGGAAGAACACGCTCCATCGGCTTGACGGATTGTTCCGGCAATCGGTGTTCGGACGACTGGCCGGATACGAGGATGTGAACGATGCCGACCGCTTGGCCCTCGATCCCGTGATGCGTCAGGTCGTTGGCGGCAGGGCCGTCGAGGCGCAAGCTGCTTCGGCATCGCAGATGGGACGGTTCGAGACCGAGACGCTGGCTCTGGCCGCGAACCGGGCGGCGCTGGCCGATCTGAACGGCCAATGGATCGACCGGTTTCATGACCGCAACGGGTTGAAATACATCGTGCTGGACATGGACAGCTCGGTCAGCCCCACCCACGGCGATCAGGAAGGTGCTGCCTGGAACGGGCATTTCGACTGCACCTGCTATCACCCCATCTTCTTGTTCAACCAGTTTGGCATGCTGGAGCGCTGCGCCCTGCGTAACGGCAATGTCCACAGCGCCGATGGCTGGCGGGATGTCCTTGATCCCGTCATTGCCCGATATGCTGGCCGCGACCTTGGTGGACGCTTCTTCCGGGCCGACGCTGCCTACGCGATCCCCGCGATCTATATGCGGCTGGAAGAAGCCAGGTTCTTCTACGCCATCCGTCTGCCCGCCAACGCCGTCTTGCGCGAGAAGATCGCGCATCGGCTGACACGGCCCGTGGGACGGCCTTCGCTGACCAAGGTCAAACGGTTCTTCGAGGACTTCGAGTATCAGGCGGCGTCCTGGGACAAGCCGCGCCGCGTCATCGCCAAGATCGAATGGCATCCGGGCGAGCTGTTCCCCAAAGTCGGCTTCATCGTCACCAACCTGCCGATGGAGCCAGACTGGGTGGTGAGGTTCTACAACCAGCGCGGCACCGCAGAGCAGCACATCAAGGAAGGCAAATATGCCTTTCGCTGGACGCGGCTGTCATGCCGGAAGTTCCGGCACAACGAGGTGCGGCTGCAACTGCACGCGCTGGCCTACAACCTGGCAACCTTCCTGCGCTGCATCGAACTGCCCGAGGCCATGGCGGACTGGTCGTTGACCAGCCTGCAACTCAAGCTGATCAAGATCGGCGCCCGCGTCGTCCGCCACGCCCGCGCCATTACCTTCCAGTTGGCCGAGGTCGCCGTCACCGGCCCGATGGTGCGGGCCGTCCTTGCCGCCATCCGCCGTCTTCGAACGCCTCCGTCATGCGCATGACCACGATCCATGCCCAAGCTGAACGAAAGCGGCAGGACAGGTCCGTCTGCCGCGCGGAAAAGCGGCTCTGCCGGGCCAGAATGCTGCGGGTTCGAGGCTTGATCCACCCGACTTCGGCCGTTTGCGCGACGACAGACACCGCTCGGGGCGAAAAACGCTTGCCCAGCGAGCAAAATCAGGCGATCTTGAAGTCAAGCGGCAGGCCACTTGGGGAATGTCGGACCAAGAACATGCTGGTCAGCTACAACCCCAACAAACTTGGTTTTTTCTAGGGAGGAAAAAAGATGACCAAGACAATGAAAGCAGCCGTTGTCCGCGAATTCGGGGCACCACTTCAGATCGAAGAGGTCCCCATCCCGGAAGTCGAGCCGGGCATGATCCAGGTCGCCATCCACGCGTCCGGCGTATGCCATACCGATCTGCACGCCGCCGAGGGCGACTGGCCGGTCAAGCCTCAGCCGCCCTTCATTCCCGGACATGAAGGCGTGGGATACGTCTCTGCTGTTGGCAAGGGCGTGACTAATGTGAAAGAGGGTGACCGCGTCGGCGTGCCATGGCTCTACACCGCGTGCGGACATTGCCGGCACTGCCTCGGCGGGTGGGAGACGCTCTGCAAGAGCCAGAAGAACACTGGCTATTCCGTGAATGGCGGTTTTGCCGAATTCGTGCTCGCCGACCCCAACTATATCGGCCACCTTCCCGATAACGTCGGCTTCAACGAAATCGCTCCGGTGCTCTGCGCGGGTGTGACGGTCTACAAGGGTCTGAGGATGACCGACACCAGGCCGGGCGACACCGTGGCCATTTCGGGGATCGGCGGTCTGGGTCATATGGCGGTGCAATACGCCGTCGCGATGGGGCTGAACGTTGTGGCCGTCGATATCGACGATGCCAAGCTCGAGCTTGCCCGGCGCCTTGGGGCCAAGGTGACCGTGAACGCCCGGACCGAGGACGATCCGGCTGCCAGGGTGGTGAAGGAAACCGGCGGCGGGGTTCAGGGCGTCCTCGTCACCGCCGTCGGCGAAAAGGCATTCGAGCAGGCCATCGGCATGGTTGATCGCGGCGGCACGGTTGCGCTGAATGGTCTTCCCCCGGGTAATTTCCCGCTCAACATCTTCGGGATGGTGCTCAACGGCGTGACGGTGCGCGGCTCGATCGTCGGGACGCGGCTTGATTTGCAGGAATCGCTCGCGTTCGCCAGTGATGGCAGGGTGAAGGCCACGATCGAAACAGCACCCCTGGACGAGATCAACGCGATCCTTGACCGGATGAGGAGCGGCAAGATCGAAGGCCGGATGGTCCTTGACCTCACCAGCTGATCTTGCGTTGCGGTCGGCCTTCATGTTTCCGGGCCGACCGCAAGTCACGCGACGCCTTCGGTTCGATATAGTTACAACGTTTCTGCTTGCGAGAAGGCTGCGAATGCCTCTTACACCCACGCCAAATTCAGCATCCAAGGCTACGTCGGCGCTATCCGTGAAGTTGGCAAGACCCTGAAAATCCGCATCAGCACCAAGGAAAGCTGGAAGGACCGGGAGACCGGCGAGCGGCGGGATCGCGAATCCTGGAACACCGTCACCATGTTCGAGCGCACGCCCGGCTTCGCCTATATCAAGGAAAACCTGCGCAAAGGCGACCTGGTGACGGCCGAGGGCAGGATCTCTGAAACCAGCTACGACAAGGACGGTCAGGCCGTTTACGAAACGAGCCTAGCAGCCGATCTGGTCGCCATCATCCCCACGGGCAAGGGCGAGTAATCGCCCGGCAGAACAGGGGGCTGCGGCCCCCTGACGAAAAAGGAATCAAACCTTTAGGGTTGGTAGCTCGCTGATCCTCGTGGTGTAACGCGGCTTTGACGCCCTATCAGGTAAGCTACACGGAACGTGGCGACCTTAGGCCGGCTAATAGACGGAATTTACAAAAGGTGCTTTTATTATGGAGCTAAACACCTTGACGTTGATGAGCTGTTCAGCATCAACTGACGGCGTATAGAAACGCAGAGCGATCATCGACTCTATCGAAGCATTCTTCTATGCAAAAGTCGTGACTACACAGGATCCATTGCTCGGAAATTGTAGGTAGTTCCTTCCTGAAACAGGAGCTAATACTCAAATTTGTATACAATAGGGATTGAAAAACTTGCTGAGCTTTAGGAATGCGAAAACATGACCACTTCAATAAATGATGTTCCGGGCTTTAAAGATTTCCTGCGAAAACGCGCGCAGGAAACTTGGGACGAAAGAGGTATTCCTTATTACTTAAGCCTTGTGGCGACAGATTTGAAACGTATGGGCGTGGATTATCGCACGTTCACCGGGCCACTTCGACTTGTGCAATGGGTATCAAGAGAAGCCATACCAGGAACTAAGCTCATTGCCCATCCAACAATTAAGGCCAAGGTGGGGCTTATTCCTGCGGATGTTGACTATGACTTTTTGAGTGAGCCGACGGTTGACCAAGCTTCTTGTCGACAGCGCCCAAGTGGCCAGAGAGGACAAGAATTGGTGAAATTTATCGAATCGCTTGCTGCAATGCCAGAAGTGGCTTCCGCCGAGCTGATGGTTCCCGCAAAGGTTCTTATTGCACTCCTCAGAAGCTAATTATGCTCATCGTAGTATTCGTGACCGCTGAAGCGGCAGTAATTGAAGCTATTACAGCAAAAAAAATTTCTCTTGTACCCCCTGACTTGCGCGCAGGGGGTTATGCAGCGCTTGGCGTTGATGAGGTAGTGCTGACCGCATTTGACACAAAGATTAGCAACAATATTAACGATTTTCTAAATTGGCTGAATTGGGAGAATGCGTCGGGAATTGTTGTCATTACAGATGATAGCATGCCCAGACTGGTCGAACTGCTTGGTGACCACTTCAGCGTCCATCGGTTTGACGCCCCGTTATATGGCAAAAATATTGATAATTTTCTCACTTCGGTGCTGACACGGTGTTTACGCGCCTTCCGCTTTTTTGCAACACGCTTTACTGATAAAAAATACCAGCAGATATTTCGGCTACCTCTTAGTAATTTTAATGCCCATGAGATTATTACGATGCGTGAAATCTGTCGCGACATGACGCGTCGCAACTACGGACGCGAAATAGACGCTCTCCTCAGGGAGATGCGTAAGCGGCAAAAGCCTAAAAAAGCTTCCGACTATCCTGACATCTATCTTGTGGATGACGAGGATAAGCATTTTAAGATAGGGCCGGAGCGCCATGCACAGGCCGACACAAGCATGCCACCACATAATGTACTATGTATTGTTTCAAATAACATGCGCTTTGGTCACAAATTTGACGGAGCGACGCATTACAATGTCAGTCGCAATAAAGACGCATCTATGAGGGGTAACTATACAGACTGTCATGGAAACGTCCGGGAGCATCGCAAAGACTCCCATATCAATATGTTCACTAATGACTTCTTCTGAAAGTGGCATCAGGAAGTACAGTGTATCTCCCTAAGATGCATCTACGAGGCACTCTCACCGAAAGCGGTCTGAGTGGATCAAGGGTTAACCCTAATTTTTCGACTCATCCGTACGATCGCTTGGCGCTTTCAGGCTCGCGGCTCTCAAAGCACATGTAGGCTCAATAGATAGCCGTATACTTATGTATCTTACCCCTAGAAGTCAATCATAAACCGAAACGTCATCTGTCGGGTCATAGTAGAAGATGAAGCACAGAGGTCTCCAAAGCGCATTTGCAAGCATATAACACTCAGATTAGTACCGTTAGGCACGCTTTCGAGTGTAGTTCTGCTTTGCCATTTTCAGCCGGCTGGAATGGGGCCCAGGGCACAATAGTTGAGGTTGCGCTCAGTCTTCACCCTGCGTGTGACGACCCGCTCACGCAAGGCCCGAACCTTACAGCCAGGCTCTTCGCTCTTCTTCTCTCGATATCGGTGCGTTAAGCTAAATATACGGAGTGCCCGCCGCCAGCGCAGCAGGGACTAAATAGTTCCAGATTAGTCAAGCTTGATGGCCGCTTCTGCCGCGGCCTTTACCGTATCGAAGAAGGCTCCGTTTGCCCGGCCATTCCTCCACGTCCAGACTGTATATCCATTAGCCCGTCTAGTCTGCAGTACTCCTCCAGAAAGCTCTTGATGCCCTTCAGAAATTAGCCGCAGTGCGATACGCCGGCCGGTTGACGGACCATCTATCTCAAACAGCTTTGATGCCGCGGCATCAGTTAAGAGGTGTGTGCCCTTTGTATCGACCGCCACGATCCCCTTATCTACCCATACTAAAAAATCCGGAAAATATGCTTTGCCTTCATTGAGCAGCGGGATGTGGTATCCACCGGCAGAGGGGTTCCTAGCCCAAACGCGTTGTGTCTTGTCTAGCGCGCGGGCGAAATCTAGTTCGAAATTATTTAAGCCGCTGTACCGCTCATGGAGGGAGCGCTTGAACACCTCACCGCCTTCCGGGTCTACAGCTATAGGACCTACTACATAGGGGTGGCTATCGTCATCTTGAAAAATAATTGAGTGCTGCTTGTAGGCTTGTACTACATCACGGGCCTTCGATCGAATGTGCTCCGCTGCCGGGCTGCTGGCCTCTATCGGTGCATCGAATTTCGGGTCCTCGATATCTACTAAGTTGATTGGCCCACCTGTACGTTGCAGAGCACCAGGATAGTTGCGCTGAATCTCCCTGCGGAAGACGTGACGGGCCAATACTCGGTTACTATGCTCAGCTTCCACCCATTCATACGAGGCATCTGTATCCTCGCCTATGAGTTGAAGAACCTGCATCCGGCTGCCTTGGCCCACTGTGTTGCTACCGCCCTCGCGGAAGTCCATCATGCCTTCCACGATACCTTTGATCGGTTCTAGCGCATCGCTGCTCTCGATCGCTACCTTAGGTACAGTTTTCGAGGGGTCGGGATCTAGACTATCCTTCTTGCCACGGCTTTTCTCATCACGGACCACTATCGCAATGGAAGGATGTTTCGAGATCAGATCAGCCCTAATCTCGCGCAGGATATCATCAAACACCCTCTTCTCGTCTGTCCGAATATGAAAATGCGCAGTGTTGAGGATAGGGTCGTTGTAATGTTTAGCGCCAGGTTGGCGCAACACACGCCCAATTACCTGCGTGATCTGGCGAGCAGAAGCCATCTCCTTGTCAATGTAAGCGAAGGAAGCGGCCGGATCATCCCACCCCTCCTGAAGTCCTAGATTGAATATGATGTGTTCATAGTCGCCCTCAATGAAGTTTGCATAGTCTTTTTCCGCACCGTCGAAGAGCTGCATGTTCTGAGGTTTAGGATATTCCTTTGAAAATTTTAGCTGACAATATACAGCTATTTTATCTGGATCGATTTTCGCCACTTCAACTAAGTGGCGCCAGATTAGGATAGGGCGGGCCTGCCGCAACGCAAGGGGGCGCTTTATGTCCTCTGAAGTAAGCATGCCGTCGACGGTGTTCGTTGAGCAGACGTATATGGCTTTTGGAGTGTAAGGCAGATTAAGGGAAGTTGCTGACGTTTGTGCGGCGGCCAGATCAGAAAGCATATTGTCCAGCGCGGTTTCCATCGGAGTCATGTATCCGTCAATGGATATTCTCTCCTTCACCAGCTGGGCATCAACCACTTCGGGGCTTGAAACGGCCGTAGAAAAGTCTGCATCCGACCACTTCCGATCGTTCCGAAGTCGATTAATTATACCATTTAGCCCCTGCGGCAGCGACATAGTTGCACTTGCTACAATCAGCGCATCTGGAGAAAGCTCCAGAAGTCGCTCTGTCTGTAAATTAGATAGGTTATGGCCCTCATCATAGATGATGATCAGCGGCCTCTTAAGGCCCCTCTCTGTGCGCCTCTTCTTTAGCAAGTCCCAGAGGGATTCTTCGGCAAGGTCAAGCTGTGCGCGGTAGACTTTCCGTTCTTCGCTTGCCCCATCTTCGACTGCAAATTTGCCGACCGTCGCAAGTAGGAGAAGCGGCACCTCTGAACTGCTCAGGTTTTCTGCAGCCACCTCAAGGAGCGGTAGGACGCGAAACCCGGGTAAATTTTCAGCATATTTCCCTACTGATAGGTTCTCAAAAGTTTGCGAGACTACTACTCGGCCCTTTGAAATCCAAAGGACAACCGGAGGGAGGGGTAGTGCCTCTGCGATGCGCTCTACTACCTCTGCCAGCATAAGCGTCTTGCCGCTTCCCGTGATAGCGATCAACGTTTGAAGAAACGGCACCGGGGTAATTCGATCTACCATCAACGGATTGGACATATAATTTACGAAGCGCTGTGCAATCTGCTCCGCGGCAAAGCTCTGGAATGCTACTGGATCCATGTAATCTATTCTTCGTTAGAATTGTTGAAGTTATCGTTATCGGTCAAACCGAGATCTGCAAGGATCTTATCCGGGATCTTCCAGAATCTGACATTTGAAGATTGAAACAACTCGTAACGCGCATAGACATGGAACGGCGGTTCGAGCCCTGCTTTTTTGGCTTCTCCCAAAACTCTCTTGTAGGTGTCTCTGTTTAAAGAACCCACTGGACCGCCATTGTCCCAGATTAAGAAATATCCCTCTCCTGCAGAATCTTTACCGATAAGATATTGGTAATCAATTCCATCAATCCGGGTGACGCTAGGTGCGGAACGCTTATGTGTCTCCCAATGTGAAGTCAGCACTACGTCGATCAGTTCGTCTCGTTGCATTTCCAAAACGGCCTTGGCGTCGATGGCCTTCGTAAGTAACCGGTATTCGAAGCCCCCTCCCAAGGGCTCAGCCGTTTTGCCATTCGGGCGTTCGCCCGTTACTGCGTTTTTTAGACGTTGCCAAGTTAACGTCCGAGCATATTTATCCCCGTTCTCAGGCGCGCCTTGTTCAATAAGAATAAAGCGTCGGTCTGATCCAACTTCATGGTTAAGTTCTAAGACTGCATGTCCAGTAGTGCCTGATCCCGCATAAGGGTCCAAAACAAGTCCGCTCCACGGCGCCCAAAGCTGAATGATCTTCTTTATAAGCTTCAGTGGTTTTACAGTCTGGAAGCCATGTCCCTTCCCATAAATAGCATCTAGCTCATTTATTCCTGCTTGCGAGTGGCCGGATACGGCATGCCTCCAGGATACAGATCCGATCTCCACCGGTTCCGGAATGTCCTCGTATTGCTCATCAGCCCAAAACGTCCATGGGATTCGCCCTTGGGAGATAAGCTCAAGGTGTCGCTTGATTGCCGGTCGGCCAGCGCCCGGGTTTCCTGAACGGTCATCAGAGAAAACCAATTTTGGCAATGGTTTTTCACCCTGATTACCAGCATCAAGAATGCGCTTAGCTTTTTCTTGGGCAGCTATAACCGCCTTGTCGCCTTTAGGGTCATAACCGCTTAACGCAACAGTGCTACCTTTTAAGATCAGAGCTCTTCCGCGGCCGTCTCCCAGATCCTTTTCCATATAACTGGAACCCCATTGCTCAAGCATGCTTTGGAACTCTGCCTTGGTGTACCCAGACCAATGTCGGGTAGGGATGCTGACAGTTCCCGCAAAGTCATGCTCTGTCTCCGGATAATGCAAGCGGCCAGTGAACGGGGACTGCATAGCGTAGATAGTCCGGTCCCGCTTGTCTTTAGCGGCAAGATCCCCAGGCCTCCAAGGGCCGTCCGGATCATTATCGCCATTGGTGAAACGCGCATTAGCGGCCTCGTCGCGATCTAACTTAGAGGTGCGCGCGAGCCCTTGATCTTTGGCGTAAATAAGAACGTACTCTGTAGCGCTGGCGACGTGGTTAGCCTTTTTTGGAGAATATGTCTTTTGCCAATTGAGGATGGCAAGACGGTTCTTTTCCCCGAAGACTTCATCCATCATCATACCTAGATGGTAGAGCTCATTGTCATCAATGCAGATCGCAATCACACCTGACGGTCGCAACATGGCCTTCATAATCTGTAGGCGAGGCATCATTGCCTTTATCCATTTCGTATGCCGCGAGCCGTCGTCTGCAGAAACAATTGTGCCTAGGTCTGGATCGTTAGGGTCGTTATCCCAACGATCATTGTAGCGGAAATATTGCCCGGTATTATAGGGGGGGTCAGTTACGATCAGGTCAACTTGACCACGATATTTATAAAGCGTGACCATCGCTTGAAGGTTCTCACCTTCTATCAGCATATTTTTAGCCTGACCTTCTGGCGACCCTACATTCAGCTTTGGCTCCCTCCGGGTCTGACGAGCTTTGACCTGCTTCGCAATCTGCATAGCGGACCGCTTTCCGTGAAAGCTGAGCGCCACTCCGCTGGTCATCATCCCCCGAGCAAGGCGCTCAAGCTCCTCACGGCTAAGCTTTGAAAGCTCCGCGTCAACATTAAATTCCATGACCAGCCCCTACTTAATTAGCAGAATGTTCACTAAACGTTCTGACCATTCTTAGTTGAAAGGTATAGGGAGCGAAACCAAAATTGCACCCTTAAAGCGACCAGATCATAGACATATGGTTTTGATCGATCAGGCTATGTCGTTATGCAAAGGAAGATCAAACGTCTCTCAGTGCAGAAACCGTTCAGCATGCTTCCACGGTGCATTGTCGGGATGGCGGCCTGCCTCAGTGCCTATTTCGTCAGCCACACCTTGCGTGGGATGGGTTTCGAGCCGCGGATCATCCCTGCGATCTACGTGAAGCCTCTCAACGAAGGCCAGAAGAACGACTACAACGATGCCGAGGCCATCGCCGAAGCCGCCCTGCGCCCAAACCTTATAGCCGTCCGGAAAAGAACCAAAACTAGCTCGATCTGCAAGCGCTGCATCGTGTGCGTTCAAGGCTGGTGTCGTGGCGTACCGCCACCGTCAAACCAGATCCGCGCCTGCCTGATCGGACAGGGGATCGCGGTGCTGACGGGCCTTCGTGCATCAAACACTTCGTTCGATGCGATGCTCGAGCAGCGTCAGGACGAGATATCGCCCCGTATACGCGGGGTTCTAACCAGCCTTCGAGACGACTGACACTGGCTGGACTAGCGTATCGACCCACTCTTCGACGTATCAAGGAGGTCATTATACGATGTTAACCCAATGAAGCAGTTTTGGCTTTAATACTGAGCTTGCTAAGATGGCTCAGAACATCGCCTTCTTTCAAGCCAACGAAGATCTCTTGGTTATCTTCGGTCCGGCAATTAGCAAAAACTGTTCCTAGATGTTTTTCGACCTCGATGGCTTCCTCAACGGAGCCGATGGGCTGATTGACGCGGAGTTCCCACTGGGCTTCGCGTCGGAGTCGATACTTGTTGAACTCCTGGACACGGGCATATCCGTTCTGGGCATGCCCTATCTTGAAGATGTTGCTGCCTTTGCCGAGTTCGGCGGCATAGATGAAGTAGAGCGCGTCCGGGTCCGGCGTAACGGTGTATTGGTTTCGGGCGAAGGGGTGTTTCTGCGCGAGTAACTTCATTCGGGCGCGCAAGGTCATGTTAGAAGGCATTATAATTTCGAGCGGTTTGCCGTTGCTGTGGATGAGATCACGAATGCTCCCGGAAAGTTCGCCCTCTACCCGCTGAATTGATGTGATCGCGCGTTGGCTGTGGGTCTGGTTGGTGTATCCCGGAAGGTCCTTGAAACGCGGGGCGTTCTCAATAAACCAGACGCGGAACGCATGCATCGCGTATGGCCATCGGTATTGGCCAGCCTCGTCGAGATCCCAGCTGTTCGCGACACCGATGCCATAGGACGTCGTATCCGCGCTAATGTGGCTGATTTGCCAGGCGACGACGACACGACCCTTGATATCTTCGGGGATAATGACATCGGGATTGCCCGGATTGGTACTGGCGACCCCGATCACCAAGTCTCCTTCCTTGGATGATCTCAATGCCAACGTCCTGTTGGCCTTGGACGTGAAGATCACCGGGCGGCCGGCCATCGGATCGGTGCCCCAAACATAGGTGTAGAAGATATCCGGGGCCATGCTTGATCTCCCAGAGAATGTTGAAACGGCATTGAGATGATGCAGGAAGCTTGGCCTGTACCGCAAGTCCGCTCTCTGTTCTTGGTGACAGTTGAGGCACAGTCCGTCGACCTGCCCTCATGGTATTGACGAAACTGCATGACTACGCAATATGTGCAGTTAATCTGGGATAGGGGAATAGGGGAGATGTCGATGTCGCATTTCGAGAGTTATGGCCGGAGCGAGACGGGCAGGCAGCTTTCAGAGATCGTGTCGATGTCTGAGATGATCGCAGAGTATGTGGCGATGAGCCGGATCGGGAAGCCGGCTGTCCAGGCAATAGCCTCCGACGTCGCTGAAGTGATCGAAGGCCTGCCAGGGAAGACTGAGCGGGACCTCGCGAACCAGTTTGTAGGCTGGCAAGTGGGTCAAATCATGCGTGGTTTGGGATACAAGATCATCAACAAGCGAGGCCGGGTGAATAACGCGCCGTTCAAGACGGGAGCCGTATGGTCTTCGAAACCGGATGTGGAAGTCAGGCGATCACCGATTGAAGGGGTGCCGCGCAGGATCGAGGTCAAGGTATCTGTCGAAGTGGACGGACATGCCGTTGCGAGCATCGACGCTGTCGATGTCGCTCGTGACAGGATAGGGAAGGTGCGCCACATCCTGCATCATAACATTCCTGCGCAGGAGGCGCTGGAAAAGGCCAAGACTTATGCAGAGCGGCATGGATATAGATACGTGCATGTCCTGGGGGAGGTGCATGCGCTGTCGGTCAAAGATTAGTTTGCACTTGTCGTCATCGATGTTCCGTCTCTACACCAAAACCCAGTTGGTCCCGACACTCTAGTCCTGTGATGTGGTTATTCTAGATAATCTCTCCCACCACAAATGCCCTGCCGCTGCAGCATCCTGCACTATGGCTGCGGGTCGGCACTGAGCCGAACGCTCACACTACATGTGCATTAGTTGTGGGCGGCTTAAACGTCGCCATAGGCCCTACCTTGGTCGGTCGGTAGCGTAGCAGTAGCGGCATCTATTTGGTGCAGGAAAGTTGTTTGAAAAACCAGAGAGGCTGTTTCTGTTGGAAGCGCTAGCCCAAATGCGACAATGGTTGCCGGGAGAGTTTCTCCCGTCTGTAGCCGCGTCCGAGTATGTTAGCCTTGAACACCTCGGCAGGCGTTCGGAAGCCGAGGCACTTGCGCGGCGTGGCATTGAGGCCCGCGCAGAGCTGACGGAGCTCCTCCTGGGAAAGCGTGTTCGGATCGGTGTCGCGGCAGAGCCATCGTCTGAGACGCTTGTTGGCGTTCTCGACGGCGCCTTTCTGCCACGGTGACTGCGCCTCGCAGAACCAGGTTTGGGCGCCCACCTCCGCCTGCAGATGCGGCCAATCGATGAACTCGGAACCACGGTCAAAGGTGATCGATCGGCAGGCATGCCGGGGCAGGGGCGTCAATGCTTGGGCGATCTGCGCCATGATCGGCTTGGTGCGCTTTTCGGTGTTCTTCAACGCGACCAGGAAGCGACTTGTGCGCTCGATCATGGTGGTGACATTGGCCGGCCCGTACTTCTGCCGGAACAGCACCAGGTCAGCCTCCCAGTGACCGAACTGCTTGCGATGCGCGATGATGTCCGGGCGGAACAAGATGCTGAGTTCAGGCGCAAATCTCGGTGGCGGGCGCTTGCGAAGCCGGTAGCCCCGACGGCGCCGGCGGCCAGAGGGCAGGTGGCGCCAGAGCTCACCTCGACGACCGTCCTCGGAATAGATGTGCTGATAGATCGTCTCTTGGCAGACCCGGCGCGGGGCACTCTCATATCGCATCCGGCCGGCAATCTGCTCGGGGGTCCAGCCGGACCTCAGGCAGCGCTCGACTTGGTCACGGAGCCCGGGATCACGCACCAGCTTGCGCTGCCGGGTCCGTCGTCCATCCGAATAGCTTTGCGCTACGACGCACCAATAGCCGCTGAGCTTCGGGATCTCGCCGTCATGGAAGTGATTGCGCCGCAGCTCGCGGAAGATCGTCGAGCGGTGCCGGCCAAGCCTGCGCGCCATCTCGTCAGGGCTCAGCTTCATCTGCCGCCAGCGCTCGATCTTGCGGCGCTCGGAAAGGGAAAGGTGAGAGAACCGAACCTTCATTCTATGATCCTTTCATGGCTCAACCCATTGTTGAGCACAGAAAGTCGCATTTCAGGATAGCGCGTGCCGTTGCGGTGCCATAATACCTAGTAATGGTAATTATGCATCGGGAACCGTTTGGCGCAGCTGCGGATTGGCATCGTTCATCACAGCGCCGACCTTTGCCATGCAGTACGTCATCTACGATCCACACCGCCGCGGCTTCTGGAAAAGTCCCACGAAGGTAGTGCCGACCCCGGACAAGGCAAAGGTATGGGGTCAGCTTTCAGCCGCTATCGCACAGGCATCAATTGCCAATCGCAGCCGCAATGTGCCGGATCACCAAGTACCGAGCCTACACCATTGCGATCTGCCAAACTTCGTGGTTCGCGGGTATGACGACTATTGGATGTGTATGGAGACCCATAGTGCGCCTCCACATCACTTTCTGAGCTGAGGCTAGCGCAATGCCTCCCCCCTACCCTTCTCATCACACATGACTAATTCTACTGGATTTCAGATAATTCCCATTTGAGCGGCCCGTGCGACTGCACTGACGGAATTTGGTGCCCGAAGTTTGACTTGCGCCGTAGCCAATCGCTGTCTCAGTGCCGACCGGCTGATGTGCAAGGTCTCAGCAGCGTCATCTTGGTTGGCTCCCCCCTTGATCGAGGCCAGTGCGTCAATCTCGCCTTGGGTTAGCCCAATGGTTTTCCAATAGCTCGTGAAGAGGTTTGCCCACGCCTTTACACGGCCCATGAGCAATTCCATCTCCGCATCAGTCAACTCCCGGTCGTTGCGGGCGATGGAAAGGAACGACCGTTTGCCTTTCACTACTTCGACAAAGGTAGCACCATAGACGAGCCCATGGGTGGCAGCGTCAGCCATCACGCCGCGTAGGTCAGGAAGGCTGGACTCCGACCAGCGGATCATTCCCGTGCGGGCCATGGTCCAAACGGTCATGGGGTCGCCAAAAAAATAGTTCTCCTGTTCGTATTTTTTTGTCCACGCATCGGGATAGCGATTGAGGCAGAAATCAGGTTTTCCAAATTTCAAGCCAAGGCCAAGGATGAAGCCCCCGTTGCCGATCTTATCAAGAACGGCAAGTTCGTCTTCATGATTCGGGATCACGAGTTCAATCATTTCAGACCTGTCAAGTAAAAAACGCAATTTGCACTAATGAACTGACCAAAAGGACATGTTGGTGTCAATGGTTAATTTTGAGCCGTAAGTACCGTCTTAAGCAAACCGGCAGAAAGCCATAGGAGGGACAGATGACCGACTTAACCGCAAGGGTACGCCCAAGGGGCGTGGTTATCTCCGCCGAGGCTAACTTTACTGCCGACATGGCTCAGAACCTGGTGTCGATGTTTGCCCATCTACAGGAAGGCCAAGAGATCACCGTCAAGTTCTCAAATAAGGGTGTGTGGGCCGTTACGCCGGAAGGCATCCGCCTGTTCATCGGCTCAACAGAAGTTTTCGAGGTAGGTACCAATGGTCAAGATGCAGCCAAGCCGCATGTTCAGTGACGCGGCCCGTGACGGCTATCAGGTCGAGGTCATCCGCTGCCCGGAGGACTTGGACAGGTGGCATCTGGTCAATGACTACCTGAAACTGCGCAAGCAGATTTTCGTGGATCGTCTGGAATGGCCGCTGTTTCACGCGGAAGATCTGGAGTTCGAACAGTATGACTCCTTCAACACGATCTATGTTGTGGCAACGCTGAACGGTGTTGTCGTCGGAGGGGCAAGACTGCGCCGCACCGACCAGATCAGCGGCACCGGGCAAATCCAGTATAGCTACATGATCCGCGATGCCTGCCTGGGCGTACTGCCCGGCTTGCCGCAGGAGCTGTGCCACGCGGTCCCGCCTATGAATGAAAAGGTCTGGGAGATTACGCGTATGGTAGTCACCGGGTCGCGCGATGTGTCTCGGATGATCCTTGCCAAGATCAACACGTTCTTGGGCGAGGAAGGAGCTGACACTGTTCTGTTCCTCGGATCGCCAGCGTTCCAGCGCATGGCAAACTCCCTGTCGTGGCCGGTCAAGCAGCTTGGACCTGTCGCCAGCAACTCCGAAGGATCGTTCCAGGTCTTCGAGTGTCCTGTGCGTGAACTGGGCTAAAACCATTCAACAATGTTAAACAAACAATTTATTTATGTTGAGGTTTGTTGAAATGTTGTGTATGAAGGTGGTGATCTAGTTAAATCCAACTAGTGCGGGCAACCCAACATAGTGCATCAAGGCACCTGTCAGTGAGCAGGAGCCCCCAATGAGTCTAGCCATACCGCCAGTGATAATCAGCGAGGACGTTGCGCAGGTCGTAAACGAGGGCGGATCGGTAATCATAATTTGCCAAGAGAGCGTTTCCAAAAAAGGAACGTCTGCAGTCGGCAAATGGATTTACGAGGTCGTTTCGGCCGATAAAAAATCCAAACGGTTATTGGTCTACAAAGTCAGAAACAAACCAGAAACATCGCTCACCGTGTCGGGCGTTGCTTCAAAACTTATGCTCTGGGGCTTCCCCGGATTGATAATGCCCTTCGAAAAAGGACAGTGTTTTGAAATATTTAAAGACGGCCGTTATTTGGTCGATTGGAGGTCTGACTCTTAACGCGACTGCATGTCTCGGACAGGGTTTGGTCCTTGTTCCAGGTTCTGACGGAGCCTTCGAATTTAGAGAACAAAGCAACGGCTTTGCCCGCCATTACGGATCAGGTGGGCAGCCGATAATCCCAGAAGCCGAACGTCAGGCTTCTGTTCCCGAAAATTCCATGTCCTTTCTAGCAGAGCCGGACAATGGTTTCATGGCACCACGCGCTGCCTCGGGAAGCCCTGAAGTACTCGATGCAATTCATCAGACAGCATTGCGCTATGGAGGCCATGGTGCCCTGCGCAAAGCTGGAATGTCGGTCACGGACTGGCGCGACTTCTACAGAGCTAACATCGAAATCGAGAGTGCGTACAACCCTCGCGCTCTAAGCCATGTCGGTGCGATCGGCCTCGGCCAACTCATGCCCGCGACCGCCGCCACACTCGGCGTAAACCCACATGACATGCACCAGAACCTCGATGGTTCTGCCCGTTACCTGCTTCTTCTTCTCGACCGCTTCGGATCGAAGGAGCTGGCACTGGCTGGCTATAATGCTGGCCCGGAAGCCGTTTCGCGTCATGGAGGCATCCCGCCCTACCGCGAAACGCAAGGCCATGTCCGCAAGGTTATGGCCGTTTACCAACGTCTCAAAGGAGAACAACTGTGACGCAAATCTTTAACCGGGTGGGCGGTCCTGCTTCCCGTAATTGGGTGCTGTTGGCCGCACTCGCTGTCATGGTTCTGATGATCGCAGAACCGGCGATGGCACAGGATATTAACCTCGATCCCATTCAAAACTTTCTGCAAGGACTGGTGGATGCGCTGACCGGTCCCTTGGGGATGATCATCGCTACGCTCGCGCTCATCGGCGTGTTCATCACATGGTTCTTCGGCATCATCGACTTCCGCCAAGCCATGTGGGTTGTCATCGCTATCGCAGGTATTGGCGGCGCGACGACGATGGTCGAGGCGCTGTGGGCTTGATGTCATGACAAAGCAGGATGTCGTTTTTAAAGGTCTGCTTCGCGCGCCAAAGTTTCTCGGCTTGCCCGTAATTTACGGGATGGTGTGGGTCTTTTCCGGCGTCCTGCTTTTCATCTGGATCAAATCTTTCTGGGTGCTGGCTTGGGCGGCAGCTACCTACCCGGCCCTTTATGCCGCGGCCCAGTGGGACCCAAACTTTTTGGACGTAATCATGACCGTCCTTCAGAAAACGCGACCATCGCGGAATAAAAACCTTTGGAATGGAAACAGCTATGAGCCGTAAGGAATTGAGTGGTGAGGGCGCAGCAAGCCTGATTTCATCAGTTGCCTTCCGCGAAGAGCAATTCGAAGATTATTTGCCCTTTGTCAGCCTTGTCGATGACGAAACCATCCTGACACGCGGCGGCGAATACATGCAGTGCATTCGCGTCAATGGCCTCAACAGCATGACAGCAAACGATGAGGCGCTTATCCGTTTGAAAAAACGGATCGCCACTATCATTGCGCAAACCGAAGGTCGGTTTAGCTTCTATATCCACAAGATCAGCAAGCGGCTTTCGCCGGAAATATCACCTGTTCGCGGTGATGGGTTCGCCGCCGAAGTCGATAGGCGTTGGCAGTCGGCTCTTTCGTCCTACGGACTTCGCGACAAGACACTGACCATTACAGTCTTGCGTCGGCCCGCTGCTAGTCGCTCAGTATCTGCCTTTGAGAAAGTGCGGGCGCGATTTGCCAAAGACAAGGTTGAGGATCAGAAGCAACTTCGCGAGCGGCGGCTTGCCAGCCTGCGTGAAGTCGTCTCGATCCTCCTGTCTGCTACAGAAGGCATGTCCGGTCGTGCGTTGACCGCATCCTCCGGCGAGCTGCTAGGCTTCCTCGAAGCTATCGGCTCTGGCACGGAGGTTCCGACCTATCCTCTTTCGGAGATTGGTATTCTTGCCCGTAGCATAGCCAACTTTCGCCCGACATTCGCGAGCAACCGGATCACCTTGTCGGGCGGAAATACCGGTCGCAAGAGCGGTCTGATCTTCACGATCAAAAATTATCCTAATCAAACCGAACACGGCATGTTCGACAGCCTGAACCTGCCCCATGACATGGTCATCACCCACAGCTTCACGCCTATTCCAAACGATGTAATGGAAGAGCGTATTCGTCGCGCTCAAAAGATGATGGCGTCGATGAATGATGCAGGGGTGTCGGATCGCGAACTACTGGCCTCTGCGGCTGATGGGCTGGTGACAGGCAAACTGGTGTTTGGTGGGCATCACATGACAGCAGCGATCTACAGCAGCAATGAGCGTGAGCTTGCAGAGGCAGCGGCAGATATTCAGCAGGTCGCCCAGGAAGCCGGCGTCAAGGTCATCACCGAAGCCTTTGCATCACGGGCACATTACTTCGCACAATTTCCTGGCAACGCCGCTTTCCGGTCCCGGATCGGCACCATCACAAATCGAAACTTTGCGGGTTTGGCATCACTGCATCGGACACCTCTCGGAAAAAATGGAGACGAGGTTCCGTGGAAAGACCCGATCACCGTATTTCCGACCCCCGAAGGAAGCGGGTACCAGTTTAGCTTTCATCGCAAACTGTCGCGCGGCAACGTGGATGCGGAACCGCCCGCAGGCCACACTCTAATCCTCGGTCCGTCCGGCGGCGGAAAATCCGTGCTTATTGCGTTCCTCATTGCACAGGCGCAGCGCATGAACGCACGGGTGTTTGCCTTCGATTATCGGCGCGGGCTTGAAGTTCCTCTTCGTGCGCTTGGGGCTGAGTATAGCGAAATCACAGCCAACCGCCCAACAGGGCTAAACCCGCTGTGGTCCGAAACTGATCCAGAGGGCCAGCAGTGGCTTTCGGAATGGATAACGGCGCTGATCGAACGGGCCGAGCGTCCTTTGACGGCGCAACAGTCTCAGTTTCTTCAAGATGCTATTCGTAGAAATGCGGAAGCACCGCAAGGGCTGCGCCATTGGTCACAATTTGCGAGCCTTTTCGCCCCCCTCGATGATGACGGTGATCTGGAAAGCCGCATACGCGAGTGGGCTCCTTCTGGCCGTTATGGTTGGATCTTCGGCGGAAACCGCGAAGACACTTTCTCCCTGAACGGCGACCTAGTTGGCTTCGATCTGACAAGCGTCTTAGACAACGGAAATGACAAAGAGCGCGCAGCGGTTCTTGGCTATATTTTCCGACGCCTAGAGCGGGCCATGCAAGATCGCCGCCCCACAATCATTGTTGTGGATGAAGCATGGCGGGCGCTCGACACAGACTACTTTGCGGACAAGCTGCAAGGTTGGCTAGTCACGCTGCGCAAGCTCAATTGTGTTGTCCTACTCGTGACACAGTTCGCCACCCAAATTGCCAACTCAAAGGCGGGCGCGTCCATTTTGCAGGGCGTCCAAACGCAAATTCTTCTGCCGAACGATGACGCATCGGCACAGGACTTTGCGGCCCTCAATCTAAACGCAAAAGAGCTGACCATCATGCTTGAAACCCCTCCGGGCAAGCGCGTGGCCTTGGTTCGAGACGATCAAGGGTCTGTTCTACTGGATACGGACCTCACGGACCTGGGCCAACTCCTCATGTCGATCGGCAACAGCACCGCAGGCCGCGCAGCACTGGCCGCACCTGATTATGATCCTGAATTCTGGAGAGCCCTGAAATGAAGCGTGTGATTTTCGCCCTTACTTTGTCCGGCCTACTATCGGCCTGCGCTGGTGAAACGCGTCCAGTTTCATCGGAATGCTTCTCATCCTCCGGCCGTCCGACCTGCAACTTTACGCCGCTGCCTGAGCTGCACGCAAAGGGTGGAGTCAGTGTCTAGTCGGCTCCGTAAAGTCATGCTGGCAACGGCAATATCGTGCACAAGCACGATCGCCGTGGGTCAAGGCGTTCCCGTAATTGACGTCAACCAGCTACAGCAGAACCTCCTAATCCTGACGGAGCAGTTTGCTGACCTCGAACGCCAGCGCAATAAACAAGGGCGGCTTGAGGAAATTGAACAGCTGCATGAAGAACAGCTTGCCGCGCTTGATGCCATCATTGGCAGCACTCGTCCGACAGGCAGTTCAGAAGACATGATTGCTGATCTGGAAGAAGGGGAAACTCCTTCCTCAGCAGCGCCCAATCTTTATTCCGCCGAGGATGCCAATACAGCCACACCGGAACTTTTTGGTGATGCTCAGGTGACTGTAGAGCAAGTCATCATCCGGGCTGCCCAAGCCACCTACAGTCGTCCCGGTGTGGCTAAAGCAGGTCTGTCGCCGGTCCAATGGCGCGCACTGCTGCAAGCCATGATCTGGCAGGAAAGCCGGTTCAACCCTCACGCTGAGTCACCTGTCGGGGCCTATGGCCTCACGCAGATTATGCCGCTTACTGCAGTCGATCTAGGGATTGGTGAAACCTATCGCGGTGATCCTTACGTGCAGGCGGAAGGTGGCGCACGTTATCTATCAACCCAGCTTGATACGTTTGATGGCGACATTGTTCTGGCACTGGCAGCATACAATTCAGGCCCTGGAAATGTTCGGCGTCACAACGGCGTCCCGCCATTCAACGAGACGCGGCACTACGTCGAGGTCATCCCGGCCAAGTATAACGAGTATCTGGCGCAAATCGGCGGTGTTGATGCTCTTGGCACGATCGAGCCTGTTCTAGCGGCTGGCGCGCACACTGCCATGATGAGCGATGGCGCGATGCTCTATGGCGACAATGCTTATGAAATGGTGCGTCAGTCAGCCGTACGCGTCCGCGCCATAATAGAGCGGATTGAGGCTACAGACACACCGCATGAGGCGATGGCCCTCAATGCATACATGCGCGCCGAAACCGCGCGCGTCATGGTTCTGCTGACCCGTCTGCGGGCAGCGAACTCACAACCTATTAGTGCTGAAGCAATGCAGTTCGCAGCCGAACAGGCTTCAGAGCGCCGTTTCCTAAGATTTGGAGAATGACCATGCGTGACCTCAGAAAGTTCGCCCGTCCAAAAGCTTTTGCTATTGCTGTCGTGGCTGCAACGGTTCTGCCCTACGCACACTCGAATGCAGCCTACGCGCAAGGCGTTCCGACGGTAGATACTCAGAATATCGCTCAGTCCATCCGGCAACTTCAAAACATGCTTGAAGATGCCGGACTCCAAAACGCGCAGCTCGACCAGCTTCTTTCTCAAGTGACCCTTCTTCAAGGGCACCTAGAGACCGCCAACAATCTCTATGCCTCCCTGACTGGCGCCCGCGACATTGTCGGGCTGACCATGGACGGCGATCTGAATGACCTGCTGGAAGGAAACATGAGCGGCGTCCTCGGGACGATCCTGGCCGGAATGAACGGTGACTGGAGCGGGCTGACTGGCCCGCGATCGGTGAACATGCGGACCACTATGACCGCAGCCCTGGAAAGCGCAGGGTTTGGAGAGGGCACCGTTGAGGAACTGGCAGGATCAAGTGTGCCAGGCGCTCGGCGTGTCGCATCCGCGGCAACCGGAGGAGCTGTCGTCGCCGCAGCGGGCGAAAGCGCCCATGCAAACACCGCACAAAGCCTCGGCCGCGTAGGTGCACTGGTCGATATGATTGGCGAGACAGAGGATCTAAAGGCGTCGATTGACCTTAACACGCGCGTAAATGCGGAAGTCGTCATTGCGCTGTCGCAGCTCATCGAACTTGAAGCTGTAACCGCAGTAAATTCGGGCATGGCAGGGATGATGGATGCTGCCACGATGGCCGAAGAGCGCGCGTTCCTCACGTTCGGGAACATCGAATAATGGCACGTGAAAAAAAGGAAATTATCGAAGAAGAGCTGATTTTCGGTGCGCGCAAGCGCGAAACTTTCTGGCGCAAGCTGGCCCTCACGGGTTGGGGCTTTGGCATCATAGGGTGCTTGTCTGCTGCCGCAGTCGCAGTCTTTACCGAGCGACCTGCACCCGCCCTCGTGCCATTTGACCCTGCAACTGGAATGGCGCTGCCAATGGCAAGCGTGGGAACCATCAGCCTGAATGAACAGCAGGCAGTCGTGCAATCTCTTGTTTTCGCCTATGTGCGCGACCGGGAAACCTACAATCGGATCGATAACGATCAGCGCGTTCAGACGCTCCTCAATCGCTCTGAAGGTAATGCACGCGGCTCCCTAGTCGAACAGTGGACAGCGGATAATCCAGATTTCCCCCCGACGCTCTACGGTGAGAACTCCCGTATGGATGTGGAGGTTATCAGCGTCACCCCTCTCAGCAATGACAGGGCAACGGCCCGGATTGTGAAGCGGCTCGTGACGCCCAACGGCACGACCGAAGGGACATTCACTGTGTCGCTTGTCTTCAACTTCCAGCCTCAAGAACAGCGCACTCTCGAAGCCCTGTGGCAAAACCCATTCGGTTTTTCGGTGCGGGAATACGTGGTCTCGTCGGAAAGGTTCATGGAATGAAAAAAACTAGCTTCCTCGCCGCACTCTGCCTCGCCGGTTTTTCGACTGTGGCTCAAGCCGAGGTTACCCCCCGCGCGGGCGCACATGATAGTCGGGTGCGCTTAGCTCAGTATGTCGATGGCCAGGTTTACCGGATCAATACAACGATCATGAAAGTCACCTCAATCGAGTTTGGCTCGGGCGAGGAAATCATATCAATCGCTGCGGGTGATACCGAAGGATTCCAGTTCGACGCGGTTCCTGGCGGCCATGCAATGCTCGTCAAACCCATGATGTCGGGCGTCACCACGAACATCATCGTCTATACCAATCAGCGGGCATACTACTTTGCGGTCACAGAAACCAATTCTGCGACGCACTATGTTGTTCGGTTCGATGGCCCACGCACTCGCTCTGCGCCTCCTGCCAACAAGCAAGTTGTCGCAACTGCCCCGTACGACACATACGGCGCGAACCGGCTGACTGAAATCACGCCCCGCGAAGTATTCGATGATGGGACGTTCACGTATTTCCGTTTCGCGCGGAATGCCTCGCTGCCCGCAATCTTCCGCGTTTCGGGCGGTCGGGAGCGCACTGTGAACAGCCAAACTTTGGACGATGGCACAATCAGGGTTTCGGGTGTCTCGCAGTATTGGGTGCTGCGGGCCGGGGAAACCGAAAACACGATTGCGAGGCTTGGAGGCAGCAAATGACTGACGACACGAGCAACGCAAAAGTCGATCAACAGCAAGGCGCGCAAGGCACTGAGGGCGATCCCGAAGAACAGCTCAATGAGCGCCTTCAGGCGCTTGAGGCTGAGAGTCAGGGTGCAAAAAAAACTGAGAGCAAACGGTCACCTGCGATCTTGGTCACGGGACTGATTGCGATCTGCGGGCTAGGCTTGGCTGCTTATACAGTTTCACAGTCTTCAACGGATGGTTCCAGCCTTCGCACAGGACAGTCTGACCCTTTCCAGAATATTGGTACAAGCGCCTACGGCCATCTGCGGGTAGCCCAAGGCGCTGAACCAGACCTGCAGCCGGAGCCGGAGGAGCCGCAGCAGCCAGAACCTGATCCTCGCTATGAAGAAATGCAGCAACAACTTGCAGCGTTGCGGGCTGAGATTGCGGCGCGGGATGCAGCCAGCGAAACAGATAATGCCGAAGTCGTCACGGAAACCCCTGTGGATGATGACCGGCTATCGAAGCTTGCAGAGGAACTTGAAGCACTGCGTCTTCGCGATGCGGAACGTGACTCGGAAGCGGCGCGGATCGCGCAGGACCATGCGCGTGAAATGCAACGACTGCAAAGCGAGCTGGATCTTGCCCGGCTGTCTGGTGGGGGTGACAATTACGACCAGTCCGGCAATGCCGCGCTAGATGATCGTGCCCGACAAACCGAAGAAGCACGACGCCTAGCCCAAGAGCAACAGGAACGTCGCCGTTCTTCGGGTATGCTTGCCTTTGGGGGAAGCGGTGGAGGCGGTGGCGAAGCCTCCGGTGCTGCTGAACAGCGTGAAGCGCGGCTGTCAGATAACGAGGCGTTCGTGCGCGATGCAGGAAGGCCGGCGCAGGTCGAGCGGGCTTCCGTAATAGTGAACCCCGCAAACACTGTAACGCAAGGAACGATGATCCAAGCTATTTTGGAAACTGCGATTAATTCGGAGCTTCCCGGTGCGATTAGGGGGGTCGTAAGCGAGGATGTGCATTCCTATGACGGGACGCGCATTTTGATCCCTCGGGGATCGCAAGTGATCGGACGATACTCTGAAGGCGTGGAATTGGGCCAGCGCCGCGCGCTGGTGGCATGGGAACGCATCATCATGCCGGACAATCAGTCCGTCACAATTTCAGCCTATGGTGGCGATGAAATAGGACAGTCCGGGCTTACGGGACGGGTTAACAATCATTTCGGTCAGCGTTTTGGTTCGGCGGCTCTCGTTAGCTTCCTGACGATCCTTCCGGCACTCGCGACGGAAAACACGGATGATGACCGCGCAAATGACATGGCGGATAGCGTAGGGCAGAACCTAACCAACGCAACAACCTCCGTGCTGAGTGAGTCCCTACGCATCAAGCCAACTATCCGTGTCGCCCAAGGCGCCCGTGTGACGATCATGGTTGACCGTGATCTGGAGATTTTCTGATGCAAGATGACAGCTACTTTAATCAGGCGATGGCCGCGCTAGGCGATGTAGTCACGCGCGATGACCTTGTGGAGCTGTGCATCAACCCTGATGGAACAGTTTGGGCAGAAACTCGTGGTGACCACTTCATGCGGAAGTGTGAGGCGCATCTGTCAAGAAATGTGCTGGCTGACTTAGCCGCTAGTATCGTCGGCCAGGCCCAAGCGACCATCAGCAAAGCCAAACCCCTTATCTCGGCTTCTATTGAGTATCTCGGCCGTCCGATCAGGGTCCAGGTCGTCGCACCACCTGCGGCACTCTCAGGCCATGCTATCGCAATGCGCTTCTTCTCGTCCCTGCCCCTCGATGAGGTCAAACTAGACTATCTCTATGGAGAACAGCGATCATTGGATGAGGAGCGCGCTGCACGAAACCTGCAGCTCAAAGAAATCGCAGAAAAGGGCACCCTCGATGAAGCCCTAGAGTTCTGTGTCGGTGAAAAGCTGAACATGGTCCTGTCAGGCGGAACCTCGACGGGCAAGACTGTAGCCCTTCGCAAAATCATGACCTTCATTCCTCCAACTGAACGGGTCATCACTATTGAGGACGCCGCTGAGTTGCTGCCTAGCCAACCTAATACAGTGTCCTTGATTGCCGACAGGAACAGCGACGTGCGATCGCCTGACGCGCTTCTGATTTCTTCGCTCCGAATGCGGCCTGACAGAGTGATCGTTGGCGAAGTGCGCGGCAAGGAAGCGATGACATTCCTTGAAGCTATCAACACAGGGCATGGCGGCTCAGCGACTACCGTTCATGCCGAAACGCCAACCTTGGCCTTAGATGCCCTTGCCATGAAAGCGGGCCGATCAGATGTGCCCATGAGCTATTCGGAAATTCGTGAATACATCACCCGATCTATCGACGTCATCATTCAGACAGGTCGGAAAGACGGAAAGCGCGGCATTGCCGAGTTTTACCTTCCGACAGCGAAGGGAACAGCGGGATGATGAAGTCTATTGTTCTCGCTGCTATCGCAGTTGCCGCTACTGCCGCTACTGCCCACGCAGACAAGGTGACGGAAGATCAGGAACGTAAGTTTCTGCGCTTCGACACGCAGAGCGCAGGAAATCCAGAAATTTCAGAACGCGGCTGCTCAATCCCACCACGTCCTGTTCTTCCAAATCCAAGAAACGCGCCAGTCAATGCCAACCCGGATCAAGCGAATTCTGTCCTGCTATCAGTCTACAGGCGCCAGAACGCAGAGCGGATTGTGTCTGAGCAAGCCTGCTCGTGCGACATGTATTTCTCGGATTGGGACAGCGCGCTCGATGAAATGATGGCCGTTTTTGAGGGGCTACACTTCGATGAGTGGGCAAGCGTTCGGCTTGAAAACAGCAGGGCCACGAATGCCCTATCCTCCGAAGTGCGGACAATCTGCAAAGAAAGTGGTGTCCTATAATGCCTATAGTTTCGGAACTGGTGGAAATTGGACAGCAGCAACTCAGTGACGCCGCGCAATCGCAGTTTGGCCTTACCGCCGCAGCTATCGGTGACACACTCCAAGTAGCAGCATCGCTGGCTATCATCCTCGTATTTATCAATGCGCTCCTGCAAATTCGGCCACAGCCTGTCGGAGATCTGTTGATACTGGTCGTAAAGTTGCTTTTAATTTTCCAGTTCGCGACAGTGTGGAGCCAATTCAATGCCATAGCCAGTGCGGTCATAAACGGCATGGATTCAATTGCAGGTGCCATGCTGTCAGGCAGCTCTAATCCGAACATGGGTCTTGCAGCCTCATTCGATGATATGCTGGACCGCCTCGCAACCAGCGCCAATACGACAATGGACAACCTCAGTTACATGAGCCGTGCCGTAATGAGCGGCATTTTCTTCATCCTACATTCCCTCACGGCGGCAGTGGCGGGACTGATCTTGATTTTCGCCCTAGTCATGATCACGATCCATCTTGGCCTCGCGCCCATTTTTATTGGTCTTTCAGTCTTCAAAGCGACGTCCGACTTCTTTTTTCAGTGGCTTCGCTCGACTCTAAGTTACGTTCTTTATCCTATCGTCATCGCCGCTGTGCTGGGTTCAATGATCAGGCTTACGCAAGGTGTTGTTGATAACCTTGATCCAACAAACATCGAATCCATCGCTGGCTTGGTCCCGTTTCTGACGATCCTCTTTATGATGATTTTCACCATTGTTCTGATACCGATGATTGTGAGCGGCCTAAGCGGGATGGTTGCGGCCGTTGGTCCTTTAGCGGCGGCTGCGGTTACTGCTGGCGTGTATCGCAACCTGTCCGGGTCGATGGCAGGCCCTGCAGCTCTGTCGAGATCGTTCCGCGGTGCCGGTAGCGGCGGCAATGCAGGGTCATCACCTCCCGCACCTGGGCCCGGACCGGGTACGGGGGCAAGCCCCGCCTCCCCGCATCAGGCACAGCCAAGCGTGCAGCGACAACTTAACATGCCAAATAGGTTCCGGGACCGTTCCTGATCCCATAACAGAAAAGCCCGCCTTAACGGCGGGCTTTTTTTGTTCGGGTAGGTACTTGATACGTCAAACCTCAACCTGAGATATTACGTCCATATCAGTGAATTTGTCTCGCAGATCGTCCAGCATTGACCGCCCCTTCTTCAACGTGCGGTCAACGACCGCGCGGGCTTCTGGAGTGTCGGGCACGTCCTTTAAGGCCAAATCTAATTGTGCAGTTGCCACCGCTTTTCGTTGTGGCCTCCGTGTCGAGCGAACAGCGGAAACGGAAGTGTCAGCTGAAGGCGCTTTTCGAGCCAACCTGCGTGATGATCTGGGCCTATCATCCGGAGCCGGATCGTTTTGCTCTACGATCTGAGGCGCTGCAATTTCGACGTCCTGAACGATCGTTCTGTCAGCGGTTTCAACGCTGGCATCCTTCCCGACCGCAACAGGCTCAACGATTTCAGGTGACGCCTCGGCATCCACCTTCTCCGGGGGTGGCAACAAGCGTACCCTAGCTTTTTCTGCCGCGCGGGCGGCGTCCGCTTCCATCAAGCCAATGTCGGGGAAAACGTACTTATCCATAGCAGGGTTATGCGGAGGCATCGGCATAGGACCGGTTTGAGCCTCGAACATTGGCTTCAACTTTGCATCACTGAAGTATTTGATACGCTTTGCCCGGATCGGCATGTCGGCATCAACAATGATAATCACGTCATCCTTGGGCAGCCGGCGCGCTTCATCCTCTGACAACAAAGGCCGTTCTTCTGTTCGTTCGCTGACATTGACGCCATTGAAAGCACCTTGACCAATAGTCCGACTCTTGCTGACGACCCGCCGCGTCGTCATGCCTGTGGCACGAGACAGGTCAGACACCGTTTTTTCCTCAGAAGGCGTCAGATATAATTTTATCCCTGCGCCACCTTGGAGCGACAGGCGGACATTCTGCCCATAGATCTCGTCCAGCGCTGGAACCGTCTGCGTAACAATTGCCAAGTTGCCGCCGTATGACCGCAGAGTTTTGATCGACTCAGCTACGATCGGCATTTTTCCAAGTTTGTCGAACTCATCCAGCATGATTAGGACCGGCCAGGGTTCGTCCGGACCTGGCTCGCCAGCCCCCTGCAATGAAGAAATGAGATCGGAAAAAAACAATCTGATCAGCGGTGCGATTGCAGCAACGTCATCTGGCGGCACAACCAGATAAACAGTCTGAGGTTTTTTGCGGAAGGTCACAAACTCAAAATCACTATCATCAGTCAGAGCGCAAATGCGCGGGTTTGCCCACGTTCCAAGGCCCGAGCTGCTGAGAACTGAGAGGTATGCCGACAGGGTGCGTTCGGTGATATTCGCGAGCTTGTTGAACATCATCTTAGTGGCAGGATCTTCCGCTATTCGGGCATAGTAAGCGTACTGCGTCTTTGTCTCCCCGCCTTGAACCGCATAGCGGTAAATCTCCCCCAACGTGACGCGGGTTTTCTCATAAGCCAGCATCCCGCAAGCGACAAAAATATCCGTCGCGCCCGGTAGAAACTCCTCTGCCCCCTGCCCGGCTTGCAGGAACAGCTTGGCGATCTTTTGAAGCTCCATCATGCGCTGCGCAGGGTTCTTCATCTTGCCGACGCGTTTGAGGGGGTTGTATCGGTGCGACGGCGACTCCCAATCGGTCGGTGCAAAGCGATAGACCGTATCGCCCCGCGCTTTCCGGTGGCGTGATGTTAGCTCGAAGTTTTCGCCTTTCACATCCAGCACTACGCTGCTGCCTGCATAGGTTAGGCAGTTGGGAATAACGAAGCCCACGCCCTTACCACGTCCCGTAGGCGCAACGATTAGGGCATGTGGATGCTCGGCAGATACAATAAAGGGTTGGTTTGAGCCTGGGTCACCCGTCTTTCCCAAAACAAAGCCTTTGGCGGGATTGGTTAAGAAGCGTTTGCGCTTCATTTGCCGTTTCGTCTGCCAGCTCGTCTTCCCAAAGCGTGTAAGGTCTTCTGTCGTCACCTTAGCAGCCAGCATGAAGCCCGCCAGGGTGGTTGCAATGACCACAAAGTTTATTAGGACATAGCCGCGTGGATCACGCGCTTGGATGTCACTGTACTGCGTAGCGATAAAAAAGAGATCGAGTTCGGCCAAGTCGTAGCGGTACTGGGCGAGACCCGACGCCAGCACGTAGCCAATCAGAAAAGCGAAGAAACCAATAAGGAGAACCCCTACTAGTTGGCGCAGCCTGCCTTCAAGTCTGGTCATGGGATTACTCCTTATCCAAAATCGTGACCGTCTTGCTCATGACCACGCCGCTCATGACGGAGGGCTTGCTCATGCTTGACGGCCGCAACATTGTGTTGCGCGATTGCGTGGGAGTGATCACGGCTGCTACCGATATTCTGGTCAGCCTTCAGGTAAGCAATGGCAAAGTCATGCCGCTGAGCCGTGCCCATTCCTGGAATGTCTGGCGCTCTTCCGTTCTGCATGTCACGAACTGCATCCTGCCCAAGCGCACGTTCGACTGCATCGACAAGCCGGCGCGACTCGTCAAAAGTCATGTTGCCACCTCTCGCCGCAAGTTGCTTGGCTTCATCGAGTGCGGCGGCTTTATCGCGCTCCTGACTCTGTGCTGCACGTTCCTCTTGCTCTCGCACACGATCCATCTGGATAGCTGTGAACGCTCGCTGAATATCCTCGTCAGGCATCCTGCGTTCTGTCGCAGGCACATAGCCTTCGGGACCGCGCGCGTCATTTGCGTTCCGGTCCCATGCCTCGGAGGCAAGCTCCGCATGATCCCGCGACCTGTCAGCAAAATCAGTGAACGCGTCGCTGGCTGCTGCGACCTCGTTCTGCCCCTGCTGTCTCGTTTGGCTGTCTTCTGAATAAGGCCAGTTGAAATCAGTCCGTTCGAACTGCTGGACAAGGCGTCTAAAGTCCTGACGCTCGCCAGTCGAATGCACATCGACTGCCTCAGTGCGGTCAATGCTCTGATCGCGTAGCGCGTCTTCAACCCTGTCATAAATATCGCTGACATGATCACGAGCCTTCTCCAGCCCCTCACTGGTCGCGAGGTCATAGCCGTTCTTGTCAGCGACGGCATGCAAGTCTCGTTCAACCCACCGGCTTTCCAGCGCCGCCGTGGTGGCAGTCATTTCAATGCGCGCTGAAACCTCCCGCGGGTCAATGCCACTACCTTCCAGGGCAGCTTCCAGCCTGTCCGGCGCCAGATCACGTTGCATGTCGCGCGCCACCTTTTCGGCATAGATGCTGTCAGATGCAGGGCTAGTCAGGGTGCGGGTCTGCTCCCCAAGAGGATTCAACTCTCGGACGCTGCGCAGCATGTCATCCACGTCCTTATCCATTTGCGCCCGTTGCTCAGGTGGCGCTCGATCAATGCTGCGGTCGATTTCTTTGATCGTAGAGCGCAATGCTATTAGCTTTGCCTCGAATTGATCGACGTCCCGCTCCAATGCCGGGTTGGCCTCAATGGCCCCTGCCCTATCGCTCATGTCTTCACCTTTCTCAATTTGCTGCGCCATGCGCTCCAATGCGTTTGCCGTAAGGGTATTCCCAAGTCGGTCAGCTATGCTGCCAAGGCTGCGATATGTGTCTGCAACCTCGGACAGTCTTTGCTTGATAAAATCGCTGTCCACGCCCTCGGCCGCGCGATCTTGGGTCTGGCTAGGTCCAATCGCACGGACCTCCCATTGCGTGCGAGTAAAGGCCACGTCCTTACCGGCACGATTAGTAAAGCTGGTAACTTCTTTCCCTCGATTGGTGATTGCAATGGTTTGTCCTGTGTCGACATTTGCCTCGGCCATTGCCCGACCCAAGCCACTGCCCCACATTTCCTTAATACCATTTTCAGTAGCCAGCTTAACGTAATAACTTGGTGTATTCTTAGGGTCATGACCATAAGGGGACTTGCCATGCTCGATCAATTCACCGCGCAAACTCTTTCGTAAATCTATCGAGCTAAGCGCGTCCTCGGTAATGCCACGCGAAAACCGACTAGTGTTGATCATTTCAACTCCAGCCGCCCGCCCCCATTCGACCATCGCATCTTTAAAGCGGTCATAAGAAAGCTCTCCGTCTTTTTCTAGATAGAAAAGCTCATTTTCTTGATTGCGCCGGTCTACAATAATGTGGGCGTGCGGATGATCACGATCCGTATGTATGCCAGCGATATAATTCCAACGGCCATATCCTTGCCCTATGAGCTCATCACATACTCCACGCGTGATGGCTTTAACCTTCTCGGTGTCAGTCCCTTTGGGAAATGACATCATCAAGTGCATCGAGTTCCCGTTCTCGATCTTACCGCGCCAACCCTCAGACCAATCGGTAGCAAGTCGTGAAACCTGGCGACCTGTCAGCTCCTTGCCGCCATCGTGCCGGTAACTGGGGTCGATAACGTGATCCGACTTTCCCAAGACGTAATTCATCTGAGCCTTTATGTCGGCACGGTTGTAGCATCCTCCGCTGCGGATGATCTTGAACACAGCCTGGGGAGTGTTTGCCTTGCGAACATTGCTAAGAAGCCGCGTGACGGAGCCGCCCCCACCCCCAGATTTGACCCGCCGACCAGACCGGACATGGTGATCATCAAGGAAATTGGTGACGATGCTGCTTCGCTGTGCCATCAGTCCAGCGCCTTCAAAATTTGATCAAGGCGAGCTTTGCGGCGGCGGGCTTTCGTCACAATTAGCTTTGAAACGAGGTCAGATACAGCCTTAAGCTCATCCCTCATGGCGACGATTGTAGCCAGATCATGTGGCGAAATTTCTGCGCTGCCGGAGACAAGCGCCTTACGATTAGCGTGATAGGCAAGCTGATTTAGGTTGTTGCCAACGCGGCGAACCTCCTTAGATAGCTCGGCTCCGATCTCAATCAGGTCATCGTCTGGATCAAAAAAGCCCGATGCACGACGCAGAGCCTTCTTTGCAAATGCTGCTCGGGTCATGCCGAACCGCCCCGCTTGAACATCAAGGGCGCGCATTTCGTCGCTTTCCAAGCGAACACCAAGAACCTTTGTCTCGATCCTTGCTATCGGATCGCGATGCAGCCTGGCCGCAATCATCTGAACGGCGCGGCGGCTGATCCCGTAGGTTTTGGCAAGCTCATCTGTCGAGATGTTCTTCGCCAAATCCTGCACCAGTCGCCGCTTTTCGTCAGCATTTAAACGCCTTTGAGGCCGTTTAGATGGTGGCGAAGTTAACATGATACATTTCCCGCCATATTCTTCCCTTCAACCATAGGGCGTTTCCGCACCGCTGGCAAGAAAATGCCCGCGGAAAGGCCCTATGGTTGAAGTCCGTTTCGGTGGCCGCCCCCAGGGCGGACAGGTTCGGGCGATCAGCCCGAAGCCGCGATATGCATCGCAGATCGCGGCTTGCAGCCTCTCGGGTGAGCCATGCTATTGCCCATCCGCACCCTTCCCAACAGGCGCAGAGCCTTCTCAGAGGCCACAGGAGGGCCGCTGAGTACCCATACCGGACCTGCCAGCTAGGGTGGGTGCGGCCAGGGGTTCTTTCCGCCCACACGGCGCGTATAGGCTATGGGTTGGATTGGCGATCCGAACCAACAACAGATTGCGGGCTCCACGCCAACAGAAACAGCCTAAACATGGTGATATGGCGATATGGTGAAGTGGCACAGTGGCAACATGGCTTAGCGACATTCCGGCAATCCGGTAAAGTGGCGCTGCGGCATTGCGGCATTCCGGCAAAGCGGCGCAGCGGCATTGCGGCTATATGGTCCTATGGCGTAGCGGTATTGCGGCGCTACGGTATAGCGGCTTAGCGGCTATGTGGCATTTAGGCGAAGTGGCGCAGTGGCATTCCGGCGATACGACATTGTGGCGATATGACAACATGGCATAGTGGCGATGCGGCGATGCGGTTTTCCGGCTTGATGGCTATCCGGCATTATGGCGATATGGTCATATGGCGAAGCAGCATCATGGCGACGCGGCATCATGGCAACATGGCGAAGTGGTGATATGGTAAAGCGGTAATGTGGCGATGTGGCATCACGCAACGCCACCAAATAGCGACGTGAGGGACAGAAGATGAAAGTAATTTCACTGATCGGGCAAAAAGGGGGCGCAGGAAAAAGCACTGTCGCCCGCGTTCTTGCATCCGCAGCCGTTCTCGAAGGTAAGCGCGTTTTGATGCTCGACTGCGACCCAAACAAAAGCACTTACTCCTTTTATCAAAAGCTGATGCGGAACGATCCGACCTCGGCAGAAAGCGTGACTGCCTTTCACTGTGCCAACACTGAAGAAATGGAACGTCATATCATCGAGGCCGATGAAACGGGAAATATAGACTACTGCATCATTGACACCCAAGGCGACCTTGTGAATTGGGTAGATGATGTGATTGAGCTTTCTAATAGGGTAATCATACCCGTCAAGGTTTCTGAAACCGATTTTACAGTGCAGTTGGAAACCTACAAACGATACGTCGCTTTGCGTGATGCCGTAGTTGACCCGTCCAAGTTGCCGCCAATTATGTTCCTACTGAATCAGATTAAGCCAGGCGTCAAATATCCTGCTTCGCTTCGTGACTTGTTTGATGAAATTGCAAGTCATGACAGAATGCTGCGCTTCTACCTGCAAGAGCGCAATGTGTATAACCAGACCGATCAGGGCATTCTTTTAGGGGAATACGCTAAACGCGTCGAAGCAACGTCGGTTGGAAAAGTCATGCCAAAATACATGACGCAGGCAATGGACGAGGCGAAAGAGCTACTAACCGCAGTTGAGGAGGTTACCGTCAATGGCTAGTCTGCCGCCCCCCCGCACGGATCGCTCCCCTCGACGTGGCTTGCAGCTCAAAGAAGGCACTAAGTTGCCTGACCCACCTAGCTTCGAGAAGGTCAGCACAAAGAGCGAGATAGACGGTGAAGCCAATGCTTCTACTCGACCCTTGCCAGAGCAAGAGAAAGCAGAAGCCGTCGAACAGAAACCAGAACATGCGCCAGCAGCGGCTGAAGGGCCGCAAGACAAGCAGACCCGTAAGACTGAACAGACCGGCTCAAGGCGCAATCTCACGAGAGGGCAGGGGGATACCCCATTAGCGCCCGAAGAAACGACGCGTCATGCCGCCCCCTCGGCGGCAGCGGACACGCAGTTCGTCACAATCCGATTGGGTTTTGAGCCCAAGGTGAGGGAACTGGCGGAAAAATGTTGCCAAGCAACGGGGGCCGCTCTTCCTGATTTGGTCGGCGTTGCAGCCCGCAAGATGATCGTCACGGATGCTGATTTTGAAGCCAAACCGCTATGGCCTGCGCCTACTCGCTCACGCCCGATCGACTATACTCTGCGGGTGAAGTGCAAGCTGTCCTCGTCCTTGCTCAACAAATGGTCGAAGAAACTTGATCCCCTCGGTGTAAAACAGCCCGGTGAAATCGCCTATAATGCTGTTCAACACGCATTTAATCGCAGTGCCCGACGCATCATTTCTGAGCTGACAAAAGCTCAGTGATGCTTGCCGTATCCCTCAAGGAGCGAAGAAAAATGTCAAACTCGGCCCTGATTGCCATTGCCGCACTATTTGCTGCAGCCGCCGTGCCAGCGGGCGCCGAACAATGGGACGTGACAAAGGACAAGAGCCTCGTAGTCCATCGTCTTGCTGCCACTGATCTTCGCATGACAGTCGTATGCGACCCCGAGGGGGCATTTTCACCGCCGCAAAACTACCTCTTTGTCGAACGTCGCGGCCAACGTGTCGAAACCGGACAACTGACAGTTTCGGAGGGTGATGATACGGTGAACCTTCCGATCATCGGGGCCGCCGCCGTTCCAACTGGCAATGTTGAGAACTGGAATACAGCTATGGACATGCTGTTCGGGGGCAGGGGGGTCAACGTCGCTGTAGGTGACGTGGCTGCCCAACTTCAAGCAGAAAGCCTCGCAAATGTCTGCACAGCCAGATAGGAGGTTTCCCCCATGCCGTTTCCGCTGTCAATTCAGAGTATTGATGCAATTGCTGACGTAATAAGCGGGGGCGTATCTGGCGACGGAACACCCCCAATTGGCATCTATCGCAGCGCCGCTAAGATTGAGAAATTTATGCGGAGCTGCAACGTCACGTTTGAGGTTGATGGCTCTCGCGTACCTTCCCTTGTCCAATGCCTTACCGAGCTTAACAACAGCCCGGAGGCCCAGCTAAAGCTTTCCAGGATCATTGAAGCATCAGCTGATCCCCGTGACTTCTTTCATGACCCAGAGCGGCATGCCTTTGTTCTCGAATTTCTCAACCGCGCGCTAGGCTTCGACGGCTATGAGGTTCAACAACATGGCGGGCGGATGCGTCTTATCGAAGCTGGTAAGGGCGGGGCCGTCATTGCAGAACTGGCCGGACTGTCCGGAGTAATCGACTTCGACACGGTGAGCCGGGATCTAGATCGCGCGCTAGTCAGCAGCCAGACTGACCCAGAGGATGCCGTCACTGCAGCCTGCAGCACTGTGGAAAGCGTATGTCGATCCATTCTCATCGAGCTAGAGCAACCACTACCTGCGAAAAAAGACGTGCAGGGACTTTATAACGCGGTGAAGCAACCTCTTGGCTTGTCTCCTGATCGTTCAGACATAGACCCTCTGATAGCAGGCGATGTACGGCAAATTCTGTCAGGGCTTGCCACGGTTATTGCAGGGGTAGGGGCGCTTCGCACGCATGGCGGGGATGCACACGGCAGAGAAAAAGGCTTTGCCCGAATAGATGCGCGGATTGCCAGATTATCAATCCATGCAGCAAGCACCGCTGCCCTATTCCTTATCGAGACATGGCAACGCAAATTCCCATCTCGCCCACTTCCCAGGGCAGAGAACCCATGACCGTCCAAGAGCAACGTGCATTGACGATGCTGTAAGCCAACAGGGTTATAGCCTGTCTTGCACTAGTATATACCGCATTGTATATATAGGTAACACAGGCAGGGATATACTTATGACAATGCTCATCAAAGGCGATGAAATTGACGACCTTGTGGCGAAATACTGCGCTTTAACTGGGGTGAGGAACAAGAGCGAAGCCGTGCGCCAAGCACTGGCCGCCCAAATTTCTGCATTGTCGCAAAAGGAAAGCCTCGCTGATCGAGTCGCCAGTATCCAGAACCGCGCAGCGGCCTTGGGCATCGTGGCTGACAGTGCCGATGACAAAGCTTTCATGGACGCTATATGGGGCGATGAAGACTGATGTTCGTTGATGCAAGTGCCCTTGTCGCCGTCCTAAAAAATGAACCAGACGCTCCAGCTCTGCTGAAGGCGATGGAGGCGGCGCGTGGGAAGCTCCGTGTGTCGCCAGTCGTTCGGCTTGAAGCGACTCTTGCCGTTGCCCGGATACGCCGGGATGCGCGAAGCGCAGGCCCGGCGACGGCCGAAGATTTTAAGATTGCCGCAGAGCTGGTCAACGATTTGCTTGAAGCCATCCAAGCACAGGAAATGATGATTTCGTCAGCCATGGGAAATGCGGCGATCGAGGCGCTTGCGACCTATGGGAAGCTAGTAGGGCATTCGGCGCAGCTAAACATGGGTGACGCACTGTCTTACGCGTGTGCCAAGTCCCATGCCGTGCCCTTGCTCTACAAAGGCAACGACTTCTCCCACACGGATCTTGCCTAACTACATCGGCCGCGCCAGCGGTTTACCACAGCCGCCTCGCCTCCCTTCGCTCCATGAAGGCGCGTCCGGCTCGGCGGCTGCAAGCCCTGGCCCAAGGGCCAGGGTGGAAAACCGCCCTCGCACTGGTAAGAACACTGGCACCCAAAAAAAAGCCGCCCCGTAAGGGGCGGCAAGTTGTTTCCTCGCCACGAGGAAAACTGTCTGGTGTCAGCAATGCGTGATTTGTCGCAATGCGTCAACCTCGCGGGACACGCGCTACCTGCGCCGCCAGTCCCACGGCATGTCAAAACTCCCCTCCCAAATGCCGCGCCTGGCTCTGCGGGCAGCATTCTCGGCGGCAATGTATTCGCCGCTATATTGGCGATAGGCGACGGCTTGGCCTGAGTAAACGAGCGCGGCGTTCATATCTTCCTCCCCGACAAAGCACTGCCCAATCACCCGCCCGTAGCGATCCATATCACGCTGTTCACATCGGACGGGCTGATCGCCAATCCACTCTGTTAGCCAGCGTGTCGCCATGTCGCCGCAGCGGTATGACCGGCTAGAACGATCCCGGCAAAGCTGATCGCCCTCCGGCGCGTCAACTCCATGCAGTCGGATAGTTTTGAGGCTGATGACAAAGGTATCTGCATCCACAATGCGCGGAATGCCCTCGATTACTCGCGATCCGTCAGTAGAAGGGGCGCTGCGCCGGTCTGCCTTGCCGGTCAGATCGTCCAGCAAATCGCCATAGTCACCCTCAGACATGACGGCCAGCGCAGCCAGTGCGGCCAGGATCGGCAAGGCAGACCGGCGCAAACGACGGCGCAGGGGATTACGGATGGGGCGTTTTCGCATAAGGGGCCAACAGACTTCTGAATAACGAACACAAAAATAGGGTTCGCGGGAATTACATGATCCTGTGCGAAAGGGGCAACCGCTCGGCTTGCTCAACCCTGCACGGGTACTTAGGTGTTAGATGCCTCGCCCGGCTGTGAGGGCAGGACGAGGCGGGGGGGGGGGGGTCAACCGGCCCCATGCTGCGTCAGGAAGCGGCGTCCGATACCAAAGGTATCGCCCTTCCTGACAAGCGCCCACGCTTCTGCAAGACGCTGTTCCAAAATCATTTTGCTCATGTGTTTATCCTCTTGCGGCCCCATTTCGGGAAGCGTCAGCCCGCGCCTTTTGCGGGCTGACTGGATTGCCTGAATGACTAGGAGGCAGTGGCTTGCGGACTGCGGCGCACAATCCGACCCAACAGAGGCGTGGCGTTCGGAAGGTCCCGCATTTCACGGTCAGGCCGACGCTTGTTGTCAGCTCCGATCAACCACCCCTCGCGATGTGCGACAAAGACGGACTCGAAAATGTCTTTCGGGGTCATCTGCCAAGGAAACAGCACGGCTTCGTCACTATCGGAAATGACAAAGATCCAGCCTCCGGTGCCATGCTCTCCGCGGAAGGCAATGGCGTCTGCGGAACAATCGAACAAACGCCATGTCTTGTAGGGCTGTGCGGACATATCTTCAGCCCTCCACGGTGAAAACGACAGTTTCACCATCGACCGTGTACGGCACGGCCTTGCTCAACAGGCTTTCGAAGGCGTCGGACGGGACGCTCGAAAAGGTCACGCAGAACAGATCGAGCAGCCGCTGACGATCCTGTTGAAACGCATAGCCGTTGATGGCCCATGCAAGAATGCCGGGGGTGTGGACGGCGGGCGAAGAACCCAAGCGATAAGTGGTCATGATCTGGTTTCCTTTTCGTGGCGATGGCGTGGGGGCTTGGTGCCTCCTTCCGCCGATGGGCTGCGCCTCGTCGGTCTGGTCTGACGAATACGCATGTATTCGGCGGAACAGAGTGAGGAGGGCGAAGCCCGACAAACGGGCCTGGGCGGTTCTGTCAAAGGATCGGAACCGGGGGGTGGTGCGGCCCGCAGCCGAAGGCGAGGACACGGCCCCCGGTGGAGACGACGCCGCAGGCGGCGCTTGTCTTTTGACAGGGCCGATCAGGTCTGTTGGCGGATATGAAATGAAAGATCGTCGGGATGGGGGTGAGCGCGGGCCTTGGCCCGCGTCGATCCCCCGGCCCGTCCGCAGGATCAAACACAAGCCCGGCGACCAGCCGGGCTTTCTCAATCCTCTATCTTTGGCCGGAGCTATACAGCCTGCCGCGCTTCGCGGCGGGCCTTGCAGGGTGGCGAGCTGGACGCGCCATCACAGAGCGAAGGGAAGCGAGCCGCCCTGTGGGAAGGTCCGGCCTTGCGCGAGCGATCGTGACCCGAAGGGCCGAGACTATGCCGCTGCCCTGACTATTGCGCCCCTGCACGGGCAGGCTCGGAACGAGACAAGCGGGCAGGACCAGGCGCAAAGGAAGGGCAGGGGCATAGGCTCGGGGCGCAGGCCGGCTCTTGCCGGCCAAGCCTAGAGAGCGCGGTCCCGGCCACAGGACGGGATGCGGCCACAATGACAACAAAAAATTCCATGATAAAACCATGGCATCTATACTAGAGGAGCCATAAGACGGAATATCGTTATGCGTCATATGGGCAAAAACCATATTGCGAAATTTACAATTTACAAAGTGAGACATGAGCGTGACTAATAGCCCTATAAAGCTGAAACTGAACCATTTGGCCCATGAGTCCGGTTTGATTGCTGAACATCTAATAAGGGCTTCCACTATTGCAGCACTATGTGGCGCTCTTTTCAAAATCGCTAAAGACACTTGGGACCAACTGCCAGCCTTTTCCTTGGATAGTCTTATTGAATACGTAGTTATATTGTCAATGTTTATTGCGTCTCCCATCCTCGGCTTCTTTAGTGTAAGTATGTTGATAATATTGGTTCTTAATATTGAGGCCAAGATAAACGCAACCAATCACAGTTTAATATTTGCTCTCTTTGGAATTCTGTCAGTACTTTCCATGCTCTCAGTAATGGGCGCAGCTTTCGGCTTAATGAGGACAATCTTTAACTAAGGTGGATTTGTCAGATTTACTAACTGACGCAACCTCTCGCCCGGTTGCCCACAGTCTGACGCTCGATCCCTTTGGTCTCGCTTACAGCCTGCTCCGGCCCTCTGCGTCCACTCCCAAGGTCGTTCCCTTGCGGGCTGGACAACCGGGCTCTGTTCGGAACCTCGACCTTATAAAAAAACACAAGGCGCGGCATCGCCGCGCCTTTCTGTTCTTGGCCGGAACCGGCCTCCTGCGCGGATAGCGCAAGGTCCGGTCGCGGAGGCGCCGCAGGTGCCTCCGCGACCGGACACAACCCCCGCGACGAAAGGGGGCCGATCCCGGCCCCGCTGGCGCTTCTTATACGCGGCGCACTCTGACAATCTTGGTATGCACTCGGGCCGTACTGAACGTGTCAGGCAGCAAGGTTTCCAGATGCTCGGCCTCGGGATGCTCAAACGTGACCGGCACCAGGGCCACCAGCGTTGCGGCCTCGACGTGCCCGCCCCGGCCAAGCAGCGTCAACGCTGCTGCAACGTGCTTTCTCACATCGCGAAAAGGCGGGTTCATTAGAATGCGCGGAAACTCGACCCGGCCTTTCACCTCGTCGGCGTATTCCAGAAAACAACGGTTGATAGTCGGGCCGATGCCGCGAAGCGATGCGGCAAGTTTGTGATGCCGCTCGATCATCGTCAATTCGCGCGGGCTATGGCCGGAGGCGATCAGCGCGCGCGCGAGCTGGCCGGTCCCCGCGCTTGGCTCCAGCGTGAGATAGTCTCCAACGGGGCCAAGATAGCCCACCATGCGCCGCGCTACGTCCTCGGGCGTGACGTGGCATTCCGTGGCGCGGTCAACTGCGATGACTTCGGGCGCTTCGGCCATTGCGAGGGCGGGCGCGTCCCGCCGTGCCCTGACCGGAATGGTCAGGGGCTTGGCGGGACGGGTATAGATCGCGGGGCGCTTCACTCTGCTGCCTCCATGTCTTGAACGCTGGCCGGGGCGTCGTGCTGCTTCTGGTCTGTGATCAGGATTGCAGCCCATCCGGCCATATAGCGGGGGCCTTCGTGCTTCGGGTTCGGGGCGATCCTCACGCGGAAATTGCCGCAGGTCGAAAGGCGGGTGCCGCGCTGCTCGGTGTGGATCTTGGCATAATCTGCCTTGGTCATTTCCACTTGTGGCAGGTTCTCGGCTTCCCTGCGCCACGGGTTCACGACAGAAACTGTGCCGCTCCCGGCTTTGAAATTCAGGATCGGCGGCTTGGCGGGCTTGCTGGCCGGGGGCAGGTAGCCGCAGGATTGCATCAGGTCGCGCCACTCGTCGGCGGAAAGTTCGACGCTGCATCCTTGGGCGATATGGGCGGGCAGGGGGGCGGCACATTCCACGGTGAATAGGTCGGCATCGACCTTCGCGCCCTTTGGCTTGTCCGCGCCATGCTCTCGGACGAACATCTGCAACAGGGTCGGGCTAATCTCGCCTTGATAGCGCGGCACGTCGCCTAGCATGTCCCGCTCATAAGCAAGCCGGTTCAAGGTGTGCGAAATCCAACGGCCCAGGTTGTCGCTCTCGATGGTGGCGCGCGCTCCAGCCATTGCCTTTTCGCGGGCCTCCTGCGGGGTTATCTCGCCACTCTCAACGGCGGAATAAAGGTTATAGGAATGCAGATCGCCGCGACCCAAGCCAAGGCGGATCAGGTTGTCTGTCGTCAGCTTGCACCACACTTCAAGCGCCTTGTGCGCAGTGTTCAATTTGCGCTGTAGGTCTCGCAGTTCGGCTAGAAGCGTCTTGATGCGGCCCGCGCGCACTTTCGGATCGTTCTTGCGGTTGGCGTGACGCTCGACGCCTTCGGCGCGATACTGCCAGTATCCGATGGCTTTGTGCGCCTTTACAGCCTTGTCCATTGCGTTGTGCATCCGCTCCTGCGTCTTGCGGGCCTTCCGCTCGGAATGATGGCCGACAAGGATAGGCTGCCCAAACTCGAACGCGCGCGACAGTTCGTCAGCCGCGCGGGAATACGCGCTGGCCTGCGTGGCCCGTTTGTCCGCGATGGCGTCCAGTCGATCAGCCTTCATCTGCGCCCGTTCCGCCAGGGTCATTTCCTCCGGCTCAATCTCGCCAGTCAGCTCCAGAGCCAAATCCTCACGGGCGCAGGACCATGCGGGGGCAACGAAAAGCTCCTGTTTGGGTGCCCATTTGAAGCCTGCGGCCTTCACGCGCTGATAGGTTTCGGCATCAAGACGGGTGGACGGATATAGGCGGATTTTGTTGTCTTCGGGCGAGTAGGTCGCGGAAATGGTGGTCATGTCGTTTCCTTTTCGTGGCGATGGCGTGGGGGCTTGGTGCCTCCTTCCGCCGATGGGCTGCGCCTCGTCGGTCTGGTCTGACGAATACGCATGTATTCGGCGGAACAGAGTGAGGAGGGCGAAGCCCGACAAACGGGCCTGGGCGGTTCTGTGTGAACACCAAGCAAAATTGCCGTTTGCGTCACGGCTTTGCCTTTTAGGTGACCCAACATCTCCGCCCTCTCCTTCCTGTTCCGCCAGTGGCGAAGCCATCCCTGCTTTTCACTTTGGATGACCTCATGTCATCCGAAGGGCAAAGCAGGGTGGGCGCAGCCCGACCTGCGGCCGGACGGTGATCTGACACACGGGGCCGCAGCGGTGAAATTGGGAGGGGCCCGCGCGCTTGCGCGTGGGAGGAACCGGATTTCTCCGTGGAGGCTGACGCGCAGCGGCACCAGAGCCCGTGTTCGGATCGCCGGCCGGATGGCAGGCGGAAAAAGAAATGAAAGATCGTCAGCCGTGCCAGAGCGAAGCGGAGGCGCGGCTGTCTTCTGGATCAGCGATCGCGGTGCCCGCGATCACCATATCTCTGAAAAAGCAGCCTCTCGACTGCCAAGGCAGCATCGACGCGAAGAGCCCACAGCCGACATTGACACGGCACATTGCCCAAAAGAACCTGCGCCCTGATTTAAGGGTGTTCAGCATGATCCAGACCGACCACCTCACTTTGAGGAAACCGTGCTCGTCGGACATAGACGATCTGTTTGAGTTTCTGGGTGATGCCGAGGCCATGGCCTACACCCACCGGGATGCGACATGGAGAGACTGTCGCAAACGGGTGCTCGTCCACGAATGGTTCCGCCGCAAAGATGGCGCTGCGCCTTGGGTGGTCGTTAACCGTGCCGACGGGCGCGTCATCGGTTGGGGCGGGCTTTATCAAGACCCTTTTGAACGAGGGTGGGGATACGAAGTTGGCTACTACTTCCACCCTGATGCTTGGGGTCGTGGCTTCGCTTCCGAGCTGGTTGCGCGCGCTCTGGTGGAAGCTGACGAACGGCTAAAGCTTGCAGAGGTCTGGGCTATGGCCCACCCCAGCAACCCCGCTTCAAAACGAGTGCTGGAGAAAGCTGGATTTGTGGAAGAGCGATACCTTCCTGACAGGCCGCGTTTTCTCCTTCGACGGCCTCGCCCTTTGGTTAAAGCATGATTTCCGGCAATTAACCGGCCTGAGCTTCCGCTTTGTCTCGCAAAGCAGACCGTCGATCGCCACGTTGGCCTGTCCGCTATGCGGGACTAAGCTGCCGTTAGTCTTGCAACTTTGGAATAGAAAGCCGCTTCACCATGACCGGCTCGCCATGTTTCTCATGGTCCGTAGGCTGGTAGCCAAGCTTTTCATACATCATCGGGGCAGCCGCAGAGAGCCAGACCTGTGGAAAACCCAATCTAGCAGCCTCTGTCTCCGTCATTTCGATAAGCCGGCGAGCAATCCCCATCCCTCTATACGCTTCAGGCACAAACACGCTTGCTACCCACGGTCCATACGTGTCTGAAAGGTCTTCTTTTGCTATCAAACTTGCTGTTCCTACTGGCTTCCCCCCTTGATGGGCTACGAAAGCGATAGGCACTTCATCTATGTTTGCGCGGGCGAGAAATCTTTTGGTTACGTCAGCCAACGTGGCGGCGGGGTAGCGATGACCCCATTCGTTATAAAGCCAAGAGGCACACTCTGGCGCAAATTCAGGGGCAAAAGCTAGCTTTACGATGGTGATCAATGGTCCGGTCGCATTTACTTGGTAGCTTAGAGACCATTCTTAGGGCCAGATCCTAGAAGGGCAAGTAAGGGCTCAAAGCGGCAATATTGCCTGACGAACGAGGTAAAAATGTGTGCTGAAAGATGCGGTGTGAGCCTGTACTTCCAGCACGGCCGCGGCAAACCCGTCTGTGAATCTACACTTTTTGTGAACACCAAGCAAAATTGCCGTTTGCGTCACGGCTTTGCCTTTTAGGTGACCCAACATCTCCGCCCKCTCCTTCCTGTTCCGCCAGTGGCGAAGCCATCCCTGCTTTTCACTTTGGATGACCTCATGTCATCCGAAGGGCAAAGCAGGGTGGGCGCAGCCCGACCTGCGGCCGGACGGTGATCTGACACACGGGGCCGGAGCGGTGAAATTGGGAGGGACCCGCGCGCTTGCGCGTGGGAGGAACCGGATTTCTCCGTGGAGGCTGACGCGCAGCGGCACCAGAGCCCGTGTTCGGATCGCCGGCCGGATGGCAGGCGGAAAAAGAAATGAAAGATCGTCAGCGGTGCCAGAGCGAAGCGGAGGCGCGGCTGTCTCCTGGATCAGCGATCGCGGTGCCCGCGATCACCATATCTCTGAAAAAGCAGCCTCTTGGGGGCTTGGTCGCATCGACGCGAAGAGCCCTTAGCTGCCGGTCATGGGTGCGGGGTTCGCAGGGCATCAATCCCTCTATCTTCGTATCCCTCAGCATATCTCCATGCTATCGCCAACCGTGGAGCTTTCACGATGAGGTTTGATTTGAAGTCGTCCAAGGAAATATGTTTGATATTTGATCTGGACGGAACGCTGGTCGATAGCGAGAGCATCAATGCCAAAGCTCTGATCGCCCTCTATGAAAAGCTTCCGATTACAGTCGAAGAACTTGTTTGCGACTACCGAGGTTGGAAGTTGGCAACCATTGTTGCGGATATCGAAAAGCGGTTTGGAGAAATTGCGCGCCCTGGAGCACAGGATCACTACCACGCAGCAGTTGAAGCGCTTTTTACTACCGATCTTCGGGCTTTCGATGGCGTAAAAACGGCATTGCAGGCGCTTACTTATCCGAAATGCGTTGCCTCTAGTGCACCCAAAAGTAAGATCGAAACCGCCCTGCATGCAGTTGGGCTATTAGAGGTTTTTGGGCCGCATTTGTTCAGCTCCTACGAAGTTGGTCATTGGAAGCCTGATCCACGGCTTTTCTTGAATGCCGCAGAGCGCATGGGCTATGCGCCAGAAAATTGCTTTGTCATTGAGGATAGTTTCGTAGGTATCCAAGCTGCCGAAGCGGCTGGCATGACCCCTTTTCTTTTTGGCTCCGCTCATGACTGCCATGCATCGCGCCTAAATTTTCAGAACTACTCCGACCTGCAGTCGATGCTTGAGGCTGAAATATCTAGACGATCACGCTAGCGGAATACCTCAGTTTTTGCGGATGACCGCTTCGTCCCGCATAGCTGCCGCCGCCGGGCCGCGACGGCCGCTGCATGAGATCCCTTCGCGGACAGTCGGGCGCTTTTTATCTACGGGGAGATCAAACGTCTAAACACATCATTCAGGTATGCCTGTTCATGGATGTGGAAGTGTGTGGTTCCAACCTTTTCAAAGCCCTGCCTCAGATAGAAGGCGATGGCGGGGGCGTTCTCGGAATTGGTTGTCAGCCAGACCGAGGGTGCACCTGCATCTAATGCGTAGTTCAACCCTTGTTCCAGCAGCGCCCTTCCAAGTCCTTTGCCGTGATGGCGTGGCTGAACGTAAAGGGTCGATATCTCCATGGTGGAGCAACCTGCGACAGGAGCTGACTTTCCGTGGCTAATGCGGATGAACCCATCAAGGCCGTCTTCGTTTTCTGACACGATTACATGCTCGTTTGGATCTTCTAGCAGAGCCGCAAGCTTGGGCGATGTGAACTCGCTTAGCGCAAATTTTGCGAAGAAGGAATTCACGCCTTTCCGGATATAGGTCCCCAGCCAAACCTCGATTGAAATGGCGGCAAGGGCAGGGGCATCAGACACACGCGCGAGGCGAAATTTCATACTTTGGATTCCAGAGTTCTGCGGATTTAGGTGGTTTCCAAGGGTATTGCTCACCGGCAGCTTTGTCCCGCACGCTTGCACGTCACCCTGGACCGTCTGCTCTGAAGGATCTTTCGCCCTTTCGCAGCGCATGCAGCCTCATCGTCCTCCTTAGCGGTCAGATCATCCGATATGAGGAAAGCCATCTGAAGGCGACGCCGCATTGTGGCGGCCTTGGACCGGCAAAAACAAAAAAGTGCGGCAAGTTTATGGACGGGTCATGGCGACAATCAGATCTAATAAGGCTGAATCCTCAGGGACTTGATAATAAGGAAGCTCAATCAGAGCTGCATCGTTATCGAGGCAAAGTTTGCGCTTCAATTCGTCGCGTATTTTAGTCCGCTCAAAGGCCTCCTCCCCGCCAAACGCCGACACGGCTTCATAATGCTGCTGCCCATTGTATTCGATTGCAACCTTTCGCACAGGCATCCAGATGTCGAACCTTTGCCGACCGAGCCAATCCGGCGCCCCCTGATGAACGACTTCCTCATCCGGAAAGAGAGCCCTCACGCGCTTCAACAGCATGGCCTCACCGATCCATCCCTCGCCAATTCGAGGGATCGAAAGACGTTCACGGACAGAGTTCTCTGCCTCTTTCCAGTCCCAGCCATTCGCGATGGCCGCCATGTGATGATACGTTCGATACTGCAGCATCAATCCTTTGATGCCTTTTTCGCCATGGTCGGGAGTGGAAGTCACTGGAACACCTCTGCATAGGTGACACGCCTTCACTCGTGGCCCATCGGCGGCCTTGATTAGGTCAAGGATTGGCTTTGTGTCGTAGTTCTCACGCGTCCTAAGGATCTCCACGACGTCCGACATGCACTCGCACCACGATCGCCGGCCGCAGATCGCGCAGACGTATGTCGGGACGGTGCCGTGGAGATGCGGGATAATCGCATATTCCGGACACGCGCAGGCTTGCGGATCCATGCCAGCCCATGGGAACGCTGATACTGGAAGCGTCACGCCCAGATGGGAGAATGTCAGCCGCTTCCAATTTTTCATGACCTTCGCTTTGATCGAAAGCGTAGCAACTGGATTGTTATGCTCGATCTTCGCCGTTACGGGTAAACACATAACGTCCGGGTCTTGCAGAAACTCGAAGGCCTCCGGCTCGTCATGCGGAACGTCGATGACCGGCCGGATACCCGTGACGCGAACGACACCCTGATCGAGCGCGGTGCGGGCTGTTTTCTTGTGGTTGTCCAGCCACGTCTTTTGCCAGCCAACCCGGCCCGAGCTTGCCAATTTAAAGGCCAGAAGGCGACTCCCTAACGCTCTGCGGAAAGCGTTTTCAACATGTGCCGTTGCCGCATCGATGATCGAGCGCTCGAAATGATCGTCACCCGCCATCTCCCGGAAGTCATTAATCTCGCCCGGCTCCGTCCTGATCTGGATAGTCGTCAAATCCGCCCGCACCGTTCTTGTATTTCACCCCTAACCCTCGACCCCACCAGAACAACAAACAAGCATAAAACGCGCGTCCACAGCAGAGCCCGGCCATGCCGATAGGCTGCCCGCCATGACCCAATCTATGCCCCCGATCATGGGAAGGTCCGCCCATAAGCCACAGTGATGGATAGATAGGGGAACTCTCGGGGCCCTTACCCTCTCAAAAGGTATATCCCCTTCTGTGCATTTGTCCCAAACCTGAACGTGAGCCCCCGTCGCGACAGCTTCGACGATTTGCTGTCGTTCAGGACACTGATGAACGCCATGCCGCCGTGATACTGGGCAAACACCACCCCAATGCCGCGCTCAGGATATGTGACGATCCGATAGCTGAACTCGTCGTGCTTGGCCTTTGCGCCGACACCCAAACTCATTTCCGAGCCCATAGCGGCAATCATAGCCTCGAACCGCGCATCCGGCTTCGCGGCGTTTGTCAGTATGTCGACATTGATAGTGGATCTATGCGATGCGATCATTTTTGTATGGATATACCAGAGCGCAAGCGTTTGCTTAGCGGCCCAACGAGCGATCCCTTCGCTGACGAGGGAATCAAGTTCAACGGCGCGTGCCGTATGCGTCGGACTGCCGTCATGATCCAACACGCTGATCGGACCCGAACTGCGGTAGATGAAGGGTGATCCGCCTTTTGTGACAAGGTGAGCGTTGTGCGCAGTGCCCGCGATAATCTTCAGCTGATAGTCAGACAAGGCACGAGGATTGATGATCGCCTCAGGATCTGAGCTCATCGCGACCATTGTCACTAGCTGATCAAAAACACTACTGCCGCCGTTACAACGCTCACAGGCCGGCACCTCCAATCCTCTCGGGCGGGATTTGCCGTGGAAAAGGACGGTCGGGGGCGCGTGCTCAGCTGACTCAGCTTTTCGCAGCCCGCCACACAGCGCGCACATTTTGCCGTCCCATACGGCCCGCAGATATGCACGCTTCGTTCTTGCCATCACACTTCCTCGGATTGCGCTTCGCGCGATGTTCTTGCCATCACACTTCCGCGGATTGCGCTTCGCGCGATACCCACTGAAATTTTGGTGCGCCAGACTACGAGCGGCCACAAGGGGAGCTGCGCCGCAGCGTAGGCGCGCCCTCGACAGACGACTATGGGCCGTTCGGCTCGATGCAACTGCATCCGCTTCGGCTAGGACGAATGTCGCTAATGGGCTCAAAGCGGTAATATTGCCTGACGAACGAGGTAAAAATGTGTGGTTAAAGATGCGGTGTGAGCCTGCCCTTCCAGCACTGCCGCGGCAAACCCGTCTGTGAATCTACATTCTGTCAAAGGATCGGAGCCGGGGGGTGGTGCGGCCCGCAGCCGAAGGCGAGGACACGGCCCCCGGTGGAGACGACGCCGCAGGCGGCGCTTGTCTTTTGACAGGGCCGATCAGGTCTGTTGGCGGATATGAAATGAAAGATCGTCGGGATGGGGGTGAGCGCGGGCCTTGGCCCGCGTCGATCCCCCGGCCCGTCCGCAGGATCAAACACAAGCCCGGCGACCAGCCGGGCTTTCTYAATCCTCTATCTTTGGCCGGAGCTATHYAGCCTGCCGCGCTTCGCGGCGGGCCTTGCAGGGTGGCGAGCTGGACGCGCCATCACAGAGCGAAGGGAAGCGAGCCGCCCTGTGGGAAGGTCCGGCCTTGCGCGAGCGATCGTGACCCGAAGGGCCGAGACTATGCCGCTGCCCTGACTATTGCGCCCCTGTACGGGCAGGCTCGGAACGAGACAAGCGGGCAGGAACAGGCGCAAAGGAAGGGTAGGGGCATAGGCTCGGGGCGCAGGTCGGCCCTTGCCGGCCAAGCCTAGAGCGCGGTCCCTTGGGGCGGGTGGTCTAGGGCGAGAAGCCCTAGACCACCCGCCCCAAGGGACGCCGCGATAAAAATTTGTTCTGCTCGTAAATGGAGATTAGCGCAAATGATCCATTGCCGGTGACATGCGCGCAATTCCAACGGTCTCATAGGTGCCCGTTTTCGGGTTCAGCACAAACAAGCCGTTGCCGCGCAACTCCACCGTCAGCACGCCGTCAGGGCTGGATAGCTTATCGAAACATGCCAGCATCTTTTCCACCATATCGCGTGTCACTTCCGCCTTGGCGTCCTGTCCCATCTCGCGTGTCGAAAGCATAAAAGTACCTTTCTAAATAACTACGCTGGAAGACATATTTGATTTGGCGGCTTGTACCACGAGGTAGACCAAAAGGACTGTTCAAAAGAACAGTATCACGTTTTTTCTTGACACGCGCGTCAACTTTCCGCTGCGCCGTCAGGTGCAGCTCGGCCCGAAGGGCCGGGCCGGGCGGGGGGGTCGGCGCAGACGGCCGCCCCGCCAGGTCATCACTCCCCGCCAAAAAGAAGCCCCGCTAGATGCGGGGCTAGTTGAACCTTCGCCGCGGAAGGATGGGCATGGCTGCGGTCTATTGAACAGGATCGGCGGCGGGAAACTCGGTGGCTGCCGGGGCTGGCCGCAAGCGGACACTCTGATGTGTCCATGCTGCGCTGTGCAGTTTTTGCTGCGCGTCTTTGAAAGGCAGGGGATCGGCATGCAGATCAACCCATGCAGTGCCGTTCCAGTGGGTTGCGATATACAGCGACATTGAAATCTCTCTAGTCTGAAAATGCTTGGGATGGGGCGGCTAACGCCGCCCCTCCGGTTCGGTATGAATCAGAAGCAGTCCGGGGTCCAAGCCTCGATGCGGGCTTTCTTCTCCGCGTCGATCTTCCATGCCTTCTGATACTCGGCATCGCTGAACAGCCGCTCCATGCACTGCGCTTTTTCAGCCTTCTTCTGCGCCTTGTGCGCCTTAAAGCCGTTCCCCTGCGGATCGCAGCCCGTCAGGTCCAGATGCAGCGCGTCCAGATAATCGGCGCTGACGCGGCTGAAAAAGTTCTCGGCTGTGGGCGTCCAGACCTTGCGGATACCGGCCCCCGCATCGGCCTCGATCAGTCCGAAAAACTCCGCGCTTCCTGCGCCGTAGGGCAGGGTCCGCGCCACGCTCTCGACCAGCGCCGCGTTGCGGGCTTTCTTGCCAGCGGCGACGAACGTGCGGAAGGCGGTCGTCAGATCGTCAATCCGCAGTTCCGGGCGGCTCCATGCCTCATGTCCCGCCGGGGCATGGGTCAGCCGTTCGGAAAACTCCAACCCCTCGGGCTTGCTCGGGCAGTTGTTGGGGTGTCCCGGCGACAGGTCGAAAACATGGGTGCTGACACCCGATGCCAGCGACATGCCGAAGGCCAGCAGGTCAAAGATCATTTCCGGCTTGTCCAGCAGCGCGGTCTGGATCGCGGCCAGCCGCACGGCCTTCATGTCCTCGACCAGCGCACCGGAATAGGGCGACTTGGGCGCATCCTCGACGCTGGCCGCGCCGTGGCGCATTGCGGCATGTCCTGTCAGAACCTCGGCCTCGATTGCCTCGGCGCGATCTTCGGGCCGAACCCATGCGGCCGTTTCGCCCAGGGTGCCATCATTGCGGACATAGATGAACACCCCGGCAACGGCGCGCTGCGCGTCGGTGAAGCCGCCTTCAACGATGTTCGTCAGGTCGGCAAATTCGGCTTGGCCCGCCTCGTCCAGAACGTCGCCCTCGGCCAGCTCTGCCAGTTCGTCGTAACGCTCGCTCTGTTCTTCGCTCAGGACGCCCGGAACAGGATAGATGCGGTCCAGCTTCTCGGCAGTGCCGTAGGGCACATAGCTGTCAGGCATGGCCTCGACCCATTTCCAGACTTCTCCGATCTTTGCCGCTGCCTCGTCCATCTTCTCGGTGAACAGGCGGGCCAGCAGATCGCCATCGTGAAGCGCGGTCGTGTCGCTGAACAGATCGCGGTTCATCCGCCCGCCCGCTGCGGTGTAGGCGTCCAGCCCGACAAACAGGGCGCGGCGGTCGGTGCCGCTGATCGCTTCCGGCTGCAACGCCTGCTTGATGCGGTATTCCGAGGTCTCGCGGCCCTTCACCTCTGCCAGAACTGTCAGGGTTAGTGCTTCGTCTTGCGAGACAGTGAAGGCTTTTGCCATGCCCAAGCTGATTTCGCCTGCTTTCAGCGCGTCCAGAACGGGGGCGGGCAGCGCGGCCAGTGCAAGGCGGCGGTAAACATGCGCTTCGGTCTTGCCGAAGCTGCGGGCGATGGTGGACACGTCTGCGCCTGCATCCTTCATCCGGCCATAGGCCCGGATTTCATCGGCGGGTGCCAAGTCCTCACGGGCGGCGTTCTCGGCGCTGGCCCATGCCCGCGCGGTGGCCTCGTCGGCTGCGATGCGGACGGGAACGGAGGCCAGTTCCGGGTGGCGCTTGGTCACGGTCGGATCACGCTCGACCGCGCGGGCAATGGCGCGAAGCCTGCGCCCCCCGGCGACGATGCCGACGCGGCCATCCGCGTCAACGGTGCCGGACAGGTTCTGGATCAGGCCGATCATGGCAAGGCTGTCGGCCAGCAGGTCGATCCCCTCCGGGTCCGCATCCTGACGGGGGTTCATGTCGGACACATAGAGTTGGGCCAGCGGGAAATACTGGATGGCGGCGGCGGTGATGATTTCGGTTTTCATGATCTGGTTTCCTTTTCGTGGCGATGGCGTGGGGGCTTGGTGCCTCCTTCCGCCGATGGGCTGCGCCTCGTCGGTCTGGTCTGACGAATACGCATGTATTCGGCGGAACAGAGTGAGGAGGGCGAAGCCCGACAAACGGGCCTGGGCGGTTCTGTCAAAGGATCGGAACCGGGGGGTGGTGCGGCCCGCAGCCGAAGGCGAGGACACGGCCCCCGGTGGAGACGACGCCGCAGGCGGCGCTTGTCTTTTGACAGGGCCGATCAGGTCTGTTGGCGGATATG
>NZ_JYGY01000008.1:0-85184 GCF_000967825.1 Paracoccus sp. 228 | reverse complement strand
GCTGACCCGGCCAGTGGCCTGATCGCAGGCTTCGAACGGCGCTGCCGGCTGGTCGGACATCGCAGCCAGATCCCGCCCAAGGCGCTGGCCGATCGTCTCGGACTGGCCGCGCAGGACATCCCCCYGACGCCTGCGGCATTGCTCCTCCAGATGGGCGTTGAACGCGTCCCAGGTCGCAAACCGCGGGATCGGCACCATGAAGTTGCGRCGGGAGTAGCCAACCAGGCCCTCAGCGTTGCCTTTGTCGTTCCCCTTGCCCGGGCGGCCGTAGCGGTCGCGGAACAGGTAATGCGACAGGAACCCGTTGAAGAGCGTGGCTCGCTGGCGCGCCCCGTCCGGCAGGATCTTCGCAACCAGGCAGCGGTCGTTGTCGTAGAGGACCGATGCGGGCACCTTGCCGAAGAATGCGAAGGCCTGGACGTGACCGTCAACCCAGGCTTCCGCGGTCGCCGCTGGATAGGCCCTGACATAACAGGCATCGCTGTGCGGCAGGTCCATGACAAAGAAATGCGCCTTCTGCTCGACACCGTCGATAATGGCCACCGCCTCGCCGAAGTCGGCTTGGGCATGTCCRGGCGGGTGTGCCAGCGGCACGAACATCTCGCGACMGTGCCGTTCGCGCTCCCGCATGTAGTCCTTCACGATCGTGTAGCCGCCGGTGAACCCGTGCTCATCGCGAAGCCGCTCGAACACCCGCTTCGCCGTATGCCTCTGCTTGCGATGGACCTCCCGATCGCCCTCCAGCCAGCCGTCGATGATCCCGGTGTAGGCATCCAGCTTCGGCCGCTTCACGGGGGCCGTCCGCCGATATCCGGGCGGAACCGAGAACGCCATCATCTTGGYTACGCTGTCGCGCGCGATGTTGAAATGACGCGCTGCCTCGCGCTGGCTCATCCCCTCGGCACAGGCCAGTCGCACTCTACGATACAAGTCCACGGTGAAAATCCTCCCGCCCTCCCTGTCGCCAGAAAGGGTAAAGGTGGACGACTTTTACGCCGCCCGCAGCAGGATCATCCCGCCGCTACCGTGGCCGACTTTTGCACCGCCGTTCTCACCAACCCTACCTGAAACCGTAACCAGCCGTCAGAGGCGGCCATGCACCGCTTGAAATGGACATTCCAGCTTTCATCCACATGTGTCCCCTTGCTATGATGTGATCATGTGTTCTGTGGACACCGCATCAGCATCAAGAAGCAGAAGCAGGCCCGGGCCCGGGTTCGGAGAACCTGAAGCATGAGCTTCCGAACCTGCTACTGCATCTGGGCCATATTCTGGATCGGGTTCTGGTTCGCCTCGGGCCTGTTCCCGTGGATCGGAGACTGGACCTGGTCCTGGACCGGGGTCGGGCCCGGGGTCGGGTTCGGCCAGTAGGGGCGGCGGAGGTCCGCGAGGCTGAAATCCCTGTAAGACCTTGAAATCCTTATTCTATTCTTACTCTCTCTCTCTTTTTCTCTACTAAAAGAAGCTAGGAAAGGAAAAGAGAAGTTTTTCATTTAGAGAGTTCGAAGTTCAAGAACTTAAAGAATATATAATAATTGAGTTGGGCCTTAGCGTCCTAGCTCCTTTTGCCCTGAGACTGCTGGCCAGAGCTCCGCCCGCACTGGCACCCGAACCCGCTCCACCACCTGTAAATAATTGATTTATAACATTATAATTAAGTTCGCGAACTTGTCGGGTCTGAACATCCAACTTGGCGAGCCGATGTTGTCGTTATGACCGGAAGGCTGGTCATGTACGTCTCGCCACCTTCGTATCGGCCATTCCGACAGCAGGTAACCATACGATCCCTAAAGTCGGCCGCCTTCTCGCATTGCTTCGTGAAGTTGCCTGCCACTTCGCGAACTCCCGAAATCATTCCTCACCGTCTAGTCTATTACCACAGGCAGAAAGAGGAAAAAATCATGTACACCATAAAACACGTCCATGCCGTTTTTACAGTCAAGGACGGCAGATCATGAAACTGGAGCATTACGCCCGCCGCCTGGCTCAAAAGACCGGCACGCCGGTTCTTGAGGACATCATCCTTGGAAAGAAATCCCTCAAGGATCTTCCCGAGACATGCATGCCTTGGACAGGTCGGAAGACCGCAGCTGAACCGAGGATACGGGTAAAGAAGCTGCGCGACTACAACGGAAGACCGTACATGCAGCGCTCCCTGGACAGGCCCTATGGGATCATCACGGTCGAGGGACGAAGGCTCTCCGTTCACCGCTACGTCTTCATGCTTCTGATCAAGCCGAACTATGCGTTCACGCTGTGGAACCAGTGCGGCAACACCCTGTGTTGCAACCCCTCTCATTGGACCATCCACGGAGAGATCGAGACCCCCGAGGACCTGCCCGAGGGCTTCTACTACGACCCCGACGAACCCTGGACTCAGAGAGAGGTCAACGATCTTCTGGACCAGGCGCTTGCCAAATATATCTTCTATAGCTGGCAAGAACTGATCGAAAACCCCCTGCTCGAAGATTGCCCCCACGACATGCTCATGGAGGGCCTGACGGAGTTTCGCAGAAGGGAGCTGCTACCATGACGGACATCCAAAGAAAGGTTACTGAAAGACGCCTCGATTTTTGCGCCGTTCCGACTTTGGTTAGCAGACTGGGTGGGGTGGTAACGGGGGGAGATAGGGAGACCGGCACGGCCTATCTACCCCCCTCGCACCAGTCCTACAGCATCATGAAGTCGCTCCCCAGAGGCCGCGTTGTGCCGTCCGGGCTACAATCCTGTCCGGCGCGTGGAGATCCCTGCCATACTGCTGGTTAACAACGGGCACCTACCTTCCGAAATGCTTGGTAATGGCCTCCTCGATCATGGCGGTTTCCAGCTTGGGCAGTAGCCGCCGACGTGATCCGGCAGCGCCTCGACCACGGCAGCGATGACCTGCGCGTCCCGGTGCGGATCGCTGGTCCCCTCCCCGTCGACGCGGACGCCGACCCTGTGCCGATCGATGTCACGGCGGAGACGTTTGGAGACGTTCTATGCCTTGATCACCGTGGCGGGCCTGATGTGGGCTGGCATCGAGCGCATGCTCCGCAAGACGCGGGCGGTCTGGAACAGGAAACAGGCCGTTGAGGCAGTGAGTGAGGCCGATGCCCTGACCACTGCGTTGAACAAGGTTCCAGGGCTGGACGCGCGGCCGCCACGCTGATCTTGACTTGCAGTTGGTGCAGCTGACGAGTGCTTGGGAAACCAAGGCCGCGGGATTTTCGTTCGTCCCTTTCATCAGTATACCCTGGGGAGGGGCGATAGTGGTCACTCATATCCAACGACGAAAAGTTCAAACGCCGCGTATCGTGATCACTGCCAAGATCATCGCACCATCCAAGTATGCCTGTATTGATCCGATGCAGATGCGGGAAGGATTTCTGGATCTGATGGTTGACCGGAAGGTCGACCAGGCCATTCGCGCGATGCACCCCGACCATAAGTAGGATCGGTTTCTAAAATCGACGAGCGATCGAAACCTTGCGACTCGTTCTCCTTTCGTTCTAATCGACCGGAAGGAGACAACCATGCCCCGCCATCGAATTCACGAGCCCATCTTTCCGGAGAACCGGGCCCTCTACATCATCTGGTGCGATGAGTGGCAGGGCGATCGGTATTCCTTGGCTGCGGGCCATCTGAGCGCCATGCTCGCGGCGTGGGATGCGATGGCCGATTATTCACCGCGGGACACGCTGTCGCTTCAGTTCGGCAGCAGGGTCCTTCGGACCAGGCTGCCGAAGTGATCTGACATTCAACATCCTGTGCGTTGTTTTGTCCCATAGCCAGAAAAAGCACAAAAGGAGAACTTGCGCAGTGGTGACACTGGTAGGCTGAATGAAGGACGCTGTTGACCATCTGATAAATGATCTCCTGGGCGCAGGTCAGGAGAGTAGTTTGTCCGCGCACGATCTCCGCAAATTTCAATTCGAGCTTGCCAGGCACCAGGCGATCAAGACGATGCTCGATGCGAAGGTGAGCTTTGCCATCAGGATGTTCGAGAGGAACGACTGCTTGCGGTCATCGGATCAATGACGGCTCCGTTTTAGCTCAGCGGACCTGTGTGCCTGACTGCGCGTGCATGAAGGCAAGTACAGCCTTTGCATACTTTTGGTGATCGGCAGTTCCAGCTTCATGTGTCGCGATGAAGTTGAAGAGCATGTTCTCTTCCGACAAACCGAGGGCCATGTCCCAACCTGGAAACTGCCGCATCGGGACAACATTCCTACCCAGAACTGTAAGCCCGTGATGGGATTTGCTGCCGTAGATATGGCGCTCAACAATCTGCAGCTCTGCCTCCGGGCCTTCTATCCATTGGTGAAAGATCCCATCCTCCCAGTAAAGATACCCCGTGATGGCCATGTTGCCGTTGCGATGACGTGCTTGGGCCAAGATGGCCTTGAGCTTCGGGTCCTTCGGCTGAAGGGTCGTTTCGCTACGGTACAAAAGATTGGTGATCAAAGCGTCCTACCTCTCGCAGAGGCAAGTTTCATGCCTCGGGCGGCCAGCAATAGGAATAGCTGATCATCAACGGCTGACCTTAGTCGGTCAGACTGAATCGGATCTGATGGCTGAGGCTCTGGATAAGGCTCTGGCTCGAGCTTCTGACAAGTGGCCCCCAAACTTTATGGCTGGCCCAGACGACTGCAAGTAGCCCCTGCCCTAGTCACTGGTATCTTCCATCACCGCCCCTCGGCTCATAACCTAGGGCCGGTCTTTTAGTATTTAGGGGACATGCTGAGTGTCTCCTATTCCCGCAGCCTTCTCTTCTTCTCTATCTTCTTCTTCGTCAGAAATAAGGCACTGATAAAAATACTGAAATTAGCGTGACTATAACCGTTTGGGTGACTTACTGAAACCTATGGGGTGGTTGTCGATAACCTATGGGGTGATCTATCGTAACCGATCGGGTGATATACGAAGCTACCCTTATGGAGCATCGTAACCTATGGGGTGGTTTCACGGTTAGGGGTTCTCCATAAGCTCAAAAACGCTATCATCTGCCTAAAAATCGGGGCAGGCAGGCATGACAAAGTCCGACAATCACCCAATAAGTTACAATCCCCGGCGGACCCTCGAAGTGCGTCCGCATGGTGGAGAGATGATAAAGCCCGCGGAGCTGATCGACATTCAGGGTGCCACCGGTTTATCGCTGGCTGCTCGTCGCCTGTACAATCAGTTACTTGCGAATGCTTTCGGTCCTGACATGGGATACGAAGGCCGTGACTTCAGCATCCCCCTCTCCGAGCTACGTGGCACTCATGCCGGCAATGAGCGGATCAGCGACAGCATCGAGGCGCTGATGAAGACGGTGGTGATCGTCAGGGGCTTGGATGGGCGCACGACGCGGGTGCAGCTGTTGGGTGGTAACGACATGGTGGACAGTGAGCGCCGTCACGGGATGCTAACTTACAGCTTCGATAAGCGTTTGGCCCCTCTGCTCCGCGAAAGCGTGGTCTTCGCGAAGCTGGAGCTTGCTGCTCTCCAAGCGTTCGGCACCAAATATGGTCTGGCGCTGTACGAAGCCCTATCCCGCCGCGTGCGGCTTCATCATGTCTTCCATGAGGACTTCGAGGTCGACGCCTTTCGCAACCTTCTAGGTGTGCCTGAGGGAAAGCTGCCAAGCTTTGGAAATCTACGACAGAAGGCTATAGACCCAGCAATCGCAGAGGTGATCAAGTTGGCTCCCTTCTCGTGTGATGTCGAACCGGTCGAGCGTGTCGGTCGCAAAGTGACCATGGTTCGCCTGCGCTGGTGGGTGAAGACCGTGGACGAGATGAAAGCCGTTTACGCGGAAAGCCATACCCAACACTCTTTATTACTGGAAAGCTGATTGGTATCCGTTAGCTACTAACTATCTTTTTGCGTAGCAGGTCGACGGCTACCTCGAAGGCTTCCCCTACCCCGATTCCCATCTCATCAGCCGCGGCATAGAACTGCTCCAACGTCTCGGGCTTGGCCTTGATGTTGATCTGGGCATTGCGCCCTGTCCTGCGTCGGCGCTGCACCTTCTGGAGCGGCTCAGGGACTTTAGCGGCCGGGGTCGGCTCGCGGCGCGTAAACCCAGCTTCAGCGGCCGCCTGAAGCTCCGGTGCTGGCTTATGGCGTTTAGTCGGCTCAAAACCACCTAGGTCGCTCAGCGCGTCACCGAAACCAATCTTCGCCCTGGTGCTCGTCATTGTGCTGCCTCCCTGATCTTCGCAACCAGCTCACCAGTGAACTCCTTGGCATTGTCGATGGCCTTGTCGATATTGCTGGTCTGTGACGGGTCCAACGCCTGGAGTGTGCCGCCGAAGTCAAACAGATCACGATAGGCTGCCCGTTCTACAATAGCGGTTTGGAACACAGGCACCCCCGCCTCCTCCAACTCGCTAGCAACATTCTTGAGACTGCGGGACCGGATGGCCGCACTGGTCCGTGTCAGGACCACGGCATGCGGAATAGTGCGGCGCGCCATCTTGGCCTGCGAAGCGATCAGTTTTAGCACCTTAGCACCCCCTTTCGCATCCATGCTCGAACCCTGCAGAGGAATCGTTACGAAGTCCGACATGCCAATTGCATTGGCGACCATCAGCGAGGCGGTGCCTTCTAGATCAACAATGACAAAGTTGGCTTGCGCCGCCTCCCGCTCGATCACGTCGACGATCGTGTCCTCGGTGACGTCGCTGATGATCCGCACAGCATCAGGCTTACCCGCTAGGTTGCCCCACTGCGAGATCCAACGCTCTGGGTCTGCGTCGATGATGGTGACCGATGCCCCTGCCTCGGCTAGTTGGATCGCTGCTAGTAAAGCAGTGGTGGTCTTCCCTGCCCCGCCTTTGGGGTTCGCAAAGCTGATGGTCGGCATGTCTGTCCCTACTCGTTTTCTAGTAGAGAACATGCACTAGATAATTTTTGCAAGAAGATATCGATTAGCTACCAGTTAATAAAAAATAGCTAATAGCTAATAGATACTATTAAATAACATTACCAGATAGCTACCGCGCACCAAGGCGATATCTAGTAGCTATCAGGTAAAATAAGTGCTAAGAGGTCTAGGGCGCCGGGTTTGCGGCGATGACTGCGATCGACGTGCCTGCCGTAACCAACTAAGTTGCCATTGCAAACCAATCATGCTCTTCCCTGCCCCGCCTCTATGCTAGAAGCTACTGCTGAGCAGATAGCTGATAGGTACCATTAATCGATGCCGATTGACCTTTAAGATGTACTAAGTCTGATGGAGCTAAGTTTCTTTACGATACTATATAGATATATAGTAGCTACCAGCTAAAAATAGACGGGGTGTAGCCTGTAAAAAGACCTCGCAGCGTTACGAGCGCTCCGAGGCCAGTACAGATGAGTCCGTAAGGGACTTGTGAATGATACCGGAGCCAAAATTAAAGGGAAGGCCTTAGCGCTATCGGCAGGGCAGGAAGGTGTCATCGGTTTGGGCGACTACAACAATTGAACTCCTAAACTTCCATCATAAGTTCGCTCCATGACCGACGACCGGAAAAGCCCTGCGAAGACGATACATCCGAGTGGAAGCTTCCACTCAACGCTGCATGCAACAGCGCGGGGTGTTACTTTCGATCACGCAGTCTACGATCAGACGAAGGCTGCGCATCCTCGCGACGGTCGCGTCCATCCGCGCAACTGGGCCGGAGAGCATCCTCGTTCGTTAGCTGGGCCTCATCCGAAACTCCGGAAGTAGACGGACTGCTTTTCGGCGCCAGGTCATGCGCCCCTCTCCTTTTCGATGACGGCATAGCTGCCTCACTAATCAGCACCGGTATCTGCCACGCTTTCATAAATTCGGCTGCGGATCATCCAGCGGTCCGGCCCTGACGGGGCGCGCTCTATTCTTTCAACTCGTTGCTGCACGTTCCGGCTCTGACAGCATGTTCTTCGTCACTAGTTGCAACAGGCCGCGCAGATAGAAACCGGCGGCCTTGAAGGCAGGCTCGTCGAACTAGAACCGCTGGTCGATCTGCGGGGCAGGGAGGTCGGCTGGTAGATGGTCCATGGCAAGGTCGTTCATGGTCTCATACTCCGCGTAGAGGCAGCATCCCCAGCTTCTCAGCCTGTGCCAGCAGCATCTTGACCGATGAGGGTTGCCACGTTGTTCGCCCGCGGGGGGTGCGCTCACGCATAGCCTCTAGGCGATCGCAGATGGCCTGGAGGGTGATCTGGGGATCAGCCCCCTTTATCGCAGCCACGATCGCCGGCAGACGGTCGTCGCCTACGCGTCGGGCGGCCCGCCCCAGGACCTCTTGGGGCAGGAAGCCGTCCCGAACATAGGCCCGCACAGCCCTCAGAAGCCGCGGCTGTGTCCATTGTCGGTTCTGGGGCAGGGGGGCGTTTATGATCCGCAGGATATCCTCCCAGGCCATGTGTGGGCGCAGCCTGCGCACATGGGGAACCCAGTCCCCTGCGGTCTGGGCAACGCGTTCCATRTAGCCATCATGCCGTGCCAGGCGTACCTTGCGAAGCGCCTCCGGGTTTCGGGCACGCAGACCGGGATTTCCGCCGATCCGCCCTTCAAGACGTGCGCTGGCCAGTCCCGCTTTGGTGCGCTCGCGGATCAGAGCCCGCTCGAACTCGGCCGCAGCCCCCAGAACTTGGAGCGTGAACTTTCCCTGGGGCGATGCCGTATCGATCGGATCCTCGATCGAGCGAAAGAACGCGCTCTTTGCTTCGAGTTGCTCGATGATCTCCAGCAGATGCGAGAGGGACCGGGCCAGTCGGTCGATCCGAACGACGACCAATGTGTCTCCCTTGCGGATACCGTCCAGGACGCTCGTCAGGACGGGGCGGGCGCGATTGCCACCGGACCCATGCTCCTCGCGGATGACTGAGCAACCTGCGGCTCTCAGAGCCTGGGCCTGGGGCAGGGGGGTCTGATCGTCCGTAGAGACGCGGGCATAGCCAATCAGCGGCATGGAGGGCCATCTTTCATAATATGTAGACGTCAGTAAACGACCGTTTGTAAACGAATGCAACGCCGATATCTGTGGCAGCTGTACGAATGCCCAGGTCCTCTACGTTCAGCAGGGGACGGAACTTAGCGCCTTTGTGCGCTCTCTGGGTCGTATTCCAGGGCCTTCGGGATCTCATCTGCCCGAGTGGCGGAATGGTGGTGACTTCGGCCGATATCTGAAAGTACTAGGCAACTGCAGAATGTTGGCAATATGCTAAACTGTTGGCGTCATAATCATGGATTGTCAGATGGATGTCGGATCGCTGCTTTTGAGTGCCGAGACCCAGGCTGCGAGGGTTGAGGGCATTCTCTTGGCCGACCCCGCCCTGGCTACACTGTGGCGAATGGAGACGAGCCTTCTGGAGGCTGCCGCCTCGGTCGGCCTCGAAGGCGAGCGCATCTCCACGCAGGGGATGGTGCTTCGTCTGACCAGCGGCACGGCGGTGGAAGAGGATGCCCGGGCGGTCGAGATGGCCCTGAAGCTTCTGGTCGTCATCCGCCGGCCCGGAGACCCGTTTGGCGCGCCGATAGCGGCGCTGCGCCGGATCGAGGCGGCTGCGGCACCCATCGGGCAGACACGCGATGAGGGCGATCGCTTGGAGGATGCGGAGCTGCCCTTGGTCGTGGAGGCCAGTCGCACCTGGTCCCACGTTCCGATCCTGGCGGGATGGCGTGCGGCGGCCAGCTATGCCTTCCGCTCCCGACGGAGCAGCCCGGTGGCCGAGCGGCTGATCTTCATGGCCGTGGAGGGTGCCGCGCGTCATCTGCAGGGGCTGTCTCCTGATAAAAGGGCTAGCCGCGATGAGCTGGACGAGAGGGCAGGGGGCCTGCTGATGCCGGCGGCTGCCGTGTGGATCGTGCCGCCATCCGTGTCGCTGACCCGCACCGGCTTTCGGGTCTGGTCGCCGATGACCGGGCTGGCCACGTTCCTGGAGGCCGCCACGCGGAGCCTCTCTCATGACCTCGGTCATCTGGGGACCCTGCGCCATGAGCTGGCGCGTCTCTCGGCCATGGCGTCGTCTGCACACGGGCGGTCGCGCCTTGGCGACTTGATCGCCTATCTGAAGGCGCAGCCGGTCGTGAGCTCGGCGATGGTCATGGATCATCTGGGGGTGACGCGCCGGACGGCCCTGACCCTGATCGGCGAGCTCGTCGATGCCGGCTGCCTCAGCAATCTCACCGCCCGCAGCACCTCCCGGTTCTGGGCACTGCCCTCCCTTGCCGCGCGAATGGGACATGCGGGAGGGGCAGGGGCCGCTCGTCGCGGTGTGTGCGCCGGCCGCGAGGGGCCGAGCGAACGCATGAAGCAGATCGGTGCCTTGGACCGAATGAAGGGAGGGCGCGACGAGGGCCAACTGAACCGCATCATGGCAGAGCTCGATGCCGCGATGTTGGGGGTCGATGATGTCGTGCGCCGGGCGGGGGGTCGAGAGCATAAGGATGAGTAAGGAAGTCAAAATGCCCCGCTCGGCTCGACGTAGTTGCCGACCGTGGCAAGGTGACGACCGGGATGTTGTTTTTCTTAACCGGTAGGGAAGCCCACTGCTGTGCGACGAAGCTCCTTTGCCGTAAGGCACTTCTTAAGTAGGAGAAGGTCCGGTCCCATGAGAATGGCTCATAACACCACCTAGTGAATTTTGTGCTGAGCGAGCTTCAATTGCTTGAAATTCTCATAAGTTAAGCACAAGGCCAATCGTAGATATGAAACGTAGCCGGGAACTTGGACGACCATGAAATTCAACATCAACCACTGTCAGAACATAGCAGGGTGGTAGCCAATGGTTGAAAATGGTACCAAGAAAACGCGTGGCAGGCCTCGTAATGATGATAAGGCTGCTGTCGATGTGATCCGCCGTATTTCTAAGAGCGGTAATATTCGCCGTGACCTCGATACCCCAATGTGGGTACAGCTAAAGAACGCGCTTTCTGAGGAAATAGGTCGGCAAACGCTTAAGCCGGACATGCGCCTGCCTGCTGAGCAAACCATCGCAGAGCTTCTTGAAATTTCCCGCCCCGTCGTACGGGCTGCACTGGATGCTCTGTCCAACCAGGGCCTGATTGCGAAGGTGCCGCGCAAAGGGATCTTCGTTACACAGCCATCCTCGGAAACAAGCTTTCTTACGTCAAACGTGTCCGTGCACTCTGACCTTCAAGCGCGTGGACACGTAGTGAGTGCGGAGGCTTTCCTGTTCGAACGCTGTGCACCCGATGAGGAAGAGCAGCGAGTTTTCTCCATCCCACCCGATGGAACCGTCGTCCGCATCGGGCGCATCTACCGGTCAGACGGCCAACCGATCACACATACTCTGATATCACTTCCAGGACACAAGGTACCGCGAATGGAAATGCTAGATATCCAAGGGCGCTCAATATTTGAAATTCTGAATACGCATTACGGTCTTACCGCCCGTCGAGCTGAAAGGTGGATCACCGCCGCATCAGCGCACGACGAGGTCGCGGCACGCTTGGAGGTGCTGCCCGGGCACCCGCTGATCTGGATTGAATCGATCGCTTACGACGCATTTGACATGCCCTTGGAGTACTATCGCGCGTTCTACAATTCGAACGTCGCTCGCATACATGTGTCGACGGGTAGCTTCAACAACTAGTTGATATATATACATATATCGGATTATTCTGAGTCGCTTCTATTTCTGGTAATAACTAGATTGACAGTGTGTACTATGTTCCTGCATTCTCATCCTTGGGAGGGGGATGAAATTCCCCATGGCTATCAAGATATGACGCAGACTTGCCGGAATGGGCGAGTTCTGTGCCTGGAGGAAACATGCCTTACGCCAACCTGTTTGACTTATCGGGTCAGCTAGCTGCCGTTACAGGGGGTGCTAGTGGCATCGGCCTCGAGAGCGCGCGGGCACTTGCGGCTCATGGGGCACGGCTAGAACTGCTCGACATGGACGGTCAGGCGCTGGACCGGGCTGCGGAAATCCTGCGCAGGGAAGGGGCTGAGGTCGGTACCCATATCTTGGACGTGACAGATCCTGACGCGGTGCGTGCGGCCTCAGACTCGATCTGCGACCGCTCGGGTGTGCCGCATGTGCTAATGGCCTCGGCAGGTATCGCGCGTTTGCATTCAGCAACCGGCGTCCCTGACGCCGATTGGCGAAAGGTGATCGATGTAAACTTGAATGGAGTTTTCTGGTGCTGCCAGGCGTTCGGCGCGCGGATGGTCAGCGAAGGTCGCGGATCGATTATTAACATGGGTTCGATGTCCGGGACCATCGTCAACACTCCGCAATTCGCGTCTAGTTACATGGCGTCGAAAGGGGCAGTCCATCATATCACCCGCGCCCTTGCAGTCGAATGGGCGAAGAATGGCGTGCGCGTCAACGCGCTGGCACCCGGCTATGTCGGCACCGAAATGACGCTGGAAATGCGCGCTCAGCCTGAACTGTTCGAAAAATGGCTCGAAATGACCCCTATGGGGCGCTGTGCAGAACCGTCCGAGATCGCGGCCGCCGTCGTTTTCCTGGCTTCCCGTGCCTCTAGCTACATGACCGGCTCCATCCTGGCAGTGGATGGCGGCTACACTTGCCTCTGAGGAAACCCGCATGACGACCCAGAACATCCTGTCGGACGATACCGATCAACGCATGAAGATTATCGAAGCCTGCCTTGAAATGAACCGCTCAGGCATCAACCAAGGAACGTCGGGAAATATCTCTGTGCGGTCAGGCGAGGGTATCCTCGTGACGCCCACATCAATGCCCTATGACACGCTGGTTCCGGAAGACATCGTCTGGATCGGCTTTGATGGAGAGGTGCGCGGCAGGCAACGCCCGTCTTCGGAATGGCGCTTCCACCTCGACATCCTGCGGCAACGCCCAGATCTTAACGCCGTTGTCCACGCTCACCCAAACGCAGCCACTAGCTTGTCGATTATGGAAAAGGGCATTCCGGCAATCCATTACATGGTTGCGGTCTGTGGTGGGCCAGACATTCGCTGCGCGCCTTATGCAACATACGGCACGCAGGAGCTGTCCCGCAACGCAGTTGCTGCACTCGAAGGGCGGACTGCCTGCCTTCTCGGTCATCACGGTATGATTGCCTGCGGCACCTCGCTCGATCAAGCAATGTGGCGCGCTGTCGAGGTGGAAACCTTGTCAAAGCAGTATTTGGACTGCCTGCCGATGGGCGAGCCGCCCGTCCTGAGCAACGATGAAATTCAGAACGTCATCGATCGGATTGCTGGCTACGGCCACTCCGATTGATCACGGCCGACGTCCCTGGACGTCGGACTGGGCTTTTTGATGATAACTTGTGGGAGGAGACCACATCATGATCAGGAATATCCTTAACAGCACCATCGCGGCCACGATCCTTCTAACCGCCGCCCCAGTTATGGCGCAAGATGCCGAACAGTCAGGCGCGCTTCCGGATGCCGACGTGCCGTCGCTTGACGGCAAGACGGTAGGTGTCACCGTCATTGGTACCGACCATCATTGGGATCTTATGGCCTACCGTGGTCAGATCGACGAACTTGAACGCCTCGGCGCTGAGGTTATCGCTCTCGACGCGGGACGCAGTGACCAAACACAGGTCAGCCAGATTCAAACGCTCATCGCGCAACGTCCCGATGCTATCATTCAACAGTTGGGCAACATCGACGTTCTTGACCCGTGGCTGAAGCGTATCGAACAGGCTGGCATCCCGCTTTTCACAGTAGACACGGCCACGCCTTACGCTGAGAACCAGTCCACTTCTGATAACTACTCGATCGGTGCCCAGCTCGCGCTGCAAATTGTTAAGGATATGGGCGGGGAGGGAAAGATCGCGGTGTTCAACGGGTTCTATTCCGTACCCGTGTGCAAGATCCGCTATGATCAACTGAAATACGTTCTGGAAGCTTATCCGGCAATTGAGGTGATCGAGCCCGAACTGCGTGACGTCATCCCTAATACTGTCCAGTCAGCCTATTCGGACACTTCGGACATGTTGACGCAGTATGGAGCAGACAGCGGCCTCAAGGCAGTATGGGGATGCTGGGATGTTCCAATGATCGGCGCGACCCAAGCCATAGCTGATGCGGGTCGGACCGACGTCAAGACGTACGGTGTGGACGGAAGCCCCGAATACGTCGAAATGGTCGCCGACCCCAATAGTCCTGCGGGCGCCGTTGCCGCCCAACAGCCATACGCAATCGGACAGCAGGCCGCGCGTAACGTCGCGATGTCGCTTGGTGGTGAGGATATCTCGCCGTTCAGCTTTCTGCCCGCTGTACTGATTACAAAGGAAAACGCGTCTGAGACGGCCGAGCCCTTCCTGCCAGGCGCAGCGGATTCTTCGGCCGACGCCCCGGCTGAGGGCGCCGAGGAAAGCGAGAGCGGCTCGAACTGATACTGCAGCCGCAATCCCGGCCGGGCTGTCATTGAGTGGCTCGGTCACTCCCCCCTTCACGTCACAGCAAGGAGGACGGCATGACCGCTTCCGCAATAGAGATGCGCGACATCGACAAGCATTTTGGCCCTGTCCATGCACTGGACAAAGCCGATCTCGTAGTTGAGCCCGGCACCGTGCATGGCCTTGTGGGCCAGAATGGCGCGGGGAAGTCTACTATCATAAAGGTCCTGGCCGGGATCTACCGGCGTACCGGCGGAACCGTTCGCGTTTTCGGGGAGGAGATTGATCAGATCACGCCAGCCCTCATCGAGGCCAGGGGTGTACACTTCATCCATCAGGACCGCTTGTTAGTGCCGACCGCGACTGTTGCCGAGTCCGTATGCCTGCGCAACGAACCTCGGGTCGGACCCTTCATTAATCACCGCGCCATGCGCCGCCGTGCCTCCGAGTTGCTGAAGAGGCACTTCAAGCTGGATTTGGATCCAGACATGTTGATCCAGGACCTGTCCACCGCGCAGCAGAAGATCGTCCAGATCACGCGCGCGCTGGCGAATAACGCCAAGGTGCTGGTTCTGGACGAGCCAACGGCCGCGCTGGTCAAGAAAGAAGTTGACAACCTTTTTGACGTACTTCGCACACTGCGTAATGATGGCCTCGCGATCATTTTTATTTCGCACTACATGAGCGAAATAAGGGAAATCTGCGACACGGTTACAGTGCTGCGCAATGGCACTGATGTAGGCGTTGTTGACCCGAGCGAGGTCGGTATTCAGCGCATCGTCGACATGATGACGAACCGCGATACGTCCGAGATGTATCCGCCGCGCGACGTCACTTTGGGCGCGGTCATTCTTGAAATGCGCAACGCTACCGCCGAACCCCATTTCCGCAATGTTTCGCTTAAACTACGCGAGGGCGAAATTTTGGGGCTGACGGGTCTTCTCGGTTCGGGCGACAAAGAGGTGATGAACGCCTTGTTCGGGCAGATCCCTTTGGACAGCGGTGAAATTCTGTTGCGAGGAAATTCCCTTAAGCTGCGTTCTCCCGTGGATGCGGTGGGGCGGGGTTTTGCCAAGATCCCCGAGGATCGGAGAGCGCATGGCGTGGCGACGGCATTGTCGGTACGCGAGAATGTATCACTGGCCTCACTGTCGTCGATGTCCAAGCGTGGTCTTGTGTCGCGCCGAGCTGAGGCGAAGCGGGTCGACGATCTGATCGCCGATCTGGGCATTAAGACACCAGGCCGCGATCAGCTGGTTAAGAACCTCTCGGGAGGCAATCAGCAAAAGGTTGTCGTGGCCAAATGGCTGTCCTGCGAAAGTGAAGTCTATCTCATGGACGAGCCAACCGTCGCCGTCGATGTTGGCGCGAAGATCGAGATATTTACGCTCATGAACCGTCTTGCGGCTGAAGGTAAGGCACTCGTCTTCCTGTCTTCCGACCTCGAGGAAATCGTAGAGATGTGCGACCGCACGCTTGTCATCCATCGCGGCGAGCTGATCGGGGAATATGCCAAGGGCGACATCGATGCCGATCGCCTCCTGGCCGCCGCATCTGGTGCTGTCATCGAAGAAGGCTCCAACGAAAGGATTATCGCATGACCGCTTCTGCAGTCGTCCCACCGCGCGTATCCGCCGAAAAGGGCCGCAACTTTGCCAAGCTTGCCATCCGTCTTGGGGCGTTCGTAGGTTTCGCGTTGATCGCAATTTATTTTGCCGTAACGGCGCGTGGTTTCGTCACCAGTTACAACCTAACGAACATTGTAGAGCAGTCTACCATACTAGGGGTTCTAGCCTATGGTATGACTCTGGTTTTTGCCGGTACGGGCACGGACGTGCAGCGTGGCGGCATTGACCTGTCGATCGCTGCGAATGCAGGCCTATGTGCAGCTGTTTATGCGGTACTGATGCGGGCGGGCTATGGCGGGATGGTCGCTGTGCCCTGCGCACTGGTGACAGGCATGATCGTAGGTGCGCTGAACGGCTTTGCCGTGGTCGGGCTTAAAATCATGCCACTTCTGGCCACACTTGCGGTCATGAACATCACCGAGGGGCTGGAACTAACACTGACCGAGAACACGGTGGTGTCTGTGTCATCGCCGATGATTGATACATTGGCCTTCGGGCGTTTGCTGGGCATTTCGACAATGTCCTGGATTTTTGTCGTGGTCTCGATCGTGTTGATTTGGATTGCACACTATAGCCGCACGGGCCTGCGGCTCTACGCTGTCGGTGGGCATGCCGAGGCCGCGCGTGCCGCGGGTATCCGCAACGGCACCTATGTATATGGAGCCTATATCGGGGCAGGGCTCCTGGCCGGTCTTACGTCTATTCTGATCGTCGCGCGGCTGTCTTCCTCGACGCCTGGAACGGGACAAATGTTGCTGCCGGTTCTTGCTGCAGCGCTTCTGGGTACGGTCTTTTCACGCCGACTCATTCCGACGATTGGGGGGACGTTACTGGCTGCACTGTTTATCGGGACTCTTGCTAACGGATTCCAGCTTCTCGGCATCTCTTCCTATTGGGTCAGCGGCGTGCAGGGGGCTTTGATCCTTGTGGTCGTCGCCGCGACCTCTTTTGCAAAGAATTCGTGAGGCTGCCATGACAGATACAACCGCTTCCACGCCGTCACGCAAGCTGACCCTCGAGGCTCTCTCGAACTATGCGGTGATTGCCTCTTTTGCTCTAATCGTCGTCTTCTTCGCTGTCTTCGCCGACGGGTTCCTCAGCAGTGAAAACTTGATGAACCTAGTTCTGAACAAGGTGGTTATTCTCGCCGTCGTTGCGCTTGGGATGACGCTAGTCATTGCCGCCGGAGGGATCGACCTGTCCGTCGGGGTCTCAGTCGATTTAAGTTCGATGGTCTTCATCATGATGATCGCCGCCGGTATTTCGGGGGTCTTTGCCGTCGCCGGGGGGCTTGCTGCTGCCATTTGCGTCGGCATCGTAAACGCCGTCCTGATCAACAAGCTTAAGATCAACCCTTTCCTCGCGACTCTCGGCGTCCTTTTTATCGGTGAGACGGTTCAGCGCGTGTCAACCCAAGGTGGTGTGCCCATCTATCTGACACGTGCCGAATACGCTGCCCCCTTCAATGCAATCGTCCGCACGCACCTATTCGGTGTGCCAACGCCAATCGTCGTGCTAATCGTCGCTGCTCTTGCAGTTTATATCACACTGCATCGGTCCGTTTTCGGTCGCTACGTGTCGGCACTGGGCGCCGCACCTGACGTTGTACGCTATTCTGGCATTCGAGTGCCGCTGCACATGTCGATCGTATTCATCGCCTGTGCCGCGATCTCGGGGGTCGCGGGGATCTTGCTCAGCTCAACGGTGCGGTCATACGTACCGTTTTCCGGCGATGCCTTCCTGCTGGATGCCATCGGAGCGACCTTTATCGGTACTGCTATCAGCGCTGAACGTCGTCCATCGGTGGTAGGTACGCTTCTTGGCGTGCTTCTGCTGGCCGTCATGCGCAATGGTCTTCTGCTAATTGGGTGGAACTTCTTCTGGCAACAAGTCGGGATCGGCGTGCTCGTCTTCCTAGTCTTGGGCGTGTCCTTCGGGCTTCGCCGCCGCAACGATTGATGAAAGAACGAAACATGCCGAACTTCGATGTATCTTCCGTAGGCTTTGCGGTCCTCGATATCTTGGGCCGTCCAGTTATAGGCATCCCCGAAGGCGGGCGAGCCGCATATATCGATGAGATCCGTATGACCGTCGCAGGCACCGCTGGCGCTACAGGAATGGATTGCGCGATCCTAGGCCTCCGGACACAAATAGTCACCACCGTCGGCACGGACGAATTAGGGGATTTTCTCGTCTCGAAGATGCAGAGTTACGGGATGAACACCGCAATGGTAGGACGGGATGGTTCCGTCCAGACTTCCGCGACTATTCTACCTGTGCGCCCTAATGGTGAACGACCGGCGCTGCATGTACCTGGCACAGCCGCGACCTTTACTGTCGCACCCCAAGATTACGACAAGGCTCTAGATGCCAGTGTTATCCATATCGGTGGTACGGGCTTGCTGAAGACCTTTGATGGCGAGCCGACGCTGGCCTTTATCAAGGCCGCAAAAGATGCCGGACGGATCACGACGTTTGATCTGATCCAAGCTACCCCTGAAACGACCGCACTGGTCGAGCCATTGCTGCCCTATATCGACTACTTCATCCCCTCGATTGAAGAGGCGCAAGAGATGTCGGGCCTGACCAAGCCCGAAGACATCGCACAATGGTTTATGTCACGGGGTGTGAAGAACACCATCCTTACGATGGGTGGTGATGGGGTTTATGTGCACCCGGCCGAAGGCGATCCCTTCACCCTGCCTGCACATGAAATAGATGTTGTCGATACAACAGGCTGTGGCGACAGTTTCACAGCGGGGATCATCGTGGGGCTGGTAAAGGGCTGGCCGCTTGAGGAATGCGCTCGATTTGCCTCCGCCGTAGCCGCACGTGTAGCGATGGGCCTGGGGTCGGACGGTAAGCTGACGTCATTCGACGATACGGTTGAGGCCATGAACACGCTTCCGCGGAAAGGATGAAACTGATGCGTATGCTTGATGGACAGACAGCTCTTGTCACCGGGGGAAGCCGCGGTATCGGCGCCGCACTGGTGCGGGGTTTGGCCAACGCCGGGGCAGATATCGTAATCGCCGATCTGCCAATGCAGGACAACGAGGCCGCCGCGATAAAAGCCGAGGTGGAGGAGTTGGGCCGTACCTGCCGCTTGGTCCACATGGATGTGACCGACGAAGCAAACGTAAAAGACGCTATTGCCGAGGCCGGGCGCATCGATATCCTCGTAAACAATGCAGGCATCCTTAAAGCCATGACGCTCGAGCATTTGGACCAGAAGACCTGGGACGCGCATTTTGACGTAAATGCCCGTGGTGTCTTATTCGTGACGAATGCCGTATTACCGCAGATGCGCGAGCGTAAGTCGGGGCGGGTGATCAACATCGCCTCGCTGGCCGCGCGACAGGGTATCGCAACCGAAGGGCATTATGCCGCGACCAAGGCCGCGGTCGTCACTCTGACACGGGTCTATGCCCAAGAGGTTGGTGCCGACGGCATCACCGTCAACGCGATCTGTCCGGGTATTATCCTAACGGAGATGGCGAAGAACAAGCTGGTAGGCGAAGATCGCGACCGCTGGACACAGGCAACCTCGCTCAAGCGCTTGGGCGATCCTTCGGATGTGGCGGGTGCGGCGATCTTTTTTGCATCGCCGCTATCAAATTACGTGAGCGGCCAGGCGCTTAACGTCTGCGGCGGTCTCTACTTTCACTGAGGTGACCAACACCGATGGCACGGTTCGGGAACCGGCGCAGGCAGTCTTGCAGCAGTCCGGTTGGCTAAGGGCCACCGGCTTTGTGCGAACTTTATGACTGCTTTGGCGGCATCGTTGGTCTGATTCAGATTTCTAGATCAGATCCAGAATGACCCTCCAAGGGCACGATGCCTGCCAAGCCAAGAAACATCACAGCGGTCGGCATCACTCGCCTCGGTGGTCTACCCGCCTTAGTGGGATCTACCCTCAGGGACAGTTTGAAAATCCGACAGGAGATAACCTTAGGTGCCGCGCTTTGGCACTGGTGATCAATCGCCTGGCCGGCGCCGATGCACTGCCGGATGTCCGCGACCGGGCCGAAGTCATGCTCAACCGCTATGGCCCAAATGCGTGAACCACACCAACAGGAGAAAAGAATGCAAGAGACCGATAAGTTCTATATCAACGGTGCATGGATCAAACCACATGGCCGCAACACCCATGCGCTGATCAATCCAGCGGACGAAACGCTCATCGCCCAGATCCCCATGGCCGATGCAGAGGATGTTGATGCTGCCGTCGCCGCCGCCCGGGTAGCCTTCAAAGACTGGCAGTTTACCTCGCGCGAGGAGCGGCTTGTATTGCTGCGGCGGCTGCTGGATCTTTACAATGCGCGTTACGACGACATCGCGGAACTAATGACCCGGGAAATGGGCACGACGCTCGGCTTTTCGAAGGCGGCACAAGCTTGGGTGGGGCGCGCGCATCTGGAAGTGGCCATTGACGCGCTGGAGCGGCTGCAGATTGAAGAACTGCGCGGCACGACGCTGATCTCGCTAGAACCTGTTGGGGTCTGTGCGCTGATTACGCCGTGGAACTGGCCTATGAACCAGCTTGTGGTCAAGGCCGCCCCGGCGCTGGCGGCAGGTTGCACGATGGTAGCTAAACCATCCGAGTTCTCGCCGCTGTCCTCGATCCTTTTTGCAGAACTCGTGCACCAGGCAGGTTTTCCCAAGGGGGTGTATAATCACCTTACGGGGTACGGCGAAACGGTGGGTGAAGCGCTCGCAGCACATCCAGACGTTGACATGGTCTCAATTACTGGTTCCACCCGCGCTGGTATCGCCGTAGCACGAACCGCGGCTGAGACGGTCAAGCGGGTGGCTCAAGAACTGGGCGGCAAGTCTGCAAATATCATCCTGCGGGATGCCGATCTTGAAAGCGCAGTGAAGGACGGCGTCGATGCCTGCTATGTCAATTGCGGTCAGGCCTGCCGGGCACCGGCACGAATGCTGGTGCCTGCCGAGCGTATGGAGGATGCCAAGCGCTACGCCCGCGAAGCTGCTGAGGCCCATTCGGTAGGTGATCCGGAAACTGATGTGGCCTTGGGTCCGGTCGTTAACAAGGCTCAGTTTGACCGCATTCAGTCGTTGATCCAGTCCGGTATTGACGAAGGCGCTACGCTGGTAACCGGCGGCACCGGCCTACCGGAGGGTCTAAGCAAAGGCTTCTATGTCAAGCCGACGGTCTTTTCCGATGTGAAGCCCGGCATGACGATAGAACGCGAGGAGATCTTTGGTCCAGTCATCGCGCTTATCCCGTATGATACCGAAGAAGATGCAATCCGCATCGCCAATGACTCGGTCTATGGTCTGTCCGCGTATATTCAGAGCGCCAATCTAGAAAAGGCGCGCAATATCGCACGCCGTCTGCGCGTCGGCTCGATCTGGATCAACGGTGCTGATTGGGATGCGCGCGCACCGTTCGGTGGCTACAAGCAGTCAGGCAACGGGCGCGAGCATGGTGAATGGGGCTTGCACGATTACTTGGAAGTAAAGTCGACCGCCGGCTGGACATAACGATAGATGGTTCTCGACGCGTATTGAGATGTGCAGCGTTTCCAAATGTTGCAGAAGGATGGTTGCCAGTCCTTCTGCAAGCTTGGTTATGATTCCAAATACCGGTATATTATTCGTCACCCGGGCCCGGGGGGAGGGGCGATGCGCTGAAAAAAACGTCCCTAGTTCGACTTGCGCCGGCCTGACCGGCCGGTGCCAACTCGTTACGATCAGGCGCGTTCAAGACAGATCGCTACGCCCATTCCTCCACCGATGCACAGTGAAGCAAGGCCTTTTTTAGACCCCGAACGCGACATTTCATGCAGCAATGTCGTAACGATGCGATTTCCGCTGGCAGCCAGCGGGTGCCCAAGAGCGATGGCACCACCATTCACATTGATAGCTGCTGGATCCCAGTCCATCTCGCGGTTGACGGCAAGCGATTGTGCTGCAAAAGCCTCGTTTATCTCTAGCCGTCCAAGGTCCTTCGCCGCCCAACCTGCTATATCCAGGGCCTTACGCGAGGCCTCGACGGGGCCGAGACCCATGTCCATCGGATCAAGTGCGGCGGCAGAGTAGCTTGCGATGCGGGCCATTGGCGTCAGGTTCAACTCGAACAGTTTACTCTCTGACACGACCAGGACCGCAGACGCGCCATCGTTAAGTCCCGAGGCGTTGCCAGCCGTGATCGTACCTTCACTGTCGAAGGCTGGGACCATGTCAGATAGCCTTTCCAATGTTGTCTTGCGTGGTTGCTCGTCGAGGTCGACGGTTCGATCCCCCTTGTGATCCGACACAGTGATGGGCGTGATTTCCGAATCAAACACGCCCGAGGCCTGGGCAGCGAGTGCCTTTTCTTGCGAAATGAGAGCAAAGCTATCCTGTTCCTCTCGAGTGATTTGATAGCGCCGGGCAAGGGCCTCGACCGTCATTCCCATGTGGATGTCATTGAAGACATCCCAGAGACCATCAACAATCATCATATCTTTCGCGCTCATGTCGCCCATCTTGCGCCCAGTGCGGGCGCCCGGCAGCAGATGGGGAGCTTCTGTCATGCTGTCTTGCCCACTAGCAAGGATGACATGCGCGTCCCCAGCACGGATCGATTGCGCAGCAAGGTGAATGGATTTCTGTCCGGCGCCGCAGACCTTGTTGATGGTCATGGCGGGGACATGGTTGGGGATGCCCGCCCAGATCGCGGCCTGACGCGCCGGGTTCTGACCCGCGCCACCCTGAAGAACCTGTCCGGTTATCACCTCGTCGATGATGCCTGGGTCGATGCCCGCATCCTCGATCACGGCGCGCATCACCTGCGCCCCAAGCCGCGCGGCGGCCATTCCGGTATATGCGCCGCAAAGACGGGCGATGGGCGCACGGCGCGCGGCGACGATATAGGCGGCCTGAGACATGGCGGTCCTCCTTCTGGTGGTTGGACCGAATAGTACAGAGCCTACCGCCAAGCGTCCAGAGGCCAGTCAGCTCTTGTGGCAAGCTCTGAGGACGAGGCCTGAGAACTTGGCGGCCAAGGCTTCGATGTCGCCTTCCCGCCCGGACCCGATCCAGAGGAAAGAATAGAAGAAGATCCCCAGCAAACCCTTGATCTCATCAGAATCCATGGGGCGAAGCTGTCCGACATCCCGCGCCTCGTTCATCACCCGCTCCCACAAACGAAAATAGTCGCCGTGAAGCCGCAGGACGCTGCGCCGGACCTCGGGCGATAGCGCATGAACTTCACGGAAGCAAACGGTCATCTGCGCATTATCCTGAACCACGGCGCGCATGAGCGATAGCGAAAGCGCTTGAATGCGCGCCTTGGCGTCAGAGTTTCGCGCAAGGATCGTTCTGGCATCGGCAAGAAGTTCCTGGAGGTAGACTGTCATGATGTCGAGAAGCAGCGCCTCTTTCGAGCGAATATGGTGATAGAGAGCACCTTTGCCATAGCCCGTTTCAGCACAAAGCTCGGCGGTCCCGACGCCTGCGTAACCTTTTGATGCGAACAAACGGGCAGCGGTTTTCATGATCGCGCGCTTGCTCTCGCTAATCTCGGGGGCAGGGGCATGCATTAGAGTACTCTCATCTGAAATTGTCCGACCGTTCTATCATCGGGCGACCGGTCGGACCAGAGGCAATGGCGCCGCAGGTGCGGCGCCTGATCCCATACTTACAAAACCAGCGGAAGCAGGGTGATGCCGACCCCGAAGATGACAAGTGCCACTAGCATCATGACTGCCGTATAGCCCAGAATGTCGCCCGCGCGCAGCCGCGTGACCCCGAGAAGCGGAAGCATCCACATCGGCTGTAGCCCGTTCGTCAATTGATCGCCGTAACCGAAGGCCAGGACGGTCTGACCAATATCTGCGCCGATGTCTTGGGCGGCCTGAATCAGGACTGGCCCTTGCACGGCCCATTGACCGCCCGCGGAGGGCACGAAGAGATTCACGACGGCCGCACTCAGCATGGCGAAGAACGGGAATGTGAAATCATTCGAGATCGAGACCAGCCCGTTGGCAAAGATCGCGATCAGCCCAGAGCCCGACATGATCCCCATGATCCCGGCATAAAATGGGAATTGTAGGACGACCTGACCGCAGGCGCCAATGGCATCATCCACCGCGCGGACATAAGCGATTGGTGTACCATGGGCCGCCATGCCCAGAATGAGCAGCGTGAAGTTGACCAGATTGAGGTTTAGGTCGAACCCGTTCGTCGCGAAGTGCCAGACGATGTAGCCGAACCCCACGATGATGACCAGCCAGCTGAGGATGCGAGAGTTTTCGAGCCGTGCGGCGACGGTCGCGTCGCCTTTGCGCGTCAGACTGGCATTTCCGGCGGCATCGAGCTTGGCATTGCCGCCAGCGTCCGGGGTCCCGTCCGAAGGAACTGGGTCGCGGGACACAAGCTGGCGTTCATTTTCGGGGGGCTGCATGCCCGCATAGACGAAGGGAATGATAACAAGATAGGCTAACAATGTGAGTAGATTGTAGCCGGTCAGAATGGTCTGGCTGAGCGGTACCAGGCCGATATCCCCCACGAGGAAATGGTCCGGGGTGTTGATCAGCAGCGGGGCAGAGGCGGACAGACCGCAGTTGAAGACGATGAGCCCGGAAAACCCTGCCGCGGCCGCGAGCGGGTAGTGCACTCGAATGCCCCGGTCGAGGCAGTTCTGGCTGATCTTGCGAGCCGAGATAGCGCCGATGATCAGGCCCAGCCCCCAGCTGAGCGCCCCGAAGATCACTGCAAGTACGGTGATCATCACGATCGCCTGCGTCGCGCTTTTCGGCACGCGCGCGATCCGGTCAATCCCACGTTCGACAGGTGGCGACGATGCCAGCGCATATCCGAACAGCAGGATGACGGTCATCTGCATCGCGAAATTCAGCAAGTCCCAGAAGCCCCCGTACCATAGCCCGACAATCTGGGCGGGGCCCGTCGGTGTCAGTATCAGGGCAAAGGCTGCCGTGACGCCGGTCAGGATAATCGCGAAAATGAACGGGTTAGGTATGTAAGCCCGCGTGAACGACGAACAGGTGACGCCCAATCTGTACAACATGGTTTCTCCTCCCTTTGCGACCGGATCCACCTGTGTGGACCGTTCGGTCTTGGACATGCTGTGTGCCGGAACATGGTCAAGTCAAGCTTTACCGATTGGTCTAACAAGCGATGACACCAACGAGGATCCGCAAACTTCGGTGATTCCATAGCAAAGATACAAATTAGGACACGTTAAGCTATTTAAGTCTAACTTAACGAATTTAAACGATAAATACTTCCAATTGTACTGCCCACTACTCTAATCCTATCGCATAGAACAGAAAAATTCTTGCATTCGAAAGCCCTGACCGATTAGTCCATATAGATCGGGTCGTTCAATCTGACCCGGTGGAGGGGGAGAAGTGACAGACAGTTCGGTACTCTGGCGGCCATCGGATACGGCCTTTCGGGACAGTGCCCTTGCACGGTTCGCGCAAGAATGCGGCATGGATCCATTCGACTATGAGGCGCTTCACGGCTGGAGCATCTCTGAGCCAGGGATGTTCTGGTCTCGGCTCTGGGATTTCGCGGAGGTGAAGGGCGACAAGGGAGCGATCACGCTTGAACGCGATTCTGCGGCGCCGATGACCGGGGCGCGGTTCTTCCCGCAGGCGCGGCTGAACATCGCCGAGACCCTTCTTGCAGGCGCCAATCCCAAGCGTGCAGTTGTCGAGCTGGACGAATCCGGCAGCCGGGTCGAGATGTCTGCCGATGCATTAAGGGCCGAAGTCGCCCGCATCGCGCGCGGTCTTCGCGATGCGGGTGTCATGCCGGGGGACAGGGTTGGCGTGGTCCTGCCCAATCGCATCGGTTGCCTCGTGACACATCTGGCCAGCCTTGCAGTCGGTGCGGTCTGGACGTCGTGTTCGCCCGATTTCGGTTCGGCAGGTATTCTTGACCGGATCGGCCAAGTAAATCCGAAGGTCATGTTCGTCCAGCCACACGTGCGATATGGCGGAAAGCAGATCGACCTGACTAGCGGGCTAACCGACCTTCTGCACCAAATCGGTGGCTTGCACGCGGTCGTCACGATCGGCGACGGCGATCTCCAGGCATCCGTTCCCGTCACATCGTGGGAGGATTTCGGCACAGACGGCCCGTTGGTCTTCGAACCGCGCGCTTTCGACGACCCTTGCTATATCCTTTACACGTCGGGCACCACCGGCGCGCCCAAGGCCATTGTTCACCGAACAGGGGGCGTTCTGCTGCAGCAACTGAAGGAGCATATGCTCCATGGCGATCTAAGGCGCGGCGACAGCTTCATGTGGTACACGAACACCGCATGGATGATGTATCACTGGGCCGTCGCCGGGATGGGCTGCGGCGCGACCACAGTGCTGTATGACGGAGCGCCGGTGCTGAAAGGCGCTGACGGGCTTGATTGCAGCCCGCTATGGCGGGCGGTGGAAACCGAGGGCCTGACACATCTCGGCATCTCGCCCAAATATCTGTCCACGGTGATGGAGCAGGGCTACCGCCCGGGCGAGGCGCACGATTTGTCCAGCCTGCGCTGGTTGATGTCGGCGGGCAGTCCCGTGTCGCCGCGGCAATACGACTGGATGTATGACGCAGTCAGCGCGGATATGGGCTTTGCCTCGATTTCGGGTGGGACCGAAATCATGGGCTGCTTCCTGCTCGGGTCTCCGCTGCACCCTGTGCACCGTGGCCGACTGACGGTGAAGGGGCTGGGCATGGCCGTCAACGTCTTCGATGAGCGCGGCGCGCCTGTGCTGGGCCGCCCGGGCGAACTGGTCTGCACAGAGCCTTTTCCGTCCATGCCAAGGACGTTCTGGGGGCCGGACGGGGACGCACGCTATCGCAAGAGCTATTTTTCTGAGCGCGCAGAGATATGGACGCATGGCGACCATGCCACGCTTTACCCCGACGGCACGGCCGTGATCCACGGCCGGTCGGACTGTACGCTTAACCCTGGCGGGGTGCGCATCGGCACGGCCGACATCTACAACGTCTGTGCGCAATTCCCGCAGCTTGAGGATTGCATCGTTTTTGGCCGGCCGGTCGAGGGGGACGAAGAGATCGTCCTGTGCATCAAGATGGCAGGCGGCGCAAAAGCCGAACCGGATTTGGCCAAGGCGATCCGCAGCAGATTACGAACCGAGTGTTCGCCGCGTCACGTTCCCAGTGCGATCTATGCGGTGGCCGACATCCCCATGACGGTGAACGGCAAGCGTGTCGAAGGGGCCGCCCGTTCTATGGTTGTGGGTACCGCGCTGGCAAACCGCGGTTCGCTGGCCAATGCCGATTGTCTTCATGAGTATGCCGCATTGTCGGAAAGGGTTGCCCTATGAGGCCTCATGCTGCAATCGTCGGTGCAGGATCGCTTGCACCGCAGCGCCGGACCGAGGGCGCGTCGACGCTTGGGATGCTGGCACGTGCGGCCAAAGCCGCTCTTGACGATGCGTCGATGGAAAAGGCCGAGATCGACGGGCTGCTTGTCGGTCCTCAGGTCGGCGAAACGCCGCAGCATGTCCCGGCGACGGTATCGGAATATCTGGGCCTTCAGCCGGCGATGTCGAATGTGGTAGACCTTGGCGGTGCGTCCGGGCCTGGGATGGTCTGGCGTGCCGCCGCCGCCATTCAGGCTGGCATGTGCGAAACCGTGCTGTGCGTCATCGGCAACCACCGCAACGCAGAAGCGTCACGTAGCCCCAACCGCAACCCCATCCGCGAGTTTGACGTGCCGTTCGGTGCCTCGGGGGCGAACGTATCTTATGCGCTGCTCAAACAGGCGCACATGGCGCGTTATGGCACCACCGAAGAGGATTTCGCGCTGATCGCCCATTGGGCACGGGCCAACGCCCAGAAATGCCCCGAGGCGATCTTTCATGGCAGCCCCGCCAGCGTCGCCGATGTTCTGAATTCGCCAATGATCGCAAGCCCGCTGCGCCTGTTCGAGATCGTCATGCCCGTGGCGGGTGCCGAGGCGGTCATCGTGACGACAGCAGAAAAAGCACGGGGGCGGCGGGCCGCATGGCTTTTGGGTGCAGGAGAAAAGATCACCCATCGCGCCGTCAGTCAGGCACCCGATCTGACATCGGGGCCCCTCAAACCTGCGATGGAGCGCGCCTTCCGGCAGGCAAGGGTTAGCGCGGATCGGATGTCGCTCTTGTCGCTGTATGATTGTTATACGATCATGGTAGCCACGACGCTGGAGGATGCGGGACTTTGCCCGCCGGGCGGCTTTGGTGCGTTCATGCGATCCAACGATTTCAGTCATTCGGGTGACATGCCGTTGAATACGCACGGGGGCCAGCTTGGCTATGGCCAGCCTGATCTGGCAGGAGGCATGACCCATGTCACCGAAGCCGTCCGACAGTTGCGCGGCACCGCCAAGGGCCGGCAGATCGCGAACCCCGAATTCGCGCTTGTCACGGGCAACGGCGCCACCATGTCCGAAGCCGTGGCCCTGGTTCTGGGAGTTGAAGCATGACCGATCTTGCGACGTTGAACGTGCCCGGACCGACCGTCACCCCCCTTACCGCGCCTTTCTGGCAGGCCGCCGCCGAAGGGCGGCTGCTGATCCAGCGCTGCGGCGCCTGTCGCAAGGCTGTGTTCTATCCCCGCGAGATCTGCCCGCATTGCTGGGCCGATGCGCTTTCATGGGAAGACGCCGGTGGTTCGGGTCGATTGAAGTCCTTCAGTATCATCCACAAGCCCGGACATTCGGGCTGGAGCGTGGCGACACCCTATACCGTGGGTTTGGTCGAACTGGCCGAGGGGCCGACCATGCTCAGCCACATCCTGACGGAGGACCCGCAGGTCGGCATGGCGCTGACGCTGGCTCCCACAGATATCGGCGGCCGGGTTTTGCCGTGCTTTCGCCAGACGCAACCTTAACAGCAGGAGAATACCATGATCGACAAGAACGGATGGACCGGCACCATCAACGGCATGCCGAAGGAAGGCCAGTCGGCCGAGCGCAGCCGCACCACCCGGATGGAAGACATTCACGCCTTCACGGACATGACCGGCGATCGCAACCCAGTGCATTACGACGAGGCGTTGGCCAAGAAGACCTCGTTCGGCAAGCTGATCGTGCAGGGTGGGGTGACAACGGGTATCCTGAATGCCTGCGTGGCTGAGGACCTGCCCGGACCGGGGACGGTGTTTCTGAACACCAATCTAAACTTCAAGAAGGCCGTTGGCGTCGGTGAGACCATCACCGGCCGTGTCGAGGTAATCAAGGTGCGCGAGGACAAGCCGCTCTGCACTCTCAAGGTGACCGTGACCGATTCCGAAGGCGCAATCTGCGTCGAGGGCGAGGCCACCACCTATACGATGCCGCTTGAAGGGCTTTGACCATGACGGGCACCCGGGCCATGCCGCAGGCCAGTGAACGCTGGCGGATGCTGGCGATCATCTGTCTCGGCGTCGTCGGGGTGCTTGCGACATGGTTTTCGGCCACGGCCATCGTGCCCGAGCTGATCAGCGAATGGCAGCTGTCATCGGTACAGGCGGCTTGGTTGACGAATGCCGTGCAGTTGGGGTTCGTAGTGGGCGCGTTGGGGGCATCGCTTGTCAACCTTCCCGATATCATGCCCATGCACCGTCTGATGACAGGGGCCGCCGTCTTGGCGGCCCTGTCGAATGCGGCCCTTCTGGTGGCTGGACCGGACAGTGCGGTCCTGGCCCGTTTCGTGACAGGCCTCGCGCTGGCTGGTGTTTATCCGCCCGCACTCAAGCTGATGGCCACGTGGTTCGTGAAAGGCAGGGGCCTTGCATTGGGGTTCCTGATTGGAGCGCTGACCTTCGGCTCGTCCATGCCACATCTGGTGCGCGCGGTCGCGGATGACATCAACTGGCATGCTGTGGTTTGGGCGACTTCGGCGACGGCGCTGATCGGCGCGATCCTGTTTGGTCTTTTGGTGCGCGAGGGGCCGAACCCGTTCGGCCGGGCAACCTTCAACCCACGGCAATCTCTGACGGTCTTCACGAACCGCGCGCTTCTTCTGGCGAATATCGGATATTTCGGCCACATGTGGGAGCTTTACGCCATGTGGGCATGGATCCTTGCATTCGCAGCAGCGGCAGAAGCGGGCGTGCAACCATTTCCTTTCGGCTCGCCCTCAATGCTAAGCTTCGTTGTGGTCGCATCGGGCGTGATCGGATGCCTTATCGGGGGTTGGCTGTCCGATCGGATCGGACGGTGCCTGACTTGCGCCGGAATGATGATTGTCTCCGGTACATGCGCGATGCTGATCGGGTTCTTTTTCGACGGACCTCCCCTTGTGTTAATGCTACTAGCGGTTGTTTGGGGTGTTACTGTGATCGGAGACAGCGCCCAGTTCTCGACTGCCGTAACAGAGCTTGCCGACAGTACCTTTGTTGGCACCGCGCTGGCCCTTCAGATGGGCATTGGCTTTGCGTTGACAGTTGTATCGATCTGGGCCCTGCCACTTATTGCAGAGTGGATCGGAGGGTGGCAGTGGGCATTTTTATTCCTAGTGCCCGGGCCAGTCATTGGTACATTTGCGATGCTTGCTCTGCGTGCGCGAACAGAGGCGGTCAAAACAGTGCGCGCCTAATTGAAAATTATTTTCGTAGCCTGATTATGAAAATTACACCATCTGTGGCTCGGCGTTCTTTAGCGCCGGGTATCCATGAATTGCGGATCGCCGCTACTAAGTTAAGCAGACGGTACTTTTAATCTACCAAATAACCGATGTGCGCACACAGTGATGTGCACGAAAATACTATTCGAGACTTATAAGCGGATATAAAGTCTGGGTTGCATTATAGGAAAATAAGCGGATGATAACCTTACCACAAGGGAGAGAGCATAATGAACTGGTCTACTTCACGAGACGATCTGCTGGCGAATATCGGCGAGTTGAACAAAATCGCACCAGAGTCCGTTGGTGCTTACATGCAGGCCAGCGGCGCAGGGGCAAAGAGCGGCCATCTTGATGAAAAAACAAGGCAGCTAATTGCCATCGCAGTTGCGATAACGACCCGCTGTGACGGATGCATTTCGGTGCACTCCAAGGAAGCTGTAGCAGCAGGCGCGACACGAGAGGAAATTGCAGAAGCATTGGGCGTTGCCATGTCGTTGAATATGGGCGCGGCATTGGTGTATTCATCACGCGCGCTTGATGCGGCGACAGAGTTTGGGGCAAAAGAGAAAGATTGATTGCGGAGCTTAAGGTGACTTAACGCCATTAACTCTGTCAATGGTAATTTAAAGCCATGGCAGGCTCATAAACCGGAGCCGAAGCTGAACTATCGTGCGAGGAAGAGCCTGCCGTCGCGTCGCCTTTTACGGTTGATGGTAGTTTTTGGTATGTTAAGAAGAATAAGATGTCGGACCCACCTGGGTCAGTTCACTTTGATAAAGTTTTTTAACCAAGCCTTTTTATGCACACACTATCGGCCGCCATATACGGCCCTAGTTCTCTCTATGTTGATACTCTGCTTTGTGAGCTACTCCCCGAAAATCGGACAGTGACGGAAGCTACGATCTGACGTTTGCTGGTCTCCAAGAACGAGGAGATCAGAAATGCGGAAACGCAGAAACCATGACGCGGACGCGGCGCAGCCTCTGCATTATGGCCAGCGATGCGCATCCATTTTTGCCGCGGGGGGAAGAGAATGTGCTTCGGCGGAAGACTCCGCCTCCGGGGAAAGACGTAGTGCTTGCGACCGCGCAGTATCAGATGCCGAACCTGAAGAATGTGGACCTGTCCTGGGCAGTGCGGCTGCCTGCGGATCATCGCTCGCTGCGGGCGATCGCAGAGGCTCAGGTCGGTGATCCTGTGCGGCTGGTGAACGAAGGCGGAGCCTGGCTGATCCATGATGCTCACGGACGTTCTTTGGGACGCATGGCACGGACATGGTCATCACCCGATGGTCTGACCCTCCTTAGAGGAGAGATTGGTGCCGTAGTGTGCTGGCGCAAGGCCGACAACAAGGAGGAATTCCGCGCCCACCTGCGCCGGGACACATGGGAAGCAATATGTCCTGAGCTGGTGTATGGGTAACATCCAATCGGAATGTGTGCCTGCTATCCGTGTAGGAAACTTCGTGCATTACGACGCTCGGAACACGGTTTGAGGTGGCCTCGCCGCAGAGATCTCCCGGCACTTGATGAACCTGCTGCTTGCGTAATCGAGGCTCTCTTGCTCCAATACTTCCTTGTGGGAACGAAAATACGGGCAGCATCACAGGCATGAGCACCTTGGTTGATCACTGGCGGCGGTTGATAGGCAGCGTCCACCCAGATGATGCCCCGTTTTTGTCCTCGCGGCCACACTCCTTCAATCTGGATTGGCCGCCGCCCGCCTATATTGGGGACGTGGACAACGCACCTGTGGTCCTGCTGATGATGAACGGCGGATACAATCCGGAAATGACACCCCGGGAGTTTGCGGACGCCGGAGCGATCGAGCGGTATCTGGACATGTTGCACAACCCCAGACCGGTAAAACCGAACGACGTGTCTCCGTATTACGACACGGCGAACTATGGGGGATACATCGCGAACGGGCGGATGGTCTTGGTCAACGCACTTGCTTACCGGTCAGGGAAGCTCTCAGAAGAGCGACAGAATAGGATGCTGGCGGATATTCTGCCCAGCACGCTTGTCCATAGAACTTGGCTGAAAGAGACGGTCATTCCGCAGGCGATAGCCGGAGACCGCGTTGTCATCGCTCACCGCAATGGACTGTGGGATCTCGACCGATATCAGTTCGACCACCCGAACATAATCTTCTCGCAGGAGCGCAGGGCAGGGCGGGTTTCGTCTGGCAGCCCGAACTTCGCGCGACTGTCACCAGAGGTTATTCGCATTATCTCAGGTGATTATTAGTAGCCTGCTTCTAAAAGCGTCTCCAGGAGAGCAGCATTGCAGCCAAGTTATATTCCGATTTCCCAGGTTTTCAGCCAAGATCAGCGATTTACTGTGCCACTTTTTCAGCGGCCCTATGTCTGGAGCAAGGCAGAACAGTGGGAGCCGCTGTGGGATGATGTGCTTGGTGTCCTAGATCGCTTGAAGGCGAGAAAGGGCGATGAAATAGTCGCGAGCCATTTCTTGGGGACCATTGTTCTCGAGCAGAAGCCTACTGCGACGGGGAGCCTGCCCCGACGAGAGGTCATCGATGGTCAACAGCGACTAACTACGCTCCAGATCCTTTTGAAGGCCGTAGAACATGCGATCGATTCATGTGTCCGTTCCGGTGACGAAGCTATCGACAAATCAATCGCACTGGCGAAACGGCAGATTGCTAAGCTGACATCCAACGATGCCGTTGAGGAGGAGATATACAAGGTCTGGCCCACGAACGAGGATCAGGCACCATTTAGGGACGTTATGGACAGCCATGCCAGTGAGGGACCATCCGATTCCGGGCGCATGGCAGATGCCTACACCTTCTTTTATACTGCGGCGAAGCAGTTTATCGGAACGGGCGCCCCGGCGGAAATGGCGGGCATCTTGTCCGAGGCAGTTCGCAACTACATGCGGCTTATCGTTCTGGACCTTGATCAGGGAGATGAGCCGCAGGCCATCTTCGAAACGCTGAACGCCCATGGCACGCCCCTTCTGCCGGCGGACCTCATCAAGAACTGGTTGCTTTGGGAAGCCGCGCGGCAAAAGCAGGATGCCGGGCCGCTTTACGAGGCTTACTGGCGCCTGTTTGATCGGGATCATCACTACTGGCGCGCCCGGGTCGGGACCGGACATGCGGCTCGGGCGCGGGTTGATACATTCTTGCAGAACTGGCTCTCCAAGGAGACCGGCGAGGCGGTGTCTGGCAAGCATCTTTACGATCGCTTTCTCCGATATGCCGAGGGTCTTCGTGCTAAGGATGCTGAGGGCTTTCAGGTAAAGAGTCTGATGGCATCGATTCATGCCGACGCACTTCGTTTCGCGAAGATAGATCAACCAAAGGGAAATCGGCGTTTCGACCTCTTTCTGGAGAGGCTGACCCGCTTGGGGATCATCGTCTTTCATCCGTTGTTGTTGGAGATCATGTCCCGCAACGAGAGAGATCCACAGGACGCTGATGCCTTCGCGGAAATGCTGGAAAGCTACCTCGTTCGCCGTCTGATATGCGGAGCCCAGACAAGAAGCTATGGCACCCTCTCTCTCACGATCCTGAAAGCGATCAAGGCAGTTAGCGATCAGCCGACGAGCCTGGTTCTACGTGAAGCTTTGGGTGCTTTGGACGGTGCCGACGAATGGCCGTCCGACGAAGTTTTCCGCCGCAACTGGGTCGGGCGTCAGTTCTATGGCTATTTCAAGCGCGACAGGGTGCTGATGGTTCTCCAAGCGCTTGAGCACAGGTATCAGAGCAGGAACGGGAAGGCCGAGCCTCTGATGTCCTTTGACTGGTCACAACTGCAGATTGAGCACATTCTGCCGCAAGCTTGGGAAGCCCACTGGCCTCTGCCTGAGGGCCTTACTGCTGAAGAGAGAAGGGCCAACATTCAAGGTATCGGTAACCTCACGCTGGTGAGCAAAAAGCTTAATCCTAGCCTATCCAACGCACCGTGGTTTGACTCTGACGCAGGAAAGCCAGGCAAGCGTAGCGGCCTGAATGCCAACACCATGCTAATGATCAATCGAAAATTATTGGATGAGTGCAAGAGCGGCTGGTCCGATGATGCGATCAATATACGAGCCGAGCGATTGGCCCTGGATGCGAAGGATATATGGCCACGCTGAGGTCCTCTATCTGCTGAAAATTCCAACCTCATCCGCAAGGTCCTGAGTGGCCTGACTACAACCAGCAAAGAAATCGGGACGCTGCGCACTCATGGGCGAATTCTCAAGGAGGTTAGAAATGAACATCGAATGCGTAATGGCATCAAAAATCCTTGCAGGGAAACAGATCGATCCGGACAGCTTCAGCATCGCAGATTTCAACATCGCAGAGGCGGCTGACAAGATCGACCAGCTGGTCTCGCCCGACCCGGCCCGGCCACGATACATGCGCGCCGACGTGCCCGCAGGCTGGTATCGCCTTCTTTCCATGGCGGTCGGGGCGGCATATTGGCGCGCAGGACAGGAACTGGGCGCATCTATCACGCTCATTCAGTGCAAGGAGAAGTTCGGCGAACTGCGGCTGCTCTTCACCACCCAAGGCAGCGCCACGCTAAAGGCTGACATTGAGGCGATCACCGCTTGGACGCGCAGCCAATCTACGACTGTCTGCGCGGCTTATGGAACGCAGGCTGAGATGACCCATGATGGGTGGATCATCCCCCTCAGCGACGAGGCGATCGCACTTCGCGCGCGCGATCTCATAGCTTTCAGGAAGCAGACGGCGGCGCCGGCTCGCTAAATATCCACTGCGTAGCAGATCTGCGAGCGTGAACTTGAAAATGCGCTTCAGCCCGGCGGCATAGAGCCCGATGATCTTGTCATCCATGCCGTCAATGCGGGTCTGGCCCTTCTTCACCAGCTCCGGCTCAAAGCTGCTGTCGCGGTCACGGGGCACAGCCACCGGCAACTCGCCGTCCCGGCCCTTCAGCACCTTTGTCGACGAGTCGTTGCGCCGGTTCGCCTGGCCCGGCGGCGCGTCCTTGCCCTCCTCATAGCCTAGATGCGCGGTCAGCTCCGCGCCCAGCATCCGCTCCATGAGCCGGATCTTCAGCTCCTTCATCAGCCCGGCATCGCCGAGCAGATCCTCGGGGCGCTCAACGCCCTTCAGCAGTTCATCCAGAAGTTCCTTGGAGATCGTCATGCATGCTTCCTTAATGAAGCATGGCCCGGATCACTCATATACAGAAGATCGGACAATCTCGACACGTTGGGTGCCGTCGTCTGCAAACAGATCGACCGCTTCTCCTCATCCGTCCAAAACCGCTTAGTCCGACGCGCCATCACGCAACCAAAGTGTCCACTATCCCATGGTGGACACTATCGATCACCCACTACGAGAGGCAGTGCCGCGACGCCGGACGCTTACTTGTATTCGCACCCACGAATACGGGCAGAAACTCGATGCCCGCTGCCTCCTGAACGACACGCAGGCCTTGGTTCTCAAGGCCGGGCAGACACAGCTGGAAAGCGCCTGATGCCGCTGCTCTATAATTCCTCCGCTCCTGCAGGCAGCGATGGGCAATGGTGGGGCGCAGCTGTTCGGCGCGCTCATCAAAGCTTCTCCATTCCCGCCTCCAGCCACGCAGCAAAGGCCGCCTCGGTCACATCGCCCGAGGCAAGATCCTCCATCATGCGAACGCCCTCTACGGGATCGGGGCGGAAGCCCAGGCCGTTGAGGCGCAGGAAAGTCAGTGCGGTCACAAAGGCCGCGCGCTTGTTGCCGTCGACAAAGGCATGCGCCTTCGCGATACCGTAGGCGTAGGCTGCGGCAAGCTCGGGCAGAGAGGGCGTGCCATAGGCCGCTTGGTTCAGCGGGCGTGCGCAACCTGCCTCAAGCAGGTTGCGGTCACGCATTCCCGCTGCGCCGCCGTGCCGGGCAATCTGGCGGTCGTGGATGGCGATGACGGCGGCAAGCGGGACCCAGGTTGGGCCTGTCACGCCAACGCTGCCAACAGGTCGCGGTTCTCGTCCATGACGATCTCGGCCGCCCCGAGCGCGGCCATGACCTCGGGGTCGTGGGCGGTGATGCGCAGCGAGCCATCATCTCCGCGCAGCACGAACAGGCTGTCGCCTTCCTTCACGTCCAGCAACGCGAGCATCTCGGTCGTCAGCGTCATCACGTTGGAGTTGCCGACCTTGCGAACCTTGCTGTGCATCATAGCAAAACCTCTTGTATCACATTCGTATATACGTGCTGTTTGCACTTGCGTCAACAGGCTCAAGCCCTTGCCCTACGGATGGTTTTTCTGGTCATGCTCCGAAGAAACGGGCTAACCGGCATCTGGCATTTTGTGGCATCACTGACCAAGCATCTGAATGTGCTGAGTGAGCAGTCGTAGACAGTTGCAAGCTCCTGATCAGGAGATGACCTGCCCGTTTTTGTCACCCTGTGCGTCTAAGTCGAAGTCGTTGCGGCCGGAAAGTTATTTGCTGACGTATTTATTGGTGCCGGCCGCAACACGCTCCTCCGTCAGCCGCCGACCCAGATCGTGGAGCATGTCGCGCAGCCGCTTGGGGGCGAGAACCTGAACCTCGCCACCCCAGCGGGCAAGGTGCCAAACCATTTCCTGCAATCCGCCTGCGCGGAAGCGGACGATCAAGCTGCCGTCAGGCTGCGGTTCGTGCGTGGCGGTCGGGTGAAAGCGGTAGGTCGCCGCATCCCGCGACACCTTTGCCGAAAAGTGCCAGACGATGTCCTCTGGCGGTTCCTGCCAGACCCCGAACGAGTTGTGGGCATAGCTCTGCAGACTGAAACCATCAGGTTGAGTGAAGGCGTCGCCGGTGATCTCGACCTTCTCGAAGCCCGACAGGGCGAACAGCCGCACCGCATCCGCATAGTCGCTGAAGGCAACCAAATACTGCCGTCCCTGCCCCAGTAGCATGCCCAACGGGCCAAGCCGCGTGTTCCACGTCAACTGCCCCCCGCGCGTGCGGTGAGAGACGATGATCCAGCAGCCGTGCAGGATGGCCTTGCGAAGCTGGGCCATGATCGCGGGATCTAGGCTTTCATGCGGGCCGGGACGCAAGGCGACACCGTCGGCCTCCATCAGCGCCTCGATGTCGGGATCAAGACGGGCACGAAGGGGCCGGTCGACCGCGCCCACGACGCGGTCGGACAGCGTCGCCAGCATGTCGGCGGTCTCGGCGTCGCCTTCGCGGCGCAGGACCTCGGCCGCGCGGTGGAGGGCGCTGATCTCCTCAGCGCGGATGGCCGACAGGCGGCCCAGCGTGCCGTGCGGCAGCTTCAGGCGAACGCGGCGGGTGTCGGGGTCGATGGTTTCCTCGATCTGCGGAAAGGCGCGGATCAGGGCCTCCTTCATCCGCTGCGCGGTGCGGTGGCCCTTGCCAGACTCTTCGGCGATGTCGGTCAGGGTGATGCCATCGGCGCTGGCCTGCATCCGCAGTGCGAGCCGCATCAGCACGTCCAGCTTTTCATAGCGGAGGTCATCGGCCATCGGGCAGTTCCAGCATTTCCAGCGTTCCGGCATTCATCCAGTGAATGCCCACCCGGCGCACGGGCCGCCCGAGTGCCTGCGCGGCGGCATCGGCATAGGCGGCAAGCTGCGGCCAATAACCGCCGAAATCGCCGCCGCCGGTCTTGTGATCGACGATGACAAGGCCCTCTGGCCCCTCGGCCAGCAGATCGATGACGCCGTTCAGCTGCGCGCCTTCCGGAAGGTCGATCTGGATCGGCAGCTCGAAATTTAGGTCGGGAAAGCCCTCGGCCGCCAGGCGCTCACGCAGGCGCGTGGCCTGCAATCCGATCTGGGCCAGTGTTCCGGCATCAAGCCCGGTTGCCTTGGGCAGGCAATCGGCCATGTCGGGACGCTGCGCCAAGGTGCGGAAGGCAAGATGCCAGGCTGTGCCGCGCGCCGTGGCCTGCATCGTCTCGGTGCCAGCAAAGGCGGTCCCGAGTGCGACAACGTGTGGCTGCCCCGGCATTGCCCGTGCGCCCTGATGCGAGGGACGCTGCCGCCACGGCGTCATCGGTGCGGTAGGCGCCGGACGCAGATGGCCGAAGCGCAAGGCGTCCGGCTCACGCTGCGACATGTCGCCCGGTTCCGGCGCGCCAGCCGCAGACAGGGTGGTGCGGCAGGACATCTGCTGTCCACCGATGGTCAGGTTCTGCAGGGCAATGGTCAGCCCGGTTTCATCCTTCAGCAGTTGTGCCATGAAAGGAGCGGGATCCTCGTCCTTCAGCGCTCTGGCAAACTGGAAGTTCGGCCACTCCAGGATCAACCTGTCCCGGGCGCGGGTCAAGGCAACGTAGAGCAGGTTGCGGGCAGCCTCCAGCGCGGCGGGCAGGCGGTCCTCGAGGAACGTCTCCTGCCGCTCGGGCACATCCAGTCGCGGTGTGTGGATCAGCCGCACCATGGAAAGCACCGTGCCCAGATCACCGAAGTCCGCGAACTCGGCCGTGGTGGTGCCCGGCCATTCGTCGATCTCGCGGTCCAGTTCCGCAATAACCGTGATCGGCCATTCCCGGCCCTTGGAAGCGTGCCATGTCACGATCTCGACCCCAAGCGCCGAGCCCGAGGAAGGGTCGGGATGGCGGTCGAAGTCGCGATCGGCCTGGGCGTCCAACCAGCCCAGAAAGACCTTCGGCGACCAGCCGTAAAAGCCCGCAGCAGCCTTCATGTCGGAATGGGCGGCATCGAACTCGGCTGCCTCGTGTTCCAGGCGGATCAGGTCGGCGCGGGCCTGCGCGCTGTCCGGCAGATGGTCGGCCCAGTCCAGAAGCCCCGCCGTGTGGTGAAGCCGCGGCATAAGCACCTCCATAGGCGCCGTGCGCGCCAGCGGCGCCAGTTCAGTCAAGGGCGCAAGTTCGGGCCGGTCGGTCAGCGTGCCGTCCACCAGCGCCGCCATTGCCACGTCCAGGGACAGGGCAGCAGGTCCCAGTGTCAGGAAGCACAGCGCAGCGTGGCTGTCGGCGGGATCGGCGACGAAATTCAGCGCATGCCGAGCCGCAGCCACGATGCGCGAGGCCGACCAGCCCTCGCCGCTGATCCGAACGGGCAGGCCGAACTCGGTCAGCTTTGCCGCATAGGCGGTGGCGGTGGTGTGGCGCATGACCAGCACCGCGATGTCCGAGGGCCGGACCGGGCGCAGTTCGCCGGTATGACGGTCGGTGACCATCTCGCCATCGTCCAGAATGGCGCGGATGCGGCCGGCGACATGCTGTTCGGGGCGGATCCTGCTGCGACGTCCGTCCTCGACCACGATCGCCTCGAGAAAGGTCTGGCCGGTTTCGCAGCGCGTCGGCGCAAGGCTGGTGTAGCGATCCCCGAACAGCCCCACGCCCATCCGGTTGACAAATCCCATGATGCGCGGATCGCTTCGCCAGTTACGGGTCAACGGGTCAACGTTGTTCGGAAAGGCTTCGACCAGTGCCTGCGTCAGCCGCGGATCGGCGCCCTGGAAGCCCATGATCGACTGCTTGATGTCCCCTACCAGCAGCGTGCGCGGCGCGGCGGAAGCCAGTCGCCAGAGCAGCGCGAACTGAACGGGGTTGGTATCCTGGAACTCGTCCACGATGACGCAATCGACCTCGGCCAGAACGGCATCGAGAACCGGGGCATTCTTGCGCAGCAGGCGCTCGGCCTCGACGATCATGTCGGAGAAGTCGATCACGCCAAGGCTGCGCTTGCGATCGGCATAGTCGGCCATAATTGCCTGCGCCCCGCCGATCAGGCAGCGCAGATGCAGCATCGCGTCGTCACGCGGTCCAGGATGATCGACGATGCGCGCCGCAGCGGCCATGACGGCTTCGGCATGTGCATCATAGCCGGGGGGCGTAGGGCAGCCGCGCTTGGTCATGCGCAAGTCGCGGAGCTTGCCCCAGAGCTTCCAGTCGTATGAAAGCCGGTCGGTCTCGACCGCTGCGCGCAGGTTCGCCAGATCCTTGCGGAAAGTCTCCAGCGGCCCGCCCTTGAGGTCTGGCAGGTCGGTGCAGCCCTTCGGGAACATCGCCAGCATATCCCTAACGGCCTGCCGAAGTGCGGCTTCGAACGGCCCACCGCTGTCGGCGGTCTCGCCATGGATGCGGTGCAGGCGTTCGCAGGCGGCATCGATCAGCGCGGGATCGGCGCCCGCATCCCCCAAGCCCCGCAGCAGGTCGATCATGCGGAGGACGGCGCTGCGAAAGCCGTCCTCCACCCCCGCCGACCAGTTTGCCGCGTAACCGTAGCGTTCGGGGTCGGCCATCACGGGGTTAAGCACCTCACAGCGCGCCAGCGCCTGACGGATCAGAAGGTCGCGTTCCGCATCCGACAGGTGGCGCGGCTGCGGCGAGGCTCCTGCGGCAAAGGCGTGTTCGGTCAGGATGCGCAGGCCCAGCCCGTGGATGGTCGAGACATAGGCACTCTCGACCGCCAGCGCCGCGTCAATCATGCCGGCATCCAGCAAGCTGGCACGGATGCGCTCCCGCAACTCACCCGCTGCGGCCTCAGTGAAGGTTACGGCCACGATGCGGTCGGGACGGACAACTCCGTCGCGGACCCATGCGGTCAGCTGTTCCTTTATGCGGTAGGTCTTGCCGGCCCCGGCGCCGGCGGGAACGATGATCAGGTGCTTCATTGGGGATTCCCGACAAGGAAGGCGGCGACGATGGGACTGTCGTTCAGGGCGTAGGCGGTGAACTTCGCCTCCTTCCGAAAGAACTCTTCGTCCCCTGTCTTGTTCAGGTGAATGGTGCCGGCACCAACCTCGGCCAGTCGCCGGGTCAACATTGCAATGGCCTCGGCGGAGATGTCAGTTTCAATCCCTTCCATCCGCGAACTCTCACGTGACGTCAGGCCGTGATGCAGAACGCCACCGTCGCGTAGGAGGTGATAGGCGACTCCGGGCGCCACGTCCTGCGGAATGGCCTCCAAGCCGTCACCTTCACTTCGGATCGGACGTTCCAGCATGGCGCGGTAAAGTCCCAGTTGAAGGTCCCAGCCGGTGTTCATGCGGTCACGGCGCGCACGCGTGCCCGAGGACTTGTGATCGACGATCAGCACCTGACCGTCGGCCAGACGCAGGATGCAGTCGACCTTGCCGTGCAGCGTGATGCCATGCGCCTCGCCGTGCAGACGGATCTCGGTGCCGAGGATTTCAGCGCCCTCCTCGGCCAAACGCTCGCGCCAGTGCAGCGCCGCACGCAGGATGTCGCGGCGCAGGGTATCGCGTTCAAGTCTCCAGCTCGCGGCCAGCAGAAAGGGCGCATGGTTACGAATGGCGGCTTCCAGATGCCAGTCGAAGCTGTCGGTGATCGCATCGGCCGTGCAGACCGGACCTACGGGAAACAAATGCTCCAGAACCTGATGAGCGATATTGCCCTTGATAAGCACGTCGGGTCCGTCGGGGGCCCATGGTGTGTCCTGCGCCCCGGCCTCGGCAATGATCCAGGCTAGGGGGCTAACCAGCAGCTTTTCCAGGCGGCTCGGAGTTTGCGGCAGGACGCCCCCGTCATCGTCGCGCCGCAGCGCCAAAAAATCGCGATTCAGGGTGAGCACACCCTTATCGGGGATTGCAAGACCGGTATTGCGTCGCGCGATCTGCCGGTGCGCGCAGGGCCACCGCGTGGTGTCGCGCAGGTCGATCACATCGGCAGCGACGGTGCGCGCGACCAGTGACAGCCCGGTGGTCGGCTGCAGCCGCGTTCCGCGCCCGTCACGATAGGGACAAAGGAAGGTGATGGATTCCGATGCTGCGGCCAATTGGTGGCGGAACAGATCAAGCGTGCGCTTCAACTGCTGCGCCCGGCCCGGCATCGCCAGCCCCGTCGCATCGACAATAGCGGTCAGCTCGCTGTCGAGGAAGAACGGATCGTTTGTGACGGGCGACGGATAGTTGTTTCCCGCAAAATCCGCGACGATCAGGTGACGGCAGTTCCGCCAAGGAACCTGATCCGCAGGCATCAGGGCCACGCCCTCGACCATGCGGGAAGGATCAGGCAAAGTTGCGGCCCCGCAGGTTGCAGTGCGCAGCAGCGTATCCCAGTCCAGCGGATCAGCGGTCAGTGCCTTGATGGTGCGGATTCGGGCACGAAGAGATGCGGCGTAAGACCTCATGGCCGCGGCGTTGGTCAGGCACTCGGCCAGAACGTCCAGCTTGAAGCAGAGCTGTGCGACGCTTTGAGCACCGCCGCGCAGCGCCTGGTGCAACTTGGCAGCATTTCCGGTCAGCCCTGCGGCCGCTCCGCGCCAGTTGCCGCCCATGATCTCGCGCGCAAGCAGGTTGCCAGTCGCCGCGTCCCACGGCATCAGGGGCGAGGCATACAGGCTTGCCCGTGCCATGCCCGGCTGCAACGGACCAAGCACCAGCAGCGCGTGCAGCAGCGCCTCGCCAGCAAGATCCCGGATGGCAGGCTCGGCATATCCGGTCAGCGGCACGCCCGCCTCGTCAAAGGCGCGGGCCAGATGCTTCATCCCGGCAGGAGTTGCCAGCACGGCGATGTCTTGGGGCGCCGCGCCTGCTTCGATCAGAGCCTGTGCTTGGGCGGCCGCGAAATCCGCCTGCTCGACCGTGTCGCGCACACCGTAGAACGTCAATGTGCCATCGTTCTCGCGCCGGTCTACCCCTGCCGCGAATAAGTTGCGCTGCAAATGGCCAAGGCTGCCTGGATGCGCGGGCACGGCGTCATCGAACGGCACGCTTCCATGCAACTCCGCAAGGCGCTGCATCAGCATGCGTTCGACGGTTGTGGCGTGCGGGTCAGGCCGGTCGAGCACAGGAAGAGGCTCCAAGAATCGGTCGACTTCCAGCGCATGGCGGACCGGCCAAAGCTCCTCCGGCAGCGCCTCGCCCATGCTGCGCCACAGGTCCAACAGCCCCTGCAGGTGGCTCCTCGCCCGCGAAGGAGCGAGGGCAGCAAGGTCCACCTCCGGCCGCAACTTCGTCGTCGCCATCATCAGCCGCCGCAGGGCATATTCCACCGCTGCTGTCGTCTCTGCCGGAGCGACGGCAAGGCTGGCTGACCAAGGAGCCTCGATCGCTTCGAGAGGCAGGCGCCATTCCGGCGTGCGAGGAGCGAGACAGGCTTCGGCCAGTAGGCTTGCTGTAAGGGGGCGGGATGTACCGGTTCTGGGGTGAATGGTAGTCAGGGGAAAAAGGCGCATATGAAACCTGACGGACGAGAATGGGACAAGCCTAGGGCACCGCGGCACCCGGTCCAACAGTTTCCTGTGTCAGGGTGACAGTTTCGGACGTCGCACAAGTCGTCAGCGGCAGAACATCGGGAGGAGGCACGCCCGAGAGCCGCAGGGTCAGGCTTATCGGCGCCGCAGGTTAGCACCTTGTTCTTCGGCTTGCGCTGCCACACAGCCATGACCGATGCCCCTGGCGGCAGTCTTACTGTTCGCTTCACAGCAGGCGGGATTGAGGAGATGTACGACCATCTTATCCGATGGGGTGATCGGGTGCGGATCATCGCACCCGAAAGCTTGCGGGCGACCCGGCGGGACAGGATCGAGGCTGCCGGCCAAGCGCTGCGAGATCATTAGGCCTCGGCCAGTGCCTCTTGGTGCTTGGGCGGCAGGCAAAGTGCGTCCCTGATCGCGCCAAGCGCTTCTAGGCTGCTCTTTCCTGCGATCAGGTGGTCAAGGGGATCTACCACCAGACGCTGCACGTCCGCCTCATTCGTCAGTGCGTCGAGCGGGACTGAAAAGAACCAGTCTTCGCACCGCTCTCCAATCCAGCGGAAGCCATCGCTGTTATAGCGCTCAGCAACCCCATCATCATCCATATCCTCGGCTTCGCCGCCCGCGTTTGGGAAATCGGTGCCATAGGAAAAATTCCCCTCCTCACCAACTCCATAGCCGATCAGAAGCTTCGCCCGTTGGCCATGGCTCCATTCAAGTTCTGAGGCATCACTGGTCAGCTGAAATCCTATGGATATCCAGCTCGTTACTCTGGCTTTCGCGCGATTGCTGCTCCAGAAGGCAAAATGGCGAACCCACAGCGGCTCGATCCAGCCATTATCTACCTGCGCCTCCCAATCTTCGTCGGTGATAATTTTATCCTGAAATTGCTGCATGATCGAGCTCCCGATCACGTCGCCCACTGCCTCCAGCGCGTTTACTGTGTCGAGCATGTTGCGAACTGATTGCCAGATTACTTTATCGCTCATTGTTAAACCTTTTCAGTTAAGAATGTATTTGCTTGCCGGAAAGCGCCACGTTGATTGAGGCACGGGGATAAGATCCCGAAAGCTGATTGAATTAAACTTCAGGCATCCAGTTCCAGGCGAATCCAGAGCTGGCCAACCCTGCATGGTCCGGGCCTTAGGCGTGTTGGTCAGGAACTGGTGGACTTGTTGCGACCATGCAGTCAACGGACCATCTGGCTGCTGCTTCAGAGCCAACATATCTTTGGCCACAGCTTGCCATGTGCGCGATAGAACTTGAGTATCATGCTCAGCGCAGGCGGCCACTTGCACCGCATGGTGCTTTTCAAAGCCTAAGACAGTCAATGTCTTTACCCTGCGCGGTGCTCTACCGATCAGCTGCCGATGCTCTTCGCTACGATAGACCCAGTTCGATACCGCACCAATCTGGCGCTCAAGCTGACCAGCTCCTAAATAAGCACCCCATTTCACCTCAATGATGTGACAGTCTTGTCCATCACATATCACTACGTCAGGCTCCACACGTTGCCGCTGGCCTTCACGGTAAAACCGGGGCCATAGTATCATTCTTGCAGTAGAACTGAGCTCCAGCTGGAGCAATGCCTTCAAAGCTGCGGCTCTTGACCTGACATCCATGAAGTCCAAAGCACCGAACACGGTCGATGTAATCAGGTCTTCACGTGGCTGCTTGGCGACGCCCTTGATGACACGGTCTAGCCTCGCTTTCTTATTGTTCAGTGCATGTAGCATCTCGGGTTTCCTTTAGCTTTTAGCCTTTCTATGCGGTTGGAACGTCAGATTCGGACGTGCTCTCCGAGCGGCGCCAACCGGCTGGTTACAAGGTTTCCTTGACACGACAGGCTCTTGCCCTCTTTGCCTGTTTAAATGCCACAAAAATATTATTGGTACAGGCGTGTCATTTCGTTGAGCCGTGAGACGAGGTGGACGTGGCCGGCATTGGTGGAGAACGTTTGGACTTGCGCCCCCCCCATTCCAGGCAAGTCCGATCAGAGACAAGGCCTCATAAACAATCGTTTCTGAAGGTGCCAGAAAAGTGTAAGTTTTGGCTATATGTCTTGCAAAACCGGACCTCCGTTGCGGCCAGCGGCAAAGTCTGGTGACGGGACGGAGCTGCCGTTTGATGTGGCTATCTCAATGTCTGCTTTGGCATAGGGATAGACGGTCCAATATTAGTGATCAACTGTGAATCTCGCTTAAAATCTCCATGTGTCAATTTCGGCTCTTCTACTAATTCAAAAATTTCGTTCCATATGCACTTTCTCAAAACATTAGGAGGGTCTGGAAGATCAACCTCTCGTCTTCGGCCGTCTATGAAAAAATCAGGTTTACTAATTTTAAACCCCAGAACGAACTGGTAAGCCCATGAGGGCCAAAAGAGCATCTATTCTATTAGCTTTCAAAAGGCTTATTTTGGAACTGATATGAATTTCGACCCGGCGGCAATATGTAATTTCCTTAGGCAGGTATCAACCGCATCCATACTGCCAACGTGCTTGCGTTTAATAACATCATATTTGAATTCGGAAAGAATAATTGCGTTAGTATATTAGTATTTTGCGATAATTTCATCGTTCGACACGCTATACTCTATAAGCAGGGCTCCTCCGCCATCGCCTACTCCTTCGGGAGAAAACTCAAACCCCAAGCTCTCAGCTGATCGAAGCGATGGCCGCAAAACACTTCTCTTAATATTCCAACTCTTTGTTTGGGCGCCAGCACGAACAGACTTTAATTGCGTTTTAATCAAAAGGTCTTTATCATCAAGAATTACATCAACCGTCAAGCTGAAAGCAGATAAGACGGCGCCACCGCTTACGGATCATCGTCGGATGCACGCCATATTCGGCGGCCAACTCCGACACCGTGCGCTCGCCCTTCAAGGCTTCCAGCGCAACACGGGCCTTGAATCCCGCATCATGGTTCCAGCGTTTCTTCATGTCCTGATCTCCTTGCTCTTGGAGACCAGCAGACGTCAGATCGTAGCTTCCGTCACTGTCCAATTTTCGGGGAGTAGCTCACTCCGTTATCCCCGCCGCTAACCGCTATGGGGGAAGGTTCACATGGCTCACTTCTCAGTGGAAATTATGCGCTTACCCGGCTCAGTTCTGGGTGGAAATCAACAGGCGCACCCCCCGAAGGAACAAAGATCGAACTTTACTTCGGGGTTGCTTTCACCGATTGGGCAGCAGTTCTCCCTGTTCGGGCGCCGCTTCTCCTGATGAGAACAGCGAGTCAATGATAGTTTTTGGCACGCGGCGACGCTCCATGATGGAGCGCAACCGACTGAGAAATCGAGGATCCTCGACGTTCGACGGGGAGACGTTCTTCTCGACAAGACGGACAGAGGGTGGCTCAAATGCAAGCATCGTTTCGAACACCTCACTGGCTCGGTTCGCTAGTTCCAGTTTTAGGCTGTTTTCATCAGGCTGGTTCCCCCACCGCGTCATGTAGTCGGGCGGGGACGCTGTCCATCTTGGAAGGAACTCAGCACTGAAACTTTCTTGAAAGGCGGCACGATGAGAGTCCAGCGCAGCGCGGACTTTGTCATGATATCGTCCGACGACTGTCAGGAAGGCCTGGACTGCCGCATCGAAGTCCTTGCGATCTTCACGCAGGATCACACGGCCAAAATTATCGATCTGAAAGGTGTAGATGTCTTCAATCCGCTTGCGTTCCTTGCGTAACCAGGCGTCATCGACGAGTGCGGTCTTGGCGTCCTTGCCTTCGCCTATCGTAACTTCTACCGCTCCAACTGCAGCCATCGGTGCCCGCAGTCGACTTGATATCTGAGCTTGGAGATGCGCATCGCTTACGGTGCTGAAGCCCTCCGGAAGTGGAACCTGCTTACGGCTTAGCGCGAAGCCCGTAATCTCGAACTCAACATAGACCACACGCGACGAGAATACCTGCATGCGCCTGGTGATATCGAACTTGACAGGTGGGTTTCGTTCAAGGTCGGCCTGCATGGCCTTAACTTTGGAAGGATCCAACGCTGCATTCCCAATTTCGCCGGGGGGAGAATCGTTGTTCGCATGTGCGCCAGAAGCGCGTACGAGCTTTTCCGTTGAAGCACCGCGGAGAACGATCGCGTTTGGTTTTTCTGCTGTGTCGGAAGCCGCTTCGATGTTCTTTGAGACCGGCGCAAATACCATCGTGTCGTCATCCGATATGATCACCCCGATGCGTACACCGGGCTGCACCCGGAGATCGAGCAAATTCCTTGAGGCGGCATCGCGGATAACCTCCAGCGCTTCGTATTCTCCGAAACCAAGGCGATAGACCTCGGAATTGGCGTCGACAATTACGCGTATGTCGAGATGCTCCAGCTCGTCGAGCCGTGCGGCAAGTGCATCGGCAACGGCACGAGACAATGCAGGGGCAATGACAACCAGACGGCTCTTGGCGCTGTCAATCATTGAGATAACAGCAGTGTCGGTGGCTACGGTAAAGGTGCGGTCTTCATCCATCAAAAGTCATCCTTAGCTTAATAATATTTGCGAATGTAGCCGTCCTAAATTCTCAAAGTGGCCTGCCGGTTAACATTAAAATCGCCTGACAGATTCTTTGGGTCAAGAGCCCCTCAATATTTACAATTTTTGGTGTCAGGTAACGCTTTCAGTGAGTTTAATCCAAATATGACGCCTACTGTTGCCTCTTTGAGGTACCTGTAAGTCGCGGTCTTGGGTAGTATTACATCCTATCTGCCTGACTTTACGCGCCTTGGTGTCAGGCTATGCACGGGTTCAGGCGGCGCAATTTCACAAGGCGGCGCATGTTGTAGGCGAAGTTCTTCATCCCGATCTTGGCTCCGGCGCGGACCATGCCGATCATGCATACCAGGGTGCCGCCCTTGTAGTTGACCTGCGCGCCGAAGACATGTTCGACCCGGACACGCACGGTAGATTTGGTACGGTTGCTCCCCTTGGTTTGTTCAGTCAGTGGCTTTCCCCACTTGCCCTTGCGGTGGACGTGGCTGGTCAGCCTTCTGGCGCGCAACTTGCCCTCGATCTTATCGGCCTGATAGCCGTGTTGCGCGACAACTATCTTGTCCATGAGGGCTAGATAATTATGGCAAAGTTTGTCATAATGTTGAGGAAATCTGACGGAGCTTTTGATGGCCACGATGAACGTCTCAATCCCCGATCCCATGAAGGTGTGGGTTGAGGAGCGGGCCCGCGGGGGCAGCTTCAGCAATGCCAGTGACTACGTTCGGCATCTGATCCGGCGTGACCAGGAACGCGCCGGCGCAATCGGGCAGCTTCAGGCTGCCGTCACCGAGGGTCTGCAGAGCGGTGAGCCCCGGCCGTTCGATGCCAAAGCCTTCAAGGCAAAGATGCGCCACAAGCATGCCGGCTGAGGAGCGCTATAGTCTCAGGCTTACGCCCCAAGCTGAAGACGACATGGAAGAGATCTGGCTGCACGGCGTGGCGGAGTGGTCACCCGAGCAGGCAGACAGATATATCGACGGGATTACGGCTGTTTTCGATCTGCTCTGTGCTATGCCGGGGATCGCGCGAGAGCGTCCGGAGTTTAACCCGCCTGTTCGCATTCATCCCTCCGGTGCTCACTTAATCATCTATCGGACCATCGGTGTCCGGCTTGATGTGCTTCGTGTTCTCGGAGGTCGTCAGAACTGGCCGATATTACTGGAGGTTCTGGAATGACCTCGGACTTTTTGCCCTCTTTTCCTAAGGGTCCGTTCCGGTTCGTGGCGCTTGATGTCGAAACCGCCAACAATGACCGCGGCAGCATCTGTCAGATCGGCGTCGCCTGCGTGCGGCCAGACTATTCGATCGAGACATGGATGGCCTATATCGATCCGCAGGTGGACCGTTGGGTCTTCACCTATCTGCATGGGATCAGCGCCATGACCGTGCGGGGCGCACCGGCATTCGCGGAGGTGCTGCCGGTCTTGCGCGAGGCGCTCGCCGGATACACGGTGTATCAGCACTCCGGCTTCGACCGGAGTGCAGTGTCCGCCGCCTGTCATCACGCGAACCTTGCCGTTCCAGACTGGGAGTGGCAAGACGGTGTTCAGGTCGCGCGCCGCGCCTGGCCGGAATTGCGAAATGGCGGGCATGGACTGGCCAGTCTCAAGCGGCATCTTGGGCTTGTCTTCGAGCACCATGACGCGGGCGAGGATGCCCGTGCGGCTGCGGAAGTCGTTCTGAAAGCGGAACGCGCACAGGTCGACAAACCTCGGTACTCCACAGTATCTGCCGCAAGACAGGCCCGACATACCGAAGACTTTGATTTGATCGATGACGGCGATGACAGCCTGGAAGTCACCACGGAGCATGTGATCGGATGCCCTGCATCAACGGCCTTTGAACACGCTCTGTCACCCCGCGCTCTTGGAACGACAGAGATTACACAGGGCAATCTAAACTATAGCCACATCTACCTGAAAAATTTCTTTGAAGCGTTTCCGGAAGACGCCGTCGGCGGCTCAAACCGCGCCCTGGCGGCCGCGCGCGAAATCACCGTGAACTGGGGCGGAAGCGCTGCGGTCATGACCGATCTTGATGGTGCCAAGCGATTTTTCCGAAAGCGGGGTTGGATTCGATCCTTTTTCGAACATAACGCCGTGGAGGCAGGAGATCTGGTCCTGATCGAGGAGACCGCCCCCTACTGCTATCGTGTCGTTGCGCAGCCACGACAGAGGCCTATCAAGGCGAGCGGCACAACATGACAAGTAGCGAAAAGGGCTGCGACCCTCTGGGGCTTTAGTTGCTATGATGTCGTCAGACACGACTTCGTACCGAATGTCCTTCACGACGGGTGGCCTTCTGCTGCTCGAAAGCCGCGCCGTTGCCATGCTTCACGTGCCGGGTGAGGCCTGGGCCGCGACGCTCGAACGGGCCCGGAAGGAAGGGGCGACGACCCTCCCGAAGGTTGCGTCGAACAAACGGGTCCTCAACGAAATCGTCCTCCGCCTGTCAGCTCTGTCCGCTGAGGAATTGGCCTTTCTTGCCGACGAGGCTGACCACGACGAGACGCAGGCCCTGCTGTGGGTGGCCATCTGCAGAACCTACCGGTTCATCGAGGAATTCGTGCGGGAAGTCGTGATTGACCGGTACCTCTCCTACCGCCTGGAACTTCCAGTCGAGAGTTTTGACGTCTTCTTCCACCACAAGGCGGAGTGGAACGACAAGCTGGCACACCTCAGTCCGGGCACACAGAAGAAGCTCGGTCAGGTGATGTTCCGCATCTTGCGGGAAGCCGGGATCATCTCCCGGGACCGCCACATCCAGACAGCGATCCTTTCCAATCGATTGCAAATTATGATTGAAAATGCACAGCCTGCAGCCTTTGATTATTTTCCCGGCCTCCGTCGGGGTGGAGTTTGATTTTTGAAGATGATGTTTGATCGGAAGGGCAGGGCCGAACACCTGTTCAAGGTCGTGACCAGCCAGCGTTTTTTGACCAAGCAGGGCCTGGGCAATGAGGTGCCGTTTTTCATCTGCCCGTATGCGGCTGCGGACGGCATGGCGATGGAAGAGGATCGGGCCGATCTGATCACCCGAAGTGCCCATGCGGGCGTTCGCGTTCTGGACCTGAACCTCTATGACATCACGCTTCAGATCCTCGCCGAGCGAGGCATCCTGGAACAAGTCCTCGAGATCGAACATGACACGGACAAGGCTGAACTGAAGGAGTTGCTGCAGGGGGTCTTGGACCCTCAGGCGCACCTGGTGCCGATGGTGGCAGAGATGATCAAGGCCACGCCCCACGACGTCATTTTCCTGTCGGGCGTCGGGGAGGTCTATCCCTACCTGCGCTCGCACAATGTCCTGAACAACCTGCAGAGTACGGCCAAAGAAGCGCCGACGGTCATGTTCTTCCCAGGGAGCTACACTCATGCGCTGGCCACCGGCGCATCGCTCGATCTGTTCGGCCTGCTTCACGACGACAAATATTACCGTGCTTTCAACATCATGAATTACGAGGTCTGACCGTGACCCAATATCTTCGCGACATTTTCGCAAAACCCGTCGATCGTGCCATTGATGGTGTCATCAAGGCCGATGACGACACCGGACTGCGCCTCGAGCTTGACGAGTACGTCATCACGGATGAGATCGGTCAGCGCCTCGAGCAGTTTCTGGAGGCCTATACCGATTACCACACTGCCAATGGCGTGTGGATTTCCGGGTTCTTCGGCTCGGGCAAATCGCATCTGCTGAAGATGCTGGCGCTGCTTCTGGAGAACCGCGAGGTCGATGGCAGGCGCGCAGCGGACATTTTCCTCGAGAAGGAGAAGATCAAGGACGCCCCAATGATCCGCGGCTTGCTGCAGAAGGCGGTCGCCATCCCGTCCAGGTCGGTCCTGTTCAACATCGACCAGAAGGCCGATGTGATTTCCAAGACCGATGTCGACGCCCTGTTGGCAGTCTTCCAGAAGGTCTTCGATGATTCCTGTGGCTTCTATGGAAAGCAGCCTCATATCGCGCAGATGGAGCGTGACCTGCACGGCCGTGGTCAGCTGGACACGTTCAAGGCCGCCTTCCAGGCTGCGTCAGGAAAGCCGTGGGAGCGGGGACGCGAACAGGCGCTGCTGGAGACCCGCAATGTCGCCACGGCCTTTGCCGCAGCCACAGGTGGCGATCCCGTGGATGCCAAGGATATCCTGACCCAGTACCGCAAGGACACCCGGGTCTCGATCGAAGATTTTGCGGCGACCATCAAGGCGTGGATTGACGAGCAGGAGCCAAATTTCCGGCTCAACTTCTTCGTCGATGAGGTCGGCCAGTATATCGCCGACAACGTGAAGCTGATGACCAACCTGCAGACGATCGCAGAAAGCCTGAACACCAAGTGCAAGGGTCAGGCCTGGATCATCGTGACCGCGCAGCAGGATATGGCCTCCGTCATCGGGGACATGACCCAGCAGCAGGAAAACGACTTCTCGAAGATCCAGGCCCGGTTCAGCAACCGGATGCCTCTGAACTCGGCCGATGTCGCCGAGGTTATTCAGCGCCGGCTGCTATCTAAGACGGAGGAGGGAGAAGCCCAACTCAGCAATCTCTATCAGCGGGAAGAAAACAACCTCAAGACGCTGTTCGACTTTACGGACGGGTCGATAAAGTTGAAGAATTTTCGTGATCGCGACGAGTTCGTGCTCAGCTATCCCTTTCCGCCTTACCAATACCCGCTGTTCCAGATGGCGATCCAGGCGCTGTCGCAGCACAACGCCTTCGAGGGCAAGCACAGCTCCGTCGGTGAACGCTCGATGCTGGGGGTCTTCCAGGAGGTCGCCAAGAAGCTGAAGAATGAGCCTGTCGGGGGCCTCGCAACGTTCGACCAGATGTTCGAGGGCATCCGCACCGCCCTGAAATCGTCTGTCCAACAATCCATTCACATCGCCGAGCGTGACATCGAAGACGTGGACCCGTTCGCTGTGCGGGTCCTTAAGGCGTTGTTCCTTGTTAAATACGTCAAGGAGTTCAAACCCTCAGTTCGCAACATCTCGATTTTGCTGCTGTCAGGGTTTGAGAGCGATCAGACGGCGCAACGGCGCCGGATCGAGGAGGCCCTGGCCTTTCTGGATCGCAACACCCTCATCCAGCGCAATGGCGAGGTCTACGAGTTCCTGACCAACGAGGAAAAGGACGTCGAGGCCGAGATCAAGGCCCTTCCCGTCGAGCAGTCGGAGGTCTCGGGCGCGCTGGAAACCATGGCCTTCGACGCCATTCTGCGAAGCCGCAAGATCCGTCACAACACATCGGGCAATGAATACCAGTTCACGCGGCGCCTCGACGGTCATCTGATCGGCAAGGAGCATGAGCTGGCGATCCACCTGCACTCGCCGTTCAGCGAGGATGGCGACAGCCCGGAGACGATCCGCACCCGGACCATCGCCAATGAAGAGCTGGCGGTGGTCATGAAGCCCGATCAACTGTTCCTGCGCGACATGGTCCTTTTCAAACAGACGGACAAGTTCGTCCGCCAGTCCCGCAGTGGATCCCCGCAGCCGGGCAGGGATCGGATCATCGCCGAGAAGGGCGAGCAGAACAGCCGTCGCGCGAAGGATCTCGAGCTGCGGCTGCGCAAGCTGATCGGAGAGGCGCGACTGTTCGTCCGCGGTGACGAACTGGACATCAGCGGTGAGGACCCTCAGGAGCGCGTCACCAAGGCATTCCAGACCTTGGTCGACAAGGTCTACACGAACCTGCCGATGCTGCGCGGTGTCATCTACACCGAAGCGGATATCATGAAGTCCGTGCAGTCGGGCACATCACTCTTTGGGCACGACGGCGAAGGGCTTGGTGAGCCCGAACAGGAAATCCTGAACTTCCTGAGCAGTCAGGCCCGCAATGGGGTGAAGGTCTCGGCGAAGCACCTGACCGACAAGTTCTCCACAAAGCCCTTTGGCTGGCCTAGCCACGCCGTGATGTGCCTGACCGGGAGCCTGATCACAAAGAATAAGATCGAGGCGCGCATCGACGGTGCAGTCTATGAAGGCGTCGATCTCGCCCGGGCGCTGAACAACAGCCAGATGGTTGGAAACCTCTTGCTGACGACGCAAACGGAGTTCACGCCTGCTGCACTGCGCAATGCAAAGGAGCTTTATCGTGAGCTGTTCGGATCCCCGCCCGGTGGCAGTGAAGCGCGCGCATTGGGTGAGGACTGGAAGCATGCCGTCGACGCGTTGGAAGCCAAAGTCGATGATCTGACCCGTCAGGTCCATGATTATCCATTCATGGCGGCTTTGGGTCCTCTGCAGGCGCGCCTGAAGGCCATGAAAGGGAAGCCAGCCGCATGGTACATCACCGAGCCGATAAAGCAGCAGGATAAACTGCTCGATGCGCGTGAGATGATCCTCGACAAGATCCTCAGCTTCATGGGCGGCGGCCAGAAGGACATCTACGACGATGCTCGCAAAGCCCTGTCTCAGCAGTCGGAGAACATCGCGGATGTCGATGCGGATGCCGGACGGCGGCTGCGGGCGGTCATGGATGACGAGAACTGCTATCGGGGATCGGCGATTCAGAACCTCAAAGTGGATCTCTATGATCTGAAGAACAAAGTTGATCTTGCCGTGATCGCCGAGCGCAAGGCTGCCAGCGCGGCCCTGGACGAGGTTGCCGTGACACTGGGCCAGCTACCAGAGTACCAAGCGCTCACGTCCGAGCAGAAGCAGTCGATCGACGGACAGCTTGCAGCGCAAAGGGACAGGCTTGACACAACCAGTCTGATCCCGTCGTTACGGGATCGTAGCAATCAGGTCCGTCAGCGGTTGCTGACGTCACTACTCTCGACGATCTCGGAGATGACCAGAAAGCAGCCTGTCACTCCTGGAAACCCGGGGGAGCCTTCGAGAACTGATCCCAAACCACCAAGCCACGTGAACGCACGCGATCTGAAAGTAAATATTGGAAAGCCCTACCTTACCGATGAGGCAGAGGTGAACGACTATCTCGAGGCCCTGAGAAAGACCCTGCTTTCCAAAATTGCGGCAGGCACGAAGGTGATGATCTGATGGATACCAACGCGCTCAAGAAATTCGCGCAGGCTGCGCGCAATCTGCTGATCGGTCAGGTCACCGCCAAGCTCGATCTGGTCCTAGCCGAGGGCGCGGCCGCTCGGCGCGAGCATCCGCGGGCGGTCAAGGATCTGGAGAACGCATTGCGGACTTCCGGCAGGACCCAGGTGGTCGAACAGGTCGCCTACACCTGGTTCAACCGCTTCACGGCGCTGCGCTTCATGGATGCGAATGGCTACACCCAGGTTCGCGTCGTCTCCCCGGCTGACGGCCAGACCCGTCCGGAGCTTCTGGCCGAAGCTGCGGCGGGCAACCTGCCCGACGGCGCACCTGCTGAGGTTTCCGCCTTGCTGGATGGCCGTGTCCCGTCGAATGACCCACAGGCTGAGGCCTATCGCCTGCTGCTGGTCCATGCCTGCAATGCGTGGCACGGGCCGATGCCATTCCTGTTCGAGGAGCTTGACGATTACACCGAACTGCTGATGCCCGAGGATCTGCTGTCGCAGACCTCGATCCTGGCCCGGTTGCGCGCGGTCATGACGGAAGAGGCCTGTCAGGATGTCGAGATCATCGGCTGGCTCTACCAGTTCTACATCTCGGAGAAAAAGGATCAGGTCTTCGCGGGGCTGAAGAAGAACCAGAAAATCACCGCCGAAAACATCCCCGCCGCAACGCAGCTGTTCACCCCGCACTGGATTGTCCGCTATCTGCTGGAGAACTCTCTGGGACGGCTGTGGCTGCTGAACCGGCCACAGTCAAAACTCGCGGCGCAGATGGACTATTACATCGCGCCGGAAGAGCCCGAGACGGACTTCCTGAGGATCGGCAAGCCCGAGGAGATCAAGGTCTGCGATCCAGCCTGCGGGTCGGGGCACATGCTGACCTATGCCTTCGACCTGCTCTACGCCATCTATGAGGAAGAGGGATACGATCCGACCGAGATCCCCGGGCTGATCCTGACGCACAACCTGACGGGGGTAGAGATCGACGATCGCGCAGGCGCACTGGCGGCCTTTGCGCTGGCGATGAAGGCGGCGGCGAAACTGGGGCGGCGGCGGTTCCTGCGGATGGAGGCGAAGCCCGACATCGTCGTGTTACAGAACGTGAGTTTTACGCCCGCCGAGTTGCAGGACGTGGCCGCCGTGGTGGGCAGGAATCTGTTCACGGATGAGTTGCGCGAGACAATGGGCCAGTTCGAGCAAGCCAAGAACTTCGGCTCGCTGATCGTGCCGAAGCTGCGCGATCCGGCCGAGACGGTGCGGATGGTGGAGGCACGGGATTTTGGCGGCGACTTGCTGTTGAAGGAGGTGCAGGCGCGCGTCGTGGTCGTGCTGCGCATGGTAGAGGCGCTGTCGCCGAAATATCACGTAGTGGTGGCAAACCCGCCCTATATGGGCGGGAAAGGGATGAACGCGAAGCTGCAAGACTACCTGAAAGATAACTTCAGTGACGTCAAAGCAGACCTCTTCTCGGCGTTTATGGTTCGAAATACGAGTTTGGCCCTTCTAAAAGGTCAATTGGGATTTATGACGCCGTTTGTATGGATGTTCATTTCGTCCTACGAAAAACTGCGCCTGTTTATCTTGGAAGAAAAAACGATCTCAAGCCTGATTCAACTGGAGTATTCAGGGTTCGACGGAGCGACAGTGCCAATTTGCACGTTTACGTTGGAAAATACTCATCGCCCTGATTTCCAAGGTGGTTTCGTGCGTCTTTCTGATTTCCGAGGCGCAGCGAACCAAGCGCCGCGCGCGCTGGAAGCAATTCAAGACCAAAACTCTAGCTGGTTTTATCGAGCCTCGGCCCAGGACATTCAAAAAATCCCAGGGAAACCCATTGCGTACTGGGCAAGCCCAAAAATGGTTGACTGTTTTGACCTACCCGACAACGTCGGAAGTCTTGCTTCCCCGCGCCAAGGATTGGCTTCAAGTGACAACGATCGTTTTCTTCGGTTGTGGCACGAAGTTACTCCTAACCGATCCTCGTTCAAATCTTTTAGCCGAAAAGAGTCTGTTGCATCGGGTGCGCGATGGTTTCCATACAACAAAGGTGGAGCATACCGAAAATGGTTTGGGAACAACGAGTTTGTAGTAAACTGGGAGGCCGATGGACGTGCTCTCCTTGAACTCGCTACACAGTTATATGGAAGTCCGACCCGCACAATTAAAAACATCCGGCACTATTTCTCTGACAGCATTACTTGGTCAGCAATTTCAAGCTCAAAACTTTCAGTAAGAAAGAGCGACCCCGGTTTCATTTTTGACCAGAAAGGCCAATGTATTTTCTCAGAAAAAGAAAGTGACAAAATTCTTCTTATTGGATTTCTTAACTCCAAAATCTGTTACCACCTTTTGAAGTTTATATCTCCAACGTTGGACTTCGTGTCCGGTACAATTGCAAAACTCCCAGTTAAAACGGCTCAAGGAACGGATGCGAAAACTCAAGCATTGATTGAATCTGCCCGCTCCGATTGGGACGCTTACGAAACCTCCTGGGACTTCACGACGCTCCCACTGCTCCAGCCCGACCACCGCACCGAGACGCTGGAGGCCACCTACACCACCCTCCGCACCCACTGGCAGGGCATGACGGATGAGATGCAGCGGCTGGAGGAAGAGAACAACCGCATCTTCATCGACGCCTATGGCCTGCAAGACGAGCTGACTCCCGAGGTGCCGCTGAACGAGATCACCCTCACCTGCAACCCCGCCTATCGCTATGGCACCAAGAACGATGCCGAGGCGAACGAGGCTCGCCTGCGCGCCGACACCATGGCCGAGTTCCTGTCTTACGCGGTGGGCTGCATGTTCGGCCGCTACAGCCTCGACGCGCCAGGCCTGATCCTCGCCAATCAGGGCGAGACACTGGCCGAATACATCGCCCGCGTCCCGGACCCGACCTTCATGCCGGACAAGGATAATGTCATCCCCGTGCTCGACGCCGACTGGTTCGCCGACGACATCACCGACCGGTTCCGCCAGTTCCTGCGCGTGACCTTTGGCGAGGACAGCTTCCGCGAAAACCTGCGCTTCATCGAAGAGGCGCTTGGCAAGGACATCCGCAGGTATTTCACCAAGGATTTTTATGCCGACCACGTGAAGCGCTACAAGAAGCGGCCGATCTACTGGATGTTCTCCAGCCCCAAGGGCACGTTCAACGCGCTGATCTACATGCACCGCTATCGCGGCGACACGGTCTCGGTCCTCCTGAACGAATATCTGCGCGAGTTCGTCACCAAGCTGGAGGGCGAGCAGGTGCGCCTGAACAAGCTGGCCGACGATCCCACTGCGACCCAAGGGCAGCGGACCAAGGCCCTCAAGGATGCGGGCGTCATCGCCAAGCAGCTGGATGAGCTGAACGAGTGGGAGCGCGAGGTGATCTTTCCGCTGGCCCAGGCCAAGATCGAGATCGATCTGGATGACGGGGTCAAGGCCAACTACCCAAAGTTCGGCACCGCGCTGAAGAAGATCATTGGGCTTGAGGTCAGCGATGAATGATCGCCTAACCGCTAGCCTGGCCCGGTTGTTCGATGAGCATCGGATCGTGTTCTGGTACGATGCGGCCCGCGACATGCGCACGGCATTCGAGGCGATCGATCTGGACGGTGTCGCAAAGATCGAGATCGCCAACAACCAGTTCGGACTGAAATACCGGATGCTGCGCCAAGAGCCGGATCAGAAGTTCCTAGTGTTTTATGACGGGCCAGAGCCCGCGATGCAGGAGAACTGGCTGCTGGACGTGCAACTGGCCACGACCGTCTTCAAGGCCGATCAGGCTGCGATCTGGCTAAGCGAGCTGAGCCTGCCAACTGCCTTTGAGGAGGTCGTGCGCGACCATACTGAGTTCTATCGCGCCAGCAGTCGGATCGCGGATCTGAAACGCCTGATGCAGCAGGGAGACACCAGGACCGATATCCGCCGGCGCATGCTGGCCGTCTGCGTCGGTGCCGAAGGAGCCCTGGATACGGTGATCGAGCAGCTGCTGGAACAGCTGGCTGCCGGACGCGACGAGGGCATGCGGCTGATCGAGCGGGCGAACCTGTCCGAGTTCTTCTGGAAGCAGGTTGCCAATGCCTACGGCTATCTCTCGGACAAGCCGGACCTCGAGGACTTCGCGATCGCGTTCTTCGAGGGTGCCTACCAGCTGGCCTTCGGCGAGGATGCGAAGCTGAAAGCGGAAGCGCTGCTGGTCTTCCGTCGCTGGAAGAACAACAAGCACTATTCCGAGGCCTTCGAGACGCTCAGCAAGCGCTTTGAGGGTACTCTCAAGATCCCGCATGATCTGAAGTTGCGCCAAGCTCGGACCTTGAAGTCAATCGATCATTTTGAAGAGATCGACCGACACGTGATCCGTTCCCTGGTTCAGGCCATGGCAAGCCAAACCTTGGGCGCTGCGGATGTTCTGCAGATCATCCGGGAGCGGCGGCAAAGCCACTGGTATGCGACCTACGAGCATGTCTATCAGGCGATCAGCCATGCCATCGAGTTTCAGCAGGCCTTGGCCGAGGCCAATCTCAGCATGACCAGCCCCGAGGAGGGCATCAAGCGCTACGTTTCGAGTTGGTACAAGCTGGATCAGCTGTATCGGAAGTTCATTTTTCACATGCAAAAAAGTGGTCAGGCCACGCTGCTGAGCGACTTGTTCGAGGTGGTGGAGAACCGCTACACGACCAGCTACCTGCTGAAGGTCAATGACGCCTGGCAGGATCAGGTTGCAGCCATGCCCGAATGGAGCGTGCGCGGCTATCCGATGCAGCGTAACTTCTACCGGGACCAGGCCGCTGAATTCCGCCGCAAGGATCAGAAGGTTGTCGTCGTCATCTCGGACGCCTTTCGCTACGAGATTGCCGAGGAATGCCTGCGGGCCATCCGCAAGTTGAACAGGTTCGATGCAGAGCTGAAACCGATGATCAGCAGCTTGCCCAGCTATACCCAATTGGGCATGGCGGCCCTGCTGCCGAACAAGGACCTGACAATCCAACCGGACGGCATTGTCAGATCTTTCGGCGAGTCGACCCAAGGGACATCCAACCGAGAGCGGGCTCTTGCCCAAGGCCGAACCGGCGACCGCGCAAAGGCGATGAAGGCAGACGAGTTCATGAGCATGCGCTCCGAAGAGGGAAAGATCCTCTTCCGCGATCATGACATCCTCTATCTGTACCACAACCGGATCGACGTAGTCGGAGACAAGCTGACCACCGAAGAGCGCGTGCCGGAGGCTGCCGAAGATGCTATCGCGGACCTGACAATGGTGGTCCGCAAGCTGACCAGCGCCAATGTCTCGAACATCCTGATCACTGCCGACCACGGATTTCTCTATCAGCACCGCCCGCTCGACGAGACGGAGTTTTCAGTCGCGGAACCGGCAGGGGATGAGATCCATACCCGCAACCGCCGCTTCGTCGTCGGCCGCGGGCTGAAGGCGACAGCCGGAATGAAACGGTTCTCACCGGCCGAGTTGGGCCTTGCCGGGGATCTTGACGTGCTGGTCCCAAACTCCATCAATCGTCTGCGGGTCAGGGGGGCTGGAAGCCGGTTCGTTCACGGTGGGGCAAGCCTGCAGGAAATCGTCATCCCGGTGCTTCGGGTTGGAAAGCAGCGTGAGTCCGACGTTCAGATGGTCGAGGTTCAGATCATCTCGTCTGGTCGCAATCTGATCTCGTCAGGCCAGCATGCCGTGACGCTGTACCAGGTGCAGCCGATCTCGGACAAGCTGCAGCCGCGAGATCTGGTGGTTGGGCTCTATGCCATCGATGGCACCCTGATCTCCGACGAGCATGAGGTGCCGTTCGACTATCGATCGGACAATCCGCGCGAGCGCGAGATGCCGCTGAAGCTTTTGCTGTCACGGGACGCTGATGCCTTCAACAATCAGGACGTGTTCCTGAAGTTGCGCCAGCGCATCGGCAAGACCAGCCGCTATGATGACTACCAGAGCCAGCGCTATGAACTGCGACGCGGCATCCCGACCGATTTCGACTTCTAAGGAATGGCCATGAGTACGCTTGACGACAAGATCAACGACCATTTTGCAGGCTTCGTGGTCCGCAAGGACTTGGTCAAGGCCGTGAAGGGCAACGCGATCGTACCGACCTACGTGCTTGAGTACCTGCTGGGTCAGTACTGCGCGACCGACGACGAGGCGTCGATCGCGACCGGCATCGAGACGGTCAAGGAAATCCTCCGCAAGCACTATGTCCATCGCAGTGAGGCGGGCCTGATCCAGTCCACGATCAAGGAGCGGGGCCGCTACAAGGTCATCGACCAGATCAGTGTGTCACTGAACGAAAAGACCGACAGCTACGAGGCGACCTTCGATAATCTGGGCATCAAGAAGGTGGCCGTGGACAGTGGTACCGTCAAGGCGCACCCCAAGCTGCTGGTGACGGGGGTGTGGTGCATCGCAGACGTCCAGTACGAGTTCTCGGAAGATGCCCGGACCTCGCCATGGATCCTCGAGACGATCAAGCCGATCCAGATCGCGCGCGTGGACTATGAGAGCTACAAGGCGGGGCGGGCGAAGTTCAGCACCGACGAATGGATCGACCTTCTAATGCAGTCGATCGGGTTCAACCCGGACACGTTCGGGCGCCGCAGTAAGCTACTTCAGCTGATGCGGCTGATCCCCTTTGTGGAACGCAACTACAACATCATCGAACTGGGCCCCAAAGGGACCGGCAAGTCCCATATTTATTCTGAGTTTTCTCCGCACGGGCAGCTGATTTCTGGGGGCGAGGTCAGCATCCCCAAGCTGTTCGTGAACAATTCGAACGGGCGGATTGGTCTGGTCGGGTATTGGGACGTGGTGGCTTTCGACGAATTTGCGGGGCGTGAGAAGACTGCCAACAAGGCGCTCGTCGACATCATGAAAAACTACATGGCCAACAAGACCTTCTCGCGGGGGATCAACCCGATGGGGGCCGAGGCCAGTTTCTCGTTTGTCGGCAACACCGATCACAACGTGCCCTACATGCTGAAGAACAGCGACCTCTTCGAAGCGCTGCCGCCTCAGTTCCATGACTCGGCCTTCATCGACCGGCTCCATGCCTATCTGCCGGGGTGGGAAATCGACGTTATCCGCGGCGAGATGTTCACCAGGGGCTACGGGTTCATTGTCGATTACCTGGCAGAGATCCTACGTCATCTACGTCAGGAGGATTACTCCAACCGGCCGGATCGGTATTTCAAGTTCAGTGAGCAGATCTCGACGCGGGATCGTGACGCCATCTCGAAAACCATGTCGGGTCTGCTAAAAATCCTCTTTCCTGCAGGTGGTGAGACGGAGGCAGAGACCGAGGAGCTGCTAAAGCTTGCCTTAGAAAGCCGCAAGCGGGTCAAGGACCAGCTGTTCCGCATCGATGCGACATATCCGGAGGTGGACTTCTATTACACCGGCTCCGACGGCAAGAAACGCCATGTGCGCACGGTGGAAGAGGAAGAGTTTCCGCAGTTCTATTATCGCAAAGGAACGCCAGGCGCTGAGGTCTCGCAAAGCGCCGACATGGACGGCGTTGAGATGCTTACTGACGCCCTCAAACCATCGCAATCACGGCCACATGACAATCCTGCATCCACGACCCCAAAGCCGGCCGAAGGGCATCATGTCTTTGCCGAGAACCGCAAGGGGATCAGCTATGACACGCTGTTTGGCCATCACCTTCAAGGGGCGTCCCGCATCATCGTGACGGATCCCTATATTCGATACTTCTATCAGATCAAGAACATGATGGAGTTTGTCGAAATGGTCATTTCCCGAAAGGCACCTGAGGATCAGATTTCTGTTCATCTGGTCACGGCTCCTGATGACGGGAATATACCGAAGCAGCGCGAACTGCTCGAGAGTATTTCCGAGGCTTGCGTCGGTACGGGCGTGGATTTCACTTGGGCATATGACACCAGTGGTACGGCCCATGCCCGTGATATCGTCACCGACAATGGTTGGAAGATCGTCCTTGATCGTGGGCTAGATATCTTTCAGGCACCCATGCGCCGTGAGAACGGATTCAACCTTGGTGACCGCCTTCAAGAACATCGAATGGTAAAGGCGTTTTACGTGACCTATCTGAAGGAAAATTCGGATATTTCGTTGAAGTGATCTTTCGGCAATGATCCAGAGCCTCAATTTGAAAACGCATTGTAGTGAAATCCTATTTCTATTAAAATGGTCATGCCACTACAATATCGGTTTTATTATATAAATAACTGATCTGCATATGAAATTTATGCGTGCACTAAGGGGATATGAGGGATTAGAATGATTGGTGATTTTGGAGATAGAAATCCTAATTTATCGCATGCCAAAAAGCAGGAGATAAACTCTGAGAACTGGATGATATTTCGCGCTCCATTGGAGTCAGCTGCACAGCAGGTTCTAGAGCGTGTTGGAGCGAAAATAGAGACACATAAGATTTTGGTTCTAGTGGATCTACAAGGCATGTATCTCGGCCTGCATTCGTGGTTGAGCGATAAAAAGTTTCCTATTGATGGTGGGCTTGTCTTGAGTAGAATAGCCTTTTTTCAATTGCTAGATACCTTTGATAGAATAAAAAAGCACACTCTCAGCATTAGAGACGATAAAGTTTTAGACTTCGAGAATATTATTGAACAAATCGAGAAATCAAAACCGGGAGATTCAATAAACGTTAAGGTCCATGCTACATATATTCGTTATGTCCCTCAATTTGAGCTTTTCTTTGCTCCCGCCCCGCTACCAGACATAGAGTGGCAGCTTATGAAACAGGTGAAATTGGGAAGCATTGATGCGAAAAACCAGCTAAAAAAAATACAATCAGGAATACTTAAGCGTCCTTATTTTGAACGCAACTATGCAGCCTATAGTGATTTTGTTCAAAAACTTAAAGCAAATCCTGAATACTCTAGATCAGAAGAAGGATTCTTTAATTTTTTTGTTGGGCCAAAAGGATTGCAGGTATTCGATGAAAAAGAGGTAGATACGAGAATTGTTATTCGCGCTATGGAGGCATTTTACGAGTACGAAGCAGACTCATTGTGTATTGTGTCATCAGACCAAGACTTCACGCCGGTGCATAAGAAATCCCATAAGTTTGGAGTTAATGCGTATCAAGCTGACTTGGCAAAATTCCATGATAGCTCAGGAATTGGTCGAAAATTAAAAGAGTTAGGCAAAAATTTTATACATGGACGTGTAGATCCAATCTGGCCACTAACAATCATCACAGAAGCAATATCTGTACCTGGCATAGATCATCAAGCACACTATACCCTTTCAAAAAATGAATTAGATGCACTTTGCGAATTACACAATCAAATGAATGATTATCATATATCAATAGAAGCCGATGAAAGCGGTTCCGCAAAAATTAATATTTTTAAGCCTCCTATTTAGGGGCCATTACTAACCTATCAAAATAGTGATATGGCCCGTGTATTCAGGATGCTACATTAAGGGCTGACTGGATGTTATTAAACCTGCCTGTAAAATATGATATCTTCACGTTGTTAAAGGCACGTTTAAATTGCTTTCTTCGATGCTGCACTTACAAACTTCCGAAGATTATCCCCCGTCCACCGCTTGCCCCCATGCGTAAGGAGTCCGAGGCCATTCAGGTGCTCAGCCCTCTCCGCCCAGGAACCATCCGGCTGATGGGCCCGCGCTGCGATCACCCGGCCACGATGATCATCCTTGCCGGCCCGGTGGGCCTCGTCGTCGGCGTGCCATGTGCGGAAGTGCAGGCGCGGGTCGAACGGCTTGCCGTCGACCGGGATCGGGTCCGGCGGCAGCGCCTGCATGCGGTCCTGGGGCAGGGCGGCCCAGAGGAAGCGGTGCGGGCGCCAGTTCACCTCATGAGCGAAATCGACGGTCAGAAAGATCGTATCATCCGCCGCCGTCTCGACCAGGCGTTTGACCGCGACCACGGCCTCCGCGCTGGCCCGGTCTGGAGCCAGCTCCAAAAGGGCGATCTCACGGATCATCGTGCCATGCGCCAAGCGCACGTGGCGACGTGCCAGATCGCGCTGATAGCGGATCGTCAGGCTCTCATCGGCCGCGGCGTCCACATCGGCGGACAGGGAGACGAACCCGGCGCGCGGCACCGGGCGGGTCCAGTAGATCCCGACGTACGCTTGCTGGGTCATGCGGAAAATCCCGACGGTCGGACTGTGGCAAGCCCTCTTGTGCCATCCTCGCCGCATGATGACGAGGAGAGAGATGATGAACACGACACTGCAGACAGAGCGGCGGCAGGAGCAGATCTTGGACTGCCTGCTGGCCGGCGCCATGGGCGACGCGCTCGGGGCGGATATCGAGTTCGCCAGCCTGGCCCGGATCCGCGCGCGCTTTCCGCAAGGCTTCGGTGATCTGCCCCTTCATCAAGGCATCCGGGGCGCGATCACCGATGATACGCAGATGACCCTGTTCACAGCCGAGGGGCTGGTGCGCACCGCAGTGCGCGGGACGCTGAGGGGGATCTGCCATCCACCCGGCGTCATCCATCACGCGTTGCTGCGCTGGCTGGTCACGCAGGGTGAGACGCCGCGGATGGAGGTGGATGACGTCGGACTGGTCGCCGAACCACGCCTGCATGTTCGCCGCGCACCGGGGCTCACCTGCCTCGACGCGCTGCGACGGGCGGGCAGCTTCGGCGCGCCGGTCGTGAACGGATCGAAGGGCTGCGGGTCGATCATGCGTGTGGCGCCCATCGCCTTCGTCGCGGAGGATCGTGTGCGGGACCTGGCGACGGAGTGTTCCGCCCTGACCCACGGCCATCCGACCGGGCAGGAGGCCGCCGCTGCCTGGGCGCTGATCCTGCGATCCCTGGCGGACGGTGACGATCTGGAGCGGGCGGCCCAAACCCATGCCCGCAGCTTCGGGGCCGAGACGCGCGAGGCCATCCTGCGCGCATTGCAGGCGCCGGCCGATGGCCGCCCCGAGACCACCGAACAGCTGGGTGGTGGCTGGACCGCCGAGGAGGCGCTCTCCATCGCCATCCACGCCTGCCGCTGCGCGCGGGACCTGGAGCACGGGCTGGCCATCGCGGTCACCCATTCCGGCGACAGCGACAGCACCGGCGCGATCGCGGGCAACGCGCTCGGGCTAATGTTCCCCGGTCAGGCCCGGACACACAGATGGGTCGCGCAGGTGGAGTGCCGCGACCTGATTGAGCGCATGGCTAGGGATCTGGCCTTGGCAATCTCCGGCCAGATGGATGATCTGGTGACACGTTACCCGGGAGCCTGATGAATGGACGACACCCCCACGCCGATCAACGTGCTACGCAGCCTGAAAAGCAGGGCAGCCATCGCCGCCCGCCGCGCAATGCGTGATCTCCCTCATATCGCTCCGCTAAGGAATTATGCGGCAAAGCTGCGCGCCGAGAACCGGGGGACCGTTCCCGAATTCGACCCCATGGACGGCGGCACCGAGGCGAGGCTGCTCTTCCTGATGGAAAAACCCGGCCCGATGACCGACGATCTGGCAGCGACCGGCAAGACCGGCTCGGGCTTCATCTCCCGCGACAACGACGATCCCACCGCCGAGGCCATCTTCACCTTCATGCGGCAAGCCGGTATCGCGCGCCAGGACACGGTTCTGTGGAACGTCGTCCCGTGGTGGAATGGGACGCGAACGATCACGCCGGCTGAGCTGAACGCAGGTCTGCAACAGCTGGACGCCCTCATCGATCTGCTGCCCAAGCTTACAACCATCATTGCAGTGGGCCGCCGGGCGGCGCGGGCAAAGACTGCCGTGGAGAAGCACGGTCTCGCATTCCACGCCTCGGCACACCCGTCGCCGATCAACCGTGCCACGCGACCCGAGGTTTGGAACGCCATTCCGGGCATTTGGAAACAGGCGTCGGCCAAGAGATAGAAAACCACATGTGACATAAGACGGATTACTGCGGTAAAATGATACCACAAGGCGCCGGTATTTTTATGCTTCGCAAACCGCTACCCTACCCTAAATAGCTACCGCTACTGCCGTGCCACAGATAGACGCGAAACGGGGCTTAGCGCTCATCCGGCTCCCGCAGCGGCCGAGAATACCCGAGATTCATTGATTAGGCATGTCCCTCACCAGCTTAGCATGGGCTGAGCTTATTTTGACCGAAGTACCAATCCGAGCTGAGCCAAAGTGTAGCCATGCTGCCCGGCAACCCGCTCAAGGTCAGCCGCTGCCGCTGCTCGTTTCGCGATCCTGATTTGCTCTTGGCTCCTGATATCATGGAGCTCTGGCACTATCTTTACGACGACCACCTCAGGCGCAGGCGCTTTGTCTATGTACACCGCAGCCGAAGGAACGATCATGTCTGCACCAGCCGCAGAAGAGTGCGTTTCTGTTACACTCCGCGCTAGCGCGTAAGGCTGGTCCTTCATTGGTTGGGTTTCGGTGCGACGGACAGGATTGCCTAAGCGTGTATAGTGCTCGGCTGATTGCAGGAAGGCTTCAGCCGCCACGCGATCATTCGCAAGCCGCGCTTCCTCTGCAAACTGAAAGTAACGCTCGACGAGTTGCCGCGCGGTGCCTCGGATCTTCCCCTTTGCGCTAGTGCTCTCAAGGATATGGTTGCCAGGATCACGCTGTTGCTCTGGCGAACGCGATGCGCCACTCCGTCGATGTCGATGCGGTTTCATGAGCCAATACGATAAGGATAGCGGGGATGCGTACGCCGCTTCCTGCCGAGATAGGGTGAACCTCTCTGATCAGCAAGAAGGCTGTTGCATGGCGGCCGCCTAGCACCCCATCAACTCCCACAAGGAAAGGTTTTCGACGCCCTGTTCCGGCTGCTATGCGGGAGGGAGCTGCCGTTGACCACTCTATATATCTGGCCTAGCCTTTGCTGGTCTGAAACAGGTTAGGTTCGGGACGGTTGGCCCGGCCCCCGCCCTGCGGGTCCTTCAGTTGCGAGGCATCGGCCCAAGACTATCAAGGCGTCTGCGCGGTGCAGATGCCGATAGAAAGGGCATGACATGAAACCCAGAATTTCTGTTCTGACACTTGGCGTAAGCAACCTTGAACGGTCGCTCGTTTTCTATCGCGACGGACTCGGGCTGCCGACAAAAGGCATTATCGGCCAGGAGTTCGAGCATGGTGCGGTGGCGTTCATTGACCTTTCCGGCGGACTGAAGCTCGCCCTCTGGGCGCAGGCCGACATCGCCCATGATACCGGATTGCCAGTTCATCCGGTCAGCTCTACCGCCGTGACTATCGGCCATAATGTTGCGCGGCCGGAAGACGTCGACTACTGTATGGAAGCTGCGGTTCGGGCAGGTGCCGAGGTGATCAAAACCGCACAGGATACATTCTACGGTGGCTACGCCGGCTATTTCCGCGACCCTGACGGGCACCTTTGGGAAATCGTGTGGAACCCTGACCTGCTTCCGCCGGAGGATTGAGCCGCTTTATTTTTGGTTGCTGGCTTAGCAGGGCCCACGACCGCCTTGGCGTCCTTGCGCCAATGCCCTAGCGCGGCCCTAGTGGCCGCTTTGTCCCGCAAAGCCGCCGCTTGCCTGTATCTTCCAAGGGTCGGCTGTGCGGGAAGGCGCTACCTTTGCCACCCACACCCGCCAAAAGGTAGGTGTGGGAACATCACTCATCAGAATTCAATAATTTCGCCGCTGCGACCTCCCAGTAGCCTAAGATTGCTTCGAGCAGGAGTTGCCGGACGGCTTGAAGGGCGGGCAGAAATCGAAACCGGGACTGCATTCACCCTAAAACGTGATATTTCCAGCGTCATCTCGTCGGCGCGCTGCTGTAGCGAGACTGCAGCGGCATTTGATTCCTCCGCTACGGCCGCATTCTGTTGGGTCACGGTATCCAGCTGATTGATACCGGAATTGATCTCGGCCAGACCAACCGCTTGATCACTCGCCGCAGCAGCAATCCCCGAGATCTGCTCGGAGACGTCCTGCGCCTGTCGCTGGATCGTGTCGAGGCTCTTGCCCATGCGCCCCACCAGGTCCGAGCCGAGCTGCACCTGGGCGGCGCTTTCCGAAATGAGTGTCTTGATGTCACGCGCAGACTCAGACGCGCGCTGCGCGAGGCTCCTGACCTCCGAGGCCACGACTGCGAACCCGCGTCCTGCCTCGCCCGCCCGCGCAGCCTCGACCCCCGCATTGAGAGCCAGAAGGTTCGTCTGAAACCCGATGTCCTCGATAACGTCGATGATCCGGGTGATCTGGTCGGAGTATTGCTTGATCCCTCCCATGGCCTCCACGGCATCGCGCACCACAATCGAGCTGGCTTCCGTGATCTCGCGGTTCTGACGCCCGGATGTTTCGGCATGGCCTGCCCGCTCCGCCGTCGAACGGACGCTTGCGTTCATTTCCGTCAGAGCCGCTGCAGACTGCTCGAGGGCGGCAGCCTGCGTCTCTGCACGACTGGCAAGGTCCTGTGCTGCAGAGGTGATCTCGTCGGCGCCGCTGCGGACCTGATCCGCAACCTGCACAATGGACACGACCGTTCGGCTCAGACCGCTGACAACCTCGTTATAGGCTTTGCGCAGCGCCTCGTAATCGACCGGGAACGGATCATGGGCAGGGCTGGCAATCTCCTGGGTCAGATCACCGGTCGCCAGGCGCGACAATCCAGCGCCGATGTCATCGACGACCCTGGCCTGCTGGCGCGCCTGGACCTCCCGTCGCGCCATCTCCTCTGCTTCAAGACGTCGGGTTTCAGCCTCCAGATCACGTCGTTCGATGGCATTCTGACGGAACACCTTGAGGGACCGGGCCAGCGCGGCCAGCTCGTTTCGGCCTTCATCGCCTGTGATGTCGAATGAGAGATCTCCATCTGCAAGGCGGTTCGTCTGATCCAGGGTTCGGGACAGGCTGCGTGACAGGCTGCGAGAGAGTACGATGGCGATCGCGCCGCCCATAAGAACGGTCAGACCGACACCCACAAACACCGAAAGCACCGTCATTGAGGAAATGTCCTCAGCGTCCTGTGCGCTTGAAGCCGCCATGGTTTCGGCTGCGCCCTGGATTTCCGAAGTCACGGCCAGGACCTCGTCTGCCGTAGCACGGACGGTGAGAAGACCGTTCTGAAGATCACCCATGCCACGATCGGCGGCAACTGCTTCGCTCCAAAGATCCTGGGTGATCGCATTCACATCATTCAAACCGGCCCGAGTACGCGGGTCAGTAAGCGCAAGTCCTGCGCGGGAGAGCTGATCCTGCAGACTGGAGTACAGGTCGGAGGCTTCGGCAAAAACATCAGAATCCTCAATTGGAATTGCTGCGACAAGACGCAGACGCATTCGAAGAAGCGTCTTGTTGGCATCTGCCACGAGAAGCGCACGCTGCACGTCCCCTGCAGCCTGCAACTCTGTCTGCAGCTGATCCATTCCCTCTCGCGCCAAGGTACTCAGCTCGACGATGCGACGCATCTGAACATCCCTGGCAAGATACGCTTGCGAGAATGCCTGAGCCTCCTCGATATGACGGTCCTTCAGCGCGACAAGGGTTTGGCCCTGGGCAATGCCCTCACTCTGGGCCTGGTCTGCCAGTCCGCGGACATGGTTCATGGCGGTGACAATGGCTGCTGCCTTCGTATCGTCTGGTGCATCGAGAAACCGCAGGATCGTGCGATCTGCATCGGACACCCCTTTTGCGATTTCTACTGCGAGTTGGGCTTCCTGTTCTGCATCGGTAGTCTGCCGATGCGCAGCGTTTGCACGCGTGATCTGATGTTGGGTAAAGCCGGCGAAGAGAACCAGAAGGATCAGGATCAGTGCAAATCCCGCCGCGATCTGGCGGGATATCTTGATATTCTTCAGCATGATGGTGCTTATAACCTATAATAAGCAGACGGACGGATGTTGCACCCCTCCAGGGCAGCAGCGACGGACGGAGATCGGCCTGGAGCCGATCGCATTGAGAGCTTGGAATGCGGTCTTTTCTGCATGCGAAGACACTGGTGGGCATCCATGGAGTGGCCTCCGAGACGCGCCGATGCCTGGCCTACGGTTTAAAAGCTAAAGATAAAAATAGCGTTTATTATTGAGCATCGATTTTTACATTTACATAAACTAAACTGTTTGCGGCAATATACGTGATGCGTCAATTATTTTTAATTAGGCGGCCTATTCAGATAATCATAAGCTTTTTGCGCCATGAGCAACTTGAAATATTAGCACGGTACGGGATTATATTATTGTATATTATGTTATTATAAAAATTATTTTTTCTAAAATACCGTCATAACCCGCCAGCAAACAAACGCTAGGAACAACGGCCGGACCTCGAAAGGGTACCGGTAGTTGGAACAGTGGGCCTAACCCCTAAAAAGGCCCATTCATGTCCTCGTGAGACGAAGGAAGACGCCCAATGGTCCGTTCTGAACTGCTGGAGAAGTTGCTTCAGGCACACCCTCATTTGCCCCGGCAGGCGGTGGAACTGGCTCTCGACACGATCCTGGATGCGATCACTACCGGTCTGGTGCAAGGGCACAGAATAGAACTGCGAAAGTTCGGTAATTTCACCTGCAAGGTTCGCGAGGCCCGCACAGGGCGCAATCCCAGGACCGGTGAGGCTATCTCCGTAGCGCGCAAGCAGGTTCTACGGTTCAGGGCCGGTGGCTATATCCTGGAGCGGCTCAACCGTCCCACTGCGCTTGACTGATCTCCTTTCCCCCTTCCAACGCAGGGTCCCCCAAGTTCGCTTAAGTGAAAGACTGGACCCCTGAGCCAACCCGGACGTTGTGTTTCGCTATGACAGGCAAGACATCAGCACCCTGACCCCATTACAACGAGGCAAATATGGCACTTCTAGAAGCAACGTTCGAAACACGGCGCGAGGCTGAAATGAGCATCGAGCGGTTGGTGCAAGAGTTTGGCTTAGACCGAAAGGCCATCGAGGTTGTAGCTGATGGCGCGTTGAACAGCGCAGGAGAGGATCTGTCCGGAGGGGACAGTGCTTCCGACTCTCCGACGCCCTCTGAGCGTGAGGACGCGGCGCTTAACAACCGGATCAAGGTCTCGGTGAGCGTAGACGACGAGGCTGAGGCGGAACGCGTCCGCAACGCGTTCTCGGAGTTCGGCGGCGATCGGTCCTGATCGCTGCACCAATGCGTGCGCGGCGGCATCCCCTTTCCTTCTGCTGTGGTTCGCATGGGCTAGGAGGACGGGTGGCGCCGTAGGCTAAGCCTATCCAAGGGCTTGCTATGAGCTGGCCAGCGGGCCACAGCCCCATAACCTCTGACTGGTCACCGTCCTCAGGTACATAATTACCATTACTGGGTATTATGGTATCTCAGTGAAAGCTGGGTTTTCTTCGGTAATCCTCCCCATCGTTAAGGGGGTTTATTCGTAGAATTTTCTCGTAGCGTGAGCTGAGGAGATTCGAATGAGAAAGACCCGATTTACCGAGCCGCAGATCATGGCTGTGCTGCGCCAGGCCGAAGGCGGTGTTGCGGTGCCGGAGCTGTGCCGAGAGCATGGGATCAGCAGCGCGAGCTTTTACAAATGGCGGGCGAAGTATGGCGGTATGGATGCGTCCATGATGAGCCAGATGAAGGCGCTGGAGGATGAAAACCGGCGGCTGAAGCGCATGTTCGCGGACCTGAGCATGCAGGCCGACCTGCTCAAGGAAGCTTTGGGAAAAAAGTGACGCGGCCAGCTCAACGCCGCGAGTTGGCCGCGAGGGCGGTGGCAACGAAGGGGGTCAGCATTGCGCTGGCCTGCCGCACATTTGGGGTCAGCGAGACGTGCTTTCGTTACAGCCCGAAGCGCTGTGCCGAGAACGAGACCATCGCGGATCTTCTTGAGGGCCTGACCAAGGCGCACAGAACCTGGGGCTTCGGCCTATGCTTCCTGTATCTGCGCAATGTCCGTGGCCATGCCTGGAACCACAAGCGCGTTCGCCGGATCTACTGCGAACTGGAACTGAACCTGCGGATCAAGCCAAGGCGGCGCATCAAGCGGCACAAGCCGGACGTGCTCTCGGTTCCAGACGCGCCGAACCTCGTGTGGTCCATGGACTTCATGGCCGACCGTCTGGCCGATGGTCGCCAATTCCGGCTGCTGAACGTGCTCGACGACTTCAACCGCGAGGGTCTGGGCATTGAGGTCGACTTTTCGCTTCCGGCCGAGCGCGTGGTTCGGGCGCTGAACCAGATCATCGAGTGGCGCGGCAAGCCCATGGCCATCAGGGTCGACAACGGCCCGGAATACATCGGCGCAACCTTGGCAATCTGGGCCGCAAAGCAGGGCATTGTCCTGACCCACATCCAGCCCGGCAAACCGCAGCAGAACGCTTACGTCGAGCGCTACAACYGCACCGTCCGCCATGAATRGCTCGACCTCTACATTTTTGAAACCATCGCGGAGGCACAGAGTATCGCAACCGACTGGCTCTGGACTTACAACAACGAGCGACCCAACATGGGCATCGGCGGCATAACACCCGCACAGAAACTGAAAATGGCTGCGTGAGTTCTACGACCAAACCCCGTTAAAACGGGGAGGATTACCCTTCGTTGTAGACAGTCTCTGCGCGTTTGATAGCAGCCCCTATTGCCATGCAGGCGACTGATGCGAAGAGCCTGATGATGTCATTCCTGACGCTGTACAGAAAGGTTGATGCAAGCCTCGACTATTAGATCCAGTACCTTTTCCATTTTGTCGAAGGGATAGTCATCAGAACGAGTTGTTCTTAGAAACTCGTCCTGTTGGGCGCTCTTTTCGCCGGACGTCTGGTCTATCGAGCCTTGATACGTTCCCGCGCGCTGGTCGTAATTGGTCCATCTGATGCGGCAGTCCGGTAGGAGCTTTAGGTAGCACTCGATTGCAGCAGCTCTGCCGTTGATGTCGGCCAGATGCTCGCCGCTTGGTCCGATCGTCGGGAATTCTTTGAACTCTTCGAGATCGGGCAGTTTGATCGCGTTGATGCCAGAGAGCTTCTTAAGATGCGCCAAGGATGCGACGCCCACCGTATCGTTGTCGAAGATGGCTAGAACGCCGTCGGCCTTTCCGATACTTCTCAGGCCCCTCATGAAGTTCATAAGGTTTCCGTGGCCGCCGAACGGATAGTTGTCTTCCATGTCAACAAATTGGAAGAAATCGGCTATTTCAGGGCGTAGGATCGCAAAGGCGTGCTGGATCAGCTTTGTATCGCTCGTGCCTTCAGTAACAAGTAGGAAGCCTCTTCCTCTCGCTCCGACAGAAAAGTCCTTGCGTTCGAAATACCCACTATCCACGACATCCATAAAGTCCCATTGCACAATGAGATCGAGGTTTTCGGGGCGCTCTGCAAGCACCCGCAGAATGTCATAGGGCGTCAGTCGGTCAAGAAGCGTGCTGACATCCCAGCCCGGTGATCGACCATAGCGACCATGTAGGGGGTCCTCTAGGCGCTTCTGGTATTCACCAGGTAAAAGGCCTGCGTGGTCACGTCCATCGTACTCTACAAGTAAGGATAGATCAGTGTTGCGAATAAGCTCTAGCGCCTCTCTAAACGGGATGTCATGCGGTTCGTCATAAGTAACGAAAGGGTTATTGAATTGCTGTTCGATAGCAGGGAGTGTCGATCCGAGAAGCTCTAGGCGTGGTAAAATCGAGCGCAATGTCGCTCGAAAGCCCTCCACTTGCCTAGGTTCATATTCTCTTTCGAGGGTTACGCTGTCAGACGGCAAGTAAATAGATTGGTGCGTCGTAGTATTGAAATTTCCACCTGACTCAAGATGGAAGTTTCCGATGCGGAAGTCTGAATAGGTGCCCAACGCTGATCCTTCGGTACATGCGAGCCAGTAATGTTGCCGTTGCTAACGGGCGCAAAGCTGAACGTCGAGCCATGTGCAACGACTCGGCCTTGATGATAGAGAAGTCCGACCAGCCTCGCGGGGTCGTCCCGAAACCATCATGCCTCTGTTCAGTATGAAATGCACATTGTCTGCTTTATCCCGCATAGTGACCCTTAAATGATAGGACCTATCCGTCTGCTTTGCAGGACACTATAATCATTCGCTGCAATCGTATTGCAGTCACCTGCGCTAGTAGTTTGAGGAGAAGTGGAAGTTGCGCTTTTCATCGTCATTAAAATAGTGTGATGCTCCATCATTGATTAGAGATCGTGCCAAAACCTCATCCCAGCAGCCGGCGATTGTCACTGCATCTTTCCACATGTCCTCAGCGCCATAAAATCTCGACTTTGACCGCCAACTATTCGGGTAGTAGTATTTTAACATTAAGTAAACGAAGGATAAAGGCGATATTTTCCGCGCTGAACTCCATCGGTCTTCACCGGACATCCCTATGTGAAAATGTGCTCCTGGATGAATAACCCTCTTAAATTGACTTTTGCTGTATTCAAACCTCACCCTAGGGACAAAATGCTCAACGGGCATAGCTTCTGCATAAGCATGGAACTCTTCTTCATCAATCTCATTGTTATCTCTCATCTCTTCTAGTTCAAGATATTCCGATAACGCCCCAAGTGATCCAGTGACTCTTGGATTGGGGTAAAAAGCTAATGCAAACTCTTCATCGTCTTGGTGTGAAAATTGGAAATAGGCTAAATCTTTTAGTCGAATGTTATAGTGAGAGAGAGACAATCCCTTCTCATATATTTGAGAATAGCTTTTTGAAGTTAAGCATACCTTATTAAAATCTTCAGACCTAGGAAGAGACACTTGACACGAAAATTCCGCCAAAAGGTCAATCGCCGCCAATGCAGCGCCAGCATTACGGATCGATCCATCAAAATCAGCGCGTTTCAAACCTAATCCTCAATCAAGCTATCAAGGTCTTCGTCAGACAGGTTAAGCTCTCTTTTCATTTTCTCCATCCGGCGTTTTGCCTCGATTAGGCGCTCATGCCTCTCCTCAAGCCCACGCTGAATAGTATTGAAAGTGTTCATATCTGGCATAGTGAATTCAATTTGAGGGGTTTTTTCGAGCGCCGTCTGCACCTCTATTTTCAACCCATCCAAAACCTTGCTTTCCACACCAAAGATGCGCAGCCATGCTTTTGTACGTGTAAAGGCAACAAATAGCTTGTTCCGCCCAATGCGAGTTTTGAGAGTTACTGCATCGGAGCCTACAATGATAACCGCAGCAGCTTCGTTACCCTTGGCACGATAAACCGTACTCATCGTTACCATCCCATCAATACGGAACGGTGGCTCGCTATATGCATCCTTAATAATGTTATTAGATCTGATTCCCCAACTGCTGAGTTTATTTCCGATGCCAGTAAAATAACGCCTAGCAGAACGATCATCTAGACTGATAACCATTATTTGGTGCGCAGCCAGGCCACCGTCAATGAATGCTTTTACTTCAAGCGCAGCTAGTTCCACTTCTTCGTCGAGATTTGCACCGGACTTCATTTCGACAACTGGAACGCCTTCTGGCGACTGCAAGATGCTAGGACTATTACGCTCTGGGCGCTGAACAATGTTGTAACTTCCTGTGGTGAAGCTACCTGAAACAACTTCATAACCCACATCCTCCCAATGCTTAGCATTTTCAAGCATCTGCACGGTGTTATTATATACGCCGAAGCCTACTGAGTGGGCGAGTACTAGGACTTCACGTTGATTGCGATATGATCTCTGAAGTACGAAATCATTCGTATCTGTGCCGTGTGGTAAGCTTCTGCCTAACGAGACGCGTGGATGACCGTCGCTATCTAAGCCGAATAACACCTCTGGCTCGCGAACTTGAACATCGAAAACATTCTGAAGTTCATCATAGGCCCATATAATTTGTTTTTGATCCCTTTCTCCTTTGGCAAGGTAGAAACACATTTGATAAAAGCTATCAGGAAAATCTTGACCCTCGTCTATTAGGATCACATCGTAGTACTGCTTTATATCACCTGTCTCCAAAAGCTCGTTGCAGGCGGACGCAAAAGGGTTCAATTGGCCGCGAAGATCATTGAGACTTTTGGGGGAGCGGTTAGCCCTAATGCAGGCATCTCTGTAAACACCAGGGGTATTACTTCTACCCCAACCGTGACGTACGTGAATATTATCCCAATTAGGATCAGTCTCGGCAAAATGCCTATGAAAGCGCGTTATTAGCCTTTCAATTACGTCTCTCAGGCTTCTAGTATAATAAGTAATCAAAATTTTGGAGCTGGGATCTTCAATATGTGCCAAGGCCGCTTTCATGGCGAGAATTACGGTTTTACCCGTACCTGCAAGACCTCTAATTCTCTGAGGTCCAGGGATCTTTGTAAGCGCGACTGACCTCTGCGTCGCATCAAAATTATAAATTATTGCCTCCAAATCAGAAAACGCTTTAGCTAGCGGTGGAACATTGCTCTGATCTTCGAGATTCTTAATTTGTCCAAGTGCCTTGGCACCCTCAACTATTGCTCGAACTTCGACCTCTTGTTCCTCAGAAAGCCTATCATCCTCCTGACGGAGGGCATTTTCTAGCGTAGCTTGACTTTTGGCAATCTCTACATCCTCTACATCCAAATCATCTTCGCCCATATTTGGGGCATATAAAATTGGCACAACATCAATAATTAAACGGCGTTTTTTCTTTAGTATTAGACTTTTTGACAGCAGTGATTCTGTCGTAGCTGCCGCCTGTAAAATGCTAACTGCATCTTTTCGAAGCGACTGCAAGTCGCTGCTGGCTGAATATTTTATAAGCTTAATGCCGTGATGTGTAGATATTGCCGTTAAATCAGATGTGTGAGTTCTACCGTCATAGTCTTTTACTTGTGGCCAACCTGCGTAAATCGTAACATTTTCGTCTTGAGGAAAAATGGCACCACTGCGAATTGCGTTTAGAACTAATGAAAGATCATACTGCTCCTGTCCGCGGCCGATCGTTGGAATGTAGTTTACAGGCATTTTTAACCTCGGGATTCTTTCGTGCGGCTGACCCGCGCTAAGGAAATTTGGTGAACAGTTTAGCGTGCAAAAACTAGTAAATGTAAGTGGGAATTTTTCGAGCTACCGCCGTATTATCACCTGTGGTCGCACTTCTGCTGCAGGCTCTGATCAACCATTTACTCTTGTTGGTACCAAATTTGGCTCTAGGCCAAGTACCTATACTGCACCTGCACTGCCTTTAGACGGGACGAGTGACGGCTCAGGGCTCTTCACATTCATACTGTGTCGACTTCTAACCGCCCACTTTGAGGCATGCTGGCATGCCCGAGAGGCAGACATCGTCAACAGCAGGTCAAGTTTAGGCCACCCACACTAAGTCAAGCACAAACGCAAAATTAACCAATCTGCCTGACCAAAAAGCTATTTTGCTTTTCTAGCTTGGCAAATCGCTCCAGACCTCGCGCTCAAGAGACCTAGCGCGGATCATTGGATGTCCCTCCTTCTATCCATAAACCAGCCATGTTCAGAAACGATCATTGGTGCAACATCGTCCAGCGTGCTGCAAAAGTCGTCGTAGAACGCCCTTTTGCGACATGTCTTAAAACCGCACGGCTTTTGATACACGTTCTAGGTGTGAACGTCCTTCCTGCATGACGAAATGGACGCCCACGCAGCGACCCGGATCAGCGAAGCCCGGGGCGAACGCTGTTTCTGCAGCGAGGAAGAGGCGCGAACCGCCGGGTGGAGGCCGCCACGGGGCTAGACTGTCCACGATGTCCGCCCGGCCGTCCGTGCTGCTCAGAGCGCCGCCTCGGCGGGTGTCAGCGCGCCGTCCAGCAGGGGCCGCTGCAGCTCCTCGGCACGGATGCCGCCGAGCCAAGCCTCTCATTCCTCCGGATGCGTCAGGATCACCGGCATGGCCTTGGGATGGATTGCCGCGACCTTGGCGTTTGGTGGACAGTTCAGGAAAGCGTAGAGATCATCGGTCGTCTCGCCATCCTTCACCTTGCGGAGCGAGGTCCAGCCGCGGGTCTCGATCCCCGCGAAGAACATGGTCGCGTCCGGGTCAGTTAGTGCGAACCACTGCACCCCCTGCCCCTTGCCGCGCGGCTCCGAGAAGCTGGTGACCGGCACGAGGCAGCGATGCCCCTGCCCCAGCCAGCGCCGCCAATGTGGCGAGCCGAGATTGCGCACGTTGGTGACGCCGGGATCCCGCGCGGTCTTCAGGACCGACGGCGGCGAGGGCATGCCCCATCGCGCCTTGACGAGTTCCGGCCTGTCGTCGCCGTTCCGAATGATCGCTACCAGCTGATCGGGATAGACGCAGCCGGACGCCAGATTTCCCGCGCGGTCAGTGAGCCCATCGATCAGACGGGTCAGTGCTTCCTGCGAGGTCGTCACGTTATACAGATTGCAAATCGCCCTGCCCTCGCTGCTGTTCGGGGTGCGGGAGCTGAACCGACGCCTGCCCCAAGGCGGAAGCAGTCCAGTAAACTGTTTCCCTAAGAATGGGCGGCATGAAGACCATGCTGCATGCCATTTGCGACAGCCAAGACCGGCCGCTCGACCTGTTCACTACCGCCGGACAAGTGAGCGATTATATCGGCGTACGGGCGCTGCTCAGCGGCTTACCAAACGTCAAATGGCTGCTTGGCGATCGTGTTTATGATGCTGACTGGTTGAGAGATGCGTTGTAGGACAAGGGAATTCGCGCCTACATCTCTGATCGAAAGCACCGCAAGACGCCGGTCAAGTATGACAAGCGACGCTACAAGCGGCGAAGTTGTATCGAAAGAAGGCTCAAGAATCAGAAGCGCGCTGCAATGCGATACGACAGATGTTCAAAGATCTTTCTCTTGGCCCTCAACACGTGCGTTGACCCCTCGCAGCAACCGTCATCTATCGGTTATGAATCATGATCCTAGACGCAACTAATTTGACTATATTATGCTGAACTTACTACCAATAAGGAAATGGTTCTGTTCTTTCAGTCGCGCCGCGCTGATGAGCAGTCAGACTTGCGGGAGTAGGAGGTCAAGCTCATGCCTACCAACCCTGAATATGACATAAACCAGCTTCGGTCCGAGACGCGCAAGCTCAACGCAGAAACCGCGAAGCTGATGGCCGTGCAACGCAAACTTGAGGCTGAAGAACTGCTCCTGCAGCGCCAGCACCAGCACCTTCCCGCTTACTGGGTTCAGATCATCCTTGCCCTTTGGGCCGGCGCTGGCCTCCTATCGGCTTTAGATCTGCTTATTAATCGTTGATCTGCCAACGCCGGTAAATCCACTCTTTATGACCCCGAACGCTCATATTGCCCCTCGGATCGTCTTCGTACTGACTCGAAGAGCGGAGCGATCTCTGGCAAGAGCCCCGGCTCATCATCCCGCATTCGCCTCATCTCGGCCCTCTAGCAATTGTGTCGATCTGAGCTACTCCCCAACTTTTGGACGGATTTTGGGTCGAGTTAAGCTACTGTCTGCTCCTGTTGATGGGGTTGCGTGACTTCGATTTGCAGCGAGGAGACCACTGCCGGTGGTCGACCGGCAGGGTCCTTGTGGGGTCGGCGTTGGTTGTGGAATTCCATCCATTACTGGACACCGTTGCATGCCTGCGCATCCGGTCTCCTAGGCATGCAGGTAGACACACTCGTATTTCCAGGGTGCGCCACAGGTGCTTTGCAAAGTTGTACCGTTTAGGGAGCCATGTCCAGGCGCAAGCAGGTCAGAAGAGCAAAGGGTGGATCATCGCACGGGGTCGACCGGCCTCTTCCCAGAGGAAGGCCAGGGTGATCGGCAAGCGGAAACGGCGGGGGCCGGCGGCGCCGGGGTTCAGCCAGAGGGTGCCGCTGCCTTCCTCAATGCTGGGCTTATGGGAGTGGCCCGAGATGACGACGTTCCACCCCGCGGCTTTTGGATCGCCCTGCAAAGCTTTGCGGTCATGGATCATGTGGATCCGCAGGCCTCCGATCGTGAGGCTCGCCGTTTCGGGAAGGAACTCAGCCCAGTGCCCGCGATCGATGTTGCCCCGGATTGCCGTTACCGGGGCGATGTGCGCCAGTGCGTCAAGATGGTCAGGGTCACCTATGTCGCCCGCGTGCAGGATACGGTCTACGCCTTTGAGAGCCTCCAGCGCCTCGGGGCGTAGCAGACCGTGGGTGTCAGAAATGACACCGATGCACGCCCTGGGAGATGGCTGGCAAAGTGGTTGCATAAGGCAGGTCCTTTTGGTCATCGCACCTTGGTGCTTTGTCAGCCCGGTGGCTGCCGTCTTTGCTGGCAAAGGCCCCTGGGGCGGTGGCGTAGCATGCTTCTTGGCCGGTCTTCTATCTGCGGGAGACTGTTCGGTCGTCGCCAAGGCGAGCGCGGAGGACTGACGCTATCTCTTCGTTCAGTTCTCGTGTCTCTGACGCCGTCGCCGCCTTTGCGGCTCCCGGCCTATCAAAGCCCTGCTTCATGCCGTTCAAGCACTGCAACAGCATGCATTTGGTAACCGTCTGGGGCATGTTCCGGACCTTCATTCCGAACGCAGGCTGAACATAAGGCGGGCAGGAAAATTGCGTCTCCTGCATGCGGAGGTTCCCATGTCCTTGAGTCAGGACCGCCCGGGCTTGGACTTCCGACCTGGATCCTCTTTGCTGACCGGGTCGGGGTCCAGATAGCTTCCGATGAGCTCATCGCGGAGGTAAGGAAGGAATGCCTCCCGGACCTGGATCTCGCCGTAGCCTTCGTCTTCGTCCTCTTTGTCGCTGAACGCATACACCTCATTGTCCGGCCCGGCATCGCTCCTCCGGGTCACCACGGTGCTGAACCGCTTCCATGCCTCGTCAAGCCGGGCATCCCTGTAAGGTTCAGTCCCGGGCGCAAGGACGACCCGGGTGATCCGCGCGAGTGCAGTGTCCCGGTACTGCATCGTCAGGTGTTCGTATCCCCGCATGAGGAACCGTCCCTTGATGCGGAAGATGGCGTGGGGCGAGACCAGGCGACCTTGCTCTCGTCCTCCGCCATCTACAGTGACGAGAAGGGGCGTTTCGGTGCGGATCGCGCGGACCACCGTCCGCACGACGGCAAGGTTCGGATCTGGCTGCCGGAGATCCGCCTCGACGTACCTCCTGCTGCCCAGCATGTCGTCCAACCACCGTTCCAGGCGCGGTATGGAAGAGAAGACCGGCGCCTCCGGTAGGTTAGCGTTCTCGTCCAGTGTCAGCCGACCGCCCTGCACCCGACCCTCTTCGTCACGCAGGAAGACCGGTCCGCAGGCCTGCTCGAACAGCATCTCGAACTCCGCCTGGTGCCGGGAGACGGTCGGCTCCGACAGGCCGAAGATCTCCCGATAGACGAGCTTTTCGGCTGCACCGAAGACCCCGCCATATCGGATTGCCGCCTCCACCCAACCAAAGGACAGGTTCCTCTTCGTCACCACGGCCAATAATCTTTCATTTTGAAAGTTTCTTCTTTCATGTCCCTTCGAGAGGCCGTATGACCAACAGACCTGAAAACGAGCCGGAAGTGCATTCCGACACCTCTGCCCTGTGCGATGATACTGGTATCCAAATGGGTCATCCTGAGCCGGATCGCCCGCATCACGAGACCGAAGCTCATGCGCGCCATCGTGATGAGCCTGCGCCGAACGGTCGTTTCGCCGCGCAAGGCTCTCGGGACCTGCACCCGATCTCGGAGAATGTGGGAGCGGCCGCCGATGAGAGTGGCGGCTGCCGGCCGTCTGACGGCCTGGAAAGGGTCATCCTGCAAGAGAAGTTCGTCCCCCGTGGTTCGTCGATGATCATCTACCGTGCCACGAACCGGATAACCGGAAAGATCTACATCGGTAAGACCGTCCGGCAGCTCTACCACGCAAAGGCCCGCCACCGCCAACGGGCGATGCGCCGCGATCTCTACGGCAGCGACAGTTATTTCTATGCCTCGATCCGCAAGCACGGCTGGAGCGCCTTCGACTGGAAGATCATTGACCAGGGAGAGAATGATACGGAGTTGCAAGCACTCGAGCGGGCGTGGATCGCCCAGACCGGAAGCTACCGGGACCGCTCCATCGGCTACAACATGACACCGGGCGGTGATGGCGGGGCCGGGCGCAAGCTGTCACCAGAGCAGATCGCCGGCATCAGCCGTCGGTCGTCCGGGGAAGGAAACTCGGGCTGGGGCAAGTTCGGCAAGGCGCATCCCGCCTATGGGCATATCAAGTCCCCCGAAACACGCGCGGCCATCTCCCGGGCGCATAAAGGGAAGAAGGTGTCGAGCGATACCCGTGCGAAGATGTCGGCCACGCGGGTCGCGATGTTTGCCGAGCAGCGCAGGGAGACCTTGCGCCGCCAGGAGGAGGAGCGGTGTGCCCGACGCGCAGCGCAGGCAGCAAAGAAAGCCGCGGGGGGCTTCAAGGGTGAGAAGGCGCGAGCGTCCAAGGTGACGGATCAGCAACGGGCCGAGATCTGCCGGCGCCGCGCGGCCGGCGAGAGTTACAGCGCGATCGCCAGAGACGTTTCCCTGGGGCTGACCGGCGTCCGGGCAGTGGTGCTGCACTGGGGGCCGGATAACGGTTATCCGTTCCTGCGCGTCGTGGCCGCATCCAATCATCGCGCGAAGCTGACCGATAAGGACCGCATGACCATCATTGCGCGCTACAACGGTGGTGAGGCGATCGCTGCCCTGGCCTCGGCCTTCAACGTGGGTGCAACTACGATCTACATGACAGTGTCTGACTGGGGTCCGAAGCACGGGTTCCCCTACCAGGGCCGGAAGGGTGGATGGAGGGCGACCTGAGACAGTGACGCTTCGCAGATGAGCGCAAGGTTCCCTTGGTTGATAATGGATTGGGTGGGATCCGTCAGAACCCTTCAGGACGAAATCTGTGCCGGGAAGGCAATCTTGTCTGCTGAAGGCTGGGACCCACACTCCAGATCCGCTTCTGACGCCCTGCCGGCAGAGACCGCTGCAGTCGGTTTAAACCACCTGCCGGCAGCCTTTGTTCAAGGCCTCGGCAGGTCAGGACTGACGCTGGAATGTCTCTGCTATCGATCAGTCGAAAACGTCCGAAGGAGCCGTTCTTGCTTGAAGGGGGCGCAATCGGACATGGCCGCCCGTCGTTCAGGTCGGTGTCCGAAAAGGAGCGGACGTGAACCGAGAAGGATCAGTACGGTGCACTGTGGTGCGCCTGAAAATCGGAAATTTTCCGGGAGCCGTCAGGCGATCCGTCAAAGGTCCTGTAGCACGATGCTTAAAAAAAAGGGTCCCACCTCTCCTGTCAAACTGTCCCGATGATCCGCTCGAAAAACGCCCTATAATCCGCGTGCGCAGGAAATTCCGGATTTTGCCGGGATGAAGCATGCATGTTCATGCATGACAGGAGAGGAGGTAGCGGACGCGGTCTGATACGTTCAGAGCCTTTTCTGACAAAGCGCCGATCTCGAAGTCATCCTGTCCGCAGGCCATGACATTCCCCAACCCTGTCAGGAAGAGATATGCATCCCCTTGATGGTCGTTCTTGCGCGGCCTCACATGCATGCTACGAGCAACTCTGTGAAACGAAATGGCGGGTCTTCGATACGGAAGCATCAACGCCGCAGACAATCGCCATGAGCGGGCCTCAGAGAGGCCTTCCGCTGCCCTATAGAGCGACAGGTACCCCCCCACCACCATTGGACGCTCTTCGGGCCTCCTGGAGGGCTTCTGGCTACTCTCAGGACATACTACCAGATGAGGGGGGTGAAACAGCTTTTTCCAGAAGCGCGTTTGGTCGGCGATAGAGCATTCGGATGGACGATCCTCGATCATGGCTTCGCAAGAGACCCTGCTCCTGCAGCAGCAGTCGATCAATCTGAATGAGACCCCGACACAGATGCTGAAAAGCAGATGCGTCATCTTGAAGCCGGATCAGGTTTTGGATGTGGACGCAGGACCTCGTCCAGTTGAACCCGGAGAGCACACCGGATCACATGGCAAGAATGGGGGGGGTATTCAGGAGGTTTATTTAGCGTCTTGCCAAAGCATGCCCGTAGAGGCCTCATAGAGGCCTCCAGAACGGCGGAAAGCCCCATAGGTAACCAACTGTCAACGGCGGCGTAAAAACCGGCCACGCGGCGGCGCAAAACCAGGCCAGTGGCGGGGCGCCAAGCGCCATGGCGCGCGCGCTCCCCAAATAGCTGGCGCGTGCCATGGCGCTTTGKCCCGCAGGGCCAATCTCGCAAGGTGCGATTATGTGGTTGCTTCAGCCTTTCGGGCGCGGCTTTGTCCGAGCCGATAACTGTCGCCGTTCATCTCGAGGATATTGACGTGG
>NZ_JYGY01000007.1:0-148629 GCF_000967825.1 Paracoccus sp. 228 | reverse complement strand
ACGATCCAGACCGTGTGAAAACTCGAACCGGATTCCCAGCATTGAGCGGCCGTGGTATTCTTGGGCATGGCACATATTTCAGGCGGTGATCGGTCCCAGTTCCTGCTTTTGCCGGACTCTGTGGACGACTATGTGGGGCGGGACAACGTTGTCCGGTTTATCGATGCTTTCGTTGACGGGCTCGATCTGAAGGCTGCTGGCTTCGAGCGGGTCCAGGCGAAGAGTACCGGTCGACCGGGATATGATCCGGCCGATCTTTTGAAGCTCTACATCTATGGATACCTGAACCGGGTACGGTCCAGCCGCCGGTTGGAGGTCGAGACGCGACGCAACCTTGAAGTCATCTGGCTGCTCCGCCGTCTGACGCCCGACTTCAAGACAATCGCAGACTTCCGACGTGACAACCGGACGGCGTTCCGCCAGGTGTTCCGGGAGTTCGTGGTGCTGTGTCGCGAACTCGACTTGTTCGGACGAGAGTTGATCGCGGTCGACGGCACCCGGATCAAGGCGGTGAACAGCCGGGAGCGGAATTTCACCAAGGCCAAGCTGGCCAAAGCGATGGCGGAAAGCGATGAGCGCTTGGCGCGGTATCTCAAGCAGCTTGATGAGGCCGACAAGGACGGTGAGGACGCGCCAGAGAGGGGCACCGTCGAGAGGGTTCAGGAAAAGATTGCAGCGCTCCGGGAGCGGCGTGAACACCTTAATGATCATAACAAAACCCTTGCGGACAGCGGCGAGGACCAGATCTCGCTGACCGACCCGGACGCACGCGCGATGCAGTCCAGCAGCCGCGTCGGGGTCGGTTACAACATCCAGATCGCGGTCGATACCAAGCACAAACTGATTGCGGAGCAGCAGGTCCACAACAAGGTCAGCGACCTGGGCCTGCTGACCGAGACGGCCAAGGCTGCGCGTGAGATCCTCGATGTTGCGCAGATCGATGCCGTGGCAGACCGGGGCTACTTCAAGATCGAAGATATCGAGGCCTGCGAGATGGCAGGCATCGTGCCTTACGTTCCCAAACCGCAGCGCGGCTCTGCTGTTGCCAAGGGATTTTTTCCCAAGGACCAGTTCCGCTATGACGCCGAGGCAGATATCTACACATGCCCGGGCGGCGCGGCTTTGCGCCATGTGCATAGCCGCCCGGTTCGTGGCGAGATCCGCGTGTTCGACTATGCCAATTCGGCTGCTTGCAAGTCCTGCGCACTCAAAACACGTTGCACCGCTGCGGCCTATCGCAAGGTTGCACGCTATGAGAACGAGGCCGTGCTGGACCGGATGGCAAAACGGCTTGCCGCGCGGCCCGGTGTGCTCGATGAGCGGCGCGAGAGCGTCGAGCACCCGTTCGGCTCCGTGAAGCAATGGATGGGCCAGGGTGCATTCCTGATGCGCAGGCTGGAGAACGTGCGCGCTGAGTTCAGCCTGACGGCCATCGCCTACAATTTGCGTCGAGCGATCAGCCTTGTCGGCATTCCGGCGTTGATTGCGGCAGTCAGGCTGTAAAGGCTCCCCATTTCCTTAAGTATCAGCCCATATTCGCCTTCAGAGATCCCCACAGGACCCCAAAACCCAAAATCAAGCGTTTGATCCGGATCCCCTAAAGGGAAATCTCCGGTCCAGCCGAAACCCTGCACACCATCAGACTTCGCCAAGTTTTCACACGGTCTGGATCGTTTTTGAACACTGTGAGAAGGGGGCCAGAGAGGCAGGCATTCTTTAATCCGCATTGCAGCTTTGGAACGGCCGCTTGTGAATGCGTTTGCCCGCCCGAGAAAGCAGTCTGACCTTTTGGTCTGACAAAAAGTCAAAATGACGTTTTTTCTTGACAATCTCAGGCTGTCTTCGAGACGAAGCTTAGGGTTCCTACTATCACCACATCTCTTGGGAAGCGGACTCATGACTGTAAAACAGCATCGATGCGAAGAGCCTTAAGTCGCCCCTCGTGCAGCACGTTTTGCTTTGGCAGCCCACACCGGTCCAAGCTGTAGAGGCTTTTTACGGATGCACCAGTTCACCCTCAGCAGCTGCGAGAACAGCCTGCGTAAGGCCCTGCAGTCGACCTGCAACAAGACGGCTGATCTGCCAGAACAGTGGCACGTCGAAGCCGGTCCCTGGCACAAGTTCGACCAGCGCGCCTGTCGCGAGGTGATCGCAGATCAGGCAGGCCGGGTTCAGCCCCCAGCCAAGCCCGGCACGGCAGGCATCCACGAAGCCTTGAGTTGACGGCAAGGAGTGGCTGGGTAGAGCCGAGGACTGACCAAAGACCTGCCGCACCCATGCCTGCTGAAGGTTGTCCTTCGGGTTGAACCTCAGCGCGGGGGCTTCGGCCAGAGCCTGAAGTGTCACACCATCCGGGAAATGCCGCTGCATGAAGTCAGGAGTTGCCGCTGCGTGATATCGCAAGCGACCTAGAGGTTTGACCATGCAGCCCTGCACCGGCCTGTCGAGGGACGTGACAGCGGCAAGGACACGGCCCTGACGGAGCCAATCCGGCGTATGCTGCTCATCGTCTATGGCGATGTTGAAAAGATAGCCGGACTGCTGCGCAAAGGAGGCCACCGCGGGGAGAAACCAGGTTCCCAGGCTGTCGGCATTGGTTGCGACTTCCAGCGTCACACGCTGCCCGCCGCTCGGAGCGGCAAGTCCCGGCAAATGCTCTAGAAGAGACTCCTCCAAGATGCCAACGTGCTCCATGTGGCGGCAGAGCCAGGCACCGGCTTCGGTCGCGGTGCAAGGCTGACCGCGCTGGATCAGGACCGTGCCCAACCGCTCTTCCAGGTTGCGCACCCGTTGCGAGATGGCAGACTGCGTGACGTTCAGCACATGCGCGGCGCCTTCGAAGCTGCCGGTCTGCACGATGATCGCAACGGCACGAGCCCCGGCATAGTCGAGCATGACAACCCTTTCTAATGCTGCATTAGAGGAATGAATTTTCCTAATGCTACGTCGGCCGGTAGATCAAGGGTTACTTGAGTAGTGGATGACCCTGATGAACTCTTCCGTATTTCTGACCGGCATGCTGACCGGCCTCAGCTTGATCATGGCAATAGGCGCACAAAATGCCTTCGTCCTGCGCCAAGGGCTGCGGGGCGAACATGTTCTGGCCGTCTGCCTCACCTGCGCCATCTCAGACGCCATCCTGATCCTGCTAGGGGTGACGAGCTTCGGTCAGATCGCCCAGTTGCTTCCCTGGCTCGCCCCCGCCATGCGCTACGCCGGCGCTGCGTTCCTTATCTGGTATGGGGCCAAAAGCATGAAGGCCGCTCTGCAATCCACCGAAGCCCTGATTGTCGGCACGGAGCGGAAAGCGGGAGGTCTGGCCAAAACCCTGACCGCCTGCCTCGCCATTACCTGGCTGAACCCTCACGTCTATCTCGACACGGTGGTGCTGCTTGGCACAATCTCAACACGTTTTGTCGGTGAGACGGGATCGTTTGCAGCAGGTGCGGTGTCGGGGTCTTTCCTGTTCTTCTTCTCGCTCGGCTACGGCTCGGCATGGCTACGCCCGACCTTCGCCAAGCCGTCTGCCTGGCGTATCTTGGAAGCGATCATCGCGATCGTCATGTGGGCCATTGCAGCAAAATTGGTGCTGGGCGTGTGACGAGCTGAAAGGCAGATTGTCTCATAGCCGCCGCCAGCGCGGCGCAAAACTATCGACACGAAGAGCCCATCAGCGACATTCAAGCTGGCCGCAGCGAATGCAGGTGCAGCGTGAGCCTCCAGCCCTTAGCTGACATTCGATGGTCACTCATAATGCTGCAATGAGGCCCGTCGAGGTTGCCATTTGCTACAGGCGCAATATTCCCGTTGTTGTCGTCTGGCGCTAACGCAGAGCTGTCCACGCTGGCCTTGCAGAGTTTCGCTTTGGGATACCCAGTCCGGAAATCCTAACAATCACCCTTCGCCGTCCGATTATCCTGCCGTTCAGCTTCACGACAACGTCTACAAAATGGCTTCCCCTGTAGGCACTGTTCTCACTATTGGTCAAACCAGTTCCGGCGACATGCCCCATATCGTTTGTCGCCTCCGCCTCCGCACCCTCGTTTCGAACAGTCCAATAGACCGTCGAACCTTCCGGGAGGCTTTGGGAGTTAACTACTTCAAATCGGATATCGCAACCTTTCGGGATCGGCCCCAAACCGTTGAAACCATCCCACCGCCGTTTTCCCGAAATGGCAACGACCCGCACGTCAGGATCATAGCGAGCAACCGCAATCACATATCGCCCGGAGTCTGCCGCCTTGGCGACAGCGTCCTTATCTTCTTTCGGAAACGGGAAGAAGTGCCTGAAAGCTTCAGTCCATATATCCGCACTCTGAAACTCATCAGCTGCACCCAGTGCGCGATCTGCGATGCTCAAGAGCTCTGCAAGTTTGCCAATGAACACAGTACAGTCATCATACGATAGTCGATTGAGGTTCTCACGGATATTTGCTGGATTGCGCACGATGAGTGAGCTGCGAAGTCGTCTCTCGATCTCATCAACAACTGTGCGGAAGAATTCGTCGTCACCCGAAATCTCTTGGGTATCAATCGACTTCAACGCGTGCGCGACCAGCACGGTTAGAAGAATTGAAGATGGACGAGACGAACTTTCGAATGTCAGAGCGGCCCACATTTTTAAGTAGCGTGCCAATCTCCGCGCCCTGTGGCGATCCTCTCCCTCGAATTGATCTTTCCACCACAGATAAATGGCTTTGGGATCACTATTCTCCCACTCGTTATTCTCTGTTGCCAAGTCGCGCGAATCTCTAGTGCGATCCAAATGGTAGCTGGGAACGTCAATATGGAAATCGCCAATGAAACATATTCGGTTGCAACGTGACTTAGGATCAGATGTTCCTGTTGCATCGTTAGCGGGTTCATTAGCGTAGTCCGCGAGTATAGACTGCACTTTGTCCTTGAGCTCCAACGGCTCCACGTCACCCGACTCTGCGCTTCCCTCCCATTCAATGTAGACGCCCAAATCGATGTCGAATTCTTCGCCCATGCGAGCGGGACGGATTTGAGTGCCAAACTTATAAGAACCCTGCAGCCAAGATGAAACCGGTTTGCCATAGGAAACGCGCAAGCCTTCCTTGAGCACATCTGCAAGGTCGTTCCAACGTTCTTGCTGTTGGCGAATTTGCTCATCGGAAGGTCGAACGCGATATGAAAGCGTATTCGCCCGATCCTCGGGGTTATAAAATAGCTTGGCCGCGATACCCATGCTCACCTCTTAAATTACGGAAGAAATCCGCGAGTTCAGCCTTCTTCAAAAAATCTTCCTCCCCGGCCTCGTAATCAAAAAATCCCGCCGCTCTCAGGCCAGGGAGGTGATCCCGCAAAGAAGCCTCCGCCAGACCCTTTAGGTCACTACTTGCATTTGCACTCGCATTGTCCAAACGCATTTCAGGAAGCTGGGCAGAGGAGGGGAAAGAATCTACCCTGAAGTATTTTTCACCAAACCGATGCCTCATCATGAAATCGGTATTCATCTGTTGAGCTGCAATCATTACCGAAATCAGCCGCTGGTCCGTGAGCCAGTCTTTATATCCCATGTTACTCGCAAGTTTTGCGGGAAAACTAAACTTAGCAGTTGTAGTCCCGACACTTAGAATTTCCAGTTCCCCAAAATTCTTTCCGAGAAAATGCTGCGCTTCATGCACCGCAAGTTCATCAGGACTGTTGGCGTAAACACCACCGTCCGCGAAGCGCTCATTTCCGACCGCATGCAAAGGAAAAAATGTTGGGGCTGCGGAAGTCGCAAGGGCGACATCCACGAGCGGCAACTTCCAGTCTCTTTGAAAGCTTTCGTGATGCGGGGTTTTAAATACCTGCGGACTGCCCTTCGTCACGTTGACGGCGGGAACGATAGTCTTCTGCTTTAAGTCGCCGATGTAGGTGTCATTGCCAACAAGTTTGCAGATGAGGTCCCGCAGTGGTGTTGCGCTGTATCTCGGCTTAGCGCGGTGAGCGATTAGGTCGAAAAAGACGCCAAGCTTAGATGTGGGCGGTTCTTTCGTTCCGAAGATGTCCGTCCCATGCGTCGACATCGCTTCGACAACATCCTGCATTGTTGTTTTTCCTGATGATATTGCGAGGGCAAGGACACCACCAATGGATGTCCCTGCAATCAGGTCAAAACGTCGATGCAATGGAACGCCACCACTTTCCGCCTCAAGCCCTGCAAGGAACTGAGCCGTATAGAGGCCTTTGTATCCGCCTCCTGAAAGCGAGAGAATTCTAAACGTCATAACCACAAGATAGTGGGCCAATCGGTAAGCGCAACACAGCATGTCGAAACTTGTTCGCTGCGCGATTTAGCAATTTCGCCACAGCCAAGGTCCGCTTTCTGTCCTTTGGAGCGTTTTCTGTGTTCATAGTGGTGGTGATGCTGCAGGTGCGGCGAACGGCGGGAAGGTCCCGCATAGCTGACGCCAGCGCGGCGCACATGTATCGACGTGAAAAGCCCAGAGCAGCCGCTAGTGCTCGCCACAGCATGAACGGGCGCTTAGATCTGAGCGCTGTATGCTTCCTGAGCCACCTTGCTGTCGGCAAAAAAGCATGGGGTCGACCTGCAGAGTTGCTTTAATCTGCGCAACGGCTTTTTTTGGCACTCCAGTGATCCACTAGCGGTGTGCACGTGGGTCGCAATGAAACCGCACGTTTTTCTGACAGCGCTTTAACCTCTCGGTCCCTTGTCCTGACCACCTGTGCTGACGCACCTTGGTTGACCTTAACCTCAGCAATCATCACGCAGCCGCCGGACGGTGAGCACTTATCCACAATTTTCGGGGGTAATATCGGGGATAATGCGATAACGTTAAACACTACAGTGTCTTGCGCCTTATTCTTGAAGCTCCATTCTACACTGCTGAGCCAGATGAAGCCAAACAAGTCTTGATCCTCCTATGTCATTGTGTATCTCATATGAGATACAAAGGAGGATTGAATGCCCACCCATACCTCGATGCTGCATGTCCGTGTGGACGATCATCTCAAGGCACAGGCCAGTAGCGCACTGGCAGATGTAGGCCTGACCCTATCAGACGCAGTCCGTATCCTGCTGACCCGTGTGGCGGCTGAAGGGGGTCTGCCGGCCGGTCTGACTGCAAATCCTGAAAGCTATGATAGCTGGTTCCGGGCGAAGGTGCAGGAAGCGCTGACAGACGCCCGGCCTGGCGTTCCACATGACCAGCTCATGCGTGACGCCCGGGCATTGATCGACGGCAAACGGGGTGCCTGAACTCGAATGGAAAGCCTTCGCGGTCGCTGACCTTATGGCAATTGTCGACTATATCTCAGATGATAATCCTGATGCCGCTTTTGCTCTGATGGAGGAAATTCAGGGAAAGGTTGCGCAACTTCCAATGCATCCCAAGCGGTGCCGATCAGGACGCGTTCAAGGGACACGTGAGTTAGTTGTTCGCCCGAACTACATTGTCATCTATGCTGAGACGCCGTCTGTCGTGACGATCCTGCGTGTGCTTCATGCCGCGCAGATGTGGCCCTGATAAGCAATCGGTCGAATGACGAGGGCGGGTGCCGGATAAGCGGCAGTGTCCCGGTCAGATCCAACCTGTTGCGGTCACGGCAATGCGATCATCTTGTCGTGGATTTCTTTGCAGCATGCCGCTAACTCGATAGTCATGAAGAACTGTCTACGGGCTCTCTTTCTTGTCGCCTTCACCGTATTTGCGGTTGGATCGATGATGCCCGCGCTGGCGACTGCCGCCTCAACGCCCGATGACGGCATGATGGCAATGGCACATCCCGGCTTGTCCGAATGCCTGGATTGCAGCGACAGGGGTGAAGTTGGAACGGCGGGCTGCAATCTGATCTGTGCAGCGGGGGGCTTCGTCACGGTTCCTGAATTCCAGACCTCTGATCTCAGACAGGTTCGGCGTCTCCTGAGGCGGCAGGTTGCCGATGTCATGTTCAGTGACCTGAATTGGCTGCCGCTACGAAGCCCCCCACGCCCATTCATCTGATTTGACTGCCGCCGCGGCTGGCGACGCTTGCGCACAAGGTTTTGTGCCCTTGAGCTTGCTCGCCGCCAGGACTGTTGAATCCATTCAAATCGGCAGTCCCGTTTCAAATCCAGATAGTCAGGTGTCCTATGCAGCAAAGTTTGCATGCAGCTTTACACACTCAGTTTTCCCCTGAGATTTCTGCGGTCAATGCCGCTTGCGAAGAATGGCTTGACCACCCTCTGTGGAGGGCAATGGCATGACAATGATGAATAGCCCCATGGCGACCATGATGATGCTGGGCTGCGGACTCTTTGCGGTTCTCGTCCTGGCGATCCTGGTCCTGGGCATAGCCGCCCTTCTCAAGTACCTTCGGGGACCGGCATGAGAGTGCGTACCATGATGCTCGCCGGCCTGTCATTTGCCGGTGTAGCGACCGCGGCAGCTTTCGCCCAGGTCAATCGGTCCGAAAGGGCTGAAGTGGCTTTTCTGGGCGTCCCCGTCACGGCACAAGAGATCGAGCAAGGAAAAGAACTCTACGCGCAAAATTGCGCGTCATGCCACGGCCCGGATATGGAAGGACAGCCAGACTGGAAACGTACGCTGGAGAGCGGGCGGATGCCGGCACCGCCCCATGACGAAACAGGGCATACATGGCACCATTCAGACAGTCAGCTTTTCACACTGACCAAGCTGGGGGTCGGTGGTGTCGTGCCCGGCTATGAAAGCGACATGCCGGCCTTTGATGGCATTCTGACGGATGCAGAAATCCGTGCCACCCTGGCCTACATCAAAAGCACATGGCCCATGCGCCAATCCGAGTATCAGGCCGAGGTCTCCGACCGTGAGGGTCCGAACGAATGATCGCATCAAAATCTTCAGGCTCGTCGGCGGCCCCTGGCCGCCTTTTCTGGGAGGATCGGCGTTGAACCTCATCACCCGTCGCTTCGTGTTATGTGCCGCCGCCGCCCTAACCGCACTGCCTGCATTTGGGCAGCTGCCTGTCGTTTCCACCGCCATTCATGTCGTGGAGGGCAGGGGGTGCGAATGCTGTAAGCAATGGACAAAGCACCTTCAGAATGCCGGCTTTCAGGTCACAAGCGAGGAACGTTTCGGCACGCTTCTCATGCAGCACAAGATCGATCTCGGCGTTCCCATCGACATGACGTCCTGTCACACTGGCTCGGTCGAGGGCTATTTTGTGGAAGGACATGTTCCAGCCACCGATATCCGCAAACTGCTTCAAGAGCGCCCTGACGCCCTTGGACTGGCCGTTCCGGGCATGCCCTATGGCAGCCCCGGAATGGGCCCGGAAAGCCGCCGTGAGGCTTATGATGTCCTGCTCGTGCTCAAGGACGGAAGCCACACAATTTTTAACCGATACGCCGCTGCGCCGGCCTGAAGCATGATCTCCAAGGAGCGTTCTCTATGATGACCTTTAATCGCCGACATGCGTCGTTGGCTATGCTCGCATCCCTTGCTGCATGCGGCTCATCAGGGCCCAGCTTGGCCCCTGCACCGCAGTTCAAGCGATACTCCGGCCCGCCGGTAACACAGGTGGCTGTCTACAAGGGCCAACGCCGGATGCACCTGCTGAACGGCCAGACTGTATTGCGGTCCTATGATTTTGGGCTGGGCAACCAGCCGGTCGGTCACAAGCAGTTCGAAGGCGACGGAAAGACGCCCGAGGGGCTGTATTTCATCGACCGCTTCAACCCGCGCAGCAGGTATCACCTGTCTGTCGGCATTTCCTACCCCAACGAACAGGACAAGGCTTACGCCGCACAGTTTGGTCGTAGTGCCGGGAGCGACATCATGTTCCACGGGCGAGGCCCGGAGGGGAACGCCCTTGCACCACGCAACCGGGATTGGACAGCTGGGTGCCTTGCCCTGACCGATCAGGAAATCGAGGATGTCTACGCAATGCTCCAGCCGGGTGTACCGGTGATGCTTTATGCGTAGGGCTCTGAATAACCACGTTCGATCTGCAGCAACTGCACCTGCACTCCGCGGTATCTGCAGCAGCATTTCGCGAGGCAGCAACATCCTGCCGAGGCGGTAACATTCGTGCGTAAGCGTCTCGAAATCCATTGATGTAGAACTTTGACCCCAATGGACATCACTCATGATCCACATGCTGCGCCAGCTGACTATGCTCTTCGTCGTGACCCTGGTCACGATGGGCATCACCGTGTCTGCTGGCAACGCCTCGATGGATCTGAAGTGCGAGATGATGCTGACAGCGGCATCAGTCGAGGCACCAGACGGACATGGCCAGCACTCCGGGGCAGGGGGTTCCGACCATGTCCATGAACAAGCGGTGCTGGTTCAAGACCATGTGCATGACGAAGATACATCCTCCGAGGGACATGGCTCGCACTGCAAAGCCCATGCCTGCCCGGCGACCGCGTTCCTGACCTCAAGCGAAGTTGCCCAGGCTTTTCTGCTCAGCAAGACACTGGATGCCGTCCGCACCGCCCCGCTGGTGGAGTTAACCGTCTCCGAAGGACTGCGCCGCCCTCCGCGGGACTGATCCAAGCGTTGCAAGCTGCAGCCTGACAGGCTGCGGCGATCATCCTTCTGATCAGAAAGCGGAATCCTCACATGAAGTTCGTGTTCGCGGCTGCGATGCCGCTGCTTGCGGTGGCCTGCGCGCCTCTGCCTCCTCTGGATACATCTGTCGGACTTGTAAGCGTCGCCGATACCGCGTCGCCGGTTTCGACCCTGCAGGCCGGTCCCGCCGTCACCTATCGAAGCCGCGCCGTTCAGGAACCGGGAAACTGGATCGATCTGAACAATGCGCAAGGCCCGGGTGTCGAATGAAAACGGCATTGGGACTTTCGATGGGCGCACTGCTGTTGCTGACGGCCTGCGCAGATACGGCGACGATGAGCAAAGCCCGCGACGAGAGGGCAGGGTTCGCGACTGTTGCAGGGATCTCCCGGCAGGCAACCGGGGCAGAGGCGGCATGGCTTCAGTCCCCGGCTGAACGGCAGGCCCATGCGCAACGCGTTCGCGCCATCGTTCAGGGAAAGACGATCAGCGCCGAACAGGCGGTTCAGGTGGCACTTCTGAACAACCCCGGCCTGCAGGCCAGTTACGCCGACCTGGGGCTGTCCGCGGCGGACCTGTGGGAGACGGCCCTCGGGCCGGTGCCGAGCGTCGGTATCTCCGTGTCCGGGCTGGTCAGTGGTGATGTCACCCGGTCGGTGGAAGGCACGGTGGCATCGTCCATTCTGGACTTGGTCACGAAGAAATCCCGCACACGGGCCGCTGATCTGGAGTTCCGGCAGGCGCAGCTGGCTGCCGCGGGCGAGACCCTGGCGCTGGCGCATGAAACCCGCCGGACCTGGATCGAGGCCGTCGGTGCGTTCGAGGCCGCCGGACTTGTCGGGCGCGCCCAAGGCGCCGCAGACGCGGCATCCGAGCTGGCAGCACAACTTGGCGAAACGGGAGCGCTGAGCCGTGCCGATCAGGCACGGGAGCATGTGTTCACCGCCGAGCTGGCCGCCGAACAGGCTGAGGCAAGGCTGGAGGCGCAACTGGCGAAGGAAAAACTAGTTCGACTGCTAGGCCTGTGGGGCACCGATACTGATTTCTATGTTCCCGACAGCCTGCCGGCACTGCCGCGCAGCGCGCCGAACCGCGCCAATATCGAACGGATGGCGTTGGAAAACCGCGTCGACCTCGCTGCGGGTCGCCTGGAGCTGGAAGCTGTGGCTGCGCGCTACAAACTGAGCGGCCAGACTCGAATGCTGTCCGATGCGGAGGTCGTGGCGGGCGTCGAAATCGAGCGGGAAGGGCGCGACAACGAACGCTCTCCTATCGTCGATGTTGCCTTCAGCATTCCGGTTTACGACACCAGCGGCCTGATTTCCCGGCGAGGAAAGCTGGAATACCTGCGTTCAGCCAACAGCCTGGCGCAAACGGCAATCAATGCCAGGTCCGAGGCGCGGTCGGCCTACACGGCCGTCACGGGCAAGCATCAGATCGCCCTGCACTGGCGCGACCAGGTCCTGCCCCTGCGCCGGGAAATCGATGAGCAGGCGCTGCTCAGCTACAACGGCATGCTGACCTCTACGTTCGAACTGCTGAACGACGCCCGCGAAGGGCTGGAATCTCAACTCAGTGCCGCCGAAGCGAAGCGAGAGTATTGGCTCGCCGAGGCTGACGCCACCGCCGCGATCTGGGGTGGCGCAACTGAAAACGGAGAGAAAGAATGATGAATCGCAGGCAATTGATGGGTGCGGGCATCGGCGCAGGGGCCGCCGCCCTGACCGTCAACATGGGCCAGGCAGAGACGCGGTTTCGCGATCTGCCCGAAGCGGCTCGTACCGATAGTCCCTATACTCAGGTGCCACCGCGCCCGACGACCGGGATCGAGTATAACCCGATCGTCACGTTGAACGGCTGGTCACTGCCCTATCGGATGAATGGCAACGTCAAGGAATTCCACCTCGTCGCGGAGCCGGTCGAACGGATCATGGCAGACGGGATGGTCGCGCGCCTGTGGGGCTATAACGGCCAGTCCACTGGTCCAACGATCGAGGCGGTCGAGGGCGAGCGGGTCCGCATTTATGTGACCAACCGCCTGCCTGAGCATACGTCTGTTCACTGGCACGGCATGATCCTGCCTTCCGGAATGGACGGCGTGTCCGGCCTTAGCCATCCCGGCATCCCGTCGGGCAAGACGTTCGTGTACGAGTTCGATCTCGTGAAATCGGGGACCTTCATGTACCATCCCCACGCCGATGAGATGGTCCAGATGGCCATGGGCATGATGGGGCTGTTCATCGTGCATCCCCGCGACCCGGCCTTCATGCCAGTGGATCGGGATTTCGGGATTTTGTTGGCCGCCTATGACATCGACCCCGGGACCTATATCCCGCGCGTTGCCGAGATGACGAACTTCAACCTGTGGACCTTCAACAGCCGCATTTTCCCGGACATTGACCCGCTTGTCGCCAGCAAAGGCGACCGTGTCCGGGTGCGTGTCGGCAATCTGACAATGACCAATCACCCCATCCACATGCACGGCTATGATTTCGAGGTGACCTGCACGGATGGAGGATGGGTCCGGCCGGAGGCCCGCTGGCCTGAGGTCAGCATCGATATTCCGGTAGGCGCGATGCGTGCCTACGAATTCGATGCCGTTCATGAAGGGGACTGGGCGTTCCACTGCCACAAGTCACACCACACCATGAACGCTATGGGTCACGAACTGCCCACGATCATCGGCGCCAACAAGACCCGCGTCACCGACATGGTTCGCCGGCACCAGCCCGGATACATGTCGATGGGAACAGCAGGTATGGGTGACATGGGCGAGATGTCCATGGAGATTCCCGAAAACACCATCCCGATGATGGCAGGCTGGGGTCCGCATGGTCCGCTGGAGATGGGCGGCATGTTCTCTGTCATGAAGGTGCGCGAAGGCATCGCCCCTGACGATTATTCCGATCCGGGCTGGTTCGAGAACCCCCCCGGTACGCAGGCATGGGAATGGACGGGCGAGTTGCCCGAACATGCCAGCAACTACAGCCCCGAGACCATCCTGACGCCGCGAGGCGGCAGGCGGTTGGGCTGAACTGACCCTATCGAGCAACATAAAGGAAAAGCGATGAAATCGTTGATGCTGGTTACTGTTCTTGCCTTTTCTCCTTCTGTCACTCTGGCGGCGGGAACCCATGCGGGTGGCCATGATCACATAAGAGATCATCAGCCCCAGCACCATTGGCACCAGAACGCCCGAGGCGATGTGGAAGAACCACCCCAGCATCAGCGCCAGCATGACGCCCAGCGTGATGTTCAAAAGGGCCGGTGGTGCGGCGGTCGGCGTGGGCTGTGTCATGACGATCCCGAAGCTCTGTCCCTATCGGGTTAGAAGGAACCGAAGGCTGTGCCAAGCACGATCACGGCCACAAGGGCAACAAGCGCGCTGACAATGGCGGCCATGACGATGTCCAGATAGCTTTCGCGATGCGTGCAGCCACAGACCGCAAGCATCGTGACCACCGCGCCATTATGCGGCAAGCTGTCCAGCGTACCCGAGGCGATCACGGCCACCCGGTGCATCAGCGCAGGGTCCAGCCCTGTGTCTGACGCGATCTGCATGAAGGTGGGGCCAAGGGCCTGCAGCGCAATGGTCATCCCGCCCGAAGCCGATCCGGTCAACGCGGCAAGGATGTTCGTCGCTACCGCCAGTGACACGAGCGGCCCGCCTCCGATGCCCAGAACCCAGTCCCGCACCATCTCGAACGCAGGCAGGGCCGCCACGACCGCGCCGAACCCCACAAGGCTTGCCACGCTCATGATCGGAAGTACTGCGGCCGTCGCGCCCGAGTCGATGCTTTCGCGCAGATTGCGAAAGCGGCGCCGGTTCATGGCAACCAGCACGATGCAGGCGACCAGAAGCGCAAGCGCCACCGACCAGACCCCGCCGACAGCCGACAGGGTGGTTTCGCCCCATGCGGGCTGCGAGAGGAAATCGAAATCCATGCTGGGCAGCACGAACTGCGTCAGGATCAGGTTGACCACGACAACCAGAACCAGCGGCAGAATGGCCAGGCCGATCGGTGGCCGCCCGCCCCAGGATCCGGCGCGGCTGATCTCGGCAGGGTCAAACTCGCGTGCGGTGCTGGCCAGCTCGCGCGAGACGGCGGAGCCTTTTTCGGCCGCGCCATAACCCTCGCCCCGCGCCTTGGCCTGACGTTCGCGGAAGGAAAGCCAGCCCAGGCCGATGGCCGCCATGATGATGCTGGCTATGATGCCAAGCCCAGGTGCGGCAAAGGGGGTGGTACCAAAGAACGGCATCGGAATCGCGTTCTGGATCGCAGGCGTTCCCGGCATGGCCGACATGGTGAAGGTCGAGGTTCCAAGCGCGAGTGCCGCCGGAAGCAGCCTGCGCGGCACGCTTCCCGCCTTGAACAGCGCCTGCCCCATTGGCGCCAGAACGAAGAACGCCACAAACAGGCTGACACCGCCATAGGTGACCATCGCGCCCGCAGCCACCACGGCAAGGATCGCCCGCGAGGGGCCGAGCCGGCGCGTCATGTAATCGGCGATCGCTGAAACCGATCCGCTGTCGTCCATCAGCTTGCCGAACAATGCGCCCAGCAGGAAAAGCGGAAAGAACTGCGCCACAAACCCCGCCGCCGCAGGCATGAAGGTCTGCGTCCAGTGCGCCAGCATCGGCTGACCGGAAAAAAGCGCCGCCACCGCAGCAGCCAAAGGCGCCAGCAGCAGGATTGTCCAACTGCGGAACGCAAGCACCATGATCAGGGCAAGGCCCAACAGAATACCCAGCAGACCCAGCATGTCAGAGCTCGTCCGCCAGCGCGTCGATATCGAAGGTCGAACGCACCCCGATGTCCTGAATATGGGTGCGGCCGAAATCCTCGGCGGCGCGGCGCCCTTCGTCGAAGAGCATCTTCAGGAAGTCCCATTCGGCATTCAGCTTCGAGGAATGTCCAAGGTCCACCATGATGTCCGAGGTGATGCGATGCAGGCGCATCTCTTTCCAGTACCGCGCCTCGCCATTGCCGGGGTCGATGACACGGCGCAGCAGCGCCATCATCCGCAACTCTTTCAGTAGCTGGGCGTTGAAAGAGATCTCGTTCAGGCGGCTTGCGATCTCGCGCGCGGTGCGCGGCGTCTCGCGCCGCTCGACCGGGTTGATCTGCACCAGAACGGTATCGAGGCTTTCACATTCACGCACGAGCGGCGTCATCGTCGGGTTGCCCGCATAGCCGCCGTCCCAATAGGGCACGCCGTCGATCTCGATGGCCTGGAACATCGATGGCAGGCAGGCCGAGGCGAGCAGCACATCGGCCGTCACCTCATGCTTGCGGAACACCCTGCCTTGCCCGGTGTGCACATTGGTTGCCGTGATGAACAGCTTGACCGGCCCGGTCGCCAGCGCGTCGAAATCGATCAGGTCTGTCAGGATGTCGCGCAGCGGGTTCCCTGCCGCCCCACCCAGCGAATAGGGCGAGATCAGCCGCGCCATCAGATCCATGGCGATGAAGGCGGGCGAGTTGTCCAGCGTCCATTTGCCCGTCAGGACCTCCAGCGGCCCGCGCTTGAACGGGCTGAAGCGCGCGGCATCGGCCGTCCGGCGCCAGAAGGCGGTCAGCATCTCACGCGCGGTCTGCCGCCCGCCGGTGGCCATGCCGGCCGCCAGGATTGCCGCGTTCATGGCGCCGGCCGAGGTGCCGGAAATGCCATCGATCTCGAACCAGTCTTCCTCGAGGATGCGGTCCAGAACGCCCCATGTAAACGCCCCATGCGAACCGCCCCCCTGCAAGGCGAGGTCGATGGGAAGGGTTTTTCGCGTCTGCGATTTCGGGTTGCTGGCCATTTCGGCGCCTTTCAGTCAATTCATTGCAAGAAAATGGCGCCCGAAGCCGGGCGCCCTAGGGGATCAGGCGGCGGGCACCGCTTGCCCGCGAAGCCTCCACGCCATCGCACCAAGGGCCGCGCCAATGGCGATGAGGTCGAGCCCCAGCATCAGCCCGATCAGCCACAGCGCAGTGACCGGCATCGCGGCAAAAAGCACAAGCGACAGCACGACCGAGAGCACCCCGCTGGCAAAAACCCAAAGCCAGTTGGGCAAGGGACGGATCGTCAATGCGAAGACAACCTTCGACATCCCCTCGATCATGAAGAAGATGATCAGCAGAAGCGACAGCAGCAGCATCCCCTGCGCGATGTTGCGCAAGAGCAGAATGCCCAGCAACACACCAAGTATGGCCGAGATGATCTGCAGCCAGAAGTTCGGCGCATGGCGTGCGCTGATCAGGCCGATGGCCTGAATGATGCCGCTGGCGATCAGCAGCCAGCCGAACACCACGACGGCAGCAGCCGAAGAAAAGGCCGGGAAGACGATGGCGACGATCCCCGCGACGACCAGCAGCGCCGCCTGTACCAGGTGGAAGGTCGAATGGCGGCGCACCGCATCGCGCGCGGCTTCGCGGTAGGTCTGTGCAGCGGCGGCAAGACTGATCGGCATGGCATTGACTTCCTTGTTCAACAGGGTGCTTCCCGCCGGGCAGCGGGTGTTGCCTTCCCCGACCCGCAGGGCCGGATATGGATCAAAATTGGCACAGGACCGTGAAGCCCATGCCAGACAATCAATTTTTCATCGCCATGATGCGGTCGTGTCGCGAATGTGGTGGAAATTGGCGAGCAGCGCGCTCCGAGCATGTAACGTTGGCTCCGGTCAGGCCGCGAGGTCAAGAGACATCGGCACGAGAGGCTGAGAAAGGGTTTCCCAGCCATCGACTTTTCGCATCTGGATCTGCCCTGACGCCAGGAGCGCCCAGAGCAGCATCGGCACGGTTTCAGCGCAGGGCAGCACGGTCTGGGTCTTGATGCGGCGGCGGAACTCCTCGTTCAGACGCTCAATGGCGTTGGTGGTCCGTGCGGATTTCCATTGCGACGGATCGAGGCGGGTGAAGCTGAAGAGGCGATCGCCGGCCTCCTCAAGGCTATCGGCCACGGCCCGGCACTTGAGCTTCCACTTGCGGAGGAAGGCCTTGCGGCGCGTCTCGATCTCGGCGGCGCTGTCGGCGTAGATCATGTCGCGGTAGTCTTCGCTCAGCTCGTCATGCAGGCGCTTGGGCGCGTGGCCAAGCAGGTTGCGGTGCTTGTGAACCGTGCAGCGCTGGATGGGCAGGTCCCCGCCCCAGAGCGCCACAAGCGCGGCTTCAAGGCCGGGGGCGCCGTCAACGATTACGAACTCGGGCCGCCTGAGGCCCCGCGCGTCCAGGTCGGCAAGGAAGCTGCCCCAGGCAGCCGTGCTTTCGCCGCCCATGTTCCTGATCGAGAGGAGCACCTTTTGTCCGTCGCGGCGGATGCCGATCGCCGCCAGCACCGAGATGTTGGTGGCCTTGCGGTCCAGCCGGGTCTTGATGACGGTGCCGTCGAGGATGAGCCGCACGATATCCTCCTCGGCCAGGTCGCGGGTGGACCAGGCGTCCCAGTCGACCTTCACCTTGCGCCAGGCCCGGCTGACCACGTCCTTGCTCACCGCCCCCTCGAACAGTCCGAACAGCGCCCGCTTGACCCGGCGCGTGTTGGTGCCGGCCAGGTAGACCGCCGCGATCAGGGCCTCGGCCTTCTTCGTCAGCCGCCTGTAGCGGGGCAGTGCCTTCGATCGCCATTCGGTGATCTTGCCGGCTTCGTTCTCGATCCGAGCACGAGGAACCCGCACCGTCTCGGTGCCGAATGTGCCGGTCAGCTGCCGATCGCGGTGCCCGTGGCGGTAGCCCCTGGCCCGCTCATTGCCGCGGCCGTAACGAAGCCGACCAAGAAAGGCGGCAAGTTCCTCTTCGAACATGGCTTCAATGGTGGCCCGGACATTCGCCCGCAGGCGATCCTCGATCGGATCATACCCGCCTGCGTCGGGCAGCGGCGAAAAGGACGAGCTATCGGTATTCTGCTTCATGGCGTGATCTCCCTGGCGGTTGCCGCCGCCGGTTGGGTGGGTGTTGGTTCACCCGGAGATTACGCCGCCAGACAATTTCTACCACTTCCGAGACACGACCGATGAATACGCCATGGGCGCGCCTGCAGACGCCTCTGACGGTGACATGAAGACCATCGAAGTCACCATGCGGGAAACCGACGAGGGCACGATGATCTTTGAGCCTGCGGAGCTGTCGTTCGTGTCGGGGGAGACTGTCCGCCTGGTCATCACCAACGCTGGTGAACTGGATCATGAGTTTGTCATGGACACGGTGGATGCCAATGCCAAGCACAAGGAGCTGATGGCGCGGTTCCCCGAGATGGAACATGACGATCCGAATGCGGTCCGTCTTCAGCCCGGCGAGACCGGCGAGATCCTTTGGACCTTCGAGAACGCCGGCGAATACGAATTCGCCTGCCTGATGCTGGGCCACTACGAGTCCGGTATGCACGGCCCCTTGAACGTCACCGAATCCTGAACCGCGAGGACCTGACCATGAAACTGATCCATTTGACCGCAGCGGCGTTGATCCTGACATCGGGAGCCGCACTGGCCGACACGCACATCACCAATGGGACCGTCACCAAGATCGACACCCAGTGGAGCAAGGTGACGGTCGACCATGAGGAGCTGAAGAACCTGGATATGCCGGCCATGAAGATGGTCTTCCAGGTCGCAGATCCGGAAATGCTCGATGATCTGAGCGAAGGGCAGAACATCCGTTTTGCCGTCGACCGGGTGAAGGGAAAGCTGACCATCACTGAAATTCTGGAATGATCCGGAAAATCGAACATCGGAGAATGAAAATGATCTCTTTCAAAGCTCTTATCATTGCGGCTGTCGCCTCGAGCAGCCTTGCGTCGCCGCTTTTTGCTCAGGACACTGAATTCCAGATGCCTGAGCAATGCGCCATGGCCTCACCTGCAAACGACATGCCCGCCAGCGATATGCCGCCCGCCGGAATGCCTGCAGGTGATATGCCCGCTGCTGGAATGCACGGCTCGTCAATGGGGCATGGCAGCCAATCCGGCGGCATGGGCGCCATGATGGGCATGGGGGGCATGGATATGGAAACCATGCCAGAGCATGTTCAGGAAAACATGCGCCGCATGATGGTCACCATGCCCGCCATGCACGACGGCATGATGAATGAGAATGCAGATGTGGCCTTCGCTTGCGGGATGATTGCCCACCACCAGGGTGCCATCGACATGGCAGAAGTGCTTCTTGAACATGGCGAGGACGAGCAGATGCGCACCCTGGCGCAGGAGATCATCGATGCTCAGGTCGTCGAGATCGAGCAGATGACCACCTGGCTGGCTGAAAACGCCAACTGAGCCCGCTATGAGCCGCGCGGCGTCGCTCGCGCGGCTTTCTTCTCCATCTATAAGCGATCAGCGCGTTGTCCTCGATATGACTGATCGCTCTCCAACACGGTAGAAAAATCCGCTACGTCCCTTGACCTTGCCATGATGGGAAGCCTCATATCTGTCCCGAACACGCGACGGAGCAACAGTCATGAATATCGGAGAGGCCTCCACGCAGTCCGGCGTCACGGCAAAGATGATCCGGTATTACGAGCAGATCGGACTGATCCCGCGGGCAGAGCGGACACCGGCAGGGTATCGCGATTATGCGGATGCTGACGTCCATATGCTCCGGTTCATTGCGCGCGCGCGGGATCTGGGCTTCTCGATCGCAGGGATCACCGAGTTGCTGGACCTGTGGCGAAACAAGGACCGGCGCAGCGCGGATGTAAAAGCCTTGGCACAGGCGCGGGCCGAGGATCTTCGCCAGAAAATTGCTCATCTCCAGGACATGGCCGGCACGCTGGAGGAGCTGGCCCGAACCTGTGCCGGAAACGAGCGCCCGGATTGTCCCATCCTGCAGGAGTTGGCCGTGCAGACAACCCCGGCGCAAGGCAACCGCAAGTATCGCACCAAAGACAGTACCTCTATCCAGGAAAGGATCAGATCGTGATCAACAGGCGCATTTTCATCGGAACACTGGCAGCGGTTCTTGCCCCGTCAGGTGTTGTGCTGGGCGCATCACCCGCGTCGGAAAAAACCCTCATCTCGGTCGTCCGCTCTCCAGATTGCGGCTGCTGTGGCGCGTGGATCGATCACCTGCGGGAAAGCGGGTTCACGGTCGAGGAAACCCTTTCGGATGATGTCGATGCCTTCAAGGATCAGCATGCCGTGCCCCAGCCTCTCAGGTCCTGCCACACCGCTCTTGTCGAGGGCTATGTGATCGAAGGTCATGTTCCGGCAGACGCGATCCACGCCCTGTTGGATCAAAGGCCAGATGCCCTTGGCCTGGCGGTTCCGGGAATGCCGATCGGCTCGCCCGGCATGGAGATGGGCGATCAGAGCGAGCCGTTCGAGGTCATTCTCTGGACCGGCACCGGCACAAACGTCTTTGCAAGATATTGAGGACATCCAATGGCAAACGCAGCGTCTAGAGCCGCCACCCTCCACAGGATGGTCATGACGAAGCATATGTGCCCCTACGGGCTCAAATCGCTCGACTTGCTCAAGCGTCAAGGCTACCGCGTCGAGGACCGCCACCTGACGACCCGCTCCGAGGTCGATGCCTTCAAGGAGCAACATGGCGTCCAAACCACTCCGCAGACCTTCATCGGTGGCCAGCGGATCGGGGGCTACGACGATCTGCGGCGGCATTTCGGCAAGACCGTGCCTGACAAGAGTGCGACGACCTATCGGCCGGTGATCGCTTTGTTCGCCATGGCGGCCGCGATGGGATTCGCTACCAGTTGGGCCGCGTTCGGGCAGCTGATCACCGTTGCCGCAGCGGAATGGTTCGTCGCCTTCGCGATGTGTCTGCTTGCCCTGCAAAAGCTGAAGGACGTGGACAGCTTCGCCACGATGTTCCTGAACTATGACCTGCTGGCGCAAAAATGGGTACGCTACGGCTATGTCTATCCCTTCGCTGAAGGCTTGGCAGGGGTGCTGATGGTCGCGGGCGCGCTGATGTGGCTGTCGATCCCAGTGGCGCTATTCATTGGCACGATCGGTGCAGTGTCCGTCTACAAGGCGGTCTACATCGACAAGCGCGAAATTAAATGTGCCTGCGTGGGTGGCGACAGCAACGTGCCTTTGGGCTTCGTCTCGCTGACCGAGAACCTGATGATGATCGCCATGGCCGTCTGGATGCTGATCAAGGTTACGATGCTCGGGCATTGAGCACGCTATTCGATAGAGAGCCGCGCTTTGCAGCGCAAACGGCTGCAGGCAAAAAGTTCTACTGTGCCTGCAGCCGAAGATGAAAATGGATCATTCCGACCATGAGGCACAGCCTCAATGTTCCGGCTTCAAGAGAAACCTAAAATAGAAACGGAGACATATCATGGGATATGGCCGCTTTATCGCGATGATCGCGACCTCCACCATCGTCATGTATGGACTGATGTATCTCAATACCTACTCGATTGATCATATCGCGTTTTCGCAGACCCGCATGTGGATGGCGATTTACATGGGATCGGTCATGGCGGTCATCATGCTCGCCTTCATGTTGGGCATGTATTCCGATCGGAAGAAAAACATTGCGATCTTCGTGGGCGCCGGCTTGGCATTCGTTCTGTCCCTCTGGCTGGTGCGAAGCCAGGAGACGGTCGAGGATCTTGCTTGGATGAAGGCAATGATCCCTCACCATTCCATCGCCATCCTGACCAGTGAGCGCGCGGATATTTCCGATCCAAGGGTCCGGGACCTTGCTGACGCGATCATCGAGGCGCAGCGCAACGAGATCGCAGAAATGAAAAGGTACATCGCCGATATCGAGGCGAATGGCGACGCTCCCGCAGGCACTCGCCGCGTCGAGGCTAACTGAAGCACTCAAATGAGGGTGTCACTCGCCGGGCATCTTAGATGGAAGAAAATCAGTAGAAAGTTGGCAGGACATGGATCACGATCATCATCACGCGTCGCCAGACATCCCTGCGGGGACCGAGACGGCAAAGGACCCGGTCTGCGGGATGACGGTTGCGGTCAAGCCTGACGGACGTCGAGCGGTGTTTGGAGACAAGACGTTTCATTTCTGCTCGGAGAAATGCAAGGCCAGGTTCAAGGCAGATCCTTGGTTCTACGCCTCTGGCCGCGCAGCTGGAAAAAAGAAGGCTGCTCCGGCCAACGCTCAGTATACCTGTCCGATGCACCCGGAGATTGTCCGCGATGTGCCCGGCGACTGTCCGATCTGCGGCATGGCGCTCGAACCGATGCTGCCCTCGGACGAGCCGAGCGAGGAACTGACCGACTTCACTCGGCGCATGTGGATTTCAGCCGCCGCCGCAGTGCCACTGGTCATCCTGACAATGGGTGAACTGGTCGCTCTGCCGGTGCGGGACTGGATTGGCCACCAAATCGCGAGCTATCTCGAATTCGTTCTGGCGACGCCTATTATCCTCTGGGCCGCCTTGCCTTTCTTCAAGCGAGGCTGGGACTCGCTTGTAAACCGATCACCGAACATGTGGACGTTGATCAGTCTTGGCGTGGGCGCGGCCTATCTCTATTCGCTCGTCGCGACTTTCCTGCCCGGCGTATTTCCCGATGCCTACCGAATGGGTCATGGTGTCGGCACCTACTACGAGGCGGCCGTGGTGATCGTGGCTTTGGTCTTCGTGGGTCAGGTTCTGGAATTGCGGGCACGAGAACGCACTGGGGATGCTATTCGAGCGCTGCTCGATCTCGCACCAAAGACCGCGCGGCGTATCCTGCCGGATGGCTCGGAATATGACGCGCCTTTGGAAAACATCATGGAAGGTGACCGGCTCCGCGTGCGCCCGGGCGATGCGGTGCCGGTGGACGGCATAGTGATCGAGGGCCGCTCATCCCTGGACGAGAGCATGCTGACCGGCGAGTCGATGCCGGTGGAGAAAAGTTCAGGCGATGCAGTGACCGGGGCCACGATCAACAAGAACGGCAGCCTCGTGATCGAAGCGGGCAAGGTCGGCGCCGACACGGTTCTTGCGCAGATCGTGGCGATGGTCTCGAACGCGCGGCGGTCCCGTGCCCCGATCCAGGGGATGGCCGATCGGGTCTCGGCAGTGTTCGTGCCAACGGTGGTCGGTATCGCAATCTTAGCCTTCCTCGTGTGGCTAATTTTCGGCCCCGAGCCCTCGCTGGTCTTTGCCATTGCCTCGGCCGTGTCAGTCCTGATCATTGCCTGCCCATGCGCCCTTGGGCTGGCCACGCCGATATCGATCACCACCGCGGCGGGGCGGGGCGCACAGGCGGGTGTGCTGATCAAGGATGCCGAAGCGCTGGAGCGGATGGCGGGGGTCGATACCCTGATTGTCGACAAGACCGGCACGCTGACCATGGGCAAGCCAAAGCTGACGGATACCGTGGTGCTGGGGGACAGGACCGAAGCGGACTTGCTGTCCCTGGCGGCAGCGCTCGAGCGCGGCTCGGAACACCCGCTGGCCGAAGCGATCGTCGAAGGCGCCGAAGCGCAGGGCGCGGGGCGACAAGAGGCAGTGGATTTTGAAGCCGTCACCGGCAAAGGCGTGCGCGGCACGGTTGGCGGACGGGTAGTGGCGCTCGGCAACGCGGCGATGATGCAGGAGATGGGACTAGACACGGGCACGGCCGAGGCGAAGGCCAATACCCTGCGCGCCGAGGGCAAGACGGCAATGTTCATCGCTGTCGATGGTGCCCTGGCCGGCATCGTGGCGGTCGCCGACCCAATCAAGGAAAGTACCGCGCAAGCGATCCGCGAACTCCACGCACAGGGGCTGCGCGTCATCATGGCGACGGGTGACAACGAGCGCACGGCACAGGCTGTGGCGAGCAAGCTCGGCATCGACGAAGTCCGCGCAGGTGTCCTTCCGGAAGCCAAAAAAGACCTGATCGACCAGTTGCGCCGCGAGGGACACAAGATCGCCATGGCGGGAGACGGGGTGAACGACGCGCCCGCACTGGCCGCTGCCGATGTCGGCATCGCCATGGGCACGGGCGCGGACGTGGCCATGGAAAGCGCCGGGATAACCCTTCTGGGTGGTGACCTGATGGGCATCGTCCGGGCACGCAAGCTGGCGCGGGCGACATTGCGCAACATCAAGCAGAACCTGTTCTTCGCCTTCGCATACAATGCGCTTGGCGTGCCAATTGCGGCAGGTCTGCTTTACCCCATCACCGGGACTTTGCTGTCACCGATGATCGCAGCTGCGGCGATGAGCCTGTCCTCCGTTTCGGTTATTACCAACGCCCTCCGCCTGCGGCGGGTGGATCTGTAAGAAAGCAAAAAGGAAAAACAAATGACGACATTCAATATTCCCAACATGAGCTGCGGCCACTGCAAGGCAACGGTGCAAAAGACCATCCATGCAATCGACCCCGAGGCACAGATCGAGTTCGACATGGCGTTACGAACGATCGCTTTGGAAAGCCGGGCTAAGCCGGACAACCTTCAAGTGGCACTGGCCGCAGCAGGATACCCCGCCACTCTGGCCTGAATTAAAGTGTTGGGCCGGATGTTCAGTCGCCGCAATGGGCGTATCAGGCGACTGGCCTATCTGCCTTATCAAAATGTATCATGCTCATACCTCATTCGTGCTTATCCAGACACGAGGCTGTAGGTTATCAAGCGTACCCCGCACCAGCATGACCGAGTTGACCAGGACCATGGCCGCCGCCGCGGCGGCCATGGTCAGCGCCAGCAATCCGCGCAGACGGGGCGTGGCCAGATGAATGCGGATGCCCCCTGAGATGCGACATCACGGGGGAGATCCTCGATCTGAAAACACCAATAAATCATGGCTTGTCGCATTTCAGAATAGACCCCCCCGTGGACGCGCTAGCCCAAATGCGACTTCGGTTGCCGGGATAGTTTCTCCCGTCTGTAGCCGCGTCCGAGTATGTTAGCCTTGAACACCTCGGCAGGCGTTCGGAAGCCGAGGCACTTGCGCGGCGTGGCATTGAGGCCCGCGCAGAGCTGACGGAGCTCCTCCTGGGAAAGGGTGTTCGGATCGGTGTCGCGGCAAAGCCATCGTCTGAGACGCTTGTTGGCGTTCTCGACGGCGCCTTTCTGCCACGGTGACTGCGCCTCGCAGAACCAGGTTTGGGCGCCCACCTCCGCCTGCAGATGCGGCCAATCGATGAACTCGGAACCACGGTCAAAGGTGATCGATCGGCAGGCATGCCGGGGCAGGGGCGTCAATGCTTGGGCGATCTGCGCCATGATCGGCTTGGTGCGCTTTTCGGTGTTCTTCAACGCGACCAGGAAGCGACTTGTGCGCTCGATCATGGTGGTGACATTGGCCGGCCCGTACTTCTGCCGGAACAGCACCAGGTCAGCCTCCCAGTGACCGAACTGCTTGCGATGCGCAATGATGTCCGGGCGGAACAAGATGCTGAGTTCAGGCGCAAATCTCGGTGGCGGGCGCTTGCGAAGCCGGTAGCCYCGACGGCGCCGGCGGCCAGAGGGCAGGTGGCGCCACAGCTCACCTCGACGACCGTCCTCGGAATAGATGTGCTGATAGATCGTCTCCTGGCAGACCCGGCGCGGGGCCTTCTCATAACGCATACGGCCGGCGATCTGCTCGGGGGTCCAGCCGGACCTCAGGCAGCGCTCGACTTGGTCACGGAGCCCGGGATCACGCACCAGCTTGCGCTGCCGGGTCCGTCGTCCATCCGAATAGCTTTGCGCTACGACGCACCAATAGCCGCTGAGCTTCGGGATCTCGCCGTCATGGAAGTGATTGCGCCGCAGCTCGCGGAAGATCGTCGAGCGGTGCCGGCCAAGCCTGCGCGCCATCTCGTCAGGGCTCAGCTTCATCTGCCGCCAGCGCTCGATCTTGCGGCGCTCGGAAAGGGAAAGGTGAGAGAACCGAACCTTCATTCTATGATCCTTTCATGGCTCAAGCCATTGTTGAGCACAGAAAGTCGCATTTCAGGATAGCGCGTCCCCCCGCGTCACCAAGAAATTTTATAAGCTTTATTATGTAACTTTTCCGCTCTGTTCATGCCGACTCAGCAAGCTTGATTACGATTATTAACTAAAACGACTCTTAGGATCGAAGGCTGTTGGATGGTACGAAGTTATCCACAAATTTCGGGGATGCTTCTGGGGAAAGATGAAAAATATCATGTTGTTGAAATCCATTAGGATGAAGGCGCGTTGGAATGAGAATGCCCGCATGGGCTTCTGATCTAACATCATCTTTGTAAGCCGATGTCATGAAATTAGCGAGTATCCCGGCACGGCATCCTTCCAACACATGCCGGGGGCGACCGCCCTGCAAGATCAGGGGGGTCGCCCATAGCTGCGGATCATATTGGCAAAGAACCGGGCCTCTGGAAGGCCCCGCTCTTTAGAGGTTTTCAGACTTCATGCAACACTCCAGGTGAATAACGCTTCAGCCGAAGGGCATTTCCAAGGACAAAGACGGACGACAGCGCCATGGCCCCGGCCGCAAAGACTGGTGACAAAAGAACGCCAAAGGCCGGCCACAACACGCCTGCTGCCACCGGGATCAGGGCGGCGTTATAGGCGAACGCCCAGAACAGGTTCTGCCGGATATTGCGCATCGTGGCCTTAGAGAGCGCGATCGCGTCCGACACGGCGGTCAGACGACGGGTCATCAGCACCACATCCGCGGCCTCGATCGCAATATCGGTGCCCGTGCCGACGGCAAGACCGACATCAGCCTCGGCCAGGGCCGGGGCGTCGTTGATGCCATCGCCGACATAAGCGACCCGGCCAAGTGCCTGCAGCCGTTTGACCGCGGCCACCTTTCCGTCGGGCAGCACCTCGGCCACGACCTCATCGATGCCCAGTTGGCGCGCGATGGCCTGCGCCGTGCGGGCGTTGTCGCCGGTGATCATCGCGACCTTCAGGCCAAGCGCGTGCAAGGCACGGATGGCCTGCGGCGCCGTCTTCTTGATCGGGTCGGCCACGGCCAGGATCGCTGCCAGACGGCCATCGATGGCCGCATAGAGCGGGGACTTACCCTCTTCGGCCAACTGCGCTGCGACGTCGGCGAAAAGTGCTACATCTAGACCGAGCTTCGTCATGAAGCGATCGGCGCCGATGTCGACCGTTTGGGTTCCCGCCTGCGCCTGGACGCCATAGCCGGTCTGCGACGTGAACCCGGACACATGCGGCAATGTCAGACCCTCTTCGGCCGCTGCCGCAACGATGGCGCGCGCGATCGGATGTTCGGACTTTGCCTCCACGGCGGCAACAGCCGCAAGCACGGAGGCGCGATCGAAACCGGGGGCGAGGTTCAGGTCGGTCAGCTGGGGGCGACCTTCGGTCAGCGTTCCGGTCTTGTCGAAGGCCACGACGCGAACCTCCTGAAGGGCCTGCAACGCCTCTCCCTTCCGGAACAGAATCCCCAGCTCTGCGCCCCGCCCGGTGCCGACCATGATCGAGGTCGGTGTCGCAAGGCCCATCGCGCAGGGGCAGGCGATGATCAGCACCGCCACGGCATTTACGAGCCCAAAGGTCAGTGCAGGATCGGGGCCGACGATCAGCCAGACGGCAAAGGTCAGCGTCGCCAAGGCCATCACGGCCGGCACGAACCACATCGTCACCCGGTCCACCAGCGCCTGGATCGGCAGCTTGCCGCCCTGAGCGGCCTCGACCATGCGGATGATCTGGGCCAGCATGGTGGCGTCGCCGACAGCAGTGGCGCGAAAGGTGAAGGCGCCGGTCTGGTTGATGGTGCCGCCGGTGACGGTGCTGCCGATGGTCTTTTCGACCGGGACGGGTTCACCCGAGATCATGCTCTCGTCGATCCAGCTGGCGCCGTCCGTCACGTCGCCGTCGACAGGTACCCGCTCGCCCGGGCGGACCTCAACGATATCGCCCGGCCGCACTTCGGCAATCGGCACTTCAATCACGATGTCGGCGCGGACCACCCGGGCCGTCTTGGCCTGCAGGCCGACAAGCCGCTTGATCGCCTCGGAGGTCCGGCCCTTGGCGCGGGCCTCCAGATACCGGCCAAGCAGGATCAGGGTGACGATGACCGCCGCCGCCTCGTAATAGACATTCACCGTGCCTGCGGGCAGCAGGGCAGGAACAAAGGTGGCAACCAGAGAATAGCCATAGGCTGCCGAAGTGCCAACCGCGACCAGGCTGTTCATGTCCGGAGCCAGCCGGGCCAATGCGGGAAAGCCCTTGGTGTAGAACCGTCGCCCGGGGCCGAGCAGCACTGCTGTGGTCAGGGCGAACTGCAGATACCAGCTGTTCTGCATGCCGATGGTGTTCATCACCGCCATATGCACCCATGTGAACAGGTGCGAGCCCATCTCAAGCAGGAAGACGGGCAACGTCAGCGCCGCGGCGATCCACAGGTCGCGCTTCAAGGCTGCCTCCTCGGCTGCCTTCCGGTCCGCGACTTCATCCGACACCGCAGAGGCCGAGACAGCGATCCGCGCGTCATAGCCGGCGCTATCGATCGCGCGGATCAGGGCTGCGGCATCCGCCTGACCAGTGATATGGGCCCGTTCGGTGGCCAGGTTGACCGTGGCCTCGGTCACGCCCGGCACGGATTTCAGCGCGCGTTCCACCCGGGACACGCAGGACGCACAGGTCATCCCCTCGATAGCCAGATCGATTGCGGGTGAGCGGACATCATAGCCGACGGTCTCGACCGCCCTGACCAGCGCTGACCGGTCCAGATTTAGACCAGCGATCTCTGCCCGTTCCGTGGCGAGGTTCACGGATGCCGTCTCGACCCGCGGTACCGCCTTCAGCGCCCGCTCTACTCGTCCGACACAGGACGCGCAGGTCATGCCCTCTATGTCCAAGACGACTGTCGAATGCAGGTCGGGTTTCATGTCGCTGCTGCTGATGTTCATGACGGATCACCTTCTAAAGCTTGTTCCGCTTTTACAGATGGGCATTCCCATCATGGGAAGGTCAAGCGTGAAGGCCGGAATACAATCGCGCGCTCTGTCATTGACCTTACCAGCATTGGAAACCCTATCTCGAGCCTGATGAGATCAATGTTCAAAGGAGGTCCTCATGCAGTTCCACATTGAAACCATGACCTGTGGCGGTTGTGCGCGCGGCGTCACCAAGGCCATCCAGTCCGTCGATCCGGCAGCAGATGTGAAAGCTGATCCTGCAACGCACACGGTCGATGTCACTTCGACCGCGTCGCGTGAGCAGTTGGTCGCAGTGCTGACGGATGCTGGTTTCGCACCGGCATAAGGAACGGCAGACGAAAGGCCCTTCCGCAAGGAAGGGCCTGACACCGAGTGATCCTGTGCAAGCGCATGGAACACTGATGTGATCAACGACCTGATCGGGGGGCAGTGGCCTGCCCGCTCAGATCGGCAGGCGATCCGGTTTTGAGATCAGATTTCGTCTCCAGATCGGCCACGTCCCGACGCAGGCTGTGCCATGACAACCTTCAATATCGCGCAAAGACGTCAGTGCCCGATGCGTTCCAGAGGATGACATCGAACGGTTCGGTCTGATCGCCCATCTCCATGCCGGGCGACCCGATCGGCATTCCGGGAACCGCCAAACCAAACGCATCAGGCTTCTGATCCAGAAGGGTGCGGATCGCGTCTCCCGGAACGTGGCCCTCAAGGACATAGCCATCGACAAGAGCAGTGTGACAGGACCGAAGAGGCTGAGGCAAAGGATGCTGATCCTTGAATGCGTCGACGTCATCCGAGAGGGTTTCCTCGACCGTGAATCCGGCGTCGCGCAAATGATCGATCCACGCGCCGCAGCAGCCACAGGCGGGTGATCGAACCACTGCAATCAGGGTGCTTTCAGGCATGGGTAAGGCGCTCAGGACAGCGCTTGCCGGTGCCAGAGCCGCTGCCAGCGTTCCGATAAAAAGACGTCTGTTGATCATGATATAAGCCTTTCCTTGATCGTCATTGGCTTTTGCATCCGCCGTTTGCGGTTGGCCTGCGTCGGATCTGCCCGCGTCTCCAGGTTCTGCAGGATGGGGCAGTCCGGGCGATCGTCACCTGCACAACATCGGGCCAGTTCCTCCAAGGTATCGGCCATCTCCTTCAGGTGCATGATCTTCTGCCGTAAGTCCTGAGCCCGAGCTTGCGCCAGAGCCTTCACGTCAGCGCTGCGCCGGTCAGTGTTACGCCACAGATCCAGCAGTTCGGTGATCTCACTGATCGGAAAACCAAGATCCCGCGCCCGCGCGATGAACCGCAGCATGTGGACGTCGGCATCGGCATAATCGCGATACCCTGAAGCCGTGCGCGCGGCTGCGGGGATCAGCCCGATCTGCTCGTAGTAGCGGATCATCTTGGCCGATACGCCCGAACGATAAGACGCGTCTCCGATGTTCATGGGCTTAGCTCCGTGTTGTCTATAAGACATATATGGGGCTTCCTATCATGGGAAGGTCAAAAGCTGCACGGTCCCCTTCTGAGGATGTCATCCTAGGAATGTCCGAGAGAAAGCCGCGCGGGCAATGCCGCGCGGCTCAAAGTGGGCTCAGTTGGCGTTTTCAGCCAACCAGGTAGTCATCTGCTCGATCTCACCGACTTGGGCGTCGATGATCTCTTGCGCCAGGGTCCGCATCTGATCGTCCTCGCCATGCTCCAGAAGCACTTCCGCCATGTCGATGGCGCCCTGATGGTGGGCAATCATCCCGCAGGCAAAGGCCACGTCGGCATTCTCATTCATCATGCCGTCGTGCATGGCGGGCATGGTGACCATCATGCGGCGCATGTTTTCCTGAACATGTTCGGGCATGGTCTCCATATCCATGCCGCCCATACCCATCATGGCGCCCATGCCGCCTGCATTGTTGCCGTGATGGGCAGAGCCTTGGGGCATTCCTCCCATCGGCATATCGCCAGCGGGCATTCCGGCGACAGGGGCGTCTCCTGCAGGCATTTCACCAGTGGCGGGCATTTCTCCGGCCGGTGCTGCCATGGCGCATTGCTCAGGCATCTGGAAATCAGCATCCTGGGCAAAAAGCGGCGTTGCGAGACTGCTTGCAGCGACAGCCGCAACGATAAGAGCTTTGTACGAGATCATTGTCATTCTCCGATGTTCGATTTTCCGGATCATTCCAGAAGTTCAGTGATGGTCAGGGTTCCCGCGACCCGGTCGACAGCAAAACGAACGTTCTGCCCCTCGCTCAGGTCATCGAGCATTTCCGGCTCTGCGACTTCGATAGGTGACGGCAGGACCAGCCTTCAGGGTTGAGACCGGCGACGTAGCATCGTCGACGCCCACAAGCCCGGCGGACGTATCCACAGGGGGCAACGGCGCACAGGCCACCGCAAGCAGCGGCATCGCAACTGCAAACACGAGTTTCATGAAACGTTTCCGCTTATGGATCAGAATAATGAAGGCCGCAGTCGCTCAGACCACGGCAGCCAGCGTTCGGATCAGACCCGCGGAGGGCGGCGCAGTCTTTCTGAGAAGGTCAGGTCTACCAGTGGGGCCGTGCGCAAGGCATAAAGGGCGTGGCTGAACAGAAAAGCCTGGGCAATGTCGCTGGAAGCCAAAAACGCGGTTATAGGGCACGCATGGGCCTTGCAGTGCGATCCTTGCTCTTCGGAGGAAGTGTCTTCGTCATGGATATGATCTTCGACAATGACGATATTCTGAAGAGAATGGTCTGAAGGGTCACCAGCACGGTGCTGCGAATGATCCTCCGAGCTATCGGCAGAGGCCGCTGTCAGCATCATGTCGCATTTCAGATCCATCGAAGCATTTCCAGCGGATGCAGTAACTCCCATCGAGACCAAGGTCACGATGAAGATCATAGCAAGCTGGCGCAGCACGCGGATCATGAGTGATGTCTATTGAGGTCAAAGTTCCACATCAATGGATTTCCAGAGGTTCGCGCATGAATGTTACCGTCTCAGTAAGATGTTGCTACCAGCATTTCGGCTTTCTTCACGTGCAGGGCAGCAGAGACTGCAGAAGGGAAAAGGAAGCCATTCGCCTACGAATGGCTACCCGAGGCTCAATAAGTTTCGACGATGGCGCTTTAATCGCTGCATACGTTGATGGTCATGTTGATCGACGTGCTATCGCGATTTCGCAGAACCAGACGCTACCACCATCAAAGGGCGCTTCGATGTTGCCCTCGCCATTAGTCGCGCTACTGCCGCGCTCGTAGTCGATGGACTCGTCGCCACTATGGGTATGGAGGTCGAAGTTGACCCTGCCGCCTTCGGTGGATCATTGGTCTATCTCAGACCCCCAACAGGCTTTCACGCTCTGACGCCATCATCTTTGCCGCAATCGGTGACGTGATCATCTGGATCACTGCAAAGAAAGCAGCGGGCACCGCGATTTCAGAAGGAAGACCCGATGCTGCAACGAATGCAGCCGCGATGCTGAATTCCTTTTTGCTCGTGGTGAACAGATAGGCGATCAGCTCCGCGCGATCCTCCGCGAACAGCTTGGCAATCATGCCGACAGCATAGCCGATCAGGTTCAGTGCCAAAGCTGCCAGAGCGATCACCAGCGCGTACCAGCCGTAGCCAAGGATCGTCGCTGAATTCGGCCCGATCACGGCCAGCAGAAGAACCAGATACAATACGGACCCCAGCCCAGGCCACGCATAGTCGAACCGCGATACCTGCTTCAGAAACTTGGTCCGCAGCCAGACGCCGACGACGGTCGGCACCACCACAACCAGCACCAGCTCCAGAACCACGGCGCCAACAGGAACGGTCAGCTCGATGCCTGTCAGCCACAGAAACAGGAATGGGATGATGAACGGGGACAAGGCCGTGTTCACGGCATTCAGGACAGCAGCCAAGGCGACATTGCCGCGTGCCAGCAGCACCAGGAGGGGTGCGGATACGTCAGTCGGGAGCATGCCGACCAACGTCTGTCCCGCCGCAAGGTGCCCGCTGCCGAAGAAGATGCGCCCGGTCAGCCAGCCTGCCAGCGACATTGGCCCATAGACCAGACCCAGAGCCCAAATCTGACGGCTCGGCTTGCGGAAAACGATCCGAACGGCCGCCGCGTCGAAGGTCAGGCTAATGACCAACATCAGGAGCGCCAGAAGGGGGCTGATCCCCGCCTCAAGCCCTATCCCGATAGAGGGCACGGCAAGTCCGAAAGCTGTGGTGGCAACCGCCATGAACAGCAGATTGTTTTCGACGAATCCAAGAAGCTTGCGCATGTCAAATGTCACAGTTCGCGTTTGTGGGACGTCCGCTGCACTTGGCGAAAAGAGCGATGGCCTGGTCGCACCATGCGCAATGGCCCTCGCAGCAATCGTGCATCAGAAAAGCGACCAGATCCGAAAGCGCAGGGAATTTGGCGCTGTAGATGATGGATTTCCCGTCACGCCAGTTTTCGACCAAGCCTGCGCTTTCCAGCTCTTTGAGGTGGAAGGAAACGAGCGATGGGCTGGCATCGCCCAAGGCTGCGGCAATGGCCCCGGACGCCATGCCTTTCGCACCTGCAAAGACCAGCAGCCGGATGATCCGCAGGCGGATTTCGTGAGACAGGGCCGCAAATCCGGCCAGGGCAGCTTTTTCTTCCATATCAATCAAACACTACAAGATTCGTTTGATCGTTGATCTGCTGAACCAGACAGACCGTCAAGAGGCGCTTATGCGTGCAGTGAAGTTCTTTTCAAGATATCCAATTTGACCCAAATATTTTATATATCCATCGATTATCGAATGGATACTTGATACAGCGTTAGATGAAATAAGACTTCTCACAAAAAATTCCGTGAAGGACTTGAGTCTATTGAAATTTAGTGGAAGATTAATAATTGGATATGAGCCAGTTGTTGGAGCGTGATATGAAAATTGGATCCTACGCTGTACTTGCAGCCGTCTTGGTCACTGCGGGTTGCGGAACTACAGCGGTAAATACCGTGGCTGGGAGCAATCCGCAGGAGCTTCCCCCAGAGTTGATCTCTCTTGCTGCGCCGGGGCAAGATGTGTCTACAGCGAGACTTCTTCCAAGTGATAATTGCTACTGGTACGAACATCGTGGGCAAGTGGAAACGACCTTGCTTCCGCTCACCACCGCTGCAGGCAGTCCTATATGTCAGAAATCACAGCCCTCAAGTTAATTAGAGGACATAAAAGAATCTAGATTCTTTTAGCTGCGGGATGTCACGCTCTCTGCTGTCGAATAGAGAAACGCGGTAGAGCCTGTTTCGACATTTGGATATAGGTCATTGATATGTGCCATGACCATCCGGACACAGCCAGAGCTCGCACTCGTCCCAATGCTTATTGGAAACGGGGTACCATGAATGCGCAGATACGTATCTCTCTCGCCGACGTAGAGATAAAGAGCGCGAGAGCCGAGCGCATTCCTTGGGCCTGGCTCTACGCCCCCTTCAAACTGGCCATAGATTTCTGGTTCCCGAGCAATCATACTCTGCGTCGGGGTCCAGTGCGGCCATTCGACTTTTCGCTTTATCGTATAGACACCAGGTTCATATAGATCTCCCCTACCGATGGCCACGCCGTAGCGCATTGCCGTTCCACCAGCTTCAATATGGTAGAGGTATTTCGCAACAGCATCCACGTGAATGTCGCCCGGCACTAAGCCGCTATTGGCTTGCACTCTTTGCGGGAGAAAGCGCGGGTGCAATCCCCAAGGATTGGATGTGAAGGCATCATATCCGGAAGGGGTGACCTGCGCATCCCAAGCAGCTTTTTGCCGCTCTGTTGGCCAAGACGCCGCAAGCAGGGGGGTGGAAATTGCGGCCGAGAAAAGCGCGGTGGTCGTTTGTATGAAGTGTCGTCTGCTTAACATATATGAGGCTCCTTTGCTTAACTCGATATCGGTTATTAATTCAGTTTAATATGATAAACCGCCCGTCATATTAAACTTTTTATTTTTTCCCTTTCGCCTTTTTTTATATGAATTTTTGAATCTTTGTCTAGCCAATGTCCATGCTTCTAGGGATAGATCATAACCGGAATTCCGGGTTGCAACATTGCATAGACGTCTTCTATTTCCTGGTCAGTCAATGCCAGACAGCCTGCAGTCCAGTCCCGATTCTTCGGTGCGAAGACATTGCCTTCGGGGCCGCGGCCATGGAACATGATATCGCTGCCCGCACTTCGACCGAATTGAGCTGCATAAGCTTTATCCTGTTCATTTGGATAAGATATGCCCACTGATAGGTGATATCGGCTCCGTGGATTAAAACGGTCTATGTAATATAGCCCCTCGGGCGTTTTTCCGTCGCCCTCGAATTGTTTTGGGCCGAGCGGTTGGTTTCCGAGGCCAAAGTTATACGATCTCAGAACGGTTTGCCCGTTCAACAGAAACATCCGCCGCTCAGCCTTGTTGACCACGACCTGAGTAACAGGGGGCCCTGAGTACCGTTTGAACTGTGGTATCGCTCCTCTTGCCGGCGTCGTCGACGGCGCGGATTTTCCACATGCAGCGAGAAGAGCAAGCAAAGCCAGCGAGGCATGGCGCCGGGAGAAGTTTGGCATCGATCTATTTCCTGCTCGGATGTTTTTTTATGATGCTTCAGGATAGCGGGTAAACACTTCACTGGTACCGTCCCGGCGAACAAGCAGGACATCGTATGCGTCGCGCTTTGTTTCCGGGCCCATACCGGGACTGCCGTATGGCATTCCTGGAACCGTCAGGCCGAGAGCTTCAGGGCGCTCTTGGAGCAAGCGCCGAATATCGTCAGCAGGGACATGTCCTTCCAGGAAGTAGCCATCGACGCTGCCGGTATGACAGGAAGTCAGTTCGATCGGTACGCCCAGATCGATTTTGTGCTGCATCAGCAAGGTGCCAAACCGCTCTTCACTCGTTACCTGGAAGCCGTTCTCCCGCAGGTAATTGGTCCACTGTTTGCAGCATTCGCAGCCGCTGCCCTCCACGACATGGATGGCAGGGCGGCTTTCAGCCCAGGATAAAGATGGCAGACCGCTGGCTGCGGCTGCCATCATCACGGCGCGTCGTGTCAGTTTGATCATTTTATGCCCCTCGATCCGTACGATGAGGATGTTTGAGTGCCATCAGCTTTCCGTTCCCGTGTCGTCGCGAAGAAAATAGCCGGTGGAGAGACGCGCTACTGTCAACATGACGCGGTCAGTCGGTTTGGCGATCGCTGTTCGGGGCGCCGGTGTTTTCTTGATCGGATCCGTTGGCTTGCCGTCGATGCGAACTTCGTAATGAAGGTTAGGTCCACTGACGAGACCGGTTGCGCCCACGTCACCGATCCTGGCCCCGGCATTCAACTCGACACCTGGAGCGATCCCCGCTGCAAAACGCGAGAGATGCGCATAGCGGGTCAAGACGCCCCCGCCGTGATCGACATCGATCGTCCGACCATATCCCCGCATGGTTCCTGCAAACACGACCGTTCCTGCGCCGGTGACGCTGACCGGCGTTCCGGTCCGTGCGGCGTAATCGACCCCCGTGTGCATTCGTTGCGTGCCAAGCACGGGGTGCCGGCGTTTGCCGAAGACCGAAGACAGCCGGGCTCCCGCGACAGGCCGCGCGGACTGCTGGACCTGCGCACCATTCCGAAACAGGATGAAGGGCTCTTCAACCGAGCCGGTCACGAGCTCGAAGATGTCCTTGTTCTTTTCGACCCGCGCATAGGCGAGTTGCGGGTAACCTACGACTGTTCCATCAGGCAGGATATTTTCGCTCCACATCAACGCGATGCGCTCGGTTCCTTCAAGGTCCCGAAAGTCGATCTGGCCTGCCAGGAGCGCCGCAAGGTCAACTGCGAAACTTTCGGGCGCATCGCGGGCGGCGAGCGCCTCAAAGAGAGAGCTGTCCAGGATAAAAGTTTCCCGGCGGTCCCGAAGCAGGATCTCCGTCTTGATCAAGGATGCTTCGAGAGGTTGCGTGAAATCCAGAACGATGTCCGTTCCGTCTTGGGTCAGAAGCGAAAGACGCGCAAGTTGGGAGGGATCGTCGGAAAACACACTCCATCTGAGGATTTGCCCCGGGCTAAGGGTCGACAGGTCGAAGACATCTGAAATCGCCAGTGCGGCCTCGGTCCGGAGAGGTGCGCCGATACCAGCATGCGACAATATCGAATCCAACGTGTCTCCCGGAACGACCTCATGTCGCGACATGGGGGCAACTGCCTCGGTGAGGTGAGTTAGCTCAGCCGGGGTTTCGGCGTGCGATGATGTCGTGACGGCAATCGCGCCGGCAGTCAGCAAGGCTTGCAAGATCATCAGGTCTGGTTTCCCGTCAGGCAATAAGGTCTGGCATTGGGGAGCAGGCTCCCCACGCAGCATCGATAGGTTGTCTACAGTTCGAAAAGGCGGGCGATGCAGACACCGATGATTGTTCCGGCCAAGCCGAAAGCAATCGCGTATCCACCCGCATATTGAACCCTGTCCAGTCGGGTGCCGCCGAGGGCGCGCGCACGCTGGACCCCTCGCACGCCGCCGATCAGGGCCGCAATGACCGTCAGCATCGGAATTGTCGCAGCGTTTGTTGGTTCATGTCGTATCTCGCCTCTCGTCATCGACACGCGCGTGTCTGCGACCTAAAGCAGCTAGAGGTTCAAGATGAAATGCCTCTCGATCACGGTCTTGTTAGGGGATCGGATGCTCTGATCTAATTCCCACTGCATCCGAGCCCTCCACTTCCCAGCATCCGTTTCCGTCATCGCCAGCTAATCACTGACCGGCATCGTCGATCGTGGGGTGGTTCGTAACGCACAGCGAATGATCGCCCAAGACCTCGATGACCCGACAATCGGATATCCGGTCACCCGCGCACTGGACCACCATACGCTCAAGTTCGGTCTTCAGGGCCGTCAGGCGGGCAAGACGGCTTTCAACCTCGGCAAGCTGCGCTTTGGCGATTGCGTCGGCTGCGGCACAGGGCTGATCGGGATCGTCGGACAGGCTGAGAAGGTCGCGGATGGCTTCGAGGGAAAAGCCAAGCTCGCGGGCGTGTCGGATGAACGCCAGTCGTTCATGGGCCTTGTGCGTATAAAGGCGCTGATTACCGGCGCTGCGCTCGGCTTCGGGCAGCAGGCCGATTTGCTCGTAGTAGCGGATCGTTGGCACTTTGACCCCCGTCGACGTTCCCAGCTTTCCAATCGTCAGCATGAACATTCTCCTTGAACCTATAGCTGCTAGAGGGAGTAAACCTCCGAATCGATGATGGCAACGGCCCTGCTTTCTGCAGAGGAGAGAATGATGACGATCGCAAATGAACCCGGCATGACCCTGTGCGACTGGACAGTGTCCGGAATGGATTGCGCCTCCTGCGCGACAAAGGTGCGCGGCGCGGTGTCCCGCTTGCCTGGCGTCAGGGATGTGGAGATCGGCATCATGTCCGAACGCCTGCGCCTGACCGTTGATGAACGCCTTACCGACACGGATAAGATCGAGAAGACCGTGCGTGCGCTCGGATACGGCATTCAGACCCGTGCAGCGGGAAAGAAGGATTTCGTGATCCCGGGGAGTGCGCCGGAGAGCCATCATGGCCACAGTCACGCCGATCACCCCGCTGTGGCGAAGACCGACCACTCCGGCCACGGCAGTCCCGGTCACGTCCATGACGACCCTGCAGACCGCGGCAAGGCATGGTACCAGACTGGCAAGGGCAGGCTGGTCATCCTGACCGGACTGCTGTTGGCGGCGGCTTGGGCAATGGAGCTGATCGCCCCGCAGATCGGGAGCTGGGCCTTCGTCGCGGCCTGCCTTATCGGTGTCGCCCCCGTCGCGCGTCGCGCTTTCGCCGCTGCGCGGTTGGGTCAGATCTTCACGATCGAGGGATTGATGACCATCGCAGCCTTGGGCGCGTTGTTCATCAATGCCGCCGAAGAGGCTGCCTTGGTGGTCTTTCTCTTTGCCGTGGGCGAGGTCCTGGAGGGTGTCGCGGCCGGAAAGGCAAGAGACGGCATCCGCGCCTTGGCAAACCTGGTTCCGAAAACGGCGCTCTTGGAGGTGGACGGCGTGACCCGGAAGGTTGCCGCGTCCAGCCTGACGATCGGTCAGACGGTGCTGGTCCGTCCCGGCGACCGGATCCCCGCAGACGGAGAGATTTCAGACGGCACGTCCGGGATCGATGAAAGCCCGGTGACCGGAGAAAGCATTCCCCGGACCCGCGGCCCGGGCGAAAATGTTTTTGCCGGTTCGATCAACACGGAAGCGGTCTTGCGGGTCACCGTGACGAAAGCGGCCGAGGACAACACCATTTCCCGGATCATCCGGCTGGTCGAGGAGGCGGAAGAAGCCCGCGCCCCCACGGAACGCTTCATCGACCGGTTCAGCCGGTGGTACATGCCTGCCATCGTTGCGGTTTCGGCGCTTGTCATCGTGCTCCCGCCGCTGATGTTCGGTCAGTCATGGGATACCTGGATCTATCGTGGACTGGCGCTCCTGCTGATCGGCTGCCCTTGTGCGCTGGTGATTTCGGTTCCGGCCTCGATCGCATCGAGCCTGTCCACCGGCGCGCGCCGGGGAATGCTGATGAAGGGCGGCGCGGTGATCGAAGCCGCGGCCAAGGTTTCCCATGTCGCCTTCGACAAGACCGGGACCCTGACCCACGGACGCCCGCAGGTCACCGACCTGGTGACGTTCGGAACCACGACTGAGGCGCAGCTGCTGGAGGTCGCCGCTGGTGTCGAGAGCGGATCGAGCCATCCCCTCGCCGTGGCGATCCTGGACAGGGCCAAAACGGCGGGCGTCACACCCCTGCCCGCCCGCGATGCACGCGTCTTGACCGGACGAGGGGTCGAGGCGACCGTAGGAGATGCCTCGGCATGGGTAAGTTCACCCCGGCACGCGTCGGAGAACGATGGCCTGGATGGTCTTGGCCTGCGTCAGGCGACCATCTTCGAGGAAGAGGGCAAGACGGCCGTCGCCGTCTATCGCAAAGGTGTCCCGCTCGGTCTTATCGCCATGCGTGACGAGCTGCGGCCCGATGCGGCGGAGGCTGTGCGCCAGCTGGCCGAAATGAGCATCTCCTCGATCATGCTGACCGGCGACAACCCACGCACAGCTGCCGCCATCGCCGAGGGGCTCAATATCCGGTTCGAGGCCGAGATGATGCCAGAAGACAAGCTGGCCGCCATTCGCGACATGAACGCTCAAGGTGGCGTCATGATGATCGGGGATGGCATCAATGACGCCCCTGCCCTGAAACAGGCCAGCATCGGTGTCGCGATGGGTTCCGGCACGGATGTCGCACTGGAGACCGCTGATGCGGCCATCCTGCGCGACAGGGTTACCGACATTCCGGCCCAGATCCGGCTGGCGCGGGCCACGATGGCCAATATCCGGCAGAACGTCAGTATTGCTCTAGGATTAAAGGCTATTTTTCTGGTCACCACCGTCCTTGGCATGACCGGTCTTTGGATCGCGATCCTGGCTGACACGGGCGCGACGGTCCTGGTGACCCTGAACGCCCTGCGCCTCTTGCGCTACAATCCCGAACAGAAGCGCTGAGGCGATAATGACTGGAATGGGCAGTGCAGCGCTGGTTCTTCTTGGCGCCTATCTGGCCCTGTTCTTCTGGGGATCTGCGATCAATGCCCGGGAGGCGCATCGTCCGGTCTGGTTGTTCCGTCTCGCCACGGGCGGCGACCGTCTTGCAGCGCTAGGCTTCCGAGCTGCGTTCGCTCTGGCCCTCCTTGGGTCGCTGGCATGGCGTCTCATGCCGAGCATGGGCGATCTTGATCCCCTGCGGTCCTTCCAGAATTCTGTGTGGATCGGTCTGGTGGGACTGTTCATGGCCAGCCTGGGTGCGATGCTGGCATTTGCCGCCCAGATGTCGATGGCTGCGTCATGGCGGATCGGGGTGGCCGAGGGGGCGACCGGCGCACTTGTCACGGCTGGATTGTTCGGTTTCAGCCGCAACCCCGTTTTTGTGGGTCAGCTCATGTTGCTGCTCGGAACCGCTCTGGCCGTGCCCTCCATCCCGGCAATTTTTGGGGTCCTGCTGTTTGCAGGCTCGGCGCTTGTTCAGGTCCGCTCAGAAGAACGTGAATTGCGGCGGACGCTAGGCCCTGCTTACGACATTTATTGCCAGTCGGTTCCGCGCTGGATCGGCATCCGGGAAAGGTCACTGCAATGAAGACGCTCCTGATCCTGGCGATGATCGTCGCCACTGCGGCTGCCGATCAGATCACCAAGCTCGCGGTCCTGCGGAGTTTGTCTCCCGGGGAAGTTCATGCCTTCGCTCCCGGCTTCAATCTGACACTTGGTTTCAACGAGGGGGCGAGTTTCGGCATGATGTCGGACTTTATGGCAGGTCGTCCCTTGCTGATGGTTGCCCTGACGGGTGCCCTGGCGATCATCTTTGCGGGAATGGCCTTTCGGGCGGACACGAGGCGCGAAGGCATAGGCCTCGCGCTGATCGTGGGGGGTGCTGTGGGCAATATCATCGACCGCCTGCGGCAAGGTGCCGTGACCGATTTTCTGGATGTCTACTGGCGTGATTGGCACTGGCCGACCTTTAACGGGGCCGACATCGCGATCAGCCTCGGCGCCTTGCTTGTGCTGACAGCCATGCTCCGTCCCTCCCGCTCGAAGGAACTCTCTTTTGACCGCACCTGACCCCCGGGGCCTGTCCCGGAATGATATCGCAATATCAACTGCCTTTCTGGTCGCACTCGCGGCTACGCTCGGCGCGCTGTTCATCGGCGAGGTATTGGGGCAGATGCCCTGCACCCTGTGCTGGTACCAGCGCATTGCCATGTTTCCGCTGGTTCCTGTCCTGGCCATCTCGCTGTGGCGCGGTGACGGTCTGGCACGTCTCTACGGATTGCCGCTGGCGCTGGCCGGGCTGGTCCTTTCCGGCTGGCATTCCGGCCTCTATGCTGGCCTGATCCCGCAGAGCATCGCGCCTTGCACCAAGGACGGCCCGTCCTGCACCGACCAGGCACAGACGATCCTGAGCCTGCCCATCCCCTATCTTGCATTCGCCGCCTTTGCAGCCGTTCTGGCCTGCCTCATCTTGTCGAAAGGAAAACGCCCATGAACCGCCGCACCGTGCTCATCGGAACATCTGCCATCGGGATTGCCGCCTTTGCCGGCGGCGCGCTCGTGCTGACGCGCAATCGTCAGGCCGAAGCGGACACTCTGGCCGCTGCTGCCCCGGCTGTGGAAACAGACATGCTGGTCCGCGGTCACGCGCCCAGCTTTGGACCAGAAGACGCCCCGATAACGCTGGTCGAGTTCTTCGATCCATCTTGTGAGGCTTGCCGCGCCTTTCATCCGGTCGTTCAGGACATCCGCGAGCAGTTTCCCGATCAGGTCCGCGTCGTGATGCGCTATGCGGTGTTTCACGAGGGGTCCGACGAGGCGGTCCGCATCCTGGAGACTGCGCGCATGCAGGACAAGTTCGAGCCTGTCCTCGATGCGCTGTTGGAACGGCAGCCGGAATGGGCTGTCCATGGCGCACCGCGAATGGACCTTGCATGGCAAATTGCGGCTGCGGCCGGTCTGGATATGGAAAAGGCGCAGACAGCCCGTCTGTCCCCCGATATCGTCGGCATCCTCAATCAGGACGCGGCCGATATCGCGGCGATCGGTGTACGCCAGACACCGACCTTCTTTCTCAATGGTCGCCAGATGAGGGATATCAGCATGGACAGCCTGCTTGCGGATGTGCGCAGTGCCGTGGAGGCATCCTGACCGGGCGGCCTAGGCCCGATCGGCGTAGGCCGCGAACAAGGCCAGTGTGCGCTCACTGACGTGATGCTCGATCCCTTCGGCATCTCGTTCCGCCGTCTCGGCATCCAGGCCGAGGCGGATCAGGAACCGCAGCACAATGGCATGGCGGCGGCGGCATTCCAGTGCCAGTCGTCGTCCCTCTTCTGTCAGAAAGACGGACCTGTATCGCTCGCGGGTGATCAGCCCCTCACGGGCCAGGCGATCCAGGGCCTTGGTGACCGTCGGCGCGCGCACCCCCAATCGTGCCGCGATATCCACCGGCCGGGCTTCACCCTGTTCATGGATCAGCTCTGCGATCAGTTCAACGTAGTCTTCGGCCAACTCGTTGCGCCGGGCAGCACGGACGCCATGAAAGGCCTCTGCCCGATTGTCCGGATGCACAGTATCGCTGGCGGTTGCGGTGGCATGATTGTCTGCGGTCATCTCGCAAGTGTCGCACTTATCGATTGACGGGTAAAGCCAACGGGTAGATTGTTAGCCACAGCTAACTTTTCCTTTCAAAGAAGGTTGCGCCGAATGTCCCGTTCCGCGTGGCGCCAAGAGCGCGACACCCCTTCCCTGTCGGAAGTGTTCCGCACGATCGCCGTTGGCGGCGGCACGACGCGTTTCCGGCGCTTTCTATCCTCCGTCGGGCCCGGCTACCTGGTCGCCGTCGGATATATGGACCCCGGCAACTGGGCGACCTCGTTGGCGGGCGGCGCCGCATTTGGCTACACGCTGCTGTTCGTGGCGCTGTTGTCCAATGTCATGGCAATTCTCCTGCAGTCATTATGTGCGCGGCTGGCAGTGGCGTCGGGGCGGGACCTGGCCCAGGCATGCCATGACGCTTATCCAAAATGGCTGTCGTTTCCGCTGTGGATCTTTGCCGAACTGGCGATCATCGCCACCGATCTGGCTGAGGTGATCGGTACCGCCATCGGCTTAAATCTCCTCTTCGGAATCCCCCTCGAAATCGGGATCTTCATCACCGCTGCTGACGTATTCCTGATCCTGTGGCTTCAGAACAAGGGCTTCCGGTGGGTCGAGGCCTTCATCATTGCGATGCTGGCAACGATCACCGCCTGTTTTGCGGTCCTGATCGCGCAGGCCGACCCCGAATGGGGCGCGGTGATCGCAGGGTTTGCGCCAAGCCGGGAGATCATCGGCAATCCCGACATGCTGTATCTTGCGCTTGGCATCATCGGCGCGACAGTGATGCCCCACAACCTGTATCTGCATTCCGGGATCGTGCAGACCCGTGCCTATGGCCTCGATCTGCCCTCGAAACGGGAGGCCCTGCGATTGGCCACCTGGGATTCGACCGTCGCACTGATGTTCGCGCTGCTGATCAATTGCGCGATCCTCATTTTGGCCGCTGCTGCGTTCTACACTGTCGGGGAAACTGAAGTGACCGAAATCGACAAGGCGCATCTGCTGCTGGCACCGTTGCTTGGTTCCGAGATTGCACCAGTGCTGTTTGGTCTGGCGCTGCTGTGTTCAGGACTGAATTCGACCGTAACGGCGACCATGGCTGGCCAGATTGTCATGGAAGGCTTCATCAAGCTGCGCCTTAAACCATGGCAGCGGCGCCTGATAACCCGAGGCTTTGCCATTCTGCCGGCAACTGCAGTAATTCTGGTGTATGGCAGTGAAGGCACAGGTCAGCTTCTGATCCTCAGTCAGGTCGTGCTGTCCTTCCAGCTGCCTTTTGCGATTGTTCCGCTGGTGATGTTTACCGCCAGCCGCGCCAAGATGGGGCCGATGGTATCCCCGCGCTGGTTGACCGGCCTATGCGCCCTGATCGCCGTCATCATCATCGTGCTGAACGTGAACCTGTTGGCGACAGTTCTGGGCTGACTTTGGTGTCACCAATGCGTGACGGCAGGCTTTCTTGCTTGAAGCTCATGTGGCTAGAGGCTTTAGGCCTCGGGAAACGATCACGGATGCAGGCAACATGCGGCTGACCACGCTTCAAAAATTTCTCTGGGCGGCTGTTGCCGTGGCTCTGGTGGCTATGGGCGCGGCCTTTCTGCTCGTCGACCGCAGCCCCGAACCGATCGCTCAGGCGGCGTTTCGTCCAACCTTCAGCCTACCCGACGCGGGGGGACGCCTGCGCACCCCGGCCGATTTCGAGGGCAAGCATCTTCTGGTATTTTTCGGGTTCACGAACTGCCCTGATATCTGCCCGACCACCTTGGCCGAGGTGGCTCAGGTCATGGACGATCTGGGTGATCAGGCAGGCGAGGTGCAGCCACTGTTCATCTCGATCGACCCCGAGCGCGACCGGGAAATGGGTCTTGCCGAGTATACCGAGGCGTTTCATCCCTCAATCCTGGGCCTTGCCGGAGATGCGGCACAAACCCGCGCTGCGGCGGACAGTTTTCGCATCTATTACGAGCGCGAAGCCAATTTGGAGGCTCTTGATGGGTATGCCATGTCCCACAGCCCTGGCCTTTACCTGATCAGCCCCGAGGGAGACTGGCTTGGCCAGTTCACCTACGGCACGCCCGCATCCGAAATCGTCGCCGACCTTCAAGCCAGATTGTGACCCACATGAAACGCATCTTTACCACCCTCGCCCTGATCGCCGCCGCGGGCCCTGCCCTGGCCTGCGAAACCGTGACAACCGGTCCGTTGGAGGTCTCTCGGGCCTGGTCCCGTGCCTCCATTGGCACAGCGCGGCCCGGCGTGGTCTATCTGACCATCCGAAATTCCGGCACGGCAGATGATGCATTGATGTCCATCACCACACCTGCAGCAGATATGCCCATGCTGCACCAGACGGTCATGACCGACGGGATCGCCTCGATGCCCCATGCGATGGAGGTTCCGGTCCCCGCAGGGGGTCAGGTCGCGCTGGAACCAGGGGGCTATCACGCCATGCTGATGGATTTGACCCAAGTTCTGGAAGAGGGCGAGACATTCCCTGTGACACTGACGTTTCGCGATGCCGGTGAGGTGACCATTCCCGTCACCGTCCAGAATATCGGCGCGAGCGAGCCGACCTGCACATCACCCGACGAATGAGATCGGCAACCCTGCTGCGCGGTGTTGCCATGGCGGGGGCTGCGGTGGTGTTCATGCTGTCTGTTGGCTGGTGGCAAACGCGTGATCGGGCACAGGACGCTGCGGGCGTTCTGCCCCTCTCGATCGATCGCATGTCATTCACGCTGATGGATCAGAATGGAAAAACGGTCGAGCCACAGGACTGGCTGGGTCGCCCGACAATGGTGTTCTTCGGTTTCACCTGGTGTCCGGATATTTGCCCCACCACGCTCAGTGACATCTCCGGCTGGCTTGAGGCCCTCGGGCCCCAAGCGGACCAGATGAATACGGTTCTGATTTCAGTGGATCCGGAACGTGACACACCGGAAGTGCTCGACGACTACCTGTCTAATTTCGATCCCCGCATAACGGGGCTGACGGGCCCCCTGCCCCAGATTGAGGCGGCTGCGGAGGGATTTCGGGCCACATACAGAAAGGTGCCCGCAGAGGAGGGTGATTATACAATGGATCACACTGCAGGCGTGTTCTTGTTTGATGCCGATGGTCGTTTTGCCAACATCATCGACTATCATGAGGACCCTCGTTATGCGGTCCCGAAAATAACTCGTATCATTAAATAGAAAAACGCAAAATCCGATTGTGTCAGCGTAAGGCATTCCGCGAGTGGGGCATCGCCTTTTACTGCAGCTAGTGAGTGCATGGGAATGATGGAGGGTCCAGGAATGGGAACGATGATGCTGGCATGCGGGCTGTTCATGCTGCTCGTGGTGGTGGTACTTACGCTGGCCATTATGGCGCTGGTGAAACATCTTCTGAGGCGGGATAAAAAGGCTTAGCCTGACCCTGTCTTACGCAGGGGCCCTTGCACTGGCCGCGTGAGCAACGCAGCCAGAAGTCTCTGCTGAGGGTTTAGCCTTTATTGGCGATCATTTGACGCTTAGTGACGCTACCTTCGAACAGGAGATCTACGCTGCCACCGGTGCGCCCTGCCACGACGCGGGCCTCAAGCGCCAGCCCGACTGCACGCGCAGGGTAGAAACAGTCGCGGGTCAGCTCCGCCACACGACAAAACCGGCCACAACTGGCGCCATGCTGACAGTCAGCTGTTCCGATATCCTCGTCCTTGAAGACCAGCAGGCGTCAGATCGTAGCTTTCGTCACTTTGCTATTTCCGGGGAGTTGCTCATCGGTCTGGAGGAGATCAGTGCCGGCGTGACCCTCCTTGATCACGTGACCCATCACAAAGCCGCCGTAGCAGAGCAGAAGACTACAACGGCCGGTACTCTTCGGCAGTACTCCAACGAGTTGGTCGCTGTCCTGAGCCAATTCCAATTACCCATTGGCAGTGCGGGCTCAGCAAATTTCGGAAGAAGGCTGTCGAGCCCCTATGCGAACAGACGATCTGCTATGCCTCTACGCCCCTTATCGGCGGCCTGACACTGCCAGACACATCCTGTTCATCATGTCTCTGTGATGAAGCATTGCACTTGGGCGTGATGGCGGGACGCAAGATTGCTGCCTGAAACTTGTTATCCGTCGCAATACGCCCCCGTGGCGACGTGTCTTTTGATACATAGAATGCGTCATGCTTTGCGTACGATGAAGTTGCGCGCTTCACATATGATGGTAAGCGCGACGTCGCGGCCCTATGCGGTGAGGCTTGACGGCTGTGCGTGCCGCCAGGGCATAAGGTCTTCGATGCGGGATTTGGGGTGTCCGTCGAGGATGGCGCGGAGGGTGTCGGCGAGATAGTCGACGGGGTTCACGCCGGCCATTTTGCAGGTGGCGACGAGCGAGGCGAGCATGGCCCAGTTCTCGGCGCCGACCTCGTTGCCGGCGAAGAGGGCGTTCTTGCGGGTCAGCGCGATCGGACGGATCTGGTTTTCGACCGGGTTGGTGTCGAGCTCGAGGGTGCCGTCGTCGAGGAAGCGGATCAGGCCGGGCCAATGCGCGAGGGTATAGCGGATATCCTCGGCCAGAAGGGATTTCTGCGGGATGCGCGACAGCTGAGTTCCAAGCCAGGGCTTGAGCGCGGCGATGATCGGGGCGGCCTGGGCGCTCCGGACGGCGAGACGGTCGGCGGGAGCCTGGCCGCGCACGGTCTTCTCGATCTGATACAGCAATGCGATCTGGCGCAGCATCTCCTCGGCGATGGGCGAGCCCTCGCTTTCAAAGCGCTTCACGAAGCGACGGCGGACATGGGTCCAGCAGTTGACCAGCTGCCACGGCCCCTCATCGCGCGTGATCTCGGTCAGCGCGTTGTAGGACTGGTAGGCGTCACATTGCAGGAACCGGCCGCGGTATCCGGCGAGGAACTTTAGCGGATGCTCCCGTCCTCGGCCGGGGGCGTAGTGGAACAGCACGATGGGCGGACCGACACCGCCATGGCCGCGATCGTCGGACACGACGGCCCAGAAGTAGCCGCTCTTGGTGGCCTTCCGGCCCGGATCGAGCACCGGCGCGCGGGTCTCGTCCACGAAGATCCGGTCGGCGCCGCGCAGATGAGCCTTCATGTGGTCGATGACAGGCATCAGGTGGAAGCAGGCGCGCCCCGTCCAGTTGCCGAGTGTTCCACGGTCGAGGTGGAGACCTTGCCGCTCGAAGATCCCCGCTTGGCGGTAGAACGGAAGGTGGTCGCCGAACTTCGAGACGATGATCCACGCGATCAGCCGTTCGGTCGGCAGCCCGCCAGGGACGACATGCTCAGGGGCATGGGCCTGCACCACGACCTGCGAACAGCGGCGACAGGCGTATCTCGGGCGCCGCGTCACCAGCACTTGGAACTGCGCCGGGATTACGTCGAGCCGCTCGGATATATCTTCCCCGATCCGGGCCATCTCACCGCAGCCGCAGGGGCATTGGATGCTGGCGGGCTCGATCACGCGCTCGACCCTGGGCAGGTGCGCCGGCAGATGCCCGCGGTTGCGCGCGGGCTTACGAGGTTCTTCCCCGCGCGTTTGGGCAAGCGCGGCCTCTGCTTTCTCCTGCGCGGCCGCGAGGACGCCTTGGGCCAGTTCGGCATCCTCGAGCGGCAGATTGAATTGGTCGGGTGACAGCTTCTCGGAACTCTTGCCGAAGCGCTCGCGCTGCGATGCCCGCAGGATGCCCTCCAGCCGACGATTGGCCTCCTGCACCTCCACGAGCGCCGCCTCGACCTCGGTCAGGCGGGCCTTCAGATGAGCGTTCTCACGGCTGAGGGCATCGGCATCCATGCCTCGGAGTGAATCACGCAAACGCGGTTCTGGCTAGCAAAAACAGGGAATTCCCGTGCGTCCGCCCGCTCACCCTGCGACCAGCGGACGCCGCGCCCGTTCCGGCCGCACCAGCCGCCAATCCAACCCTTCGAACAGAGCCGCCAGCTGCGCCGAGGAGATCCGCATCACTCCGTCCCGCATCTGCGGCCAGACGAACTTGCCTCCCTCAAGGCGCTTGTGAACGAGCACCATTCCGGTCTGATCCCAAACCAGCAGCTTGATCCTGTCCGCCCGTTTCGAGCGGAAGACGAAGACCGCCCCACAGAATGGATCGAGCCCGGACATCTCCTGCACCGCCAGCGCGAGGCCATCGATCCCCTTGCGGAAGTCCACCGGGCGCGTCGCCACATAGACCTTTGTTGGCCCTCCCTGACCGAGCATCATGATGTCGCCGTCCGCGCCGCCCGGATGGACCTGGTCAGCAGGATCTCATCGGCGTCGGCCCCGACGCGGATCACGACATCGCCGACAACGATCTCCACGCCGGTGGCGACCTCCGTCTCTGCCGGCATCGCCGCTGCGGGACCCTCGACGACCAACTCTGCAAACATCGGCAGGGCCGCCACGCTCTCGGGCACGACAAGCTGCCCCGTCCGCAACTTCTTCCGCCAGTCGTAGACCTGCCAGCGCGTCGTCCCGTGCTGCCGCGCGACATCCGTTACCGAGGCCCCCGGCACCAGGCTCTCCGCAGCGACCCGCGCCCGCTCCGCCTTCGTGCGCCGCCGACGCCCGCTCGGCCCCTCGATCACCTCCAGCCGAGAAACCCTGCCGTCCCTTGGGCCGTCCAAATGGACGCCCACTTTGCCGTCTCGTTCCAAACCAACACCTCCAACGCTCATGCGCACAGAGAATGACCCGGTCAGATCAGAAGCGGCAGGAGGGGGGCCGCGTCGCGCTTACATATGATGGACTTGTAACACTCATCTTGAGGATCGCCATGCCACAAGAGTCCATCCCACAGTCCGCTCTCTCCGCCAGCCCGGCCGATAGTGCTGCAATTCAAAATGCACTTGATACCGTGCGCGAGACACTGGGGATGGAAGTCGCCTATCTCTCCGAATTCGTACAGGAACGGGCGGTATTTCGAGCGGTCAGTGCCCCTGGCCTCGAGGCGATGATCCGCCCGAGCCAGAGCATGGATCTGAGGGAAGTCTACTGCAAACACATCCTGGATGGCGGTCTGCCCAGCTTGATCACCGATACCAGTCAGCACGCCATAGCGACTGATTTGCCGATCACGCAGATGATCCCGATCGGCAGCCATCTGTCCGTGCCGGTCAGGCGGGCCGATGGCAGCGTCTTTGGAATGTTCTGTTTTCTCAGCCGCCATGCAAGGCCCGATCTTGGGCAGGAAGATCTGACCATGGTGCTGGCAGAGTCTGTGGGTGTGGGGACACGGCTGTTCGGAGCACCGGATCGTGCCACTGACAAGGAAAGTTAACCGATAGTTCCAGTTCCATACGGTTTAGTGCTCAGGGGGCATAGCAAACCGCCATGCCAGGCCTGATCTGGGACGGGGTGACCTGACCAAAGTAGGGAAGGGTCCTTGGAGGTGGGAACGCGGCAGTTTGGTCATCATATTGCTCCGCCCGCAGCGGCAAGACCCGGCGGGCGAGGCACCAAATCAGATCTTCGCATCCGAAGCATCGGTAGGTGTCGCGTTGTCCTTAATTCCGGCACACGACGCATTGGGCGGCGTTTGTTTCCCTTAAATATAATACTCAGGCGCCAGCTCGCGGAAGTCTTCTCCTGTTCCGCACGATAATACGGTAGACTGCAGCGGGCAGCGTCTAATCCCATGCATCGCCAAAGTCTTCGTCATCACCTTCCATCGCTGCCAACCGTCCAACTCCGCGCACCTTGTGTCAGTTTTAATGGCAAGAATGTCGAATTTAACGGCAAGATACCGCCTTTGATGGCAAAGCTGCTCCGTTGATTTTATTGAGTTTCGTATGCCGCATTTAAGTGCTACGCGACACAAGGGCACAGTTTCGGGTCTCTGTCTGGACTGAGATCCGCCCCCGTAGCGGAGGGGAAGCCCGAAAGGCGAGGCACATCCCTGCCACCGTCAAATCGCCGCGCGCCACATCCGATACCGCCCCTGCCCGGTCATCTCCCGGATCAGACCCTGTTCCTCCATCCACGCGAGGTTGCGCTGAACGGCTGCTCGGCTGGCGCCGGTCAGGGCCTCAGCCATTGGGGCGGAGATGAGCGGCCATTCGGTCAGCACGGTGCGCAAGGCCGGGGTCGTGCGGCCCGACAGCGGGATCATTGCAATCTGCGCCCTCTCCGCCCACGCCTCGATATCATCAAGATGGCGCATCGCGGTCAGACATGCCGTCTCCATCCCGTCGAGCCACCGCGCCAGACGCTCAGCGGGTGGGCCGCCAGCGCGCAGCCCCCCTGCCCCGCCCATGGCCAAAGGCGCAAAGACCGCACCCTTGCCGTCGCCGGCCGCGATCCGTGCGGCTGTGACCGCCTTTTCCATCTGATCGCCCTGGTGCCCAAGCCCAGCAAGGCTCCAGAGGTGAAAGCCCATGCAAGCGCGGGTGATCGGGTGCAGAGCCGTTGCATGCGCCATCAGGTCAAGCCAACCGCCTGCGCGATCCGCAAAGGGCTCCGCATCAGCCTCCATGTTCTCCGGGTCGCGGCGGTCGAGGAAGGCGGACAGGTCCCCTTCCGGACCTGGCCCGCCTGTAAGACGGCGAACCGCCCACCCGACACCCGCGAGTGCTCCGGTATCGTCGTGCACGCCGGACAGGCGCAGGGAGATCCATAGTGCCAGCCGGTCTGCCCCGATGCGGTCACCGACAAACCAGCTGAGATCGGCTGCCTCAAGCAGCGCCAGCCTGTGCCGCCAGCCCTTCGGGCCGCGCCGCAGCCGATCGTCCAGTGCCCCGAGCCTGCCCGCAATACGGGCAAGACGGGCTGCACTGGCCGCCTCTGCGGTCTGCCAGTCATCGATGACCTTGATCTCACGCGGTTCAGCCCGTGGTCCGGGCGGCAGGTCGTCGGGCTCGTCGTCGATCGCACCGGGCAGAAACCACAGGTCGTCCTCGGGTGTCTCATCGACCTCTCCGGTATCAGGAAGAGCGTCGCCAAAATAACACGGAATAGCGGGTACTTGGGTCTTCATAGATGCAGAATACACATCTTTTGCATTTTACCTAAGGGTTTAAATTTGCCGTGCTAGCGGCCCTCGTGGAGCCTGTCTGCGCAATGATCCTCGGTTAGCTCTCTGGATGTGCACCTAGGGTGAAAACCCCGGGCTTCTTGCGGAGCAGCATCACAGAATGGGCCATTACATCTGTTTACAAACGGTCGTTTATTTGCGCCTTCAAATATTGGAAGATGGTCCTCCATGCCGCTGATTGGCTATGCCCGCGTCTCTACAGACGATCAGACACTGCTGCCGCAGGCCCAGGCTTTGAAAGCCGCAGGCTGCTCGGTCATCCGGGAGGAGCATGGGTCCGGTGGCAATCGCGCCCGCCCCGTCCTGACGAGCGTCCTGGACGGTATCCGCAAGGAAGACACGCTGGTCGTCGTTCGGATCGACCGACTGGCCCGGTCCCTCTCGCATCTGCTGGAGATCATCGAGCAGCTCGAAGCAAAGGGTGCGTTCTTTCGCTCGATCGAGGATCCGATCGATACGGCATCGCCCCAGGGAAAGTTCACGCTCCAGGTGCTGGGGGCGGCGGCCGAGTTCGAGCGGGCATTGATACGCGAACGGACCAAAGCGGGACTGGCCAGCGCCCGTCTCGAAGGCCGCATTGGCGGGAACCCCGGTCTGCGTGCCCGAAACCCGGAGGCGCTTCGCAAGGTACGCCTAGCGCGGCATGATGGCTATATGGAGCGTGTTGCCCAGACCGCAGGGGACTGGGTTCCCCATGTCCGCAGGCTGCGCCCACACATGGCCTGGGAGGATATCCTGCGGATCATCAATGCATCCCTGCCCCAGAACCGACAATGGACACAGCCGCGGCTTCTGAGGGCTGTTCGGGCCTATGTTCGGGACGACTTCCTGCCCGAAGAAGTCCTCGGGCGTGCCGCCCGACGCGTAGGCGACGACCGTCTGCCGGCGATCGTGGCTGCAATAAAGGGGGCTGATCCCCAGATCACCCTCCAGGCCATCTGCGATCGCTTGGAGGCGATGCGTGAGCGCACCCCCCGCGGGCGAACAACGTGGCAGCCCTCGTCGGTCAAGATGCTGCTGGCACAGGCTAAGAAGCTGGGGATGCTGTCCGAGAAAGCGATCAAGCGAACGGATTAACCAGCCGCAGCTGTCCTTCGACCAGCAGCCCCGTATGCATGTCTTCAGTCCAGAGTGTAGTGCAGCCGGCAATCAAGGCCGCGGCGACGATCATCGCGTCATACACCGAAAATCCGTAACGCTCAGCCAGCGCGCGACCGACCTCATGCGTGCGCAAGGTCACGTCCTCAACCGAGCACAGCATCCTGACTCCAGCTAGAAAACTGGCAGTTTCATCCCAGTCAAGTCCAGCCTTGCGATGGCAATTTACCATTGCCTCGTTCAACACCTGCACACTGATGCACGGGCCCACGAGGTGTGGTGGCACGTGATTAGTTGCGCGAGAACGCGCGTTACACCCGAGTCACCTGTCTACTGCGCAGCAGGCTCGCTGGAGCTCAGCAATAACGCTCATCCTACAAGTAGGTAGCTGTAAATAATACCTATTTCCGATAATTGCCAATTGGCAATTACAATGGATTGGCCTCGGCATACTTGCGAAAAAAAGCGAGGAAGGCGCGGTCGGGATTGGCGGCTTCAGGTTTGCCCTTTGCCCATGTACGCCATTCGCCTTCGATGAAATAGATGTCGTAACCTGGGTGGCGCATTCGTGCTGTCTCATAGGTGTCAGTACGAAGGGCCTGCCCGCGTGTGTCGAGCCAAGCTGGTCGCGCCCGACCCTCCCGCTCCTCGGCACGCACTTTGCGACCAACTTTGGAGTACTGCAGCGCAAGGTCAGCAGCCCCTGCTGCGTCATCATCCTTGCGCCACCAGCGAAGTTCGACATGTGTTACGCTGCGCCCTGTCTTAATAGGTTCGATCGCAACCATGAAATCGGACAGCGCGTTGACCTCAGCGACCGCCGGATCGATTGCACGCAGCTTCAGGTTTGACCATGAAGTCAGTTTGCCTTTTGGCACGCCAAGTACGCCACGCAACGCTTCAAGAGCAAATTTTTCGGAACTGCGCCAGCGAAGGTTCCCGCGCTTCTGAACCATCTCATAAAGGGTAAGCGCGTACTTGGAGGATAGTGCGAACATCACCTCACGCTGAAGACGAGCAAAGACGGTGGAATTGGAGATGATACGTCGCAGACGCGACGGGATCTCGTACTCAAGCAGCCCGTCGGCGCGGTTTGCCTCAACATTGCCACCCAAGAGTTGCACGCGTTCGATAGCGGATTCACCATCCCAGGTGACGGCGACTTTGACGATTGCAGACATAAGCCGCTCGATGCTCTCACCGATACGGTCGTTGGAGTTATGAGAACCGCGCAAGGCGGACTTGGCGATGACGTGGCTGACTGGTTTATCGATAGCGTCCCATGCGTTTTCCAGGAGTTGGTTGTAGATGCGGCGGTCATTAAGGGTAAGCGGCGTGACCTCGACTAGATCGACTAGTTCGCCCGGTTTGATAATGCTTTCGGCATTTGGGCGGACTTCGACGGTGCGATAGGATTTCTCGGCCATTTTCTTACTCCCCAACTCTTACTTTTGTATCGTCAGAGACGTAAGATTTCAACCGTTTCTCGCTTAGCTGGAGGGATTGCACCCGAAATGTAAGGGTTGCGTTGAAGGGCAGCGTAGCACAGCACTGCAACACATTGATAATAGGGCTCTTTTTTATGGACAGGAGACTAAACTGGCGGCTGCCCAAAAGGTAAGGATACGAATCATCCCGATGCGTATGACATACCGCCCCAATATGTAAGAACAGCCATCCCGATTCGTAGGAATTGGCACCCAAACTGTAAGGATGGGCACATAAAAGTCATTGTTTTACAAACATATAGCCTTGCATGAACAATATGAATCTATGAATCTGAACTTGAGACGTTTTACTTTCATGCTTATGAGGTTGGAAGACTCCCAAGACCCATATGCAAATCTTACAGATTGGTTGCCCCGCTCCCGTAAATGGCTCCTTAAATCCGAACTAAGCCATCAATGAACACAACTATCGGCTTTTTGGCTGCAAACTCGGAATATCCGAACTTTACGGTGCCGTCCTAATGGCTCATGATCTGCGTAAAGTAGCGTGAGGCGCCATGACATCCGTTCTTCCATCCGTAAGTTTGACAGAGTTGACACAGCTCACCAGCCGCGCAAGCACTGTTATCCAACGCCTGCGGGAACGAGTTTTCTCGCCAGGTCATGAGAAACAGCTCAATCTTCGCTTTAACGTCCGAACGGCTGCGGAGATGGTAGGGCGCACCGAGAAGGCAATCCGTGACGCTGAGGGTGACGGTCGTTTGCAGGAACCAGACAAAGATCCCGAAACGAAACGCCGAACGGGATACACATTGGGGCAGGTCAACCAGATGCGGGACGTATTCGGCACGCTACCGCATCGCGCATCCGATGATCCGGCGTTGGTCCTTGCGGTTCAGAACTTCAAAGGCGGTGTCGGAAAGTCTACTATCGTCAGTCACTTGTCACAGTTCTTTGCGCTAAAAGGCTATCGTGTATGCGTGATAGATTGCGACAGCCAAGCGTCCACCACTGCGATGTTCGGGATGAATCCAGACATCGATGTCGATGAAGAAGAAGATACGCTGTATCCATTTCTGCGCCATGGTGGGCCAAAGTCGCTCCACTATGCCCTGCGGGCGACTTATTGGCCGGGGATAGCGCTCATTCCCGCAAACCTTGGGCTTTACGACGCGGAGTACGAGTTTGCAGCCCGGATGGCGCGGGAGCCGACTTTCATTCTCGACCGCTTGAGGGATGGGGTCGAAAGCATTGCTGACCAGTTCGACATCATCGTGCTTGACCCGCCACCAGCGCTTGGCATGTTGTCGCTTTCGGTTCTGCGAGCGGCGAACGCACTGCTGATACCGGCACCGCCAAACAATATTGATTTCGCCTCGACAGCACACTTCCTGAAGATGATGGAGTCGACCTTATCGGAGCTGGCCGAACATGGCGGCGCGCGCGAGTATAATTTCGTTAAAATTATTGCCTCGAAGATGAACGATCAAAAATCTGCGCATCTTGCGATTAAAAGGATGATGGATGCGGTGTTCCCGCAGGATATGCTGCAAGCGACGCTGAAGGACAGCGCTGAGATAGACAACGCAACTGCGAACCTGTCCACGGTTTACGAATTGACTGGACCGGCAACTAGAACCGAAACGCACAAGCGCTGTCGCGCCTACTTGGATGCAGTCGGGCGCGAGGTGGAACTTCTCACTCGCAAGACTTGGCCCAGCCATCACAAGGCGCTTCGCAAGGAAGGACTACTATGAGCAAACGTCACAACGCCATAGACGATATCCTGAACAGCTTCGAGGCAACTGCCGTGCCCGAGGAAAAAGCAGGGGCGCGATTTTTGAAACGTTCAAATGCGCTATCCGAAAGCGGAGAACGGGAGGAAAAGGTGCTGCGTTGGGTAGATCCTGCGCAATGCGTCATGTGGGAACGGCACAACCGCGAATATTCGCTGTTAAACGACCAAAATTGCGCCGACCTTATCAACTCGATCAAGGCGCAGGGGCGGCAAGAATTTCCTGCTATCGTCCGCCGGACAGGCGAGGGGTATGAGGTCATCTGTGGCGCACGTCGGCACTTCGCTATCAGTTGGCTGCGTGCAAACAACTACCCACAATTCCGGTATCTGGTAGATGTACGCGACCTGACGGACGAGGAAGCCTTCCGCCTCTCCGACATAGAGAACCGCGACCGCGAGGATATTTCTGATTATGAACGCGCTCGCGACTACGCGAGAGCGTTGGAGGCATATTATGGCGGTCGGCAAAAAGCTATGGCGGAACGACTGGAGGTCTCCGAGGGCTGGCTCTCACGCTACCTTCAACTGGTGAAGCTCCCGGACGTGATCATCGCCTCGTATGCATCTTTGCGTGACGTGAAAGAGCTTCACGCGCGGATATTGAAGCCGTTGCTGACCAACCCGAAAACCCGCGAGGCGGTGATGAATGTGGCGGGTGAGCTAGCTATGACTCAGGAAGTTGCACGGGCGGGGAAGGGCGATCCAGTTCCCGCCGCCCAGGTCCTGGCCCGCCTAAAGGCCGCGGTCGCCACTCCAAAACGCAAGCGTCCGTCCGCCTCCGTTTCTCGGCGCATAATCCATGAAAGCGGAGTCGCGATGCAGCGCAAGAACGGGAAGGTGACATTGGAGTTCGATGAATTCCTATCTGACGAATCATTGCGCGCCGCGATCGACCTGTTCCTGAAGTCTCGTGAATAATTGACAGGTGGCAATTGTGCTATTTTATCGTTATCTATCAGTCATTAAGCTTGGTTTAATCTTCGATCCTGGATGAGCTGGCATCTTTGCCCTTCAGTGCATCAGGCGGCGCTTTGCTCTTCCATCTGCTAAGCCCAGCACGAAGCCGGTGCCTCGGACGAAGTCAACGAGGTCATCAATGAGGCGTAAGTCTATGGATCGAATCGAACTGATATTCTCCCCCCCCCCACACGGGCAGCCTTGAATTAGCTGTCGATCGTTTCTTGAAGCTCGGCAATTTTCTTAAGTATGTCGTCGAATGACGGCGGTGTCTGGTCAAACATCATCGGCGCCATCGCCCGATAATCGGCTCGCAAGTCTTTGACCCGCTCTTCGTCAGGCATCAGCCGAAGTGTGCCTGGCCGAGCCGTTTCGTAGCTGGCCCAGCCCGAACGGAAGAAGATCGTTTTGTGCTGTGCCACTTGCGCCAGCAGATCAAGATCGGCGACGGCGGCTTTTCCCTCGTCGGTGTCGAAGAGCATGGCGAGGTCGTAGTAATGCCGCGAGAAATATTGTGCTGTCGGAGATTCTGCAGGGCGATGTGCCTCTGCATGGAGCGCAGTCGCCTTTTCCCAGAATGTGCGCCGCGCTGACAGAACGGTCACGCTGGTGTCGGGTTCTGCGAAGAACTCGGGATAGTCATCGGCCGCGTATGGGCGGATGACCTTCTCTTCGGTCGGCCAGGGATCGCCGCGCGCGCCAAGTTCGAGTTTTACGCGCGGGGTGATGTAGGCCATGCCCTTATATTCAGAAGCGGGAAGCGCCGTCGGGTAATGGAAGTTGACGGTCTGGGCGTCGCCGGGGTCGATCTCCAGCGACCACTCGCCGTTGGCTGGCTCACCCAGCTGTTCGACGATCGCGGCGCGAAGCGCCGGGAGAAGTTTCTCGGCAACGTGCCGCTCAACGTCGCTGACCAGGTCGTTAATAAGCCGGGCTGCCTGCTTCTTGCTGATCCCCTCCTTCTCGGGATCGCGATCGCCCTTGTAACCTAGTTCCGCACGATCGAACGACAAATCGATATCCTCGGAGAAACGGCGTATCGCACCGAATGCCTTGGAGAGCGATGTACCACCCTTAAAGACGAGAGACGCCGTTGTTCCTTTGGGCAGGCCGAACAAGCGCCTGAGACTCCAGCAGACCCAGAAGTCCTTTTCGATGATCGTGTCGGCGACGCCTCGGGCGGCGCTGGTCTCCCCGAAAAGAGCAGCGCGGTCTTCCGCGGGAAGCAGCGCGACCTTATCCACCGATATCGGCCGTCGCTGCGTTGGCGATCGTGACAAGCGTCGGCCGCATCCAGGCGGGTGCTTGAACGGCACTCGAAGCCAGCGTCTTTTTGTCGTTGGCCGACAGCTGCCGCGCAGCGACGCGCGCGACGTCGGCCGCGCGCACGGGGCCGACATGGCGAAGGGCCTGAACGACAGTGCCGGCTGCGCTTCCTGGCGCAACGAGATGCTTGGGCGAGGCGTGGCGAAGATCGACGACACGCTTGCCCAGCACAACGCGCCGCGACGGACCATTGGTCAGGTAAGTGCTTTGGGCCGGAACCTGAGTGGATAGACCAAGCGCATTCGCTGCCCGTGCACCAGCAATTTGAACCTGAGAGCCAGTCTCCCGGGCAAGCGCATGGGCGACGTCATCGGGAGCTGGCGAGAGTGTTCCGAGCTTCGGATGCATCTTGGGGAAGTCGTATAGCCCGCGCGCGAGACGACGAAGCTGGCCTCCCTTTACCAGCCGGGAGAGAGCCTGGTCAATGGATGAGCGGGCGGCGACGGCTAGGAAATCACTGGGCGTGAAGACGCTGCCGCGTCCGCTTGCGCGAACACGCCTCATCACTCGATCAGGAACAGATACAGCCGGGGCTTTCATATGTCAGAAAATATACTATCTTTTTCTGACATTCAAGTAGTGTCTCTAAGGAACTCTAGGATGCAGTTTGGGTGGGCGGCAGGTAAGTGCTATCGTTGCGGGGCGCACGATTAGTCGCTTCCAAGGCGAGCTGCGGATGCTCTGCCGCGCTGCCATCGGGCAGCTTCCTGCGCCTAAATGCCTTAACCTGTAGGCTTCAATGGTCCGCTATGCGGGAGATACCGTTGAAAAACACGCTCCGTTTGATCGCTCGTCGCTCTGGTAAACAAAAGCGCTGCGCCTCTTCAGGCGATCTTTGGCGTCATCGGGATCAGTTTGGCGAGTTTCCGCAGGTTCTGGACGGTCGCGGCCAGATGGAATTCGTCCTTTGCGCCGTTTGGTCCGCGTAGTCGCAGACGGTCGAGGCGTATGATCCGCTTCAGGTGGGCAAACAGCATCTCGACCTTCTTCCTGGCATAGCTTGATGCGACGTAGGCATCGGTTTTTGCCAGCTGGCGGGCATGCTCTCGCGCGTCCTCGTGCGGATGGCGAGCGATCTTGCGGACGGCGGCGCCCGGGGTGCATCGCGGCTTCAGGGGGCATACGGAACAGTCATGCTTGCTGGCATAGTAGCGGGTTGTGCCGTCCTTGCAGATGCCGGATCGCGGCTTGCGCATCTCGCGCCAGTATTTCTTCAGCTTCTTGCCGCCGGGGCAGGTGTATTCATTGGCCGCGTGGTCAAAAGCAAAGGCTGTGGCCGGGAATGCACCGTCACCGCGTTCGGTCTTGTCGAAGACGGGAATATGCGGCTCGATCTCCTGCTCCTCGACCAGCCAGCCCAGCATGTCGCCTGCTCCATATGCAGTATCGGCGACAAGCGTGTCGGGATGCAGTCCAAATGTCTCCTTGGTGCGCACGATCATCTCACGAACACACGCCACCTCCGCCTGGCGTATGGGTGCTGTTGCCTCCACATCCACGATGATCGCATGCTCCAGGTCGACGAGATAGTTGGTGCTGTAGGCAAAGAAAGGCCTGTCGCCGTTTGCACCTGTGAAGCGGGCAGCGGGATCGGTCGGCGAAAGCGTTTTAGGCTGCACTGACGTGGAGGAGCCGAATGCCGTGTCATCAAGAGTGTCCAGATACTCTTGTGTGGCTCGGGTGACAGTGTCGCCCGCGGACCAATCTTCGGCCCGGACCTTGCTGTAGCGGCTGGCGTCGGCCTTGATCAGAGAAGCGTCCGCCCCGAACTGCCTACCGCCAACGAGGCCTTCGGTGATGCAGCGCGTCAGCACGGCCTCGAACACCTGCCGCAGCAGATCGCAGTCTCGAAACCGGCCGTGGCGGTTCTTCGAGAAGGTGGAATGATCAGGCACTGCATCGGTCAGATCGAGACGACAGAACCAACGATAGGCCAGGTTCAGTCCCACCTCTTCGCACAGCCGCCGCTCGGAGCGGATGCCGTAGCAATAGCCGACCAGAAGCATGCGGATCATCAGTTCGGGATCAACCGACGGTCTGCCCGTCGACGAGTATGTCGGCGCTAGCAGTGAACGCACGCAAGAGAGATCGACAAACCGGTCCATGGCCCGCAGGAGATGATCAGAGGGCACCATGGTCTCCAACGAGAACTCGTAGAACAGCTGTCCTTGTGAAACTTGCCGAGGTCCCATCATGGCCGTCACCTCCCTGCCTAAGAGAAGTGAATCAGCGTCAGAGCTATCAGGCAACGGTGTTTTTCAACAGAATCCGGGACAAAGCGGTCACTCGCGGTGCATGCATCATAGCAATTTCAGTCATGAAGGCGACTCGGTTGGGCTGAGCTCAGGAAAGCGTGGCGACACGGATATTGTTCGTGCTACCGGATTGGCCGAAGGGCACACCGGAGAGCACGACGATACGGCCGCCGGCCCTGATCTTCAGCTCGTCCCGGCAGGTCGTGATGGCTATGTCGACCATGCTTTCATAGTCGACGACGCTATCCTCAGTCACCGCCCTGGCACCCCAGAGAAGTGCCATCCGCCGCGAAACTGCAGCATCACGCGTCAGGGCCAGCAACGGCAGCGATGGACGCCGCGCGGCGACACGCGCTGCGGTGGTTCCTGTCAGCGAGTAGGCTACAATCGCCGAGGCACCGAGCGAGATGCCGAGCATCGCACCATGATCGGCGATAACGTCCGCCGACGTGGCCGGCTGATCGCGACTCGCCTCGACCGCCTTGGTATAGAGCGAATGCGCCTCGGTGCTGTTCAGGATGCGGTCCATGACCGCCACGGCCTCGACCGGATAGGCCCCCGTCGCGCTCTCAGCCGACAGCATCACCGCATCGGCTCCGTCATAGATTGCGGTAGCAACGTCCGAGGCTTCGGCCCGGGTGGGTGCGGGCGAGGAGGTCATGGATTCGAGCATCTGGGTGGCCACAATGACCGGGCGGCTGTGGCGACGGCAGAGCGCGATAATTTCCTTCTGCCGCGCGGGGACGTCCTCAGGCGGGATCTCGACACCGAGATCACCCCGGGCAATCATCACGGCATCGGCTTTGCGGACAATCGCATCGATGTCGTTGAGAGCCGATGGCTTCTCGATCTTTGCGATTAGTCCCGCCCGGCCGTCCACGAGCTGAGTGATTTCGTCCAGATCGCTAGCCTTCTGGACGAACGACAGCGCGACCCAATCTACCCCCTGAGATAAACCGAACTCCAGGTCGCCGCGGTCCTTTGCCGTCAGCACCGGCAGATCAAGAACCGTGTCCGGCAGATTGACACCCTTGCGGTCGCTGACGGTCCCACCTTCCAACACTTCTGCATCTATCTGGTCGGGGCGGACGGAGAGGACACGAAGGCGCACCCGTCCGTCGTCGATAAACAGCCGGTGGCCAGGCTGGATGGCCGTAAATATCTCGGGATGGGGCAGCGGCAGCGGACCCGCCCCTGCAGAGGTGGCGTCCGGCAGGAAACTGACTTTCTCCCCCCGGGAGAGCGACTGCCGACCATCTTTCAGCCGGCCAAGGCGGATCTTCGGGCCCTGCAGGTCCTGGAGGATGCCGATGGGCACGCCAACCTCTCCTTCAAGCGCGCGGATCGCAGTAACGACCTCCGCATGGCTCTGGTGCTCGCCGTGGCTGAAGTTGAGGCGAAACGTGTCGACCCCGGCCTCGAAGAGCTGGCGCAGCATGGCCGGGGCGGCACTGGCGGGACCGACGGTCGCCACGATCTTGGCGCGTCTGTTACGGATCATGGGGTCATCCTTGTGGGTCAGGCGACGAGGATCGCTCTGAAGTCGTTGACGTTCGTGAGGGTCGGGCCGCTGCGCAGCAGCGCGCCGATCGCGTCGAAGAAGCTGTAGCTGTCGTGCCTTGCGAGGAAGTCGTGGGCTGTGAGGCCTTTGCGTCTGGCCTCATCGAGTGTTCGGGGCGAGATGATAGCGCCGGCCGCGTCTTCCGTTCCGTCTATGCCGTCGGTGTCGACGGCGAGGGCATGGATACCAGCGTGGCCTTTCAGAGCTTGGGCCAGCGCCAGGAGGAACTCGGTGTTCCGCCCACCGCGACCCGGCAGCGTTTCGCCTATGGTTACAGTCGCCTCACCGCCAGACAACAGGACGGCAGGGGCTCTTACCGGCGTGCTGTGAGCTGCTATGGCCCGGACGATCCCTGCCATCACCGTCCCCATTTGTGCGGCTTCGCCCTCAAGGGCATCGCCAAGCAGCACCGGGGTGACACCAGCGTTTTGGGCCACTTCTGCCGCAGCCTCCAGCGACATCTGGGGTGTCGCGATCAGGCGGTAGTCCACCGTGAAATCCGGCTGCGGCTCCGCCGCGCGCATCAGAATGGCGCGTGCGGCTTCGGGCAGGGACGGGCCGAGCTTGCGGACCAGATGCGACAGGTCCTCTGCGCTGGTCGGGTCAGGCACCGTCGGTCCCGAAGCGATGGCGGCCGGGTCATCCCCGGGCACATCCGAAATCGCCAGCGTCACGAGCCGCGCCGGTGTGGCCGCGCGTGCAAGGCCACCTCCTTTCACCTGCGACAAGCGCCTGCGGATGCGGTTCATGTCGTCTATGGCAAGACCAGAGGCCAGCAGCAGGCGGTTGACGGCGATCTTGTCGTCCAATGTCAAAGGCGCTGCGGGGAGGCTCATGAGAGCTGATCCGCCTCCCGAGATCAGAGCCAGCACCAGATCCTCCGGCCCTGCCTGCTGGACAGTTCGCAGGATTTCGGCGGCGGCATCCATTCCTGCCTGATCGGGAACCGGATGCGCCGCCTCACGCACCACGATCCGATCCGTTGGCACCGCATGACCGTAGCGCGTCACGACGACGCCCGACACATTGACATCTGGCCAGGCCTTTTCCACGGCACGAGCCATGGCGGCGGCGGATTTTCCCGCCCCCACCACGATGCACCGGCCAGTCGGCTTCTCCGGCAGGTGGCGGGGGAGGACCGTGGCTGGGTCCGCCGCCGCGATCGCGGCGTCCATCATCCGCAACAGCAGAGCCTTAGCATCCTCCTCCCGCATCTTTGGCCTCAGATGTTGTCGCCGCGGATGGCGTCGCAGACGGCATCCGTGACCTGCTGGGTATTGGCGTTGCCGCCGACATCCGGCGTCATTACACCATCGGCGCAAACCTTCTCGACGGCGCGCATCAGGCGCGTTGCGGCATTGGCCTCACCAAGATGCTCCAGCATTTGGGCGGCGGTCCAGAAGGTCGCCACCGGATTAGCGATCCCTTTGCCGGTGATGTCGAAGGCCGAGCCGTGGATCGGCTCGAACATCGAGGGGTAGCGCCGCTCCGGGTCGATATTGGCGGTTGGCGCAACGCCAAGCGAGCCAGCAAGCGCACCAGCCAGGTCCGACAGGATGTCGGCATGGAGGTTCGTGGCGACGATGGTGTCGAGGCTTTTCGGGTTCTTGACCATCCGCACGGTCATCGCATCGACCAGCATCTTGTCCCAAGTCACATCCGGGAACTCCTTGGATACTTCCGCTGCGATCTCGTCCCACATGACCATGCCGAAGCGCTGCGCGTTCGACTTGGTGACAACCGTCAGGAACTTGCGCTGGCGGGACTGCGCCAGTTTGAAGGCGTAGCGCATGATCCGCGTGACGCCGACGCGGGTGAAGATCGAGACCTCGGTGCCGACCTCCTCGGGCAGACCTTTATGGGCACGACCCCCATGGCCCGAATACTCGCCCTCGGAATTTTCGCGCACGATGACCCAGTCCAGATCGCCCGGTCCGACATTGGCTAGCGGCGACTGAATGCCCGGCAGGATCTTGGTGGGCCGGACGTTCGCGTATTGGTCGAAGCCCTGGCAGATCGGCAGGCGCAGCCCCCAAAGAGTGATGTGGTCCGGCACGTCCGGCGCACCGACCGCGCCAAAAAAGATCGCGTCGAAGGCCTTGAGCTGCTCAGGCCCATCCTCGGGCATCAGCGCACCGGTTTTCTTGTAGCGTTCTGAGCTCCAGTCGAACTCGGTCACGTCAAAGGTGAATCCCCCGTCGCGACGGGCCAGCACTTCAAGGGCCTGAAGCCCGGCGGCGATGACCTCGGGGCCGATGCCGTCGGCCGGAATGGCGGCAATTTTGTAGGTTTTCATCGTCTCGTCCTCATTCGGTTGCGGTTCGCCGAATGCGTCGCCGGAGTGATCATCCATCATCGTGCAGTCCTCCCATTCGCGACGCTCTGCAGCGTCCACTGTGGGCAGGTTACAAAGCTCATGGACTGCGAAGCAATTTTCACTGAATTATATAAAGACGTGCAACAATGAGGGTGAGGCGTGGATATTCTGCAGCTACGATGTTTTCTGGCAGCAGCCGACGAGATGCACTTCGGCAGAGCGGCCAAGTCACTCGACATGCTGCCAGCCTCCCTCGGCCGCCACATCAAGCTGTTGGAGGATCGTTTCGAGGCACGGCTTTTCCTGCGCACGACAAGAAGCGTTTCGCTGACGGAAGCTGGACAGGCCATTCTCGAGGATGCGCGTGCGCTCGTGGCCCAAGCCGATCGTTTCGAGGAGCGGCTGCGTGGTATGCGGCGCAGTGATAGCCCGCTGCTGAAGGTCGGTGCCATTGACAGTGCAGCGAACGGATTGATGCCGCAGCTCATCCAACTCATGCGCGTTCATCACCCCGAGATCGAAATCCAGTTGATCGAGCAGAAGACTATCCATCTGCTACCAAAGATTTTGAGTGGCAGTATCGACATTGCCTTTTGCCGACCGCCGGACATCCGCGATCCAAAGATCCAGTTTCAGACCCTGTTTTACGAAAGCGCCGTCGTCGCGTTGCCAGACGACCACCCGCTGTCAGGTCGGTCGATGCTGTCCATCCAGGATCTTTCCAATGCCCCGCTCATCGTGCCGGACCGACGTTCGAGGCCGCATTCGCACGACCTAACAATCAAGCTTTTCACTGATGCGGGCCTGGGTGCGCGCATCGCCCAGGTGGCTGAGGAGAAGCACACGATCGTCAACCTTGTCGCAACCGGTGCGGGTCTGGCCATCGTTCCGCGGTGGGTGTCTCGCATCGCGGTATCCGGCGTCGCCTTTGTTCCGTTATCCGTCCCAGATGGATTCACCCGCAACAAGCTGGTCCTTGCAGCAGCTTGGGCCCGAGGCGCGCGCGATCCACGCCGCGACGCGTTTCTGGCGGTGCTGGCGCAGAACCTTGCGGAGATTGAAAGCAGCGCCTGAGCAAATGTTGCAGAAATTTATATAATCTCACTGAAGTAGGAATTCTTCCGGTCTCCCCGGATGCTGCGGAGCTAGGGCTTGTTCTTCAGGACAAGCTGTCAGGGAGCCTTGGGAGGAGGATTTCCATGATCATTTTGACGGCGCTGCACGCATGATCTGAAGACGCACCGGACGCGTAGCCGCGTCAGACGCTGCCTGCTGATCGTCTGCCAGCAACGAGATACCAGCTCGCGCCACCGCTCCAGTGGCCTCTATCCGCATGCGGTCAAAGAACCGCTTGCGATTTTGGGAGGAAACCATGAGTCCGACAACCATCACTCTTCTGCTTCTTGCCTTCGCAATCGTCATGTTCATCTGGGAACGTATCCCCTTGGCGTTGACGGCGATGATCGTCTGCGTCGCTCTGGCGATCACAGGTGTTCTCACCCCCGCTGAAGCCTTCGAGGGCTTTGTTAACAGCAACGTCATCCTCTTCGTGGCTATGTTCATCATTGGCGGCGCGCTGTTTCAGACCGGAATGGCCCGCGAGATTGGCGGCCTTGTCACAAGGTTCGCGCGAACGGAGCGCCAGCTTGTCGTGGCGATCATGCTCATCACCGGGCTGATGTCGGGTCTGCTTTCGAACACCGGAACCGCAGCAGTGCTGATCCCGGTCGTGATCGGCATTGCCGCACGGTCAGGCTTTGCTCGCTCGAAGCTGTTGCTGCCCATTGTCTTTGCGGCCGCCATGGGAGGCAACCTGAGCCTTATCGGGGCACCAGGCAACCTCATCGCTCAAGCCGCCCTCGAGCCGCAGGGCCTTCGGTTCGGCTTCTTCGAATACGGCTACATCGGGCTACCGATGCTTCTGGCCGGGATTCTGTTCATGGCCACGATTGGCCTTAAGCTCCTTCCCGATCATAGGGTGGAGGGCGAGGACCTGTCGACGGCATCCGACAGCCATTCTAAGCCCGAGATACCACAGTGGAAAAAGAACATGGCCTTGGCCGTTCTCATCATCACTGTCGTAGGTATGGTGTTCGAAAGCCAGATCGGCATCCGCCTGCACGTGACCGGCGCAATAGGCGCGATCGCCCTGATCTTGTTCGGCGTCATAACTGAGAAGCAGGCATACCAGTCAATCGACGCTCGGACGATCTTCCTGTTTGGAGGCATACTTTCGCTGGCTACTGCAATGGAGACGACAGGGGCGGGAACAGCAGTCGCCAACGCGGTCCTGGGGCTTCTCGGACCTGACACGCCGATGTTCCTCATCATGCTGACGATCTTCCTGATCGCGGTAGCATTGACGAACTTCATGTCGAACACCGCCACCACCGCTCTGCTGGTTCCAATCGGCCTGTCGATCTCGACCACGATCGGGGCCGACCCGCGTGCGGTTCTTATGGCCATCGTCATTGGCGGTTCGCTTGCCTACGCCACGCCTATCGGCATGCCTGCCAATGTCATGGTTCTTGGACCAGGGGGCTACACCTTCAAAGACTATGCCAAAGCGGGCTTGCCGCTGATCCTCGTGTCGACCATCGTCAGCATGACCCTTCTGCCGATCCTCTTCCCGTTCTTCCCGTAGGAAGCATCGATCACCACCCCACCAAAACGGCCGTAGAAGCACTCCTGCGGCCGTTTTCTATTGCCCAGGTTGGTGAGGAACTGAGGCTGTGGCTATCACTGTCTGCTTTGCGTCAGCTGCAGCGCAGGACTTATCACACAAATGGGCAATAGTGCTTTTGCTGAATCGGCATTCGCTGGCATCAACACGAACGGCAGCAAAGGGCTCAGAGGGGTCATATGCTGCATCACGCGCGAGGGTCTGCTTCGCTGTTTTGGCGAAACCTCTGCGTCATTTAGCGCTGGATAAGTCGCGCCAAGTAGCGCTGGAGGTCACAGCAACGTCACGGAAACGGTCGGTTTTCTTGCGATCTGATTCTCTAGTGCCAGCGGTCCATAGGGCGCCAGAAAACCCGTTGCAGAAATCAGCGTCAAGTTGCGGGGTCTGTGTTGTCTTTCTTGACGATGCCGAAGTGGCTGCCTTGCCTTTTCAAGTCCCCCGTTTACTTAACGGCCTATAAGAGTTCTTGCCTTGCCGCGTATAGCGGACAGCTCCTCCGCTGAAATCTTCCCCTTGGCTTTGGCCTTTCGGGCACGCCAGTCCAGAGACTTGACCTGATCAGCCAGAACCGCGCTGTCCCGTGTGTCGTCTATCGGCACCTCAAAGGGATAGCCTTTGCGTTTCGTGGTTAGCGGGCAGCACAACATTAGGCCAATACGATTGTACGCAGCCGGCGATAACACAACAGCGGGACGATGCCCGGCTTGCTCATGACCGGCTTGGGGTGAAAATTCCAACCAGACGATCTCACCTGCCTCCGGCACATACTCCGCCATCAAAGCACTTCCTTTCCAATGGGCATGCCAAAGTCCACGTTTTCATGAGTATTCTCGGGAGTGATAGCCGCAAGCAACTGCGCAAGATCATAGTCCTCGCTCTCGATCGGCTCGATAACAATACGTCCGTTGTCCTCCCGCACCTCGACGGCTTGATCCAGTCGCAATCCAGCGGCAACCATAACCGAGGCCGGTATGCGCACCGAAGCACTGTTTCCCCATTTCTTGACCACTGCGCGCATCTGAACCTCCTGTAGATACAGTGTAGATACTACTCTGCATCTGGGTATGTAGCAACATCGTATCTACATTGGTGTCCGAAAGGGGATCGTTGAGAGGACGGCCAGCTTGGCTCTGAACAGGTCCCTTGAAGGCTAGCAAATGCTGGCGGAACAAAATCTCAGATGAATGGTCCGATATTTTTTGCAATGAAGGGGCGGCTACTGTTACAGATTAGGCCATGACACAGATTTTGATCGGCTACGCCCGCTGTTCCACCGACAAACAAGACCTTGCTGCGCAGAAGGGCATCCTTGCAAGCTTCGGCGTTGCAGCCGATCGCATCTACACCGACCACGGCTTTACCGGTACGAACCGCGCCCGCCCTGGTCTCGATCAGGCGCTTGCAGCCTTGCGGGAGGGCGACACGCTGGTCGTGCCGAAGCTGGACCGCTTGGCGCGCTCTGTTCCTGACGCCCGCGACATTGCCGATAAGCTGGCCGCGCGCGGGATCAAGCTACAGCTAGGCAGCGCTATCCATGATCCGGCCGACGCCATGGGCAAGCTGTTTTTCAACATCCTGGCGACCTTTGCCGAGTTCGAGGCAGACCTGATCCGGATGCGGACACGCGAGGGCATGGCCGTGGCCCGCGCCAAGGGCAAGCTGCGCGGCAAGAAGCCGAAGCTGTCGGATCGCCAGCAGCAGGAGCTGCGGCGCATGTATGACACCGGGGAGTATTCTATCAGTGATCTGGCTGAGGTGTTTTCGATCTCGCGGCCGACCGTGTATCGCACCTTGGGCCGGCAGGCGGCGGCAGCGTGATGGCGGATGATCCAAAGCCCCCACGGCCACCGTCGCTCAAAAGCGAGACCCGCCAGACGAGCTGGCGCCTCACCAACCTGCCGAAGTACCAGGCGCATCTTGCGGTTCAGCGGGCGCTCATGTCTGGCGCACTGGAAAAGCAGGGCTGCGAAGTCTGCGGCGCTGCCAAGGTTGATGCCCATCACGACCGATACGATGAGCCGTTAAACGTGCGGTGGCTCTGCCGCAGCCACCACGTCAAGCTGCACCATTACGGTGAAGATATGTTTCCTGTCGGTCGCCTCGGAGACGAACTTAAAGAGTGAGTAGGAAAAGGAAGGGGGGGCGTTCAAGGGGAGTGTCTGAAACACTGTGTATCTGACCTGGCCCATGCGGTTTTCAGATACGGTCAGGCATCGAAGCGCCCTGCGAACATTATGGCCAGCTGATTTCGTGCGGCAACCCACTCCCGGACAGCGCGGCCGCCCTTCTCGAAGTTGCGGATAGCGAGGAAGATCAGCTTGATTGCAGCCACCTCGGTCGGAAAGGAACCCTTAATCTTCAGGGTTTTCTGCAGCACCCGGTTGAGCGACTCCACGGCGTTCGTGGTGTAGATGATCTTCCGGATTGCGGCGCTGAAGGCAAAGAACGGGATCACCTCGGCCCAGGCCCGTCGCCAGGCTGGGGCGATGGACGGGTATTTCCCGGCCCATGTCCCCTCGAAGTCATCGAGCCGGTGGGCGGCCTCCTCGGCAGTCGGGGCCTCGTAGATCGGGCGCAGGTCGGCGGCCACAGCCTTGCGGTCTTTCCAGCTGCAGAAGTTCATGGAGTGCCGGATCAGGTGGACGATGCAGGTCTGGACCGTGGTTTCGGGGAAGGCGGCGGTGATCGCCTCCGGGAAGCCCTTCAACCCGTCCACAACGGCGATCAGGATGTCCTGGACGCCGCGGTTGCGCAGCTCGTTCATCACCGACAGCCAGAACTTGGCACCTTCGTTGTCGGCGATCCAGAGCCCAAGAACCTCGCGCTCGCCCTCCCGCGTGACGCCCAGGGCGATGTAGACCGCCTTGTTCCGCACCATCCGGCTGTCAGCGTCGCGGATTTTCACCCGCAGAGCGTCGAAAATGACGATCGGATACATCCGGTCCAGCGCCCGGTGCTGCCAGTCCCGGACCTCCTCCAGAACGGCATCGGTGACGCGGCTGATCAGGTCCGGCGACACCCGTAGTCCGTAAAGCTCCTCGAGATGTGCCTGGATGTCGCGCACCGAAAGCCCGGCAGCATAGAGCCCGATGATCTTGTCATCCACTCCGTCGATCCGGGTCTGGCCCTTCCTGACCAGCTCGGGCTCGAAGCTGCCGTCCCGGTCGCGCAGCACCGCCAGCGGCACCTCGCCATCCGAGCCCTTCACCCGCTTCGTCGCGGTGCCATTGCGGCGGTTGGCCTGGTCGGGCGGCGGCTCGGCCCCGGCCTCATAGCCCAGGTGCGCGGTCAGTTCGGCCCCAAGCATCCGCTCCATCAGCCGAGCCTTCAGCTCCTTCATCAGCCCGGCATCGCCGAGCAGATCCTCGGGCCGCTTGCAGCCCTTCAGCAACTCGTCCAGCAGCTCGTTGGAAATCGTCATCATCCTTGCTCCTCTCAGGAAGCATGGACCGGGTCAGTCATACACAGAAGACCGGACACTCTCCGTTCAAGCACCCGACATTTTCATCCGTCCTTCCTCATTCTCTACTCTTGCTCTCGCTGGCTCGCCATGGCCCGGGCAGGGCCACGCGTTCGCTTCGTTGCAAAGATAAGTTGAACCAGCCGGAACGAACTCCCTTTCTCAACGGTTAGCAACACTGGTGTATTTAATTCCTCAAGGCGCGAGGACGGATCCATGATCGTCGCCGTCGGGTCTGCTCTGCGAGTTTGCAGTGCTTAGGTTTGGAGACAGGCATGATCAACCATCCCACTCGTCGAACCATCCTCTCAATGATCGGCGCGGCCGCAGGCAGCAGTGCCATGTATGCGGCGATGACATCCTTGGGTCATGCGGCCGAATCGCCCTACAATGGGCCGATCAAGCTTGACGGAGATCCCAGGGGAGCCAAGGTCCTGATCCTGGGGGCCGGTCTTGCTGGCATGACTGCAGCGTTGGAGTTGCGTGCGGCAGGCTATGAAGTCGAGATCCTAGAATACCGTGAAAAGGCCGGTGGGCGTTGCTGGACCCTGCATTCGGGCGACAGCTACACCGAACTGGGCGGCGCCACCCAGAAGGTCGATTTTGCCGAAGGCAACTATTTCAACCCCGGCCCATGGCGGATCCCCCATCACCACCACGCACTGCTGGATTATTGCAGGCGGTTGGGGGTTGCGCTTGAACCCTTCATCCAGGGCAATCAGAACGCCTATCTGCATTCCTCGAACGCCTTCGACGGCAAGCCGATGCGCTTCCGGGAGATCAATGCGGATTACCGCGGCGGCATCTCGGACCTTCTGGCCAAGGCCACCAACGCAGGCGCCTTGGATGAAGCTGTGTCCCCCTCCGACCGCGAGGCTTTGATGGCCTCGCTGAAATATTACGGCGTGCTTGACGATGAGTTCAACTATCGCAAAGGCGATCATTTGTCAGCATATCGGGGTTGGGCGAAATGGCCCGGCGGCGGGGCCGATGCCAGGCCTGAACCGTCCGAGCCGATCGACTTCGCCACCGTGCTGCAGTCGAAGCTGTGGAGCAAGCTGCTTGAGGATCAGGTGACCGATCACCAGGAGACCATGTTCCAGCCTGTTGGCGGCATGGATCGCATCGCGGCGGCCTTCGAGAAGCAGGTCGGCGATCTGATCAAATATAATTGCAAGGTCACGCAGATCCGTCAGAACGATCAGGGCGTAACTGTCACCTATGTCGGATCGGACGGCACGAGCGAGCCGCGTACTGCGTCGGGCGACTGGTGCGTGTGCACCATCCCGTTCTCGATCCTCAGCCAGATCGAGGCCGACCTCTCGTCCGAAATGCAGAGCGTCGTCGACAACATGCCCTATGCTGAAGGGACGAAGTTCGGGCTGGAGTTCAAGCGCCGCTTCTGGGAGCAGGACGAACATATCTATGGCGGCATCACCTATACCGACCTGCCGATCACGCTGATCAGCTATCCGTCCACGGGTTATCAGTCAGATGGGCCAGCCGTTTTGCTGGGCGGCTATCCATGGGGGGCCATCTCCAACCAATTCACTGCGATGAGCCCCGAGGATCGCATCAAATGGGCGCTCGAATACGGGTCCCATATCCATCCGCAGTACATGGACGAATTCAAGACCGGTGTCAGCGTAGTCTGGCACCGGGTACCCTGGACGCTGGGCTGCTATGGCCTGTGGCGCGACCGTGAGGCGAACTACGACCAGGCGACCAGGATCGACGGGCGCATCCTGATGGCGGGTGAGCATGTCTCATACCTCCCTGCCTGGCAGGAAGGCGCGATCACCTCGGCGCTTGACGCGATCTCGCGTCTGCACGACCGCGTCATCAACGGCTGAACGGAGGCAGGACAATGCGTTTTCCAATGACACTGGCGGCCTTGGCCCTGGCCGCCGCTCCTGCACTAGCCGCGGCCCAGGAGCGGGCCAACGACAACTCATCGGCACCACAAACGTCTGCACCATCCCCTACAGCAACAGGGGACGGGGCGCCGGCAGCAGAGATTGAAACCTTTCAGCCCACCCCCTTCGAGTCCCGGCTGTTCCAGGATCCCGACAAGATCACACAAACCGAAGGCGAGGATATCTATCGGGCCCTCTGCGCAGGCTGCCACATGCCGGATGCCAAGGGCGCGGTTGGGGCAGGCATGTATCCCGCCTTGGCCGGCAATGAAAACCTGATCGTCGGGGATTACCCCGTCTCTGTTATCGTGAACGGCTTGCACGGAATGCCTCCCTTCCGGCACGTGTTGGACGACCAGCAAATCCTTGCCGTGGTGGGGTATCTTCAGGGCACGCTTGAGGATAGCGAGGTTTTTCCGGCCACGCTTGAAACGGTTCAGGCAGCGCGTGAAGCTGCCGGTCCGTTGCCTGAATGAACCCAAAAGGAACATCCGTATGATCCGTCTCAAAGTCAGCCTGGCCACACTAATGCTGGCGGCGGCGCCCGTTGCAGCCATTGCCCAGGATGCAAGCGTCATCCGTCATCCAATCCCGGATTCCGACTTTCCCATCGCGCAGGCAATCGAAATTCCGGCCGATGCCACCCGTGTCCTGGTCAGCGGCACCGTTCCCGCCTCTGCCGATAATTCGGCCGATCCGAACAGCATCGCCGCTTATGGCGACACTGAGACACAGACCGTGTCGGTTCTGAAGCAGATCGAAGCGAAGCTTCAGGACATGGGTTTGTCGATGGGGGACGTGGTCAAGATGCAAGTCTATCTGGTGGCTCCGTCTGAGGAAGCTCCGATGGACTTTGCTGGATTCATGAAAGGCTATACGCAGTTCTTCGGCACTGATGCGCAAAAGAACCTGCCTACCCGATCGGTGTTTCAGGTCGCCGGTCTTGTGAATCCAGGTTGGCTGGTCGAGATCGAGGTTGAGGCGGTGCGGCCTTGACGCACCGCCCGTCGCCTTATGGGGCAAGCCGATATAAGCTTTGCGTTTCGGCTTGTCCCCTTCGACATCCGGCAGCCGGGAGATACCATGACGCTGCAGACACCGGTGCAGCGCTGATCGCGTCAGGTGCGGGATAGATGGCTGCAGAGCGAAGAGGCAGTCATCCAGTGGCAGCAACGTGTGCCGCCGGAACGCAACGACCATTGCCTCTTCTGCCTCGGTCAAGGTCGTTGAACGAGGTTCCTTTGGCCCGGTCTTCAGATCCTCGATCGTCGCCCGTTTGCGCCACTTCGCCACTGTCTTGGGATTGATGCCGAACTCCCGGCTCAGCGTCGCGAGCGAAGCCTGCGATCGCTGTATTGCTGCTCTGACAGCGTGCGTGGTCGTGGCGCTTCCGTGACGAACTTGTCCCATAGGGCATCCTTCCATTCCTGAGAAAGGATCGCACCATCAAACCATGGGATCAAACACATAGAGTGTCAGCATTTCTCGCCTTGGCCACCGCAAAAATATGGCTGCCATACTTTGTCAACAGGGCCTAATGTCGATTGATCCTAAGCCTGACCCCGCCCATCTAATCATAAGACTTCCAGCCAACATGCTCACTCCAATCGCGAGGAGGAGGGGGCCGGCGAACTCCTCGGCCACTGTACCCGACGTCGAGGAAACCGATAGCAACATCAGGCTGAATTCTCCCCCGTTGGCCAAGATGACTCCGGTCCGCAATGAGGTCTGAAGCGCTTCGCCGAATAGTCGGGCGACGACGAAAACAATCAGCGTCTTTCCGCAGAGTATTATTGCAAGCCAGACCAGCACGGCAGGCCATTGAGATGGAAGGATCCAAAGTGGCAATTGCGTTCCGATGCCGACGAAGAATATCCCGACAAACAAATCGCGGAAAGGCCGTATCTCGTTCTCGACAGCATGGCGCGCGTCTCCCTCGCCGATGATCATGCCGGCCGCGAATGCGGCGAGTGCCGGAGAAAGGCCGGCAGTGGCCGCGACAATCGCGGACCCTAGTGCAATGGTGAGCGCGAGAAGCTGGGCAAGTTCCGGATCGCCACGCGACGCTACCCAACGGGCCAGCAACTGCAACGGGCCACGCGCAATGAACAGAGCTGCAACCAATGCCGTTGCACTGGCGACGACCGTTATCACGCCATGTCCCTCGGCGGCTCCGCTCATCGAATCGTGCAGAAGCAGGAATGCTACAGCTGCCAAGTCTTGAAACAGAAGCACTGCAATGGCCAGACGCCCTTGGGCCGATCCCAGAGCGTTCGCGCTTGCGAGCACCTTGAGGCACATGGCCGTCGATGACATGGCAACGGCCCCGCCGATGAGGATAGCGGGGACGGGCGCGAGATCGAAGATCAGACTCGCTATCAACGACACCGATATCGTCGTGACTGCAACCTGCGCGGCTCCAAGACCGAAGACATGCTTCCTGAGCGTTACGAGCTTCTCGAACGAGAATTCCAGGCCAAGAGCGAACAGCAGGAGTACTACTCCGATCTCGCCGATGCTGCTCAGGGCAGCGTTTTCGGCAATCAGGCCGAGGCCGGCAGGTCCGATGACTATGCCGGCAAGAATGTAACCGACGATACTGGGCATGCCGATCCGTGAACATATCGTCACGAGCACGAACGCGGCAAAGACCAACAAGGCCGCACTTTCAATAAATCCGGTCACGCCATGCATGTTCTTGTCCTTCTTGTCCTGATGGCATGGCGCAGGTAAGGCCAATACCTGTAAACTCTAGACGTGCGACCGCGCCCACTGCGCTATCTGCGCGGCAGGCATTGCACCGCTCGTCCTCGCGATTTCCTTGCCGCTCCTGAACAGGATCATGGTGGGAGTGCCGCGGATCCCGTAGCGGCCGGCAATCTGCTGTTTGGCCTCGGTGTCGAGCTTGCCCAGGCGGACATGGGGTTCGAGCGAGCGCGCCGCCGCCTCGAACTGGGGCGCCATCATCTTGCATGGCCCGCACCACTCGGCCCTGCGTGAATCTACCCGGTCCGAGCCGATCTTCGACGGCGGGGCCGAAGATCCACAGCGTCCACATGTTGAGGATGAGGTGAAGCCAGCCCGCATGAAGGAAGATGTTGGTCAGGAACGGGGTCCAGTCGGACGGGGCGACGAGGCGGAGCTGACCGAAGACGCGCGACGGCACTAGCGCGAAGTCGAACGGGAACCGGTCGAGCACGCGCGGCGGCAGGCCGACCTGATAGAGGAACGCAAGGGCGCTGATCCCAATGACCGACCAGACGACGATCGGCGGGTATCGGCGTGCGACGGTGTCAGCCCACGGGAACATGCGACGCCTCGTCGCGCCTGTGGCCGGCCGTCGTCACGGTTTCTTCCCTGCGACTGTCACACCCGTCCACGCCGGAGGATCAGAGGCAGGAAAGGATTCGAGCGAGGCTTCGAGGACCGGGTCGAAACTCTCCCTGTCGCTGGTAGACGGGTCGGCCGTGCTCTCATGCTGGACGCCTCTTGAGAGGCGGCGATCGGGGCGGAACGGGACCCGGAAGGCTCCCGGGGCATCGACGCCCCTGTGCAGCCGGTGGCGCGTCTCCCCCGCCCACGGGTTCGCCGCACGGGCCTTTCCGACGTCCTCGCGCACGACATATCGCCAGTCCTGCCGCTCGGCGAAGTCCACGGCGCTGTCGCGGTCGGGGAATTTCAGCCGGATCTGGCGATAGGGATCGTCGCTGGAGGTATGTCCCATCAGCGGGTCGATCTGCGGCGGCCGGGACGGCTCGAACTCCAGGACCCAGTAGTTGGGCCGAGGCGCCGATGTCATCGCGGAACGGGCAGGACGGTAGATGATTGCCGTCGGCACGTCCCAGGATGGCAGATCGGTTCCGGGAATTTTCGGCGGGAATGGTGGACGATTATGGCCGCGCATATCAGTTCTCCCGGGTGTCGGTGGATACGAGAAGGTGACGTTCGAGATCGTCGAGTTTTTCCATTCGCCTCGAATTCAGGCGAACGGCGCGTTCGGTGTTCTGCGAAGGAAAGGCAGCAGCGTGCAGCACGTCCGACCGCATCGCTATCGTAAGATCGGCGACGGCATTCATCACGCGCTCTCCGTCCCCGTCCGAGAGCGTGCCGTCAGCAAAACCGGACTGCAAGCTCTCCAGTACCTGCTCGAAGCTGGACACGACCCCTGCACTCGCGACCACAGCCAGCTTGTGGCTGAGAACACGCAGTTCATCGATCAGCCTCGCATCGTGCCTTGCGGTTTCCACGATCTCTGCGACCTTCTCGATGCAGGCCATGTAAATGTCGCATTGCTGCTGGAGGATGATGACCCTTCCTTCCTTGCGAAGCTCGAGATCGGTCTGGCGGTTGAGAAGCGCCGCGGTCAGAATGATCGTCACGACAGCGCCGAGAAAGATGAGCGTCATCTCCTGCGCGAAAGGCAGCGTGTCTTCGGCAAGATACATCGAGCGAAAAACGAAAACGATGCCGATGCCCAAGGCAGCGGCCGCAGCCGCAAATGCCAAGTCAGGCAGGCGGTTCGACATCAGCACCTCGCATTTTCGGTGTCAGGTGGCATGCACGGCTTTGCATCGGCGTCCGGCGCCTCTGCGTCCCGGTGCCGCAGGAAGATTGGCGTCGGACCGCTGCCGAACGGATTGAAGCCGGTGCTCAGGCAACGGTCGAAGATCGTTTCGTCCCATCGGGTGAAATCGTGCTCCTCGCCGGCAAGTCGCCCGTCATCCACCACAGGGCACCTCACGCCTTTGCCGATGGGGGAGCGTCATCGAAGGCCGCACCGTCCGAACGATCCGCCTTGCGAAGCCGTAACCCGAGGAGGATCATCATCACCCCGAAGAACGCGGCGTAGAAGCCGATCAGCCAGCCGAGCGCGAGGAAGCTTTCGACCGGGCGCGTCAGCAGCATCCAGGTCACGACGACACCGAGAACGACCGAGAGAAGGCCGCTCAGGATCAGCCAGATTTCGCCGTCGATTTCCTTTCGCAGGCGGATCGCTGCCGCGATCTCGAGGGCACCCGAGAACACGGACCAGAAGGCGATGCTGGCCCAGAGGAATGTCGCAAGCACAAGCGTCGCGACAAAAGGCGAGACAACCACGACGACGCCCGTGGCGATGCCCAGAATGCCGCTGAACATCAGCCAGCCCCAGCGTTCGCCCTTGCGGATGTTACGTATCGCGGCGACGAGGCCGAACGCGCCGTCGGCAAAGGCGAACGCGCCGAAGACCAGCGTGAGCGCCAGAAGCGATTGCGCAGGCATGACGAAGGCTAGCACTGCGATGATCAATGCGAGCACGCCGCGTAACACAAATGCCCACCAATTCCGGGACAGGCTGCACAGCATGTCCTGCATCTTGTCGGTCGGGTTTTCAGAGGCTGTGGTCATTGGTCGATCTCCTATTCAGTTCCATGTCAGGTGTCGGAGCCGGCCTCCTCGCCGGTTAGGGCGGCGGCCACGCGGCGGCGATCCTCGATCGGCTGAGGCAGACGCTGCGTGTGAGCGATTTCCCGTTCGATGGGCGCGCGGCCTGATGGATCTCTGACCAACCCGGCTTCGGCAAGCCTCGCGCGTAGTGTCGCGCCCGCATTTTCTGCGATCTCGGCGACCTCTGTCTCGGTCAGGCCGAAAAGGTCTGCCGTCTCCGCGATCGTGGCGTCTTCCAGGTACATCCGATACAGGACGCGGCGCTCGACCGGAGCAAGATCTGCGATAGCCCGGTGCAATGCCATGGCGATCTTATGACGATCCACTTCGGTCTCGAGGTCTGTGCCGCCGTCGTCGGCGATGAGGTCCTCCAGCATCAGCACTTCGTCGGGCTGGTAGAACTCGAACATCGCCTGATCCGCCTCGGTCGGATCCTCCGCCGGGGCCTCGGGTTCCGCCTCGATGGAGGCGGCATCCTCAGGCACGGCGCGGCGGGCGGCGCGGGATTCTTCCTCGATGGTCTCAAAAGCCAGCCGTTTCAGCCAGTCGCCGACGGAAAACTCCGAAGGCCGATCCTCGAAGCGGGCCAGCCCCTTGAGGATCGTCGCATCGACGATATCGCGAACGCTCAGGTAGCCAGCCGGCACAGACCCGCTACACTCGAGATAGGTCAACTCGCGCCTGACGGTATCGTAGACCGTATCGAGATGATCCTCGATCAGGTCAAAGAAGAGCTGGCGCCGGTCCGCTTCCGCCGCATCCCGCGCGGGCGACAGCGGGGCGCCGATCCGGCGCCGGCGGGCGGGACGCTTGTATTCAGGCTCGTGCTTGAGGCGCGCCACATGCCGATCGACCTGGTGGCGCAGGTCGGCAAAGGCCTTGCGCAGGACAGGCTCGATCTCGAATCCCTCTTCCCGCGCCGCGATCACGCCCGACGGCAGTTGCAGGCGCAGGCTGACTTCGATGCGCTTCTTGCCCCTCGTCTGCGAGGCAACGACTTCGAGCCGGACCAGATCCTCGCGAAAGCGCGCAAGGTGCGGTTCAAGTTGCCGCACTTCTTCCTCGATGACCTCAGGCGCGCGCTGTTGGCCGTGCCGGTCGAGATTGCGGAATGATCTAATGACGTTCATGCCGTGGACCTTCCTATAACTCTCCGAAGAGATGGTCCGGCGCGACCGATATCGCGCCGGGCCAGTCTTTTGCGCTGTCACTCGGCGGACTTGTCGTCCTTGGACTGCACCTCATCCCCAACGCTGGGCTTCGGAACGTCCGTGTTGTTTTCGGCAACTTCGCTGGGCTCCTCGATCCCGGCCTTGGCCTGATCGTCCGGGCTGTCGTCACCGGTGTCCTTTACGATCTTTTCGAACACGACCCTCTGTTCGTCTTCCGACCAGGCGACGCGGACCTTGTCACCATCCTCGATCCGCCCGGAGAGCATCTCGCGAGCCAACTCGGTCTCCAGCTCCGACCGGATCAGCCGGCGCAGCTCGCGGGCGCCGAATTCGGGGCGGAAGCCGACCGCGCCGAAGTGATCCACGACGCTCACGTCCAATTCGAGTTCGACGCCCTGGGTAAGGGCGGTCCGCTTCACCCGGTTGAGCTGCAACTCGACGATCTGGCGGATCTCCGACTGATTCAGCGAATGAAAGACGATGATCTCGTCGATCCGGTTGATGAACTCTGGCCGGAAATGACCGCGCAACACCTCCATCAGTTCGGATTTCTGCTTGGCCTCGTCGAACTCACTGCTGCCGCGTTTCGTGAGGTTGCGCTGGATGATGTCGGAACCGAGGTTCGAGGTGGCGATGATGATGGTGTTGGTGAAGTCCACCACGCGGCCCTTGCCATCTGTCAGGCGGCCATCGTCGAACACCTGAAGCAGGATGTTGTACACATCCGGGTGTGCCTTCTCAATCTCGTCGAGCAGCACCACCGAATAGGGCCGGCGGCGGACCTTTTCGGTCAGCTGGCCCCCCTCGTCATAGCCGACGTAGCCGGGAGGCGCGCCCACCAGCCGGGCGACCGAGTGGCGCTCGCCATACTCGGACATGTCGATGCGGATCAGCGCATCCTGGTCGCCGAAGATCACCTCCGCGAGCGTCTTGGCCAGTTCCGTCTTGCCAACCCCGGTCGGCCCGAGGAACAGGAAGGTCGCAGTCGGACCGGATCCTTCGCGCAGACCCGCGCGCGCGAGACGCACCGCATCGGCCACGGCGCGGATCGCTTCTTCCTGGCCGATGACGCGCTCGTGCAGCTTCTCCTCGAGCTTGAGGAGCTTGTCCTTCTCCTCGGCGGTCAGCTCCGTGATCGGAACGCCGGTGATCTTGGAGACGATCTGCGCGACGTGATCGGCGCGCACCTCGGCGGTCGCCGAAGCCTGGTCGCGCTTCCAGATTTCCAGAAGCTCGTCCAGCTCCTTCTGCTTCTGCTCCAGCTCCTTCTTCAGTTCTGCTGCTCGGTCGAATTGCTTGCGGGCTGCGGCATAGTCCTGCTCGCGCCTGATCTGCGCGGCTTCGGCCTCCAACTCCTGGACGTCCACAGGGCGCGCTGTGGCACTGATCTTCACCCGTGCGGCTGCCTGATCGATCAGGTCGATCGCCTTGTCGGGCATGAAGCGGCCAGTGATGTAGCGATCAGAAAGCTCGGCTGCCGCGACGATGGCCTCGTCGGTGATCGTCACCTTGTGGTGCGCCTCCAGCGTGTCGCGCAGGCCGCGCAGGATCATGATGACCTGAGCTATCGTGGGTTCCTCGACATAGACCGGCTGGAACCGTCGCTCGAGCGCCGCGTCCTTCTCGATGTATTTCTGGTACTCGTTGAGCGTCGTCGCGCCAATCAGGTTCAGCTCGCCCCGCGCCAGCGCCGGCTTGAAGGTGTTGGCGATGTCGAGACCACCTTCGCCACCGCCCTGGCCGGCGCCGACGATGGTGTGCATCTCGTCGATGAACAGGACCAGGCTGTCCTTCTCCTCGGTGATCTCCTTGAGGATCTTCTGGACTCGCTCCTCGAATTCGCCGCGATACTTCGACCCGGCCACCATCGAGTTGATGTTGAGCTCGACCAGCCGCTTGTCGCGCAGCGCCTCGGGCACTTCGCCCGCGACGATCCGTTGTGCAAGTCCCTCGACGATGGCGGTCTTGCCCACGCCGGGCTCGCCGATCAGCACCGGGTTGTTCTTTTTCCGGCGGGCCAGCACTTCGATCGTCGTCTCGATCTCGCGGGCGCGGCCGATGACGGGATCGAGCTTGCCATCGCGGGCGAGCTTCGTCAGGTCACGGCTGAACTGGTCGAGATCGGGTGTGTTCGACGGAGTCTCGACGCGGCCTTCCTCGGCTCCCTTGCCGACCACCTTCGTCACCTGCTGACGCAGCGCCTGCGGCGTCAACCCCAGCTTGCGCAGCATCGCGGCCGCAAGGCCTTCGCCCTCTTCGGCGAGCCCGATCAGCAGATGTTCCGGCCCGACATAGGAATGGCCAAGCTCGTTCGAGGCGATGAAGGCCCGGTTCAGCGCGTCCTTGAGACGCGGGCTGACGCCGATTTCGCCTTCCGTCTTGGCGTCTCCACGCTTCGCTTCCTTCTCGATCTGGCGCCGCAGATCGTCCACATCGACCTTGAACTGTTCCAGGATCGTCTTGACGACGTCAGACGAGGTCAATGCCAGAAGCAGATGTTCGGTATCGACCTCGCTGCGCCCGAATTCCCCGGCCTTCTGTGCCGCATCCTGCAGCAGCTTGTTGCCCTGTTCGCTCAGCCGGTCGGCGATGGTGCGTCCGCCGCCGCGCCGCGATCCACGCCGCGGCGCGCCCTCGCCGACAGTGGCGTCGACGACAGCGTCATCGCCATCACCTATAGAGCCGAGCGTGCCGCCTTGCAGCGGACTGTCACCAAAGAGGCTGCCGAAACCGCTCTCGCCGAAGAATTCGTCAAGAAGGGAACGCCGTCCGAACAGGGACTCCAGCGGCGAGGCGCTGCGCCCCGACCGGCGCGCCATTTCGCTGTAATGCTGGTTGCAAAGCTCCATGTTCTGAACCCTGCCGTTCACCGAGGCGCGCACGCGCGCCGTCGCCGGGCGACCGCAAATATCGCAAGCTCCGTTTGCCATTCGTCTTCTCCGTTTCATTATCCAGTCAGGGTTGGTCGCCGATCATCTGCGCCAGTGACAGTGTCACGCAGCGACCGCTTCCGTTCTTTTCACCTTGGACCCAATTGCCACAAGATCGGGCTCGTCCACGGTCTCTCGTTGCAGGAGACCCTGCGCCGATTGCTCGAGAAGATCCAGTCTTTCTTTCCATACCGATTTGCTCCCTCTAGCGTGAGTGCTGCGCACGTATGCGTTCGAGAAGTGCGAGAAGAACACGCCTCTCGTCGACTGATAGGTCCGGTAAGATGTCTTCCTTCAACGCCGCTCGTCAGGGGTCTAGTTATCGCAAGCTTTTCTGCGTCTTTCTCGTCGGCACAACGGTCTGCGACCGCCGCTCATTTTATGACGGCGACCGCTCAACCCAGCCCCCGCGCCATGCGGTCCACGAGTTGCCCTCCAGCCGCGCCGTGAGGTCGCTGATCACGAGGCCGGGGAATCGTCCACATGGGCGGCTGCCATCCACGACTGTCGCGTCAGACCGGTCTCACGCCTTTCATCGTCGATCCGCTGCTGGATGTGCTGGGCGACCCGATGGATCGTCGTCCCGATCAACGCATGGTCGGATGCAATCATCATTTGACCTCCAAGGATCTGTTGGCCGTCGCGAAGCTCCATCAGACGCCGCTAGAAATTGAAATGCTAGCATAAATTATACCTGCGTGGTATCCTTGTGAGCGTAGAATCGAAAAGGTTTCGGGATCGATATCTCTTGCCGTGGCGATGGAACCGCGAAAGCAGTGTTTTCCTGCACGACGTCGTTGAGCCACAGGAGACCAGCAATGCTCTATCCAACATATCTACGCCGCAGCGACCCCTTTGCGCTGATGCGCTCCATGATGCGCGATCTCGACCGCGGTTTCTGGCCGTCGCCGTCTCGTGCGGCATTCCCGACAGTGAATGTCTGGCAGGATGCGGAAGCCGTCGCCATTACTACCGAACTTCCTGCCATCGAGCCGGGCGATATCGAGATCGCGGTCAAGGACAACGTCCTGACGATTTCGGGCGAACGAACGGCGTCCGAGGTGTCCGAGGGCGCGCGCTGGCACCGCAGAGAGCGCGGGTATGGCAAGTTTTCTCGCGCGATCCGTCTGCCCTTCGCGGCCTCGGATGACAAGGTCGAGGCGAAGATGGCGAACGGCGTACTGCGGGTCGTCATCTCCCGGCCTGAGGAGGAGAAGCCGAAGAGAGTTGAGATCAGGGCAGCCTGAGAAGGGCTGGAACGATGAGCACCGACATCACGCAAGCCACCGAAAAGACGCCGACTGACGCGCCTGAAACCGCCGGCGGCGGCCGCATCTACCACCCGCTGACCGATATCGTCGAGACCGATCAGTGTGTCTCCATGATGGTCGAAATGCTTGGTGTCGCCGCCGATGCGGTCGAAATCACGCTTGAAAACCGCGTGCTGACGATCCGCGGCAAGGTTGAGCCGATGCGGCCAGAAAACCTGGAACTTGCCTATGCTGGACGTGCCGAGGGCGATTTTGAGCGTGACTTCACGCTTTCCGAGAACTTCGACCCCGACAGGACCGAAGCCGAGATGCGTGGAGGCGTCCTCACTTTGACGCTCCCCCGAGCCCCTGAGGCGCAGCCGAAAAGGATCGCCGTCAAGGGCGCCTGAAAATCGAAGGAGACACCATCATGCAGATCAAGGACCTGATCCCCTGGGCGCGCAAGGACGGCGCGCCAGACGCCAAGAGCAGCGAAGACAACCCGATCGCGACGCTCCAGCGCGAAATGAACCATGTGTTCGAGAACTTCTGGAACAGGGTCGGTCATTTCGAATGGCCCTTTGGTAGCGGCGAGGCGAAATCCGACGTGGTCGAGACCGACAAGGCGATCGAAGTGTCGATCGAACTGCCGGGCATGGAGATGAAGGACATCGAGGTGACGGTCAACGATGACATGTTGACTGTGAAGGGGGAGAAGAAGATCGAGCGCCAGGAGGAGAAGAAGGGATACTACCTCTCCGAGCGCAGCTACGGCGCGATCTACCGGACAATTCCGCTCCCCCCCGGTGTGGATGGCGAAAAGGCGCAAGCCTCCTTCAAGAACGGGGTTCTGACGATCAAGCTGCCCCAGACTCCCGAGGCGCAGGCCAAGGTCAGGAAAATCGCGGTCAAGGAGGCCTGATCCGGGCATTGATCGTGCCAACTCTGCGGCGAAACCGCCGTAGAACCAATCACAGCCGAAAGGAACAGACTGATGAAACTCAGGAATCTTTACGCGGGAACAGCTTTGGCCCTGCTGATTGTCAGCGCCGGCCCTTCCTGGTCTCAGGATACGGCTCAGGCGGAAGCTGAAGCGCAGGCGGTCAACCGGGAGCAGGTCGAAGAGAGCGTGACCGCCGAAACCGATTCACAGCTCGCCGATAAACGCACCGCCGTGATCCAGGAGGCGGTCGACGCGCTCCATGAAACGAACGCTGCGATCGCCGCGATCGAGAAGGGCGATATAGATGCGGCGATTGCTGCGCTCGCGTTGGCCACGGGGAAGCTCGAGACCGTCCTCGCGCGTGAACCGGATCTCGCTTTGGCGCCCGTACGGATCGATCATGTCACCTATGACGTTCTGGGCAGCGTCGAAGCCGTCCGAGGACTCGGCAAACAGATCGCGGACTTGGTCGACGATGGGAAGTTCCAGGAAGCGAGACCGCTGCTGAGCGGGTTCGCGTCCGAGGTTGTCATCCGGACAACCAGCCTTCCGCTTGCGACCTATCCCGACGCGATCCTTGCAGCGACGGCACTGCTTGATGACGGAAAGACCGACGAAGCGATGACGGTACTCAACGCCGCACTGAGCACCCAGGTGGTGACCGACATAGTGATCGCCCTGCCTCCGCTCAGAGCCGTAGCGATGATCGAGAAGGCCAAAGCTCTGCTCAATGACGACGGTGAGGCGGCGAACGACAAAGCCGCTACTGAAGATGCCGATCTGACGGCCGCCGACTATGTTGAGGCGGCACGCCAGGAACTCGAAATCGCCGAAGCGCTCGGCTACGGCCGCGAAAGCGATTTCGAGGATCTGCATGAGGCGCTGGATGAGTTGGACCGTCAGATTGAGGCGCAGGAGGATACCGGAGGGATCTTTGACCGTATCGACGATGGGTTTGGACGCCTGAAAGAGCGGCTGTTCAATCGAAACAGTGACATCTGACTTTGCTCATGTCTCAGGTTTGAACGCGGAGGGCTCTTGTGGCCCTCCGCACATCAAAACAGCGAAGGATACCGATCATGACCTCTGAACAAGAAACTATTCAAGAGACCGAAACGGCCGGTGATGCCACGAAGTCTTCCACGGAATTGGCAGAGAAGGCTGGGGCGACCAGCGGCAACGATGCACCGCGCGAACACGTCGACGGCAGTGTTTCGGAACATGTCTCCGCTGAGCTCTCCGATCGCAGGGATCAATTGATCAAGGAAGCGGTCGATGCTCTGGCAGAAACAAAGGTAGCGATCGAGGCCTTGCATGAAGGGAATAAACAGGACGCCATCGACGCGTTGGCCCGGGTGACTGGAAAGCTTGAGACGGTTGTCGCGCGAGAGCCGGACCTCGCAATGGCCCCTGTCGCCGCTGACTATCGCATCGTCGACTTGATTGCTACGCCGGAAACGGTACGAGATATCGGCATCTTGATCGAGCACCATGTTCGCCGCGGAGACTTTCAGATCGCGCGATCGCTGATGCGTGATTTTGCCAGTGAGATCGTGATCGAGCTCAGGGCATTGCCGTTGAAGACCTACCCTGACGCGATCCTCGAAGCCACGCGTCTGATTGATGAAGGCAAGACAGAGGCGGCAACCACGATCCTCAACACAGCCCTGTCGACAGTCGCAGTTGTTGAAACCGTCGTCCCTCTTCCAACCGTGCGGGCCAAAGCGATGATATCCAAGGCCAAGGCGCTACAGGCAGGTGAGGCTTCCGATGCTGACGGAAAACCGTCTCTGGATGACTATATCGAAGGAGCCAGGGTTGAATTGGAGATCGCAGAAGCACTGGGCTACGGGCGTAAAAAAGACTTTAAAGACCTACATAATGCGATAGCGGATTTGAAGAAATCGCTAAAGGACCGCAAGAAAGCGGCCGGGATCTTCTCAAAGATAGCTGATCACTTCGAAGACTTGAAAGCCCGATTGTTCGACGCGTCGCGATAGACTTCCCACCACGCGGATCAGTGCGTTTCAAATGGATAGGCCAGAACGCTGCATGACACGTTCTGGCCTTTTTTGATGAATGATCTGTAGTGGTTCGGATCTCACCGGCTCTGTTGCGCAAATCGGGTGATAGCCGAGGTTCCCCTTTCCCCGGACGGACTTATCCCTTTCCCCCGTCAGCGCCTATGGCACAGATTTAAGGTTGTGATTTAAGGAGGATTTGGGCTTCGTCGTAGTGACGAAGGAACGAAGATGAAGCCCAAATCCTCCAATTCAAAATCGCCGACCAAGCCCCCTGCAGAGCGCGTGGTCAAGGACATCCGGCGTCAGACCCGCCGCCACTTCTCGGCCGAAGACAAGATCCGCATCGTGCTTGAAGGTCTTCGCGGTGACGACAGTATCGCCGAGTTGTGCCGCAAAGAGGGCATCGCGCAGAGCCGGTCCTCAGCCGCCAGTAGATGCCGTTCAGAACCCGCCGGTCATCTACCCGCGGCACCCCGCGCGGCTTGTTTGGACCTGCACCGGTTCTGTTCCGGTCACGTGCTCATGTTAGGCGGCCCTTTGTTCGAAGGCCACTGGTGATTTCCAGCCGAGGGCTGAATGTTTCCGGCGCGGGTTGTAGAAGCCGTTGATGTATTCGAAGAGGGCGACTTCGACCTCGCGGCAGGTTTGCCAGTTGCGGCGCCAGACCAGTTCGGCCTTCAGCGACTTGAAGAAGCTTTCGACTGCGGAATTGTCGTAACAGTTGCCTTTCCCACTCATCGACACCTTGAACCCGTGCTTGCGCAGCAGCTTCTGATAGTCGTGAGTGCAGTATTGCGACCCGCGATCCGTGTGGTGAATACAGCCCGGCGGCGGCCTTCGGATCGCGATGGCCATGTTCAGCGCCCGCAAGGCAAGATCCTGCTTCATGCGGTTGCTGATGGCCCAGCCAACGACGCGCCTTGAGAAAAGGTCAATAATCACAGCCAGATAGATCCACCCCTCGCGCGTCCAGACGTAAGTGATGTCGCCCGCCCACTTCTGGTTCGGCCCGCTCGCGGTAAAGTCCTGTTGCAGGAGATTCGGTGCGATGTTGAAGGCGTGATCGCTGTCAGTGGTGCGCTTGAACTTGCGGCTGCGGATGACCCGGATGCCATTCTGGCGCATAAGCCGCCCGACACGCCGCTGTCCGACACGAATGCCCAGCTCGTTCAGCTCCTCGGTCATCCGTGGTCGACCGTAGCTGCCCAGGCTCAGGCGGTGCTGATCGCGGATATGGGCGAGAAGCACCATGTCGCGCCGCTGGCGATACGACGGGGGCCGGTGCTTCCAGGCATGAAGTCCGCGTTCTGACACCCCCATCAGGCGGCACAGATGGCTGCGGGTCAGCACACCACGATACTCGGCAATATACTGAAACTTCACGGCTTTTGAGCCGCGAAGAACATCGCCGCCTTTTTTAGCACCTCCCTCTCCTCCCGGAGAATACGGTTCTCTTTGCGCAGTCGTTCGTTCTCGCGCAGAAGCTCGGCATCCTGCGCAGGCACCTTGGCTTCCTCCGAAACCGCCCGAACCCACTTGCCGAGCGTCGAAAGCCCGATCCCCAAATCAGACGCAACCTGACGCCGTGTCAGGCCACTGGTGAGCGCGATGCGAACTGCATCACGCTTGAACTCATCGCTGTGTATTGCTGCCATATCCGGTCTCCTTGATGGCGAGTATCGCTCTCAAAAGACCGGAACAGAACTGGTGCAGGTCCATACAGATGGGCTCCTTCAGATGGGCTCCTTGCGTCGATAACCCTGCGCAGCGTCGCTTGCCGCTTTGCGGGCCATGGACAAACCGGGCTTTCATCGGACTTGGGCAAATGGCGGTCTAACCGTCTCGTCCAGGCTCGTCTGGATTGTTGGAATAAAGCGCAATTTTGTTTCCCTGAGGGTCCCGGAGATAGCCCACGTAGAAATGAGGGCCATACGCATCGCGGAAGCCAGGTTGGCCCTCGTCCCTACCGTTGGCAGCGAGCGCTGCCGAATGAAGTTCACGGACTTCTTGCTGGCTTCGTGTCTGGAATGCCACCATCGCGCCATTGCCAACCGATGCCGGACGTCCGTCAAATGGGGGTTTGACGTAAAATGCGGGCAAGACGGCAGGCTCGTCAGGAAGCTCGGGGAGCTCGTAGCTGAGACCTTCCGGGCCTTCTACCAGTTCGTAGCCGAGGGCAGGCAGGAACGCAGAGTAAAATCGCTTTGCGCGCGGGATGTCATCGGCACCGACGGTGATATAGCTGATCATACAACAGGTCCATTGTCAGAGGATGATAGGAGACTGAGCCGCCGGTCAGAGCGCGCGCGCTTTGATTTCGATTGGGTCAATTCCATGATGCCGCATCTTCTTTTCTGCCCTGGATCTGATGACAGCAAGCAAGGTTATCAATGCCGTGTCATGGGCGCATTCGCGGTCCATCTTTGTGTAGACGAGATCTAACTCTTGCTCGGTCCAGGTCTGTAAATCCGCAAGATTGTGTTGGTGCTGCACCTCAAGCTTGTCGAGCGCACGTGCAAACTTCGCCTCTGCGGTCTCGCAGTCTTCGTATTCACGCCATAGCTCAAAGAGCAATCTTCCCGACGCCGCTGGTAGCATCCCGCGCATGGCTTCCATGGCTTCCGCTTCATAAGCAAGCTTGGTGTTCTTACGGGTGCTTTCTTCAAAATATGGAATATCCCCGGTGATGGCCTCCGCTATGTCATGGAGTGCGATCAGCTTCAGGGTCTGTCCCAGGTCGACAGGATGCTGAAGGTGTGGAGCCATCAGGACGGCCGCCACTGACATCATCCACGTATGTTCCGCGACACTTTCCTGCCGGCCATTCGATAGCCAGCTATGGCGCATCTCGGTCTTCAAGTTTTCGGCCAAGCCCAACACGTCCACAATGCCCTCAGCATCGGCACTGGGAAGTGTCGCGCTATCGCAGTTGTTTTCTGTCATGGGGCCCTCCTGTCACGGCCAAACAGATGCGCCTTCCAGACCGGTGGTTTCTGGCAGGCCGCAGATCAGGTTTGCGTTTTGCACCGCATGGCCGGCTGCACCCTTGCCAAGATTATCCACCACACCCATCGCGATCACCAGGTTTCGCTCTGGATCAGCTGCATAGCTGACGAATGAAAGGTTCGAGCCGGTAGCCCATTTTGTTTGCGGCGGCTTATCGGTCACCCGCACAAAGGCACGGTCGGCATAGTAGCGCCTTGCCGCGTCTAGGCACTGATCGGTAGTCGCGGTTCCGCGACAGTAGATGGTGACCAGCACACCACGGGTCATCGGCACCAGATGCGGCGTGAAAACCAGACCGAAGGCGTCGCCACCGCTGAGATGTTCGATGGTCTTGGCTATCTCAGGCATGTGGACATGCTTGAGCAGACCATAGGGCTGCAAGTTCTCGTTGCTCTCTGCGTATCCGAACTTGCTGTCACCGCCGCCCCGACCTGCGCCGGAAATGCCGGTCTTGGCGTCGATGATGATGTTGCTGGGCGCGATCAGCTTGTTCACCAGCAGTGGAGCCAGAGCATTCAGCGTAGCTGCAGGAAAACAGCCGGGGTTGGCGACGCGGCTCTGACCTTCGAGTTGTGCAGGCCAGACGTCAGCCAAGCCGTATGCCCATCCCTCGACGTAGCGGTGGTCGCCCCCAATATCGACGATCTTCACTCCGTCCGGAACGCGCGCCAGCGCTTCGGCCGATGTGCCCGTAGGCAACGAGGCGAAGAGCACGTCTAGCTTCGGCAGCGCAGCAGGGTCCCATTTCTCGATCACCAGGTCGGCCAGCTTGTCCGGCACGCCGGGGAAGCGGTCAATCAATCGACTGCCGGCGCTACCCTCGCCTGCGGCGTACACCAGTTCGAACGACGGGTGGCTGGCGATCAGGCGCAGCGCTTCACCGCCGCCAAAACCGCTGATGCCGACAATGCCGACGCGAATGCTCATGGTGATGTCCTACTTACAAAAGCGGTAAACATAATCAGCAAGTTCACTGGAAACTTCGATGATTTACGCCCCATTGTCCACGCTTCCCACACAAATCCGCTGCTGATCCCCGGACCATGGAAGCGGCAAAATAAAAGGTTCAGCGTACTGCCGCAACAGACTGGCGGGGATTGACTTCTATTCCACATAAATGGTGACGTAAGTCGTAGAGTCACCGAGGTCCTGCACAGCTATTCCCCGCGCCTTGAGACATACTCGATTGACGAAAGCTTTGTCGATTTATCCGGCTTCGGGGATCGCATGGAAGCCCATGCCGCCCGGATGCGGGATGCGGTCAGAACCGAGACGGGCATCCCGACCTGCGTGGGCATCGCGCCTACCAAGACGCTTGCCAAGCTGGCGAATTACGCCGCCAAGAAGAACCCGATCTTTTCCGGGGTCTGCAATCTCATGAACGAGGACGTGCGGGACTATGTAATGCGTCGCATTCCTGTCGGAGAAATCTGGGGCGTCGGGTCCGCGACCGAGGCCAAGCTGAAGGCCCAGGGGATCAAGTCTGCCGCCGACTTGCGGGATCTGCCTCTGGCCCTAAGCCGCAAGATCGGCACGGTTGTCCTTGAACGCCTGGTGGCCGAGCTGCGCGGGCTGTCGTGCATTGATTTTGAGGACGTGCCCCCACAGCGCAAGGGTATGGCCGTCACCCGCTCTGCGGGCGCGCCCATGACCAGTTTCGACACGCTGGCCCAGGCCGTCACCGCGCATGCCACAAGGGCGGCCGAGAAGCTGCGCCAGCACGAGCTGGTTGCAGGTGCGCTGACCGTTTTTTTTCACACGAACCCGCACAAGTCCGACCGCCCACAACACTCTGCGTCCCGCAGCGTGCGGTTGCGGCCCATGTCAAACCATACGTTCGACCTGGTAGATGCCGCTGTCTCAGCTGCGCGGGGAGGCTGGAAGGGCGATCCTTCAGGAAACGGCTATGGCTACACCAAGGCCGGGATCATCCTTGATGACTTGCTGCCCGAAGGCGACCAGCCTGCCATGCTTTTTCCACCGGAAAGGCCACGCGACGCGCGCCTGACGGACGCGCTCGATGCGATCAATGACCGTTTTGGCAAGAAGACGATGGTGCTGGCGCGGGAAGGTGTTGACCGATCCTGGGCGACAAAAGCGGATCACCGTTCGCCGCGTTACACCACGAGGATCAGCGAGCTACCAACCCTAAAGGTTTGATACAGGTTGAGCAGGGTTGCCCAGACCCCAAACGACAACAAGGAATATTACCGATATAGAAAAATAGGCGAGAGCATACCAAAACTTTTTGACCAATTCTTTGTCATGCAATCTGCCATGTTCATGTGTGTCACCGTCAGGAAGCTGTATTTCCGGTGCGCAACTGTTGTGTCAACTGTTCCAGTTCCTCAATACATTCATCATATGCCGTTCCTGATTTTGGAAAATCAGCACGAAGCCGTTGATAGAAGCTGAGCCATTTGGGAAGCTCGCTGATCGGGTATGTGCCGGACCAATACCTGCCGGTCATCGTGAACGTGGTTTCGGTATGGGTGACTTTCATTGTGTATGCGCACCTGTCTGGTTAATGCGTTTCATATTTCGGTATCGACCATCTGGCGTGATACGGATTCCCCAAGTTTAAATCAGCGCCGTGCTAATTTACAACCAGACACTGTAATATTCTCTGGAAATGATGGCTGATATAGGCGATTCTCTTTCTTATTGAAGGAGAGCATTATGGAAGCCGACAACACTTATCGCCTCGGTCATTCGCGTTTCAGCACATCGACCGAAGGTTTGCAGCGTATCCTGGAAGGCGCATACGATAAGAAGGCCAGGCCGCTGTGCCAATGCAGCCGTCAGGAACCGGCAATGTATATCGCCAAGGTCGGGAACGAATATATCCTGAAACGAATGCCCGGAACGGGCCATCTTCACGATCCGGTTTGTGAGACATTCGATCCACCCCCGGAACTGTCCGGCCTGGGCCAGGTGAACGGTCAGGCCATCGTGACCGACGAGGCGGGCGGCACGATGCTCAAACTGGATTTTCCGCTATCAGTGAAGGGCGGACGGGCCGCCCCCGTGGCCGATCCCGGAGAGGCCGCATCATCCGCCGTCGCCAGCCCGGCAAAGCTGCGTTTGCTGGCCATGCTGCACTACCTTTGGGAAGCCGCAGGTTTGAACAGGTGGCGGAATAGTTTCGGCCGCCGCCGCAGCTGGTTCATCATCCACCGTGAATTGATGGCCGCGGCCGCAAAAGTCAGCACGAAGGCCGGGCCGATCTCAGGCAACCTCTTTGTCCCGCCGCTCTATACGATCGAGGAAAAGGAAAGGCTCGCCGCCGACCGGCGTCGCTTCCTGCACCGGCTTCAGCCGGTTGCGGGAAAGCCCACACCCCTTGGCGTCGTCATCGCGGAATACAAAGGCTATGAGCCTTCGACCTACGGTCGAAAGCTGATCCTCAAGCATCTGCCGGATTATCCCATGTTCCTGGACGAGGAGACCGGGAAGCGGTTCGACAGGATCGCGGCCGACAAGATCGAGACGATCGAGGCCACACCGAACAGCCACCTGATCGTCATCGCGACCTTCAGCCCGAAGCCGAGCCACGGCAACATCCGCGAAATTGCCGTCATGCCCGTCAACGGGCAATGGATTCCGTTCGATCACGACCGCGAACACCAGTTGCTGGACGCCCTGGCCGAGCGCGACTTCATCAAATGCCTGAAATACAACCTGTCGGCCACAGCCCCTGTCGCCAACGCTCTGCTATTGGATACCGGAACGCCTGTCGCCATGTTCGCCCCCAATCACGACATGACAGAGGAGGCGTATGACGACCTGAAAAAGATCGCCGCCAATGGCGTCTATCCGCCGTGGCTGTGGGCACCCGAAGAATTTGACTTACCTGGTATCCCAGGCAAGTCAAAATAATCGCACGGCACGGCGGTTTCTTATCAGGTCATTTGTTTATTGGTTTCTGAATGGCCAGAAGGCTAGAGTAAATGGAAGCATTTCTTAAGCGGCGTCAGATTTATATTGTTTGGTTGAGGACTGAAAGGCTACGAGGATGAACCATTTTCAATGGGCTGTTGCCATAAACTCTGTAGGCGGTCTCTCCGATGGCGATGACGAGATGAGACTCGCAATAAAGGGCGCAGAGAACTTCTGCCTCGACTTCATTCGGGACAATGGCCTGCCTCGGAACTACATGGTAGAGAAAGGCATCACCTATATCGCTGCCTACATGGTCTCATGCGCCAAGAACATCGACTATGAAATCTTCAACCTCTATCTCGATAGCAGGGATTACCGGCGGATCTTCCAACGTGAAGCCGAGAAAAATACAGGTATCTTGGCGGATATGCTGAATGAAGCCGCGCAGATACAACCGGATATTCTCAGGAGCTACATCATCGGCGCAGGGTTGCGGTTGAAGATCGCCCCAACCGGAGCTGGCAAAGGCGTCAAATTAAGTAAGCAGAATAGTCGTTACTAAAAGTTGGTTTCAGAGTAAAAGATAACCAACAAAAAGCGAGATTATCATGGAATACTGTTGCCCTTTATGTGCCTCGACATCTGATTCACTTTCGCATTGTGAGTTTTGTGGAATAATTAGGAACGAGGTTTGTTATCCCACCAAGGAAAAATCGGAAGGGAGCTTCTGGCACGTCATCCTGATGCTTATTGGATTTGGCATGCTGTTGCAGATTTCTGCGCTGTTCCTCTGACCAATCCGGGCGTCCCCTTCGGGCCGCGCCCCCGGTTCCGGCCGGCAAGACCGGCCTCCACCCGAGCTGGTCGGGGCGATGCGCCCGGCTGCGCTGCACGGTTGAATGTCTCGTCCCGAGCCATCCCCCCGCACACCGGTCCTGGGCGCCCTGCCCCGTCCATCTCGTCCCTGTCGGGCGGGACCGCTGACGCGAGGCGTAGCCGGTTGTCCAGTCGCGCGCCGGGAACGACCTTGGGAGTGAAGGCGCGGGACCGAAGCAGGCTGTAAGCGAGACCATAGGGATCGAGCGTCAGCCTGTGGGCAACCGGGTGCGGCTTGCGGCAGCTGCGGCACAGACCCACCGTGGCCCCTTTCAGAATAGCGAGATCCCCGCGCGAGGCGCGGCGATCGAGACGCAGGGGGGATTTGGACAAGCCAAACGCCCCCTGCCCTTKYTGGGCCAGGCGCTGCGCGCCTGTCCGTYWGGGGACCRCYGGTCCCCCACCGCAACAKGAAAATGCTGCACGTCCTGCGGGGCCGTGTCCTCGCGCTKCGCGCTGCGGGCCGCACCACCCCCTTGTCCGTTTGATTTTCCCATTGCGGCGGTYCCCCCCCTGCCCTCGSCSGGRRGCAAGGGTTCAGGAGAGGGGCGCGCTTCGCGCTTCCTCGCCTGACCCCTCGCCCATTTTGGGCACCGGCCACAGGGCAAAGTCCGGGCCGGGATCGTCGCAAAAGAAGGAACGCCAAATGGCACAAGCAATCCAGACCGACACCGCCGCCGAGCAGGCCCGCGACCACATGCTGCGCCTGCTGATCGCAGAGCAGAACGACGCCTTCCGGCGCTGCCTGGGCTTCGCCGCCCTATGGCGGGACCATCATCTGAAAGGCCGTGCTGTCGTCACGCCGGGTTTCGAGGCCCTGCCGGTGGCGACCAAATCCGCCTTGATGGAGAAGGTTATCAACTTCAGCGACTTCACCGAAGAAAACGACCCTTGGGAGGATCATTCCTTTGGGCGCGTGGAAGCCGATGGCGCTGCGATTTTCTGGAAGATCGACCTTTACGACACCGCCTACACCTACGGCGCAACGATGCCCGATTGTGCCTGTGACCCCGACCAGACGCGCCGTGTCCTGACGCTCTACCTGCCGTCCGAACACTGACCAGAGATCGGCCTGCTTTGCTCCGTTAGCAGGCCGATGCTTCCCGCAGCTTCAACCGGAAAGGGGGTGAACACATGAGCAAAGCAATCTTTGAACAGCGCCTCGCGGAAGCATGGGCACTTGTCAGGAAGGGCGATGATTTTGGGATCGGCCGCCGCTTCCTGAACCAGCACGGGGCCGTTTAAGCCCCCCCGCCTTGTCCTGCCCTCACAGCCGGACAAGGCACCAATAAGCATAATCGTCGCAAACAGGAATGCCACCCATGAAAACCGAAATCATCGCCGCCGCCCCGATCCAGTATTTCCCGCTGGCCCAACTCTACGTCTCCGACATGAACCCGCGTCAGGACGCGGACCCGGAGGGGATCGACCTGCTGGCCGACAGCCTTGCCATGATCGGCCTGATCCAGAACCTTTCCGGCACCGTCGATGCGGATGGCCGCGTCGGCATCGTCGCCGGGGGCCGCAGGCTGCGCGCCATTGCCCGCGCGGTCGAGCGTGATCCGACCGTGACCAAGCGCCACCCGGAACTGGCCTCCGTTCCCGTCCGCATCGCCCCTGACGAGGCCACCGCGCGGGCATGGGCCAGCGCAGAGAACGCCGCCCGCGAGGACCTGGCACCCGCCGATGAAATCCGTGCCTATGGCCGGATGAAGGAGGCAGGCGCAGACGTGTCCACCATCGCCCGCAGCTTCGGCAAGACCGAGGCGCATGTTTACCGCCGCCTTGCCTTGGCCGCGCTGCCCGCCCCCGTTCTGGACGCCTTGAAGGCGGGGCAGATCAGCCTCGGCATGGCGAAAGCCTTCACCGTGTCCCAGGACGAGGCCCTGACCTTGCAGGTTCTGGCCGAGGTGATGGGCCGCGACCTGTCGGAACACCAGATCAAGCGCGCCTTGCAGCCCGACGCGATCAGCGGCACCGACCGCCGCGCCCTGTTCGTCGGGCTGGACGCCTACGAGGCCGCAGGCGGGCGGTTGATCCGCGACCTGTTCAGCGACACGACCGCGCTGCACGATGCCGACCTGCTGGACCGCCTGTTCATCGAGAAACTGAAAGAGGAAGCGGCGAAGGCCGGGGCGGTCTGGAAATGGGCAGAGGTTTGGACCGACAGCTATATCCCCTACGACACCACCAAGAAGATGGACCGCGTTTACCGCGTCGAGGGCGAACTGACCGAGGAACAGACCGAGCGTTATGACGAGTTGGCCGAACTGGCGAATGGCGACGTTCTGGACGAGGCAGGGCAGGCCGAACTGGCGGAACTCGTCGCAATCCTTGACGGAGATTACACCGATGCGCAGCGCGCCGTGGCCGGGGTGTTCGTCTATGTAGGAAGCGATGGACGGCTTTGCGTAACCGCCCCCCTTGTCAGCCCCTATGACCGCGCCGAGGCAATCGAGATGCAGGTTCTGACCGGCCATGCCGCAACGCGCCACGGCGCGGCCAGCGTCGAAGACGCGCCCAAGTCGCCCTATTCCGGCGCGCTGGTCGAGGACATGAAGGCCGTGCGGCTGGCCGCGATCCAGACCGCGCTTCTGGACAAGCCGGAAATGATCTTTGACCTGCTGGCCTTCGGCATGTCGCTGGCATCGGGTGTCAGCACCCATGTTTTCGACCTGTCGCCGGGCCGCCCCAACAACTGCCCGAGCAAGCCCGAGGGGTTGGAAGCGTCCGAGCGCCTGACCCATGCCCCTGCCGGGCATGAGGCATGGAGCCGCCCGGAATTGCGGGTGGACGATCTGGCGACTGCCTTCCGCACGTTCGTCGCCGCTGGCAAGAAAGCCCGCAACGCGGCGCTGGTCGAGGGTGTGGCGCGGACCCTGCCCTATGGTGCGGGGGGCACCGAGTTCTTCGGACTGATCGAGGCCGATGCCGGGGCTGGTATCCGCAAGGTCTGGACGCCCACCGCCGAGAACTTTTTCAGCCGCGTCAGCGCCGACTATCTGGACACGCTGCATCTGGACCTGACCGGCTGTGATCCGCAGGGGAACGGCTTCAAGGCGCACAAGGCGCAGAAGAAGGCCGAAAAAGCGCAGTGCATGGAGCGTCTGTTCAGCGATGCCGAGTATCAGAAGGCATGGAAGATCGACGCGGAGAAGAAGGCCCGCATCGAGGCTTGGACCCCGGACTGCTTCTGAAAAAATAGAAGGGGCGGCGAGAATAGCCGCCCCTTCAATCTATCAACAGAGGTATACACGTTATAAGATGCAACTTATTGGTATGGCAATACCTGAATAGACCCGCGCAGTGAACTATAAACATTTATTGAAGACCGGCAGACGATGCACACCGCCGCTGCAATCCATAAGAACGCCCACCCCTGTTTCGCCACCGCTCAGTCCGACATTCCCGCCGCAGCTCCTGTTCAGTCGAGCGCGGCCCCGCCCATCCTTCTGCGACGAAGGTTCAACTGGCCCCGCCTTGCGCGGGGCCTTTTTTCATCGCCGCCTTCTGTCGTGACAGGGCCAAGGAAAAGCAAAGCGGACGCCAGGAATGGGCGGCGTCTTGATGACCTGGCGGGGGTGGCCGTCTGCGCCGGCCCCCACCGCCAGGCCCGGCCCTTCGGGCGGAGCCTCGCCTTCGGCAAGGCAGGCAAGGTCGAACATATGCCTGCAGACGTTGGCGAAGTTCTAGATTCTGTCGCTGCTTTCCCTCACCTTACATTTTGATGAGAATATCAGAATGCAAAGCATTTCTGCATGGTTTACAGTTGGCAGATGTAAACAATAGCCGTATCGCACGTTTTAACGTAACAGGTTTTTAAAAGGCGATCTAAGCATGATCCGAATTTACTCTGCTATCATGCTCGTATCACTGTGCATCTCATGCACGCATGCCAATAAATCGGACAGTCTTTCGTGCCCGACACCTGCGCAAGATAGTCCAATAAATTTATGGCCGAACAGCCTTACAGACAGGCAGCTATTGGAAAATACGCCATATATATCTTTAATGATAAACCACGGAACCGATAGGGCTTTAGAGAATATCCTGATAAAGTCACAATCTATAGATACTCTTGGTGCCGTTACGCCGTCTTATATAAGACGGGTAAAAGATGCTCTAGCATATCGAGAGCTACATAAATGCGACCCCGTCCCAGATTACATGCCATATTATAGCTCAATGCCCGTTTACCCTGCGATGTAGAAGTTCGAGGTAAGAAGGTCGTCGGCAGATCAGAAGGAATTCAGGCGATGTTCATAGACCATGACATACTCGTTTTGCTCATTCTTACAGGGCTATGCACGTCTATACCTCTGATCCTGTCATTTGCGGTTCCAGAAAAATATCGCGTTAGAGCGTTATACTCCGTAGCTACGATATTTTTTTTAATTGGGATAGGTTTGGTCATACTTGCCAAGAAAAGCCTTGCTGAACCAGCAGGAGATATTTCCCACGCCTTCTATATTGCTATGTCCATACCACCATTGCTGACTGCCTGTATTTTAGCGGCAATAGCATGGCTATGGACTGACCCGTTTTGATGCCGTTACCTTCCTCGTGAATTGCAAAGTGAACAGTCAGGCAGCGTTTGCACGGGCAAAGGCAGGGCGTCCCCTTCGGGCCGCGCCCCCGGTTCCGACCGGCAAGACCGGCCTCCACCCGAGATGGTCGGGGCGATGCGCCCGGCTGCGCTGCACGGGTGAATGTCTCGTCCCGAGCCATCCCCCCGCACACCGGTCCTGGGCGCCCTGCCCCGCCCATCTCGTCCCTCACGGGCGGGACCGCTGACGCAGGGCGCGCATCCTGATTATCTTGTGAGACAGCTTTTGTTAATCTTTTAGATTAAGTCTGTCATAGAGCATGATAGAACCCCTGAACCAAGGCACGGACTTTTGCGGTACGGATACCGCTATCCCGGTCTTGGGGTTTCGACCGGTGAACGCTACCCTAGGTCTGACTTCAAAAACACCGAATCCTCTGATCTCAACCCTTTGTCCACGCGCAAGGCTCGCGACAATTGCCTCAAAGATCTTATCAACTGCGGCCTCGACGTCCCTTGATGGAAGATGAGGTCTTTCAGCTACAATTCTCTTTATCAATTCAGAACGAACCATGCAGTCCACCTCAGCAAAAACTTCAAGGTCACGAAATTAGCTGATCATAACCCGAAGCGATCTTATCTGTTCCTATTTTGGTCCCAGGTTTATTTGAAATAGCGAGATCTCCGCGCAGGCGCGGCGATCGAGACGCAGGGGGGATTTGGACAAGCCAAACGCCCCCTGCCCTTGCTGGGCCAGGCGCTGCGCGCCTGTCCGTCAGGGGACCGCCGGTCCCCCACCGCAACAGGAAAATGCTGCACGTCCTGCGGGGCCGTGTCCTCGCGCTTTGCGCTGCGGGCCGCACCACCCCCTTGGCCGCTGGATTTTCCCATTGCGGCGGTTCCCCCCCTGCCCTCGCCGGGAGGCAAGGGTTCAGGAGAGGGGCGCGCTGCGCGCTTCCTCGCCTGACCCCTCGCCCATTTTGGGCACCGGCCACAGGGCAAAGTCCGGGCCGGGATCGTCGCAAAAGAAGGAACGCCAAATGGCACTTTTTGAAATCGTCACCATGACCGACGACAGCGGCATGAGCCGCGTTGTGACCGATGACCTTGCCGCATGGGTCGATGACATGGGCACCGAAATCACCGGGACCGAGACCCGCGCAAGCCTGCGGACCGAATTGCAGGGCCAGCCCAAGATTGCCGGTTTCCTTGGCCCCTTCTGGGGCGGCCTGTCCCAAACCGGCGATGCCATCATCCGCTATGAGGATGAAGGCACCTATTCGGCCCTGAGCCAGTGAAGGAGCCGCAGATGACCCGTTTTTCTGTCGTACAGACCGATATTCACCCCGCCCCCTACGTTGCAGCAACAGGCAGCGCCCGGAGTGCCCAAATCTTGGCCCGCCTTGTGCGGGAGCGTTGCCCCGGAAACGCGTTTGGCATCCGCGAAGGCGCGGCCTTTGACGGGCCGAAAAGCAATGGTTTCATCCGCGATTGCGCCCGATCCTTGGAGGTTCAGCGGATCGCAGCGGATGAACTGTTTGCGGAAGCCGACGAGAACCCCGACCAGTTGGTGAAGTGGCACGTCTATTTCTACGACGCCGGGACCGGGAAGTTCCGCTTCACCGTGAACGCCTATCTGGATCACGATTTGCCCGTTCGGGCCAAGTGTGAAGCCGACCCCGAACTGGCCGGGCGGACGGTCGTCTATGGCGATCCGCCCACGATGGAGACGCTTTACCTGATGCTCGATGCCTTTGCGGCAAAGCCGGAGGCAACGGCATGAGCGGGTTTTCCTTCAACGGTTTTGTGGCGGGGGATACCCCCGCCACCTTTACCGACTTTCGCGTGTCGCCGGTCAGGATGATCCGCGAGGGCACGGATGCGGAAGCCATCGAGGTTTGCAGCCCTGCAGGCCGGGCTTTCTGGTCGATCTATGGCGACACCGGCGCAGGCTGGCGGCTTGTCCATGACGCCGAGGCCGACGACGCGGGCCTTGCCCTCGCCGCCCTGTCCGGGAACGCGGCAGCCCGGTTCGAGTATGCCGACCTTGAGACTGTCACTGTCGCCGGGACGCTGGCCGATCTTGCCGACCGTCTGGCCGAACGCATCCACGACGAAATCCCCGGTTACGACAACCCGGAAGATTTTCGCGGTGACGACTTCGACGCGCACCCGCTGTCCGAGCTGCGCGAGCAAATCCTTGAAGCCATCGAGAACGAGGCAGCAGCATGAACACCCGCAGTACATTCAGCGCCGGGGCGCTGGTCGCGCCCATGAACATCCTGAGCATCTGCGCCGCCCGTGAGGCCGCGCTGACGCAGATGCAGGACGCTATCGGCACCCTGTCGGACGGCTACAGCCGCGCGCTGGACGCGGCCGAGACGGCCAAGGGCGCGACCGCGGGGCATTCCTGCTATCTGCACTACAGCGACAACGAGGCCGTGAAATCGACCCTGTTTTCCGCCTTTGATCCTGTTGCCGTCCTGGCCCGGTATAAGCGCACCCTCGATGCCGCAATCTGGCTGCGGATCGTTGAGGAAAGCCGCCTCAAGGAAATCATGGACCGCACCGAACGGGACCAGCTGGACAAGCAGATGGGGGCGGATGACATGCCCGAGCCTACGCTTGAGAACATCCGCGCCACCTTGGAACGCCTGACCCTCGATGCCGACCTGATTTTCATGCGGGGCGTGGCCCGCGCCTTTTCCGAACTGGACCCGGCTTTCAAAAGCCACGACGCGTTCAAGATCGGCAAACGCATGATCTTCACATGGGTTTTCGATGATGGCGGCTATTGGTCCTATTCCGGCAGGGGCGAACAGATGCGGCGCACCTTGGCGGACGTCGAGCGGGTGTTTTCGCAACTGTCCGGCCAGCGGAGCTATGGCGACCTTGAGGGCGCGATCAATGCCGCCCGGCGCGGCGGATGGGGCGCACGTCAAACCGAGATCGAGACCGAGTATTTCACCGCCCGATGCTTCAAGAACGGCAACTTGCACCTGTGGGTGAAGGATGCCGACCTGCTGCGGAAGGTCAATCAGGTTCTGGCGAGTTATTACGGCGAAGTGCTGGCCGATGCCGCAGGGTCCGACGAGCAGCCCGCCGACTTCCGCACCGGAACTGCTGTTGCCAAGGATCTTGCCTTCTACCCGACGCCTGCGGCGACGGTCGAAGAATTGCTTTCTGATCTAACGATCAAGGCGGGCAGCCGTGTTCTGGAGCCAAGCGCCGGTATCGGCGCCATCGTCCGGCCTGTCTTGAAGATGGGCGCGACCGTGGACGCTATCGAAATCCACCCTGACCGGGCAGCAGCATTGCGGGGCATGGCCCACCCTGCGCTCAAGGTTCATTGCGCAAATTTCCTGAAGGTCACGCCTGCGCCGGTCTATGACCTGATCCTGATGAACCCGCCGTTTTCAGGCACCCATTTCATGGATCACGTCAAACATGCGTGGGACTTTCTTGCATCGGGCGGCGAGCTGCGCGCGATCCTGCCCGCGTCCGCCGAGGTTGGATCGACCACCAAGCATGAGCGGTTCCGGGCATGGGCCGCACAGCATTCCCCGCGCGGCTATCGCTGCCACCAGTGGCGCGACCTGCCGCCCGAGAGCTTCGCCAGCGTGGGCGTCCGTATCAACACCGTGGTGCTGACCCTTCAGAAGTGCTAGGCAAAACCTACTCCTTTTTGCGACGGAGTGACTTAGGCCCCGCTTCGGCGGGGCCATTTTTACCGACCACCCATCGGAGTGCCATGAACAAATTTCCCCCAATGCGCCCTGAGGATTTGCCTGAGTGGAGTGGTATTGGTGAATATTTTGGCGCAGTTAGGTCAAATTTAGACGGGCCCATGCCTTTGTTTATTAACGCGGCTGATACGGCGATGGGTATTCTTATTCGGAATTTGAGTAGTCCGGGTAAGCTTAGAGCCGTTGGGCTAATAAATTACGCATACAGCAATTGGCGCTCGGCAGTCGTGCTTGCACAGGCAGGATGTGTCCATCAGCTTCCTCTTGTTCTGCGACCTTCGCTTGAGGCGCTGACTTACGCTCACCTCTTTGCCAGCAGCTCAGAGTGGCAAACTTGTTGGGAAAATCGACATAAGACAAAAGCGGCCGCACAAAAATTTAGGAAAGATGGCCCCAAAGCAGCAAGAGATTTCTTGAAAAAATCCAACGCTAAATTAGCGGCGGAAATTGCAAGCCTTACAGAAAATTTTGTTGATTTTGGCGGGCATCCTAACATTGGCGCTATAGAGCATCTTAGTAGTTATTATACTAACCCAACTGACGGTAACTCAGCGTTTGTTGTTTTTGATCAGCTCGCTGGTGAAGAAAAAAGGTATCAAGCTAATATTTGGATACTTCAATTTTCAGGAATTATTCTAAATATTTTAAAGATGATGTGGCCTGAAAGATACATGCTATTGAGGATTGAGGATATGGATAAAAAATATCGTCAATTGGGCGTGGAATTTATTAGAGCAAATCAATTCAAACGGAAGACTAAGCAGGAGTAAGCTGATCCGGGCGTCCCCTTCGGGCCGCGCCCCCGGTTCCGGCCGGCAAGACCGGCCTCCACCCGAGCTGGTCGGGGTGATGCGCCCGGCTGCGCTGCACGGTTGAATGTCTCTCCGAGCCATCCCCCCGCACACCGGTCCTGGGCGCCCTGCCCCGTCCATCTCGTCCCTGACGGGCGGGACCGCTGACGCAGGGCGCGACGGCGGTTGTCCAGTCGCGCGCCGGGAACGACCTTGGGAGTGAAGGCGCGGGACCGCAGCAGGCCCGCGCGAGACGTCAAGGATCGAGCAAGGGCCTGTGGGCAACCGGGGGCGGCTTGCGGCAGCTGCGGCACAGACCCACCGCGGCCTCTTTCAGAATAGCGAGATCCCCGCGCGGGGCGCGGCGATCGAGACGCAGGGGGGATTTGGACAAGCCAAACGCCCCCTGCCCTTGTTGGGCCAGGCGCTGCGCGCCTGTCCGTTTGGGGACCACTGGTCCCCCACCGCAACATGAAAATGCTGCACGTCCTGCGGGGCCGTGTCCTCGCGCGTCGCGCTGCGGGCCGCACCACCCCCTTGTCCGTTTGATTTTCCCATTGCGGCGGTTCCCCCCCTGCCCTCGCCGGGAGGCAAGGGTTCAGGAGAGGGGCGCGCTTCGCGCTTCCTCGCCTGACCCCCCGCCCATTTTGGGCACCCGACCACGGCGCAAAGACCGGGCGGGATCGTCGCAAAGAAAGGAAAGCCAAATGGCTAAATCGTTCGACCTCTACCAGCACGTCACCGACAGCATCATTGCCAGCATCGAGTCCGGCACCCCSGCATGGCGCAAGCCTTGGACGGGCGAGAAGGGCGGCGCGCCGTTCCCGCTGCGCAGCAACGGCGAACCCTATTCCGGCATTAACGTCCTGATGTTGTGGCTGGCTGCAGACGCCAAGGGCTATCGCGCCCCGTTCTGGTTCACCTATCGCCAAGCCCAAGAGGCGGGCGGAAACGTTCGCAAGGGAGAGCGGTGCGCCACGGTTGTAAAATACGGGACTTTTGACCGAGAGGACAAAGACACCGGCGAGGAACGCCGCCTGCCCTATCTGAAATCTTACAGCGTGTTTAACGCCGAGCAGATCGAGGGGCTGGCCCCGGAATACTATGGCACCCCCGCCGAGGCCGCGCGTGACCTTGGGACCGAGGCCGACCCGGCGCTTGACGCTTTCTTTGCGGCGACCGGGGCCGAAATTCGCACCAGCGGCGAACCGCAAGCCTACTACGACCCCGCCGCCGACCATATCCACATGCCGCCGATTGCCACCTTTCACGATGCGGCAGGCTATTATGGGACGCTGGCCCATGAGGCTTGCCACTGGACCGGACACAGCACCCGCCTTGACCGCTTTTCCCGTTTTACAGATCGCAAGGCTTATGCGTTCGAGGAACTGATTGCTTTATCTTGACAGTCTGCACCACCTGTCGGCTTGCGGCTTTGCTATTAGCGCGACGTAGGGGGTGGTCAGGCCAGCCGCCGCGCTCCCCATAAAGCTGGCGGTGGCTGGCCTGATCACCGCCGTCCGGTAAGATGTATAGGTTGGAATGATAGATCGGGTATCCACATGGCACGCGATATTAGACTTCAGGAAACTCGCAAAGTAGAAGGCATTGATCGGGACATTCCGACAGTTCTTGCCAATGGGGCACTCTATGATCCCCACCTCGAGCAGTTTTTTCTGGAACTTCCGCTGAACGGCACGCGATCCCGACACTCACTTCGTGCTATCGGTTATGACATTGTCGTATGGCTTCGATTTCTGGAACAGGCCCGCATGACTTCGGTCTGGTCTGTGTCATACGACGATGTCATCGCCTTTCACGGCACTCGACGAAGTAGCGGCGCTTCTCATTGCATCTCTGCATCGTCCTGGAACCGTTCTGTTGCGTCCCTCGACAAGCTCTATCGGTGGGGTATGGAACGCGAATTGATCGCATCCAGTCCATTTCGGCACCGGCAAATGTGGCGGCGCGGCTTTGGTGGCCAGCGCTCGGCTCGCGCAGAGCGGAACATGGCGTACGAGCCATCCGCCGTGTCGTCTCGGCCTCGATTTGTTTCTCTGGAGGTCTATCGGTTGTTCAACAGGCTCGGTCTTCGAGGGCAGACGCAAAACGGACACGAGCGGCCGGGAGCGCGAGATCGCAACGGTATACGGAATTCGCTCTTTGCCGATTTACTCGTCTCAACCGGGCTACGGCTCGAAGAGGCGGGATCACTATTGGCCTGTGAGCTTTATGCGACGGGCATGGAGAACGACACTCGGCGACAGATTAGATTTGTGCTGGCGCCACCGATTGGCAAAGGCAATCGCGGGCGGACGATCTTGATTCCTCGCCGCGTCATAGTTCGGATTCAGGATTACATCGAGATAGAGCGCGCCAGTGCTACTGCCAAATTCAAGGCTCGATCCGCGTGGAGCAGAATTACACGGCCAATTTTCGCCGAGCAATCTGAAGGCGATCCCACAATGTTAAATCTGCCTGACGGTTCTAGGGCCCGTATTGACCGGTTTGGTACAGAAGAGCGGCAGCGGCTTGTACTTTGCACGGCGGGCATGCCTTGCGCGCCAGCCTCTCTGTGGCTGTCCGAGATTGGTCTCCCAGTTAGGTTCAATTCCTGGGAGGCAATCTTTCTGCGGGCAAGCCGGCGCTGTAGCGGTGCGGGCCTCGATATCCGCCTTTCGCCCCATCAACTCAGGCATACGTTCGCCGTCCACATGCTGGCCATGCTGATTGAACAGCAAATTAGTCTTACCACACATGGTGTTAGTGGCATGGAGGCTTACCGCCAGCTTTTAAGCGACCCGTTGCAACAGGTGCAACGGTTGCTCGGTCACGCGAGCATCACGACAACCTATGTCTATCTCGAACAGATCGCGGCGCAGGCAGATACAGTGGATACTGCTGTGGAGAGGCTGCTCGCGCTTGTAAGCAATGGTGACGTTCTATGAGCACCAGACCATGCAAAGGCCGTATTGCCGCTTTCTCAACCGAAGATGGCATCATAGAGGCGCATCAACCCAGTTCTGTATCCGGTCTACGGTTCAGTATTTCAGCCCGATCAGGTGGAACTGCCATCCTAGATTTTACTGACCTCCGGCCTCGGCCATTGGCGATCGACGTCGCCCAGGCCATTCGCAGATTAAGCGAGATTGGCGGTCCACTCGGTGCACGTACCACCGTCAAGGCCTATGCCAACGCAATACCCATTTTCTTCGACTTCTTAGCGTCTGAAGCGTCCAGCCTTACAATGACTTCTGAGATTGAGGCTAAGCATATCGACAAATTTGAGGATTGGCTGGATGCAAAAGGCAAGAGCCGGGTCCACGCGTTCACGCTCTTGTCGAAGATCGTTCTAGTTTTTCGCGAGATCAGCGCGGAACACCCTGACCGGGTATCGCAAAGCCTACGCGATCGGCTGCGATACACGAGCGCGCGGGCCTTCGAGCGGCCCTGTCCTCGTGATGCCTATAGTCCATATGTCGCCCGGCAACTGCGCGATGCGGCGCGAGCGGACGTCGCGACTTTGATGCGGCGCATAGATAGTTGCCTACCGGAGGCACTGGCTGCGCACGCCGATCCCACCATCCGGCAAAGAGCCCTTGCAGTGAGTGAAGCTGTGGTCAGACGGGGCTTTCTTCCGCGCACTGACCAGGCCACCAGCTCCCTCTACAGCGCGCTCTATTCACGCGGGCTGCCAACGACCGCACTGCGCGAAGGTATCTATTCGCGGTTCTATCTGATGGTTCACGACCTTCCACCGTTGCTAACTCTTCTCAGTCTCGACACTGGCCTTGAGATCGAATGCGTCAAGACGCTCAAGATCGACTGCCTGACCAACGCGTCGGCTGGAACCGCAACCCTTAGCTACATGAAACGTCGTGCCCATGGGCATGCGCAGAAGACAATGCGCGTGCGGGACGGTGGACCAACGACTCCGGGTGGTTTGATCCGCGCCATTACGGAGATGACTAGGACTGCGCGCCAGTTCCATCCGACAGATGCGCTCTTCGTGTTCTATCATTCTTGCGGTTTCCATTCGGTCGTTCGGCATCCTAAATTGACACTAAGTCAGTGGATAACGCGCCACAGTATCGTCGATGACGAGGGGCGTCCGCTCACCCTGTTGCTGTCACGGTTGCGCAAAACCCATAAGGCGCTCTGGTATCTCAAGACCGGAGGGCACATGACGCGTTTTGCAGTCGGACATTCGATCGACGTCGCGGCCCAGCACTATGCCGATATTCCATCCTTGCGACCACTTCACGAGACCACTGTGGTGGAGGCTTTGGAGGATGCGATACGACCGGCTGCTAAGGTAATGACCGCCCCGGTTTTAATTGCTAATGAATCCGCTGCAGATCCGCAGCGCAGCACTCCGCTACACGAGGACAGTCACATTGCGCCGACGGACATTCAGGATGTCTGGCTTGCGAGCTGTTCGGGGTTCTATAAGAGCCCGTTCTCTAAATCCGGCGCCCCATGTAGCCATCCCTTCTGGGGCTGTCTCGATTGCCGCAACGCTGTCATCTCTGAGCGCAAGCTACCCGCCATCCTGGGATTTCTGGATTTTATCGTTGCGCAAAGGACCGCGCTCGGCGCAGCAGACTGGGCAGCCAAGTTTGGCCACGTCCACGCGCGGATCACACGGCAGGTGCTGCCGTCATTTTCGGCGGAGGTGATCGCAGCGGCACGTGCTTCACTCGCGTCCGATCCGCCACAAATGTATCTGCCACCTGAGACCACACAATGATCGAAGTGCAAGCGTCACATCCTGAACACAGCGGCGAGAGCCGATCCGATTGGTACGTTCTGGCGCATATGCCGCTCCGTGACAGCTACGACCGGGAGGCGCTATCGCGATACGATGACGACTGTTGGGACCTAAGCCCGGCGGTATTTAGAGAGAATGCGCGGAGATACGATTGCACCGTCAGGTTCGATACACTGCAAGACCCGGCAATGGCGGCAGCAATGCGGGAATATCTCTATGCACGGCTCAACATTCACATTCCAGGCTGGGCGCCTCGCCTACCGCCAGCGAATATTCAACAAGCTTTCAATCAAATACGACAATTCTTCGAGTTTGTTCTCGCCGAGCTGGGCGCGACTAACATAGCCGGTGTTGATCAGGCGCTGCTGGATAGATACGCCAAGACCATTATGTCTTCGAAGGAACGAAAACCGGCGAGTAATGCCCTGCTGCTCAAGCCGATCTGGCATCTGCATCACTATCGCATGCACCTTCCAAGCGCTGGTCTGCCATTTGAACCCTGGCCGGGGCGGAGTTCAGCGTCCGTTGTCGGGCATTCCTCTAAGCGGCAGGAGAACCAGACTGAGCGTATTCCAGAGCCGATCCTGACGCCTTTGTTGAAATGGTCGTTCAAATACGTGCAGCTATTTGCGGTCGACATCTTAGCTGCGCGCGCCGAACTGTCTGCAATAGCAGATAGCGCTAAACGTTTTTCAAAGTCGGATCAGAACCGCACCCGCAAAGACTTCATCGCTGTGCGCTGCGCCCGGATCGAGCGCTGGCTTTCTGTGCGTGCTCACGAAGGTCGCGGCGTGCCGGTCTGGGCGCAGCCGACGAATGGAGCAACGCGCGACAATGCGGGTAATCTACCAATCAACTGGCATCTGCTGAATCTTGTTGCGGGTGTTGATTTGCATGTGAGCCCTGGAAGCCATCTTGGAATGCTCAAATCTGCGAGACAGATTGTTGAACGACATATAGCTAACTATGGAGTTGAATCAGGCGGCTTCGACACGCTTGTCTCCTGCGACCCGGACACTGGGCGACCGTGGCGTTTGGGCTTCGATCATCTGGCCGTGAAGCGCGAGAAGCGCATGTTGCAGGTAGCGGGATATATCCTGTGCGCTTATCTGACCGGCATGCGCGATTGCGAGGTCCAGGCGATGCGCCACGGCTGTTTGACCGTCTCGCGCAGCGACGACGGGCTGATCGATCGATACCGAGTGCGCTCGAAAGCTTACAAATGGAAACGCGTGTCAGGAGTGCCGGCCACTTGGATTACGATAGAGCCGATCGCCGAAGTGATCGGGGTCCTCGAACGGCTCTCGAAAGACGCCTGCGTCGCTCACGGCACCGACACGCTCTGGCCGGTTCTTGACATGAATCGAGCGGGCAAGACCCACCTGTCGACAGAGATTGTGCGCTCGATCAACGCTTTCCGGGATCACATCAATGCTGAGTTGGCATGTAACAATTCGGCTGAGTTGATCCCTACGACAAACAATGACAAGGCATTTAAGATTAATACTCGACAGTTCCGCCGCACTCTCGCGTGGCACATTGCCAACCGGCCCTTTGGCACGATTGCCGGCATGATCCAGTATAAGCATGCCTCGGTCGCTGTAATTGAGGGATATGCGGGGTCAAGTTCGTCTGGATTTAGGCGCCAAGTCGATCAGGAGCACCAGCATGGTCAGATGGATGACATACTAGAATATTTCGACGCCCACCGGGTCGGTGACACGTTAAGGGGCCCGGCGGCCGCCCGGCTGAAGGTCTCCTTCGAAAAAATAGACAGCGAACTTGACCCACTTCCTGCACGCATCGCCGATCGAGGACGACTACGGGCGATGCTCGGCGATCTGGCCCGCACGTTTCACGTCGGCATGTTGGCAGATTGTTTTTTCGATCCCACTATGGCCCTTTGTCTCAAGACAGCCACCGACCAAAATAAGCCGCAAACTGCGCTCTGTCAGCCGACGAAGTGTCCCAACGCCTGTATCCGAGCTCAGCATATTCCAAATTGGAAGAGGGCAGACGATGACGCCAAAAAACTTCTCAAGGAGAAGCGGCTTTCGGACCTGCAGCGCTCCTCATTGAAGACAGAACAGGCGCGAATTCGAGATGTAATTAAAGGGTTCTCGAAACCTTAAAATTTTGCGGGCTCTTTTAAAAATCTTCTGTGAGACACGGAGCATTCATTGAGGTCTGAGGTGCCCCCCAAAAACTGGACACTGACGTAAGCTCTGTTTTTGCTGTCTGTTGATCTTCATCACGAGGGAGATCGACGATGTCGAAACGAAAGCAGCACGCCCCTGAGTTCAAGGCGAAGGTGGCACTTGAGGCGCTGAAAGGCGAGGAGACCGTGTCGGAGTTGGCGAGCCGGTTCGGCGTGCATCCGACGATGATCAATCAATGGAAACGCGCGCTGCTCGATGGCGCGTCCGGTGTCTTTGAACGCGGTGGCCGCAAGGCGCCGGTGATCGACGAAGACCAGGTCCGGGATCTGCATGCCAAGATCGGAGAGCTGGCAGTGGCCAACTCTTTTTTGGAAAGAAAGCTGAAGCCTTGGGGCGGGAAGTGAGGCGCGGCATGGTCGAACGCGACCATCCGGACCTGTCGATCGGCCAGCAGTGCGCTCTGCTGTCGATCCCTCGGTCGTCGTTTTACTATACGCTGCAGGGTGAAACGGACCAAAACCTCGCGCTGATGCGGCTGATCGACGTGCAGTTCCTCGACACGCCTTTCTTTGGCGTCCGTCAGATGACCTGGCACCTGCGCAACGAGGGCCACAAGGTGAACGAAAAGCGCATACGTCGGCTTATGCGCCTGATGGGGCTGATGCCGATCTATCAGAAGCCCAACACCAGCAGGCCAGCAAAAGGTCACAAGATCTATCCCTACCTTCTACGCGGGTTGCGGGTGGAACGGCCAAACCAGGTCTGGTGCGTGGACATCACCTATCTGCCAATGCGTCGCGGCTTTCTCTATCTGGTGGCGATCATGGACTGGCACACCCGCATGGTCCTGGCGTGGCGGATCTCCAATACACTGGACGCCGACTTCTGCGTCGAGGCGCTGAACGAGGCCATCTATCGGTTCGGACCGCCGGACATCATGAACAGCGATCAAGGGTCCCAATTCACATCGTTTGCCTGGACAGACCGCCTGCGGCGGTCGGGCGTCCGCATCTCGATGGATGGCAAAGGCCGCTACCTAGACAACATCTTCATCGAGCGCTTGTGGCGCACCCTGAAATACGAGTGCGTCTACCTGCATGCTTGGGAGACCGGATCGCAGGCACGCGCCGGTGTCCGCAAGTGGATGGAATTCTACAACCACCGCCGGCCGCACAAGGCCCTTGGCGGCCGACCGCCGGCAGTGATCTACTCACTGCAAATCGAAGTCACACAACTCGATCAACAGGAGCAACTCAGAGCTTAAAAAGCGCCAGATCCTGTCCAAGGAAGGGGGAGCACCTCAGTCATCTGACAAGTGGGAAGATAAATCACCCGTGGCTGTGACAGTAAAGAAAACCCAGGTTTTCTTGTCCGTGCTCCCGCCCTACCATGCTTATTGAGTAAACGGCATATTCGGCGTAAAATTATCCGGTAAACAAAACTATGGTAACTTAATCTCAGATACGACGACTTTTCTTACCATCGCGGGCGATTGACCATGAAGATCGGCTATGCACGGGTTTCTACTATCGAGCAGAACTTGGATCTGCAAAGAGACGCCCTGTGGGCTGCTGGCTGTGAGAGGGTCATTGCCGATACTGCCTCCGGGGCGGTGGCTTCTCGGCCAGGTCTTGAGAAGGTCAAGGAGCAACTGCGCGCCGGTGATACTCTGGTAGTCTGGCGGCTCGACCGGCTTGGTCGGTCGTTGCGCGATCTGATCGGCTGGATGACGTGGCTTGACGAGCAGAAGGTCAGCTTGCTGAGCCTGCAAGAGTCGATCGACACCAGCACGATATCCGGAAAGCTGACCTTCCACTTGTTTGGAGCCTTGGCGGAGTTCGAGCGAAATCTGATCCGCGAGCGTACTCAAGCCGGCCTGACTGCGGCACGTTCCCGCGGTCGCAAGGGAGGGCGTCCTCAGGTGCTCGACAAGGATAAACGCGAGCTCGCTGTGCGCCTCTATCATGAGAAAAAAACAGCTATTGCTAAGATTTGCACAATGCTCAGCATCTCCAAACCAACGCTATATGCCTATGTTCGTGCCGCAGAAGCTGCGGGTAAAAATGCTGAACGCTCTGCATAGCTGCCGCTCGCCAGCCACTGTACTGCAGCTGCTTTGATGGGACCTTCCGGCCATTCGTTGCACCTCCAGCTCCCTTCCCCTTGCTATTGCACGGGTCGCTCAGAAGGGCGGAAAGCGGCCATTCGCTACGATTAGGGAAAACGGCCACTTTGGAGGTAACACAACACATTGTCAGTCAGCGACGCCGTCTTCGTCGTCTCCACCGAACAGGTCGGGCTGGTCATCGGACGCCGTAGTCTTACCCGGAGCCTTACGTTGCTCGGGCTTCGGCGCGGGCAGATCGGCTGCGGCGAAACACGGCCCGGCGACGACCTTGTCCAGCACCTTCTCCAACTCAGGCTCCATCGCAAGGGTCGATTCCAAAACCCACAGTAGTTCCAGAAACTCGTCATTCATTCGTGCGGTCCATCGCTCGGGGCGGATGTCGTCCAGCGGCGACGACTTCTTGCCCGCCCGCTTTTTCATCCGATAGCCCAGCCACGACTTCACGACCTCAAGGCCTGACACCTCAAAGTCCCAGACCTCGGGTGCGACCGGGCCAAAGCGACCGTCACCCACGGAAATCTCGCCCTTGGCGGGGTCATAGGCGTAGTCCTCGGGGTAGTGCTTCGGGTCGGACGACACGCCCTTGATCGTCGTAGCCTTGCCCTGCGGCACGTCATCGCCGCACCCGTCGTCCCGGAAGCGCTCGGCATAGGTATGCAGCCAGATCAGCCTGCGCCCGACATTCGCCGCCTCGGCAAAGGTCGCGCCATCCTTTGTCATCGGGACGCGCGGGCCGGGGGTCTCAAGCTCGTTCCAGAAGCGCCTAGTATAGGACTGGCCCCCAAGGAGTGCGTAGACGTAAGCGGCCACATCCTCGGGCGAGGGAATGGTGCCGTATTCCTTACCGAGCGCGTCCAGTAGACCGGCGGTCACGTTGGGCTCGGTCCCGGCGGCGTCCCGGTAGAGGGGAATTACATCCTTGCCGCCCCGCCCACAGAATACGTCCAGATCAGGCAGGTCAGGTGATACGACCATCGCCGCGCCTACACCGAGCATCTTGGTCATAAGCGAAGCAAAGAAGACGTTCCGTTCCCCACGAGCCGTCACAAGCGGCGGACGAAGGTAATCCCCGAGACGATTGTCAATCATTGCAACATGACGGTCAAAGGAACGATAGCAGTAGCGCTCAACTGCCGGCATCGCATCCGTTGCGGTCAAGTCGCCCAAACGCTTTTGTGGTGCGCCAAAGAAGTCGTCGTATTGCCGCACAATCTTTCTGTCTCGCGTTTCCTTAAAAGCTTTCGGGCGGGCATCTAACTTGGTCGCGCGGAACTCCTCCCATCGCTTTTCAAGCGTTTCTTTATTCTCTCCTATGGGCCAGACCCGCTTAAACTGCGATCCACTGTGCTGCCAAGGAAACAGGTCCGTAAGCTCCGGCCAAGAGAAATACTTGGCGAGAGACTTTGGGTAGAAGGGATCCATCCAGTTATCGGAAACAGATTCCCAAGCAAGGGTATCAAGGGCGCCAAGCCCGTCCAATAGAGTAAGCTTTGCCTTCCGGTCGCTTGCTTCTACTCTCAAATACCTGACGGTTGCGGGGGTATCAGTCTTGCGCCCACCGGATCGGACGCCAATGGTTATGGCGACAGGGGTCTGGATGTTAAACACATTCGGGGTTTTTCTGGTGCCCAGAAGATCACCTCCCAGATTCACCACGAAAATATCGTCAAACTCACGGCGCATATATTCTCGCATCCCTACGAAAGCCGGTCCGCCAAGGAAGCTCGATGCGGTGATAAACGTTATAATACCGCCGGTAGTTTGCTTTTCAAAAAGCCGCCAGAGCGCCCACCGCCAGAAATACACATAGTCGTTATACAGGTTTTTCAGATGGACCCCGGCCCCAGCTTTTGTGGCCGGTTCCGTAAAGTCGCGGAAAATCGGGCGCTCGCCCTGTTCCTCCTGGTTTGCGCCACCCTCAAGCTGGTCGCCGAACCTAACCCAGCCCCCTTTGCGTTTCGTCGTCGTATCGCCTTCTTCAATCTGTTGGCGATCATAGGGTGGGTTTCCAAGACAAACGAGAACGTCACCCGTGTTCTTCAACTTCCGCGCGGCCTCGTGTTCTTCAGTGAAGGCCCTATAGGTCAGCGTCAGCATCGGCGGCTTCGAATTTGGGCTTTCGAGCGTGTCGGCTAGGTAGATATTTAGCCGTTTGCCAAGCTTTTCCTCGGGCTCGCCCGCCGCCGCTTTGGCGTCATTCATCGCGCCTTCCAGTGCCTGCGTCAGCCGCAGGTGGGCGACGGCATAAGGACCGACCAGCACCTCGAAACCATGCATGTTCTCAGCCATTTGCCGCGCCCTCGCCGCGACCGCGCCGGGGCCAGACCGCTTGCGCACCTTTTCCAACCCGTGCTTCACCGCCGCGACGGGATAGGTGCCCGTGCCCACAGCGGGGTCAAGGAACACTACGCCATCGTCGGCAAAGCCGAGCTTCTTTCCGAACCGCTTTTCCAGCAGTTCCGAGGCGAGCCGAACCTGTAATTCAACGACCTCGCGCGGGGTATAGTAGACGCCGTAATCCTTACGTAGTTTGGGATCGTAGGCGGCGAGGAAGTCCTCGTAGAAATATAGCCAAAGGTCGGGTTTCGATTATAGAAAGTCCTGCGGGTCAAGCGCTTCGAGCGAGCGTTGCAGCATCTCGAACCCGACTGCCAATTCTTTGCGCGCGTCATCGTGGCCAAGCAGTTTCAGCGTCTGCGCCAGCAAGCCGTTGTTCCTGTCGAGCGTTTTGGCGGCCTCGATCGGGTCAAGCTTCGTCGCCCCTGACAGGCGTGCCAGCAGCATCGCGTAGGTCACGGTCTGGGCGTAAGCATCTGCGAACTTGGCGTCGTCGGAATCGGGGAAGAAGAATTGCCGCCACTCGTTGGCGAGTAGCCCGACCGCTGATCCGGTCTGGGTCAGCGCGTTTTCCACCTCGGATCGCATGAACCGGGTCAGGGGCGCGAGATATTGGGCCAGCGGCGTCGGCTGTTGCGGCACTACAGGCTTCCAGCGGAGGAACGGTTCCAGCAATCGGGCGAGGTCGTCTAAGTTGGTTCCGCCGATGGCAGCCTTGCCCTTCACAGTTGGGTCGTCGGCCAGCTTTACGATAGGGAAGCCGTCCGGTCGCTCGCCAGATTGGTAGAGCGCCCATTCCTGGCCGTCTGTATAGATCAGGTTCGGCAGACCTTTCAGCTTGGCCCACTGCTTCTTATTGTGGTCGCCTTTTAGCTTCGGCGCGTCGGCACCGAGGCCGGGGGCCTTCAACTCGACATAGCCACAGATCAGGCCGCCAACGTAAATCGCTATGTCGGGCCGAACCTTGTGTTCCGAAAGGTGCGTCTCGGTCCGGGTCTCGACCTTCAACCCAAGCTTCGCGCCAGCACAGACGAACAGTGTCGCTACTTTGGGTTTCAACTGGTCTTCGGGGGAAGCCGTTCCGATCAGGGCGAACTTAGCCTTCAGGTCGTCCGCAAATTTCTCAAGATCAGTTACGTCCATCGCCCTGCCGCTACAACTTTGAATTGTTTTAATCGGAATAGCAGATGGTTGTGCCCAAGGATACAGTGAAGGAGAAGCCCGTTACCAAGTCCCGTAAAGACGGCCGGTCTGAGGAAAGAAAAGTAGCACCCTAATCTTCCGCGATGGCGGGAGGGACGAACGTCGGAGAGGGCTCCTTGCGCTTATGCCTTAATGCCGCCTTGACGGCGGATATGCGGGACAAGCTGCCGTTCGCTGCAGGTTCAGCGTCACCCGTCGCTGTAGCGGGAGGCGTTCCGCAGGTGGGAGAACACGCTTTGTGGGACGGCCCAATGCAGCAACAAGAAAAACTTTCTGAGCGACCGAGACTAACCCGATAAAATTTTTAGACCGAAACCTCGAACGGTCACCGCCGATCGAGTCGTCGATAATATTTTCGCTGATTGTTGGTTGGATCGGTCCAACAGAAACAATCGGCAAGCGCGTCCACACTTTGTAGAACACCGAGCAGGGCATAGGCGTTAAACGGATTGCCTGCTCCTGTTTCGTAGTGGCTGACATAGTTCGCCATGACGGAAGGCATGTGATGGTTTTGAATGTCGATGATCTGTTGGGTGGAGAGGACGCAGCGCCCCGCCGCCTGATAAAGTCCAACCGCTGCCGTGATCGCGTCCACATAAGTTGACAACGTGCGCTTGTCGCCCCGCGTCGCGTAGTCAGGCGGCACCGGAACCTCCAAACGGGTAATGATCTGGCCGAGCTTGTATTCAAGATACTGGCGGACAAACGGCTCGCCGATATCTATCTGCCCCGCGTTTAGGTATTGTTCCGCCTGTGTCTTCAGGCGATCCGCTTGCTGCGTGGCGATCATCAGCCGCCCACGGGGCGGCATGCCTTGCAGTTTCTGATGATTCCACTCTGCCGTGCCGTTGAGCCGGTCGAAATACTTTTCGAGGCTCGTATCATGGCTGAGAATGATGAATTGAAGCCCGCCGAGCGGACCGTTTGCCGCACCAAAGCGCAGTTTCGTCCGGATCGTGTCCATCAGGCTAAATTGATGTCCGGCATCGAAACTTGACGTCACATCATCCAGCACCATGAAGCGCGGCACGCCCTGGTGCCTGGTGGCCGCCGCCATAAAGATAGAGGCTGCGACGGCATTGCGGTAGCTCTCCGAGAGGAGCGCCCGCGCGCTTTGGTCGGGAAGGCCGAAAAAGTCCGCGAGCGTCAAATCCACCTGCTCGGTATTATGTGCCCGATTTAGAGTCGGCCGCACGTCCGGACCGCCGCGCATAAGATGCCCGAAAAGCTCCTGACAGTTAGCCTGAATATCCGTGATACGCGCATTGGCGAGCGTGCTTTCCGCCGTTGCAAACTGCCCCGCTACGTTCGTAATGAACCTCTTCCAACGATTAAGCTTTGCGAGCTTGGCCCGTTTTGCCGCGAGTGCCGGAAGGGCCCGCTCATATTCGTTCATGGCGTCGCGGAAGTGCCTGGCATGCCCGAGGGTACGGGTGACGGCGACCAGCGACGGCGGCAAGCTGGCTTGCAGCGTCTCGATCCTGGCATTGATTTCTCCGATCACGCCAGCCCGCTTTGCTTCGAGCGCGCCTAGCGCATCTTTCGCGCGTTCAAGGTTCGCCGTTGAAACCGACGACTGGCGCGCAGCCAACGCCAGAACCGGAGCGATGCGATCAGCGTCCGGAATGCCAAGATGCGGTTGCTCTTCAAGCTGCCGTAGCTTCCCGATGCATCCCGCGCTCTGAACCTGCCGTTTGAGTTCCGCATCTAGCTGATCGGCCTCGTCGTATAGCGCGATCTTTGCTTCCAGCTGATCTTGAAGCGGTCCATCGCCTGCCTTTTCGCAGACGGGGCAGACCTTCGGATCATGCCAGTCCGCACTGTTCACAACTGTGAGCGCGTCTTTCAGCAAAGTGTGGAGACTGGCGGCTCCGACTTTGCGCATGGCCTCGTCACGCGCCTTCGCCATCGCCACCAATTCGTTGATCTCGGCACGTTCCGCGGCCGAAACCTCCAAGCCGCTAAGCGTCATGACTGTGGTGTTGAGGCCATCAAGAGTTTTCCGCGCCGTGCCACCTTCTTCCTGATCAACGATACTTTCAGCGGTTTCAAAATCCAGGTCTATGACCGAGGCGTTGGCAAGGAGCGGTGCGAAGAGTGATATGCTCGCCAGTCCCGCCGTCACCTGCGCTTTCAACTCCGTAGTATTCACTATCTGGCCATCAAACGCGCCAGTTACCTCCTGATGTGCGCTGAGAATGCGCTGTTGTGCGCCTGCAAGCGCGCGGTTTTCCCCAGTGACTTCAGTATCGAGCGTGGATAGCCCAAGATCGCTGTTGATGTTACGAGTGCTCCTTGCCCCGTCGAGCGCTTGTCTTAGCTGGGAATACCGACTCATACCAACCAACGAAGCGAAAGAGCGCCCGCGGTCCAGTGCCGAGCAGTCCACGAGAGAGGCAAAGCGGGGGTAATCGACCAGCACAAAATCTTCGCAAAGATCGGCCAGGAAGCTGTCCGGATCGGTATGGCCGGAAGGAGATGTGACCGCCCGGCTACCCGCGGCAGTCCGGGTGACGGTAATCGACACATCGGGCGTGCTGTCATCGCTCTTGAAAACAAGGGCGATGGTCGCCTGCTTCGCCGGATGAAACTTGTTGACGATGTAACTGGCACCCTGTTCGGCGTCCTGCATCCCTTCCAGGCGAGGTACCGTGCCGTGCAGAGCAAAGTGCAGCGCTTCGAAGATCGAGCTTTTGCCGACCCCGTTGGGCGCATGGACGGAATTGACGGCATCGTGTTTGAATTTCAGCACAAGGGGATCGCCGTCATTGTTTATGCCGCGAAATCCCTCAATGGCGGCGGAGGCTAGAAAATACCGGCTCATGCCGCTGGCCCTTCCGGCAGGTCGTCGAGCGCAGCGAGGACCGCCCGGTTGAACTCCTGAACGGCCTGCCGGGTGCGTGTCGCATCACCGTCGCGTGCCAGCAGCCCCAGATTGTCGAATAGAATACGGGCGCAATCGGCATCGATGCTCTCTGCTTCCGCACGGAAACGGGCAAGGTTGTCCGAGAGTGATAATGCTGGATCGAATTCCATCTGGCAGGCGGCCTTTCCGAGCTGGCGATAAGCCTGCTAATGCTGGCGCCATAGGTTAATTACTAAATATCCGAGCAACTTCACAATGCAATCATTTCGTCGCTTCATCTTTTGGTCAACCATAGGATGAAGCCAACCTCCGTTATCGCGACGGCAGAGACAGTCCGCTATGGGCCGCCTGCTCGCGCTGCACCAGAACTCGCTGCAACCAGCGCGAACGTCGCTGATGGGCTCTTCGCGTCGAGCCCTCCACGCCCTTTGAGCGGCCGCTTCCTATGAAAGCAGGTTAGCGGCACCAATTGAGGACACTTTAAATGGCCAGCGAGCCCAGATAGTGACCAAATGCACCACTATCGTGGCGAACCACGACACGTCCACAGTCATCGTCACGGCATAGTTCGAAGTAGACTGTCAGGATAAATTGCCGAAATCGGCAACTGCATGGTCTGCGCGCAGCTTGGCCTGACCCCCGACTTTGCCCAATCCGGGGCTTATCTGAAAAGCTGGCTGCGCGCCTTGAACGACGACAAGCGCCTGATCTTCAAAGCCGCCAGCGAGGCCCAGAAAGCCGCCGACCTGCTGACCAAGCGCCACCACGTCGAAGAAGAAAGGGCGGCCGCGTGAGCGGCCCCCTGCCCGACCTGTCGTGCCGCAAATGCGGCACGACCAAGCCCCCGGTCTATCTGGCCCCTGTCACGGTCGGGGGAGCCGGAACCTGCATCTGCATCGGTTGTGCGGAAGCGCGCGGTTGGCTGGACCGGGATGGAAACGTGAAACCGGGGATCGCGCTGTGACCTACGAAATCCGCGACGACCCGGACGACCTGCCCATCCCGTGCGCCACCTTTGCCGAAGCGGAGCGGCGCGGCAGACGCCGCGCCGCCCGGATCGGATCGCCCGTTTTGATCTATGAAATCGACAGCCGGGGTGGTGAAAGGTTTGTGGGGGTCTGTTGACCTCCCTGCCCTGCCCCTCTGTCCTGGCGCGCAGGGAGAATGTCTGGCGGGCGGGCTGGCAGCTTCGCCGCCAGCCCGCCCGCCCGAGGCTTCGCCTTACATCGCAGCGCGGCAAGCCGCGCCACATGATCCTGGTGCGTTTCACGCAGACGCCGCCTGAAGGCGGCTTTGGGCGGCAGCTGCGCCGCCGCGGGTGCGTGGGGAAAGGTGCCGCTTTACAGGATGGATTTGACCACAGCCCACTCACGTCCCTTCGCTCTATGGGGGCCGTTCCGTTCGCGGTCTGCAAGCCCGTGGCCGCAAGATGGGCCACGGGTGGACAAATCCGGCTCAGATGCGGTTTTCAGACGTTCGCGCCGCATGCCACAGGCAAAGGTGATCCTGTGTCTATCTTGTATGTCTCATCGGAAGCAGTCAGCTCAATTGTCGACCCGCCCTGCAGTACGGCAATAACATCGTCCCACTCAGTTTCGTCACGAGAGATTGCCGCACCGGCGATCATCGTGCCGGTAAATGTATGAGCCTCAGACTTGAGACTATACGGGCCTTCCAGCGGCTGACCCTGAACCTCAACCTGCAGATGATTTGTAGGTGGGATGAATGCACCGTCAGGGTCGCAGACAGCGGTCAAGGCTATCCCGTCAGATGATACAGTATAGATGTGAAGCCCGCGAAAGTCGGTAGTTTCGTCCCAAGCGAATGCTGGCGCTGCAAGAGTGCAAAGGGCCATTACGGCGCTGGAAATGCGATAGGTCATTTTGAAAAATCCTTGATGGTCTGATCGAGGCTGGAAAACCACAAGGCTTCAACTTGGCCTAATAGTAGCTTTGAGCGAGGCGCTGTTGCACCGCCGCGGACCTGCGCTTGGATTGCTTGGAGGGTTTCAGGCTTGATCCGAGTATTGAGGCGATACCCCCATCCTCCGGTCCCGGATGGTTCGGCCACTTGGGCGACATATCGTGGCTCAAACTTGATAGCGGGTAGACGGCTAAGAGCGGCTTTCATGATGTCTTCGACTTCAAGCCCGGCAGATTGTAGCTTCACCAATGGTGCAACGTGCCTTTTCAGAACCCTCAGACGAAGCGTCACAGGCAGGGCTTTGGACACCTTGTCACGAGGCGGCACGACCAGATCGACAAGCTCATCCGATATTTCAGCCGGTGTATTTTTGCTTGCTACCTGCCCCAGGTCAGCGTTGCGTGCCGTATCAGCATCCATGCGAGGCGAAGGCGTGATGCTTTCTTCTGATGCCAGGGCTTTAGGTGCATCGGTGGGCGCAGGTTCCTCAGGTTGCACCTTACTTTTTGCAGGAGGTGTTTCCGCAATGCGCTGCCGCTTCTGCGCGAAGGCATTGACCGCGCTTTCATCGAGCGGTTTGAGAATCGATTCCCGCGCAGGCTTCTTAGGTTTGTGAAACCCTGTCGCATCTTCTCGGGTAGTCTTGATCAACTCACGCGCCATCTTCTTGCCTCATTTTCCGCCCGCTGAAGACATTGTTGATCAGGGTAATCGCATGGGACATTGCAACTTCCCAATGCGTAACCCTGACGCGATCCTTCGGATCAGGGCTTGTCCTCATTTTTTCAATGATAGCCCCCAAGACACCCTGTTCATCCATTTCCCGATATTGCGCCTTCTCAGGAACCATCGTGTAGAGCGGGTTGAACTGGTCTATGATTTCATAATGCCGTTCAAACTCGCGTTCGCCGATTTTGTCCGGTTTCGGGTTCCCTCTAACATGGGTGAAAAGGCCCGGTTGCACTCTGGCTAGAACGATATGCAATGCCGGAAGCGCACTAGGATTTTCGGAACGCTCCTTTAGGTCATTGTACCAAGATAAAGTTTCTGAAGCTCGCTTTCTGTCACCTCTGGCGTTCATGCAAGGAACTAGAAGAACGTCTGACACACTAGCCAATTCTACAGCATAATCGACGCCCTCCCCTTTTGTGTCGATGATGATGAAATCAACTTCCGGCTCATATTTATTGATGATCTCAAAAAGCTCGTCGCCAGTTTCTGCACGGCGCGCTATCAGCTTTTCGTCCGTGAGATTGTTTTGAACGCCTGTTTGCCACCATTCTACCGAGTCATCGCTTTCATCCATGTCTATGAGAAGGCATTTTTTGCCAGTAAAAAGGAATGCGGAGGCCATCAACTTCGTCATTGTTGATTTTCCCGCACCTCCTTTTTTACTCATCATGCTAATTACTATTGCCATTCGGTAACTCCATTCAGACCGGGCCGCTTGTCTAACGCCAAATGCCGGTAACGCTGTTTGATCCAGCCATCCATTGGGTCAGTATGCCCGGCCACAATGTCTGGTCAACGCGTATTGTCTGCATGCCGTGTCTGTTTGTCTGGTCAGTGTGTCTTGTCTGCGTATCTGGTCTTCCTGTCATGTCTGCATGTCATGTCTGCTTGTAGTGTCTGCTTGTAGTGTCTGCATGTCTGGTCTGCATGTCTGGTCTGCTAGTCGTGTTTGCATGAAGTGTCTGCATGTCTGGTCTGTATGTCTGGTCTGTATGTCATGTCTGCATGTAGTGTCTGCATGGCTTGTCTTAATGTCGCGTCTGCGTGTCATTCGCCGATGTCTTCTATCTTTGTCTAAATTTTAGTGCGTTGGCATACGTCTTTAAGAAATGTCTGCGGAGATTGTCTGCGCCGACTGTCTGCGAGCTGCCGCGATGGGGCGTCATTTAAGGGCTTTCCGGCGCTGAATTTCCGATCTGCGCAATGGGAGAAGGCTTCGCAAGTCACCGCAGCGGCCCTGGAAGGGCCGCTAGGGGCGCAAAGGGCGGTTTCCGCAGTCACTCCCCGTCAGATGGGTGACTTTCGCCCTCAGCGACGCGCTGAGGGCCTCTGCGGCTGTTCTTCGGGTGCATGCTTCGCTGCACCCTCAGTCCAGGCGAATTGAACTCTACCCTCGCCTAAAAGCCGAAATCCTTGACAGTCTTCGTCTTTTAGGCGAGGGTAGAGTGACTGATTGGCAAGAAATGCAATTGTAAGTTTTACACATCTGCCCATGGCATCTGGATCGAAAAAGCTCACCTCCGCCGACGAGAAAAAGATCGTCGCTTCAGTCCGTTCAGGGGTGCCTGTGACGGTTCTGGCGAAGACCTATGGCGTGACCCGTCCGACCATTTACCGAGCTATCAGGAGCTTTCATGAGAAGGCCGAGGGGGCGAATGTCGGCACTGCCAATGTCTCCTTCACTGTCGATTGGAACACGCTTAGGACCTTCGATGCTGTAACGGGACGGCTTGGTTTGAAGAGCCGAGCCGATGCTTTGCGCCGCGTGTGTCGTGTTCCTTCCGCATTTCTAGAGCCTGATCCTGACTTGGCCGATGCCCTGCGCGACGTGGCGCGGGAGCTTTCTGCCATCGGTCGGAACGTGAATCAGTTGGTCGCTACCAAGAACTACGAGGTTCGGCGGGGCGACAAGCTGAAGCTGACCAAGCCGCAGCAGCAGCTCTTGAGTGATCTTCTGGATCACATCGATGGGGTGTCCACCCAGGTCCGCGAGATGGAAGGCAAGCGCGCCTCAGAGACGTTCCGCCGCTTTGTGGCTGGGATGAAGGGGGTGGATGATGGGACGGACTAATGCCGTTGCCGGTGTTTCCACCAAACTGTTCGAGGACGGTTGGGACAAGATCAAGGGCGGTCGTCAGCTGTCCGGTGCCCGGCACATGGCACGCGCTGCGCAGGGGGCATCACCAGCCTTTTTCAAAATGATCCGCACGGGTGGCTGTGCCTCGAAGGGACAGCTGTCGTCGCAGTTCAACTACCTGTTCAGCAAGAGCGTGGATGTGCATGATTCACGCGGTCTTTTGGACGGTGAGAAGCGCCTGACGCCGGAGCAGATCGAGCGTGCCGTGTCACGCTGGACCGACGACTGGCGGGGCCAGATGAACGCGGCCCGGACAAGCCACATGGTCATGTCGTTTCCGCGCGGGGCCAAGCCCACGCATGTCAGCTTGATTGCCGGTGAAATCTGCAAGGAGAAGCTGGGTGGGCGGTTCGACTACATGATCGCCGTTCACACCGACAGTCCGAACAAGAACCCGCACGCCCATATCATCGTCAATCGGCGGGGCAGGGAGTCGGGGGATTATTTCACCCTCCGTCAGGGCACCGAATACACATATCAAGCCTTCAAAGAGGCGATGGTGGATCATGCCGCGCGCTATGGCATCCAGCTTGAGGCCACCACGCGTTTGCAGCGCGGGCATATCAATTACCCCCCCACCGATGGCGAGTGGCTGCGGGCAAAAGAAAAGGCAGTGACGACAGGCACTGCCTTCGAGGCCCCTTCGGGCAAGCCTCGGACCGGTGACGCGCTTAGCCGTGCCACCGAGGAGGTCCGCGATTGGTCCCTGCGCTACCGCGACCTTGCGAGCTACGCCTCGCAAGCGAATTTGCAGGATCTTTCTACCGCATTTGAGAAGGCATCAGCCGTCCTGTCCCAGGGCGGCGTCATTGTATCCAAGGGAGAACCTTACATGTCAGTTCAAGACGACTTTGACAAAGCTGCCGACGGCCTGCGGCGTGCTGTCGATGATGCGGAGGTGCGGATTGCTGACGCGGCTCCGAACCAGCGCCCGGCGATGGAACGCAAGCTGTCCGAGGCGCTGTCCTCGGTCGAGCATATGCAACCGCTTGGCACCCGGTCGCGCGATCTGAGCGAGGCGGCAAGCGAGGAAGGCATCTATTCCACGCATAACGTCCAAGAGGTGAACACCCGCTTTGCGCTGGAAGGCCGCGACAAACTGAGTGCAGCCTTAGACGGGACCGGCATTGATCCGGTCGAGGTCGAGGCCCGGATGCGGGTGGCAGCCAATTCCGCGGCGCTGGAATCCCGGTGGGTCCAGCAGGATTTGCAGGCTGTCGCTGATCTACGTGGGCTTGATCTGCGCGACGACGCGCAGTTGCAGCAGGCAATCGCGGTCGTTGATACGGCCTATGACCGGGTAGCGGCAGACTATGGCGTCGATGACGCTATCTATCAGCGCGCGGCTGCACAGCGCGGTGCGGCAATCGAGACGTCCGAGCCGGGCCATGATGCTGCCGCCCAGATCGAGCGCATCCGCGAGGCCGATGCGCAGGAGAGGGCGCCCGTCACGTCCATCGGGTCGCGCGATGGCGCAGGCACCGATCACGCCGAACTAGCACGCTACGCAAACCCTGTCGGTGCCGAAGACGAACGTAAGCTGCGCGAGGCCATCGAGCGGTCGCTGACCCGCGAGGAATTGGCAGCATTGAAGAACGGCGATGCGGCGGTTCTGCGCGGCGTCGGGGATCGAGAGGACCAGTTGACCTTGGCGCGGGATTATCTGCGCGCCAGCAGTGATCCGACTGCACAGCAGGGCATCGAGCGTGTGAGCGACGAACTGACCGCCGAGCGTGACCGCGTTCGCCAGGAACGCGGCCATGAAGGAGGCGGCCATGAATAAGCTGCGTCTCCTTGGTGGCGTCCTTCTGTTCGCATTGGTTGCAACAGGGTTTGCCTATGTCATCGGAACCGGATTTCTGTCGTTCCGATACGGTTTTAACGGCCAGTATTTGGACTGGACCTGGATTGCGACCGGTTACTTCGCAATCAAGAATAACGACCCGCAAGCCTTCCAGATTCTTAATCTGATCTGGGGCGGGTTTATTGTCTTGTCACTTCTTTTTTCGGCAAAGGTTCTGACGGAGGGATTGACCACGTTTGGTCGTGCCCATTGGCAAAGCCGCCGCGAGTTGAAAGCCAACAAGTTTTTCAAAGAACCGGGACGCGGTTTTGTGGTTGGGAAACTTGGATCGCCAAAGGGCAGGGGGAAATTCCTGTGTTCTGCGTCTTTCCCACATTGCCTGTTGGTGGCCCCGACCGGTGCAGGTAAAGGCATCAGCTTTGTAATTCCAAACCTACTGCTGTTTCAGGGCAGTGCGGTTGTCCTAGACGTCAAAGGCGAAAACTTCGAACTGACCAGCCGCCATCGCCGGTCGATGGGGGATAAAATCTGGCGCTTCGCTCCGCTGGATTGGGATAAACCGAGCCATCGTTATAATCCCCTAGACCGGATCAACGCACTGCCGAACGCAGATCAACGGCAGATGGAGATTCGTCTTTTGGCAGAACTGTTTCTGCAAACCGAAGACGATAGTGCTAAGGGCCTACTGGACGGTGGTATTGACCTGTTCGTGGCTTGTGGCATCTTCGCGATTGAGCGGGGCACTCCGACCCTGGGCGAGATTTACCGTCTGGCATCGGCAGGGGGCGACAAGCAGAAGCAGTATCTGTCCTATGCTGACAAGGTGCAAAGCCCTGCCGCGCGTCTGATGTTTGAGCGGCTTGCCTCGACCAATGACCGCACCCTGACGTCCTACCTGTCGCTCTTGATGACTTCGGGCCTCAGCCTGTGGTCCAACCCCGCAATCGACCGTGCGACAGAGACGAGCGATTTCAGTTTTCATGATTTCCGCCGCACGCCGCAGACCGCGTATTTTGTGGCACCGCCGCATGGCGTTGTTGCAGAACTGAGGCCTGAGGCGTGATTTCCCCTTACCCCGCTCACATTATGCCACGCGAACGATTTCGGCGGTGCCGAGGGCTGAGAAGCGGTTCATGAGAGCAACGCGGATGTGGATCTCGGCGGTCTGGCGGTCGGGGTCTCGTGCGGCGATGCGTTCGCCGAATGCCTTGAGACATCGCATCTTGGCCTCGACACGGCTTCGGGCGTGGTATCCGGTCCAGTGTTTCCAGAATGCCCTGCCGTAGTGCTTCGTGGCGCGAAGCGTCTCGTTCCGAGCCTTCGCTGCCGGGCAGTCTTCCTTCCAGGCGCGTCCGTTCTTCCGGATCGGGATGATTGGGATGGCCCCACGTTGGGTGATGGCCGTGTGGCAGCGGCGGGTGTCGTAGGCACCATCAGCTGTCACCGTTCCGATCTGCTCGTCCTCGGGGATCTGGCCAAGCAACTCGGGTAGGATTGGACTGTCACCGTCGCTGCTGGGGGTGAACTCTAAAGCCCGAATGTCGGAAGTCGCCGTATCCATGACGAGATGGACCTTGCGCCACTGACGTCGGCCTTGGACGCCGTGCTTGCGGGCTTGCCATTCGCCATCTCCGAGGAACTTGATGCCCGTGCTATCCACAAGCAGATTGAGCGGGCCATCGATACGGCGATATGGGATCTGAACAGCCAAGGTCCTCTGTCTACGACACAGAGTGCTGAAGTCGGGCACGGGCCAGTCCAGCCCCGCCAATCGGAGCAGGCTGGCCACCATCCCCGCGGTCTGTCGCAAGGGCAGCTTGAACAGAACCTTGACCGAAAGACAGAACTGGATGGCAGCATCGGAGAAGACGGAAGGGCGGCCGGGGCGGCCTTCACGCGGCGCCAGCCAAGCCATGTCTTGATCGACCCAGATCAGCATCGAGCCACGCCTACGCAGCGCCGCATTATAGCTGGACCAGTTCGTCGTGCGGTAGCGGGCGGGGGGAGGCTTGCTCATGCAACCCATCTAACCGCATGGATTCACTTTGTGAATCGTCCGAAGTCAGAGTTCTGCAACAATGCCCCGCCGCATGACAAGATCAGGGCAGTTGCGCCGCTTGTGCGGCTGTTCTTCTCTGACCTGCTGTCCAGCCTACATAGCCATCTGCCCGGCGAAGAAGAGCCGTGGCCGGTGATGATCATGCTAGACGAGTTTGACATGCTTGGCCGCATGCCGAGCGTGACAGACAGCATTAAGACCTTGCGGGCCTATGGCGGGCATCTGGCGATCGTCACCCAGACCATTCCGGCATTGGACAAGATCTATGGTGAGGACACCCGACTGTCGTTGCAAGGCGGGGCAGGGGTGAAGATCTACCTTGCGCCATCCGAGCAGCGCACCAAGTCGGAACTGTCCGCTGCGGTCGGCAAGACCACGCATCGCGTTACGTCAAAGTCCAAGACCATCGGTAAAGGGCCCTTTGCAGGGGTCAATATTTCCGAACGGAGCGAGGACCGCGATCTTTTGACCGAGGACGAAGCTGGCAGGTTGCATGAGGACACGGTGATCATCCTCGCCAATGGTCAGCACCCAATCAAGGCGCGTCGGATTAAGTATTTTGACGACAGAATACTGAAGCCCATTTTCCTTTCTCAGAAGGGGCAGTTACCGGCCCCTGATCCGAAAGATGCGGCAATTCGTGATCTACGAGGCGATCTGGTCCGAACCACCCACCAGCTGGAGGCCCTGACGAACAAGGTCCAGGAAGTTGCCAAAAGAAGCAGGGTCAAGGCAGCACTGCCGTCTATGGTTTTCAAAGCCCCGGAAGACCCTAAAAAAGCCAAACTTACCGTTGGTGAACCGCAGTCTGAGGGGAAGAACCAAAAGCCCGTAGTGGTTGAGAAAGAACCAGGCAAGGCAGCGTTCGTCATGCGCCGGAAGCGCGAACTGAGTAATAGCGAGGTCCAGCAAACTGAAATCGTCACGGACGACGAAAAGGTTCAGGCGCTACTGGCTGCCCGCGCCAAAGTGGATGCTGTTAAAGCTGAAGATGATAACGGCGTAGCGATGGAAGCTGCGGAATAATAAAATGGGCGGCCAATGGCCGCCCATTTTTCTTAAATCGTAGAGCGTTACTTGATCATTAGATCATCGATGCTACCACCAGCGTCCAGATGACCTTTTACCCAACGGGGCTGACGCCCCCGGCCTGTCCAAGTCTCAGATTTATCTTCAGGATTGGCATACTTGGGCGCGACGGTTGCCTTGGCCGCCTTTCCCCCGGAAAGCAGCTCCTTAAGCGAGAACCCGTGTTCCTCTGCCGCTTGCTGTGCTGCCGCCATGGCCTGTTCTTTTTTCTTTGCCTCAAATCCGTCGATCTGGCGACCGACAGCCTTGTGAAGATCGCGAAGCTCTTTTAGCGACATAGTATCAAGTTCAATATTCATCGTGATTCCTTATTGAGTATAAGGGCATCCTTTAGGCTGCCCTTATGACCATCGCTTATGCGATCCTTATTTTCCAAGAGTGCGGGCTTTATCCTGCATTCTGTTTATGGACTCTGCAACCCCTGTCGTTGCCTGAAAAACAGAGGGGTGGGAAGCAAATGTCTGCGCGGTGCGTCCTAATGCGTTTTCTCCCCGCTGTGTCTGTCCCGGCGTTCTTGCCAAGGCTGCGGTATTTGCAGCAACCCCTTTTCCAAGGTTTTGAACACTTTTACCTTGGCCCACAAACTTGCTGGCTGTTGCGATAACACCAGTCATTGCAATATTGCCGGATACGGTTGTGACAAGCATAGGGAGAAGTGCCATGCACAGCAGAATAAGTATCATTAGAACAATGAAAGGGATGAATGCCCCGATGCTCGTATAACCATCAGTTCCGATCCTTTCGATCATATCGGTTCCCATGGAAATCATGATCGAGAAGATGGAAGCGATGAAGAGAGGATAAAGGGACCAGCTGATACAGGCTGAGAGCCATCGTTCGAAGAATCCCTTGGTTACCTCAAAGAGGGTCATGGCAATGACGATAGGGGCCAAGCCAAGTAGGACAGTTATGACCACTTTGGGGAAGAGGATAAGTAGGGCTGAGACTGCTGAAATGAATCCAATGAGCAGGATGCAGATGCCGGAAACAATGGCGGACGTGAAATACCCGCCCATGTCTTCAGCTATACTTGTCGCAGCAACTGTGAAGTCGTCCATCAGGCGATCTATTGAACTTGCAAATCCATCGTTGATGGTTGAGCCGCCCAATCCATTCCCACTAGAGGCGAGAATGCCGCCAGCTGTAGCCTCGATAGCGCGCAGGATGCCATCGGCGACGGCCCAAAACTGGTTCCAGTTCCAAGCGAAGATGCCGATAAGGGCCAGCTTGATCATTAGCGATATACATTGAACCCATGCCATAGGCCGCAGCTGCACCATCATGTTGATGCCTACGAGGGCTACCGCCAGGACAGCCATGTAACCGACGAGCGTACCGGATGCCTCTACAAGTCCTAGAAATGTCGATCTTGCAGCATTTACAAGGAAGCTCTCAGCAGAGGACACAATCGGTTCTACAATCGGCATATCAGCGACCCTGCCATTCGCGGCAAATATCTCGGGAAAGCCTCTGAATTTGTGCCGCTTCGCGGGCTATGTCACCGCCTATCTCTTGTATTTCTCCGCGATCTTTTCCCTCTGCAATTTCCCTGTATTGAGCATCTGAATCATCCCATGATGGGTATTCAATTTCACATGGGCATGATTTTGTATCGATAATGCTTTGGTGGCGATTTCTGTCATAGATAGACCTTAGCAGTTTCGCATTGACTGCTTCCTGCGGTGTTCGATCTATAACCCATTGTGGGCGGGGCGGTTTTATACAGCCATCAAGAGTTGGGTTTTCATCCTCTGTAGGCTTGGAAAGGTCGGGCATGGTGAAATCCATGAAATCCCGCTCTGCCTTTGACACTGGCGGTTCAGCATTTCGTTCAGTGACAGTTTCAGCGTTGGCGCGGGGTTCGTCAGCCTGCGACAGGTCGGGCATGGTAAAGTCCATGAAATCCCGCTCTGCCTGGATGGCAGAAGCTGTCTCATCTTCAGGCTCATTCCCAAGGAAGACACCACTGATCGCCACGCCAATGGCAAGCGATGCCGCACCGATCACAAGGGTTTTTCGATCAAGCATTTTCGTGTTCTCCGTTGTCGCCAATATCAGGAATAAAAAACTCCAGCACGCCTCGGTCGCCGCCGGCGCGGCCGGTTTGAATCACCACATCGATCGAGCTGGCGATGTAGCGCAGCGTGTCTGCATATGTCAGCGGCAGTTCCGACTTCAGCGCCATGATGGCGAGCTTCGACAAAGCCAGCTTTGGGGTTTCGGCATGGATCGTCGTCATTGACCCGCCGTGGCCGGTGTTGATGGCTTCAATGAAGGTCATGGCCTCCTTGCCGCGAACCTCACCCACGATCAGCCGGTCAGGCCGCATCCGCAGACAGGAGGTGAGCAGAATGTCCGGCGTCCTTGTCCGGCTGTCCCGATCCGCAATCAGCGTCACCACGTTTGGCTGCGTCGGCACCAGTTCGGATGCATCTTCAATGGTGATCATCCGTTCGCTGTCGCTCACATAGGACAGCATTTTTCGAGCAAAAACCGTCTTGCCGCTGTCGGTGGCACCGGCGATTAGGGCATTCATTTTGTGGCCGACGATGAACGCCATAGCCGCGTCAATATCGCCGGAGGCTGCCAGTTTTTTCAGTTCCCGCTTGGTGTCCGCGCGGGCCTGGTCCACCGAGTATTGCTGACCGTGCAGATATTTTACCCGGATCTTGTCGAGGGGCAGGGACGAGAAGAAGCGCATTGAGATTGCCGCGCCAGACAGCACCGCAGGCTCCGCCACCACTTGCGCGCGGATCGGACGGCCCCGGTAATCTACGGAGGTCGAGATGATCGGCGCATCCCGGCCAAGGGTCAGCTTGCCCGCGCTGGCGATGCGGCGGCCCAGGTCCGTGACTTCCTGTTGGTTCATCGGTGCGCGGGTTTCCAGCTTCATCGCCGGGTCGCCGTGTTCCAGTGACCAGATGCGACCGTCCGGGTTGATGGCAATTTCCACCAAGGCGGGACTGTCGATGACAGCCCCGATGCGTGCCAAGGCTTCATCCAGATAGCTGCCATGGGTCATGTCGTTCATGATCAGAAAATCTCCAGATCGCGGTCCACCATGACGGTGATCCGGGTGCCTTGGTTGACTGTGATGGTCGGTGGCATCGAGACATACTTGCCGATGGCAGCCTCTGTTGCGCCGCTGACGGCATTGGACACACCGGTTGCCGGATCGTTGGAGCCGCCCGTGGAAATGGTCACACCCCCGTCGCCGCTGTCGTCTTGCAAGGCCGAGGGGATGGCGCTGATTGTAGAAATCAGAGCCGCCGCCCCAAGCCTACGGAAGAAGTGATTGTTGACCTTGCCGGTGGTGCCGGAACGGCCCAAGGCGTCGCCACCGAAGGAGCTGATCTGTACCGACTGGTTGTCGGGCATGATGATACGTTCCCAAGCCACCAGAAGCCTGTTCTGGCCGGTATCCACGTCAGCCGAGTAGCTGCCGATCAGACGCGACCCGCGCGGGATCAGGATGCGCGATCCATCATAGGCCACCACATCAGTTGTCACGAGGCCCCGGATCGGACCTTGAAGCGTGGAGTCTATAGCTGTTTCCAGCACCGCCTGGATCATCGTCCCCTGCGTGACGGTGTTGGACGGGTTCACAATTATTTCCGCGCGCTGGACCTGAACCGGACGCCCTGCATCACGCACAAACTGCGCATCACTGCTGAGACGCGCCGCCTGCTGCGCAGCCGCCCCGTCTCCGAAACCTGTCGCATCGGCAGCGGCGCCGGCTGCGGCACTGCCGCCGCCGCCCAAGGCGACCATGGAGGACTGCAACCGTGTCTGTTCCAATTGGGACGCCTCATCGGCAGCGGGATTGCCACGTGTCAGTGAGCTGCCTGCGCCGCCCGGCATGACACTCTGGCCGCTTTGCAGCCGCATCATGTCCAGGTCATTGTTCAGCCCGGCAATTTGCAGATCACGGCTGCTCAGCTGATCGCGCAACTCCCGTTCTCGCGCTTCTGCTTCATCGCGTAGCTGGTCCAACTCGCCGCGCATCTGGTCAAGTGCGGCAGTATCCACGACCGGCTCACCTTGGGCGTCCTCGGCCGGGGCCTCGGACAGTCGGTCAATTTGGTCTTGCAGGCCGCGGATCAGATCAACCACTTCAGAATTGTCCCTGACGGGCGCAACACTGGTTTCCGGCGCGGCGACTTCGACAGGTTCAGGTTCGGGGGCAGGGCGCGGGCGATTTTCAAGATCGCCAAAGCCGCTGCCCTCGGTCTGGAACTCGCGCGCTTCGCGGACCCCCAGATCCGCTTCGCCTTCGGGCTGCGAATAGACATAGACCAGCCCGGCCAGAACTGCGGCGCCACAGAGTAATCCGGCCATCTTGGCTGCATTCGCCGCAGGTCGGGCTTTCTTGGGTGCCTTAGGGTCAGATTTTTCCAATCCGGCCAGGCGCTCGCGCAGGTCAATAGTCTCTTGATCGCTCATTGCACCAACCTCACGGCTTTCATCATCCCCACGGTCGATTCAACCGTTCCCAAGCGCAGCATCCAGAACGGGTTAATGCCGGTCACGCGGACCACGCCATCGGGCATTGTCTGGGAATTGACCGTGATTTCCTGCCCTGCCGTGACCTTGAAGATCGCGGGCATTTCACCCGTGCTGCGGAACTTGAAGTAGGTGAAGGTCCCATCGTCCCAGACCAGCGTTGGGGTGGTGCCGTTCACGATGCTGCCGCCGTAGTCGTAATTCAGCGGACCACGGGCGACTTGGCGGTTGGCGGGCGTGGCGCTGCCCGAGCCGCGCGGGTAGGTGAAGCGCACCACGGAGAACTGCGCCGAGGCAGACTCGGAAACCTCGAAGTAGTATTGCCGCTTGTTGGTATAGACGTTGATGTTCGTGGCGGCGCCGCTAGTTGTGGGTTTCATCACGAAGGCGCTGCCACCCGGCACCGCATCGAAGTTGAAGCTGACGGTATCGCCCGCAACCACGGACGTGATCTGTTCATCCGGGCCGAACTCCACGGAAGTAACCCGGCCTACCTGCGTCTGGACGCGGTAGACCTGTCCATCGACCCATTGGGCATAGCGGACACGGGCATCGAGATTGCCCGCCCGAGGGGTCACTTCGGCTAAGGCGCTCGACGCCCCCATGCTGGCCGCGCACATGGCAATGGCGAAACGAATGCCCCGCATTATTGGACCTCCAACCTGTCAGATGTGATTGCGTATTCGTAGACCGAGAAGCCGAACGGGTTGGTCCAGACATCCTCAAGCGAACGGGCCTCAGTGGTGTCGTAGCGAAAGGCCAGTGTCGCCGTGAACAGCCCTTGGGTTTCCCCATCATTATCCTGCAGCCGCTTGCGCAGCCGGACTTGGGCCCGATCATTGGTGATCTGCGTGACCGAAAGGACCTCCACATCCATACGCGCATTCGGCCCGTATTTACGTTGTGGATAGTCCGGGTTTTCCGACGACCAGAGGCTGCGCATGGATTGCAGCGCCGCCCCCGACGACCGGGCCAGCACCGAGCGGACCCGAAGGTCATTGTCGAGCATGCTGTAGGTTTCCCGGTCGCGCACATAGGCGTGGACCAACGACTGCACGACAGCATCGCGGTTGCTGACAGAGATGGTTTGCAGGTTCACCATCGGCAGCGCCATGCCGCTAGACGGATCGAACGGCACCAGGACCGGGGCGGGCGTCTCATGGCTGGCCGCGATCACCGCCGCCATGATGCAACCGATGGCACCGAAGCCCCATCCCGCGACCCCGAATTTCTGCCAAAAGGCACCGCGACGGCGCTCGCCGTAGATCAGCTCTTCCTCTGTCTCACTGACACTCCGGGAGGCGACGGCTGCGGCTTGCGCCTTATTGTTTTTGCGATTGAACATCGGTGACCTCACTGCAAATTCGGCAGGGTGAAATCGAGCATCTGCTGCTCTTGCGCCCAGGCACTGGCCTGCGACACGTCCGACATGCCCATCCCATAGCTCTGGATGGCGAGAAGCTGGTTGTTCTTGATCAGCTCGCTGACGGCCTCACCCATCATCCGGGTGTTCAGGTCGATGGCCTCCTTGATGCCGGTCTGCTGCGGAATTTCCCCCACCAGACGGTCAAGGCGCTGGAGGCTGACCGCAGACTCGCGCTGCGCAGTGTCGGCCGAGGCCGCCACCATCGCGCCGGTCGTGGCTTGGTTGGCGGCGCGTTTTTCCGCCACGGTGCCATCCCGGCCCATGTCTTCGACCCGTGCCGGATCGAGGCCCGCCCCGATCATCGTGGACTGCGCTGCTGCCTGAATTTGCTCACGGTAGCCCGACGACAGGCCCGACCAGTCGCCGGAGGATGCAGAGTTGGCGGCTTGCAGGATGCTAGTCATTTTCGGATCGAGAACAGTATCCAGCCCATCACCCATGAGAAGGCCCTGAATGTCGGCATTCCCTGTCAGGACGGCATAGATCTGTTGCAGCTCATTTGTCTGCGATTGCAATTCGGCCAGTTGCTCGATGAATTGGTCCAGCATGTCGCTCTGGATGCCGTAATCTTCCAGCATCCGCCTGATCTGCGTGATCTGCTGTGCGATGGACTGGGTATCGACGGTCGGCACGCCCTGCGCCGTAACCGGCGCGGGCAGTGCCACAGACAGGCACAGACCCGCGCCGACGATCAATCCTTTGAATGCAATCCGCATCTTACAATCCCCCTTCAAAATTCATGAATGCGCGTTCCTGCGCGAAGGCCGATGCAGCCGCTATTTGCTCAGCCGTCATCGGCTTGGAGCGGGCGGCGACGAGGCGCGTCCTGATGACCAGAAGGCGCACAAATTCGGCGCGCACATAGCTGTTCAGGGCCATCGCTTCTGCTGCGTTGGTGGTATCCCCAAGACGGGACATAGCTTCTTCAAGGCGGGCCATCGCCAGCCCCATGTCCTGCCCGGCTTCATCGGCATATTCCGCCGTGGCCCCGCCGATCATCGCCCGGTCGGCATTCGCCATGTAGGTGGCCTCGATGCTGCCGATCTGGTCGGCAGCGCCAAGCGCCGCCATGTATTCCCGATACTTGGTCGGGATGATCTGGACGTAGTTCTGGGTTTCCGTAAAAGGCGGCACGCCGCCATATCTGCGAACATTGCCCGCCCCAACGTTATAGGCGGCAAGCGCCAAGATCATGTCGCCGTCAAATTCGTTTAACCGCTGTGCAAGATAGCGCGCGCCACCTTCAGCTTGGACATAGGGGTCACTGCGATAGGTGTTTCTGATACCCAAATCACCCGCAGTTGCAGGCATAATCTGGGTCAGACCGTAAGCCCCGACAGGCGATTGAGCATGCGGGTTGAAGCGGCTTTCCTGCCAGATGAGAGCCTGCAACCAACACCGCCACTGGATCAGCGACAACCCGGCGCGCTGCATATGGTGTGTGTCCTGCGCCGCCCGGATGATGATCTGTTCGACGTTCTCACGCTCGCCGCTGAATAGCCTGTCCGCAGCGGCGCTGTTGTCGGTGGCATAGACTTCCGCGGATGGAGCGAAGCCTTCCTCAAGGCCCCGAACCGTTTCCTCGGCCCCGGCCCCATTATCGGGCAGGGTCATTCCTTCGGTGACTGCCTCCAGCGCCTCGACCTGCTCCTGTTCGGCTTCAACGCGCTTGCGGCCTTCCTCAGCCTTCTGCCGTTGCAAAACGAGGTCCGCTTCAAGCCGGAGGGTGATTTCAGCCTCGCGGGCATTCTTAGCCGGATCGACAACCGGCACACCCTGCGCCATCGCCGTGCTGGACAGCATCAGGGCAAGAGCAGGGGCCGCCAGAGCCACCCGCAGGCTGCCCGCAGTCCCTTGCTCGATCCTTGACGTCTCGCGCGGGCCTTTTGCGGGCATGGAGCGCGGATCACCGTTGCGCATAAGGACCATCCTCGACCGCGCCCTCATAAACGCCCACCTGGCGCACGGCGTCCTGTCGCGCCTCGCCCCACAGTTCGGGCAGGGGGCGTAGATCGCAGGTCAGATCACCCCGCGCGTTGAAGCACTTGCTGCTGACCGGCTTCGATTGGGTGCCAGCGCAGGCAGACAGGGCCAGGGACGCCAAAACGGCGCAGAGGGCATGCTTACGCATTCTCAAATCCTTTCCAAAAATCAGGGCGGGTCCGGTAGTCCGCGCCGACCAGCGCCTCACCGGCCTTCATGCCGCCGAGGATGGTCAGGAGCGGGCCAAGGGCCGAAAGATCGGTGTCGATGACATGCGAGCCGTCATCCGACCGCAGCAGCGCAATCCGCGAACCGGGATTCACGCCCATGAGGATTTCCAGTTCTTTCTGGTTCAGCGGCAGTCCGGCATAGTCCTCGGCACTGGCGTCCTTGTTCGGCAGCAGCATCTTCGTGGGCAGTGCTTGCATCAGGGTCCGGCCATGCGCGGAGGCTTGGAGCTGATGCGCAAACTGCGTCATCATCACGACGACCGTGTTCTGCTTGCGCGCCGTGACCAGCCAGTTTTCGATGCGGCCCGCAAAGTAGCTGTTGTCCAGCGCCTTCCACGCCTCATCAATGATGATGATCGTGGGGCGCTTGTCCTCGATCTGCCGCTCGATGCGCCGGAAGATGTAGGACAGGACCGCCATGCGGGCTTTCTGATTTTCGCTGTCCAGAATGTCCGTCAGGTCGAAGCCGACAAACTGGCCGTCCAGCGAGAAGGTGTCCTCGACCTCGCGCCCGAAGATCCAACCGAAGCGGTTTCCCTCGGTCCACTCGTTCAGCCGATCCGCCAGCGCGCCCCCGTCATGGGTGGCCCCGACCAGCTGCGCAAACTGCGTCCAGGTCCGCAGGTTGGGGTTCCGCGCTTCTGCGTTTTGGCGCACAGCATCGCGCACCGCGCGGGACTGTTCCGGCTGGAGCTGGCTATGGCCGGTTTCCATCAGGTGAATGAGCCAGTCGCTCAGCCATTCCTGCCCGGACGTGTCCGTCTCGATCCAGAGAGGATTGAGGCCGGTGCGTTCGCCCGCCTTCAGTTCGGAATACCGGCCGCCCAAGGCGCGCACGGCCATTTCCATGCCCCGGCGATAGTCGAAGACAAAGACCCGCGCGCCGACCCGTTGGGCTTGCGCGGCCAGGAATGCCGCCTGCACGGACTTGCCCGACCCCATGCGGCCAAGGACCAGCGTGTGACCGTTGCTCGGTTCCTTGCGAGGATCGCCTTCTTCATGGAAATTGAAGCGGTAGGCGCTGCGCGAAATCGTCGGAAACCACGTAATCGGCGTGCCCCACGGCACATTCTCACCGCTCTTGCCCATGGCCGCACGATGCAGCGCCGCAAAGTCGGCAAACTGTTCGTTGGTGATCACGCCTTCGCGGATGCGGAAGGCACGGTTGCAAGGGTGCTGGCCGAAATAGACGGTGCGGGCCGTATAGCCCTGCGCGATCATCTTGACGCCCGCGCCCACGGCGATGTTGCGGATCATCGAGCTGATCTTTGCCAGTTCTTCCTCGCTGTCGGCATAGACGGCAACGGCCATCTGATGCTGTCCGAAACTGATTTCCCCGGAGGACAGACGGTTCTGCGCCTGTTGCACTGCCTCGATCAGGTTGGCGGCCTTGTCGTTGATCGCGGCGCGGCGGCGCAGTTCCCGCGCGATCCGCTCTTCCATGATGCCGCTGTTGACCGGAACATAATAGTTCGACACCACCATATCGACGGGCAGGTCCAGTTCATCGAACATGGTCACGAAGGACTCGCGCGGAAACTCCTTGATCGAGTAGATCATGCCCACCCGATCCGGCAGGCTGCCCCCGGCCAGGTAAATCCTGTCGCCCTTGAAGGTGACGCGCGTGTTGCTGACGGTTTCCGCAATGGTCTGGTCCAGCGACGTGTGGAAGGTCGGAACCTCGATCCCGGTATTGATGCTTTCCAGAAAGCCGAGCAGTTGACCGCTGGATGCGGTCAGCACGTGCGGGTTCATGCCTGAGAGTGTTGAGCAGAGAAATTCCACGACCTCTTGCAGCTGGGCCACGCGGCCGTCGATCTGCCGGGCGAGAGCGTTCTGAGACTGGCGCTGCGAGAACGGGATCTTCGACAGCACGTCAGGCCGATTGATGACGGTGATGGTGATGGTGTGTTCGCGCAGGCTGGCGCGGCTCATATGGGCCTGCCAACGCCGGTCGATCTGGGCCGCAAGCCCATCATCCGCGACGGGCGGAAGGGCCGTGTCGATGCGGCGCGATACCTTGTGGACGGTATAGGCGAACTTGTCGCCGGTCTGGGCGATGATGCTGGCGAAGATGTCCTTCATCCGGTCCAGCTTTTCGTCAGCGACGGTCAGGCTGTTCAGCCCGGTGACGCGGATACACTGGAAAAACTCGTTGCCCTTTGTGCGTATGGTCAGGTCGTCGATCAGCGAGACATATGGCAGCATGGAAGCCACCGATTGTTCCCGGCTGGCCCATGCGGGCAGGGCATCAAGGGCGGCAGGCCCAATCCGAAGATTACGGTTCATAGCTATCAGCACCCCATTGATCGCGGTTTTTGGTTCGGCGGGTTTTTTTGCTTACGGCCGTGACCACATCGAAAAAATGCGGGTCCCATTCGGCAGCGATCCAAAGGGCCGGATAGGACAGGGCCGTGAATGTGAGGGTCCAGAAACTCTGGACCCACACGAAAGCCAGAACGGACCCCACCATCCAGATCACGGCATAGAACATCGGAAGACCCATAATGCGGGCCGGGCGAATGAGGCCGAGGAACAGGGGGGACCGTTTGACCATGAGATTACTGAGTGCCCCACATCGCGTTCACGATGACGCTGGCGCCGGCGACGATGGCGATGCCCGCGACGACATAGACGACAGTGCGGAAATCGACGTAGCCCATCAGCCAAGCTGCGCCGATGCCGATCACGGCCAGCGTTGCCATGGCCCGGCCAAGCGGCCCGGTAAGGGTGTCGGCAATTCCGGTCAGAATGTTCGTAATCGGGCTGAGGTTGATCTGCCCCTGGGCCATTGCAGGCTCGGTCATCAGCATGAAAAGGCCGACAGCCAGCAAGGCAAAGAGCAGCAGGTTGAGTGCCGAAACCGGCATTGATTTGGTCATAGGATGTCTCCGTTCAATCGGGAAAAGACGGCCATCACCTTGCGGACGTGGCCTTGGGTTTCGCGGTAGGGCGGAATGCCCCCGTGGCGCGAAACAGCTTCGGGGCCAGCGTTATAGCCAGCCAGTGCCAGCTCCATTGATCCAAAACGATTAAGAAGAAGGAGCAGGTATCGTGCAGAACCATCGAGGTTCTGGTGCATGTCATGGGGGTTCACGCCGAGCGTTGCGGCGGTGGCGGGCATCAGTTGGCCGAGGCCGATAGCCCCGACATGGCTCCGCGCCCGAGGGTTATAGGCACTCTCGATTTCAATATTGGCACGGTAGAAATGCCGCCATTCCATGACTGACATTCCGGCTTTGCGCAGGGCGACGTGGCCGCCGTAGCGCATTGCGGTTTGATCAATGGCGTTGAGGATTTCTTCGCTTCCGGAAACTGCACGCGGCGCGACAAAACCGCTTTCCGGTTCTGCAAGAAACGACATGGAGTCTTGGGAAGGGGATGCCGGGCGTTCAGCCTCTGGAATTATCGGCTGCCCGCCTGATCCGAAATGGCGAGCGAAGCCGTTGCTTTGTTCTCTGAATTGAAAGGCTCCATCGGAGCCGGGCACGAGAACCATGCCATTTGCAAAGGAGTGGCCTGGATTGAGCGGAAGAAGCCCTATCATGCAGCCAGCCATTGCCGGAGAAAAGGAGGATAGTGAAGACCTAGCTCTTTTTCTTATCTTCTGGTTTTGTTGACGTTGAATGGACCGTCCGCTCGTCATCAAACAGCGGAACATCCACGTGCCTGAATCCGGCTTCGTGCATGAAGGAAGTAAGGCCGTTAATTGTCCTGAAAACCCTGACTTTAATTTCGTCCATGTCATCGACCTTTCGTGGTGTCGTGACGAGGAGTTTTTCAAAAGTCCCTTCTGAATTAACGACGCGAACGATCCATTCGCCATACCAGACGGATGCTTTGCGGTATGCCGCCGCTTGGCAAACGACCTCAGCGAGATAGCCGCTAGCAACGAGCTTTCTGAATCTGGGTTCTGTAACCACATTCGGCGTTTCTTTTTCTAACTCTATTTCTTCCACGCCTGTGGTCCTCCAACTGGTAGGACTAGGCACCCTTCTCGGGTAGCCCAGTTCTACGATATTATAATATTGACAGCAACCCTATAGGATTGCTGAACGCTACTTTTCTCCTGCGCAGCCATCAGTAGGGCGCTGACCAATGAAATTAAAGCTACTTCGGAGGGTGCGGCTTGTGCTGGCTAGGGGGAGGGTTGCGTGCAGGATTGCCTTCCGCCGGCGGCAGAATGCCTTTGCCACAATGCCGGGATTTGCTGCTGCGTCTTGCATGGGCTTTCCAAGCGACGCCTCATAAGAAGCATGGCGGGCAGACCTGATGATGGGCCTAGACCGCGATGGGTGTCTTGCGTGACGAATAAGCAGGGCGGCCCGAAGACCGCCCTAATGCACGGGGCCGGGGCTATAGGGCGCTATGAGCAATGTGCAGTTTGCACATTCCTCATTCGTAGATCACGTTTTCGCATCTCTCGCCCTTCCACATGATGGCGACATGCCCAGTGTTCCACTTGTAGAGCCAACCCACGACCTCCCGCGATCCCTGATCCAAGACGCGCTTGATCGGATGAGCCTGCTCTCTCTCGTTGAGCGATCCAGTCGTATCGTTATCGACGGACACGATTTTGCTGCCTTGAATACCCATATCACTACTCCCAGGGACGGCGCGGTGTGTGGCAACGCAGCGCGTTCCATCCACCGGCGATTTGTTCATCTCTGGTTAATGAACTATGGTCCGCGGCCTGATCACGGCACGATACGAAATTGAGCGAAACAGAACGAAATGAAACCCTCCAACATGCTGATAAAAAATGGAAAGTTTTTCGTTCAGCCTGATGCTGGTGGCAGAGATTTCAAGGTGCTTTTCAAGAACCTCGCGGCGGCAGGAGCCGGGCGACCGGTTGACGAAAACGGATTTCCAAAAGGCCCTTGGACGGCAGACCTTCTCGCTGAAGCGATCTCATTGATCGACGCAAACCGGGCTGGGATAGAGCTACGCACTGTCCAGCTCTGGTTTCAAGACAACGACAAAGGCATCAGTCCAGAGAACATCCGATGGCTTGCACGGATCTTTGGCTGCGACGACCCCAAGGCGACAAGCGCCTGGCAAGCTGCATTGAGTGCATCACAACGGCAGCTGGTTGCCCAAAGACGTGAGCGGCAGAAATCTTTGGTCAGCAGCGCCTCTGAGGCAAGCAACTTAGAAGAAATAGCAGTCGAAGTTGGCGACGGGATCGTGATTGATGCCGACGACGATCTTCCTGATGATATTCAGCCCAAAAGACGCTTCAGTCTGGCCCGAACATCAGAGGCAATCTTTGGTGGGGGATCGTTCCTAGACCTGCCGGTATCAGTCTTTGCCGGCGCGGCGGTGCTTGGGTTTATGTCTGTCTTCCTAGGTGTCCATAGTATTACCTACGCGGAAAACAATGGACCATTGAAGCAAGTAGGCTTTTTTTGGGCTCCAAACTGGACCCTTCTTTTCATGGTTTTCCTGCCTCTCTTTCTCGGCTTTTGCCATGAGGTCATAGCCTTCTGGAAAAATGAGGGACGAGACCTGCTTGTTGCAGCAAGCGGTAGTACAGAGGGCAATAATGGATGGTTGAAAAAGGTTGAGGCTTCGCCGCTTACCTACTGGTCAGTGTTTCTCGTCTGCATAGGATTTGCGGGTCTTTTCCAGTGGGTCAGTGTTCGCTTGTTGCCCCTTATTGATGGTAGTCGCGATTATGCGATTGATTGGGGGTCAATTGGCATCATACGCCCTGAGCTGACGTCCGTAATGGCCCAGGCATTCTTTACCGGAATTGCTTACCTGTACATGTGTCTCTGCTTCTATCTTTTCTTCGTAGGACTCATTCTCCTTTACACGTTGGCATATGACTATAGGGATATTAAACGCCAATCAGAGAGGGTTGAGGATGACAACCTGTCAGATGCTATCCTGGGGGTCAGCGCAAAACTTTCTAGAGGAGTTTTTAGGTGTGCTATATCAGGTATCTTAATTGCAATCTGCATGAAGCTTCAGTCTGTTTACTTGGTTACAGACAGTCGTGATATCATAAGCTGGTTCGTGAATGACTTTCTGGCTGTCACGGTTGGGAACGACACTATTTTTAGCCGCAAAGACTTCAGTACCCCTAACCAATATACAAGTCTGCTTATTGTCATGGTAACAGTGTTTACGTTCGCTTATGTAATTTCCCAAGTAGGACTTGTACGACAGTTTGGAAGTGTCCCTGTAAAAATGGCAGGTTGTATCCTTTCTTTGGTGATAGCCTATACGGCTATCGGGATGTTCGATGGCTTTTCAATCATTCTAGGTCTTTCCATACTTCTCGCAGCCTATGGACTCTTTGATCCATGGCTTGGATCGCGGTCTGGCAATGTGGAAAGGCGCGTTGATGTATCATAGCTGGCTGGATCGTTGGGATGATAAACGGGCGCAGCGTGGAAACGCCTTAAAGTGCCAGACTGTGTTCAGTCTGGACGCGCATCTTGCGTTTCCTATACCGGAAAATGAAAATATTGGCATTGCTGATTTCATGCTTTTGGCTGAGCGAGCTGTCGCTGATGCTTCATTTTTTGAAGAACCCGCGAAGTCTGATTTTAGCTATACATGGAAAGATGGCTGGATCGAGTATCAGTCCGATATTAAAACGGGCTTTGCGCAGAACGACCGTATTCAAGCCAAAGTAACTGACAGCATAACCAAAAAACGCGCCCTTATTATTTTTCATCATTGGAATGCGAGATCGAGATATAAGCAGATCGCTGCATTCCTATCGAGGCGGGGAATTACGGTAGTCCAGATCGCTATGCCGTATCACTTTGAACGGTCCCGGTCGGAATCGTCATATGCGGATTATATGATCAGCTCTAATTTGGGCCGGACATTACAGTCAGTTCAACAAGCCGTATCGGATGGGCGGAAGCTGATACGCATCCTGGAACGTGAGGGCTATGAGCATATTTCGGTCTTGGGCATAAGCCTTGGGTCTTGGATCGCTGGCCTTGTTGCCGCTACAGACCGAGCTGTTAGGAAGGCAGGGCTTTTTCTAACCGCAGGTAGTCTGGCCGATATGGTTTGGACCGGAGCTGCCACGAAGCACATTCGCGCCAGCCTGGAGGGCCAGATCGACACCACGCAACTCAACAGAGTGTGGGGACCGCTAAATCTCGAAAACTATACAGAGCAGTTGGCACGGCCCGGTCTGGAGCTTCTGATTGTCGTTGCGACCAGAGACACTGTGGTGCTGCCCCATCTGGCAGAACCTTTGATCACCAAGTTGAACCAGGCCGGGGCGAGGGTGGACACCCTACAGCTGAACTGCGGGCACTATTCGTTTTCGCTGCCACCGTACATCCTACCGGCAGGTCTTCGCACGATCCGGTTTCTGACAGGGTGAAGAATGACCTCTAGGCGTTGCCAAAGCGTTCTCAAAGGCTCTATATGATCTTATACTGATGACAGACATCGTATAGGATCGTTGCTTTGAGGGAGTGGTTATGCGTCGTCTAGGCCAAGTCACGTTGGGAGTGATGATCGCCGTGTCGGCGGGCGTTGTGACACCGATGCGTGTCGCTGCGCAATCCTACCCGATCGATTGCGCAATTCTTCTCTGTCTGGCTGGCGGCTTCCCTGCATCAGCGGAGTGCACAGCAGCCAGGATCGAAATGATCCGTCGCGTTACGCCGTGGCCCGTTGAGCCGCCCTTGCAGCTCTGGAACTGCCCGCTGCGTGCCAGCGGTCTCCCGCCGCTGCCCAGCATGGGCAGCGATGGTCTGACAGACCAGATCAGGGGCTATCGTGACGGGATCGAGGTCTACCATGTCAACTATCGTGGTCAGCGGAACAGTGAGGGCATCGAGATATCAGATTCGACGCAGCGGGGCTTCTACGACGAGGCCGGCGAGTTTCGTTGGATCAGTATCCGCCTGGAGGACGCGCCTTTGTGGGTTCGTGACCGGGTTGGGTATCACGGTGGAGAACAAGCCGGAACGAGGCGCGGCATTGCGATGAGGACCATGGATTACAGCGGTCAGATTTCCGAAGTCATTTGGGAGACGTACTGATGCAGACACTTGGCAGCATATCGGCATTCTATCAATTGCCATGCATGCGCCTATCTCTCGCGCGGCAAGCTAAAGCCCCTGCAACGGGAGGGGCGCGCAAAGTCAGATAAAAATACCACCCCAAAAAACCCCCCCCCGCGCGGGGGTCCGCACGAGGGGCTTGGTGTCGATAACTCAGGTTTTGCCGACCTGAACTAGCACTCGTTTCTATATGCTATAGTTATCCTCCCACTCCCGAAAATCAAGAGCAAACAACGCATCTGTGCGAACGGATACGGCTTGCCTGCGGACACCGCGCTTCTTGATCGAGGAGCAGCAGATGAATACCGGAGAGGCCGCAGAACGCGGCAATTTTTTCAAACGCATCAACAGCGTTTTTGATGGCACGCGCACCGATGACAGTGCAGCAGATCGCAAACCCATCCGCCGCAATTCGCGCCGTAAGGGATCGTGCGAGGCATCATTCTGGCGCGGGACGTCACGCAAGGACGTGCAGAAAGTCTTGATGGCCGCCCGACAGTATGACCGGGCAAAGAAGGAACCCGGTAAGCGGAATGGCCCCCTGGGCGGCATTGCTTTGGAGGTCTTGGCGTTGTTCGCTAATCTGGTGAACTTCAAGTCGGGCCGACTGGATCCGTCCCTCGATTACATCACCGACAAGCTGTGCCGGTCGCGAGACGCGGTTGTGCGGGCGCTGAAGGCGCTGCGTGATCATGGCTTTCTGGATTGGCTGCGCCGCTTCGAGCCTGCCCCGAACGAGGGCCGGGGGCCGCAGGTTCGACAGGTCAGCAATGCCTATCGCCTGTCTGCACCGAAGCGCGCCCTTGCGCATCTCGGGCGGTGGGCTGGTCGGCCAGCTGCACCGGATGACGACCAAGCCGCGCGCGGGGACCGCGCCGCCGTGGAAGCAGAGCATGTCGAGACCCTCGACCTGGCGGGACTGGCAGCGTTCAAGATCGAGGACTCAGATCTTGCGAAGGCTCTGGCATTAATGGGCAAGGCCATAGATCTACGCGAGTCCGCCAAGCGGACTGAATCCCAATCTACCTCTTTCTCTTATGCTTGAAGGGCAAGATGACGCCGCGCATCGGGAGGCAAACATGCCTAGGCGGCGGTTCCAACCCGAGCAAGACGAGCCGGTGGGCAGGCTGAGCATTTTCAGAGCGAACCGCAGTTCTCGCGCCGCCGTTGCAATGGCGATGAATGACAACCGGTTGCGGCTGTGGAGCAATGCCAGACCTTTCCACGGTGTGATATGTTTCGGCGTAAGCTTTTTTACATCTTTCGGCCTGTGCTGCGCCCTCGCAAGGCCGGTGTATGCTGACAGCATTTCAGGCCAGGCAAGCGTGATCGCCGGTGTCTTTATCGAGATTAAGAGCGAACGCGTCAAACTGGGTTCGGTTGATGCACCTGAGCCCTGGCATACCAGTATTCATTGTAAGACCGCGGCTGGCGCTGCGGTCTGCAGGCGGCATTGACCTTGTCAGACATGATAAGTGGCATTCCAGTCGCCTACTTTTCAAAGGGCAGGGACCAATATGGCCGCATCTTGCGGTAGTGCAGCGAAAAAAGCGTAAAGTTGTCTGTGTGGCCGGCCAAGCCGTCCATTCCGTCTAGGCAGTGAAGCCGTTCGGATTCAAAAAATGTATCAAAAACCGTGCCCTTTTGCGACATGTCTCAAAAGGGCGTTCTACGATGGCCTTTGCAACACGTTTAGCGCTGTTGCACCTACGATCCAGACCGTGTGAAAACTCGAACCGGATTCCCAGCATTGAGCGGCCGTGGTATTCTTGGGCATGGCACATATTTCAGGCGGTGATCGGTCCCAGTTCCTGCTTTTGCCGGACTCTGTGGACGACTATGTGGGGCGGGACAACGTTGTCCGGTTTATCGATGCTTTCGTTGACGGGCTCGATCTGAAGGCTGCTGGCTTCGAGCGGGTCCAGGCGAAGAGTACCGGTCGACCGGGATATGATCCGGCCGATCTTTTGAAGCTCTACATCTATGGATACCTGAACCGGGTACGGTCCAGCCGCCGGTTGGAGGTCGAGACGCGACGCAACCTTGAAGTCATCTGGCTGCTCCGCCGTCTGACGCCCGACTTCAAGACAATCGCAGACTTCCGACGTGACAACCGGACGGCGTTCCGCCAGGTGTTCCGGGAGTTCGTGGTGCTGTGTCGCGAACTCGACTTGTTCGGACGAGAGTTGATCGCGGTCGACGGCACCCGGATCAAGGCGGTGAACAGCCGGGAGCGGAATTTCACCAAGGCCAAGCTGGCCAAAGCGATGGCGGAAAGCGATGAGCGCTTGGCGCGGTATCTCAAGCAGCTTGATGAGGCCGACAAGGACGGTGAGGACGCGCCAGAGAGGGGCACCGTCGAGAGGGTTCAGGAAAAGATTGCAGCGCTCCGGGAGCGGCGTGAACACCTTAATGATCATAACAAAACCCTTGCGGACAGCGGCGAGGACCAGATCTCGCTGACCGACCCGGACGCACGCGCGATGCAGTCCAGCAGCCGCGTCGGGGTCGGTTACAACATCCAGATCGCGGTCGATACCAAGCACAAACTGATTGCGGAGCAGCAGGTCCACAACAAGGTCAGCGACCTGGGCCTGCTGACCGAGACGGCCAAGGCTGCGCGTGAGATCCTCGATGTTGCGCAGATCGATGCCGTGGCAGACCGGGGCTACTTCAAGATCGAAGATATCGAGGCCTGCGAGATGGCAGGCATCGTGCCTTACGTTCCCAAACCGCAGCGCGGCTCTGCTGTTGCCAAGGGATTTTTTCCCAAGGACCAGTTCCGCTATGACGCCGAGGCAGATATCTACACATGCCCGGGCGGCGCGGCTTTGCGCCATGTGCATAGCCGCCCGGTTCGTGGCGAGATCCGCGTGTTCGACTATGCCAATTCGGCTGCTTGCAAGTCCTGCGCACTCAAAACACGTTGCACCGCTGCGGCCTATCGCAAGGTTGCACGCTATGAGAACGAGGCCGTGCTGGACCGGATGGCAAAACGGCTTGCCGCGCGGCCCGGTGTGCTCGATGAGCGGCGCGAGAGCGTCGAGCACCCGTTCGGCTCCGTGAAGCAATGGATGGGCCAGGGTGCATTCCTGATGCGCAGGCTGGAGAACGTGCGCGCTGAGTTCAGCCTGACGGCCATCGCCTACAATTTGCGTCGAGCGATCAGCCTTGTCGGCATTCCGGCGTTGATTGCGGCAGTCAGGCTGTAAAGGCTCCCCATTTCCTTAAGTATCAGCCCATATTCGCCTTCAGAGATCCCCACAGGACCCCAAAACCCAAAATCAAGCGTTTGATCCGGATCCCCTAAAGGGAAATCTCCGGTCCAGCCGAAACCCTGCACACCATCAGACTTCGCCAAGTTTTCACACGGTCTGGATCGTTTTTGAACA
>NZ_JYGY01000006.1:0-252377 GCF_000967825.1 Paracoccus sp. 228 | reverse complement strand
TGGCGGCGATCGCCGCGGGCCGGGGCCTGGCGGCCGAGGTCGCGGCCCGCGGGCGGGGGGACGCGGTCGATCTGGCCGAGGCGCTGGACCAAGGCCGCCTGCTGGTGCCGCTGGACCATGACGACCCCGCGCATCTGCACTTGACCGGCACCGGGCTGACCCATCTGGGATCGGCATCCACCCGCGACGCCATGCACCAGAGCGCGGTCGAGACGCTGACCGACAGCATGAAGATGTTCCGCATGGGGCTGGAGGGCGGCAAGCCCGACCAGGGCCGCATCGGCGCCCAGCCCGAATGGTTCTACAAGGGCAACGGCCATGCGGCGGTGGCCCCCGGCGCGCCTCTGACCTCGCCCGGCTTCGCCCTGGACGCCGGAGAGGAGCCAGAGATCGCGGGCCTTTACATCATCGCCCCCGATGGCCGCCCGTTCCGCTTGGGCTTTGCCTTGGCCAACGAATTTTCCGACCACGTGACCGAACGCGGCAACTATTTGTGGCTGGCGCATTCCAAGCTGCGGGTGGCCAGCTTTGGCCCCGAATTGCGGGTGGGCGACCTGCCTGCCGATCTGCGCGGGACCAGCCGCCTGGTCCGCGGCGGCGCGGTGGTCTGGGAAAAGCCGTTCCTGTCCGGAGAGGCGAACATGTCCCACAGCCTGGCCAACCTGGAACACCACCATTTCAAGTACGACCTGTTCCGCCGACCCGGCGACGTGCACGTGCATTTCTTCGGCACCGCGACCCTGTCCTTTGCCGACGGCATCACCACGCGCGACGGCGACAGCTTCCAGATCGAATGCCCGGATTTCGGCCTGCCGCTGGTCAATCCGCTGACGCAACGCCCCGCCGACGCGACGCCCGTCGCGGTCGCGGCCCTGTAGAGGTCCGGCCCATGACATTCACCCCCGCCCCCTGGCCCCGCCGTCTGCGTTCGCAGGAATGGTATGGCGGCACGTCACGCGACACGATCTATCACCGCGGCTGGATGAAGAATCAGGGCTATCCGCACGACCTGTTCGACGGGCGCCCGATCATCGGCATCCTGAACACCTGGTCCGACCTGACGCCCTGCAACGGCCACCTGCGCGAACTGGCGGAGAAGGTGAAGGCCGGCGTGTGGGAGGCGGGTGGCTTTCCGGTCGAGGTGCCGGTCTTCTCGGCCTCGGAAAACACGTTCCGCCCAAGCGCGATGATGTTCCGCAACCTGGCCGCCCTGGCGATCGAGGAGACGATCCGCGGCCAGCCGATGGACGGCGCGGTGCTGCTGGTCGGCTGCGACAAGACCACGCCCAGCCTGATCATGGCGGCGGCATCCTGCGACATCCCCTCGATCGTGGTGACCGGGGGGCCGATGCTGAACGGCTATTTCCGCGGAGAGCGCGTGGGGTCGGGCACGCATCTGTGGAAGTTCTCGGAGGCGGTGAAGGCCGGAGAGATGAGCCAGGACGATTTCCTGGAGGCCGAGGCATCGATGTCGCGTTCCTCGGGGACCTGCAACACGATGGGCACCGCCAGCACGATGGCCTCGATGGCCGAGGCCTTGGGCATGGCGCTGTCCGGCAATGCCGCGATCCCGGCCGTGGACTCTCGTCGCCGCGTCATGGCGCAGATGTCGGGGCGGCGCATCGTGCAGATGGTCAAGGACGATCTGAAACCGTCCGACATCATGACCAAGCAGGCGTTCGAGAATGCCATCCGCGTCAACGGCGCCATCGGCGGGTCGACCAACGCGGTCGTGCACATGCTGGCCATGGCGGGCCGCGTGGGGGTGGACCTGACGCTGGACGATTGGGACCGCTGCGGGCGGGACGTGGCGACCATCGTGAACCTGATGCCGTCGGGCCAGTACCTGATGGAGGAGTTCTTCTATGCCGGCGGGCTGCCGGTGGTCATCAAGCACCTGGCCGAGGCGGGGCAGCTGCACAAGGGCGCGCTGACCGTCAGCGGCCAATCCATCTGGGACGAGGTCAAGGGGGTGATGAACCACAATCCCGACGTGATCCGCCCCGCATCGAACCCGCTGACGCCCCAGGGCGGCATCGCGGTGCTGAGGGGCAACCTGGCCCCCCACGGCGCGGTGCTGAAACCGTCCGCCGCCAGCCCGCATCTGCTGGTGCACCGGGGCCGTGCGGTCGTGTTCGAGGACATCGACCACTACAAGGCGCGTATCACGGACGAGGCGCTGGACATCGACGAGACCTGCGTGATGGTCCTGAAGAATTGCGGGCCCAAGGGCTATCCCGGCATGGCCGAGGTGGGCAACATGGGCCTGCCGCCCAAGGTCCTGCGCCGGGGCATCACGGACATGATCCGCATCTCGGATGCGCGCATGTCGGGCACGGCCTATGGGACCGTGGTCCTGCACACCGCCCCCGAGGCGGCGGCAGGCGGGCCGCTGGCCGTGGTCCGCGACGGCGACATGATCGAACTGGACGTGCCGAACCGCCGCCTGCACCTGGATATCCCCGACGCGGAACTGGCCGCGCGGCTGGCCGCGTGGCGTCCGCTGCCCGATCAGCCGACCAGCGGTTACGCCTTCCTGCACCAGGCCCACGTGATGGGGGCCGATACCGGGGCGGACATGGACTTTCTGCGCGGGTGCCGGGGCAACGCGGTCGGAAAGGACAGCCACTGATGAAGATCGCCCTGGTCGGTATCGGCAAGATCGCCCTGGATCAGCACGTCCCCGCGCTGGCCGCCAGCCCGGACTGGGACCTGACGGCGACCGTGTCGCGCAGCGGTCAGGTTCCGGGCGTCCTGGCCTTTCACGACATCGACACGATGCTGGCGGCCCACCCCGAGATCTGCGCGATCAGCCTGTGCCTGCCGCCCGTGCCACGCTTTGCCGCGGCGGTGGCGGTGCTGCGCGCGGGGCGGCACCTGATGCTGGAAAAGCCCCCCGGCGCCACCCTGTCCGAGGTTCACGTCCTGCGCGACATGGCCGCGGCGCAGGGGCTGACGATCTTTGCCACCTGGCATTCGCGCATGGCCCAGGGCGTCGCCGCGGCCCGCGACTGGCTGGCGGGTCGCGCCATCCGCGAAGGCCGGATCACCTGGCGCGAGGATATCCGCAAATGGCATCCCGGCCAGGACTGGATCCTGGACGCGGGGGGCATGGGCGTGTTCGATCCCGGCATCAACGCCCTGTCGATCCTGACCGCGATCCTGCCCGAACCGGTGCATCTGCAGGGCGCCGACCTGGACGTGCCCGCCAACCGCCAGGCCCCCATCGCGGCGCGGCTGCAGCTGTCGCAGGGCATCACCGCCGATCTGGATTTCCGCCAGCAGGGGCCGCAGACCTGGGACATCCGCATCGTCACCGACGATGGCACGCTGGTGCTGAGGAACGGCGGCAACATCCTGCAGATCGACGACCGCCCCGTGACGGGCGGCGACGGCATCATGCAGGAATACCCCGCCCTGTATGACCGCATGGCGCGGCTGGTGCGCCAGGGGGCGTCTGACGTGGACCTGGCGCCGATGACGCTGGTCGCCGACGCCTTTACCTCGGGCCGGCGGCATGCCGTCGATCCGTTCGAATTCTGAAGGAGACCTTGATGACCCACCCCCGCGATGGACGGCACCTGATCCTTGGCCGCTGGCAGGACGCTGACGGCCAGGACGCCGTCGACGCCGCCGCCCGCGCGGCCGAGGCGGCGTTCCCGGAATTCGCCGCCCTGTCCCGCGACGCCCGCGCCGGGTTCCTGGAGGCCATCGCCGACGCGATCGAGACGCGCGCCGACGCGATCACCGAAACCGGCGTGGCCGAGACCGGCCTGCCCACCGCGCGCCTGCAGGGCGAACGCGGGCGCACCACCGGGCAGCTGCGCCTGTTCGCGGACCACATCCGCAGGGGCGATTACCTGGACCGCCGCCACGACGTGGCGCTGCCTGACCGCCAGCCGCTGCCGCGCCCCGATCTGCGGATGATCCAGCGGCCGGTGGGGCCGGTCGCGGTGTTCGGCGCGTCGAACTTTCCGTTGGCCTTCTCGACCGCGGGGGGCGACACGGCCTCGGCGCTGGCGGCGGGCTGCCCGGTCGTGGTCAAGGGCCACCCCGCCCATCCCGAAACCGGCCGCATCGTGGCCGAGGCGATCCTGGAGGCTGTCGGGCGGACCGGCATGCCGGCCGGGGTCTTTGCCTATCTGGACGGGGCGGGGCACCAGACCGGCCAGGCGCTGGTGCGTCATCCGCTGATCCGAGCGGTGGGCTTTACCGGCAGCCTGGGCGGCGGGCGCGCGCTGTTCGACCTGTGCGCCGCGCGGCCCGAACCGATCCCCTTCTATGGCGAACTGGGCAGCATCAACCCCTGCTTCCTGCTGCCCGCCGCCATGGCCGCGCGCGGCGATCAGATCGCCCAGGGCTGGGCGGCCAGCCTGACAATGGGCGCGGGCCAGTTCTGCACCAATCCGGGCGTGGTGATCGTTCCGGCGGACAAGGCCGACGCGTTCGCCGGTGCCGCCGCCGCCGCGCTGGCCGATGCACCGGCCCAGGGGATGCTGACCGACGGCATCGCGCAGTCGTTCCGCGACGGCGTGGCGGCGGTCGCGGGGGCGGCGACGCCCGTGACCGTGGCCGAGGCGTCGGGCCGGAACGCGCGGCCCGCCGTCTTTCGCGCGACCGCATCCGCGTTCCTGAACAACCCCGACCTGGCACATGAGGTGTTCGGCCCGCTTGGCCTGATCGTGGCCGCCGACGGTGATGCGCAGATGCTGGACGTGGCCCGCGCGCTGGACGGCCAGCTGACGGTGACGCTGCAGATGGATGAAGGTGACACGGACCTGGCGGCGCGGCTGATGCCGGTCCTGGAACGCAAGGCCGGGCGCATCCTGGCCAACGGCTGGCCCACCGGGGTCGAGGTGTCCGATGCCATGGTCCATGGCGGCCCCTATCCGGCCTCAACGAATTTCGGCGCGACCAGCGTCGGCACTCTGGCGATCCGGCGCTGGCTGCGCCCGGTCTGCTTCCAGAACCTGCCCGACGCCCTGCTGCCGCACGACCTTCGCGACTGAGGGAAGACAGCCGCGCGGACAAACGTCTAAACATATCCAGGGAGGATGTTCACATGACCCATGCAACCATGCTGACGACCGTCGCCGCGCTGGCCCTGTCGGCCGGGGCGGCCCTTGCCGAGGGAGAGACGATCGGCTTTTCGCAGATCGGTTCGGAATCGGGCTGGCGCGCGGCCGAGACCACGCTGACCCGCAGCCAGGCCGAAGAGCGCGGCTATCAGCTGCAGTTTTCCGACGCCCAGCAGCGGCAGGAGAACCAGATCGCCGCGATCCGGTCCTTCGTGGCTCAGGGGGTCGATGCGATCCTGCTGGCTCCGGTCGTGGCCACGGGCTGGGACAGCGTCCTGCAGGAGGCCGCCGAGGCGGAGATCCCTGTCGTCCTGCTGGACCGCCAGGTCGACAGCGCCGACGATCTGTATCTGACCGCCGTGGGATCGGACCTGGTCCACGAGGGCGAGGTCGCGGGCCAGTGGCTGGTCGACGAGGTCGCGGGCGAACCCTGCCGCATCGTGGAACTGCAGGGCACCACGGGCTCCAGCCCCGCCATCGACCGCAAGACCGGCTTCGAGAACGCCATCGCGGGCCATGACAACCTGGAGATCGTGCGCAGCCAGACCGCCGATTTCACCCGCGCCCGCGGCAAGGAGGTCATGGAGAGCTTCCTGCAGGCCGAGGGTGGCGGCGCGGACATCTGCGCGCTCTATGCCCATAACGACGACATGGCGGTGGGCGCGATCCAGGCCATCAAGGAGGCGGGTCTGGCGCCGGGCACCGACATCCTGGTCGTGTCCATCGATGCGGTGCCCGACATCTTCCAGGCCATCGCCGCGGGCGAGGCCAATGCGACGGTCGAGCTGACGCCCAACATGGCCGGCCCCGCCTTCGACGCGCTGGAGGCGTATTGGGCCGACGGAACCATGCCCGAAAAGTTCATCCAGACCGAATCCAAGCTGTACACGGCGGCCGACGATCCGCAGGGCGAATACGACCGCCGCAAGGACCTGGGTTACTGATATCGCGCGGGCGGGCCGCGACAGGCCCGCCCGATCCCTGAAAGGAATGCCGATGCTGCTGTCGATGCGGTCGCTGACCAAGCTGTTTCCCGGCACGCGCGCGCTGGACGATGTCGATCTGGACATCGCGGCGGGCCAGGTCCACGCGCTGCTGGGCGAGAACGGTGCGGGCAAGTCCACGCTGATCAAGTGCCTGACCGGCGCCTATCGCCGCGACGGAGGCACGGTCATGCTGGACGGCGCCCCGATCGACCCCCGTTCCACCCTGCAGGCGCAGGAGCTGGGCATCGGCACCGTCTATCAGGAGGTGAACCTGCTGCCCAACCTGACGGTCGCGCAGAACCTGATGTTCGGCCATGAACCGCGCCGGTTCGGGCTGACCGACACCCGTGCCATGCGCGGCCAAGCGCGCCAGACGCTGGCCCGCTATGGCCTGGACATCGATGTGGACCGCGACCTGGGCCGCTATTCCGTGGCCATCCAGCAGATCGTGGCCATCGCGCGCGCGGTGCGTATTTCCGGCAAGGTGCTGATCCTGGACGAACCCACCGCCAGCCTGGACGCGGCCGAGGTGCGGATGGTGTTCGACGTGCTGCGGTCCCTGCGCGACCAGGGGATGGCGATCGTCTTCGTGTCGCATTTCCTGGACCAGGTGTTCGACCTGGCCGACCAGGTGACGATCCTGCGCAACGGACGCCGCGTCGCCAGCCAGCCCATCGCCGGGCTGGACCGCATGACCCTGGTCGAACAGATGCTGGGCCGCGCGTTGGAGGATGTGGTGGCCGGCCCCGCCGCGGATGCCGCGCGCGCGGCCCCGATCCTGCGGTTCCAGGGGATGGGCCGGGCCGGCACCATCCAGCCTTTCGACCTTGACATGGGTGCCGGAGAGGTCGTCGGCCTGGCCGGTCTGCTGGGGTCGGGCCGGACCGAGACGGCCGAATTGCTGTTCGGCATCCGCCCCGCCCAGACCGGCACCGCCCGCGACGACGCGGGCCCCATCGACCTGCGCACCCCACGCGCGGCAATCGCGGCGGGCTTCGGCTTTGCGCCCGAGGATCGCAAGACAGATGGCATCGTGGCCGACCTGTCGATCCGTGAGAACATCATCCTGGGCCTGCAGGCGCGGCGTGGCTGGGCGCGTCCCATCCCGCGCGCGGAGCAGAACCGGCTGGCCGACGATTACATCCGTCAGCTGGACATCCGCACATCCGGCCGCGAGAAACCCATCGGAGAGCTGTCGGGCGGCAATCAGCAAAAGGCCGTGCTGGCCCGCTGGCTGGCGATGAACCCGCGCTTCCTGATCCTGGACGAACCCACGCGCGGCATCGACGTGGGCGCGCATGCCCAGATCCTGCGCCTGATCCGCGACCTGACCCGCGGAGGCCTGTCCCTGCTGATCATCAGCAGCGAGCTGGACGAACTGGTCGCGGTGGCCGATCGCGTGATCGTGCTGCGCGACCGCGCCCATGTGGCTCAGCTGACCGGAGGTGCGGTCGGCGCGGATGCGATCATGCGCGCCATCGCCGGGACCGGAGAGGCGGCATGACCCTGATGTCGCGCATCGCCCCCCAGCTGATCGCCCTGGCGGCCCTGGTGGCGATGGTGTCGGTCTTCTATCCCGGCTTCCTGTCCGTCGACGTGCAGAACGACCGCCTGGTCGGCCCGGTCATCGACATCCTGAAGCGCAGCGCACCGGTCGCCTTGCTGGCGGTCGGCATGACGCTGGTCATCGCCACGCGGGGGATCGACCTGTCCGTGGGCACGATCATGGCGATCTGCGGCGCCGCGGCGGCCTGGGCGCTGACCGCGGGGCTTGGCGCGGGGGCGGCGCTGGCCCTGGCGCTTGGCGCGGGGCTGGTGGCGGGGCTGTGGAACGGCGTCCTGGTCGCGGTCGTGGGCATCCAGCCCTTCGTCGCGACGCTGATCCTGATGACGATGGGCCGCGGCGTGGCCCAGCTGATTACCGAAGGCCGCATCCTGACCTTCACCGATCCGGGCTTTTCATGGCTGGGCTCGGGGACGGCCCTGGGTCTGCCGGTGCCGGTCTGGATCTGGCTGGCCACCGCCGCGGCCACGGCCCTGCTGATGCGGCGCAGCGCGCTTGGCCTGCTGGTCGAGGCGGTGGGCATCAACCGCCGCGCGGCCCTGCTGGCAGGGGTGAACGCCACGGTCCTGCTGATCGCCGTCTATGTCGCCAGCGGGTTCTGCGCGGCGCTGGCGGGGATCATCGTGACCGCCGACATCCGCGGCGCCGACGCCAACAACGCCGGCCTGTGGCTGGAGCTGGACGCCATCCTTGCGGTGGTGATCGGCGGCAACTCCCTGCTGGGGGGTCGGTTCTCCATCGCGGCTTCCGTGCTGGGGGCGCTGATCATCCAGACCATCAGCGCGGGTATCCTGCTGGCAGGGTTCGCGTCCGAATACAACCTGATCATCAAGGCCGGGCTGGTGCTGGTGATCCTGATCCTGCAATCGCCGCGCATCGCCTCGGAATGGCGACTGTGGCGCGACAGCCACCGCGCCCAGGGGGACCGCGCATGAACGCCCGTGCCCTGCCGCTCTATGCGACGATCCTGATTTTCGTCGTGGCCTATGCGCTGGCCTACAGCCAGTTCCCGAACATCCTGTCCACCCGGGTGATCGGCAACCTGCTGACCGACAACGCCTATCTGGGCATCGTCGCGGTGGGGATGACGCTGGTCATCCTGTCCGGCGGGATCGACCTGTCGGTCGGCGCGGTGATCGCGTTTTCGGGCGTGTTCATTGCCGTGATGCTGCGCGACACGGGGCTGCATCCGCTGGCGGTCTTTGCGATCCTGCTGGCGCTGACGACCGCCTTCGGGGCGGCGATGGGGTTCCTGATCGACCGGCTGGCCATGCCCGCCTTCATCGTCACGCTGGCCGGGATGTTTCTGGCGCGGGGTGCGGCCTATCTGCTGTCGGTGCAATCCGTGCCCATCACGCACCCGTTCTTTGGCCAACTGCAGGGCGCCTATGTGCTGATGCCGGGCAAGGGGCGGCTGACGCTGATCGGGGTGCTGATGCTGGCGGTCTTTGCCGTCGGCATGGTCATCGCCCACCGCACGCGGTTCGGCACAAGCGTCTATGCCCTGGGCGGCGGCGCGCAGACCGCCCGCCTGATGGGCGTCCCGCAGGGGCGCACGACGGTGCTGGTCTATGGGTTCTCGGGGCTGATGGCGGGGCTCTCGGGGATCGTCTTCGCGGTCTATACCGGGTCGGGCTATTCGCTGGCCACGGTGGGGACCGAACTGACGGCCATCGCCGCGGTGGTGATCGGCGGCACGCTGCTGTCGGGCGGGTCGGGATACATGTTCGGCACGCTGGTCGGCGTGCTGACGATGGGGCTGATCCAGACCTACATCGTCTTCGACGGCACCCTGTCCAGCTGGTGGACCAAGATCGTGATCGGCCTGCTGCTGCTGGTCTTCATCCTGCTGCAGAAGGGTCTGCTGACGTTGTCGGCGCGCCGATAGGAATGGCGCGCGGGCTTTCCCGCGCGCCACCAGGGGCGTCAGCCCAGGATGCGGTTCAGCGTGGCCGACGGGCGCATCACCGCGGCGACCTTTTCCGGGTCCGCGTGGTAATAGCCGCCCAGATCGACGGGACGGCCGCGATCCGCGCGCAGTTCCGCCACGATCTGCTCCTCCAGGTCGGTCAGGTCGCGGGCGATGGGGCGGAACTCCTCGGCCAGGTCGGGGTCGGAATTCTGCTGCGCCAGCGCCTGCGCCCAGTACATTGCGAAATAGTAGTGGCTGTCACGGTTGTCCGGGTCGCCCGCCTTGCGGCCGGGAGAGCGTTCGTGGTCCAGCACGCCCTGGGTCGCGGCCTCGACCGCGGCGGCCAGGGTGCGGGCCTTTTCGTTGCCCGTGGCTTCGGCCAGGAAGTTCAGGCTTTCGCCAAGGGCGCAGAATTCACCCAGGCTGTCCCACCGCAGGTGGTTCTCCTCGGCCAGCTGTTGGACGTGCTTGGGGGCGGACCCGCCGGCGCCCGTCTCGAACATGCCGCCGCCCTGCATCAGCTTGACGATCGACAGCATCTTGGCCGAGGTGCCCAGCTCCAGGATCGGGAACAGGTCGGTCAGGTAATCGCGCAGCACGTTGCCGGTGACCGCGATGATGTCCTGGCCTGCACGAATGGTCTCGAAGGACAGGCGCGTGGCCTCGCGCGGGGCCAGAACCTGGAAGCGGTCGGCGACGCCCGCCGCCTCCAGCATCGGCTCGACATAGGCCAGCAATTCGCGGTCATGGGCGCGGTCCCGGTCCAGCCAGAACACCGCCTTGCAGCCCTCCAGGCGCTGGCGGTCGATGGCCAGGCGCACCCAGTCCTCGATCGCGGCCTGGCGGGTCGAACACAGGCGCCAGATGTCGCCCGTATCGACCGCGTGGCGGTGCAGCTCGTCGCCGTTGGCGGCGGTAACGGTCACGGTGCCGGCATGCGGGATCTCGAACGTGGTCGGGTGCGAGCCGTATTCCTCGGCCTTCTGGGCCATCAGGCCGACGTTCTGGACGGTGCCCGCGGTGCGCGGGTCGAGCGCGCCGGTTTCCTTGAAATAGCGGACGCTCTCGTCATAGACGTCGGCATAGGACGTGTCGGGGATCACGCAGTTGGTGTCGGCCTCGGCCCCGTCGGGGCCCCAGCCCTTGCCGCCGGCCCGCAGCAGCGCCGGGATCGACGCGTCGATGATCACGTCGGACGGCACGTGCAGGTTCGTGATGCCCTTGTCCGAGTTCACCATGTACAGCGGCGGGCGCTGCGCCATGATCGCGTCGATCTCGGCGCGGATCGCATCGCCCTCGGGCATCTGCGCCACGCGGGCCAGCACGGTGCCTAGGCCGCCATTGGGGTCCGCACCCGCCGCGGCCAGCGCCGCGCCGTGACGTTCGAACACCGGCGCCAGCCAGGCGCGCACGACATGGCCGAAGATGATCGGGTCCGAGACCTTCATCATCGTGGCCTTCAGGTGGACCGAGAACAGCGTGCCGTCGGCCTGCGTCGCCTCGATCTCGGCCTGCAGAAAGCGGGTCAGCTCGGCCACGGACAGGAAGCTGGCATCGACCACGGTGCCCGCGGGCAGGTCGGGGCCGTCCTTCAGCACGGTCACCTGGCCGTCCGCGCCGGTCAGCTGGATGCGCACGCGCCCGGCCTGTTCGGCCGTCAGCGTCACCGACGTCTCGTTGCGGCGGAAATCGCCTGCGGGCATCGACGACACGCGGGTCTTGCTGTCCGGGGACCATTTTCCCATCGAATGAGGATGCGCCTTGGCATAGTTCTTGACCGCCCGCGCGGCGCGGCGGTCCGAATTGCCCTCGCGCAGGACGGGGTTCACGGCCGATCCCTTCAGCGCGTCGTACCGGGCGCGGATCTCGGCCTGGGCGTCGTCCTGCGGATCGACCGGATAGTCGGGCAGGTCATAGCCCTGCGCCTGCAACTCCTTGATCGCGCCCACCAGCTGCGGCACCGAGGCCGAGATGTTGGGCAGCTTGATGACGTTGGCGGCGGGCGTCTTGACCCATGCTCCCAAGCCCGCCAGATCGTCCGACTGCGCCTGTTCCGGGGTCAGCCGTTCGGGAAATGCCGCGATGATGCGCCCCGCCAGAGAGATGTCGCGCGTCGCGACCGTGATTCCGGCCGCATCCGCAAAGCGGCGGATGATCGGCAGCAGCGATGCCGACGCCAGCTCGGGCGCCTCGTCCACCTTGGTATAGATGATCTGGGGTGTGTCGTTTTCGGCCATGGTCTGTTGATCCTCGTTCTTATGCGCGGGATTGTGCGTCGCGTCGGGGGGAAATGTCCACCATCTGACCCGCTATTCCCGGGGGATCGTGGGGCCCTTGGGGTCGATCAGCTGTTTCTGGACCGCCCTCAGGTGGTGATGCATCGCCTCGGCTGCGCCCGACAGGTCGCGTTGGGCGATCGCCGCGGCGATCCGGTCGTGTTCGGCAAAGGAATGGTGGTCGTCCGGCGGCCGTTGCCGCCCCGACCGCAGCGCCCCCCACACAACCGCCCGCCGCACCGCGTTCAGCGCATCGAACAGCGCCAGCAGCAGCCGATTGCCGGTGGCCTGCGCGATCAGGCGGTGGAACTCGTTGTCGGCGGTCTCGTACTGGCGCCAGGTCTGGGCGCTGCGCGTGCGCAGGATGCAGGCGGCCATCGCCTCGATATGATCCTGTGTGGCGTTCAGCGCGGCCTCGCGCGCCAGCATCGGCTCGATCAGCAGGCGGGCGCGCATGACCTCGGCGGGATTGGTCACGCGGTCGATCTCGGACAGGCTCATCACCTCGACGCGGCGCGACCCGATGAAGGTGCCCTTGCCGACATGCCGCCAGACCTGGCCCTCGGCCTCCAGCGTGGCCAGCGCCTTGCGCAGTTCCCCGCGCGAAACGCCCAAGATCTCGGACAGGTCACGTTCGGGGGGCAGGCGGGTGCCGGGGGCGAAGTCATGGCGCATCAGCCCGGCGCGCAGCTGCACCAGCGTCGCCTGCCGCGAACCGTCGTCGTCGTCATGGGCCGGATATCCGAGCGGGGAGTCAGGGTTGCCGCACAAGATTACTATCCGCAACCAATTTGTCAGTTTGGCTAGGATAACTCCAGATTGGTGTGAGGTTAATCACGCATAATATTATTTTACAATATAAATACTCTGAACTGTCTTGTTGAAAAGTTAACCAATCGGGCGCCATAAGCAAACCAATCGGGGTGACCTTTAATTCACGCTCACATTGCCGCTTTGGGAGGAGCGGGATATGAGGGGTATGAGACCTGCGCACCCAGTACGACCTGCCCGACCAGGCGCTGGCCGACATCACCCCTACTTCCAAGACGCGGTGGATGACGGCATGCTGCCCACGGCCGGCGGCGCCCAACAGTCATCGACGACCTGAGGTTCCTGGCAGCCGCGGGCCAGGTCCAGGCGCCAGAGTCCGGTCTGGACACCGCACAGCACTGGGTTTTCGACCTGCCGGCGGCCGCCCGGGACTGATTGCCCGGCCATTGGCGGCATCCCCGCGGGGGCGCCGCCACCCCCCTGATCCGCGATCCGGCGGGCAGGGGACGCATCCCGCCTTGGGGGACCTGTATCCATGACATCCGCCAACATCACCGCACAGCGACGGCCGCTACCGTCGGGCCCGGCCCTGCGCCTGTGGCAGTCGGGCCTGCACTGGAAGATCCTGTCGGTCGCCAAGTTTGCCCTGATCTGGGAATTCGCCGCCCGGTCGGGGTTCAATTTCGCCTTTCCCACCTTCACCGCGACCATGGCCGCCCTGTGGTCGATGATCGCCGACGGATCCAGGGGGGCCACCTATCTGCGCACGATGAAGCCCCTGGTGATCGGGCTGGTCATTTCACTGACGGTGGGGATCAGCGCAGGCGTCGCGATGGGGCTGCGCCAGACCGTCGAATGGATCACGCTGCCCGTGTTCATCGTCATGCAGGCGGCACCCATGGCGGCGCTGATCCCGCTGGTCACCTTCGTCCATGGCACCGGGTTGACATCGAAGGTGCTGGCGGTGGTCATGCTGTCGATGCCGGTCATCGCCATGAATCGCTACAAGGCGGTGCGCAATGTGCCGTCGTCGATGGTCGCGATGCGCGCATCCTACGCAGGAGTCACACACTGATGCCCAACGATCTTTACCAGCCGACCGATTACGTGATCGCCCCCGCGCCCCCCGCGACCCTGCCGGTCGAGGGCAGCGACCAGCGCTTTCCCGTCAACCGGGTGTTCTGCATCGGCCGCAACTATGCTGCCCACGCGGTCGAGATGGGCCACGATCCCGACCGGGAGCCGCCGTTCTTCTTCTTCAAGAGCCCGTCCAACCTGACGTCGGACGGCACCTTCCCCTATCCGACCCTGACATCCGACGTGCACCACGAGGTCGAGCTGGTCGTGGCCCTGTCCACCGGCGGCCGCGACATCGCGGCCGACCGGGCACTGGATCATGTCTGGGGCTATGGGGTCGGCCTGGACATGACCCGCCGCGACCTGCAGGGCGAGGCCAAGAAGATGGGCCGCCCGTGGGAGGTCGGCAAGAGCTTTGAGAAGTCCGGCCCCTGCGGCCCGCTGGTGCCGGCATCGCGGATCGGCCATCCCGATGCGGGCGCCGTGACGCTGGACGTGAACGGGGAACGCCGCCAGACCGGCGATCTGAACCAGATGATCTGGAAGATCCCCGAGATGATCGCCGAACTGTCGCGCTATTTCGACCTGCAGCCGGGCGACGTGATCATGACGGGCACCCCGTCTGGCGTGGGCGCGGTCACCCGCGGCGACGTGATGGACGCGCGGATCGAGGGCGTCGGCGCGATCCGCGTCACGGTGGTCTGACGAAAGGCGCCGCCCCCGCGCGGGGCGGCGCGGCCTTACATGTTGTCGAAGATCTCGTCGATGCCCAGGGTGATGGCCAGCACGAAGGACGCGACCTTCAGCACGGTCTTGTAGGGCAGGTAATGCGCGCGGGCATAGACGTACTGGCCGCTGCGCGCGACCAGGCGGCTGATCTCCAGCCAGGCGCGATAGGGCAGGACGGTCAGATAGCGCGTCGCGGGATATTTCGACGCCCGCAGGTTCATCTGGATCTGCGAGGCCGGTTCGTCGCGCTGGTCGACGGGCGGCGGGTCGACGAAGACCGCGCGCAGCCCGGCCAGGTATTCCAGGTCGAAGGCGATGTCATAGGACAGGCGCATCGGCATCAGCCGTCCCGTGATCCACCGGGCCGCGGCGCGGTTGATGACATAGGCGCCGGCGCCCTTTTCGCGCGTGAAGGCCTTGGCCAGGCGGCGCCCGCCGGGCAGGTCGCGAAAGCCGAACTTGCGCCCGGTGTTCATCGTGCTCAGCCGCAGGATGTCCCAGCTGTCGTCCTCGGCCATGGCGGCGCGCAGGATCGCGGTGAAATCGGGCGGAAAGGCCACGTCGTCCTCAAGGATCAGCGCATGCGTGTCCTGGCTGTCCAACAGCCGCTGCGCGCAGGCGACATGGCTGAGATAGCAGCCGACCTCGGCCGGGATCACCCGGCGGCCGTGCAGATAGCGATAGCCCCAGGCATCGAAGGCCGGATGTGGAAAGCTGAGCGTCGACCCATCCACCGCCGGGACCCGTTCGAAGGGCAGGCCCACGGCATCGCATTTTGCGGTCATCCGCGCCAGCCGGTCGACGGCCCGGTCAAGATTGATCAGATAGACCGACAATCCCGCGGGCAGTGCTTGATTCGACATCGGTATTCTCAATTCGATGGCAGACCGTTCCCGCATGTCGGCTGCGGGTCGATCCGTCAAGACGGATCGTCGGGATCGGGGGATCGGCGCATGTCGCGGCGGCGAAAATCGGCGGGGCGGATGCCGTGGCGCGTCAGCTTGTCATAGAAGGTCTTGCGCCGCACGTTCAGCGCGGCCATCGCGCCCGTGGCATTGCCCTGCGCCTCGCGCAGCGCGTCGCGGATCAGGCCGGCCTCGTAGGCCGCGACCAGGTCCGACAGGGGTGGTCGGTCGGGACCGTCACCCGCGGGGCCGATGGGCGACAGGCCCAGTACGTGACCTTCGGCAAAGGCCTGCAATTCGCGCAGGTTGCCGGGCCAGCCATGCGCCGCCAGCCGCGCCAGCACCAGGTCCGTCAGCGGCGGCACCTGTCGCGACAGCCGGTCCGCCGCGGCCTGCAGGAAATGCCGGAACAGCGCCGGGATGTCGTCGCGCCGCGCCGACAAGGGCGGCACCGACAGGCGGGCACGAGCCAGCCGGAAATACAGGCCCGGATGCATCCGCCCCTGCGGATCGTCCTGGGCCGTGGCCAGCAGCTGCAACGCCAGCGGGCGCGGGGCGGCGGCCCCCGCGGGCCAGTATTCGCCCGCCTCGACCAGGCTCAGCAGGCGGGCCTGCAGGTGCGGGGGCAGAGCCGGCGCGTCCTCCAGGCACAGCACGCCGCGATGGGCCTGCTCCAGAAGGCCGGGGCGGCGCGGACCGCGCGGGGTCTCGGTTCCCGACAGCAATGCGTCGAACCCGGCCTCGTCCGCGGTGGCGCAGTCCAGCACCACCAACCCGCGGCCCCGTCGCGGCCCAAGGCGGTGGATGGCACGCGCCACCAGCGACTTGCCGGACCCGGACGGGCCGGTGATCAGGGCGTCGCTCTCTGCCTCGGCCACGCGGTCCAGGCCGTCGCGCAGGTGGATCATCGCCGCGCTGTCCCCCATCAGCGGCGGCGCGACGCGGGCGGCGTCCTGACCCGCGCGCCGCACCAGGCGGCGGTTCTCCAGCACCAGCGCCCGCGCCGAGAGCGCCCGGCGGCAGGAGGCGGCCAGCCGGTCCGCGCCAACGGGCTTGGTCAGAAAATCATAGGCCCCCTGCTGCAGCGCCGCGACCGCCATCGCCACGTCGCCATGCCCGGTCAGCAGGATCACCGGCAGGTCGGGGTCCATCCCGCGCAGATGCGAAAACAGCTGCAGCCCGTCCATGCCGGGCATCCGCACGTCCGACAGCACGATGCCCGCGTAATCCGCGTCCAGCCCGGCTAGGGCCGAGCGGGCATCGGAAAAGGCCTCGACCGCGATCCCGGCCAGGGTCAGCGTCTGCTCCAGCACCGCGCGCAGGTCGGCGTCATCGTCGATCAGGCGGACGGTCCCGGTCATGCGGCACGCGGCAGGGTCAGGCGGAACGCGGCCCCCTGGCCCGGTTCCGGGGGCAGGGCGTCCAGCTCGCCGCCGAAGTCGCGGGCGATGTCGCGCGAGATGACCAGCCCCAGCCCCAGCCCCTGCGGCTTGTCCGTGGCAAAGGGCGTGAACAGCTGTGCGGCCATGGCAGACGACAGGCCGGGACCGTTGTCGCGGATGGTCAGCGTGACGCGGGCGTCGTCCGCCTGGACCGCGATGGCGATGCGGGGATCAGAGCGACCTTCCTGCGCGTCATGGGCGTTGGTCAGCAGGTTGACCAGGATCTGTTCCAGGCGCACGGCCTCGGCCCGGACGGCCAGATCCGGGGGCAGGTCGGGCAGCGCGAAATCCATCGCGCTGGTCCGCCGTCGGCTGGCCGTCAGCATCAGCGAGGCCTGGATCGCGTCGGCCAGCGCCACCCGCCCCACGGCCCCCGTCGCCTTGCGGGAGAAGTTGCGCAGTTCGGACGTGATCTGGCCGATCCGGTCGGTCATGCCGATGATCCGGTCCAAGTTCGCGGCCACCGGCGCCGGGTCGCGGTCCAGCATCGCGCGGCCGTTCTCCGCCAGCAGGCGGATCGTGGCCAGGGGCTGGTTCACCTCATGGGCGAAACCGGCGCTGACCTGGCCCAGGGTGGCCAACTTGTTGGCCTGCACCAGATCGGATTGCATCTGGACCAGACGCTGTTCGGCGGCGCGGCGCTCGCGCATCTCCTCGGAGAGGTCGCGGGTGCGGGCCTCGACCGCGCGTTCCAGGTCGGCGCGATAGGCGGCCTCGGCCCGCGCGCGGCGGGCGGCGCGGCGCAGGCGGGCCATGATCACCGCCACCACGACCCCGGCCAGCAGCACGGCCAGGACGGCGGTCCCTGCCGCAAGCGACGCCACGCGCTGCGCCTCGGCCAAGGGACGGCGGACCAGCAGCGTCCAGTCGGTGCCGCGCACGCTGGCGCGGGCCTGCACCATGCCGCGGACATCCGGCAGGGCCCCAAAGCGCAGCGCCGGCTGGCCCGAGATGATCACCCGGTCCTGTCCGTCCACAACATGCGTGGCCCCGGTGTCGCGCGCCCATGCGGCCTCCAGCGGGTCGAACTCGACCTTGACCACCACCACGCCCAACAGCGTCGTCCCGTCGCGGATGTCATGGGCCAGATACAGGCCGGGCCGCCCGCTGACCGTGCCAAGCGCGTATTCCTGGCCCGTGCCCTGCGCGGCTGCCTGACGAAAATACTGCCGGAATCCATAGTCGTGGCCGATGAAGCTGGACGGCAGGTCCCAGTTCGACGCGGCCACCGACACGCCCCGGCGATCCAGCAGATAGATCACGTCGCTTTGCGTTTCCGCCCGCAGCAGGTCCATCTTGGCCGACACCGCGAAATCGCGGTCGGGGCCACCCTGCTGCAGCAACTGGATCACCTGCTGGTCGACGGCCAGGACGGTGGCCACCGCACGCTGTCGGTCCAGGATGCTGTCCAGCGTCAGGGCGCGGCTTTCGGCGGCGGCTTGCGCGTCCTGGTCCAGCTGCGCCAGCATCCCGTCGCGCGTCACCGTATAGGCGGCCCAAGGCCCCGCCAGCAGAGCTGCGACCAGCACCAGCAGCGTGGGATGCAGCCGCCAGCGCGATTCTCGCAAGGTCGCCGCCTGTTCCATCCCGTCCCCCGGACTGTTTCGGTTTCCACACTAGCACGCGGCATCCGTGCGGAAAACCACACATTATAGACCCCCGCAGGCCGACAGAAAGCCATGAAATCAACGCATTGCAGCCATGCGCGCGGAAGGCGGGCAGTCGGGTCCGATAGGCTATCCTGTGTCACGTCATCGTCACATGCAGGTCGGAGGAGACCAGATGCAGTTGAACGCCCCCGCGCATCCCCAAGCGCACGCCCCCAAGCCCTTTTACGCCCACCTGTACGTCCAGGTGATCTTTGCCATCGTCGCCGGCGCGCTGATCGGCCATTTCTATCCCCAGACCGGCGAGGCGCTGAAGCCCCTGGGCGACGCCTTCATCAAGCTGGTCAAGATGATCATCGCGCCGGTCATCTTCCTGACCATCGTCACGGGCCTGGCCGGAATGGGCACGCTGCGCGGCGTGGGATCGGTCGTGGGCAAGGCCTTCGCCTATTTCCTGACCTTCTCGACGCTGGCGCTGATCGTCGGCCTGATCGTGGCGAACGTCATCCAGCCGGGCCGCGGCATGAACATCGACCCGTCCACGCTGGATGCCAGCACCGTCACCGGCTATGCCGAGAAGGCGCACGAGACCAGCCTGGTGGGCTTCGTCATGGACATCATCCCGACCACGCTGGTGTCAGCCTTCGTCGAGGGCAACATCCTGCAGGTGCTGTTCGTGGCGATCCTGTTCGGCATCGGCATGATCATGGTCGGCGACCGCGCCAAGCCGGTCCTGTCGGTCATGGAATCGGCCAGCTTCGCGATCTTCCGCGTGGTCGACATCCTGATGAAGGCCGCCCCCATCGGCGCCTTCGGGGCCTTCGCCTTCACCATCGGCAAGTACGGGATCGGGTCCGTCGTGAACCTGGCGGCGTTGGTCGGCACGTTCTACCTGACCTCGGCCCTGTTCGTGATCGTGATCCTGGGTACGGTCTGCATGGTCAACGGGTTCTCGATCTTCCGGCTGATCTCCTATCTCAAGGCCGAGATCCTGCTGGTGCTGGGCACCTCGTCGTCGGAATCCGCGCTGCCCTCGCTGATGGAGAAGATGGAGAAGGCCGGCTGCGCCCGTCCCGTCGTGGGCCTGGTCGTGCCGACCGGCTACAGCTTCAACCTGGACGGCACCAACATCTACATGACGCTGGCCGCGCTGTTCATCGCCCAGGCCACGAACACCGATCTGTCGCTGCAGCAACAGGTTCTGCTGCTGCTGGTCGCGATGCTATCGTCGAAGGGCGCGGCGGGCGTCACCGGCGCGGGCTTCATCACGCTGGCCGCGACACTGTCGGTCGTCCCGACCGTGCCGGTCGCGGGCATGGCGCTGATCCTGGGCGTGGACCGCTTCATGTCGGAATGCCGCTCGGTCACGAACTTCATCGGCAACGCGGTCGCCACGGTGGTGGTCAGCCGCTGGCAAGGCGCGCTGGACCGAGACCAGTTCGACGCCGCCCTGGCGGGTCGGCCCGTCGGACAGGCTCGTCCCGTGGGCGACCTGGTTCCCGCTCCCGCCGGCCTGCAGCTGGGCGAACGCAGCGCAGACTGATCAAGCCTCGGGGGGCGCCGCAATCCGGCGCCCCCGTTTTTACGAACCGCTGCGCCCGTCATCGAAAATCCCTATACGCCGCGCAGGATGACTGTGGACCAGATACAGTCGCGCAAAGGTTGCGAACGGGTCGGACCGGTGCTGCGGGCGCCGGTCCGACCTTGCGGCATCGTGATCCGTGCGGGCGGTCCCAGATCGCATTGAACGCATGATCCGACCTTGTGACGGCATCTGGGAACCAACTGAAGAATCCCGGTACTATCATTTATATTCAATAAGATGAATGCGGGTATTGAGCCATATTCGATCTGGCCGGGGGGCTGCGGTCACGAACCGGGCCGCAAATTCCCCTGCCGGTAAACGCCTTGCCCGGATGCGCACCACGCTGTTAGAAATTCACGGTCCCCTTTGTCGGGGCAGTGCATGGAGGGCCGCCGGTGAAAAGACGTTCCGTACTGATGCTTGGCGCCGCCTTCGGACTGCAGGCCGCGATCGGGATGCCACTGACCGCGCGGGCCGCGACACGCACCGAACCGGGGGGCATCGCGGTGGGGCTGTCGGGTATTTCTGACTGGGGGGCCTCTCAGCCATTCATCGACGTGATGCGCCAAAGCCGTGAATGGATGGGACGGTCCGAGGCCGAGTTCGTGTCCCATACCAACGCCCAGTTGCGCGAGGGCGGGCATCTGGATGCCGACGGCTGGCCCGTCAGCATCCCCGACGGCTCGACTGCCGTGGGCACGATCATCCTGTGCGACCTGTCCGCCGACGATATCAGCGTGAACGGCCATTACCGGATGACCTGGGACGGAACCGGCGACGTGCGCATCAACGGGACCGGCACGAACGTGACCACCGGGCCGGGATGGGCCGAGTTCGACTATGTCGCGTCGGACACGGGGATCGTGGCGATCGACATCGTCAGGCAGGACGCCGCCGATCCCGCGCGCAATTTCCGATGCATCCATCAGGACTTGCAGGCCGAATATGATGCAGGGCAGATCTTTCGGCCCGAATGGCTGGCGCTGATCGGCGGGTTCCGGGTGATCCGCCTCATGGACTGGATGGCCACGAATGACAGCACGCTGTCCGAGTGGGACGACCGGCCGCGCCTGACCTCGGCCACTTGGACCCTGGGCGTGCCGGTCGAGGTCATGGTGGCGCTGGCCAATCAACTGGGCATCGATCCGTGGTTCTGCTTTCCGCATCTGGCGACCGACGACCACATCACCCGCTTTGCCACGCTGGTCCGGGACAGCCTGGATCCGGGCCTGACCGCCTGGTACGAATTCTCGAACGAGGTGTGGAACTTCCAGTTCGGCCAGACCCAGTGGGCCCTACAGCAGGCCGAGGCGCAATGGCCCGGCCAAGGCGATGGCTGGATGCAGTATTACGGTGGCCGTGCGGCTGAAATGGCGGTGCTGCTGGACGCGGTCTATGCCGATGCGCCCGACCGCCTGCGCAAGGTCATCACCGCCCATACCGCCTGGATCGACCTGAACCATGCCATGCTGGATGCGCCCTTGTGGGTGGCGGACGGTCCGGACCGCCGGGCACCCAAGACCCATTTCGACGCCTATGCGGTGACGGGCTATTTCGACGGCGGCATCGGACGTCCCGCGAACCTGTCGCTGATCCGGTCCTGGCGTGACATGGGGGATGCGCGGGCGTTCGACCTGATGGCGGAACAGGTGGCCGACGGGCGCCATGTTGCGGGTGAAGAGGGCGGCACCACCATCGCCACGCTGGAGGAGGTCTGGGCCGCCCAGCACGCCATCGCCCAGGAGGCAGGCCTGTTCCTGGTTATGTACGAGGGCGGCAGCCACATCGTCCCCGACCGGGCCGCCATCGACGCCGATCCCGAGCTGTTCGATTTCCTCGAGCGGTTCCACTATTCGGATCAGATGGGTGCGCTGTACCGGCGCGCCATCGACGGCTTTGGCGCGGCGGGCGGGGCGTTCTTCAACGCCTTCGTCGAGGTGTCCGGTCCCGGGCCCGCGGGCTTCTGGGGCGCGCGGCGCCATGTCGGCGACGACAATCCGCGCTGGCGCGCCATCGCCGACAGCCGCGCCTGACGCCGCACGCGGCGGCCCGATCGGGGTCAGCCCGAACTGCCAGGCTGTGTCGTGACCTCCTGTTGCCGCGCCAGGAAATGGTCGCGCAGCGCTTGCAGCCGTTCGGGGGTCCATCCGGGCGGGTCGGTGATCGCCAGCCAGGGGTCGATGTGATCGACATGGGCATAGACATGGCCATGCCCGATCGGCACCTCCAGCGCGATCGCCATGTCGAAGGCCAGCTGCAGCTGGGTGATGATCGGATACCAGCGCAGGTCGGGCGACACTTCGGGTGCGCGGGGGCTGGCCAGCCATTCGGGCGGGCGGATCGCGCTGTCGGATCGGAAGAACACGATGGGATCGCTGCCGTATTGCAGGAACACGATCCGCACCTCGCCCCAGGGGCCGCCGTCATGCACCGACTGGCGACCGTCGGTAAAGCGCACGACCTCTCCGGTGGTCAGGTGCGGCAGCCAGGCGGGCGATCCGGGGTCGCGTTCGGCGGTCAGCGTCTGCCACAGCTGGCTGACGAAGGGCGGCCCGACCCACAGTGCCCCATCGATGGGCTGATCCAGCATCTCATGCAGGCGCAACGACTGCTGAGAGCTGTGCGCGCCCAGGCTGAGACCATAGAGATACAGCCGGGGGCGCGTCTCCTCGGGCAGCTGCTGCCAGCGGCGGTGGACGGCCCCGAACAGGGCGCGCCCGGCCTCGGCCGCCTGTTCGGGCTGTACCAGCAGCGAGATCCAGCTTTGCAGATAGGAATACTGCAACGCCACGGTCGCGACGTCGCCGTGGTTCAGATGCTCCAGCGGCTCGATCGCGGCGGGGTCCATCCAGCCGGTGCCGGTGGGCATGGCGACGACCAGCGTGCTGCGGTCGAACCCGCCCGCGCGTTCCAGTTCGCGCACCGCCAGATCGGCGCGCGCGGTCAGCGTATCCGCCGCGTTCAGCCCGACATAGACGCGCAGCGGCTGCCGCGCGGGCTGTCCGGTGACGCCGGCGATGGCCTGGGGGTCGGGGGTGGTGGCGACGAAATTGCGCCCCTCGCGCCCCAGATCCTGCCAGGCGACTAGCGATTCGGCGCTGCCGGTCTGCCAGGGCTGGTCGGGGGCGATCTGTTCGGCGGGGATCAGGTCGTCCAGCGCCTGCGCCGACTGGTCGATGCTGGAGACGACGTTGCGCACCAGAACGCCGCTGAAGACCTGATAGGTCACCAGGATCGTCAGCAGCACGCCCAGAACCCGCGCCTGCCGGCGGGGCAGGACCTGCGCGATGCGCGCGCTGACATAACGGCCAAGCGCCACCAGCAGCTTGCCCAGGATCAGCAGGAACGACGCGACCGCGGTGCCAAGCCCGGCCACCACGAAGGGGGCCACGCCCTCGGCCGGGGGCAGGGTCATGGCGGCGCGGATGTCGTTCTGCCATTCCGCGGACCGCAGCAGGAACACGGTCACGATGACCAGCGCCACCGCGCCCATCGCCGGCACCAGCAGGCGCGCCTGACGGTCGGTCATGCGCGGCAGCTGCAGATAGCGCCACAGCGCGCCGGCCAGCACCGCCACCCCATAGCCCGCGGCAAAGCAGAACCCCGCCAGGATGCCCTGGATCTGGGGGCTGCGCGGGATCAGGCTGGGCGTCAGGGAACCCGCGACGAACAGCGCGCCGGTGACCAGGCCCACCCCGGACGTGCGCCGGTCCAGCCAGTCCAGAAGCGTCAGCATGGCGGCCGTCATCGGCAGGACCTTTTCATTGCGGCGCGGCGGGGGCCGGGGCGTCTGCCCGCAAAATGTCAAACGCCGCCCGAATGGGCAAGCGCGCCCGGACCTGTCAGCGCGTCATGGCAGCCATGACCGGCGGAACCGGGGTTGCCGCTTGCCCAATCCGGGGGCGCATGCGACGCAGAGGTCATGTTCACCCGAACGCTGCCCCGAACCCCGTGACCAGGCGCCCCAGACTTCGCATTGGAACCCGTCGCCGGAAATCCGGCGCCAACGCCATGGCGGGCCTGATGGGCGCCTTCATGAAAACGGCCACCAAGGCGATGACGCAGGCGGCCACCGCCGCCGTGCAGCCGCCGAAAGCGGCAAAGCCCAAGCCTGCCAAGTCAAAGCCTGCCGCAAAGCCGCGGGCCGCCGCCCCGCGATCTGCACGGTTCGAGACGGGGACCCATACCTGCGCCCATGGGACGCGCAAGTACCGCGTCTATCTGCCCTCGGCGATCGGGGCGGGGGTGCCGCTGCAACTGCTGGTGATGCTGCATGGCTGCGGCCAGACGCCCGAGGATTTCGCCAAGGGCACCGGGATGAACGCGCTGGCCGAACAGCGGGGCGTGATCGTGGTCTATCCTGCGCAGCCGCGCGAGGCGCATGCCAACCGCTGCTGGAACTGGTTCCGCCCCGAGGATCAGGGTCGCGACGGCGGTGAACCCGCCCTGCTGGCCAGCCTGACCCGGGACATGCTGGCGCGCTATGGCGCGGACCCGGCGCGGGTCTATGTCGCGGGCCTGTCGGCGGGCGGGTCGACCGCGATGCTGCTGGCGCATGCCTATCCCGATCTGTTCGCCGCCGTCGGGTGTCATTCCGGCTTGCCGCCGGGCGCGGCGGCGGACAAGACCTCGGCCATCATCGCGATGAAGCAGGGCAGCCCCGGCCGCCGCCTTGCCACGCCCGTCCCCACGATCATCTTTCACGGCAGCGACGACCACATCGTGACCCCGCGCAACGGCCGCTTCGTGGCGATCCGCGCGGTCGAGACGTTCCCGGACCTGCGCGCGGTGGAACTGACCCGCACCGTGCCGGGCGGACGGGCCTATGTGCGCACCAGCCACCGGGTGGGGCAGGGCCGGTCCTGGGTCGAACACTGGCTGGTCAAGGGCGCGGGCCATGCCTGGTCGGGCGGTTCGCGTGCGGGTCGTTTTGTCGATCCGGGCGGGCCGGATGCCTCGGCCCAGATGCTGCGGTTCTTCCTGTCCCACAGGACGACGCGCAAGACGCGGGCCGCCCCGCCCACCGGAAACGCAGGGGCCTGAATGGGATGCCCTGATACCGACGTCGTGCCAGACGCTTAGCCCGCCGGAACAGGTTCTGACCGGCCCATTGCACGGCTCCGACGCCCTCGCGCCGTCGTTTCTGGCCCGTTGCGTGCTATTTTGGTTTCGCAAAGAAGACGGGCAGCACGTTGCCGTGCCGCCCGTCGTAAGATTGGGGATGGCCGTGCCTTATTCGGCCAGTGCCGCGTCATAGCGTTCGGACACGGCGCTCCAGTTCACGACATCCCACCAGCTTTCCAGATATTCGGCCCGGCGGTTGTTGTAGGTCAGATAATAGGCGTGTTCCCACACGTCGTTGCCCAGAAGCGGCGTGCCCTGCGTCTCGGCCACGTCCATCAGCGGGTTGTCCTGGTTCGGGGTCGAGGTGATCTCCAGCTCGTCCTGATCGTTCACGATCAGCCAGACCCAGCCCGATCCGAACTGGCCTGCACCGGCCTCTTGAAATGCGGTGCGGAACTCCTCGTCGGAACCGAATGCCGCCTCGATCGCCTCGGTCAGTTCGGGCGACATCTCTCCGGTCTGGTCGGCCGGGGCCATCGATTCCCAGAAGAACGTGTGGTTCCAGTGACCGCCGGCGTTGTTGCGGACGCGGTCGGGATAGGTGCCGGCATTGGCCACCAGATCCTCCAGCGCGGTACCGGCGGGGGCGTCGCCCTCGGCGATGGCGGTGTTGAGGTTGGTCACATAGCTCTGGTGGTGCTTGTCGTGATGCAGGCCCATCGTCTCGGCGCTGATGACCGGGTCCAGCGCGTCCGCGGCATAGGGCAGGTCGGGCAGCGAGAACTCTCCCTCGGCTTGGGCAAGGGCTGCGACGGGCGTGGCGCAGATGGCAAGGATCGCAAGTGTCTGTTTCATCGGGTTCTCCTGTTGGTGTCGGGGCACAACCGCAGCATGCGCCCGATGTTCCGTTCCAACGCCGATGTCATGGATGCACACGGTTCCGTGATCGACACGGGCGGCAGGGGTTGTGGGGCGCGCGGTTTCGCCCCACGGTGACGGCGAGATCAGGAAAAGGGGCACATCGGATGATCACCGGGGATGCGACAAGCCAGCTGAAGGCCCTGCGCGCGGGCAGCATCGATGCGGTCGGGCTGATGGCGCTGACGCTGGACCGGATCGCGGCGACAAACCCGTCCATCAACGCCGTCGTCGCGCTGCGCGACCGCGACACCCTCTTGGCCGAGGCCGCGCAGGCCCCTGCGGGGCCGCTGCAGGGATTGCCGATGGCGGTCAAGGATCTGGCGGACACGGCGGGGATCGCCACGACCTATGGCTCGCCCGCGTTCCGCGACCACGTGCCGGTGGCGGATAGCCCGATGGTCGCGCGCCTGCGCCGGGCCGGGGCGGTGATCATCGGCAAGACGAACACGCCCGAATTCGGGCTGGGGTCGCACAGCTACAACCCGGTCTATGGCGTCACGCGCAACCCCTATGACCTGTCGCGGTCGGCGGGCGGGTCCAGCGGCGGCGCGGGGGCGGCGCTGGCCGCGCGCATGGTGGCGCTGGCGGACGGGTCGGACATGATGGGGTCGCTGCGCAACCCGGCCGGGTGGAACAACGTCTTCGGATTCCGGCCCAGCTATGGCCTGGTCGCGCCGTCGAACCCGGGCGACCTGTTCCTGTCCCAGCTGTCGACCGAAGGCCCGATGGCGCGGTCGATCCGTGACCTCGAGCTGTTGCTGGCGGTCCAGTCCGCCCCCGATCCGATGCACCCGCATTCCAGCGGCCCCTATCGCCCCGCGCCGCCCAAGGGCATGCTGCGCATCGGCTGGCTGGGCGATTGGGGCGGGGCCTATGCGATGGAGCCGGGCGTGCTGGACCTGTGCGGGGCCGCCGTGCAGGTGCTGGCCGATCTGGGCCATGACGTGGTTCCCATGGCGCCACCCTTTTCGGCCGCCGCCCTGTGGGAGGCCTGGACGACGCTGCGCAGCTGGACCATCGCGGGCAGCCTTGGCCCGCTGCTGCACAGCGCCCCGGATCAGGTGAAGCCCGAACTGCGGTGGGAGATCGAGCGCGGCCTGGCCCTGTCCGCCGCCGACCTGCGCCGTGCCAGCACGATCCGGTCGGACTGGTTCCGCCACACGGCGGGGATGGACGTGGACATCCTGGCGCTGCCGTCGGCGCAGCTGTTCGCGTTCGACGCGGACTGGACCTGGCCGCGCCAGATCGCGGGACAACAGATGGACAGCTATCACCGTTGGATGGAGGTGGTCGTGCCGGCATCGCTGACCGGGTTGCCGGCGCTGTGCGTGCCGGCGGGGTTCGGACCGTCCGGCACGCCGATGGGGCTGCAGCTGATCGGCCATCGCGGGCGCGATGCCTGCGTGCTGAACCTGGGCCGCGCCTACGAGGCCGCGACATCCTGGATCGACTACCAGCCCGCGCCCTGAAGGGTCAGTCCCGCGTCAGGCCGTCGAAATCGGCGTCCAGCCGGTCCAGCGCCGCATCGACATGGCCGCGCCGGGCGGCGATCCATCCGGCGTGATCGTCCAGCCGCGCGCGGGCGGTGCCGATCATGCGCGTCATCTCCTGCGGTTGCGGCCCGCCGGAGGTGGCGCGCGCGGCGACGATCGCGGCCGGGTCCAGGGCCTGGCGGAACTCCTCCTGGGTCAGGGGCAGGTCTGCCGGGGCGTCGGTGCCTGCGACGGCATCCGCATAGATGCGCTGCGCCTCGGCATAGGGAAAGTCCAGCGGGCCCATCCCGTTCCGGCGTGCATGTGTCACGATCTCGGAGGCGACGTGATGGCCTTCGCGGAAGGGCAGGCCGTGGTCGCGCATCAGCCGGTCGGCGATCTCCTGCGAGGCGGTCCAGTCGCTGTTCAGCTCCTCCAGCGCGCGATCCTGGTCGATGACCAGCGCCTGAAGGACCGCGTCCAGCCGCGACAGGGTGGCGATGCCCGCATCGACCATCGCGGCATTGTCGGCGACATCCTTGGGGTCGGGCATGCCGGGGGTGATGTTGTGCGTCTGCAGGACCGGCCCCATCGCCAGCGCGATGGCCTGCGACGCATCGCTGCGCGTGTTGTTCAGCAGGCCCGGATTGCGCTTTTGCGGCATGGCCGAGGAGACATAGGTATTCTCTCCGCCCTCCTCCAGCAGGATCCAGGGGCGGGTCTGGGCGTATTGGGTCATGATGTCCTCGACCAGGTTGCCGCTGTGCAGCGCGACCGAGGTGACGATGCCCGCCACCTCGACCGGGTGGTCCATCGACGAGATCTGCGACGCGTCATAGGCGTTCTCGACCAGCGCCGGAAAGCCCAGGTATTCGGCCATCCGCTGGCGGTTCAGCGGCCAGCCGGTACCGTTCAGGACGGTGGTGCCCATCGCGCTGCGGTCGATGCGGGCATAGGCCTCGCGGATGCGCTGCGCGTCGCGGTCCAGGCCGGCGGCGTGGCCCAGCAGGTAATGGCCCAGGCTGTTGGGCTGGGCCGCGACCCCGTTGGTATAGTTCGGCACGATGGTGCCCGCATGGCGTTCTGCCAGGTCGACCATCGTGGTCGTGGTCGCGTGCAGCTGATCGGCCAGCTCCAGCATCTTGTCGCGCAGCATCGCTGCGCGGAAGGTGGCGTGCATGTCCTGGCTGGACCGCCCGGCATGCAGCAGGGTGACCTGCGGACCGCCCGCATCGATCAGCAGCGGCTCGAAGCTGATGACGGTGCGGGGGCGTTCTCCGTCGGGCGCGTCGCCCGCGGCGATCATCTGCGTCAGCGCGTCGGCGATGTCCGGGGCCAGGGCCGGGTCCAACAGCCCCTCCTGGCTGTTGATGACCAGGCTGGCCTTGTTCATCTGGCCCAGCCAGAAGAACTCGTCGCGCGTCGGCGCGTCGGGACCGGCAGGGTCCTGGGCCGCGGCGGCCTGCGCGTGAAACAGCGTGCCCGCCAGCAGGATCGCGGCGATGCGGCGTGTCGGATGACAGGTCATGGTGGTCTCCTCCCCGTGTTCAGGGGGTCAGGATAGGGGCTGTGGACCGCAGGCCAACCCCCGGCCCGCCGCCGCCCGCGCCGCTGGCGGATTGCAGCCTGTGCAAGTTGCCGCAGGGCGGTCCAAGCGTCCTTGCCAAGGCAAACCTATTCTGCAACCTTTCCCAAGCGCGACCTTGGGGAGAGGGTCGCCAGTCATTCACGGAAACGATGAACCGGACCGCCGACCCGGCGGGTGGCCCGTCCACACGCCTGCGGTCCGACACGAGGGAGAGAGAAGACCATGGCTAGACTGTTGACATCGGTGGCGATCTTGGGCGCCACGGCCACCGCCGCGATGGCCCAGGTATCGGATGACGTCGTCAAGATCGGCATCCTGAACGACCAGTCGGGTGTCTATGCCGATTTCGGCGGCACCTATTCCTATCAGGCGGCGCTGATGGCGGTCGAGGATTTCGGCGGCACCGTGCTGGACATGCCGATCGAGGTCGTGACCGCCGATCACCAGAACAAGCCCGACGTCGCATCGAACATCGCGCGGCAGTGGTACGACACCGAACAGGTCGACGCGATCATGGAGCTGACCACCTCGTCCGTGGCGCTGGCCGTGCAGGCGCTGTCGGCCGAGGCCGACAAGATCACCATGACCACCGGTGCCGCCACCACCGAACTGACCGGCGCGCAATGCACCGCGAACGGGTTCCACTGGGCCTATGACACCCACGCGCTGGCCGTGGGCACCGGCGGCGCGCTGGTCGAGCAGGGCGGCGACAGCTGGTTCTTCCTGACCGCCGATTATGCCTTCGGCTATTCGCTGGAGGAGCAGACCGGCGCCTATGTCACCGCCAATGGCGGCGAAGTGCTGGGGTCGGTCCGCCATCCGCTGTCCACCAATGATTTCTCGTCCTTCCTGCTGCAGGCGCAGGCATCGGGGGCCAAGGTCATCGGCCTGGCCAATGCCGGCCTGGACACCCAGAACGCCATCAAGTCCGCGGCCGAGTTCGGCATCGTGCAGGGCGGCCAGCGCCTGGCGGCGCTGCTGTTCACCCTGGCCGAGGTCCACGGCCTGGGCGCCGAGGCCGCACAGGGCCTGACCCTGACGGAATCCTTCTACTGGAACCGGACCGACGAAAGCCGCGAATTCGCGCAGCGCTTCTTCGAGCGCACGCAGGCGATGCCGAACATGGTCCATGCCGGCACCTATTCGGCCGTCCTGCAGTACCTGAAGGCCATCGAGGCCGCAGGCACCGACGAGACCGCCGCCGTGTCCGAACAGCTGCACACGCTGCCGGTCAACGACGTCTTCTCTCAGGGCGGCACGGTGGGCGCGAACGGACGCCTGATCACCGACGTCTATCTGCTGGAGGTCAAGGCACCGGCCGACATCACCACGGACTGGGACTACTTCAACGTCCTGGCGACCATCCCCGGGTCCGAGGCGTTCATCGATCCGGCCGAAAGCGGTTGCGCGCTGGTCGCGGCGAACTAGGGCGCGGACGGACCCATGACAGCAATGCCTGTGCAACAGGACCAGCCGCGGGTGGTGTTATCCGCCCGCGGCCTTGGCAAGGATTTCGCCGGCTTCACCGCCGTCAACGATGTCGATCTGGATGTCGAACACGGCCGCATCCACGCGCTGATCGGCCCGAACGGCGCGGGCAAGACCACCGTCTTCAACCTGCTGACCAAGTTCCTGACGCCCACCCGCGGGTCGATCACCCTGCTGGGCCAGGACATCACCGCCAGAAAGCCCGCCGAGGTGGCCCGGCTTGGCTTGGTGCGGTCGTTCCAGATCTCGGCCGTGTTCCCGCATCTGACGGTGCTGGAGAACCTGCGCGTCGCGCTGCAGCGGCCCAACGGGCTGGCCACCCAGTTCTGGCGGTCGCTGTCGTCGCTGGACCGGCTGAACCCGCGCGCGGACGAGCTGATCGCGCAGCTGGGCCTGACGGAATACCGCGACACCCGCGCGATGGACCTGTCCTATGGCCGCAAGCGCGTGCTGGAGATCGCGACCACGCTGGCCCTGGACCCCAAGGTCCTGCTGCTGGACGAGCCGATGGCCGGGATGGGCCTTGAGGACGTGCGCACCGTCGCCGGCATCATCCGCGACGTGGCCCGCGACCGGGCGGTGCTGATGGTCGAACACAACCTGTCGGTCGTGGCCGACATCTGCGACCGCGTCACCGTGCTGCAGCGCGGAGAGATCCTGGCCAGCGGCGATTACGCCACGGTGTCCACCGATCCCCGCGTGCGCACCGCCTATATGGGAACCGACGCATGAGCGCGCTTCTGAATGTCGCCGGGCTGAACGCCTGGTACGGCGAAAGCCACATCCTGCACGGCGTCGACCTGCACGTGAACGAAGGCGAGATGATCTGCATCCTGGGCCGCAACGGCATGGGCAAGACCACCACGCTGCGGTCGATCATGGGCATCCTGCGCAAGCGCACCGGCAGCATCACCTTTGCCGGCAGCGACATGATGACCATGCCGCTGCACAAGACCGCCCGCGCCGGCCTGGGCTTCGTCCCCGAGGAGCGCGGCATCTTCGCCAGCCTGTCGGTGCAGGAGAACCTGATGTTGCCGCCGGTGGTGGCCAAGGGCGGCATGTCGGTCGACGAGATCTATGCCCTGTTCCCGAACCTGCACGAACGCAGGAACAGCCCCGGCACGAAACTGTCGGGGGGCGAACAGCAGATGCTGGCCATGGCGCGCATCCTGCGCACCGGCGCGCGCTGCCTGCTGCTGGACGAGCCGACCGAGGGGCTGGCCCCGGTGATCATCCAGAACATCGGCACCGTGCTGGGCGAGTTGAAGAAACGCGGCATGACCGTGGTGCTGGTGGAACAGAACTTCCGCTTTGCCAGCAAGGTCGCCGACCGGTTCTATCTGATGGATCACGGCCAGATGACCGCGGAATTCCCGGTGGGCCAGCTGCCCGCCAACATGGACATGCTCAATCGCGAACTGGGGGTCTGACATGACGATGATATTCGGCGTGCCGATGGCTGCCCTGATGGGGCAGCTGCTGATCGGCCTGATCAACGGGTCGTTCTATGCGCTGCTGTCGCTTGGGCTGGCGGTGATCTTCGGCCTGCTGCGGGTGATCAACTTCGCCCATGGCGCGCAATACATGCTGGGCGCGTTCGTGGCCCTGCTGCTGCTGACCTGGACCGGCGTGAACTACTGGATCGCGCTGATCCTGGCACCGCTGATCGTGGGCACCTTCGGCGCGCTGGTCGAACGGACCATGCTGTCGCGGCTCTACAAACTGGACCACCTGTACGGTCTGCTGTTCACCTTCGGCCTGGCCCTGACGATCGAGGGGACGTTCCGGTACTTCTTCGGCTCCAGCGGGCAGCCCTATCCGACGCCGCCGGCACTGGCGGGGGGCGTGAACCTGGGCTTCATGTTCCTGCCGATCTATCGGGGCTGGGTGATCGTGGCGTCGCTGGCGGTCTGCATCGCCGTGTGGCTGCTGATCGAGAAGACCAAGCTGGGATCATACCTGCGCGCCGCCACCGAAAACCCAGTGCTGGTGCAAAGCTTCGGCGTGAACGTGCCGCTGCTGCTGACGCTGACCTATGCGTTGGGCGCGTCGCTGGCGGCATTCGCGGGCGTGCTGGCGGCGCCCATCTATCAGGTGTCGCCGCTGATGGGCACGAACATCATCATCGTCGTGTTCGCCGTTGTCGTGGTCGGCGGCATGGGGTCCATCCTGGGCGCCATCGTCACCGGCTACATGCTGGGCATCGCCGAGGGTCTGACCAAGGTCTTCTACCCCGAGGCATCGAACACCGTGATCTTCGTCATCATGGCGATCGTGCTGATCCTGCGGCCCGCGGGCCTGTTCGGAAAGGACGTGTAAGATGAGCCATTCCGACGCAACCACCCCCCAGGCCTCTGCGACCGTCCCGGCAGCCGGCCGCATCAAGGCGGTCATCCTGCTGGCCATGCTGGGGTTCCTGCTGCTGGTGCCCATGTTCCTGTACCCGATCTTCCTGATGAAGATCCTGTGCTTTGCGCTGTTCGCCGCGGGGTTCAACCTGCTGCTGGGCTATACCGGCCTTCTGTCCTTCGGGCATGCGGCCTTCTTCGGGGGCGGGGCCTATTTCACCGCGCATGCGGTCAAGGTCTGGGGTCTGTCGCCCGAACTGGGGATCCTGGTCGGGGTCGCGGGCGCGGCGGGGCTGGGCCTGATCATGGGGCTGATCGCCATCCGCCGTCAGGGCATCTATTTCGCCATGATCACCCTGGCCCTGTCGCAGATGTTCTTCTTCTTCTGCCTGCAGGCCGCCTTCACGAACGGAGAGGACGGCATCCAGTCCGTCCCGCGCGGCACCTTCCTGGGCGTGCTGGACCTGTCGAACCAGATCAACATGTACTATTTCGTGCTGGGCGTGTTCCTGGCCGGGATGCTGGCGATCTGGCGGATCATCAACTCTCCCTTCGGCATGATCCTGAAAAGCATTCGCGAGAACGAGGCGCGTGCCACGTCGCTTGGCTATACCGTGGCGCGCTACAAGCTGGCGGCGTTCGTCATGTCGGCGGCGATCGCGGGCTTGGCGGGCAGCGTGAAAAGCCTGGTGTTCCAGTTCGCGACCTTGACCGATGTCGGCTGGCAGATGTCCGGAGAGGTGATCCTGATGACGCTGCTGGGCGGCATCGGCACGCTGATCGGGCCGGTCATCGGCGCGGGGCTGGTGGTGACGCTGCAGAACTATCTGGCGACCTCGCCGCTGCCGGTGACGGTCATCACCGGTGTCGTCTTCATGGTCTGCGTGCTGCTGTTCCGGCGCGGCCTGGTGGGCGAGTTCTATGCCTCGCGGATCGGCCGCAGCCTGGGGTTCAAGTCCGACAGCTGAACCAAGGCCCGTCCCGTTCGCGGGGCGGGCTTCTAAAGGTGCAGCTGCTCGCCGGTGACGGCGGTCAGCCGCGCCGCGGCCTCGGCCACCGCCGCGCCGATCGCGCCGACCTGGCGCGTCCCGATCCGATGCGCGGGGGCGTTGATCGACAGCCCGGCCACCGCCCGCCCGGCCATGTCCACGATGGGCGCGGCCACGCAGCGCATTCCCGCCATCCGTCCCTGATCGTCGAACGCAAAGCCCTGCCTGCGGATGCGCGCCAGATCGGGGCAGGCCGTATCGGGCGCAGGCCCCGCATTGATCGCCAGCATCGCCCGCCCGATGCCCGATCCGGTCAGCGATGCGCGCGTTCCGGGCGGAAAGGCCACGCGGATCGGCTGGTCAGATTCGACCTGCGACACGAACAGCACGCCACCGTCACTGAGGATGCCCAGGTTGGCCGTCTCCTGGGTCCGCGCGACCAGGTCCTGCAGGATCGGGCGTGCCCGCGCGATCAGCCCCGACCGGCGCAGGAAGGCCGCCCCAAGGCGAAAGCTGGATGGCCCGACCGACCAGCATTGCGTCGCGGCACAGCGTTCGACCATGCCGCGCAGGGCCAGGGTCTGCAGGATGCGATGCGTGGCGGATGCGGGCAAGCCTGTGCGCTGCGCGACCTCGCTCAGCGTCAGGCCGGGATGCAGCGACAGCAGGTCCAGCATGTCCAGCGCGCGGTCCAACGCCTGGACGGTCAGCGGGCGGTCGGGTCCGTCGGCACAGGGGCGGCCACGGCGGCGGGTCGGGTCGGCCATTGCGGTCTCTCCTTGATCACCCGGTGTCGGGTCACCTCTTTGGGTCGCATGCGATGGAAAATCCGTCCAGAAATATTATTAATGCCCCGCGGCGTACGATGCGCCGGGCCTTCACCCACCGGACGGACAGGCGGTGAAATATGCAGGCGGATCAACGGCAAACCCCGCGGTGGTGCGGTCGTCCCATGCCGATTATCAAGCGTCGTTGTAAAGTCCTTGCCCCGGCCTAGAACAGCGGACGCAGCTCCCGCACCGCGTGGTCGGCGAACATGCGGACCTTGGGGTCCTGCAGACGCCTGTGCGGGGCAAGGCAGCCGAACTGCGCGGGCAGGGGGCGGTTGGCGGGCAGGACCTCGACCAGGCGACCGTCGGCCAGGTCCTGCGTCACCTCGTACAGCGGGCGGTTGGCGATGCCATGTCCGGCCAGCGCCCAATCGCGCAGCACGTCGCCGTCGTCGGTGTCGAAGCGTCCCTGCACCATCATCTTGCGCGGCCCGTCCGACGTCTGCAGCGTCCAGTAATATTCCGGGCTGCGGGGATAGCGCAGCAGCAGGCAGTTGTGACCCGCCAGGTCGTCCGGTCGCCGCGGCGTGCCCGCGGCGTCCAGATAGGCCTGCGACGCGACCAGCACCCGCGGGCATTCAGCGATCTTGCGCCATTTCAATGCAGAATCGGCGGGCTCTCCCAGAAAGAAGGCCAGGTCGATGGTATCCTCGACGATGTTGACGTTGCGGTCGGACAGGCGCAGGCGGATCTCGATCCCCGGATTGTCGGCGCAGAAGGGAGGGATCAGCGGCGCGACCAGCCGCCGTCCCAGACCCAGGGGCGCGGTCAGGCGGATCACGCCCTGCGGCTTGCCCGAAAAGCTGCCGATCAGGGCCTCGGCCTCGTCCAGGGTCTCGATCACGCGTCGGGCGTGGTCATAGAAGGCGCGGCCGATCTCGGTCGTGGTCAGCTTGCGGGTGGTGCGGTTCAGCAGGCGCAGGCCAAAGCGGTTTTCCAGATCCTTGATCCGGTTCGATGCGACCGCGGGCGACAGGCGCAGATCGCGCCCCCCCGCCGTGATCGAGCCCAGTTCGACCACCCGCACGAAGACCCGCAAGCTTTCAAGATAGGACATCGCCGTTGGCCCGCTTTCAATGGAACGTGGAAAGTCTTCTATGTCGCGGATGATTCCGCAACCGAAACCGTCGCGCTAGCGTGATCCGGGCGGCGGCGCCCCGCGCGCGTTGCGCATTGGGGGTGGCCGTCCGCGACCCGCCTGCTAAGCATTGCCCGTCCGCGTCGCCGACCTTCTGGTCGTTCCGCTGCGGCCGGGCACCCGGACAACAGCCAAGGAATTCCGATGCAGACCCTGACCCGACTCGATCTCGACGACGCCCGCATCCTGATGGCCGGTGCCGAGGCCCATGCCCGGACGATCGGCGTCCCGATGTGCATCGCCATCACCGACGAGGCGGGCCAGCTGATCGCCTTTCAGCGGATGGAGGGTGGCAAGGTCACCTCGACCACCATCGCCATCGACAAGGCCTTCACGGCGGCGGCGGCCAAGAAGGCGACCCACGACTATGGCACGGCCAGCCAGCCCGGCGCGCCGGCCTATGGCATCGCCTCGGCCATCGGCGGGCGTCTGATGGTGGTCGGCGGCGGTCTGCCGGTCCTGTGGAACGGAGAGGTCGTGGGCGGCATTGGCGTGTCCTCGGGGACGCCGGCCCAGGACCAGGCGGTGGCACAGGCCGGGATCGACGACTGGATCGCGCGCCAAGCGAAGTGACCGCACCCCCCGCGCGCCCGCTGTCGGGTGCGCGGGGGTGACGCTAGATCTGGACCGCGATGGCGATCCCGCGTTCGACCGCCAGATCGACCGCGGCGGATGCGACTGCCAAGTCCTGCAGTCCCACCCCGGTGCCGTCGAACAGGGTGATCTGGTCATCGGACACCCGGCCCGGTCGGTCGCCGTTGATCACCGCACCGATCTGGATGATGTCGTGCGGCGCGATCAGCCCTTGGGCCACGGCGTGCTGGGCCTCTCCGATGGTAACGGATTGGGCGACCTCGTCGGTAAAGACCGACGCCTTGCCCAGCAATGCGGCCTCGACCTCCTGCTTGCCCTTGGTGTCGGTGCCCATGCAGGCCAGGTGCGTGCCGGGCCGGACCTGGGCGGCCTGCAGGATGGGCGCGAATGACGAGGTGATGGTGATGATCACGTCCGCCTGCGCGCCCAGCTGATCCAGATCGACCGCCTGGAACGGGATGCCGCGTTCATCGGCGACCTTGGCCAGCCGATCCAGGTCGGCGGGGTTCAGGTTCCAGCCGACGACCCTGTCGAAGTCCCGCTGATCCAGCGCGGCGCGCAGCTGGAAGATCGACTGATGCCCCGCCCCGATCATGCCCAGCACCCGCGCGTCCCACCGCGCCAGGTGGCGGATCGACACCGCCGAGGCCGCCGCCGTGCGCAGCGCGGTCAGCAGGTTGCCGCCCACCACGGCCCGGCACCGCCCGGTATCGGCGTCGAACAGGAAGATCGTCGACTGATGGTTCGTCAGGCCCCTGTCGGCGTTCCGCGGCCAGAACCCGCCCGATTTCAGCCCAAGCGCCAGCGATTCCCGGTCGAACCCCGACTTGAACCCGTAAAGCGCGTCGGCATGGCCGATCGCCTCGCGGATGACCGGAAAGTTGTAGGCCGTGTCCCGCGCCATCGCGGCAAAGACCTGTTCGACCGCCGCAAAGCAGTCCTGGGCCGAGATCAGGTCCGCGATCAGGTGTTCGGGGACGATCAGCAGGGGGGATTGCGTCTGCATCAATAGGCCTTTCCGCGGGCAGAGACCGGCCAGACGACCTCGACCTTGCCGCCCCGGACGCCCACGTACCAGTCGTGGACGTTGCAGGTCGGATCGCAATGGCCGGGGATCAGGCGCAGCTTGTCGTTGACGGCCAACACGCCGTCCGGGTCCTCGACCACGCCGTGTTCGTCGGAACACTTGATGTATTTCACGTCCGTGCGGCCGTGGATGACCGGCAGGCCGCTGTCCACCGACTGCGCCTTGAGGCCGGCATCGACCACCGCCAGATGCGGCTTGGCATGGCTCATGACGCTGGTCAGGATGAACAGCGCGTTTTCCCATTCACCTTGGTCGATGCGCGTGCCGTCCCGGTCCAGGATGCGCCCGTAATCGGCATCCATGAAGGCATAGCTGCCGCATTGCAGCTCGTTGAAGACGCCCGAGTTGGATTCGAAGTAATAGGACCCCGTGCCTCCGCCCGACACCAGTTCGGGCGTCAGGCCGATCGCGGTCAGCGCCTCGACCGCCTCGCGGACCTGGGCGATGGCCGCGTCCAGCTTGGCCTTGCGGTCGTCAAAGCTGTCCATGTGCTGCATGGCGCCCTGATAGCCCTGGATGCCGGTGAATTTCAGGCCGGGGGCGGCGTCGATGGCCTGGGCGATCTGCACCACCGCCTCGGTCGTCCTGACCCCGCAGCGGCCGGCGCCGCAATCGATCTCGACAAAGCATTCCAGCGTGGTGCCGTGGCGCTGCGCCGCCGCCGACAGTTCGGCCACGTTGGCGATGTCGTCGACGCAGACGATGATCCGGCTGCCCCGCAAGGGCAGGCGCGCCAAGCGGTCGATCTTGGCCGGGTCGCGGACCTGGTTCGACACCAGCACGTCGCGGATGCCGCCGCGCACGAACACCTCGGCTTCGGACACCTTCTGGCAGCAGACGCCGACCGCGCCGCCCAACCGCTCCTGCAGCTTCAGGACGTCGACCGACTTGTGCATCTTGCCATGCGCCCGGTGGCGCATGCCGTGGGCGCGGGCGTAATCTCCCATCTTGCGGATGTTGCGTTCCAGTGCGTCCAGATCAAGGATCAGGCAGGGGGTCTGGATGTCGGCCTCGTCCATCCCCGGCAGGGCGGGAATGTCGTATCCGACCTCGAGGCCTGCGAATTCTGCATGGGCGTTCATTGGGCATCTCCGTTGGTCCAGGGCAGGCGGTCCAGATCGACATTGCCGCCGGTGATGATGACGCCGATGCGCTGGCCGGCAAAGACGTCGCGGTTCTTCAGGATGGTCGCCAGCGGCACCGCGCTGGAGGGTTCGGCCACGATCTTCAGCCGTTTCCAGATCAGCTGCATCGCGGCCACGATCTCGTCCTCGGACGCGGTCAGGATGTCGGTGACATGGTTGCGGACGAAATGCCAGGTCATGTCCTTGAGCGGCACCTTGAGCCCGTCTGCCACGGTCACGGGCGCGTCGTCTGCGATGATGTGGCCGGCGCGAAAGCTGCGCGCCGCGTCGTCCGCCTGTTCGGGTTCGGCCGCATAGATGCGTGTGGCGGGGGCCAGCGCGGACAGGGTCAGGCAGGTGCCCGACACCATGCCGCCGCCGCCGATGGGGGCGATGACCGCGTCCAGGCCGGGGATCTGCTCCAGCATCTCGGCCGAACAGGTGGCCTGTCCGGCGATCACCCGCGGGTCGTTGTAGGGATGCACGAATTCTGCCCCCGTCTCGGCCACGACCTGGGCAAAGACCGCCTCGCGCGAGCTGGTCGAGGGCTCGCATTCCACGACGCGCGCGCCATAGCCGCGCACCGCGTCCTTCTTCGCCTGCGGGGCGGTGCGGGGCATGACCACCGTGCAGGGGATGCCGCGGCGTCCCGCGGCATAGGACAGGCAGGTGCCGTGATTGCCGCTGGAATGGGTGGCGACGCCGCGCGCGGCCTGGGCATCCGACAGGCCAAAGACCGCGTTACTGGCCCCGCGCGCCTTGAAGGCGCCGGCCTTCTGCAGGTTCTCGCACTTGAAGAACAGCTGCGCGCCGGTCAGCTCGTCCAGCATCCGGCTGGTCAGGACGGGGGTGACGTGGACATGCGGGCGGATGCGGTCGCGGGCCGCCAGCATGTCGTCCAGGGTCGGGATCGCGTCCATCACGCAGCCTGCCTGCAGGCCTGGCCCGCGCTGTGGCGATAATGCGCTTGGGCGGCGGCGACGCCGGAGCCCAGGGTGACGGGCAGGCCCAGATCGACCATCACCATCTCCGCCGTGGCCAGCCCCGACAGGGCCATCACGTCGGTCAGCATCCCCAGATGCCCGATGCGGAAGACCTTGCCCGCGACATCGCCCAGGCCCGTGCCAAAGGCCACGCCATAGGTGTTCAGCGCATGGCTGACGATGCGGTTGGCGTCGAAACCGTCCGGCGTGCGGATCGCGCTGACACTGTCGGAATACAGCGTGGGTCGCGCGGCGCACAGCGTCATGCCCCATGCCGCGACGGCCTGGCGGACGCCTTCGGCGATGCGGTGATGACGGGCAAAGACGTTCTCCAGCCCCTCGTCCAGCAGCATGTCGGTGGCGACCTTCAGCCCGTTCAGCAGGCCGACAGGCGGCGTATAGGGAAAGCCGTTCGCGGCATAGCCCCGCGCCATGTCGCGGATGTCGAAGAAGGTGCGCGGCAGGCCCGCGCCCTCGACCGCGGTCATCGCCTTGGGCGAAAAGCCGACGATCGCCAGGCCGGGGGGCAGCATGAAGCCCTTCTGCGACCCGGTGACGGCGACATCGACGCCCCATTCGTCCATCCGGAAGTCATAGCAGGCGATGGAGCTGACCCCGTCCACGAACAGCATTGCGGGATGCCCCGCCCGGTCCAGCGCGCGGCGGACCGCGGCGATGTCCGACCGGACGCCGGTGGCGGTTTCGTTATGCGTGGCCAGGACCGCCTTGATGCGATGGGCCGTGTCGGCGGTCAGGATCTCCTCGAACCGGTCGGTGGGGATACCTTCGCCCCAGGACTGGTCCACGATCTGGACGTCCAGGCCGTGCCGCTGGCACATGTCGATCCAGCGGTGGCTGAACATGCCGTTGCGCGTGGCCAGAACCGCGTCGCCCGCCGACAGCGTGTTGGTGATCGCCGTCTCCCACCCGCCTGTGCCGGTGGAGGGGAACACGAAGACCTGCGCCTGCGTCGATTTCAGGACCTTTTTGACCCCCTCCAGCGCGGGATGCAGGATCTTTCCAAACATCGGGCTGCGATGGTCGATGGTGGGCATGTCGACGGCCTTGCGAAGCACCTCGGGGATGTTCGTCGGGCCGGGAATGAAGATCGGGTTCTGGGTGCTCACGGTCGGCTCCTCCTTGATGCGACAAGGTGTAGCACGGGTCCGCAAACCGGTAAATTTTTTTGAAATCGTTTTTCGGAAACGTGGTTTAATGCAGGTTTCGCAGCGAAATCATGGGCGCGCGATTTTTTCATTGCCGGAAAATGGCTTTCATGAAATTATTTTTCTGTGGTGTTACAGATGGAAGGGGCGTGATTCCGATGCAACAACCGGTGCGCAAGCGGGGGCGACCAAGAAGCGGCAAGGCCGATCAGCCCGCCGCCAGCATCCAGGCCCTGGACCGCGGGCTGGACGTGCTGGAGGCCCTGGCCGCGCATGAGGGGATCACCCTGACCGGGCTGTCCACGCATCTGGACCAATCGCCCGCCACCATGCACCGCGTCCTGGCCACCCTGGAACACCGTCGCTATGTCGAGAACAATCCCGACCGGCAGGAGTGGTTCATCGGCCCCGAGGCGTTCCGCCTTGGTTCGGTCTTCCTGCGGCGCACCAACATTGTCGAACGCAGCCGTGCGGTGATGCGCGACCTGATGGCCCTGACCGGAGAGACGGCGAACCTGGGCATCGAACGCGACGGCGACGTGCTGTTCGTCAGCCAGGTCGAGACGCATCAGACGATCCGCGCGTTTTTCCCGCCCGGCACCAGGTCTCCGCTGCACGCATCTGGGATCGGCAAGGCGCTGCTGGCGGCGTTCGATCAGACGCGGCTGGCGGTGTTCCTGCGCGACGCGACCTTCACCCGGTTCACTGACAAGACCATCGCCGACGCGGACGCGCTGCAGGCAGACATCGCCCTGATCCGCCATCGCGGCTTTGCCTTTGACGACGAGGAGCGCACCCTGGGGATGCGCTGTGTCGCGGCCTCCATCGTGAACAGCTATGGCGAGGCGGTGGCCGGGGTGTCGGTGTCGGGCCCCACGAACCGCATGACCGATGCCGCCGTCGACCGCATCGGCGGCATGGTCGCCACCGCAGCGGAACGGATTTCGGCCGATCTGGGATCGGGCCGGGGCGGGCGCTGACCGCCTTTTGCCGGGCGTGGGACGGACGGCGGAATCCCGTTGACAGCTCCGGGGCCACTGCGCCACAAGGGCGCCGCTACGGTTCCGGCCTGCATGCCGGATCAAAAGGGAACACCGGTGCCAATCCGGGGCTGCCCCCGCAACTGTAAGCGGAGAGCGATGGCCGATCATGCCACTGGAGCGATCCGGGAAGGCCGGCCAAGGCATCGACCCGCAAGCCAGGAGACCTGCCGCAGCACTCACCCATTTCCGGCGCGGGGCGTGCCAGGAAAGCGGCTGATCCGCAGTGGTGACAGTCACCGTCCTGCCGCGCCCCACCGGGTCCGTGTGCCGGACATTTCTGTTTGCCGCAGGCCGTGCCTGCCTTGAAAGGTCCGTGCCGATGCGCCGTCCGATCTGTCTTCTGGCGACGCTTGTCGCCCTTCCCGTCACCGCCGCCGCGCAAGGTCCGGCACCGGGGGAACCCATCCTGCTGGACGAGATCGTGCTGACCGCCGGCATCACGCCCGTGGCCCAGGACGGCTATGCCCGCGCCCACACCGTCCTGACCGCGACCGAGATCGAGGATCGTGGCATCGCCACCGTCCAGGACGCCCTGCGCGCGTTGCCCGGCGTGTCGGTCAGCGGCAGCGGCGCCAGCATCGCACAGGTCCGCATCCGCGGCGCCGAGGCGAACCACACCCTGATCCTGATCGACGGCATCGAGGCGGCGGGGGGCGAGGACGAATACGTCCTGACCGGGCTGGAGACCACCGACATCGACCGGATCGAGGTGCTGCGCGGACCGCAATCGGTGTTCTATGGATCGAACGCGTCGGCGGGGGTGATCAACATCATCACGCGCGACGCGCCCCATGGCCTGTCCTATGGCGGTTCGGTCGAGGCCGGGAACGGCGGGGCGGCCTCGGTCCATGTCAGCCGTCGCGGGGAACGGGGCGGGCTGCGGCTGTCGCTGTCGGCGCGCGACGATCTGGGCTATGACCAGTCGGGCGATGGCGGCGGCAAGGACGGGATCAACCGCAAGACCGCCGTCCTGTCCGGCGACGTCCTGGCCACCGACGATTTGCGCCTTGGGGTGGCGCTGCGCCAGTCCACCGAAGATTACGGCTTTGACGCCGAGAACTTTGCCGCGACCGATGCCGAAAGCTATCTGGTCGATGCCGACCTGTTCGGCCGCCGCGACGAGTTTCAGGGCGGGGTCTGGGCGGAATATACCGCGTTGGACGGCCGCCTGGTCCAGCGCCTGGACTATCAGCACAGCATCACCCGGCAGAGCCAGGACAACAGCCCGTTCCGGCGCGGCCAGACCGAAAAGCTGAAATACCGCACCAGCCTGGGGTTGGACGGGTCGGCCGCCGATGCCTCGCAGCTGCTGAACCTCTTGGCGGAACATCAGCGCGACAGCAACTCGACCGCGCCGGGGCAGTCCCGGGAGATGTCGTCGGTCGCGCTGGAATACCGCGCGATGCTGGCCAGCGGGCTGGATGTCCAGGCCGGGCTGCGCCACGACGCGAACCGCGTCTTTGCCGATTTCACCAGCTGGAACCTGGGTCTCTCCTGGCAGATGCCCGACCGTCCGTTCCGCCTGCACGCATCCGCCGGGACGGGGCTGGTGAATCCGTCCTATTTCGAGCTGTATGCCGATGCCGGCTTCTTCGGCACCGTCTATCAAGGCAATCCCGACCTGCGCCCGGAAAAGAACAGCGGCTTTGATCTGGGGGTCGAGGCGCAGCTGCCGGACGGTCGCGGGACCATCGACGTCACCTATTTCAACGAGACGCTGGAGGACGAGATCACCGACTATCTGGTCGGCATCGAGGATGGCGTGGCGTTCTATTCCTATCGCAACCAGTCCGGCGAAAGCCCCCGCCAAGGGGTCGAGGTCGCGGCCCGCATTCTGGCGACCGACAGTCTGACCCTGGGGGCCAGCTATACCTATCTTGACGCGGAAAATCCCGATGGCAGCGTCAAGACCCGCCGCCCCCGGCACGAGGCTGGCCTGAACGCGACACTGTCGGTCCTGGACGGGCGCGGATCGGTCACGGGCGATCTGCGCCATGTGGCAGGCACCTTCGACACCCAGTTCTGGGGCGCGGTCGAGACGCGCGAACTGCCGTCCTATACCGTGGTCAACCTTGCCGCGGGCTATGACCTGACGCCGAACGTGCGGGCGACGGCGCGGGTGGTGAACCTGTTCGACCGCGATTATTCGGATGTCTGGGGCTTTGCGAACCAGGGGCGGACCGGCACCATCGGCCTGCAGGCGCACTGGTGATCCGCGGGCTGATCGGGCTGGCGCTGATGGCCGCCCCCGCATGGGCCGATGCGCCCGCGCGGGTGGTGTCGATCAACCTGTGCACCGATCAGCTGGCGATGCTGGTGGCGGCGCCGGGACAGCTGGCCTCGGTCAGCTATCTGGCGCAGGACCCGGTCTCTTCGGCCATGGCGCGCGAGGCCGAGGCCTATCCCACCAACCGCGGCCAGGCCGAGGACATCCTGGCCCTGCAGCCCGATCTGGTGCTGGCGGGCACCTATTCCTCCCCGGCGACGCTGGACATGCTGGACAGGCTGGGTCTGCGCGTGGCGACCTTCGACATGGGGACGGACCTGGACAGCATCCGCACCAACCTGCGCCTGATGGGCGACGTGCTGGGCCGACGGGACCGCGCCGACCGGATCGTGGCGCAGTTCGACCGCGACCTGGCGGCACTGCAGGCGGACCCCCGCCCCGACCGCCGGGCGGCGCTGTATGGGGCGAACGGCTACAGCTCGGGTCAGGACAGCCTGGCCGGGGCAATCCTGACGGCGGCGGGCCTGACGAACGTGGCGACGGAACTGGGCCTGTCGCAGGGAGGCTTCGTGCCGCTGGAGGATCTGGTGATGGCCGATCCCGACCTGATCGTGACCGGCCAGCGCCAGCCCCGTGCCTCGCGCGCCGAGGAGGTGATGGACCATCCCGTCCTGCGCGCCATCACGCCGGGGCGGCAGGTCGTCACTGCGCCCGACCGGGATTGGGCCTGTGGCACGCCGCATGTCCTGCGCGCCGTGGCACAGCTGCGCCAGGTCGCGCCATGAGGCTGACGGTCGCGCTTGGCGCGCTTGTGGGGGTGCTGTTCGTGACATCGCTGCTGATCGGGACCAGCTGGCAGCCGCCCGGGCCCGCGCTGGCGGCGCTGTTCGGGCGGGGCGATCCGCTGCTGGTCCTGATCATGCAGGAACTGCGCCTGCCGCGCGCCATCCTGGGCGCGGCGGTGGGCGCATCGCTTGGGCTGGCGGGGGCCGCGATGCAGGGCTTTCTGCGCAATCCCCTGGCGGAACCGGGATTGATCGGCACCTCGGGCACGGCGGCGCTTGGGGCGGTGCTGGCGATCCAGACCGGGCTGGCCGCGGCCTTCCCCTTGGGCCTGCCGCTGGCGGCGCTGGCGGGGGCGGCGCTGTCGGTCGGGCTGGTCATGGGGCTGGCGGGCCCGCGCGGCGGCGCGCTGGCGCTGATCCTGGCGGGGATCGCCATATCGGCCCTGGCCGGGGCCGCGACGTCGCTGGTCCTGAACCTGTCGCCCAACCCCTTTGCCGCCAACGAGATCGTCTTCTGGATGATGGGGTCGCTGGTCGACCGCTCCATGCTGCATGTCCGCATCGCTGTGCCGGTGATGATCGCGGGCGCGGTGATCCTGTGGCCCGCCGCCCGTGCCCTGCGCGCCCTCAGCCTGGGAGAGGACGCCGCCGCCAGCATGGGCATCAGCCTGCGCGCGCTGCGGCTGCGGCTGGTGCTGGGCACGGCGGCGCTGGTCGGCGGGGCCACGGCGGTGGCGGGCACCGTAGGCTTCGTCGGGCTGGTCGTGCCGCATCTGCTGCGCCGCGCGGTGGGCGGCGATCCGGGGCGGCTGCTGGGGGCATCGGCACTTGGCGGGGCGGCGATGGTGCTGGCGGCCGACATCGCGGTGCGGGTGATCCTTCCGGGGCGCGACCTCAAGCTGGGCGTCCTGACCGCCCTGATCGGCGCGCCCTTCTTCCTGCAGCTGATCCTGCGGCTGAGGGCGCGGGCATGACCCTGATGCGGCTGTCCGGCCTGTCCCTGTCGCGCGGCGCGGTGCCGGTGCTGGACCGGATCGACCTCGACGTGGGGCCGGGCGAGTTCGTGGGCCTGCTGGGCCCGAACGGCGCGGGCAAGACGACGCTGCTGCGCGCGGCCCTGGGCCTGTTGCCGGCGACAGGGCGGTCATCGCTGGCGGCGCTGGCCCCTGATGCACGGGCGCGCCAGGCGGCCTATCTGCCGCAGGGCCGCGACATCGCCTGGCCGATGCCGGTGGAGGCGGTCGTGGCCCTGGGCCGCATCGCCCATCCCGATGCCGCCGCACCGCGCGACCACCCTGCGGTCCACGACGCGCTGCGGGCCCTGGGCCTGACGGCCCTTCGCCACCGCGATGCCACCACCCTGTCGGGCGGCGAACAGGCCCGCGTGCTGATCGCTCGCGCGCTGGCGCAGGACACCCCCCTGCTGATCGCGGACGAGCCCATCGCCGGGCTGGACCCCGCCGCCGCCATCGGCGTCATGGACCTGTTCGCGGGACTTGCGCGGCAGGGGCGGGGGGTGGTCGCGTCGCTGCACGACCTGGGGCTGGCCGCGCGGCACTGCACGCGGCTGGTGGTGCTGGACGGGGGCCGCATCGTGGCCGACGGACCGCCCGCCGCCGTGCTGACCACCGACCTGCTGGCGCGGGTCTTCGGCATCGCCGCGCATCTGGCGGACGGTCCGGACGGTCCGATCTTTCAGCCGCTGCGGGTCACCCCGCGCGCATAGGCGCGAAAGCGGCCGCGGCATCTGGACCCCGCACCCCGTTCCGGGTCATGGTCCGCGGCAGGGTACAGGGTCAGCGGGCAAGGGGTGCGGATGTCGTCCAGGTTAAGGTGGTTCATCGTCAGGATCTCCCAGAAGATCTGGGTGGTCGCGGCGCTTTACACGGTAATGGGCATCGGCACGGCCTTCGTCGCGCCGCTGATCGGGCCCATGCTGCCCGACGGATTGGGCGACAAGCTGGGCTCGGGCGCGGTCGAGGCGGTGCTGTCGGTCCTGGCCAGCTCGATGCTGTCGGTGGTCACCTTCTCGCTTGGGATCATGGTGTCGGCCTTCACGGCGGCATCCGGGTCGGTCACGCCGCGCGCGACGCAGCTGCTGAAATCGGACCGTACCACACAGCGCGTCCTGTCGACCTTCCTGGGGTCGTTCCTGTTCAGCCTGATCGGCATCATCGCGCTGAACGCGGGCTTTTATTCCGACAATGACCGGCTGGTGCTGTTCGTGGCCACGATCCTGGTCGTGGTCATCATCGTCATCGCGATCCTGCGCTGGATCGCGCACCTGACCGTCTTCGGCCTGATGGACGATTCCATCCGCAAGGTCGAGGAGGCCGCCCGCAGCGCGCTGGACCACCGGCTGGACACGCCCTTCCTTGGCGGTCACGAGGGGTCGGGCCCGCCGCCCGGCGCCCGTGCCCTCCATCACGACCAGATCGGCTATCTGGTCCATGTCGACATGCCGGCGCTGCAGGCGATGGCCGACGACGCGGGCGTGGACATCCACCTGGCCGCCCTGCCGGGCAGGTTCCTGCATCCCGGCCTGCCGGCCCTGTGGATCGCGCGCCAGACCGCGTCCGACCAGGAACCCGATGACGAGGCCCTGTGCAAGGCGCTGACCGTCGCGGAAAGCCGCACCTATGACCAGGACCCGCGGTTCGGCCTGACCGTCCTGACAGAGATCGCCGAACGCGCCCTGTCGCCCGCCGTCAACGACCCGGGCACCGCGATCGACATCCTGGGCCGGTCGGTCCGCCTGCTGTCCGCCTGCGCCGACGCGCGCGAGGTCGCGCTGGACTTTCCGCGGGTCTGGGTGCCCGCCCTGGCGGTCGAGGATCTGCTGGACGACGTCTTCCCGCCCATCGCGCGCGACGGTTCGGCCATCTTCGCGGTGCAGATGCGGCTGCAGAAATCGCTGCTGGCGCTGGCGCAGATCGCCCCGGACCGGTTCGCGGCCTCTGCCCGGCGCCACTCGGCCGAGGCGATGGCGCGATGCCGCGACCAGATGCTGCCGTCGGAACGCGAACGCCTGAACGCGGTCGTCGAGGCCATCCAGACGGTGGGCTAGACCTGGTCCCAGTCCAGCACGATCTTGCCGCTCTGGCCGGCCTTCATGGTGCGGAAGCCTTGTTCGAATTCGGCCATCGGCAGGTCGTGGGTGATGACGGCGCTGACGTCCAAGCCGTTTTCCAGCATGGCCAGCATCTTGTACCAGGTCTCGAAGATCTCGCGGCCATAGATGCCCTTGATGACCAGCGACTTGAACACGATGCGGTTCCAGTCGACCAGCGTGGGCGCGGCGGGAATGCCCAGCATGGCGATGCGCCCGCCCATCACCATCGCGCCGACCATCTGGTCGAAGGCCGCGGCATTTCCCGACATTTCCAAGCCCACGTCGAACCCCTGGCGCATGCCAAGGCGGGCGCAGACCGACGGCAGGTCCTCGGAGGCGACGTTGACCGGGACCACGTCGGCCACCCGCGCCGCCAGGTCCAGCCGCGTCCGGTTCACGTCGGTGATGACCACGTGACGCGCCCCGACATGGCGCGCGACTGCGGCGGCCATGATGCCGATGGGCCCCGCGCCGGTGACCAGCACGTCCTCTCCGATCAGCGGAAAGCTGAGCGCGGTGTGCACGGCATTGCCAAGCGGGTCCAGGATCGCGCCGATCCGGTCGGACACGCCGTCGGGCAGCGGCACCACGTTGAAGGCGGGCAGCGCCAGGTATTCGGCAAAGGCGCCGGGGACATTGACGCCGATGCCACGGGTCTCGGGGTCCAGGTGGAACTGGCCCGACCGGCTCTGGCGGCTGGTATGGCCGATCAGGTGGCCCTCTCCGGAACAGCGCTGGCCCAGGGTCAGGCCGGTGACGTCGCGGCCCAGTTCGACGATCTCTCCGGCGAATTCGTGGCCGATGATCATGGGCGCGGGGACGGTGCGGGCGGCCCATTCATCCCAGTTCCAGATATGCACGTCCGTCCCGCAGATGCCTGTCTTGCGCACCCGGATCAGGACATCCGACGGGCCGATCTGGGGCATTGGGCGGTCCTGCAGGGCCAGCCCCTCTCCGGGGCCGGTCTTGACCAGCGCCTTCATCGGATCGCCCCGGTTTCGCGACCCGCCTCGACAAAGGCCTGCAGCGCGGTGTCCAGGTCGGCCATGTCGATGGCGGCGTTCATCTGGGTGCGGATGCGGGCCTGACCGCGCGGCACGACCGGAAAGAAGAACCCCGCCACATAGACGCCGCGCCTTTCCAGCGCGGCTGCCATGGCCTGCGCCAAGGGCGCCTCGGACAGCATGACGGGCACGATGGGGTGCTGGCCGGGCAGCAGCGCGAACCCCGCGTCGGTCAGGCCCTTGCGCCAATGCGCGGTCTTGCGCGCAAGATCCGCGCGCAGGTCGTCGGCATCCTCGACCAGATCGATCGCGGCCAGCCCCGCGGCGACGATCGACGGCGGCAGCGCGTTCGAGAACAGATAGGGCCGCGCCCGCTGGCGCAGCAGGTCGATGACCGGCTGCGGCCCGGCGATGTATCCGCCAAGTGCGCCGCCAAGCGCCTTGCCAAGCGTCCCTGTCAGCAGGTCGACCCGCGCGCCCAGGTGCTGCGGCGTGCCCGCCCCCTTCGGCCCCATGATGCCCACCGCGTGACAGTCGTCGACCATCACCAGCGCGCCATAGCGGTCGGCCAGATCGCGGATCGCGGGCAGGGGCGCCAGGTGACCGTCCATCGAGAACACGCCGTCCGTGGCGATCATGATGAAACGCGCACCGCCGTCCCGCGCCTCGCGCAGGCGGGATTCCAGCTGGTCCATGTCGCCGTTCGCATAGCGATAGCGGCGTGCCTTGCACAGACGGATGCCGTCGATGATCGACGCATGGTTCAGCGCGTCCGAAATGACCGCATCCTCGGGGCCCAGCAGCGGTTCGAACAGCGCGCCGTTGGCGTCGAAACAGGACGCGAACAGGATCGCGTCGTCATGGCCCAGCCACCCGGCGAGGCGCTGTTCCAACTGGCGGTGCAGGTCCTGCGTCCCGCAGATGAACCGCACGGATGCCATGCCAAAACCGTGGCTGTCCATCGCCGCGACCGCCGCCGCGCGCAGGGCGGGATGATTGGCCAGCCCCAGATAGTTGTTGGCGCAAAGATTGATCGTGGGCGCCCCCGCCACCGCGACGCGGCTGCCCTGGGGCCCGGTGATCAGGCGTTCGCGCTTGGTCAACCCTTCCTGGCCGATCTGGTCCAACTGCTGGCTGACGCTGTCCAGAAACGCGCTTGCATCCGTCATGTGGTCAGTACCTCCGTTTTAACGGAGGCTAGGGCCTTTGCCTGCGCCGGGCAAGATAAAAGAAATTCGTCCGTGATGACGGATCAACTGTCCCGCACGATCATCAGCACGCGGGCGGCGGCATCGCCCGCCGTGAGGCTGTGCGGGCGGTCGGCGGCATAGTTCGCGGCATCGTTCTGCGCCAGGGCCGCCCGTTCGTCGCCCGAGGTGATGGTGACCGCGCCCTCCAGCACCACGACATCCTCGCGGCAGCCGGTGCGATGGGGCGCGGACTCCAGCGCGGCGCCGGGGCCAAGGCGGATCTCATAGATCTCGTGCTCTCCGACGGTCTGCGGCGCGCTGAGGATGCGGATCACCACGTCGCGTCCCCGGTCGGCGATGACCGGCGCGGCGGCGGCCTGCACCACGCGGATGTCGCTTTCGGCCCGCGCCTCCCACAGGCCGGCGAAATCGACCTGCAGGGCCTGGGTCAGGTTCCACAGGGTCGCGACGGTCGGGCTGGATTCGGCGCGTTCGATCTGGCTGACCATCGACCGGCTGACGCCCGACAGCCGCGCCACCGCGTCCAGGCTGAGGCCCTTGGCGCGGCGCGCCTCCTTAAGGCGGGCGGCGAGGCGCTGGACGATGTCGGTGTTCTGGTTCATGGGGCCTTCGGTCCGTCAGGCAAGCGCGATGGGTCGCTGTTCCTCGATCGCCTCCATCGCGAAATGCGACGTGACGGTGTGCAGTTCAATGCCCGAGATCAGGCGTTGATAGAACAGGTCATAGCGTCCCATGTCCTGCGTCACCACCTTGAGCATATAGTCGTATTCGCCGCCGATCCGGAAAAAGTCGATCACCTCGGGAATGGCCGACACGTGCTTGCGGAACATCGCCAGCCAGTCGGCGGAGTGGTGGCGGGTCTTGATCATCACGAAGACGACCAGCCCCATGCCCAGCCTGTCGCGGTCCAGCGTCACGGTCCGGTTGCGGATCACGCCCGCCTTGTCCAGCGCCTGCATCCGTCGCCAGCAGGCGTTCTGCGACAGCCCGACCCGTTCCGCCACCACGCGCTGCGAGATCGCGCTGTCGCGTTGCAACTCCTCAAGGATGCGCCTGTCGATGCGGTCCACGCCGTTCCCCCGGTTCATGGGTCATATGACCCAATATCGCCTTCGGAATGCAAGAAACAAGGAATGAAATCGCGCTGTCGCGGGAATAGTCATTGCGAAACGCAGGCCGGATCGGAGTTTTCATGGCACAGTTGGACGAGTTTCGGGCGATATTGACGACCGGCGACGCCGTCGCGGGCCTGCGGGCGGGGCTGATCGGCGATGACGTGGTGATCGACGGGCCGTTCGGTCCGGTGCCGATGATCTATGCCGATTACGTGGCCTCGGGCCGCGCGCTGCGCCAGGTCGAGGAGTTCGTGTTGACCCGCGTGCTGCCCTATTACGCCAACACCCACACGCAGGCGTCCTTTGTCGGCGCCTACTGTTCGGGGCTGAGGGAGGCGGCGCGGGCCTGCGTGGCGGGGATGGTCGGCGCGGGGCCGGGATACAGCACGATCTTTGCCGGGTCGGGGTCGACCGCAGGCCTGAACCGGCTTGTGGGTCTTCTGGACATCGCGGGCATCACGGTGCGCGGTGGCCGGGCGGTGGTGGTCATCGGCCCCTATGAGCATCATTCCAACATCCTGCCCTGGCGCGAAAGCGGTGCCGTGGTCATCGAGATCCCCGAGGCTGCGACCGGCGGGCCCGACCTGCCCGCGCTGGAGGCGGTGCTGGCCGATCAGGCGGGGGCCGATCTGCTGGTGGGCAGCTTTTCGGCGGCTTCGAACGTGACCGGGATCCTGACCGACACGGATGCGGTGACCCGCATCCTGCGCGCACATGGCGCGGTGGCGATCTGGGATTACGGCGCTGCCGCGCCCTATGTCCCGATGTCGATGCAGGCGGGAACGGATGCGGCCAAGGACGCCATCGTGTTCTCTCCGCACAAGTTTCCGGGGGGGCCGGGGGCATCGGGGGTGCTGGTCGTCCGCGACGCGATCGCGCGCCGGGCGACGCCGACGCTGCCGGGCGGCGGCACGGTCAGCTTCGTGTCGCCCTGGGGGCATGCCTATGCGTCCTCGCTGTCGGCGCGCGAGGAGGGGGGCACGCCCAATGTCATCGGCGACATCCGCGTGGCCTTGGCCATGATCGCGAAGGAGGCCTTGGGTCAGGATGTCATCACCACCCGCGGGCGCATCCTGCGCGAGAGGGCGCTGGCCGCGTGGCGCGGCAACCCGGCCATCCAGGTGATGGCCCCGGATGCGCCGGCCGACAGCCTGCCGATCCTGTCCTTCCGCATCCGCGACGGGCGGGGCGGGCTGGTCCATCACCAGCTGTTCACGCGCATGCTGTCCGACATCCATGGGGTGCAGGCCCGCGGCGGCTGCGCCTGCGCGGGCAGCTATGCCCACCGGCTGCTGGGGATCGACCGGGTGCAGTCGGAGGCCCTCTCCGCCCGCATCGCGCAGGGAGAGGACATCCAGAAGCCGGGCTGGGTGCGGCTGAACTTCTCGGTGCTGCTGGACGATGCCAAGGCCGACCGGATCATCGCGGCGGTCGATGATCTGGCGCGGAACGCCGCGCGGTGGGCCGGGCTGTATCAGGTCGACCCCGCAACCTCGCGGTTCACCCTGCGGCCCGACGCGGCACTGGCCCGCATCGCATAGGCGGGGTGCAACCAGGCCGCATCTGTGTTTCGATGGCAATGCATCGCAACCGAAGGCCCGCCATGATCCCGCGCGACATCGTCAGACCCCTGTGCCTTGGCATCGCGGGCATCGTCCTGTGGGGTGGCTTTGCCGCGGTCCAGGGGGTGGCGGAACCTTGGGATGCCGGCCTCTACTGGACGCTGGCCTATCCGGCGCTGCTGCTGGCATCGGGGCTTGCGGGGGCGTGGCTTGTGCGGCGTGCGTGGCTGGCAGGGCTGATGCTGACGATGGCGCAGCTGCCCGCGATGCTGCTGTGGTCGCGGGGCGACGGGATGGTCCCCTTCGCGCTGGCCCTGCTGACAGCACTGGCTGTGCCGGCCATGCTGGCCGCGGGGCTGGGCGGCAGGATGGCGCGTCATGGCTGATCGCGGTTCCGTCCTGCAGACGCCGGACGGGCGTTACATCGTCGTGCGGGGGCGGTTGTGGCGGGCATCCGATCCGGGCCTGGACCCGGACACGCGCGCCCGTCATGTCGCAGCCCTGATGGATGCGCGGCGGGCGGTCAAGGCGGCCAAGGCGTCGGAGGATGCGACGGCACTGGCCAAGGCACGCCGCGCCGTGGATGCGGCCAAGGTTCTGCTGGGCGAACGCGGCCCGGTCTGGTGGACGGATGGGGCCCCCGATCTGGGACGACACATGGTCCAGAACACCCCCTATGCCGCCTGGTTCAAGGGTCTGGGCGACAAGACGCCCTAGGGTCATGACCCATTAGTCGGGTTGCGACCCCCTTGCCGGCGTGTTTCACGCTCCCGAACTGATGGGGGCATGATGAGCAATCTTTTTTGGCTGAGTGACGAGCAGATGGCGCGGCTGCGGCCGTTCTTTCCAAAGAGCCATGGCGACCCACGGGTCGATGATCGGCGGGTCTTGAGCGGGATAATCTTCATCAATCGTAATGGCTTGCGTTGGTCCGATGCGCCGCCAGAGTATGGTCCACCGAAGACCCTCTACAACCGATGGAAGCGCTGGAGCAACATGGGTGTTTTCGCCCGGATGATGGAGGGACTGGCTTCCGAAGCCGCCGACCGGAAGACAGTGATGATTGACGCCACCTATCTCAAGGCGCACCGCACAGCTTCAAGCCTGCGGTTGAAAAAGGGGGGCGTGGCAGGCTGATTGGGCGGACGAAGGGTGTCATGAACACCAGTTGCATGCCGTCACGGACGCGAACGTCCGCCCGATCAAGTTCTTCATGACAGCYGGTCAGGTCAGCGACTACACCGGCGCGGCGGCCCTGCTGAGCAATCTGCCCGAGGCCGGATGGCTATTGGCCGATCGGGGCCATGACGCCGACTGGTATCGTGAAGCATTGCAGGACAAGGGCATCACGCCCTGCATTCCTGGCCGGAAGTCCCGAGGCAAGCCCGTCACATACGACAAACGCCGCTACCAGCGGCGCAATCGTATCGAGATCATGTTCGGCAGGCTCAAGGACTGGCGCCGCGTTGCGACCCGCTACGAAAGGTGCCCGAAGGTCTTTCTGTCCGCCATCGCTCTCGCCGCAACTGTCATCTCCTGGCTTTGAAAATTAACGAGACTGGAGCCTAGTCGTCCGGCCCGAAACCGTTCGGAACCCGGCGACCGGGGACATAGGTCAGACCGGCATCCTCGATCAGGTCCTTGGCCATGGAATCGGCGTTCAGCGGGGCATTCCGGACATGCTGCCAGATCGCGCGGACGGCGGGCAGCATCTGCGGTTCGGACAGGGCACAGGCGGTGTGCATCCAGATCGCCAGCCCGTCGCTGCTGTCATATTCGCGCGCCTTGCGCAGGGCCGCGATCCGCGTGACGGCCCCCGACACGAACCGTTTGCGTGCGGCGGGGGTCCAGTCTGAGAGGCTGTTCAGATCCTGGCCGTCGGCCAGATGGAAGGCCTGCCAGAACCATGCGGCGGCTGCCTTGCTCTCGACGAAATGCGGCTTGGCGTCTGCCAGCCTGTCGGCCAAAGCCTGCGCCTCGTCGATGAGGGCGGTCTTGGCCTTGTCGGCCTTCCAGCTGCTGAACGACATGGCGCCCCCTTTTCAACATGACGATGCCGCCATGATCGCATGGCGGCATCGGATCGCAAGGATGATCAGTTCGCAGGTGCCGCCGGCACGGGCGCGGGCGCCGGGGAGGCCGGCGCGGGCGTCTCGGGCGCGGCCTCCGGTTCTGCGGGCGTCGGCGCCGGCGTTTCGATCCGGTCCGTGTCGATCGGTTCGGGGATCACCGTGCCATCGGCCGCAGCCACGCGCCAGACCGTGTTGCCGGCATCATCCGCGACCAGCAACGCGCCGGTCCCGTCGATGCCCAGGCCCACTGGGCGCCCATGCACCTTGCCGTCGACCAGGAAACCAGTCACGACATCCTGCATCATCCCGTCCGGACGGCCGTCGGCGAAGGGGACATAGGACACCTTGTAGCCGTTGAACTCATCCCGGTTCCAGCTGCCGCGCTGACCGACGAAGGCACCGTTCGCGAAGGCGTCGGGCATCGCTGCGCCATTGGTGAAGACCAGACCCAGGGCCGCCACGTGGCTGGACAGCGCATAATCGGGCGCGATCGCCGTCTCGACCAGATCGGGCCGTGCCGGGCGCACACGGGCGTCCACGTGATCGCCGTAATAGCTGTAGGGCCAGCCATAGAACGCGTCTTCCTGGACCGAGGTCATGTAGTCGGGCACCAGGTTCGGCCCCAGTTCGTCACGTTCGTTGATGACCGCCCACAGCGCGCCGCTGTCGGGGTTGAAGGTCAGGCCGTTCGGGTTGCGCAGCCCCGAGGCATAGATCTTGGACGCCCCCGTTTCGCGATCGATCTGCCAGATGGCGGCACGGCCCTTTTCGGCCTCCATCCCGTTCTCGGCGGCGTTCGAGTTCGAGCCGACCGACGCGTACAGCATGGTTCCGTCCGGGCTGAGCGCCAGATCCTTGGTCCAGTGGTGGTTCAGCGGGCCGCCCGGCAACGGCGTGACCGTCGTGGGTTCGGCATCGATCACCGTGTCGCCCAGGGCATAGGGATAGGAGATCACCGCATCGGCGGCGGCGACATACAGCGTGTCGTCGATCCAGGCCAGGCCGAAGGGCGAGTGCAGGCCGGTCAGCAGGTCGTGGCGTTCGTCCACCGTGCCGTCGCGGTCGGTGTCGCGCAGCAGCGTGATCAGGTTGCTTTCCGCCGGGGGGGCGTCACCGCCGCCCGCCGCAAAGGCCATGATCCAGCCGCGGACGAAATCCTTGGGGCGGTATTTCGGCTTACCCTCCGGCGCGCGCGACTGGACCACCAGCACGTCACCGTTGGGCAGCGTATGGACGGTGCGCGGATTGACCAGGTCGGTGGCATAGGCGCTGATCGTCAGCCCCTCGGGGACGGCCGGGGTCTGGCCGTCGGCCCAGCCTACGACCTCGGCCACGTTCACGCTTGGCAGCGGATTGACGAATTGCGGTTCGGGCAGGACCGGATCGGGACCGATCTGGCTGGTGATGTCGAACCCTTCGGAATCCTGCGCGGCGGCGGCCATCGGCAGGGCTAGGCCAAGCGTCAGGACGGCGGAACCGGACAGCATCAGCCTGCGACGCAGGGTGGAGGTATAGATGGTCATGATGGCGTCCTTTTCAGGCGGTGCGCAGGGACAGGGGGGCGGTGGCGCGACGGTTCAGCACCGCCGCCAGCAGCATCAGCACGCAGGTCACGACGGACAGCGTGATGCCCCAGGGCATGATGGCGGTCCAGCCGTCGCCCGCATGCAGCAGGCTGTTTAAGAAGGCGGCCAGCATCACCAGCACATAGATCCCGACCGCGCCCCAGGACGGACCGGGGCGGCGCGTCAGCAGACCGATCAGCCACAGCACGCAGCCGACCCCGGCCACGATCAGGCCGAAGAACAGCAGCCAGGACGAAAAGTCCTTCCACATCAGGACGGTGGTCTGCAGATAGGCGTAATCTGTCACCACCGGCAGGGCCAGCAGGCCCGCGGACATATGGGTCAGGACGGACAGTCCGGGAACGGGGCGCCGCGCGCCGATGGGGTGCGGGGAATAGGCGGTTGCGGCCATGGGATCGCTTTCGTGAAATGCATTATGATCAATAGAACCGCCAAATGCCCGCGATGTTCCGCCCGGATGTGCCATGAAAGTGCCGAGACCGCGCCGAGACCGGGCGCGGCCCCGCGCAGGGTCAGGCGGCGGCGCGCGACCCCGTGCAGCGCAGGCGTCGGATCGCGGTGTCCAGCGCCAGCATGACCAGCAGCGATGCGCCGGTCAGCGGGAACAGGATGCCACCCACCGCCAGGATGGCCAGCAGGCCGCGGAACACCCGGCGGTCGGCGGGCATCGGTGGCACGCCCATCGACCGCGACGGGCGACGCTTCCACCACATCACCCCGCCGGACACCGCCAGCAGGACGATGCCCCCGCAGACGGCCAGCAGCAGGATCTGGTTCGCCAGGCCGAACTGCTGGCCCATATGGGTGTTGATGCCGAATTCCAGCCAGCGCCCCATGGGGCCGTAATCGGCATAGCTCATGTCGAGCAGCGGCTGAGCGCTGTATTGATCCAGATGCACGACGCGCTGCTGGCTGAGGTCGTCAGGATAGACCGAGCCGCTATAGACCCCCGTTGTCGAGGACGGCAGCGACACCGAAAAGCCCGGATGCAGGCCAAGCCGCTCGAACGCCGCCACGGCGGCGTTCAGCCCGATGGGTACGGCACCCTGGGCCGGGGGCGGGGTTTCGGGAACGCGCGCCTGCTCCAGCGACCACGATGTCTGTGCCGTGTCGGTCAGGCGCTGGTCCGACATCGGCACGTCGACGCGCACGCCCGACGGATAGCCGAAGTTGTGCCCGTTGGCCCATTCGTTAACCTTGCCGCCCCAGACCTGCGACCAGGGCATGCCGGTCACCGCCAGGAACACGATGAAGCCGCCCACCACGATGCCGGTCACCGCATGGGTGTCGCGCCAGAAGACGCGCCTGCGCCGGTCGCCCCGGACCGACAGGACTCCCCCCGCCTGGCCGCGCGGCCACCACAGATAGATGCCGGTGGCGACCAACAGGATCGTCCAACCGCCCACGATCTCGATCACGCCGCGGGCGACGGGCCCGAAATAGCGCAGGCTGTGCAGATAGCGCACCGTCCACATGACCGTGCTGCGGTCGGGGCGCGCGCCCAGGACGTAACCCTCGTAGGGGTTGACATAGACCGCCATGCGGCCCCCGTCGTCGGTGGCGACCGTCACCTCGGCCGAGGCGGCGGCCGTTGGGGGGTCGGTGTACTTGACCGCGCGGCCGGGCACCGCGGTCACGGCCGAGGCGACGATCGCCTCGGGGCTCAGCGTGCCAGTCTGCGCGACCTCGACCCGCTTGATGTCGGCATGGATGATGGCGTCGATCTCGTCGCGGAACAGATAGGCTGCGCCGGTGACGGCCAGCGTGATCAGGAACGGCAGGACGAACAGTCCCGCATAGAAATGCCAGCGCCAGACGGCGCGGTACAGATCGGACGTGGCCGCGCGCGGGCGGGGCGAGGCGTCCAGGGTCGCATCGGACATGGGTTTCCCTATGGGTTTTGTGGGGATGCGGCGGCGCGGACCCGCGCCGCCCAGGGATCAGCTGGCCAGCAGGCGCCGGATGGTGCCCATCGCGCGGTCGTGGTCCTCCTGATAGGACACGAGACCGAAGAAATCGCCGCCATCGTCGAACAGCAGCACCTGGGTCGAGTGGTTGACGGTATAGTCGCCCCCCTCCAGCGGCACCCGCTGCGCAAAGGCGCGAAAGGCGGCGACGGCCTTGTCGATCTCGGCCCGCTCTCCGGTGATGCCGGTGACGCCGGGCACCCAGGACACGTATTCGCCCAGGACCTCGCGCGTGTCGCGTTCGGGGTCCACGGTGATGAACAGCGTGCGCAGCGTCTGGCCGTCCCGGGCCAGCTCGTCCTGCCAGGCGGTGACCTCGCCCAGGGTGGTGGGACACACGTCGGGGCAATGGGTGAAGCCGAAGAAGACGGCGGTCGGCTGACCCTGCAGATCGGCCTGGGTGAACGGCTGGCCATCCGCGGTGACAAGGGTGTAATCGCCCTTGCCCAACTGCTGCATGGCGACCTGGTGGTCGGTCGGCGCGGGCCGCAGGACCGTGGCCCACAGCAGCGCGGCGCCGGCCACCACGACCGCGGTCCAGGCCAGCACCCGCACCAGGCGAAGCGTCTGTCGGGTCATGGTCAATGCCCCGCGTGCGGATCGGCGCCCTGCGGGGCATCGCCCGCCGCGCGTGCGTTGAACGCCTGGATCGACAGCGGCACGGTGATGTCGCCGGCACCCTCGAAGGTCAGGGTGACGTCGATGCTGTCGCCCTGGACCAGGGGGGCCGCCAGCTGAAGGAACATCAGGTGATAGCCGCCGGGCTGCAGCGCCACGGTCTGGCCCGCCGGGATCGGCAGGCCGTCCTCTACCGGGCCCATCGTCATGATGTCGCCCGCCATGGTCATCTGATGGATCTCCATCCGTCCGGCGATGTCAGATGTGGCGGCGACCAGGCGGTCGTCCGCGGCGCCCTCATTGGCGATGGTTAGAAAGCCGCCCGCGACGGGGGCATTGGGCAGGGTGGCGCGGGCATAGGGCGCGGTGACGGTCAGCTCGCCGACCTGCCACGCCGCATCCGGGTCGGGCAGGGACAGGGGCGCCGCATGGGCGGCGGTATGGCCTGCATGGTCCGCACCGTCGCCGGTGCCGTGCGCCCATGCGGCAGGGGCCAGCAGGGTCGCGACCGCAAGCGCGGCCAGAAGGGGAAAGGTCGTCATGGCATGTCTCATCTGTGAACGGTCGTGTTCGCGGCGGCCGGAATGCGGCGGCCGGACGGTCGCGGTACCGGGCGGGCCCGGTCGTCGCGTCGGTCTCAGACGAGGGCGGGTGGTCCGCGGGCGGCGGGGGTCAGAACCTCGGCCCGGCGACGATGGAGGGGGATGTCGGTCCCGAAATCGGCGTCCAGCTCGCGGAACCGCGGCGGCGCCATGTCGACGGCGGGGGAGGCCAGCACCGATTGGCCGTGCAGCGCCCAGTCACAGGGCGGGGTGCCGGGATGGCCACCGCGACCCGGCTGGTCGTCGGGATGGACCTGCCCATCCGGGGTCATGATCGCGTTGACCATGCCGGTGCCGGTGCACAGAACGATCCGCACGCCGCCCGCGGGGGCGGCCTCGATCATCGTGCCCTGGCTGATCGTGGCCAGCATCAGGAACGGCACCAGCAACAGCCAGCGCAGCGCGCGCCCCGGCGTCAGCCGGGCCCGCTGCGGTCTGTCGGTCTGGGAATCGCGACGGATCAACGCTGTCTCCTGGAATGCGCGGCATCGATAGCGCAGCCCGAAACCAAAGGGAAGATGCGCCAAGGCCGCAGGCCCGACGCGTCACGACCCCGATGCAAAGCGATATCCCACCCCGGATTCGGTGAAGATGTAGGACGGGTTGCCCGCATCGTCGCCGATCTTGGCGCGCAGCTGCCGGATGAAGACGCGCAGATAGTGGCTGTCCTCCAGATGGGCCTTTCCCCAGACATGTTCCAGCGCCATGCCCTGCGTCACCAGCCGCCCGGCATTCGACGCCAAAAGCCACAGCAGGTCGAACTCCTTGCGGGTCAGGTGGATCTCGGTGCCGCCCTTCAGGACCGTCCGGGCGGCGGCGTCGATGGTCAGGTCGGCCACCTGCAGCGCCGCCCCCTGCGGGGCAGCACCCGACCGGTCGCGCAGAAGGCCGCGCAGGCGGGCCAGCAGTTCCCCGATGCCAAAGGGCTTGGTCACGTAGTCCTGTGCGCCGGCGTCCAGCAGGGCGACCTTGTCGGCCTCGGACGCGCGGACCGACAGGACCAGGACCGGGACCTGGCTCCATTCGCGCAGTCGGGCCAGGACCGCGCGCCCGTCCATGTCGGGCAGGCCCAGGTCCAGGATCACCGCCTCGGGGGTGGTCAGGGCGCAGGCCTCGATGCCGTCGCGGCCGGTGGCGGCCTCGGTCACGTGATGGCCCTGCGCCTCCAGCGCGACCCGCAGGAAACGGCGGATCGGGGCCTCGTCGTCGATGATCAGGATGCGGGCGGGCAGGGTCATGCGGGCGTATCCAGCGGTAGGGTCAGGGTGATGCGGGTGCCGCGCCCGTCCGCGCGGGCGGGGTGGGCGGCGATGGTGCCGCCATGGGCTTCGACGATGCCGCGCGCGATGGCAAGACCCAGGCCCGTGCCCGCGCGCTGACCGTCGCCCTCGGCCACGCGATAGAACATGTCGAAGACCCGGCCGCGCGCGTCGGGCGGGATGCCGGGGCCGTCGTCGCCGACCGACAGTTCGGCCCTTGCCCCGTCGACCCGCGCGGTCACGTCGATGCGGCTGCCCTCGGGGGCGTATTTCGCGGCGTTGTCCAGAAGGTTCATCACCACCTGCTCGATCAGCAGCGGATCGACCAGCACCTGCGGCAGATCGTCGGGGACCGCGACCTCGACCCGGTGATCGCGCAGCGCGCCGCGCAGGCGGTGGCGCGCGCTGCCCGCGATTTCGCGCAGGTCGGCGGGCACGCGCTTGGGCACCAGCGCGCCGTGGCCAAGCCGCGTCATGTCCAGAAGGTTCTGGATGTAGCGGTCCAGCCGTTCGCCCTCGTCGCGGATGGTGGCGGCCATGCTGGCGCGTGCGGGGGCGGCCAGGTCCAGCGCCGGATCGGCCAGCGACGATGCCGCGCCGATGATCGACACCAAAGGCGTGCGCAGGTCATGGCTGACCGAGGACAGCAGGGCCGCGCGCAGGCGTTCGGCCTCGGACGTGACCAGCGCCTGTTCCAGGTCTGCCTGCAGCGCGATGCGTTCCAGCGCGATGCCGGTCTGATCGGTCATCGCGTCCAGCAGGCGGCGGTCCATCGGCGCCAGGCTGCGCCCGTCGGGATAGGCGATGCCCAGGATGGCCAGCCGCCGCCCCTCGGTGCCGACGGGCAGGAACAGCCAGTCGCTGGCGGGCAGGGTGCCCGAGCCGCGCCCGGCCTCCTCGCCGCGGGTCCAGGCATAGTCTGCGGCGGATGCGTCGCGCAGGGCCAGCGTGTCGCGGGGCGGTTCGGCCACCTCGATCACCGGGCGGCCCAGGGGGCCGGGGCGCATCACCACGGTGTCGCATCCCAGGGCCGCGCCGACATGGATCGCGGCGGCGCGCAGGACCTCGACCGCGGATCCGGCGCCGGCGACCTGGCGCGCGAAATCGTACAGCAGGTTCGTCCGCATCGCGATGTCGCGCTGTGCCAAAGCCCGGTCGCGGAGCCGCGCGGCCAGGTTGCCGGTCAGCCCCGAGGCGATCAGGAACAGCAGCAGCGTCATGATCTGGTCCTGGCGGATCACCAGGAACGTGTTGCGCGGATCGGTGAAGAAGAAGTTGTAGGTCAGGAAGCTGAGGCAGGACGCATAAAGCGACGGCCACAGGCCCTGGCGCACCGCGACCACGATCACCCCTGTCATGAAGATCAGCGACAGCGAGGTGACGGGAAAGATCCGGTCGGCCGACAGGGCCAGCAGGCTGGCCGCGATCACCGTCAGCGTGGCCTTGGCATAGGCGCGCGGGTCGCGGTCCACGGACCAGTGGCGCACCGCCGGCGGGGTGGGTGTCCGTTGCGGATCCGAGACGACCGTCACCTCGAAATCGCGGCCGGCCTCGGTCACGGCGCGGGCGACGTTCTGGCGGCCGATGCGCCGCCACCAGGGACGGGGCCGGGGGCGGCCCAGCAGGATGCGGCTGACGTTGCGGCGGCGGGCATAGTCCAGGATCTCGTCGGCGACGGGGCCCGCGGCGGACAGGGTCGCCACCTCGCCGCCAAGGCGTTCGGCCAGGCGCAGGGCCTGGGCCAGCGCGTCCCGGTCGGGATCGGACAGGGCCTCGGACCGGGCCGAGGTCACGGTGACCGCCACCCATTCGACCCGCGCGCGGTCGGCCATGCGTTTCGCGGTCCGCACCAGCGTGCGTGCGACCGGGCTTTCGGTCAGCGCGACCAGGATGCGTTCCTGCGCGGGCCACGGCCCGCCGATGGCATTGGCGCGCATGTGCTCGCGCAGCTGCGCGTCCACGCGGTCGGCAGCGGCGCGCATGGCCAGTTCGCGCAGTGCCGTCAGGTTGCCCTTGGAAAAGAAGTTCTGCACTGCCCGCGCGATCTGGTCCTGGACATAGACCTTGCCCGCCCGCAGCCGCTCGATCAGCTCCTCTGTGGGCAGGTCGATCAGCTCGACCTCGTCGGCGCGGGCCAGGACGGCGTCGGGCACCGTCTCGCGCACGCGCACGCCCGAAATCCGCGCGACCCGGTCGTTCAGCGTCTCAAGGTGCTGGACGTTCAGCGTGGTCAGGACATCGATGCCCGCGGCCAGCACCTCCTCGACGTCCTGCCAGCGCTTGTCGTGGCGCGATCCCGGGATGTTGGAATGGGCCAGTTCGTCGATCAGGGCCAGCTGGGGGCGGCGCTCCAGCAGCGCGTCCAGGTCCATCTCGTGCAGGATGCGCTCGCGATAGAACTGCGCCCGCTTGGGCAGCAGGTCCAACCCCTGCAGCAGCGCCTCGGTCTCGGCCCGGCCATGGGTCTCGACGACGGCGGCGACCACGTCCACGCCCTCGGCCGCGCGTCGCCGCGCGGCCTCCAGCATGGCATAGGTCTTGCCCACGCCGGGGGCCGCGCCCAGAAAGATCTTCAGCCGCCCGCGCCCCTCGCGTTCGGCCTGGGCCAGCAGGGCGTCGGGTTCGGGGCGCAGCTCGGTCATGGATCAGCCTTCGGTTCGGGGTCCAGTGGGGGCCGCGGGGAAGGCCGCGTCAAGGGCCAGATTGACGGCCAGCACGTTCACGCGCGGTTCCCCGAAGAGGCCCAGCCAGCGCGGCTCGACCTGCGCCTCGATCAGCGCCGCGACCCGGGCCTGGGGCACACCTCGCGCCGCGGCGATGCGCGCGGCCTGCGCCCGCGCGTTCTCGGGCGAGACATGCGGGTCCAGTCCGCTGCCCGAGGCGGTGACGGCATCCACCGGCACGCTGGCCGCCCCGGTCGATGCGACGAAATTCGCCGCGCGGGTCGCCTGATCGGCGATCAGCGCCGCGCTGGTCGGCCCCAGGTTCGAGGCCCCCGCCGCCGCCGCGTCGTAATCGACCGCGGACGGGCGCGGATGCAGGTATCCCGGCGCGGCAAAGGCCTGCCCCACCAGGGCCGAGCCGATGACCTGCCCGTCGCGGACGATCAGGCTGGCATTGGCCTGTTCCGGCATCAGCGTCTGGCCCAGCCCGGTCAGGGCCAGCGGGTAGGCCACCCCCGTCAGGATGGTCATCAGGCCCAGGGTCGCCAAAGCGGGTCGGATATGGTCGATCATGGCTGTCTCCTTACGCCAGGCCCAGGGCGGTCACGGCCATGTCGATGGCCTTGATGCCCAGGAAGGGGACGATTAGGCCGCCCAGGCCATAGATCGTCAGGTTGCGCCGCAGCAGGGCCGCCGCACTGGCGGGCGCGTATTTCACCCCCCGCAGCGCCAGCGGGATCAGCGCCAGGATCACCAGCGCGTTGAAGATCACCGCCGACAGGATCGCGCTCTGCGCGCTTTCCAGGCCCATCACGTTCAGGACGGCGAGGCCCGGATACGCGGCGATGAACAGAGCGAGCAGGATGGCGAAGTATTTCGCCACGTCGTTGGCGATACTGAAGGTGGTCAGCGCGCCGCGGCTGATCAGCAGCTGCTTGCCCACCAGCACGACCTCGATCAGCTTGGTCGGGTCGCTGTCCAGGTCGATCAGGTTCGCGGCCTCCTTGGCGGCCGAGGTGCCGGAATTCATCGCCACCCCCACATCGGCCTGGGCCAGCGCGGGCGCGTCGTTCGAGCCGTCGCCGCACATGGCGACCAGCTGGCCCTTGGCCTGTTCGGCGCGGATCAGCTCCAGCTTGTTCTCGGGCGTGGCCTCGGCCAGGAAATCGTCCACGCCGGCCTCGGCCGCGATGGCGGCGGCGGTCAGGGGGTTGTCGCCGGTGATCATCACCGTGCGGATGCCCATGGCGCGCAATTCCCCGAACCGTTCGCGCACGCCGGGCTTGATGATGTCCTTCAGATGCACCGCACCCATGATGCGCGCACCCTGCGACACCAGCAGCGGCGTGCCGCCCGACCGCGCGATCTGGTCCACCGACGCGGCCAGCGCGGTGTCCATCGCCGCCCCGGTATGGCGCAGGATCGCATCGACCGACCCCTTGCGCAGCTGTGTGCCGTCGGTCAGGTCGGCGCCCGACAGCCGGGTCTGGGCGGAAAACGCGATGGCCTCGGCCGTGTCGGCCAGGGGCGCGTCCGCGCCGGGCTGGCGGCGGGCCAGATCGACCAGGGACTTGCCCTCGGGGGTGTCGTCGGCGCGGCTGGCGGCAAAGGCGGCGCGGGCCAGATCGGGCGGCGAGACGCCCTGCGCCGGGATCAGCGCGTCGGCCATGCGGTTGCCGAAGGTGATCGTGCCGGTCTTGTCCAAGAGCAGCACGTCCACGTCGCCCGCGGCCTCGACCGCGCGGCCGGATTTCGCGACCACGTTGGCGCGGGCCAGACGGTCCATGCCCGCGATGCCGATGGCCGACAGAAGCCCGCCGATGGTCGTGGGGATCAGCGTCACGAACAGCGCGGCCAGGAACACCACCGGGATCGAGATGCCCGAATAGCGGGCGAAAGGCTCCAGCGTGACCACCACGAAGAGGAAGATCAGGGTCAGGCCAGCCAGCAGGATGTTCAGCGCGATCTCGTTCGGGGTCTTGCCGCGTTCGGCCCCCTCGACCAATGCGATCATGCGGTCGAGGAAGCTGCGCCCGGGTTCCGCGGTGACGCGCAGCACCAGCCAGTCCGACACGATGCGCGTGCCGCCGGTGACCGAGCTGAAATCGCCGCCGGATTCGCGGATCACCGGGGCGCTTTCGCCGGTGATCGCGCTTTCGTCGACCGATGCCACGCCGCGCATCACCTCGGCATCGGCTGGAATGATGTCGCCCGCCATGACCAGCAGGATCTGGCCCTGCTTCAGGCTGGCCGACGGGACCATCGTGGCGACGTCATGTGCGCTATCGGGGGCGGGCAGCACGCGGACCATCGTGTCAGACTTGGTGGCGCGCAGGCTGTCGGCGCGGGCGCGGCCGCGCCCCTCGGCCAGGGCCTCGGCAAAGTTGGCGATCAGCACGGCCGCCCACAGCCAGAACGCGATCTGGACCGCGACGCCGCCGCCGGATACGCCCAGGGCAAGGTCGCGCAGGCCCAGCACGCTGACCATCAGCGCCGCCACGGCGGTGGCGAAGATGACCGGGTTCTTGAGCAGCAGGCGCGGGGCCAGCTTGGCCAGCGCCTGTCGCGCCGCCGCGGGGGCCAGCGCCCCCATCGACGGCACGGGAAGCGAATGTTTCGACATTGATGAACGCCTCAGAAGGTTTGCCCGCCCAGCATGGAGACATGCTCGGCGATGGGGCCCAGGACCAGGGCCGGAAAGAAGGTCAGCGCGCCCAGGATCAGCACGGTGATGACCAGCAGCAGGACGAACAGCGGGCCGTGGGTGGGGAACGTCCCCGCCGTGGCCGGGACCGGCGACTTCAGGGCCAGCGATCCGGCGACCGCCAGCATCGGCACGATGATCGCATAGCGTCCCAGGATCATCGCGATGCCCTGCAGGGTGGTGTGGAACGGCGCCGCCGCCCCGAAGCCGCCAAAGGCCGAGCCGTTGTTGCCGGTGGCCGAGCTGTAGGCATAAAGGACCTCGGACAGGCCGTGCGGCCCGGCGTCCTGCACCGCGGCCAGGCCCGCGGGGATGACCACGGACAGCGCGCCGAAGACCAGGATGCCCAAGGGCATCGACAGGAAGGCCAGGACCGACAGCGTGACCTCGCGCCCCTCGATCTTCTTACCCAGGTATTCCGGCGTGCGCCCGACCATCAGCCCGGCCAGGAATACCGCCAGCACGACATAGAGTAGCATGCCGTAAAGGCCCGACCCCACGCCGCCGAAGATCACCTCTCCGACCTGCATGTTCAGCATCATCACCAGGCCGGACAGGGGCATGAAGCTGTCATGCATCGCGTTGACCGACCCGTTCGACGCAGCGGTCGTGGCCTCGGCCCACAGCACCGACAGGGTGGCGCCAAAGCGGACCTCCTTGCCCTCCATGTTGGGGCCGGTGATGCCGGTGGCTTGGGTCAAAGCGGGGTTGCCCGCCTGTTCGGGGGCGTTCATCAGCAGAAGGCCAGCCACGAACAGCACGCCCATCGCGGCGAAGATCGCCCAGCCCTGCCGCCGGTCGCCCACCATGCGCCCGAAGAGGAAGCAGAAGGCGACCGGGATCAGCAGCAGATAGACGGACTGGATCATGTTCGACAGGATCGTCGGGTTCTCCAGCGGATGGGCCGAATTGACGCCGAAGAAGCCGCCGCCGTTGGTACCCAGCTGCTTGATGGCGATCTGGGCCGCGGCGGGACCTTGGGCGATGACTTGGCCTGCGCCCTCCAGCGTGGTCGCGCGGACATAGGCCGACAGCGATTGGGGCACGCCCTGCCAGATCAGCACCACCGCCGCCAAGATCGACAGCGGCAGCAGGATATAAAGGACCGCCCGCGTCGCATCGACCCAGAAATTGCCCAAACGGCCGTCGCCCCTGGCGGCAAAGCCGCGCACGATCGCAACCGCGACCGCCATGCCCGTGGCGGCCGAGACGAAGTTCTGCACCGTCAGCCCGACCATCTGGGACAGGTAGGACAGCTGGACCTCTCCGGAATAGGCCTGCCAGTTGGTGTTGGTGACAAAGCTGATCGCGGTGTTGAAGGCCAGGTCCGGCGCCATCGGGCCGATGCCCTGGGGGTTCCACGGCAGCATGCCCTGCAGCCGCAGGATCGCATAGAGAAGCAGGAACCCCGCCAGGTTGAAGACCAGCACGGCCATGGCATAGCCCGACCAGGTCTGGCCGCGCCCGGCGGTGACGCCCGCGGCCGACAGGAAGGCCCGTTCGACCGGGGCGATCAGCGGGCTGGACCAGACGCGCCGACCGGTAAAGACGCGGTGCATGTGACCGGCCAGCAGCCAGGCGAGGCCGACCGTGACGGCGCCGTAGAGCGCGAAGACAAGAAAAGGGGACATGGACGCGCCCCCATCAGAACCGGTCGGGACGCATCAGCGCCACGACCAGATAGGCGAACAGGCCCGCCGCGACGGCAAGGCCAAGGACCAGGTCGACCATCGGCGCCCCGTCACGAACGGGCCAGCGCGCGCGTTCCGGCCATCATGGCCAGAAACCCGCCTGCGCCAAGCAGAAGATAGATGATGTCGGACATGAACATCCCCTTGATGAGTGATGTCCGATCATCCCGCAGGCGCGCGTCAGGATGCTATGCGTGATCCTGGCCGGGGGCGTAAGGGCCGCGTAAGGATCATGCCGTCAGCGCCGCGTCCAGCGCCGCGATCACGGCCGCCGACAGGGTCTGGGCGGGCGGCGGGTCGGTGTCGGCCCAGCCCCGCTCCAGCGCCTGCGCGGTCGAGAACGCCCCAGCCTTGCGGATGCGCCCCAGTTCGTCCCAGCTGACCGGGCAGGCCACCGGCGCGCCGGGGCGGGCGCGCACGGAGAAGGGCGCGATGGCCGTCGCGCCGCGTTCGTTCCTCAGCCAGTCGACGAAGATGCGGCCCTTGCGCTTTGCCTTGGACATCTCGGCGGTGAATCGGTCGGGATGGGCCTGTGCCGTCAGCATCGCCACACCGCGGCTGAACAGCTTGACCGTGTCCCAGCCCGCGGTGCGGCGCAGCGGCACGATCACATGGACGCCCTTGCCCCCCGACAGCATCGCCCAGGACCGCAGGCCAAGCCCCGACAGCCGGTCGCGCAGCTCCAGCGCGGCGCGGCGGGTCGCGGCAAAGCCCAGGCCCTCGTCGGGGTCCAGGTCAAAGACCATGCGGTCGGGCCGGTCCAGCCGGTCGCGACGGGCGCCCCAGATGTGGAACTCGACCGTGCCCATCTGCACCGCGCCCAGGATGCCCTCGACGTCGGTGACATAGGCATAGGGGCTGCGTGCGCCGTCCTTGTCGGCGATCTGCTGGATCTTCAGCGCGGCGGGAAAGCCCTTGCCGGGGTGCTTCTGAAAGAACCGATCGCCGGCCATGCCTTCGGGCAGGCGCAGCAGGGACAGGGGCCGCCCGGCCAGTTCGGGCAGCATCAGCGGTGCGGCCGCGCGATAATACTCGGCCAGCCCCGCCTTGGTCAGGCGCGGCTTGTCAAAGATCACGCGGTCGCCGCTGCTGATCGCGACGGTCGGGGCGGGCGTTCGCATCGGCGGACCCTCATCGTGCAGGCCCAGATACACCGCATGGCGCAGGCGACCCTGGGCGGTGGTTTCGGCGTAATCGATCCGGGCGGTCAGGTCCGGGTCGATCCAGGTCATGCCCGCGACCTCCCGGCGGGGGGCCTCGACGGGGGCGTCCCTGCGCACCAGCGGTTCCATGCGCCGGGCAAGGTCGGCCATCGTGTCCTGGTCGAACCCGGTTCCGACCTTGCCCATATAGGCCAGTCCCCCGTCCCGGTCGCAGGCCAGCGCCAACGAGGCGAAGGGCCTGCCGCGGCTGGTGCTGGCCTGCCAGCCGACGATGCGGAAGGTGCCCTGCCTGCGGCACTTGATCTTCAGCCAGTCGCGGCTGCGCCCGCCGCGATAGGGGGCATCGGTCCGCTTGGCGATCACCCCCTCGCCGCCATTGCCGCAGATCAGCGCCAGCGCCTCGTCCGCCGGGCCGTGGATGACGGGCGACAGCGCCACCGCGCCCATCGGCGGCAGGGGGCGCAGCAGGCCCTCCAGCACAGCGCGGCGTTCGGTCAGGGGCTGGTTCGTCAGGTCGCGCCCGTCCAGCTGCAGCAGATCGAAGGCCACGTATCCGAACGGCCCGCCCGCCGCGATCGCGTCCTGCAGCGTGCCGAACCCCTGCAGCCCGGCGCCGGCCACGATCTCTCCGTCGATCAGGGCCGAGGCACAGGGGATGTCGCGCAGGGCGGGGATCAGGTCGGCGAAACGGTCTGTCCAGTCATGGCCCGCCCGCGTGAAGACGCGCGGACCACCTGCGCCAAGCGCCACCTGCGCGCGATAGCCGTCCAGCTTCAGCTCGTGCCAATGCGTGGCGTGATCGGCCAGATCGTCCGTCAGCGTCGCCAGCTGCACGGGCCGGTGCCCGGGACGGGTGCCGGAATGGTCGGGCAGGCAGGCGGCCTTGTCCGCGCGGATCGCCGCAAAGCTGCGCCCGGACGCCACGCTGGTGCGATAGCGCGCCACCGGGTCGCGCTGGCCCGCGGCCTCGTCGTCGATCTTGACCAGCAGCCAGTTGTCGCGCTTGTCCCGGCGCGCCATGCGGATCAGGTTCCAGTCGCCGGTCATCCGCCGACCGTGCAGCCGGAACTTCAGGTGCCCCTTGGCCAGCCCGCGCGCCGCGGGTTCCAGCGGTTGCCACCAGCCCAGATCCCACAGCATCACGGTGCCCGCGCCGTAATGGCCCTTCGGGATCGTACCCTCGAAGGTCAGATAGGACAGGGGGTGGTCCTCGGTCCGCACGGCCAGCCGCTTGTTGACCGGGTCCAGCGACGGCCCCCGCGTCACCGCCCAGGACAGCAGCACCCCGTCCCATTCCAGCCGCAGGTCCCAGTGCAGCCGCGTGGCGTCGTGGTTCTGCATCGAATAGCGCAGCCCAAGCGCCGAAGGGGTGCCGTCCGCCTGCGGTTCGGGGGTCGCCCCGAAATCGCGCTTGTCCAGATAGGCGCCCAGATCGGCCATGTCAGGCGGATTTCGACTTGGGCTTGGCACGCGGCTTGGACGCGGGCTTTGCGGCGGGCTTGGCCTTGGCCTTGCCGCCGTCCTTCTTCAGGCTCTCCTTCAGCGCGGACATCAGGTCCACGACGTTGCCACCCGACGGGCGGTCGTCGTCCTCGGCCGCCTTGGCGCGGGGGGTCTTGCGGTTCTTGCGCTTCGTCTCGATCAGCGCACGCAGCGCCTGGTCGTAATGGTCGCGGAACGCATCGGCATCGAACGCCGAGGACTTGCGCCGGATCAGCTGGGTCGCGACCTCCAGCAGGTCGGCGTCGCTGGCAGCGTCCTCGATCGCGGCGAACAGCGGCTCCGCCTCGCGGATCTCGTCCTCATAGCGCAGCGTCTCCAGCAGCAGCCCGTCGCCGCAGGGTCGGATCGCGCACAGGTATTCGCGGCCGCGCATGGTCAACTGGCCCAGGGCGGTCTTCTTCTCGGCCCGCAGGGCGTCGCGGACCACGCGATAGGCGTCCTCGGCCAGATCGTCGGTCGGCACCACGTAATAGGGCTTGTTGTAGTACAGGGGCGGTATCTCGGACTGGTCGACGAACTGCACCAGTTCCAGCGTCTTCTTGGTGTCCAGCTTGATCGCGTCGATCTCGTCGGGTTCCAGCAGCAGATAGTTGCCGTCGCCCGTCTCGTATCCCTTCAGGATGTCGTCACTCTTGACCGGCCCGATGCCGGCCACGGTCTTCTCATAGCGCACAGGCTTGCCAGAGGGGCCGTGGATCTGGCGGAAGGACACGCGCGCCCCGGTCTTGGTCGCGGCATGCAGCTCGACCGGGATGGCCACCAGGGACAGGCGCAGCTGCCCCTTCCAGACCGCACGTGACGCCATGACATCCTCCTGCTTTCCGGGGAAACGCCGAAACGGACCGATAAGTTCAGTCGTATCATGGAAGGACGTCGGCACGCATTGCCCGGCTGTCACTGCTGCCAGCGATCATGGCATTGCAGGTTCCGGCGTCGCCGGCAGCGATGGCGCGGGCTTCGGATCGCAGGGCGAAGACGATCGTGCTGATGGCGTCGTGGCGCAGCACCGACGGTGCGGAACGCCAATGCGGCGAGGGCGCATCGCCATGCCGTCTGCCGAAAGGCGGCGCCCGGGGGTTCCGGGCGCCGTGGTGATCATTCCTCGAAACCGCCGTCGTCAAAGCCCGGGTCGTCGAAGCCGGCGTCCTCCTCCATCGCGGGCTCCTGCTCCATCTCCGAGGCGTCGGCAGGGCCCGCGAACATGCCGCCGATGGCATTGCCCAGCAGCACGCCGCCGGCGACACCCATCGCGGTCTGCGCCGCGCCGGCCATGAAGCCGCCGCCCGACGGGCGACCGCTGCTCCACGGACCCGACCCCTGCGGCTGCTGGCCATAGGCGGGCTGGCCGTAGGGCTGGGGCGCGGGGCGATGGGCCATCGGGCGGGGCTGGGGTTGGCTGCCGCCGAACAGCTTGCCGAACAGCCCGCCCGAGGCCGGCGCGGGCTGCGCCTGCACCTGCTGCATCTGCTGTTCGGCAGTGGCCAGCGCCTGTTCCTGCATGATCACGGTCTGGGCCAGGTAATAGGCGGCACCGGGGTTGCGGGCCATCAGGTCGGCGATCAGGGCCTCGGCCTGGGGGTCGCGATGGGGCTGGGCCTGGGCGGCCTGGCCAAGCTTGCCGAACAGCCCCTCGATGGCGTGGCGGTCATTCTGGTCCATGGATGCGGTCCTTGTCTGGGGCCTATTCCTCGCGCTGGCCGGTCAGGCTCAGCAGCAGCTGGAACAGGTTGATGAAGTTCAGGTACAGTGACAACGCGCCCATGACCGCCAGTTTCTGGTGCGTCTCGGCATCGTGATGTTCGCTGTAGGCCAGCTTGATCGACTGCGTGTCCCAGGCCGTCAGGCCGACGAAGACCAGGATGCCGATGATCGAGATCGCGAACTGCAGCGCGGACGAGCCTAGGAAGATGTTGATGATGCTGGCGATGATGACGCCGATCAGGCCCATGATCAGGAAGCTGCCGAACTTCGACAGGTCGCGCTTGGTCGTGTAGCCATAGAGGCTCATGCCCGCGAACATGGCGGCGGCGCCGAAGAAGGCGCGCGCGATCGACGTGCCCGTGAAGACCAGGAAGATCGAGGCCAACGACAGTCCCATCACCGCGCAGAAGGCCCAGAACAGCGTCTGCGCCGTGGCGGCCGAGACGGTCTCGATCCGGAAGGACAGGAACATCACGAAGGCCAGCGGCGCCAGCATCACCACCCACCGCAGGGGCGAGCTGAAGATCGGCACGTAGATCGCCGGGACCGAGGCCACAGCGACCGCGACCAGCCCGGTCACCAGCAGGCCTAGGCCCATGTAGTTGTAGATGCGCAGCATGTGCGCGCGCAGGCCGTCGTCCAGGACGGCGGCGGGGGCGAAACCGGCGCTGCGGCCGGTCTGGCGGATGGGTTGCATGAAAACCTCCGGTTGGTTGATGTCAGTAGAGCGTGTCCGACAGCGCGACCGATGTCGCGAGCAGCGGGTCGGCATGGTCGTCGCCCGCGACCAGCACATGCGCGATCTCTCCGATCTGGAACCAGGCGATGCCGTGGTCGGGCGTCTGGTGCAGGCGGGGCAGGGTCACGTCGAAGCTGCCGGCGCGGACCGCGAAATGGCTGATCGTGCCCAGGTCGGGCGTGTCGAACAGGATCTCGATCCCCGGACCCTGGGGCGAGGGAAAGACCTGCGCGTCGCGCACCGTCCAGTCGTCGGGAAACCGGGGCAGCACGATGCCGGTGGCGGCGCGCATCTCGACCGGGTCCAGGCGGCTGATGCCGGGCTGCGAGGTCATGTCCAGACGCAGCAGGCTGACCTGATGCGCCGACAGGGCCGCCGTGACCGATGCGGGGGCGGGCGATGCCGCGACGCCTTCGCGCACCGACAGCGGCCCCAGGCCGGCATGGGCCAGCCAGCCCAGCCCCACCAGCAGCGCGGCCGGCACGATGCGCAGGACCCGGCGCAGCTGCGCATCGCGCCGGCGCGCCGTCGCAAGCCGCCGCGCGGCGCCCAGCAGCGGACGCGGCGCGGACGGCGCGGCCAGCGCCCGGCGCAGGTCGCGGCGCAGCGACAGGTCGCGCATCACGCGGGCGGCGGCGTCGGGATGGCGCGACAGATGCGCCTCGACCTGGGCGCGTTGGGCCTGGGTCAGCTGGTCGTCGACATAGGCGTCCAGGTCGGCGGGGCCGATCTGCGGATCATCCTTCAGCATCGCGTCCTCCGATGATCTTGAGGGCCGGTCGGGCGGGGGCCGCGTCCTCGAACGCGCGCAGCCGGGCGCGGGCGCGCGACACCCGCGACATGACCGTGCCGGGCGGGATGCCCAGCAGCTGGCCTGCCTCGGCATAGGACAGCCCTTCGACCGCGATCAGGGCCAGCGCCTCGCGCTGGTCGTCGGGCAGGTCCAGGAAGGCCTGGCGCAGCTGCGACAGGCGCAGGGCGTCGTCCTGGGGCGCGTCCTGGGCCAGGGGGGTCAGCTGGGCGAACTGCGCCTCGCGGCGGGACTGGGCCTGGTCGTGGCGGCGGCGGTCCAGGAACCGGTTGCGCAAAATCGCGCGCAGCCACGGTCCCGGCGCCTTGCCGGGGGCCAGCTGGCGGCGCTGTTCGTGGCCGCGCAGCAGGGCGTCCTGGACCAGGTCGTCGGCCTCGGCCCTGTCGCGGGTCAGCGCGAAGGCATAGCGGCGCAGCGGCGCCAGCAGATCCAGGATGGGGTCGCGTGTCCGGGTCATGATACAGTCATAGACGCAACCGGCCGCGGTTCTCTTCCCGGCTGCGTCGAAAAAATCCGCCGCGCCTCAGACGATCCCCGCCAGGTGCAGCGCCAGCCCGGCCAGGGCACAGCCCGCCAGCACCGGCACCGTCCCCGCGCGCAGGCGGAAGACCGCGATCATCGCGGCCAGGATCAGCACCATCGCCGCCGGGTCCAGCGTGCGCCAGACCGGCAGGTCCAGGTCCAGCCCCATCGCGGCCACCGGGCGCAGCCGGTCGAACAGCACATGCAGCCCGAACCACAGCGCCAGGTTCAGGATCACCCCCACCACCGCCGCGGTCACCGCCGTCAGCGCCGCCGTCAGCGCGTGGTTGTCGCGCAGGCGTTCGATGAAGGGCGCGCCCAGAAAGATCCACAGGAAGCAGGGCAGGAACGTGACCCAGGTGGTCAGCAGCCCCCCCAGGGTCCCGGCCAGCAGCGGCGGCAGGCCGCCCGCCTCGCGCAGCGCGCCCATGAAGCCCACGAACTGGGTCACCATGATCAGCGGCCCCGGCGTGGTCTCTGCCATGCCCAACCCGTCCAGCATCTCTCCGGGTGCCAGCCAGCCATAGGTCTCGACCGCCTGCTGGGCGACATAGGCCAGGACGGCATAGGCGCCGCCGAAGGTCACCACCGCCATCACGCTGAAGAACCCGGCGATCTGTGCAAAGACGTCCTTGGGCCCAAGCGCCAGGAACAGCGCGGCCACCGGCAGCAGCCACAGGCCCAGGAACACCGCCGATATGCGCGCGGCCCACCCGGCGCTGACCCGCGTGTGATCGGGCGTGCCGTCGCCCAGCAGCGTGTCGGCATCCGCGACCGGCGCACCGCCCGCGGCACCGTGCCCGCCGCCGCCCCGGAACGCCGCCAGCCCGGCTTGCGCGCCGAGGAACCCGGCCAGGGCCGCACCCAGGACGATCACCGGAAACGGCACGCCAAAGGCGAAGATCGCGACGAAGGACGCCGCCGCGATGCCGATCATCACGCCGTTTCTCAGCGCGCGCGACCCGATGCGGATCACCGCCTGGACCACGATGGCCAGCACCGCGGCCTTGAGGCCGAAGAACAGACCCTCCAACGCGCCGGTATCGCCCCAGATCGCATAGATCCATGACAGGGCCATGATCGCCACCATGCCCGGCACCACGAACAGAAGCCCGGCGATGATCCCGCCCAGGGTGCGGTGCATCAGCCAGCCGATATAGACGGCCAGTTGCATCGCCTCGGGACCGGGCAGCAGCATGCAGTAGTTCAGCGCGTGCAGGAACCGCCGTTCACCCAGCCACCGGTTCTCCTCGACCAGGATGCGGTGCATCAGGGCGATCTGGCCCGCGGGGCCGCCAAAGCTCAGCAGGCCGATCCGCGCCCAGATGCGCGCAGCCTGGGCCAGGGTCGGATAGGCGCGGTCGGGCATCACGGGTCCTTTGCAAGCCATGTCCCGCGCGGTTAGCCCGCGCCACGGGCGCCGGTCAAGATAACGCGGCCGCATGGCGGCGGCGTGACAGGGGCACCCATTCCCTTGCGCCGCGTTCCGTGGCAGGGCAACCCGGCCCGACACGATGCCCCCGGAAGGAGACCCCGATGCGGTTCTGGACCACGATCACCCTGATCCTCGTGCTGTCGGCCATCGGCCTGACATACGAGATCGCCGCAGGCCGCGTGCTGGCGCCGTTCTTCGGCACCTCGCTGGTGACCTGGACGTCGGTGATCGCCACGATCCTGACCGGGTTCTCGCTTGGCAGCGCGCTTGGCGGGCTGGTGGCCGAACGCGACCCCGCGGTGGCCGTGCGCAGCGTCAGGCTGGCGCTGGTGGCGACGGCGGCGCTGATGGCGGCCTCGCCCGCGGTCCTGGGGCTGATCTATGCCCTGGGTGCGCGCGACACCGGGGGGATGCTTCTGGCGGTGATCCTGGCCTTCTTTCCCGCATCCGTGCTGGTCAGCTTTCCGTCGCCCTTCCTGGCCAAGATGGCCGTCGACGTCCGTCCCGGCCGCGAGGGGTCGTCCCTGGGCATGGTCCTGGCGGCCGGATCGCTTGGGGCGATCGCGGGCGCGGTGCTGGCGGGGTTCGTGACGCTGCCGCTGGTGGGATCGGTGGCGACCTTTGCCGGATGCGGCGCGGGGGCGCTGATCTGCGCCGCGCTGGTGCGGGCGGGCGGCAAGGGGGGCGCGGGCGGCCTGTCGCGGCCCGATGCCGTGATTGCGGTCGCGGCAGGCGCGGTGGCGGTCGCGGCGATCACCGCCAGCGGGCCGCTTTGCCGTTACGAATCGGGGATGTCCTGCATCGACGTACAGCGTCATGGCGGCGCGGTGCGCCTTTATTCGGACCGCACCCAGCAGGCCGCCGAACGCGTCGCGGCCGATGGGGGCGACCGCCTGACGCTGGCCTATACGGACTGGATCTGGTCGCGGATGGACCGCGACCTGGGCGCGGCGCCGTCGGTTCTGTTCATCGGCGGGGGCGGCTATTCGCTGCCCGCGATGCTGCTGGAATCGCGCGCCGATGCCCGCGCCGTCGCGGTCGAGATCGATCCCCTGATCACCCGCGTGGTCCGCGACAGCCTGCCTTGGGCCGGCGCGATGATCGACCGCGAGGAGGGCGCGCGTCTTGGCATCGTCCATGCCGATGGCCGGGTGTTTCTGAACCGGACCGAACAGCGGTTCGACGCGGTGGTGATGGATGCGTTCTCGTCGGGGTCGGTTCCTGCGCACCTGGCCACGCGGGAAACCTATGCCCGTCTGCGCGACATCGTCGACGGCCCGGTCTACGTGAACCTGATCGACGCACCCGACGGCCCGCTGGCGCGGGGCATCCACGCGATCCTGAGCGAGCTTTATCCCCATGTCCAGGCAGTCCAGGGTCCGGTCAGCGACCGTGGGTTGGCCAACATCATGCTGGCGGCAGCGGACGCGCCGCTTGGCCCTGTGGACGCCTATCCGGCGGAATACGGTCCGGTCCGGCTGGCGGCAGGACGCGCCTTCACCGATGATCGTGGCTGGATCGGCCACCGTTAGGACCACCCTGTCATCGCCGCGCCGTCCGACCTATGGTCGGGGAATGCGAAGGGGGGCACCATGGCACAAGACTGGATTTCGCAGTTTCCCGGACTGGCCAGATTGGGACCGGACCTGCGCGCGACGCTGTTGACGCAGAGCCTGATCCTGACGGTTCCGGCCGGCACCGTCGTCTTTGGCCCCGGAAAGCCGCCCGAGCATCTGCTGCTGCTGCTGGACGGCCGGGTCAGGGTTCAGCAGACGTCGGAAGAGGGCCGCGAGATCGTCCTCTATCGCGTAGCGGCCGGGGAAAGCTGCGTGATGACCACGGCCTGCCTGCTGGCGCACGAGGACTACTCTGCCGAGGGGATCGCAGAGACCGACGTCCGCGCGGCGGCGATCCCGCGGGCGCTGTTCGACGATCTGGCATCGCGGTCGGTCGAATTCCGGACCTTCATCTTCACCGCCTATGCGCGGCGCATGTCCGACCTGTTCATGGTGATCGAGGAGATCGCCTTTCAACGACTGGATATCCGGCTGGCGCAGAAGCTGATCGAACTGGCCCGTGACACGGGGCAGATCAGGGCCACCCATCAGCAACTGGCGGCGGAACTGGGCACCGCGCGCGAGGTGATCTCTCGGCAGCTGGGCGAGTTTCAGCGGCGCGGCTGGATCGGGCAGGCGCGAGGGGTGGTCGACCTGCTGGACGCGGCCGCGATCGGACGGCTGGCGGCGCAGGACGGCGATGGGTCGCGCCCCTGATGGGGACTTGGTGATCTTGTCACCGACCGGCGTGGCGAAATCCTGTATCACGGTCGAAAGCCAACAAGGGGATCCCGACATGACACGCAACATCGGACCCGCCGACCGAACCCTTCGCCTGGTGCTGGGGGCGGCCCTGATCCTTGTGGCCCTGGCCAGCGGTTGGCCCGCCTTTCAAGGCGGTCTTCCGCGCGCCATGGCGGTCATCGCGGGCGTCGTGCTGATGATCACCGCCGCTGTCAGGGTCTGCCCGCTTTACACGCTGCTGGGGATGCGGACCTGCCGCCGTTGATACCGCCCGTTTCCGACTTGAGGACCATCATGACCGACTATCCGATCGACATGTCCGTCGCGCCCGTCGTGACCCCGTTCTTTGATCCGGCCACCCATACCATCAGCTATGTCGTGCGCGATCCGGGCTCCACCGCCTGTGCGGTGGTCGATTCGGTGATGGACATCGACTATGCCGCGGGGCGGATCACCCATGATCATGCCGATGCGATCATCGCGCATATCCGCGAGCATGGCCTGACCCTGGAGTGGATCATCGAAACCCATGTCCATGCCGACCACCTGTCCGCCGCGCCCTATATCCAGGCGGCCCTGGGCGGGCGGATCGGGATCGGCGACGGGATCATGGTCGTGCAGGACACCTTCGGCAAGATCTTCAACGAGGGTACGGAATTCCAGCGCGACGGCAGCCAGTTCGACGCGCTGTTCAAGGATGGCGACGTCTATCATGTGGGCACGATGCCGGTCGTGGCCCTGCATACGCCCGGCCACACGCCGGCCTGCATGACGCATGTGATGGGCGATGCGGCATTCGTGGGCGACACGCTGTTCATGCCCGATGGCGGATCCGCGCGGGCCGATTTTCCGGGCGGCGATGCGGGCGTCCTTTATGACAGCATCCAGAAGGTGCTGTCGCTGCCCGACGCGACCCGGCTGTTCATGTGCCACGATTACGGCCCCAACGGCCGCGAGATCCGGTGGGAGACCACCGTGGCCGAGGAACGCGCCCACAACATCCATGTCGGTGGCGGCAAGACGCGCGCGGAATTCGTGGCCTTTCGCACCGCACGCGACGCCACGCTGGCGGTGCCGCAGCTGATCATTCCCTCGCTGCAGGTCAACATGCGCGCAGGCGTCATGCCCACCGACAAGGATGGGCGTCCCATGCTCAAGGTGCCGGTCAACGGCCTCTGACCCCGCCATCTCCAGACGTTCAGGGAGGAACAGATGGACCCCAGGACCCTTTCGCCGCAATTCGCGGTGTCGCCCCAGATCACCCCGCAGGACATTCCTGCGCTGAAGGCCCACGGCTATCGCGCGATCATCGCCAACCGTCCGGACGGCGAAGGCGCCGATCAGCCGACCTTTGCCGAGATCGAGGCCGCGGCCCATGCTGCCGGAATGCAGGCACGCTACATTCCGATCAGCGGGGGCATGGTCGGCGACGACGACGTCGAGGCCTTTCGATCCGCCCTGCGCGCCATGCCGGGGCCGGTGCTGGCCTATTGCCGGTCGGGGACGCGGTCGGCCACGCTGTGGTCGCTGGCGCAGGCCGACGACATGCCGCTGCCGCAGATCCTGGCGGCCACCAGCACCGCCGGATACGACCTGTCCGGCGTGGTCCGACGCATCGCCAACGGCGGACGCACACCCGTGGCGCGGCCCGATGCGACCCATGACGTGGTGATCGTGGGGGCGGGGGCGGCAGGGATTTCGATCGCGGCCAGCCTGCTGTCCCGAAAGCCGGGGTTGGACATCGCCATCATCGACCCGGCCGACGTGCATTACTATCAGCCCGGGTGGACCCTGGTGGGCGCGGGTGTGTTCACGGCCGACCAGACGGCGAAGGATCTGGCCTCGCTGATCCCGTCCGGCGTCACGCTGATCAAGGGCGCGGTCGCCGCGTTCGAGCCCGCGTCGAACGCCGTCATCCTGGAAGGGTGCCGGGTCGTGGGCTATGAAAGGCTGGTCGTCTGTCCGGGGTTGAAGCTGGACTGGGCGCGCATCCCCGGTCTGGTCGAGACGCTTGGCCAGAACGGGGTCACGTCCAACTACCGCTATGATCTGGCGCCCTATACGTGGAAACTGGTCCAGGCGATGAAGCGGGGCCGCGCGATCTTCACGCAGCCGCCGATGCCGATCAAATGCGCCGGCGCGCCGCAGAAGGCGATGTACCTGTCAGGCGACGCCTGGCATCGGGCCGGGGTGCTCAAGGATATCGACATCCAGTTCATGAATGCGGGGGGCGTGCTGTTCGGGGTCAAGGACTATGTCCCCGCGCTGATGAACTATGTGCGAAAATACGACGCGACGCTGAACTTCTTTCACAACCTGGTCCGGATCGACGGCCCGGCGCGCACCGCGTGGTTCGACGTCGCGGCACCCGACACGCCTGTCCGCCGGGTCGAGGTCGCATTCGACATGATCCATGTCACGCCCCCTCAGACCGCGCCGGATTTCATTCGCGTGTCGCCGCTGGCGGATGCGGCGGGGTGGGTGGACGTCGACCAGGCCACGCTGCGTCACAAAACGCATGACAACATCTGGTCGCTTGGCGACGTGATGAATGCGCCGAACGCCAAGACGGCGGCCGCGGCGCGGATCCAGGCACCGGTGGTGGCGGAAAACATCGCGGCCGATATCGACGGTCGTCCGGCCTGCGCGCAATACAACGGCTACGGCTCCTGCCCGCTGACGGTCGAGCGCGGCAAGATCGTGTTGGCCGAGTTCGGCTATGGCGGCAAGCTGCTGCCGAGCTTTCCCAAGGCCCTGATCGACGGCACGCGCCCAAGCCGCGCTGCATGGCTGCTCAAGGAACGCATCCTTCCGCCGGTCTACTGGCGCGGCATGCTGCGCGGCCATGAATGGATGGCCAAACCCAACAAAACCTCCGCCCCCTAAGAACGGACCCTTGCCGGTGAAGCCCTTCCGCGCCTATTTCCCGATCCTGTCCTGGGCCCGCAGCTATGACCGGCGGACCCTGTCGGACGACCTGCTGGCCGCCGTGATCGTGACGATCATGCTGATCCCGCAATCGCTGGCCTATGCGCTGCTGGCGGGGCTGCCGCCCGAGGCGGGGCTCTATGCCTCGATCGCGCCGATCATCCTCTATGCGGTGTTCGGAACCAGCCGTGCGCTGGCGGTGGGGCCGGTGGCGGTGGTGTCGCTGATGACGGCGGCGGCGATCGGCACCGTCGCCGAGCAGGGCTCGATGGGCTATGCGGCGGCGGCGCTGACGCTGGCCGGACTGTCGGGGGCGATCCTGGTGGTGATGGGCGTGCTGAAGCTGGGCTTTCTGGCGAACTTCCTGTCGCATCCGGTGATCGCGGGCTTCATCACCGCGTCGGGCATCCTGATCGCCACCAGCCAGCTGGGCCACGTCCTGGGCATCGGCGCGGGTGGCCACACCCTGCCGCAGATGATCGCGTCGCTGGTCCGGGGCCTGCCCCAGGTCAACCCGGTCACCGCCTGCATCGGCGTGGCGGCGACGGCGTTCCTGTTCTGGGTCCGCCGCGGGCTGCGGCCGCTGCTGCGCCGCATGGGCCTGGGCGCCCGCGCCGCCGACATCGCGACCAAGGCCGGGCCGGTGCTGGCCGTGGTGGTCAGCACGCTGGCGGTCCGGTGGCTGGGCCTGGACCAGATGGGCGTGCGCATCGTGGGCACGGTGCCGCAGGGCCTGCCGCCCCTGACGCTGCCGCCGCTGTCGGCCGATCTGATCGGCATGCTGCTGGTTCCCGCGGCGCTGATCTCGGTCATCGGGTTCGTGGAATCGGTATCGGTCGCGCAGACCCTGGCCGCCAAGCGACGCCAGCGCATTGACCCCGACCAGGAGCTGATCGGCCTGGGGGCGGCGAACCTGGGCGCGGCCTTCACGGGCGGCATGCCGGTCACGGGCGGGTTCGCGCGGTCCGTCGTGAACTTCGACGCGGGCGCGGCGACCGCGGCGGCGGGGGCCTTCACCGCGGTGGGCCTGGCGGTCGCCGCCGTCGCGCTGACGCCGCTGATCTATCACCTGCCCATCGCGACGCTGGCCGCGACGATCATCGTGGCGGTGCTGTCGCTGGTCGATCTTGCGATCCTGCGCCGGGCCTGGGCCTATTCCCGCGCCGACTTCATCGCGGTGGCGGCGACGATCGTGGTGACGCTTGGCGTGGGGGTCGAGGCGGGCGTGTCTGCGGGCGTCATCCTGTCCATCGTGCTGCACCTGTACAAATCCTCGCGCCCGCACGTGGCCGAGGTCGGGCTGGTCCCCGGCACCCAGCATTTCCGAAACATCCTGCGCCACGACGTGCTGACCGATCCGGCCCTGGTCACCCTGCGCATCGACGAAAGCCTGTATTTCGCCAATGCCCGCTTTCTGGAGGATTACGTCGCCGACCGCGTGACCCCCGATTGCGAGGTCAAGCACGTGGTGCTGATGTGTTCGGCCATCAGCGACATCGACCTGAGCGCGCTGGAAAGCCTGGAGGCCATCGCCCACCGCCTGGCGACGATGGGCGTCACGCTGCACCTGTCCGAGGTCAAGGGCCCGGTGATGGACCGCCTGAAGACCTGCGATTTCCTTCAGCAGCTGACGGGTCGGGTCTTCCTGTCGCAATACGACGCCTGGACCGCGCTGCACACAGGGGCCGAACCGGCCCGCCGGGTGATCAGAACCGGTTGACCGGAACCTTGAGGTAATGGTGGCCGTCATCCTCTGCCGGGGGCAGGCGGCCGCCGCGCAGGTTGATCTGCAGCGCCGCCATGATCCGGTCGGGCAGGGGCAGCGTCGCGTCGCGGGCGTCGCGCAGGGCGATCCACTCCTCGCGCCGGGTGCCGTCGCGGACGTGGCGGTTCTCGGCCCGGTGGCGGGCCACGGTCGCCTCCCATTGCGGCGCGTCGCGGTCCTTGGTGCCATAGTCGTGGCCCACGAATAGGCGCGTGTCGCCCGGCAGGGACAGGATCTCCTGGATCGACGCCCACAGCTGGCCGCTGTCGCCGCCCGGGAAATCCGCGCGCGAGGTGCCGGCATCGGGCTGCATCAGCGTGTCATGGGTAAAGGCCGCATCACCGCAGACATAGGTGACCGAGCCGAGCGTGTGCCCCGGCGACAGCATCACCCGGATGGACAGATCGCCCAGGGCGATCGTCTCTCCGGGTGCCAGCAGGCGGTCAAAGTCGCGGGCCGCATCAAAGGCCTGGGGCAGGTTGTACAGCCCCGCCCAGATGCGGGCGATGTCGCCGACCCGGTCGCCGATGGCGGTGGGCGCCCCCGTCCGCCGCCCCAGCTGCGCCGAGGCCATGACGTGGTCGGCATGCGGATGCGTGTCCAGCACCCAGGCCACCGTCAGCCCCTGTTCGGCCACCAGCGCCAGCACCTGGTCCATGCTGCCGGTCGAAAAGCGGTAATGCTTGGGGTCCAGGTTCCAGACCACGTCGATCAGCGCGGCCTGTTTCGTGGCCGGGTCGGCGCAGACATACTGGATCGACCCGGTATCGGGTTCGTAGATGCCCCAGACATCCGGGCTGTTCGCGCCGGTGGACGGGGAATGGCGGACGACGCGGTCTTTCAGCAGGCTCATGCGGGTGCCCTCAGGACGGGTGCGGATTTCAGGCGGGCGCCGATCCAGAGCCCCAGTATCATCGCCGGAACGAAGGCCAGGGTGCCCGGCGCCAGCAGCGGCAGGGCGGTCAGGGCGGGGCCGGGGCAGAACCCGCCGATTCCCCAGCCCGCGCCGAACAGCGCCGCGCCGGTCAGCAGCGGGCGGTCGATCCGGCGGTTGGTCGGCACGTCGAAGGTCGGGTTCAGGACCGGCGCCGCGCGCCGCCAGACCAGCCGATAGCCGATGAAGGCGGTCACGGTCGCGCCGCCCATCACGAACGCTAGGCTGGGGTCCCACGCCCCGGCCAAGTCCAGAAAGTTCTGCACCTTGGCCGGGTCGGCCATGCCCGACACGATCAGCCCCAAGCCAAAGACCAGCCCGGCCAGGAATCCCCACAACGCGCGCATCACAGCCCCCCGATCACATGGCGCAGCACGAACACGGTGACGAACCCCGCCGCCATGAAGGTCGCGACCGCCGCCAGAGAGCGTCCCGACAGCCGTGCCAGCCCGCAGACCCCGTGCCCCGAGGTGCAGCCCGACCCAAGCGCGGTCCCCGTCCCGACCAGCAGCCCCGCGGCGATCATCAGCCCCAGGTTCGCGGGCACCGTCTGCACGACCGTCCCGCCCAGGGCCAGGATCGCCAGCGGCGCGGCCATCAGCCCCAGCACGAAGGCGATCCGCCAGTCGCGGTCGCGCGCGGCACCGGGCAGTGCCAGCGCGCCTTGGGTGATGCCCGCGATGCCGGCGATCTTTCCGAACAGGCCCATCACCATCACGGCGCTGATCCCGATCAGGATGCCGCCGCCAAGCGAGGCCCAGGGGGTGAAGGTCGTTTCGGTCAGCATGTCGGCCTGTCCTGTCAGCGGGGATTGCGCCGGTTGGCGCGTCTGCTAAGCTGTATATTCGATCCCTCTAAATAAGTCAAAGCTAATATATTGGACGACCTCCCCGATCCCTCCGTCGTGGCGCTGCAGGACATGGCCGACCACGTCGCGGCGCGGCTGGCGCTGGTCGCCAATGCGAAACGCCTGCTGATCCTGTGCGAACTGGCCAAGGGCGAACGCCCGGTCGGCGCGCTGCAGGCGGCGGTGGGCCTGGGCCAGTCCGCGCTGAGCCAGCATTTGGCCCGCCTGCGCGAGGCCGGGATGGTCGCCACCCGCCGCGAGGGGCAGACCATCCACTACCGCATCAGCGACCCCGACCTGGACGTGCTGATGCAGGCCCTCTATGCCGCCTTCTGCCAGCCGCGTCAGGACGCGGCCGCCCGGTCCGATCAGGAATAGGCGCCTGCCGAATAGGTCAGCTCATAGCTGTGGCTGTAGAGTTCGAACACGTTGCCGAATGGGTCCTCGACATAGACCATCCGATAGGGTTTTTCGCCGGGGAAATATTCGCGCACCGTCATCCGCTGCCTGCCGCCTGCGGCGACGATGCGGGCCAGAAGCCCCTCCAGGTCCGGGTCCTGGATCGCGAAATGGAACGTGCCGTGGCGGCGAAAGTCGAAATTGTCGGCGGCGGCGTGGTTGCCCGCGAACTCGAACAGCTCGATCCCGATCCCGTCGCCGGTGGACAGATGCGCGATGCGCAGACGATCCCAACCGGGGCCGAAGACGTCGGTGCACATCACGCCGATGGCGCTGTCATCCTCGGTCACGGTGCTGGGCTGCATCAGCACATAGAATCCAAGGACGCCGGAATAGAACGCGACGGCCGCGTCCAGGTCGGGGACGGACAGGCCGATATGGGAAAAGGTGCGGGGGGTGGGGGTCATGGCAGTCTCCTGTGTCTGGTCCATCCGATCTAGACAGGCGATGCCCGCATGTGAAATTATCATTCCGCATGATGATCCATACGAACTGTTATCGACGATGCTGAACGCCACTTGGATCGAGACCTTCACCGTCCTGGCCGAGGAGGGGCATTTCACCCGTGCGGCGCAGCGGTTGAACATGACGCAGCCGGGCGTGTCCCAGCATCTGCGAAAGCTGGAACAGCAGCTGGGCCAGCCGCTGATCGTGCAGGCGGGCAAGGGGTTCACGCTGACCGCCGCCGGGGCTGGCCTGCGCGATCTGGGGCTGGCGCGCCGGGCCCAGGAACGCGCCCTGCGCGAGGCGATCGCCCCGGACCGGCCGGATGCCGGGCTGGTGCGCGTCGCCTGTTCGGGCAGCTTTGCGATGCTGTTCTATCCGCATGCCATAGCGCTGATGCAATCCGCCCCGCGCCTGTCCATCCATGTCGAGGCCGCGCCGCAGGCACGCGTCCTGGAGGGGGTGCTGGACGGGCGGTTCGATCTGGGGGTGACCGACCGCGACCCGCGCCATCCCCGCATCGCAGCCGATCGCATCGGGCAGGAGGAGCTGTGCCTGGTGCTGCCCGCGGGACATGCGGTGCCGTCGGGCCTGGCCGACCTGCAGGCGCTTGGGCTGATCGATCACCCGGATTGCCACCGTTATGCCGACGATCTGTTCGCGCTGAACTTTTCCGACGAATTCGACGGCGCCGACAGGCTGCGCGTGCGCAGCCGCGTGAACCAGATCGGCCAGATCCCGGCGCCGGTGGCGCAGGGCGTCGGCTATACGCTGCTGCCGCGCAGCGGGCTTGCGGCCTTTTCTCAGGCGGACCGCCTACGCATCGCGGCCCTGCCGCAACGCCGCCACCACGAATTGTGGACGATCATCCCCCGCGGCCATCCGCCAAGCGCCCGGCTGGACCGGGTCCTGGCGGTGATCCGGGCCCTGGCCGCCGATCTGGCCTAAGCGGCGGCCAGGGACGCGCGCCTCAGGCGGTGCGGACCCGCCCGGACACCAGCCGCCCCTTGTGGAACGTCGCGTGGCGGGCCGAGCATCGGGCCACCGTCTCGGCCGAACAGCTGGCCTCGGTCAGAACGAACCCTGCGGCGTCGCCGACGGCGGGCCAGACCCGTTCGCCCTGCGCGTTCAGCGGCAGGACGTCGCCCGTGGCGATCCACAGGGACCGCGACAGGCTTTCCTCGTCGCTGCCCGCGTAAAGCTGGGCATAGAGGTTGGCCTTGTCGACCATGTCCCCGGTGCCGAAGGGCGACCAGTGGTCGATGACGCTGTCGGTGCCCGCCATGATCGCCACCCCCTTGTCGCGCAGGACCTGCAGGGGCATCACCGATTTTCCGATCGGCACGCTGGTGGCGACGCTGATCCCCTGTGCGGCCATGCGGCCCGCCAGTTCGTCCAGCGCGCCTTCGTCCATTTTGGCCAACGCAAAGGCGTGGCTGAAGGTCACCCGGTCGCGCAGCGCGGCATTCGCTTCGACCGTGTCGACCATGTAATGCAGCGCGGCGATGCCGGCCGGGGTCGATTCATGGATGTGGATGTCCACGCCCTTGTCGTGGTCCAGCGCGATCTGGAACATCGCGTCCAGCGATGCCTCCATCGCGCCGTCGACATTGGTCGGGTCAAGCCCCCCGACATGCGTCACGCCCAGGTCCATCGAGTCCCGCATCAGCCCGTCGACATCCGAATTCAGCAGGCCGTGCTGGGGAAAGGCGACGATGTCGCAGTCGAAATCGTCCCTGCGCGCGGCAAGGGCCAGGTTCAGGTGCTCCAGGCTTTTCAGGCCGCTGACCGGGTCGATGTTGCAATGGCTGCGCGCCGTCGTCGTGCCGTGCGACAACAGCAGCTGGATCAGCTGGTCGGCGCGCTCCTGCGAGGTCGGCAGCAGCTGGGGCAGCAGCACCTCCTCGCGCGCGATCATGTCCATGATGGTCTTGCCCTTGCGCGGCAGCGGGGCCTGCCAGGGGCCGCCATAGAAGGTCTTGTCCAGGTGGATGTGCATGTCGCGCATGGGTGGCAGCGCCAGCATGCCCTGGGCGCTGTAGCGGGGCAGGGTGCCGGTCGGCGCGTCATGGATCGCGGCGATGCGGCCGCCCCTGATCTCCAGCGTATGGGTCTGGGTCCGGGTTCCGACCACCGTGTCGCCGTCGCGCTCAACGCCCGTCTCCAGCAGCACGTCGGTCAGCAGGTAGTGATCATGCGGGATGTCCGACACGCCGGTCTGGTCCGGTGCGGCGGCATGGACGGGAGCAAGCCCAAGCGTGGCGCCCGCCGTCATGATGCCGCCGGTGCGGCACAGGAATTGTCTGCGGTTCGTCATCGTCTTTCCCCTTTGCTGGCGGTTCGGGAAAATCTAGACCGGCACAGGCGTATCAAGAAATTAAATGTTCGAATAGGATTCATGCATGAATCGGATGATCGATCCCCGCCTGCTGCGTGCCCTTGTGGGGGTGATCGACCATGGCAGCTTCACCCGCGCCGCCGAACAGCTGAACATGTCGCAATCGACCATCAGCCAGCAGATATCGCGGCTGGAGGATCAGCTGGGCCAGCCGCTGCTGGACCGCGACGCCCGCCCCGTTCGCATGACCGCGGCCGGAGAGCGGCTGACCGGGTACGCGCGCCGCATCCTGGCGCTGCAGGATGAGGCGACGCTGGCGCTTGGCGATCCGTCGGGCAGCGTGTCGCTGCGCATCGGGCTGGCCGAGGACATCATGACCCCCGACATGGCCCGGCTGTTCGCCGATTTCTCCGCAACGCACCGCCGGGTGCGGCTGGACGTGACCGCGGGCCTCAGCCTTGCCCTGACGCGCGGCTATCGCGACGGCGATTTCGACATCATCGTGGTCAAGGAGACCGCGCCCGAACCCGACTGCCGCGCCAGCGTCCCCGAACCCATCGGCTGGTTCCAGGGACCGGGCGCCCCCGACGCCCCCGATCCGCTGCCCTTCGTGACCTTCCCGCCGGGGGGCCTCTATCGCGACCAGATGTTCCGCCGGGCCGAGGACCTTGGACGGCGCTGGTACGTGGCCTTTTCGGGCAGCAGCCTGTCGAACGTCGTGACCGCGGTCGAGGCCGGTCTGGGCATCTCTCTGCTGCCGGTGCGGGCGGCGGTCGGGCGCGATCTGCGGCGCAGCATGCTCTTTGGGGCGGAACCTGCGATGGTCGCATCGCTTTACGCATGGGAGACGGGCGGCATCGCGGCCCCGCTGGTCGCCGCGATGCGCGACGTGCTGGCACGACGCTGAGGATTTTGGCGGATCAGGCGGTTGTCCGACGGACGATGGCGGGGCCGACAGGGACCGATCGGAACGAAGGCCTGGAAACGACAAAGGAACATGCGGTGTCGAATGACGAAAAGATCAGCCCCCCTCTGACAGAGCTGAACATCAACACCACCACCGGGGGGTTCTACAACGGATTCTCGATCGCCGTGACGGTGCCGGCCAAGATCATCATCTCGGTCATCGTGGTCTGGGCCATCTTCTGGCCGATCCAGTCGGGCGCGATCCTGACCGGGCTGAACGGTTTCATCCTGCAGAACTTTGCGGCCTGGTACACCTGGGTCGTGGCGTTCTTCATCGTCGTCTGCCTGGCGCTGGCGGCATGGCCTGCAGCCGGGCGGCTGAACCTGGGGCTGGACGACGACCAGCCAGAATTCACCCGGTTCTCGTGGTTCTCGATGATGTTCGGGGCGGGGATCGGCGTGGGCATGCTGACCTGGGCCGTGGCCGAACCGGTCACGCATCTGGGCACGACCCCGGAATCGATCATGGGCCTGACCACCCCCGGCGGCGCCGACAACGTCGCGATGGCGTTCAAGTGGTCGTTCCTGCACTGGGGGTTCAGCGCGTGGGCATGCTATGCGGTGTGCGGCCTGTCGCTGGCCTATTTCAGCTATCGCCGCGGCCTGCCGCTGACCATCCGGTCGGGGCTGACGCCGCTGTTCGGTCAGCGCCTGTCGGGGCCGCTTGGCCATGTCATCGACATCGTGGCCGTGGTTGCGACCATCCTGGGCGTCGCGCAGACGCTTGGCTTCGGCGTCGATCAGCTGGTCGCGGGGCTGGGCCGGATCGGCATCGGCGGGCTGGCCGATGCGGACGGGGCCGCGACCACCACCGGCATCGTCGTCGCGCTGCTGGTCATCATGGGGCTGTCGACGCTGTCGGCGCTGTCGGGCGTGGGCAAGGGCATCAAGTGGCTGTCCAACATCAACATGGTTCTGTCCATCATCCTGCTGGGCTTCCTGATCATCTTCGGGGCGACCTGGTTCGGCTTCAACGCGATGTTCACGGGGCTGTGGCACTATGTCGTCGCCCTGCCGCAGATGAGCGTGAACGTCTTCCGATCCGACGGCGTCGAGGGGTCCGAGGCGTTCCTGCTGGCCCAGTGGCAGGGCTGGTGGCCGGTGTTCTACTGGGCGTGGTGGATCGCCTTCGCGCCGTTCGTGGGGCTGTTCTTGGCGCGGATCTCGCGCGGGCGGACGGTGCGGGAATTCGTGCTGGGCGCGCTGATCGTCCCGGCGCTGATGTGCTTCGTCTGGTTCTCCTGGGCGGGCGGCACGGCCATCGACCTGGAGATGAACGGCAGCGCCAACGGCGTGATCTTCGATGCTGCGAACGGCGACAAGATCTTTGCGATGACCGAGTTCATGCTGGCCCCGATCGGGGACTGGCTGGCCTGGGGCATGGCCGCGCTGATCGTCGTGCTGCTGCTGACCTTTCTGGTCACCTCTGCGGATTCGGCCGTGCTGATCGTGAACACCATCAACGCCGCAGGCGACGAGGGGCCGAAATCCCGGCCGCATGTCCTGTTCTGGGGCGTGGCGCTGGCGATGGTCGTGGCCGGGCTGCTGATCTCCGGGGGGACGACCGCGATCCAGACGGCGATGGTGATCGGTGCGCTGCCGTTTTCGGTCGTCATGGCGCTGATGGCGGTCGCCCTGCTCAAGGCGATCTACAACGACACGCGCCGCGAGAAGGCGGGCGTGCCCTCCACCCATGACAAGATCGAGGGCGTGACGGGCAACGATGCGCCCGCAGGCCTGTCGGCATCGTCCAACTGATTGACCTGACACGTCTGGACGCCGCAGTCGGGGCGTCCAGAAGCGTCAATGGTACTGGCTTGCGTCGGAATGTGGCGGATTTGGCGGGTCGAGAAGGCCGAGGTTGTTGTCATAAGCGTCTGTTGGTGTATACGATTGTGCGTCCAAGTCCAACCGTTCATCAAATGCTTTGCGTCCAGTAGCCTCGCGGTCGGTGAGCATGGATACAGTCGGTCAAACCGTTGCGAAGCAACTTTGATAAGACGAAGCTCCGTCACGAGCCTGATCCGTACCCGGGTTCTGTTGCCTCCCGTCACGTATTGCGGCAACGTGGCTGGCCGCGCGCGTCATTCGTCGAATTCGACGCGGGTCGCTGTCCCGACGATGCAAGCCTGTTCGATGAAGGCCGTATCGACTGGCAGCTTGGACGGCACGATCGCGCAAAGCACCGATATGATGGCGAGCTGGAACGACAGCATCGCAGGCAGTTTCCAGCATCCAGTCCAAGCATGCGAACAGTCGAATGCGCATTGCCCGCGACAAAACACTGGCCTTTCCCGCGGGCGGCATCGCCTTGCCGAAAGCGGCGCCCGTTCAGCGCAACGTCAACGGACGCTGTAGCGCATGAGGTCAGGCGGCCCCGGCGGCGACGGGGGAGGGGAAGACCGGGTTGCCGGTCTCGCGCTCGATCCGCGCGGCTTCGGCCAGCAGGCGTTCGCGGACCGCGCAGGCGACCTCCCACGAGGTGTTCGGGTCGCGGCACGGGATGCTGAACCAGACCAGGATCCCGAAGATGTCCTGATCGGCGACGCTGACGCTGGAATCGTCCAGATCGCCCAGGTTCTGGCCGATCTCCAGCGTGGCGACGTGGTTCAGAACCTCTTTGAATGTCCGGCGCAGCATGTCGATATCCGCCCGCGGGTCCAGCTTCAGCTTGAGCACGCGCAGCATCGCCGGGTCCTGCAGGGTCCAGTTCGAAAACGTTTCGGACGCAAATTCCTCGACCGGGACGATCAGGCGGGTGCTGTCCCAGTTGCGCAGCTGGACGAAGGTCATGTTGATGCGTTCGACATGGCACAGCTCTCCCTTGTAGACGACCCGGTCGCCCACGCGCGCGGACTGGTTCAACGCGATCTGCAGCGAGGCCATGATGTTGGCCAGCACGTTGCGCGCGGCAAAGCCCAGCACGATGGTCAACGCCCCCGCAGATGTCAGCAGCGACAGCCCCAGATTGGCCGCCAGGTCGGCCGAGGAGAGGACGACGCCGGTCCCGATCAGGAACACCACCACCACCAGCACCCGGCGCGCGGCGTTCAGTCGCGTCGCAAGGATGCGGGCCTCGGCCTGTTCGGCGGCGGTCAGGTCCACGTCCTCTCCGGGGGCGACCAGGCCGTTCAGCAGGGCCTCGACGCTGCCGACGATGAACAGCAGCAGCGCCGTGACCACGCCCGTTGCGATGGCCGGCGTGACGAAGACGTCGATGCGGCCCGAAAAGACGAAGATGTTGCCCGTGACCCACCAGACCAGCGCGGTGACGCTGGCGATGATCAGCGGCTTGGACGATGCCGCCAGGATCCCGGTGGCGATCTGCCCGCGGGCGTGATGGCGTAGCACCTTGAGCGTGCGGTGCACGATCCAGCTGAGCAGCACCGCGGCCGCGATCAGGATGGGCAGGCCGATCCATTCCCATCGCATCAGGCCGCCAAGCGTCTTTTCCCGCATGCTTGGGGGCAGGGACAGTTCGAACCGCGACGGGCCGTAATCGGCATGCAGGGCAGGGACATCGCGGACGGTTTCGGCGGGAAAGACCCACAGGGGCTGGTCGGCACCGTCAGGCTGGACGCGGTTGAGGCGGATCTCGGCCGGGACGGGGTCCATGGGCAGGTCGCGCAGCAGCAGCGATCGGCGCGGCGATCCGGCCATCGCCTCGGTGTCGCCGCCTTGGCTTTGCAGGGCGTCGGGGCGGTCCAGCAGGGTCGACCAGTCCAGGACGACCTTGCGGTCGATCACGTCGTAAAGCTGATGGGCCAGGCGCGGCCCAAGCTCGGCCTGCCGATCGACCGGCAGTTCGCCCAGATCCAGCAGATGCGCCGCCGCCTCCCAGTCCTCGTCCTCGGCCGCGCGCAGGAAACTGGCCATGGTGGCGCGGGGCGTCTCGCGGTTGATCCGGTCCGGTGGCGTGCCAAGGCCGGGGTTCAGGGCGGACGTCTCGAACGTCGCGTCCTGCGCGGTCGCGGGACCAAGGGACATCGCGGCCAGAAACACCAGCGCAAGGGATCGCAGAAGCGGAAGCATGGGCATCGTCCATTCCGTGGAACAGGTGACCCCGAATGCCGGGGCAGGGGTGGCATCGGACAGGGCCTTCGGGAAACGACTGTCCCCGGATCGGGGCGCCCGGGCAAGGGGCACGACGATCCGGGGACGCGGTTCCGGTCCGGCAATGCCTGCCGGCGGCCGCAACGGGCGTCAGGTCTTGAGGACGACCTTGGTCCAGTCGTTCTGGTTCCAGCGGAACCCCTCATAGCCCTTGGCGGCCTCCTCCAGCGGCAGGCGGTGAGAGATCATGAAGGTCGTGTCCAGCTCTCCCTCCTGGATGCGGCGCAGCAGGTCGTGGGTATAGGCCTGCACATGGGTCTGTCCGGTGCGCAGCTGCAGCCCCTTCTGCATCAGCGCGCCAAGCGGGAACTTGTCCATGAAGCCGCCATAGACGCCGGGGACCGACACGCGGCCGCCCTTGCGCACCGCCATCAGCGCCTCGCGCAGGGCGTGGCCGCTGTCCGCACCGACGCCCACGGCCTGCTTGAGGTTGTCCATCACCGTATCCAGGGCAAAGCCGTGCGCCTCCATCCCGACCGCGTCGATGACCGCGTCCGCACCGATGCCGCCGGTCATCTCCATGACCGCCTCCAGCACCGAGGTCTGCTTGAAGTCGATCACCTCGGCCCCCATCCGGCGGGCCAGGGCCAGGCGGTTGGGATAGTGGTCGATGGCGATGACGCGGGCCGCGCCCATCAGCCGGGCAGCCTGGATCGCGAACAGCCCAACCGGGCCGCAACCCCAGACCACGACGGTGTCGTCGGCTTCGATGTCGGCATTGTCCGCGGCCATCCAGCCGGTGGGCAGGATGTCGGAGAGGAACAGGACGTCGTCATCGTCCATGCCTTCGGGAATGACGATCGGGCCCACGTCGGAAAACGGCACGCGGACATATTCCGCCTGTCCGCCCGGATAGCCGCCCGTCAGGTGGCTGTAGCCGAACAGGCCCGCCGCCGCATGGCCGAACATGGTTTCGGTCAGGTCCTGCTTGTCGGCGGGGTTCGAGTTGTCGCAGGCCGAGAACTGCGCCCGCTGGCAGAAGAAGCACGACCCGCAGGAGATGGTGAAGGGCACCACGACGCGCTGGCCGACCTTCAGCGTGCTGCCGGGGCCGACATCGACGACCCGGCCCATGAATTCGTGGCCCAGGATGTCGCCCGCCTGCATGCCGGGGATCACCCCGTCGAACAGGTGCAGGTCGGACCCGCAGATCGCGGTCGAGGTGACCTGGATGATCGCGTCGCGGGGGTTGACGATCTGGGGGTCGGGCATCGTCTCGACGCGGACGTCGTGCTTGCCGTGCCATGTCAGTGCGCGCATGGATCAGGCCTCCTGTCTGCGGTTGAGGGGGGTGGCGATCTCGCCGGTCTCGAGGAACATCTTCAGGCGCTTCAGGTCGCGTCGCCCCTGGATCGCGGGGTCCGCCTGGAACAGCTTGGCCACGACGCGGCCAAGCGCGCCCATCGGCGGCACATAGGCGATCAGCGCTGTGACCTCGGTGCCGCGATTGCCCGGCGCATCGCGAAACAGCACCCGGCCGGTGGTCTCGATATCCGAGCCATCGGTCGAGGCCCATGCGATGACGTCGCCGGGGCGATCCTCGGTGATGCGGGTGCGCAGGGTGATGTCGCTGCCCGGGCCGCGCAGGGTCCAGCGGGTGACGTCGCCCTCGGTCGAGACGGCGTGGACGTTCTCCATCACGCCGGCCAGGTTCCCGAACTGGCGCCAGAAGGCATAGATCTCGTCGCGGGGGCGGGCGATGGTCACGGTGCGGCCGGTCAGCGCAAAGCGGCCCGACGGCCCGTGCTTGGCAGCGCGCCGGGGGGCGTTGTCGGCGGGACGACGTTCGGGCTGGCGGGTCAGCAGATAGCCGGTTCCGGCAGCGGCCAGGAAGATGCCCAGCACCGCGCCCAGACCGATGCCGGATGCGGGCGGCCGGGGCGTGTGGCGGATGTGGTCGAGATGATCATGATGGGGCATGACGGTCCTTTCCCAAAGCTGTGCGGCACCGATGGTCCGGCGCCGCGATCATGGTGTTCGGTCAGATGGCCCGCATGGGCGGCGTCTGGCCGCGGGGGCGTTGGTTCCGGCGATCCACCAGGGTGCGTGGTGGCTGGACGCCGTCGGGGGCAGCGTGTGCGGCGGTGTAACGGCGCATCAGGCGCGGTTCCGCGACCTGCGCGCGGTGCCGGGAACCAGGGGTGGCGTGTCGGGACGACGATGCATGGGCGGGCCTTTCCTTGTGTTCTGGGCCCGTGATCGAGCAGGGGTCCAACAAGGGGATGGCGTGAATGTTCCAGCTCTTTGCCTGATCACCCCGACGGCAGGTCACGTCACCCACGGCCCGGCAGCGGCACCCCCCGGTCGTGACAGCAGTCGGGGACAGGCCAGACAGACACAGGTCACCCGTTTCTGTCCGATCGTCGGCGGCGGCGGAACGGTGCGACCGGGCAACGGTCGGGCAGGGCATCGATCGCGCAAGGAACCCCGGTCGCGGTGATTGCCTTACGTCTGCACAGATGACAGATTCGTGAGCTTTCGGACCTGCCGACCCTGCCCATTACAGCGCTGGAGAACCACGTGCCCCGTACCAAGACGACCCTTTCGACAGACCAGAAGGGGACAGCCTCTCCGACACGATTTTCCATGGCGGAATGGAAGCAGATCCTTGTTCGCGTGAAGAACGAGATCGCCAGCGACCACATTTCGGTCGTGTCGGCGGGCATCGCGTTCTATGCGCTGCTGTCGGTGTTCCCGGCCCTTGCCGCGCTGATCTCGATCGCGGGTCTGGTGCTGGACCCCGCCGACATCGCCAGCCAGCTGGACACGGTCATGGCCCTGATCCCGGAAAGCGCCGGGGCGGTGCTGCAGGAACAGGTCCTGAAGGTCACCAGCGGTGATGAGACGGCGACCGGCTTGGTCGCGGCCTTTGGTCTGGCCATCGCGATCTATGGCGCCATGAAGGGCGTCATGACCCTGATGGAGGGGCTGAACATCGCCTATGACGAGGAGGAGGGCCGCGGCTTCATCAAGCTCTATCTCAGCGCGCTTCTGATCACGGTATGCGCCATCCTGGGCCTGGCGGTCGCGATCGCGCTGCTGATCGTGCTGCCGTCGGTCATCGCGTTCCTGCCGCTGTCGCCGACGCTGGAGACCGCCGCCGAATGGCTGAAATGGCCGCTGATGGCGATGCTGACCATGATCGGGCTGGCAGCGATCTATCGCTTTGGTCCGTCGCGCGCCGACCCCAAGTGGCGGTGGGTCAGCGTCGGTGCCGTGGCGGCCACGGTCCTGTGGATCCTGGGCACCGCGGCGTTCTCGCTCTATGTCCAGAACTTCGACGACTATACCGAGACGTACGGGACGTTGGGCGGGGTCATCATGCTGCTGACCTGGATGTGGCTGTCGGCCTTCATCGTGCTGGCCGGAGCCGAGTTGAACGCCGAGATCGAACAGCAGACCTCCGAGGACACGACCACGGGTGCCCCCGAACCGATGGGCCAGCGCGATGCCGTCAAGGCCGACACCCCGCCGCCCGGTCACGGGACGCCCGCCGCGTCGTCGGGCCAGAAGGCCATCGGCGTGTCCGGGACAGGCCGTGACGCAACGGATGCGCCGACGCCCAAATCGGATGCCATCATGGCGATCATCGTGCTGGGCGCCAGCCTGTGGCGGCTGCGCAAGGCGAACGCCCGCGACTGAACCGCGGGCGTTCGGCCGGGGACGGGGCGACCCGTCACCTGGCCGGGGCGTCGGCCTCGTCGGTGGCGGCGGGGTCGAACTCGCTCAGTGCGGGACGCTTGCCGATCGTGATGTGGTCGATCTCCTCTGCGGCGAACCCGCGGATCAGGGCCGGGATCATCATCGAGACCAGCAGGAAGATCGGCAGCCCCACGACCGTGATCACCTCCTGCAGGGCCGTCAGCCCGGCCTCTCCTGCCAGCAGGATCAGCGTTCCGGCGATGGCGCCTTCGGCCAGGCCCCAGAAGACACGCTGGCGGACTGGTCCGGGTTCCGCCGTTCCCGTACACAGCATGTCCACGACCAGCGACGCCGAATCCGACGAAGTGGCAAAGAAGATCGCCACGACCAGCACGGCCAGCCCCTGCATCAGCGGTGCCCAAGGCAGTTCCGCAAAGAAGGCGAACATCGCCAGCGGGACGGATTCGCTGACGGCGTTGCTGATGCTGCCCGCGGCGGGGCCCATCGCGGCACGCGCCGCCTCTCCCAGTCCGTCGATGGCCATCGCCTGCCAGCCGAAGATCGCGAACCAGATGACGGTGAACAGCGATGGCGCCAGCAGGACGCCGAAGACGAATTCGCGGACCGTGCGCCCGCGGGAGATCCGCGCCACGAACAGGCCGATGAAGGGCGACCAGGTGACCGTCCAGGCCCAGTAGAACACCGTCCAGTCGCCCTGCCAGCCCCATTCGCCGGTATCCATCCCGCCGCCGTGCAGCATGTCGTTCCAGAAGGCCAGGCGCGGCAGGTTGGACAGGTACAGGCCGATCGTCTCGACGACGCCGCGCAGAAGAAACAGGGTCGATCCGGTCACCAGCACGAACAGCATCAGGCCGACGGCCATGCCGATGTTGACGTTCGACAGCAGCTTCACCCCCTTGTCCAAGCCGGCGACGATCGAGATCGTGGCGACGATCGTCAGGCTGCCCAGGATCGCAAGGCGCAACCCGGTGTCGTTCGACCAGCCGAACAGCGCCGATAATCCCGCCGCGACCTGCGACGAGCCGAGGCCGAGCGAGACCGCGACCCCGAACAGCGTGCCCAGGATGGAGACGATGTCGATAGTCTTGCCCGCGGGGCCATAGATCCCCTCGCGCAGCAGCGGGTAGAAGACGGAACTGACCCTGACGGGCAGGTCATAGCGGTTGATGAAATAGGCGAAGGCTAGCCCGGGCAGGGCAAAGATCGTCCAGGTGTGCAGCGCAAGGTGATAGAGCGATATCGCGATGGCATCCTGGGCCGCGGTCAGGGTGAAGGGTTCGACCCCCGGCAGGGGCGGCGACTGATAATGGCTGATCGGCTCTGCCACGCCCCAGAACATCAGCACCGTGCCGATGCCGCCCGCGAACAGCATCGTGAACCACGAGAGGTTGGAGTATTCGGGCCGGGAGTTGCGCGGCCCAAGACGGATATGCCCGTGGCGCGACATCGCCGCATAGATCAGAAAGCCCAGCCAGACGTTCACCGCAAGGATGAAGAACCAGCCCAGGTTGGTCACGATCCAGGCCCGGCTGACGGAAAACGCGGCCCCGATGGGACCGGGCATCGCCACCAGCAGGACGACGAAGATCAGGCTGAGGCCTGCCGATATGAAGAAGATCGTGGGATCGACCCGCAGGCCCAGATGCTGTGCCAGTCTTTTCATGCTTTGCCCTCTTGGTCTTGAAATACTGGGGTCAAGCGTTACGCGGGCGCATCGTTCCTGAGAAATCTGCGCAGGCGCATGGTGCGCGGCGCGGAATTCCTTGGGGATTTCCCGGATCGAGTGAGATTTGCTCTATCGCCTGTGCGGCAACGTGGGGCGGCGATCCTTGAAGGAGTCCGTTGCCTCAGGGTGGAGTGCGACATGTGGTAACGCCTTGCGCATGAAGGGGATGACAAGGTTGCCTTGCAGTCTCTCGGTGCGGAACGGAGGTGTTGTCGTCGTGACGCAGATCGGTTGCGTCTGACGCGGACAGGGCGCCCGATCTAGTGCATGACCACCATTTTCGTCCTGGCGTCATCCCGCGACGCGCACGGCATGAGCCAGACCAAGTTCGAAAGCACGCAGTCCAACGGATCGACGCCCGTCACCCTCAGGTTCACACAAGGATCGCACGGGCGGTTCCCGGCACACGGCATCGCCGGCATGTCGCACCGCAACAAGGACATGTATAGGACAGGGCGTGCAGGATCGCGACGATCGACTTGCACATCGGGCGCTGCTGAAAAAACCGGCGACATGTGCCAACCCCTTAAAATTATCTTTACAGACTGAAATCACCACGGCATCGTCAGCTTTATAAACCAGTTTACTAAACCGCTTTATAAGCTTTAGGGGACTCGCTTGGCCAATCTTCAGGATGTTGCGACAGCGGCTGGCGTCTCCAAGGCGACGGTGTCGCGCTATCTGAACGGCTCGCTGGAGCTGCCCGAACGGACTGCGTCCCTGATCGATGCGGCGATCCGCACCCTGAACTATACGCCCAATCCCCATGCGCGGCGCCTGAGTCTCGGGCGGTCGGACACGATCGCCCTGATCGTTCCCGACATCTCCAGCCCGTTCTTTGCCGCGCTGGTCGGCGCCGTCGAGGCCGAAGCAAGCGACATGGGGCTGGCACTGGCGCTTTATGCGACGCTGAACTCTCCAGAACGCGAACTCTCCTATCTTGACCTGGTGCGGACCGGCCATGCCGACGGGCTGATCTTCGTCACCAACCATGCCGGCACCGACAGGCTGGCCCAGAAGATCAACCACCTTCCGCGCTGCGTGGTCGTGGACGAGGATGTCGTGGGCACGACCGCACCCAAGATCTTCTGCGACAACCGTCGCGGCGGCTGGCTGGCCGGGCGTCATCTGGCGCAACAGGGCCATCGTCACGTGCTGTTCGTCGGCGGCGTCGACGAGATGGTCAGCGGCGCCCGCCGCTTCGAGGGCTTTTCTGCCGGGATCGCGGAGGTGTCGGGGCCGGATCATGCGATCGACCGGATCAGCGGGCTTTACACCGTCTCTGCCGGACGCGCGGCTGGCCAAGCCTTCGTCGCGCGGGACCCGGCGTCCCGTCCGACGGCCATCTTTGCCACGTCCGACGAACTGCTGATCGGCCTGTACGAGGTTCTGGCAGAGGCCGGCATTCCCATTCCGCAGGAGGTCTCGGTCGTCGGGTTCGACGACGTGGGGCCGCTGCATCTTTTCGCACCCGCCGTGACCGCGGTGCGTCAGCCTGTCCGCGACCTGGGCCAGCACGCGCTGAAGCTGCTGCTGGCGACGGACAATGCCGATCCGGCCAATCACCCGTCAGAGGTGCTGCTGGATGTCACGCTGATCGAGCGGAACTCTGTTGCGCCGCCGATCCGCCCCTTCCACCGCAACCCCAACAGCGAGGAATGACCATGACGACCCTGACCCGCCGCACCCTGGGTGCGATGATGACGACCGGCCTGATCGCTGCGGCCCTGCCCGCGCTGGCGCAGGACGGCAAGACCTTTGCGCTGGTCCAGATCAACCAGCAGGCACTGTTCTTCAACGACATGAACCGCGGTGCGCAGGAGGCCGCCGATGCCGCGGGTGCCGAACTGCTGATCTTCAACGCGAACAACGATCCCGCGGCGCAGAACAGCGCGATCGAGACGTATATCCAGGAGGGCGTGGACGGCATCGCCGTCGTGGCCATCGACGTGAACGGCATCATGCCCGCGGTCCAGCAGGCCGTCGATGCCGGCATCCCGGTCGTGGCCATCGACGCCATCCTGCCCGAAGGGCTGCAATCGGCCCAGATCGGCGTGGACAACGCCCAGGCCGGCGCCGACCTGGCGGCCGTGGTCAACGACGCGCTGCCCGAAGGGTCCACCCTGGGCATCGTGGGCGCGCTGAACTCGTTCATCCAGAACGTGCGCATGGACGGGTTCACGGGTGCCCTGGACAGCGCCAAGGTCAGCATCGCGGGCACGGTGGACGGCCAGAACGTGCAGGACACCGCCTTGGGGGCGGCCGAGAACCTGATGACCGCCAACCCGGACCTGACCGCCATCTATGCGACGGGAGAGCCCGCATTGCTTGGCGCGGTGGCGGCCGTGGAAAGCCAGGGTCGGCAGGCCGACATCGCCGTCTATGGCTGGGACCTGACCGCACAGGCGATTGCCGGGATCGATGCGGGCTATGTCAAGGCGGTGATCCAGCAGGACCCGGCGGGCATGGGTGCGGCGGCCGTGACCGCGCTTGGCACGCTGGCGGATGGCGGCACGGTCGAGCCGGTGATCTCGGTCCCCGTCACCATCGTCACGCAGGAGAACGTCGAACCCTATCGGGCCGCGTTCCAGTGATCGCAGCGGTCCATCAGTTCAGGCAGGGGGACCATCCCCCTGCAGGTCACCCCGCGATCCTGTCCCTGCAGGGCATCACCAAGACATTCGGGTCGCATCAGGCGCTGCGCGGGGTGGACCTGGACATCCGCGCCGGCGAATGCCTGGGGCTGATCGGCGACAATGCCGCCGGCAAGTCCACGCTGTCCAAGGTGATGTCGGGCACCTATGTCCCGGATGGCGGGCAGATCCTGCTGGACGGCAGGCCCGTGCGCTTTTCCACGCCGTCCGAGGCGCGCGCGCAGAAGATCGAGATGGTCTATCAGGACCTGTCGCTGTGTGATCACGTCGATGTCGTCGGAAACCTGTTCCTGGGCCGCGAGCTGAAGCGTGGCCTGTTCCTGGACCAGCCGCGCATGCTGGCCGAGGCCGAACGCATGCTGGCGGCGCTGGAGATCCGCATCCCGCGCCTGACCGCCAAGGTGGAGAAGCTGTCGGGCGGTCAGCGCCAGGCCATCGCCATCGCCCGCGCCGCCAGCTTCGACCCCAAGGTGCTGATCATGGACGAGCCGACCTCGGCCCTTGCCGTGGCCGAGGTCGAGGCCGTGCTGGCCCTGATCAACCGGGTCAAGGCGCGCGGCGTCGCGGTGGTGCTGGTCACGCACCGGATGCAGGACCTGTTCCGCGTCTGCGACCGCATCGCCGTCATGTACGAGGGCACCAAGGTCGCCGAACGCCTGACCCCCGACACGAACCTTCAGGAACTGGTCGACCTGATCGTCGGCAAGGGAGGCCATTGATGGCTGTCTATACCGAACGCAAGGCCGGGTCGCCCCTGGCCGATTTCGTGGGCGAACATGCGCAGGTCCTGTCCATCGCGATGTTCTTCCTGCTGTGCATGGCCATCTTCGGGATGGCCAGTTCGACCTTTCTCAGCGCGGGCAACCTGCTGAACATCCTTCGTCAGGCGGCGCCGATCCTGATCGTGGCCGTCGCCATGACCATGGTCATCACCACCGCCGGGATCGACCTGTCGGTCGGATCGCAGGTGGCGCTGATCAACGCGGTCTGCGCCATCGCCATCGGCGCGGGCCTGCCCTGGCCGGTCGTCGTGCTGCTGATGCTGGCCTTGGGTGCGGGGGTCGGCGCGGTGCAGGGGTGGTTCATCTCGTACCAGGGCATCCCGGCCTTCATCGTGACGCTGGCGGGCCTGTCGATCCTGCGCGGCTTTGCGCTGTACCTGACCGAGGGCTATTCGATCCCCATCACCGACGTGCCGGGTTTCTTCTGGCTGGGGCGCGGCACGCTGGCGGGCTTTCCGGTGCCTGCGCTGATCGCCTTGCTGATCGCGGGCCTGGGCTTTGTCGTGATGCTGCGCACGCAATATGGCCGCCAGGTGATCGCGGTCGGGTCCAACATGGAGGCTGCGCGTCGGGTGGGCATGCCCGCGAAACGCGTGCTGGCCTCGGTCTATGTGGTGGCGGGGCTGGCCTCCGCCGTGGCGGGGATGCTGATCGCGGCGCGGCTCGGCTCCGGGTCGTCGAACGCGGCGCAGGGGTTCGAGCTGCAGGTCATCGCGGCCGTGGTGCTGGGCGGGACGTCGCTGATGGGCGGCAAGGCCTCGATGCTGGGCACCGTCCTGGGCACCATGACCATCGCGGTGATCGGAAACGGGCTGATCCTGCTGCACATCTCTCCGTTCTTCACGCAGATCGTGACGGGCGCGATCATCCTGGTCGCCATCTGGCTGAACACCAAGCTGTTCGACCGGGGCTTCCGCTTCGGGAGGGCACGCGGATGAGCGAGCTGTCCCCCTGCCATGTCCGGTCGGGCCAGGTGATGACCGTCACCGGCCCGATCCCCTCGGCCGATCTGGGCCATACGCTGATGCACGAGCATCTGCAGAACGACTGTCGCTGCTGGTGGAACGCGCCCACGGACCCGGCGCGGCAATATCTGGCCGACAGCCCGGTCGGCATCGAGATCCTGTCCGAACTGCGCCAAGACCCCTTCGTGAACCGCCACAACATCGCGCTGGACGATCCCGATCTGGCGATCGAGGAGTTGCGCGCCTTCACCGCCGCGGGCGGGCGCAGCGTGGTGGACCCGACCTGCCGCGGCATCGGGCGCGACCCCACGACCCTGCGCCGGATCGCGGCAGAGACCGGGCTGAACATCGTGATGGGCGCGGGCTATTACCTGGCCAGCTCCATGCCCGACACAGTGGCGCCCCTCTCCATCGACGCCATCGCCGACCAGATCGTGGCCGAGGCGCTGACCGGCACCGACGGCACCGATGCCCGCATCGGCCTGATCGGAGAGATCGGCGTGTCGTCCGATTTCACGCCCGAGGAGGAGAAGTCGCTCCGTGGCGCGGCGCGGGCGCAGGCGCGCACCGGGCTGCCGCTGATGGTGCATCTGCCGGGCTGGTTCCGGCTTGGACACCGGGTGCTGGACGTGGTCGAATCCGAGGGCGGGGACCTGCGCCACACGGTGCTGTGCCATATGAACCCCTCGCATGACGATCCGGTCTATCAGGCGACGCTTGCGCAGCGCGGTGCCTTTGTCGAATTCGACATGATCGGCATGGATTTCTTCTATGCCGATCAGGGGGTGCAGTGCCCGTCCGACGACCAGGTGGCCCGCGCCATCCTGGGCCTGGCCGAACAGGGGTTCCTGGACCGCATCCTGCTGTCGCAGGACGTGTTCATCAAGATGATGCTGACCCGATACGGCGGCAACGGCTACGCCTTCGTGACCCGCCATTTCCTGCCGCGCCTGATGCGCCACGGCCTGTCGGCCTCCGACTGCGACCGGCTGATGGTGACCAACCCGCGCCGCGTCTTCGACGCCACCTTCTGACATCCGCGAAAGGAACGACCCATGACAACCCGCGTGCTTCTGGTGGGCGAAAGCTGGACCACCTCGGAAACGCATTACAAGGGCTTCGACCAGTTCGGCTCGGTCCGGTTCCACACCGGGGCGACGCCCCTGCTGGAGGCGATGAAGGACAGCGATTTTCGCATCGACTACATGACCGCCCATGACGCCGCCGAAGGGTTCCCCTTCGCGATGGAGGGGCTGGCGCCCTATGACATCATTATCCTGTCGGACATCGGCGCGAACACCTTCCTGCTGCCGCCCGATGTCTGGCTGCGGTCCAAGACCGTGCCGAACCGGCTGCGGCTGCTGAAGGAGTGGGTGGCGCAGGGGGGCAACCTGCTGATGATCGGAGGATATTTCTCGTTCCAGGGCATCGACGGTCGGGCGCGCTGGCGGGGCACCGCGGTCGAGGACACGCTGCCCGTCACATGCCACCCCTGGGACGACCGCGTCGAGATCCCCGAAGGTGCGCAGGCCGACATCCTGCTGCCGGATCATGCCGTGATGGCGGAGATGCCCGCTGCCTGGCCACCGATCCTGGGCGTGAACGAGGTGATGGTCCGCGACGGCGCCACCGTCGTGGCGCGCCTGCCCGAGGATCAGGGCGGCCATCCGCTGCTGGTCCTGGGCCAGCACGGGCAGGGGCGCACGGCGGCCTGGACGTCGGATGTGGGGCCGCACTGGCTGTCGCCCGAATTCTGCGACTGGCCGGGCTATGGCACGTTGTGGAAGAACCTGTTCGGTTGGCTGGTCGCGCGGTGACCCGATCAGTCGCTCGCCAGGATCGCGCGCATCGCGCCCGTGTCGGGAAAGGCGCTGACGGTGCCCGCGCGTCCCACCGTCCAGGCCGCCGCGATGGCCGCATGGCGCAGCGCGCGCGCGTCCAGGGGTGCGCCCCGCAGCGCGGCCGAGGCCAGCGCCACCGCCATGAAGCAGTCGCCCGCCCCGGTGGTGTCCACGACCACGCAGGGGGATGCCGGCGCGTCGATCCGTGCGCCGGGACGGACCAGGGCCGCGCCGCGCGCCCCAAGCGTCAGGACGACCTCGGCAACGCCCTGCGCCAGCAGCGCCGCGTCACCCCCCAGCATCGCGGCCTCGTCCTCGTTGACGAAGGCGCAATCGACCAGAGGCCACAGTTCGGCCACGTAATCCTGCATGGGCGAGGGGTTCAGCGCGGTGCGCATCCCGCGCGCCCGGGCCGCGCGCAATGCCGCGCCGGTCGTCGCCGCACCCAGATTGCCCTGCAGGACCAGCAGATCGCCCGGTGCGGCCTTTTCCAATGCGGCGATGGCATGGTCCGGGGTCATGGCACCTGCCGCGGCACGCGTGGTGATCACGGCATTTTCACCATGACCGGCCATCAGGATGATCGAATTGTCGGTCGCCACGCCGGGCAGGGCGATCAGCTGCGCCATCACCGGCTCGGCCGCCAGGCGCGCCGCGATCTCGCGCCCGCGGGCGTCCTGGCCCACTGCGGCGATCAGGTGACATGCCAGCCCGGTCCGGGCCATCGCAACCGCCTGATTGACCCCCTTGCCGCCCAGATCCTGCGACAGCGCCTGCCCGAAGATCGAGGCACCCGGCCTGGGAAAGTCGTCGACCGACACGGTCTCGTCCAGCGCCGCGTTCCCGATCACGAATGCCTTCATCACCACTCTCCGCTTTCTTGAAAGGTCAACCCATGACACTGATTTCCGACCGACCCGCAGGGGCCATCCGCGACATCTTCGGACGAGACAAGGCCTTGATCGGAATGATTCATTGCCCTGCCTTTCCCGGTGCGCCGCGGTATCGCGGTGCGTCGATGGACGACATCTACGATACCTGCATGCGCGATGCGGAACGTCTGGTGCAAGGGGGAATGCACGGGTTGATCGTCGAAAATCACGGCGACATTCCCTTTTCCAAGCCCGACGAGATCGGCCCCGAGACCCCGGCCTTCCTGTCCGTCGTGACCGATCGCATCAAGCGCGCCTTCGGCCTGCCCATCGGCATCAACGTGCTGGCGAACGCCCCGCTTCCGGCGCTGGCCACCGCCGTGGCAGGGGGTGCCGATTTCATCCGCGTGAACCAATGGGCCAACGCCTATGTCGCGAACGAGGGCTTCATGGAAGGGCGCGCGGCAGAGGCGCTGCGCTACAGGTCGCTGCTGCGCGCCGAACATGTCCGCATCTTCACCGACGCGCATGTAAAGCACGGCAGCCACGCCATCGTGGCGGACCGGTCCATCCCCGAACTGACGCGCGACCTGGGCTTTTTCGACAGCGACTGCATCATCGCCACCGGTCAGCGCACCGGCGATAGCGCCAGCATGGACGAGATCGACGAGATCGGCGGCGCGACGCATCTGCCGCTGCTGGTCGGCTCGGGCGTGACCGAAGACAATATCGTGGCCATCCTGGGCCGGACCAATGGCGTGATCGTGGCGTCGTCGCTGAAGGAGGGCGGTGTCTGGTGGAATCCCGTCGAACCGGAACGCGTCCGCCGCTTCGTCGCCGCCGCCGAGGCCGGGCTGTGACCCTGTCCGAGCGGATGCTGACCGAGGAGGCCGCGGCGTTCGACGCGATGGTCACCCATCCCTTCGTCCGCGATCTGGCGACCGACACCCTACCGGACACGGCCTTCGACCGTTATCTGCTGATCGAGGGGGCGTTCGTCGAAACCGCCATCGCGATCTTCGGTTATGCGGTCGCCAAGGCCGACAACCTGCAGGACCGACGCAAGCTGATTGCGTCGCTGGATGCACTGGCCCATGGGCAGATGGACTATTTCCGCGACGCCTATGCGCGCTGCGGACTTGCCCCGGATCCGGCCCTGCAGGCCGACCCGCGTGTGGCGGGGTTCCGCGACGGCATGCTGGCCATCGCCCGCGATGGCGATTTCGCCGACATCATCACCGCGATGTTCGCCGCGGAGTGGATGTATTGGACATGGTGCACTGCGCATCGAGACGCCGCGCTGACCGACCCCATGCGTCAGGACTGGATCGCCCTCCATGCGGCCCCAGAGTTTCGCGCCCAGGCACAGTGGCTGAAGGAAAAGGTGGATGCTTTTGGGCGTGATCTTCCGGAAGCCCGCTCCGCCGAACTGGTAACCCTGTTCGGCAAGGTCCAGCGGCTTGAGGTCGCGTTTCACACTGCAGCTTACGATATTGAGGATCAGTGAGTAGGGCGAACGACATCAGGCTTTCACGGTGCGACAAGGCTCGACAATGGCGGGCTGTTGTACCGCCAAGCTGTCGGAAATGCTTGGGCCGAATGTGTGGGTTCAGACGGTGCGGGGGCGATCGTCGATAGGATTGCCGCGCGAGAATTGAGAACCGTCATGGCCTTTGCAGTTGAGACGTAACCTTTGTCTCCGCGCGTCACGCATTCCAACCAACTTTTGTTCGGCACCTTGATGTCGATCAGTTCAAGATGTGACATAAGTCCGATTATCGGAAGGTGATAGTTCGGCTGTCCTGGTAGCGACCGGACAGCCTAGGCAGTTTCGCGGAATGTCCGTGCATCAAGCGTGACGTCAATATCAAGACCATTGAGTGCTTCGAGACAGGAGCTCCACAGGGTTCGGTCGGCGCTGCGGCGACTGAGCTGGGCATGATCCCCCGACCGTCAGACAGCAGATCCGTCTGTTGGAGGCGCCTTTCAGCATCCGGCTGTTCCCACGCGATCGACGCAAACGGATCCTGACGCATGATGCCGGGCAACTGGGCCAAGCGACGCTGAGCGATAGCGTCGAACCAACTACGCCCTGTCCCATACCTGGGGTCTACGGTCGGCACTGGACGGCACGGCAGAGGCTGCTCGGGCGGTGCACCCCCGCACAGCGAAGGTCGAAGATGGACACGGCAACTGGGCCAAGCTGGCTGCACGGTTCTTAATCCATGTCGATCCAGGCGCTGCATCTGCCCGTGTCATTCGTACCGCGATAGGACTGATCTTTTTGTTCAAGCGAGCCAGCGGCGAAAGGATTGCCTCGACGTGAAGACCAGGTGCGATTATCATCCGGCAGCCGTTAGACTGGTCGGATACCCGGCCCCCTGCCCTAATACGCAGAAATCATGCTCTTAGGCATCCTTTCCCCGGTGGCAAGACCAGCCTGACGTACCAGGTCGCCGTCGCCAGCATCCACGTTTTCGGCGCGCCTTGAACGAACTGTCGTAACTGTTAGAACGGTATGGCAAGTCCGGTCAGCAGGGACGTCTGCGGATCAAAGCTGTCCTTCACGATCATCTGTGCCGATCATCGGCGCATGGCATCAGGACCAAATCGACCGTCACCCAATCATGCCTGCCTTCATGCCATCTCAGGCGCTGTGCCGGATGACCAATTCGCCGGTGAACTTGCGGTCCAGGTTCCTTGAATCCGCGCTTTCCAGGACGTCGACAAGGTAACCGGCCATCTCGGCAAGCGGCTGACGGTATGTGGTCAACTGATAGTGCGGGCTGGCGGCCTGCGGTACGTCGTCGAAGCCGACGACCGCGATGTCCTGGGGAACGCGCAGTCCCAGCCTGTAGCGGATCGTGTCGATGGCACCCAAGGCCAGGGCATCGTTCTCGCAGACGATCACGTCGGGCAGATCGGCGCCCTTGCGGCCGTGCAATGTCCGGAACGCGATCTCGGCCGACAGGATGGGATCATAGCGCGGCACCGAAACCGTCTCGGGGACGTGGCCGAACCGGTCCTGCCAGACCAGGGCGAAGGTCTCCTTGCGCAACAGATGCGCCGACGCCGTGTTGGGTCCGGCGACATACAGCGGGCGGCGATATCCCTTGGCAATCACGTAATGCGCAATCTCCTTGGTCGCGATCTCGTCGTCCACGGCAATGGAGATCGTGTCGGGGTTGCGGGAGGTCCGGGCAAAGATGATCAGCTTCTTGAAGCGATGCGCCCGATGGGCCGCTGCCAGCACGTCGTCGTCGAACTGGATGCCAATCAGGATCGTGGCGTCCACCCGCCGCTGGCTGGCATTGATCAGCGCCGGGGTCGTGTCCTCGCGGTCAAGCGTGTTGACCAGCAGCGTGTCCAGGCCCCGTCCCCGCAGCGCCCGGGTCAGGCAATCCATCATCACCAGCTTGTGCGGGTTGGCAAAGTCATCGACCAGCAGCGCCACAAGGTTCGACCGCGTCGATGCCAGGGCCGACGCGCTGAGATCGGGGATATAGCCAAGCGCCTGCGCGGCGGACATCACTTTCTCTCGGCTTTTGGCCGAGATCGAGGCGTCCTTCTTGAAGGCGCGGTTGACCGTCCAGCGCGACACGCCGGCGGCGATCGCGACATCGTCCGCGGTCACACTGTCGAACCGGTCGGGCTTGCTCATGGCTGGCTCCTGTCATGATCGGTGGCCTGTCCTGTCGATAGCTATACGGCAGCCAAAAGGCTACCACAGCAAGAAAAGCACGCGCGTGCAAAAAATGCTTGCACGCGCGTGCAATCAGTGTACCCATGATGACGCAGCGGCAGGGAGAGGCCGCGAACGCGATGGGGGGATTCGGATGCTGAAGGTGGGTTTGCTGGGTGCCGGCAGGATCGGACAGGTTCACGCGGTGAACATCGCGGGCCATACCCGCTCCACCCTGGTGGCGGTGTCGGACATCCACGCAGAGGCCGCCAGCACCCTTGCCGCCGCGCATGGCGCCGAGGCCCGCAGCTCCGACGCGATCCTGAACGATCCCGGGATCGACGCCGTGCTGATCGCGACCTCGACCGACACGCATTCGGATTTGATCGAGGCTGCGGCCCGGTCGGGCAAGGCCGTGCTGTGCGAAAAGCCCGTGGATCTGTCGCTGGACCGGGCACAGCGCTGTCTGGAGGCCGTGGCGGACCGGGCGGCAACCGTGATGATCGGTTTCAACCGCCGATTTGACCCGAATTTCGCGGCGCTCAAGGCGTCGCTGCTGAAGGGCGATATCGGCAAGCCGGAACTGCTGTCGATCACCTCCTTCGATCCGGCGCCGCCGCCGGTCGATTACATCAAGGTGTCCGGCGGGCTGTTCCGCGACATGATGATCCATGACTTCGACATGGCCAATTTCCTGATGGGCGATGCGCCCGTGTCCGTCAGCGCGGTGGGCAGCAGCATCGTCGACCCCCGCATCGGCGCGGCGGGCGACGTGGACACCGCAGTCGTGACGCTGCGCTATGGCGACGGGCGCATCGCGGTCATCAAGAACAGCCGCCGGGCCGTCTATGGATACGACCAGCGGGTCGAGCTGCTGGGCGCGACGGGTCTGCTGCAGGCCGGGAACATGCTGGAGAACACGGTCGTCCGTTCGACGGTGGACGGGGTGGTGTCGGGAAAGCCCACCTATTTCTTCCTGGAACGCTACATGCCCGCCTATGCCGCGGAATGGGACGCCTTCGTTGGCGCGGTCCTGGACGGACGGCCGCAGCCGGTGACGCTTGCCGACGGCATCGCCGCGCTGGCTCTGGCCGAGGCTGCCACCCGCGCCGCCCGGACCGGAGAGACCGTCCCCCTTCAGGGCTGACAGTTCCGGGCCCGCCGCGACCGCGAGGACGGCGCGACGGGCCTTCAAGCGATCCGGCAGGGGAGATGCCGGGAATGACGGGGGGTCGCCTGCGTCCCTTCGAACGATCAACAGGGAGGAAAGACATGACCAAACTGACAGCCTCGGCCGCCGTGACGGCGCTGCTCGCCCTTGCCGCGCCCGCGATGGCGCAGAACATCATCGTGGTGGCGCATGGCCAGGCCAACGACCCCTTCTGGTCGGTCGTTAAGAACGGTGCCGCCAAGGCGGGCGAACATACCGGTGCGACGGTCGATTTCCGATCGCCCGAGGTCTTTGACATGGTCGCCATGGGCCAGCTGATCGATGCCGCCGTGAACCAGCAGCCCGACGGGCTGGTCGTGTCGATCCCCGATGCCGATGCGCTTGGGCCCTCGATCCAGCGCGCGGTCGAGGCGGGCATCCCGGTGATCTCAATGAACTCCGGCTCGGATGTGGCGGCCGATCTGGGCGCGCTGCTGCATGTGGGACAGTCGGAATACGACGCCGGCGTGGCCGCGGGGCAGCGGCTGGCCGAAATGGGCGGGACCAAGGGCATCTGCGTCAACCAAGAGGTCGGCAACGTCAGTCTGGACCAGCGCTGCGACGGCTTTGCCGAGGGCTTCGGCCATCCGGTGACGGTCGTGCCCACGGCCAACGACCCGACCGAGGTGCAGTCCAAGGTCCGCGCCGCGCTGGAATCCGACCCCGAGGTCGACACGGTCCTGGGCCTGGGCGCCAGCCTGGTCGGAGAGCCCGCCGTGGCCGCCGCCGAGGCGCTTGGCCGCGACGACGTGATGATCGCCAGCTTCGATCTGTCAGCGGGCTTCCTGCAGGCGGTGGCCGACGGCAAGGCCGCCTTCGCCATCGACCAGCAGCAGTTCCTGCAGGGTTACCTGCCGGTCGCCTTCCTGGCGCTGAATGCCCAGTACGGCCTGATGCCGGGCGGTGACGTGCCCTCGGGGCCGAACCTGGTGACCCAGGACAGCGCCGCCCAGGTGATCGAGCTGTCCGCCCAGGGCATCCGCTAAGCCTATCGGCGGGCGCGCCATCCGCGCCCGCCCCGCTTTGCCAGCAGGGGGACCCCCGATGACTGAGATCGCATCGCAAGACGAACGGATCGCCACGGAATCCATGATGACGCGCCTGATGAAGCGCCCCGAACTGGGGGCCATCGGCGGCCTGATCCTGGTGACGATCTTCTTTCTGACCACCGCCAGCCCGTCGATGTTCACGCTGGCGGGCATCATGAACTTCCTGACGCCCGCGGCCCAGCTGGGCATCCTTGGCATCGCCGCCGCACTGCTGATGATCGGGGGCGAATTCGACCTGTCGATCGGCTCGATGGTGGCCTTCGCGGGGATGATCTTCGGCGTGCTGGTCGTCAATCTGGGCCTGCCGCTGATCCTTGCGATCCCGCTGACGATGGCCTTCGCGGCCGCGACCGGCGCGGTGAACGGGGCCATCGTTCTGCGCACCGGGCTGCCCAGCTTCATCGTGACGCTGGCCTTCCTGTTCATCCTGCGCGGCGCGTCGCTGGTAGGACTGAAGCTCTTCACCAACGGCTCGACCCAGCTGCGCGGCGTGCGCGAGACGGTGGCGGGCGACTGGCTGACGCCGATCTTCTCGGGCGACGCCTTTCCGGGCCTGTTCCGCTGGCTGGGCGATCGGGGGATCATCGCGACGCTGAACAACGGCGCACCCTCGGTCCCCGGCATCCCGGTCGAGATCCTGTGGTTCCTGGGCGTGGCGGGGCTGGCGACCTTCGTGCTGCTGCGCACGGCGGCAGGGAACTGGATCTTCGCCACCGGCGGCGACAAGACCGCGGCCTCCAATTCCGGCGTGCCGGTGCGCCGGGTCAAGATCACGCTGTTCATCCTGACCGCCCTGGCCGCGACGCTGGTCGCCATCATCACCGTGATCGACACCGGCTCGACCGACGCGCGCCGCGGCTTCATGAAGGAATTCGAGGCGATCATCGCCGCCGTCATCGGGGGCTGCCTGCTGACGGGGGGCTACGGCTCTGCCGTCGGGGCGTTCTTCGGGGCGATCATCTTCGGCATGGTCACCATCGGGCTGACCTATACCGGCTTCGACCAGGACTGGTTCCAGGTCTTCCTGGGGGCGATGCTGCTGTTGGCCGTGGTCTTCAACAACGCCATCCGCAAGCGCGTGACGGGGGAACGCTGACATGACCCAACCCATCATCCGCATGGAGAACATCAAGAAGCGCTTCGGCAACGTGATCGCCCTGAACGGCGTCACCTTCGACGTGCGGCCCGGCGAATGCCACTGCCTTCTGGGCGACAACGGCGCGGGGAAATCGACCTTCATCAAGACCATGTCGGGCGTCCACAAGCCGACCGAGGGCACGATCACCTTCGAAGGCCGTCCGATGCAGTTCGACAGCCCCCGCGACGCGATGGAGGCGGGCATCGCCACTGTCTTCCAGGACCTGGCCATGATCCCGCTGATGAGCGTCACGCGCAACTTCTTCATGGGGCGCGAACCCACGAAGGGCCGCTTCATCAAGCGGTTCGACCTGGAGACCGCGAACCGCATCACGATGGAGAAGATGCGCCAGATGGGCATCAACCTGCGCGCCCCCGATCAGGCGGTGGGCACGCTGTCGGGCGGGGAACGCCAGACGGTCGCCATCGCGCGGGCCGTCCATTTCGGCGCCAAGGTGCTGATCCTGGACGAACCGACCAGCGCCTTGGGCGTGCGCCAGACCTCGAACGTGCTGGCGACCATCGCGCGGGTCCGGGCGCAGGGCGTGGGCGTGGTCTTCATCAGCCACAACGTGCGCCACGCGCTGGCGGTGGGCGACCGCTTCACGGTGCTGAACCGGGGCCAGACCCTGGGGACCGCCGACAAGGGCCAGATCGACGCCGCCGAACTGCAGGACCTGATGGCCGGCGGGCAGGAGCTCGCCAAGCTGGAAGGCAGCCTGGGGGGGACGGTCTGATGACGCTTGGCGTGGCCCTGATCGGCACCGGCTTCATGGGCAAGTGCCATGCGATGGCCTGGCGCAACGTGGCGACCGCCTTCGGTGGTACGCCCCCCCGGCTGCAGGTTCTGGCCGATGCGGCGGCGCCCGACGATCTGGCCCGGGCCTGGGGCTTTGCCCGCGCCACGGCCGATTGGCAGGCCGCTGTCGCCGACCCGGGCGTCTATGTGGTCAGCATCACCACGCCCAACGGTCTGCACCGCGCGATGGCGGAAGCGGCACTGCGCGCGGGCAAGCATGTCTGGCTGGAAAAGCCCATGGCCCTGACGCTGGCGGATGCGCAGGCCATGGCCGATCTGGCCGCCGCGCATCCGGGTCAGGTGACGCTGCTGGGCTACAACTATCTGCGCAGCCCGGCCTTTCAGGCGGCGCGCGCGTTGGTGGCGGATGGGGTGATCGGACAGCCATTGGCCTTCCGCGGCGTCTATGACGAGGATTATTCGGCCGACCCCACCCTGCCCTGGTCCTGGCGCATGACGCATCAGGGCGGGGGCTTGGGCGCGCTTGGCGATCTGGGCTGCCATCTGGTCAGCGTCATGGTCGCGCTGATGGGGCCCGTGGCCGAGCTGACCGCCATGACCCAGATCGCCGTGCCCACGCGTCCATCCCCCGAAGGCCCCCGCGCGGTCGAGAACGAGGACAGTGCCCTGGCGCTGATCCGCTTTGCCAGCGGCGCGCAGGGGTCATTCGCCACGTCCCGCGTGGCGCGGGGCCGCAAATGCCGCCTGCAATGGGAGATCCACGGATCAAACGGCACGCTGGTCTTCGACCAGGAGAACATGAACGAGCTGTGGGTCCACCGGGCGGGCGACGCGGGTTTCACCCGCCATCTGACCGGCCCGGACCAGCCTGATTTCGCGGCCTTCTGCCCCGCGCCCGGCCATGGGTTCGGCTTCAACGAACAGAAGGTCGTGGAATGCCGCGACCTGATCCGCGCGATCGGCGGCGGCGCGCCCTGCGGGCCCGACTTTGCGGCGGGTCTGACCATCGAACGCATCATACACGCCATGGCGACCAGCAACGGTCGCCCGGTGACGCTGGAGGCTGCGCATGAAGACGCTTGACGTGATTACCATCGGCCGTTCCTCGGTCGATCTCTATGGCCAGCAGATCGGCGGGCGTCTGGAGGACATGGGATCCTTTGCCAAATATATCGGCGGCTCGCCCACCAACATCGCCTGCGGGACGGCGCGGTTGGGGCTGCGGTCGGCGGTCATCACGCGCGTGGGCGACGAGCACATGGGCCGTTTCATCCGCGAACAGCTGGTCCGCGAGGGGGTCGATGTGCGCGGCGTGGCGACCGACCCCGCGCGGCTGACCGCGCTGGTGATCCTGGGCATCCGCGACGAGGACAGCTTTCCGCTGATCTTCTATCGCGAGAACTGCGCCGACATGGCGCTGTCCGAGGATGACATCGACGAGGACCTCATCGCCCAGGCCCGCTGCGTGCTGGCGACCGGAACCCACCTGTCGAACCCCAGGACCGAGGCCGCGGTGATGCGCGCGCTGGACATAGCGCGGGCCCATGGCGCAAGGACCGCGCTGGACATCGACTATCGCCCGAACCTGTGGGGCGTGGCGGGGCACGGCGAGGGCGAGAGCCGCTTTGTCGAAAGCGCCGCCGTGACGGCCAAGCTGGCGGCGACCCTGCACCTGTTCGACCTGATCGTCGGCACCGAGGAGGAATTTCACATCGCCGGCGGCACAACCGACACGCTTGCGGCGCTGCGCGCGGTCCGCGCGGTGTCCGACGCGACGCTGGTCTGCAAGCGCGGCGCCAAGGGGGCGGTGGCCTTCACCGGCGAGGTCCCCGACAGTCTGGATGACGGAGAGGCGGGACCGGGCTTCCCGATCGAGGTCTTCAACGTGCTGGGCGCGGGCGACGGGTTCTTTTCGGGCCTGCTGAAGGGATGGCTGGACGGCGAAAGCTGGCCCCGCGCATTGGAATACGCCAATGCCTGCGGCGCCTTCGCGGTCAGCCGCCACGGCTGCACCCCCGCCTATCCCAGCCTGGAGGAGCTGCAATTTTTCCTTCAGCGCGGGGTGACGCGGCCTGATCTGCGGAACGACGCGGCACTGGAACAGATCCACTGGGCCACGAACCGCCAGGGGCGGATGGGCGGCGACTGGTCCACGATGCGCGTGTTTGCCTTCGACCACCGGATGCAGCTGGAGGAGATGGACGGATACACCCCCGCCGGGGGCGGCGCCTTCAAGCGGCTGTGCCTTGACGCGGCGCTGCAGGTGCAGGACGGCCAAGGCGGCTATGGCATCCTGTGCGACGGTCGCATCGGGCGCGCGGCGCTGCATGCGGCCTCGGGCACCGGCCTCTGGATCGGGCGGCCCGCCGAATGGCCGGGCTCGCGCCCGCTGACGCTGGAGCCGGAACTGGGCCCGGATTGCGGGGGCCTGGGCGAATGGGCGCGCGAAAATGTCGTCAAGGTGCTGTGCTTCTGCCATCCCAATGACGATGCCGCCCTGCGGGCCGAGCAGGAGGCGACGGTCGGTCGGCTGTACGCCGCGGCGCGTCGCAACGGGCTGGAGTTCCTGCTGGAGATCATTCCGTCGAAGGTCGGTCCGGTCGATGACGCGACGACCGCGACGCTGATCGCACAATTCTATGCGGCGGGTATCTATCCCGACTGGTGGAAGCTGGAACCCCTGACCAGCCATGCGGCCTGGGCCAAGGCCATCGACGCCATCGAGGCGCATGACCGCCACACCCGCGGCATCGTGGTTCTGGGCCTGGACGCGCCCGAGGCCGAGCTGGCGGCAAGCTTCAGGATCGCGGCGGGCTTTGACCTGGTACGCGGATTTGCGGTCGGGCGGACGATCTTTGGCCAGGTGGCGCGTGACTGGTTCGCGGGGCGCATCGACGACGCGGCGGCCGTCACAGAGATGGCCGCCCGCTATCGGCGGCTGTGCACGGTCTGGGACCACGCCCGCGCCGCCGCGCAGGTGGCGGCATGAGCGTGGGTGCCGCGGGGGCGTTGGACAACATGGAAGGCAGGGGCGGGCGGATGCAGCAGACGGTTCGATTGACGGCGGCGCAGGCGATGGTGCGCTGGCTTTCGGTGCAGATGACCGAGGACGGAGAGCGGTTCATCGACGGTGTCTGGGCGATCTTCGGGCATGGCAACGTGGCCGGCCTGGGCGAGGCGCTGCATGGGATCGGCGACGATCTTCCGACCTGGCGCGGCCAGAACGAACAGACCATGGCCCATGCCGCCATCGCCTTTGCCAAGGGCCATGCCCGTCGGCGGGCGCAGGCGGTGACGGCCTCGATCGGGCCGGGGGCCACGAACATGGTGACCGCCGCGGCCCTGGCGCATGTGAACCGCCTGCCGCTGCTGCTGATCCCGGGCGACGTCTATGCCTCGCGCCGCCCCGACCCGGTGCTGCAGCAGGTCGAGGATTTCGGCGACGGCACGATCAGTGCGAATGACTGCTTTCGCCCGGTCGTGCGCTATTTCGATCGCATCACCCGGCCCGAGCACCTGCTGACCGCCCTGCCCCGCGCGCTGCAGGTGATGACCGATCCGGTCGACTGCGGACCGGTCTGCCTGGCCTTCTGCCAGGACGTGCAGGCCGAGGGCCATGACTGGCCCGAGGCGTTCTTTGCGCCCCGCGTCTGGCGCATCCGGCGCCCCGCGCCCGACGGGGCCGAGCTTGCCGATGCGGCGGCGATGATCCGGGCGGCCAAGGCACCGGTGATGATCTGCGGCGGGGGCGTGATCTATTCCGGCGCCGAGTATGCGCTGGACGCCTTTGCCACCCGGTTCAACATCCCGGTGGTCGAGACGCAGGCCGGCAAGTCGGCCCTGGCGCAGGATCATCCGATGAATTTCGGTGCCGCCGGGGTCGACGGTTCGGTCGCGGCGAATGCGGCCCTCCGCGCCGCGGACCTGGTCGTCGCCGTCGGCACGCGCCTGCAGGATTTCACCACGGGTTCGCGCACCCTGTTCCCGCAGGCGCGGCTGCTGGGGATCAATGTCGCGGCCCATGACGCGGCCAAGCAGGGCGGGGTCGGCCTGGTGGCCGATGCGCGCGTGGCGCTGCAGGCGCTGTCCGCCGAGCTGGGCGATCTACGCTTTGAGGCCGCCGATCCGCAGGCGCGTGCCGGCTGGCTGGCGGCGGTCGATGCCCATTGCGGCAGGCCGGCCGACGGGCTGCCGACCGACGCGCAGGTGATCGGCGCCGTGCAGGCGGCCGCGCCCGACGGCATCGCCATGTGCGCCGCCGGCACCATGCCCGGCGCGCTGAAGCTGCTGTGGCAGGCCAGCCGCCACGGGTATCACATGGAATACGGCTATTCCTGCATGGGCTACGAGATCGCCGGGGCGATGGGCCTCAAGCTGGCCCGCCCCGCACGCGAGGTGCTGTGTTTCGTCGGCGACGGCAGCTACATGATGGCCAACAGCGAGCTGGCCACGGCGGTCATGCGGCGCGTGCCCTTCACGGTGATCCTGACCGACAACTGCGGCTATGGCTGCATCAACCGCCTGCAGGCGCATACGGGCGGGGCGGCGTTCAACAACCTGTACGCCGATTGCCGGGTCGAGGCGCAGCCGCAGATCGACTATGTCGCCCATGCGGCCAGCATGGGGGCCCATGCGGTCAGGGCGCGCGATCTGGCCGATCTGCAGGATCAGATCGCGGCGGCGCGCGGTCGCGACATTCCCACCGTCATCGTCATCGAGACCACCGCCCGGCCCGGCCCTGGCGACGGGCTGGAGGGCGCGGGCCAGTTCTGGGACGTGGCGGTCCCGGCGGTCGGGGGTACGGAGACGCTGAAACAGGCCTATGCGCGCTATCTGGAACAGATCGCGCATCAGGCCACGATCAACTGAAGGCAGGACCATGATCCTCTATGGCACCAACCCCATTGCCTGGGCGAATGACGACGACACGTCCATCGGCGCCCATATCCCGACCGAGCAGATCCTGCGCCAGGCGGGCCCCGAGATCGGCTTTGACGGGATCGAGAACGGTCACCGCTGGCCGGACGATCCGCAGGCGCTGAAATCGCTGCTGGCGGAATACGGGCTGCGCTTTATCTCGGGGTGGTATTCGACCGAACTTCTGACCCGCAGCGTCGAAGCCGAGATCGCCGCCGTCCAGCCGCATCTGGCCAAGCTGAAGGCGAACGGCTGCCGCGTCTGCATCGTCTGCGAATGCTCGAACACGGTGCATGGACGCGCCGATGTCGCGGTGAACGACCGCCCCCGGCTGAGTGCCGAGGAGATGGCGGCGTTCGGCGCACGGATCGAGGCCTTTGCCGCCTATCTGGCCGGCGAGGGCGTCACCCTGGCCTATCACCATCACATGGGCACCGTGGTCGAGAGCCCTGAGGAGATCGACGCCTTCATGGCCGCGACCGGTCCCGCGACGCACCTTTTGTTCGATGCCGGCCACTGCACCTTCGGCGGTGGCGACCCCGAGGCGGTGCTGCGCCGTCACGCCGCCCGCGTCGCGCATTTCCATGCCAAGAACATCCGCCGCCCGGTGACCGAGCGCGTGCGGGCGGAAGGGCTGTCCTTTCTGCAGGCGGTGATGGCGGGGGCCTTCACCGTGCCGGGCGACCCCGAGGGGGCGATCGATTTCGTGCCGTTGCTGCGTATCCTCGCCGAGGCGGATTACGACGGCTGGCTGGTGATCGAGGCCGAGCAGGACCCCGTCCAGCGCGACCCGCTGCACTATCAGGCGATGGGGCTGAGGGCGCTGCGGGCGGCAGCGGCGGAGGCCGGGCTGGACCGGGGCGACAGCGCCGCGGGTCGCGGCTGAGGGGGCCAGCCCCCATCCCGTTCCGGGATTCCCCCGGGGTTTTTGGACAAAGAAGAAGCGGATGCGGACGCAGAAGGAGGCAAAGATGGCGGACCTGTTGAGGCGGCCGTTCGGGACGCATGGCGAGGTGCATCGCATCACGCCGGAGAGCGCCGGGTGGCGCTATGTCGGCTTTGCCCTGCACCGTCTGCGTGCCGGAGAGCGCGTGGCGGAGGCGACGCAGGCGCGCGAGGTGATCGTGGTGATGGTCGAGGGCCGCGCGTCCGTTCGGGCCGCGGGGCAGGACTGGGGCGTCCTGGGCGACCGGATGGATGTCTTCGAGAGGACGCCGCCGCATTGCCTTTATGTCCCGAACGGACAGGACTGGGCGGCCGAGGCGGTGACGGACTGCGTCATCGCGGTCTGTTCCGCGCCCGGTCATGGCGGACACGCGGCACGGCGGATCGGGCCGGACGGCATCACGCTGACGCAGCGGGGCGAGGGCAGCAACACCCGCTGGATCAACAACATCGCCATGGAGGCCGAGGACTGGTGCGACAGCCTGCTGGTCACCGAGGTCTTCACCCCCGCCGGCAACTGGTCGTCCTATCCCAGCCACCGTCACGACGAGGACGATTTCCCCCGCATCACCTATCTGGAGGAGACCTATTACCACCGACTGAAGCCCGCCCAGGGCTGGGCGGTGCAGCGGGTCTATACCGACGACGGCAGCCTGGACGAGGTGATGGCGGTGCGTGACCATGACGTCGTCCTGGTCCCCCGCGGCCACCATCCCTGCGGCGCCCCCCACGGGTTCGAGCTGTATTACCTGAATGTCATGGCCGGGCCCCGCCGCAACTGGCGTTTCGTCCCCGCCCCCGAAATGGAGCAGGTCGGATGACCGCCCCCCGCAGCGTTGATCCGCGCCCCCGCCCCTTTCAACTGGCTGCCTGTGCCGAGATGCTGTGGCCGGACCGGCCCATCGAATGGCGCGCCGCACGCCTGACAGAGATGGGGCTGGGCGTCGGTCTGTGGAACTGGGACAGCCACGACCTGGACAAGCTGGCCGGGGTCGGGGCGCGCTATACCATCATGAACGGCTATCTGCGCGGCCGTCTTGCGGATGCCGAAGGGGCGGCGATGCTGCTGGCATCGGCCGGGGAGGCGATAGAGGTCGGCAAGCGGCTTGGCGTGGCGCGGCTGAACCTGCACGGAACGGGCCTGGGCGATCACGGCATCCCCTTGTCCCGGCACGAGGTCGTCAGCGGCGCCATGTGGCTGCAGGCGCGCGACACGTTGAACCGCATCTGCGATCTGGCAGAACGGGAGGGCGTCGTCTTCACGCTGGAGAACCTGAACCAGCGCGACCATCCGGGCTGCCCGTTCGCATCGACGGGCGACGTGCTTGCCCTGGTCTCGTCCATCGACCGGCCCCAGCTGCGCATCAACCTGGATCTGTATCACACGCAGATCGGAGAGGGCGACCTGATCCGCTGGTGCGAACGCTGCCTGCCCTGGATCGGAGAGATCCAGGTCGCCGACAATCCGGGCCGCTTCGAACCCGGCACCGGAGAGATCGGCTTTGCCGCGATCGCGACCGCGCTGGTGCGGATGGGCTATGACGGGCCCGTCGGGATGGAGGCGTTCGCGCAAGGCGACAGCGACACCGCCGTCGCGGCCTTTGTCAGCGCGTTCACGCCCGCACCCGCTGTATCCCTGGCCTGACGATCGTCGGGATCGAGCCTGGTTGGGGGACGCGCCGGCCTGGCCTTAGGCCGGCGGTTTGCACCCCCTCGTCAGGCGAAGCCAGCCGACCGTGACGTTCGCTTCGATCAGCGTGACCAGTCCCCCGGGGCGACGTGCAGGTCCTTGCGCGATAGCACGCCAATTCGCTTGGACAGCGCCCTGCCCTTGGCGCCGGTTGGCAAGGCCCGCGGGCGCGGGCCCCGTGGATGGACGACAGCGCGTCCGGGTCGGATCAGCGCGACAGGTCGATCAGGATCTTCAGCTGCGTGCCGGCCGGGTCCAGAAGCCGGTCGAACCCTTCGGTGATCGCCTCGTCCAGGCCGATCCGCCGTGTCACCACCTTGGCGGCGGGAAGCGCGCCGGACGCGATCATGCCCGCCACGCGCGGCCAGTAATGTGTGGGATAGGCCCAGCTGCCCCGCAGGTCGACATCCTTGAAGGTGACCGCGAACCAGTCCAGCGGGTTGTCATGCGGATGCAGGCCGGTCTGCACGACCACCCCCTGCTTGCGCACCGCGTCCAGGCAGGCCTTCAGTGCATGTTCGTTGCCCACGCATTCGATCGCCACGTCACAGCCCACGCCGCCCTCGGTCGCCGCGCGGACCGCATCGCCGACCGACGCCTTGGTCGGGTTCAGCGTGACCACGTCGGGCAGCAGGTCGCGCACCAGTGCCAGCCGCGTCTCGTTCGGATCGGACACGAAAAGCCGCACGGCGCCCGCCGCCCGCGCGGCCATCAGCGTCAGCACACCGATGGGCCCCGCCCCCGTCACCAGAACGGACGATCCGGCAAAGACCCCGCCCCGGTCGCAGGCATAGACCGCGACGGCCGCGGGCTCGATCAGGGCCACGGCCTCGTCGGGCAGATCGTCGGGGATCCTGACGACGTTGTAGTCGTTCAGCAGTGCCCGTTCCGCCATGCCGCCCGAATGCCAAGACAGACCCGCCAGGGCCAGCTGGTCGGACAGGTGGAACAGCCCACGATCGGCATAGTAATCGCCCGACCGGGGCATGATCAGCGGCTGGACGGACACGCGGTCGCCGGGGGCCACGTGGGTGACGCCCGCACCCACGGCCTCGACCACGCCGCCGAATTCATGGCCCAGCACCTGCGGGCCGTGGGCGCCAGTGAAGGCATGCGGCTCTTTCGGGACGAAGATCGGGCCATATGCGTATTCGTGCAGGTCGGTGCCGCAGATGCCGCAGAAGGTGTTGCGGATCAGGACCTGACCCGCGGCGGGGTCGGCGGGGGCGTCGATCTCCTCGATGCGCAGGTCGCGGGCGGCGTGGAAACGCAGGGCTTTCATGGGATGCTCCGTTGGGAAAGGGGATCAGCGATAGACCAGGCCGCCGTCCATGATGACGCATTGGCCGGTCATGTAGTCGCTGTCGGGGCTGGCCAGATAGGATACCAGGCGGGCCACGTCCTCGGCGGTCTGCGACCGGCCCAAGGCGATGCCGCCCACGAAGGCGTCGAAGGTCTCGCCGACCTTGGCGCCGGTGACTTCGGCAAAGCGGGCGTCGATCTGGGTCCACATGTCGGTGCCCACGACGCCGGGGCAATAGGCGTTCACGGTGATGCCCTGGGCCGCGAACTCCTTGGCCGCCACCTGGGTCAGGGCACGGACCGCGAACTTGGTCCCGCAATAGGCGCCCAGCATGGCATAGCCCTCGTGCGCCGCGATGGAGGCGGCCGAGACGATCTTGCCCGTCCGCCCCTTGGCCTTGAACTGCGCGGCGGCGGCCTGGATGCCCCACAGGACGCCCTTGACGTTGACGGCGTGGATGCGGTCCATCTCGGCCTCGGTGATGTCGGCGATGGGCTGGACCTGCGCGATGCCCGCATTGTTGATCATCACGTCGAACCCGCCCAGATCGGCCTCGGTGCGGGCGACGGCGTCGATCACGGCGGCGCGGTCGGTGACGTCCAGTCGGATCGTCGCCACGGGGCCGTCGATGGTGGCTGCGGCACGGTCCAGCGCGTCCTGGTCCAGATCGGCCAGCGCCACGGCCAGCCCGTCGCGCGACAGGCGCTGTGCGATGGCCAGCCCGATCCCTCTGGCGGCGCCGGTGACCAGCGCCACCCTGTTGTCGGTGGTCATGATGTCTCTCCTTGGGAAAAGGCGGCCCGGCCGGGTGCCGGGCTGGCGCCGGTCAGGACAGGTGGTGAACCTGCTGCAGCCCGTGGACGGGGGTCTCGATCCCCTCGGCCCGCGCCTTCAGCTGCAGCGCCAGATACAGCGAGTAATGCCGCGACTGGTGCAGGTTGCCGCCATGGAACCACAGGCCGGGCTGCTGGGTCGGCTTCCACATGTTGCGCTGTTCGCCCTCCCACGGGCCGGGGTCCTTGGTGGTGCCCGATCCCAGGCCCCAGACCTTGCCCACCTTGTCGGCCACGTCCTGCCCGATCAGGTCTGCGGCCCACCCGTTCATCGACCCGTATCCGGTCGCATAGACGATCAGGTCGGCGGGCAACTCCTCTCCGGTGTCCAGCAGGACGCCGTTCTCGGTGATCTCGACCAATTGGCCGTGGGCCAGCTTGATCTTGCCGTCGATGATCAGCTGGCTGGCGCCCACGTCAATATAGTATCCCGATCCGCGGCGCAGGTATTTCATGAACAGGCCGCTGTCATCGTCGCCGAAGTCCAGCTTGAACCCCGCCTTTTCCAGCCCCGCATAGAAATCGGCGTCGCGTTCGCGGATCTGGTTGTACAGCGGGATCTGCCACTGGTGCATGATCCTGTAGGGCAGCGACGCAAAGATCAGGTCGGCCTTTTCGGTCGTCATGCCGCCCGCGACGGCCTCCTCGGAGTAAAGCGCGCCCAGACCGATCTCCATCAGGCTGTCGGATTTCACGATATGGGTCGAGGATCGCTGGATCATCGTGACATCGGCGTCATGTTCCCAAAGCGCAGCGGCGATGTCATGGGCAGAATTGTTCGACCCCACGATGACGACCTTCTTGCCGGCATAGGCATCGGGGCCGGGATGCTTGGACGAATGGTGCTGTTCGCCCTTGAAGCGGTCCATGCCGGGAAAGTTCGGGACGTTCGCCTTGCCCGACATGCCGGTGGCCAGGACCAGCTCCTTCGGGTGCAGGGTGACCTGTTCCCCGTCGCGGTCCACCACGACCGTCCATTCGCCCCTGGCCTCGTCATAGCGGGCCGACCTGCAGGTGCTGCGGGTCCAGTAGTTCAGCTCCATCACCCGCGTGTACATCTCCAGCCAGTCGCCGATCTTGTCCTTGGGGGCAAAGACGGGCCAGGTGTCGGGGAACTTCAGATAGGGCAGATGGTCGTACCAGACCGGGTCGTGCAGGCACAGCGACTTGTAGCGGCGCCGCCAGCTGTCGCCGGGCCGGTCGTTGGTGTCGATGATGATCGCGGGCACACCCAGATGCCGCAGCCGCGCGCCAAGCGCGATGCCCCCTTGCCCGCCGCCGATGATCAGCGTGTGGGGCTGGCGCGAATATCCCAGCTCGGCCGCCTCGGCCTCGCGCTCCTCGCGCCAGCTGGGGCGGTTCTTGCCGGCGCCGTGCTTGGCGCCCATCGGGCGGGACGGGCCCTTGGCCTCCTCATGGCCCTTCAGCTCCTGCAGGGCGGTCAGCAGCGTCCAGATGCGCCCGTCGCGCAGGCGGACCAGGCCATAGCCGCGGCCCACCTTCGTCTCGAAGGTGAACCAGGCGGTGACGACGCCGTCCTCCTCTCCGACGGGCTCGGCGGGATCGACCCGCCAGCCGGTCGGGGCAATGTGGCCCAGTTGCGCCCGCAGCATGTCTGCCACCTGGTCCGGCCCCTCCAGCGTGCGGATGTTCCAGGTAAAGCTGACCAGGTCGCGCCAGTGGCAATCGGTTACGAACAGCGCCTTGGCGCGGTCGATGTCGCCCGACTCCAGCGCCTGGCCCAGATCGTCCAGCACCGCCTGCGCGCGCTGTTCGGCTGTGGTGTCCAGCATGATGGTTCCTCCCTCAAATCGGTCTCCCGAAGCGGAGGGTGCAGGCCGTCACCCGGTCCCGCACAGCAAAATCGACCGCCGCGGCGCGGCAATCGCATGCCGCGGTGCAACACCGTTGCATGCGCAACGCGCGCGCAACATCACCCCAGGGCGCGCAACCGGCGCAGGACCGTGGACCGGTTGACCCCCAGCCTGCGTGCCGCCAGCGCCATGTTCCCCCCGCAGGCCGCCAGCACCTGTTGCAGGTCATCCTCCGGCACCCCGGCGGATGCCGCGGCCTCCAGCAGCGGCGGCGGCAGATCGTGGCTGTCGATCACCCGCCCCTCGGCCAGCAGGGCCGCGGCCTGAAGGGTGGACGCCAGCTCGCGCAGGTTGCCGGGCCAGCGCCGCGCCTTGAGGTCGGCCCGCGCCCGCGCCGACAGCCGCAGCCCGTCGGCGGATGCCGCGCGCAGCAGGCGGTCCAGCAACCAGTCCAGATCCTGGCGCAGATGCAGCGGCGGCAGGTCCAGCGCGGCCCCCGCGATGCGGAAGAACAGGTCCGCTCGGAACCGCCCGTCGCGCACATGCTGGCCCAGATCGCAGCGCGTCGTGGCGATCACGCGCAGCTTGCACCCGGCCAGCGACCGCAGCAGCACCGCCTGCGCGGCCGTATCCAGATCCTCGACCCCCTTGAGGAACAGCGTGCCCTGCCCGTCCGCGGGCAGCGGCGCCTGCCCCTGTCCGCAGCCCGCACAGTCGAAGACGTGAAAGGGCGCGGCATCCGTTCGGCACATGTGGATGGCGCGGGCCAGCCGCTCCTTGCCTGTGCCGGTCTCGCCGCGGATCAGCAGCGGCACCGCGCTGTCCGCCAGGCGCGCGGCACGTTCCAGCAGCGCCTGCATCGCGGGGTCGGGACCGGCAAGGCTGGACAGCCCGCCGGGCAGCAGCGGCTGGCCGCGCGGCTTGCGGGCGGCCTGGGGCGCGATGGCATGACCGAACAGCGCCCGGCCGTCGCGCAGGCGGATCACCCGATCCTCGGTCGGGCGGCCGCGCATCAGGTCGGGCAGGTCGTCCACCGACAGGTCAGTCACCTGGTCCAGCCGCTGGCCCAGCAGCGCGGTTCCCGGCGACAGCGCGGCCTGGGCCGCATGGGTCAGGCCGATGATCCGCCCCGCCCCGTCCAGCGCAATCGCGGCCTCGGGGTCCACCTCCAGGAATTCCGGGCTGGAGGACAGGCGCAGCACCCAATCGCTGCGCGTCATCGCCATCAGGTTCGCCATCTCGACCCGCCGGGCCGAGGTGCGCACCAGGTTCATCGCTAGGTTCTGGCTGGCCTTGGGCTGCGGCGACCGCAGCAGCGACACGTCCAACACCGCCGCCAGCTGACCCGAGGTGTCAAAGATCGGCGCCGCCGTGCAGGACAGCGGCGTGTGATGCAGGTCGAAATGGTCGCTTTGATGGATCGTCACCGCCTCTCCGGTATAAAGGCAGGCCCCGACGCCGCAGGTTCCGGCCAGATGCTCGGACCAGTCCGACCCCAAGTACAGGCCCGCCGCGCGCAGGTCGTCCTGGAACCGCGTGTCGCCGAAGAAGTCCACCGTCACGCCCTTGGCATCGGCCAGCAGCAGGACATAGTTCTGCCCCGCCACCTGCCGGAACAGCGCGCCCAGTCCCGACCGTGCGATGGCGATCAGGCGTTCGGACTGTTCGCGATGGCTGCGCAGCTCCGTCTCGGTGACGATATGCGCCGGAGAGGGCTTGGACGGGTCCAGGCCGTAACGTTCGATGCAGCGTCGCCAGCTGGCCTGCACGACGCTGTCGCGCCCGGTCGCCTGTCCCTGCAGCACGCGGTCGATCTCGTCGACATGGTCGATGTCGCGCATGGCCCTCCCTCGCCTTGCGGCAGCCCTCCCGATCAACGCACAGCAGGGCCGCGCTGTCCATACGACCTAAGACAGGCGCGCGACTGCCATCGGACGATCCTGTCCTAGCTGCGGTTGCGATCGAACCGACCGTCTAACCTCATACGGATGCATCTGTGTGAAGTTGTAGTCCAATCAAGACCCCTGTGACACAAGTCACGTGTCCCTCGAGGCCCTGCCCGGCGTCCTGATCGAGACCGTCAAGTTGACCGCAGCCATTACGTTGCTTCCGGCGTAGGCGGCCTCACGCTTCGCGATGGCGGTCACGGGGATCGCGGCGTCGGCGACCTCGAACACCCTCGCCATCTTCAAGGATGCGATTATGGCCCCGTTGATCAACTACGTGCTGCTGCTCGTCGGCTGCTTCAAGGACACTGAATCGGCGATCCCGATCCTTCCCCCATCCTACAGTTCACTGCGCAGAAGGTCAGCTAAGACGCCTTGGACCTCAGCATAATCGTGATATTCAATTATGGCATGTCCACGGCCACCAAATCGGCCTGCTTGTCGAAGCCAGCGTGGTTTGCGTCTAGGGTGACATTGTCATCCATCCACTTGTGCTGTCGCATCTGCCGCTTTTGACGGTGCTGGCGCTGGTCAACTATCTACCAAGGTAACTGTCTTCCAAAGCGATAATGGCGCCGCCCGCCCAACCCAGGACCTGATCGACCGATCACCCGCAGGGTGACCGATGACCGGCTGCACCAACTCGACCGCCAGCCTCCTTAGGCATCCTGCTGCGCGGCGAAGTCCAAGACATAGCACGTGCCCGGCTGCGCGTCCCGCCATTCGGACCGGCCGCGCAGCTGGCGCGCCATTCCCGCGATCAGCGTCATGCCCAGGCTGCTGGCCTCGGCCGCGTCGAAACCGGCCGGCAGGCCCCGGCCCCGGTCGCAGACCGTCAGCCGCAGCAGGCCCGGATCGGTGACGCGGATAGTGACCTGAACGGACCCACCAGCCTTGGAATAGGCATATTTGAACGCATTCGTCACCAGCTCGTTCGCCAGCAGGGCCAACGGGATAGCTTGGTCGGTGACCAGCTTGACCGGCGCAAAGTTGCATTCCAGGGACAGCCCCGGCCCGGCCGCCTCGCGCAGCTGGGTGCACAGCGCGCCCATGAACGGGGCAAGGTCGACCATGTGGACCTCGTTCGCGCGCCACAGTTGGTCGTGCACCTGCGCGATGGTCATGACGCGCCCTTGGGCGTCGTCCAGAACCCGCGCCAGCCCCGGGTCCGAGATCGCGTGACGCTGCATGCCCAGCAGGCCCGCGACCATCGCAAGGCTGTTCTTGACGCGGTGGCTGATCTCTCGGGTCAGGATCTCCTGATGGGTCAGGGCGTCCTGCAGCCGGGCTTCGCTGGCACGCAGCGCCTCCTCGACCCGGTGCCGTTCCAGCGCCACCCCGATCAGGTTGGCGAAACCCTGCAGGAAGGCCAGGTCGGCCGGGCTGAACCACCCCTCGTTGGGGATGTCCACCTCGAGAACGCCGTACCGGTCGCCGTCGCCTTGGATCAGCACGTTGATCGCGCGCCGGATGCCGTGTTCCGCCAGTAGGCTGGGCGTGCGGAACCGCGTTTCCTTGGACAGGTGGTTCGAGATGACCGGCTCTCCGGTCTGGAAGGCATAGCCCGTCGGGCTTTCCGCGTCGGCACCGACGCGGGCATGCCCCACGACCCCGTCCCTCCAGCCGACTCCGGACTTGACCAGAAAGCGGCCCTCGGCAGGCAGGTATTCCATCACCTTGCAGAACTGGCTGTTCAGGCCAAGCGCGCAGACGCGCGACGCCTCCTGCAGCATGTCGGTCACGTCGCGGGCGCGCAGCGCGTATTCCCCGAAGGCGGCCGTCAGCTTCTGCTGGCGCAGGCGATAGGCCAACTCCTCGGCGACATCGCCGCATTTGGCAGGCGCGGCGGCCCGGGAGATCCGGTGGTCCTCGTCCATGGCGTTCCCTCTCTCTGTTCCGGCCCGATCTGCTGAACGGTCCGGCAGCGCATGCGGTGAACAGGGCGGTCATGCGGGCTGATGGCCCTGCCCCGCCGGTGCAACGCATCAAGGCATAACACCCTCCCGCCCAAATGGCTGCATCCGATCGTCCCCGGCCCGGTCGCTGGACGCCTCAGGACCCCGACGCGTCCTGTCCGGTCAGGACCTCTGCCAGCAGCGGGTTGGGAAAGCGGCGCTGCAGCGTCACGGCATAGAACGTCTCGCTGATGCCTCCCAGCTGCGCGGCCTCGATCAGGGTGCCGGCCTGCAACTCGTCCCGCACGACGATGGGCGGGATCACGGCCAGACCGGCACCGTCGCGCGCCAGAAGACGCAGCATCGCCATATCGTCCGCTTCGGCGGCAATCAGCGGCACGATGCCCGACCGGGCCATCAGCGCGTCGAAATCGGCACGCAGGGCGGTTTCCGGCACCGGCAGGACCAGCGGTTCCGACCGCAGCAATTCGTCCGGCGACCGGCCGCTGCCCACCAGGCGGGGCAGTCCGATCAGGCCGACGGGCTGGTCGGCAAGCCGGTGCACCAACCACAGGCTGGCCGCATCGCGCGCCGGGGCATGGTTCGTCAGCACCACGTCCAGCGACAGGCCCTCCAAGCCGCGCAGCAGCTCGGCCTGCATCCCCGACCGCAGCACCACCTCGACATCCGGGCGTCCGATCAACGGGCGCAGGAACTGCATCTGGAAATTCCGCGACAGCGTCGCAAGCGCCCCGATCCGCAGCGCGCGGCGCCCGCGCCCCGTCTCGCGCAGGGTGGCGGACAGATCGTCCGCGGTCCGAAAGATCGCTTCGGCATGATCCAGCGCGATGCGGCCGGCCTCGGTCAGGACCAAGCCGCGGCCGCGCCGTTCGAACAGGTCGTGGCCCAGGGCCGCCTCCAGCACGCGCACCTGCGATGACAGGGCCGATTGCGAAAGGTTCAGCCGCCGCGCGGCGCCCGTCAGCGTGCCGTCCAGCGCGACGGCCCGGAACAGGCGCAGGTGATGAAGGTTCAGCATCGTTCGACCTGACAGAACGTTTTGCCGCAGAATATGTAATTTTCAGAAGCATGGCCAGAGGCTATCCGACAGGGACCCTTTCATCGGAGCCCGCGCCATGATCCTGCCGCTGACATTCTTCGGACCCCTCCTGCTTGTTGCCGCCGCGGTGCCGACCCGCGCCCGATCCGTTCCGCGCCTGGCCGAGGCCGCGGGCCTTGCCGCCCTGGCGCTGGCGCTGATGGGCACGGTGCAGCTTCTGCTGACCGGGCCGCAATCGCTGACGCTGGCGCCGGGCATCCGCCTTGGGCTGGACGCGGTCGGGGCGACAATTTCCGTGCTGGTCGCCTTCGTGGGCTGGATCGTCCTGCGCTATTGCCGCAGCTATCTTGTGGGCGAGGCACGCGCCGCACGGGCGCAGGGCGGCATCCTGGTCGCGTTGGCCGCCGTGCTTGTCCTGGCGATGGCGGGCGATCTGATCCTGATCGCGCTGTGCCTCGGCGCCATCGGCATCGCGATGCGCGACCTGCTGCTGTTCTATCCGGACCGTCCGGCCGCACGCCGCGCCGCGGCCAAGTTCACCTGGGTGTGGTGCGCGGGCGATGCGGTGCTGGTCGTGGCGGTGGTCCTGACCTGGGTGGCGTTCGGCACGACCGATCTGGCATCGATCAATGCGGCCGCGACGGCCGGCCCGCTGCCCCTGGCCGCGAAGGGCGCGGTGGCCGCCCTGGTTCTGGTCGCGCTGCTCAAGACGGCGGCCTTTCCCGTGCAGGGCTGGCTGACCGAGGTGATGGAGGCGCCGACCCCCGTCTCGGCGCTGCTGCATGCGGGGATCATCAACGCGGGCGGTCTGCTGCTGATCCGCACCGCCGATCTGGTGCAGGCGGTCCCCGGCGCCATGGCGGCGCTGGTCCTGCTGGGCGGCCTGTCGGCGCTGTTGGGCGCGATGGTCATGCTGACGCAAAGCGCGGTCAAGACGGCGCTGGCCTGGTCCACCGTCGCCCAGATGGGGTTCCTGCTGCTGCAATGCGGGCTGGGCCTGTGGACACTTGCGCTGCTGCATGTCGTGGCCCATTCGCTGTACAAGGCCCATGCCTTCCTGGCGTCGGGACAGGCGGTCCGGGCGGTGGCGGCGGCCCGGCGGCCCGGACCGGTCGCGGTGCCCGGCGCGGGTGCGGTGGCGCGCGCCTTCGGGATGGCGCTGGTCCTCTACGCGGTCGTCGCGTTGGTCTTCTGGGCGATCGGCGGGACCAAGTCGGCGCAGGCGCTGGCCCTTGGCGCGATCCTGATCTTCGGCACGGCCTATCTGGTGGCCCAGGGCCTGGCCGATGCCGCACCACGCGCGCTGACGCAGCGCACGGCGGTGGCCTCGCTTGCGACGGCCACGGGATATTTCGGCTTTCACCTTCTGGCGGACAGGCTGTGGGGGTCGTCTCTGCCGCTGCCGCCGGTTCCTGGCGCGTTGGAATGGGCTCTGATCGCGCTGGTGCTGGTCTCGTTCGGGCTGATCGCGGTCGCACAGGCCCTGTTCCCGCTGTGGATGCACCATCCGGCGACGGCCGCCCTGCGCGTCCACCTGGCCAACGGGCTGTACATCAACGCCCTCTTCGACCGGATGATCGGCGGATTTCGCATCGCCCGGCCCAACTGATCCCCGACATCGTCCCCTGCGGAGGCTTTCATGTTCCTTGACCGTTCCAACCTGATGACCGATCACGCCGCCGGCCTGCTGGGCGCCGCGACGGCCGCCGCGGCCGCGATCCCGCCGGCCTTTCCCCTGGCGGCGACCGTGGCCGTCAGCCCGTTCCTGGGCCAGACCGACGACGACCTGCCCCAGGCCGCCGCCCGGCTGACCCGCGTCGCGGGCCTGTCGCCGATCCGTCCGCGCGAAGACTTCCGCGCCCTGGTCGCCGCCGGTCGCATCAGCGACGACGACCTGGCGGCGGCGTTGATCGCCTGCGCCTCGCCGCTGAAGCCGGTGGATCTGGCCACGCTAAAGCTGCGCCTGAACGCCCCGGCCCCCGCGCCCAGGGCGCTGCCGACGCTGGCCGATCTGGCCGCACGCCGCCACGGCATCGACTGGCCCCAGATCATCGCCCGCAGCATCGGGCTGTGGGCCGCGGGCCGGTTCGATCAGGGGCAGGCGCTGTGGACGCCCGCCCCCGGCCTGGGCGCTTTTGCGGCGTGGCGGGAATGGGCGGTCAACGACCTGACCCCCGAAATTGCCGGATTGCGGGGGTTCTGCGCGCATGTCGCCGCCGCGCCCGACACGCCCGACCGGGCCATCCTGCGCGCCGCGGCCAGCCTGGGCCTGACGCCCGATGCCGCCCCGACGGCGTTTCACCGGCTGCTGGTCGATCTGGGGGGCTGGGCGCAGCATGCGCGCTGGCTGTCCTGGCAGGCCGAACAGGCGGGCGGCACCGACACCACGCTGACCGACCTGCTGGCGATCCGCCTGATCTGGGAGGAGGCGCTGTTGGCCCATGCCCCCGATCTGGCCGAGGGCTGGGCAGGCATCGTCCGGGACCATGCCCGGCCCCTGGAACCGTCGCCCGACCAGGTGGTCGACGCGATCCTGCAGGAGGCATCCGAACGCGCCTATCAGCGCGGGCTGATCGCGCAACTGTCCGCACCGCGCCCGGCCGCCGCACGTCCCGCCCTGCAGGCGGTGTTCTGCATCGACGTGCGGTCCGAGGTGTTCCGGCGCGCGCTGGAACGGGTCGCCCCCGATGCGGAAACCTTGGGCTTTGCCGGGTTCTTCGGCCTGCCGCTGGCCTATCGGCCGCGGGGCAGCGACCTGGCCGAGGCGCATCTGCCCGTGCTGCTGGCCCCGTCGCTGTCGGCCCGCGACCGCACCACCGACGACGCCGAGGCGCATGCCCGCATCGTGGCCCGCACCGCCCGGGCCTGGGGCCGGTTCCGGCAGGCGGCCGTGTCCTCCTTTGCCTTCGTCGAGGCGGCCGGCCCGCTATACGGGATGAAGCTGCTGCAGGGCGCGCTTGGCCGGGCCAAGACACCCACCGCCACCGCGGCACCGCACCTGTCCGCGCCGATGGACCCCGCCGAAAAGGGGGCAATGGTGGCCGGCGTGCTACGCGCGATGGGGTTGGTGGGGGGGCAGGCGCGGGTCGTCCTGCTGGTCGGGCATGGTGCGTCGGTGACGAACAATCCCCATGAAAGCGCCTATCACTGCGGCGCCTGCGGCGGGCGCAGTGGAGAGGTCTCGGCCCGTGTGCTGGCGGGTCTGCTGAACGATCCCGACACCCGTGCCGCCCTGCCCGCCCACGGCATCGCGCTGCCCGACGACACGCTGTTCGTGGCCGCCCTGCACGACACCACGACCGACCGCGTGACGCTTTTTGCCGACGACGCCCCGGCCGGCCACGCGCCCGACCTGGTCCGCACGACGGACTGGCTGGCCGCCGCAGGCGCCCTGACCCGGGCCGAGCGGGCGCAGCGCCTGCCCGGCGCGACGCCCGCGACCATCGCCGCCCGCGCGACCAATTGGGCCGAAACACGCCCCGAATGGGGGCTTGCCGGCTGCGCGGCCTTCATCGCCGCACCGCGCGCCACCACGCGCGGCCTGGACCTTGGCGGGCGCGTCTTCCTGCACAGCTATGACCGAGCGCTGGACCCTGACTTCAAGGTGCTGGAGCTGGTCCTGACGGCCCCGGTCGTCGTGGCCAGCTGGATCAGCCTGCAATATTACGGATCGACCGTGGCGGCCCCGCTGTTCGGCGGCGGCAACAAGCTGATCCACAACGTGACCGGCGGCATCGGCGTCGTCGAGGGCAATGGCGGGCGGCTGCGCGCGGGTCTGCCATGGCAGGCGGTCCATGACGGCACCCGCCCCGTGCACGATCCCCTGCGGCTGACGGTGATGCTGGACGCGCGGACATCGGCCGTCGATGCGGTCCTGGCCCGCCATCCGCAGGTCGCCGCGCTGTTCGACAACGGTTGGCTGCATCTTCTGACGCTGGACGCCGGGCGCATCGACGCGCGCTATCACCCCCGGAACGGTTGGCGGACGGAGGGCGCATGACGGTTCCCTCGGCCGCGGACGGGAACCAGGGCGGCGCGTAACGCTGTTCCTCCCGGCCGCAGCGATGATCACCGCGGTCAGCGTGCCGCACCGGCCATAACGGGCGTTCCTCGTTCGATCCAAGGACGACGGACCACCATTTGATCATGCAGCGGCCTGTCCTGCCCTGTTGCCATCAGCTTCGGTGCGGATTGCCGGTGGCGGGAATGATCGGCGCGCGAATGACCCTTTCGGGCGTCAGTTCAAAAAGACTCAGCGACGCACCATCGGGTCGAGTGCAGGTCTGCGGTCCGGTTCGTCCGACAGCCCGTGCCGCTACGCGCGGGCGGACGGCGGCCGCGGCCGCGGGAGGACAAGGGTCGGGGCATTCCGAGGGACCTTTGCGTTTCCCTGTACCGGACCTTGGTACGATCCGCAGGGATCGCGGATATGGTTTCATGCAGGGGTGTTCAACGGCCGCAGGACGGCCCCCGTTGCGGAGAGATACGATGATCCCCACCATTCACATGACGAACCGCCCCTTTCGGATGCGGCTGGCGGTGCTGCTGCTGGCGGGCGCGGCGATTGCCGCCCCCGTATCGGTCCGGCTGGACCCGGATGCGGGCCTGCGGCTGACATCCGCGATGGCCTTCGCCAAGGACGGCGACCGGGGCGGTGACGACAGTGGCGGGCGCGGTGGCGATGATCGCGGCGGTGACGATCACGGCGGACGCGGTGGCGACGATCGTGGGGGTGACGACCACGGCGGCCGGGGGCGGGGTCGCGATGACGGGCATTCGGACGATCACGGCGGGCATGGCCGTGGCCGCGACGACCGTCCGTCGGGCACGGCGGGTGGCGGCACGGTCGGCGGGGGTGCCGCGGGGTCGCGCCCGACCGAGATCGAACGATCTGCCCGCGGGATCGAGGTCTCCTATGCCGACGGCTGGCGCGAGGAGCTGGAGAACGGGCGATACGAGCTGAAGGACGCCCAGGGCCGCACCGTCGTCGAACGGCGCGCCACGACCGAGGACATGCAGCGTCTGTCCGCGTTCAGCCGCTGATCCCGGCCACCCCACCGAGTGGCGCAACGCTAGCCGTTGCGCCACTCTTTTTGCGCCAGAAGCGCGGCCTCGGTCCGGTTGCGCAGGTGCAGCTTCTGCAGGATCTGCGTCATGTGGTGCTTGACCGTGCGTTCCTGCACGTCGGTACGCCGCGCGATCTCCTTGTTGGACAGGCCTTCGGACACCAGCCGCAGGACCTCCTCCTCTCGCGGGGTCAGCAGGTCCAGGCCATCGCGGGACGAGGGCACGGGGCTGCGCATCCGCGCCAGCATCCGCGCCGCCAGCGACGGGGCGACGTGGCTTTCGCCCTGCATCACCCGTTCCAGCGTGGCGACCAGTTCGGCCCCGCCGATGCCCTTCAGCAGATAGCCCCGCGCGCCCCCTTCTAGGGCGGCAAAGACGGCGTCGCCGTCCTCGGACACGGTCAGCAGGACCATCACCGGCGCGGGCTGCAGCAAGGCGATGCGTTCCAGCGCCCAAAGCCCGCCCTGCGGCATCGACAGGTCCAGCAGCACCAGGTCCGGCGCATGGCTGCGTGCCGCCTCGACCGCCTCGGCGCCCGAGGCGGCGGTGGCCACCACGGCAAAGCGGCCGCTTTCCTGCAGCGTGCGCGCGACGCCTTCGCGGAACAGCGGATGATCGTCCGCCACCACAACCCGATGCCCGCTCATGTCTCGACCTCCATCCACAATTCCGTGCGCCCGCAGCGCCGCTCCAGTCCAAAGCGGCCGCCAAGCGATTCGACCCTGTCGCGCAATCCCTGCAGGCCCAGCCCCGGCGCATGGTCCGCGGCAGGACCCGCACCCGCATCCGCAACCGTCAAGCGCAGCATCCCCGCCCTGCCCTGCAGGCGCACCGCGACATCCGCGCCGCCGGCATGGCGGGCGGCGTTGTTCAGCCCCTCCTGGACAAAGCGATAAAGGCAGATGCGCAGGCCCGGCGTCAGGGGCGGCGCGCCGTCCGTCTCAAGCTGCACCGCGACCGGGGCCGGAACGCGCGCCTGATGCGCCTCGACCGCCAGACGGACGATCGCCTCGGCGGGCAGATGCGCCAGTTCCGGCAGGACCAGGCCCTTGGAGATCTGGCGGATCTCGGCCATCGCGCGGTCCAGCGCCTGCTGGATCGCGGCCATCTCGTCCGGCGCCGGGGTGGGGGTGCGCGCAAGCGCGTCCAGCCGCAGCCGGGCATAGGCCAGGTCCTGGGCCGGCCCGTCATGCAGATCGGCGCCGATCCGGCGGAGGCCGCCCTCGGTCGTGGCGGCGGCACGCCCGGCGGCCTCTTGGACCTGCAGGCGCAGCAGGTCGTTGCGCTCGGACAGGCGGCGCATGTCGGCCAGCCGGCGGTCCAGGTCGCGGCGCTGGCGGTCGATGGTCCGGCTGCCCTGGCGCACGATGGCGTAAAGCACCAGCCCCAGGGACAGCCCGCCCCCGCCCACACCCGCAAGCGCCGTCAGACGCGCGGCCTGCAGGTCCGCCTTGAGCGCAGGATCGGCGACATAGAGTTCGGCGACCGCGATGATCTCTCCGGTCCAGTCGGCGCGGATGGGGCTGTAGATCTCCAGCAGCGGCATCCCAAGCGCGTGTTCGGCGCGGTCCTCCTCTTCGGCGTCATCCTCGAAGATGGCGGCGATGCGTCCGGCCCAGGCCTGGGACAGCTCCTCGGACAGGGGGAACGTGCGGCCGATCAGGTCAGGGTCGGATGCCGCGATGATCAGCCCGCCCTGCGTCCAGACCTTGTAGGACAGGATGCGGCCGCCCATCTCGGTCGCCGGCAGAACTTCGGACAGGGCGCGGCGCATGGCGGGGGACGGGGCGGTTCCGGCGACGTGATCCTCGACCAGCGGGTGCAGGAAACTGTCCATATAAAGCGCCGCCGCCGTCGCCGTGTTGCGGACCACCACCTGCCGGATCCGGTCCGTCAGAAGCCACGCGGCCAGCGCCATGAACACCGCCAGGACCAGCCCGCCCACGACGGCAAAGCGCGTGGCCAGGCTGGCCTTGGTCCAGAATGCAGGGGTCGCGTCGCGAATGGTCATGCCGGACCATCGCCGGTTTGCCGCGCCGTGACTACTGGACGCAGGTACAGGTCGGATGGCGGGGCGGCATCGGATCATCGGGCATGGCAGGACGGCAACACCCGTGGTCCGCAACCCCGTCAGGCCGCCACCTTCGACGCCGGGTCACCCTGTCCCGGCACGATCCGCAGGGCGCGCAGGGCGTTCAGGATCACGGCCACGTCGATCACCTCCTGCAGGATCGCGCCCTGCACCGGGGACAGATGGCCCAGGGCAGCGGCGATCATGCCCAGACTCGACAGCCCGATCCCCGCCACGACGCTTTGCAGCGCGATGCGGCGCGCGCGCTGCGCGATCTCGATGCCGGGCAGCAGCGGGTCCAGCCGATCGACCAGCAGCACGACATCCGCCGCCTCCGCCGAGGCGGCGGCCCCGCGTGCGCCCATCGCAACCCCGATATCGGCGGCGGCCAGCGCGGGCGCGTCGTTCACCCCGTCGCCCACCATCATCACCGGGCCCGATCCGCGTGCGGACAGCACCAGCCGGACCTTGTCGTCCGGGCTTAGCCCGGCCTGCACATCGTCCAGCCCAAGCCCGCGCGTGACCGCCATCGCGACCGCGCGTCGGTCGCCCGTGGCCAGTAGGATGCGCCCGATCCCGCGGCGGCGCAGCCCGGCCAGCAACGCGGGCATGCCCGGCCGCAACGCGTCCGCCAGGACCAGGTGCCCCGCCAGGACGCCATCGACGCCCAGGGACACGACCACCGCGCCTTCGTCGCGCAGGGGCGCGTCCGTGGGCGCAAGGCCCAGCTGCGCCAAGACGAAATCGGTGCCGCCCACGACGACCGCATGACCGTCCACGATGCCCGCCACGCCTTCGCCCGGGGTTTCCACCACTGCCGCGGGCACCGGCAACGGCGTCCCCGCCGCTGCCGCGACGATGGCCTGCGCGATCGGATGGCCCGAGGCCTGGTCCAGCGCCGCGGCAAGACGGATCATCTGGTCGGGGGACAGGCTGCCCGTCGGCTGCACAGACACGATCCGGGGGCGACCCTGGGTCAGGGTGCCGGTCTTGTCCAGGATCAGCGTGCGGATGCCGGCCAGCGCCTCCAGCGGCTTTGCGCCCTTGATCAGCACGCCGAAATGCGCCGCCCGCGACATCCCCGCGACCAGGGCCACCGGCACGGCCAGGATCAGTGGACAGGGCGTTGCCACGACCAGGACCGCCACCGCCCGGATCGGATCGCCCGTGACCCACCACGCGGCGGTCGCCAGCGTCACCGTGACCGCCAGGAACAGCATCGCGTACCGGTCGGCCAGACGCGCCATCGGCGCCTTGGACGCCTGCGCGGTCTCCATCAGGCGGACGATGCCGGCATAGGTGCTGTCGGCAGCCCGACGGGTGGCGCGCAGGTCGAACGCGTCGCCCAGATTAGTCGACCCGCTCATCACCTCCTGGTCCTGCGTCCGGCGCAGGGGCATGGATTCGCCGGTCAGCGCCGACTGGTCCAGCAACGCGCCCGGACCCGCCACCGTCCCGTCCACTGGGGCGACCGCGCCCTGCCGGATCAGCAGCAGGTCGCCGGGCCCGATCCGGTCCAGCGCGACCTCGACCAGGCCATCGCCCCGATGCAGGGTCGCCGTGCGGGGGACGCGGGACAGCAGGTCGGTCATCTCGCGCCGGGCGCGGCCTGCGGCAAAACCCTCAAGGAACGTGCCGCCCGAATACATCAGCGCGACCACCGCAGCCGCCAGCGTCTCTCCGAAGATCAGTGCGGCCGACATGGACAGCGCAGCCACGATGTCCAATCCGACCTCTCGGCGCGCCAGGCTGAGCAGGATCTGGGCCAGCAGGGCCGCCAGTACGGGGATCACGCCGGCGCCGAAGGCAAGCGCCGCCGCATCGGGCCAACCCGCCGCCATCAGGCCCAGCCCGGACAGCAGGCCCAGCACCGCAACCGCCAGCAGGGCGACGTCGGCGCGGTCCGCAAGCATCGCCTTCATCATCGACACGCCCCGTTGATCGCGCCCCTACCCCGGATGCTACGCCCGAACGCGGCCCCGTCAAAGCGTTCGCGCAGGCACCGCCTGCCCGCCGGGGTTGTAAGGTTGCTGCAAGGTCCGCCGTTCATTGCGGTGCGCATCGAAACACCGATGACGGAGAGATCCATGCGTACCCCCCTTATTGCCCTGATGCTGGCCGGACTGGCCTTTCCCGCCCTGGCCGCCGATCGCTGCGACGTGGTCCAGGCCGACTGGCGCCCGGTCGAGGAGCTGACCGCCGCGCTGACCGCGAAAGGCTGGACCGTCAGCAACGTCAAGACCGAGGACGGCTGCTATGAGGTCTATGGCCACGACCAGGACGGCAAGCGCATCGAGACGTTCTTCGACCCCGCCACCTTCGAGGCGGTGGGCGATGACGACTGACAGGGTGCGCGTGTGGGATGGCTTCGTGCGGCTGTTTCACTGGTCGCTGGTCGCGTTGATCGCGGGGGTCTGGCTGACCGCCGAGGGGCCCAAGGTCGTGCACGAGCGCATGGGCTATGTCATCGCGGCGCTGATCGCGGCGCGCGTGGTCTGGGGGCTGATCGGCCCCCGCCATGCCCGCTTCACGGATTTCGTCCGCGGGCCGCGCCCGGTGCTGGCCCATCTGCGCGACCTGCGGGCGGGCCGCGAACGCCGCTATCTGGGCCACAACCCGGCGGGCGGCGCGATGATCGTGGCGCTGCTGCTGACGGTGGCGGGCACCGCGCTGACAGGCTGGCTGCAGACGACCGACGCGTTCTGGGGATCGTCCACGATGGAGGAGGTCCACGAGGTTCTGGCCACGCTGATCCTGGTGCTGGCGTCGCTGCATGTCGCGGGCGTCCTGGTCGAGAGCCTGCGCCACCACGAGAACCTGGTCCTGTCGATGCTGACCGGCACAAAACGCCCCCTTTCCGACAGGGACCGCGGCTGAGGCGTGGCGCGCCCCGGCCGCGGCCACCGTGCCCCGCAGCATCGTCGCGCGATCCACACCGATTTGATTGTGGCCGGCTTTGTACCGGCCAACCACCCGGTCGGCCGGGGGGCCTCGTGCAAATGGCCCCTGTCGCTGCATCCTTGGAGCACAGTCGAGATGTGAATTTCGTGCAGCATTCTCGCTGCGTGCCGACAAAAGGCAAAGCAAAGCTGCACTCCGGCGCTGACCGGTGAGATGCGGCGTCCGAGGCGATGACATCCTTGCTGATCCTCGCACCCGACACAGGGCATCGAACCATTGCCGCACGCTATTGCCCGTTACCCCTGCCCTGCGCGTGATCCGCGGCGATGATGACGTCGCGATCCCGAATGCAGGCTATCTCCACTGCGGTTCGCGTCGCCCGGATGACCTCGCATCGCGATTGATCGCGGCCATCGTGCGCCACCGATGCCCGTCAGAGGACGGCAGCACGTAGCCCGTTGCAAATGGCAAAGGTGGCCCTCCGGGCCAATCCCAATTCCGCTGCGGCCAAGCACAGACGGCATTCCGCCGGGAACCGAGATGCGGCCGATTCAAAAACCATCGCGTGCATGGCGTTCGCAACCGGCGCCAAGGCGATGCTCCCGCCCTATAGAGCAAAACGTCACGTTGGAGACGAGACCACCACACCCGTGCGGTCAGGGCAGGACCGCACCCTGGGTGGCATTCCGCGTCATCATGTCGGCGATCAGGCCCGACTGCCGGGCATCCGCAAGGAACGCGTTCAGTGCGGCGACCACGGACGCATCGCGGCCGGCCGGCACGCCCAGGGCCTGGGGGATCACCATGAACCGTTCGGGCAGCAGGCGCAGGCCGGGGTGACGGCGCTGGTCGAATTCAAGCTGCTGGCGGATGCCGGCGGCGACCTCGAACCCTTCGCGCAGGGCGAAATCGACGACTTCCTGCGAGGTCGTGACGCGTTCCAGACTTGCCTGCGCGATTGTACGGGAGAGGTGCAGGTCATAGGCGCTGCCCCGCCCGACCGCGATGCGGATGCCGGGACGGTCGACCTGATCCAGCGCGGTGACGGGCGATCCGTCGCGCACCAGATACCACCCCTCGATCAGCACCCAGGGGTCGGTGAAGGCCACGGTCGCGGCACGCGCCGGATCGACCGCGAAGAACCCCAGATCGGCGCGCCCCTCCGACACCATCGCGACCGAGGCGGCGGCATTCGGCACGGTCGCCAGATCCAGCGGCAGCCCGCGCCGCGCGGCCAGGGCGCGGGCCAGATCGACCGAGATGCCCGCGGGCTGCCCGTCCGCCGTGGGGCGGGTCAGGATCGCGTTCCCGGTGTTGATCACCACGCGCAGCGTGCCGGTGGGTGCCAGGGCGGCGTTGAGGTCGTCATCGGTCATGGGTGGCTCCGGGGTTGCGGATGGTGTCGACGATGCGCGCGGCAAAGGCGGCGGTGCCAAGCGGCCCGCCCAGGTCGCCGGTCCGCCAGGCAGGCACGGCGATGACGCGGGCCACGGCATCCTCGATCAGGTCGGCCGCGGCCCCCAGGGCGGAGTCGCCGCGCCGATCGCCCAGCCAGCGCAGAAGCATCGCGGTCGAATTGATCAGCGATGCCGGGTTCGCGCGGTCCTGGCCCGCGATCGACGGCGCCGATCCGTGCTGGGCCTGCGCCATGGCATGGGACTCTCCGGCGTTCAGCGATGCGGCAAGGCCGATGCTGCCCGCGATCTCGGTCGCCTGGTCAGAGAGGATGTCGCCGAACATGTTGGTGGTCACGATGGTGTCGAAGGCCGACGCGTCGCGCACCAGCAGGGCCGCCATGGCGTCGACCAGCACCTCCTCGACCGCGACATCGGGATAGGACTGTGCCACGGCGCGCGTGCAGGACAGGAACAGGCCGTCGCTGATGCGCAGGACGTTGGCCTTGTGGACGACGGTCAGCCGGCCGCCCCGCTGGCGCGCGATCCGGAACCCCGCCTCGGCGATGCGGGTCGAACCCTGGCGCGTCACCTTGCGCATGGCGATGGCCACGTCCTCGGTCGGCATGAACTCTCCGGTGCCGGCGAACATCGTGCGGTCGGCGTAAAAGCCCTCGGTGTTCTCGCGCACGATCACCAGGTCGACGGGTACGCCGCAGCGGGCCGGAAAATCGGGGTGGGACCGGGCCGGGCGGATGTTGGCGAACAGGTCCAGGTGCTTGCGCAGATGCCCCGACGGATTGACGCCGCCCTGTGCCTCGGGGGGATAGTCGTTGTGCGACACCGGCCCCAGGATCACCCCGTCCGCCGCGCGGGCCCGGTCCAGCAGGCCCGTGGGAAAGGTCGTGCCCTGCGCCGCAAGCGGCCGCAGCCCGACCTGGGCGCGGTCCAGGCGGAACCGCAGGCCGGTCCGGTCCTGCACCGCGTCCAGGACGTCCAGCGTCGCCGCGGTGATTTCGGGGCTGATGCCGTCGCCGTCCAGGACCAGAAGCGTGACAGGGTCGGATGGGGTCATGAAGGATCTCCGTTCTAGGAAGGGTCAATGCGGCGGGCGTTGTCCGGCAAGGTGCCAAGCCAGCATCTGTTGCCGGCGCGGCACGTGCTCAGACAGTCGCCGCGGTCGCTCACCAGCGGCAAGTCGTGCCAGCAGGCAGGGATCGCGCTAGGCCGTCCGCACCGCAGATCGCGGATGCAGGTGATGGTCGCGCTGCGGACTGGTTTGTACCGGTGCTCAATCCACCACCGGACACATTGCGGATGAAGACCGCCAGCTGGCCTGGCAGATAGCGGCATAAACAGGGGGCGGAGAGCCGAGCCAAGGCATCGGTTCGCCCGCGCCAAGGGGGATTACCCATCCCATCTGCTGCCCGGCAAGGTCAACCTTGTGCGCGCGGGGGCGGCGGGAATGGCCATCGTGGCCAGCAGCGCAGTCGCCAGGTTCCGTCGTCTGGTTGATCTCATGTCGTGGTTCCTTCGTCGGGAAATGCCCGCTGCGGCCCCGAGGCGGGCGCCTGTCACGGCTTCAGTGTGACACCCGCGCGCGCCGCCTCCTGCGCCAGCAGGCGCAGGTCCTCGCCGTCAAGGCGGATGCCGGCGCGCCTGCGGATCTGGGTCGCGCGCGCCTCGATCTCTCCGGGCATCATGATCCGGTCCACGCCGGCGGCGCGGGGCTGGTCCCTGGCGCGGCGGATCAGCTCCTCGATCCGCGCCTCGTACTGGCCGGTTTCTAGGAACAGGTCCGGGCGGAAGGCCAGGAAGACGTGGCCCACATTCTGGGGGGCGTCGAAATCGCTGTACTGATTGCCCACCGCCCCCCCGAAGGCTGCGCCTGACATCACCCCCGCCATGATCTCCATCATCAGGGACAGCCCCGACCCCTTGGCGCCGGCCAGCGGCAGCACGACGCCCTCGTATCCCTTCTGCGCATCCGTGGTGGGGTTTCCGTCGGCATCCAGCGCCCAGCCAAGCGGGATCGGTTCGTTGCGGGCGGCGGCGCGGCGCACCTTGCCGCGGGCCACGACCGACAGCGCCATGTCCAGGACGATCGGACGATCACCCGCCGGCGCGGCAAAGGCGAAGGGGCTGGTTCCCAGAAACGGCGCCCGCCCGCCCCAGATCGGCATCGCCCGGGACGCGTTGGTGAAGACGAAGGCCGCCATTCCCGCATCCGTCGCCTGCAGCAGATAGCTTGCCGCCATACCGAAATGCGTCGACCGCCGCACCGCGCACATGCCCATGCCATGGTCGCGCGCAATGCCGACCGCTTCGGCCATGGCACGGGTCGCGGCGACAAAGCCAAGCGCGTCATCCGCATCCAGCCGTGCCGCGACCGAGGCCGGGCGGTCCAGCACCATACAGGGCCTGGCCTTGACCAGCCCACGACGCAGCCGATCCAGATAGATCGGGACGCGCGACACGCCATGTGACGACACCCCGCGAAGATCTGCCAGCACCAGGCATTCGGCAACCCGCCGCGCGTCGGCCTGGGGCACGTCATGGGCCGCGAAGATCGCGGCGACCGCAGACGTCAGACCGGCTTCGGTGAAGACTTGGCTTTCCTGCAGCATGCGCGGTCCTTTCGCTGTCGCGCAATTTATCCATTTGCGGTCGTTAAAATGCAATAGTGAAGACGACGACCGCGTGTGTTAGATCGGGCGAACCCAAACAAAGGCCCCGCATTTGTCCCCCACGCCCCCGTCACGCAGCCGCATCGGCCCACATCTAGCCGCCGACATCGCGGCGCATATCACCGCCGAATCTCTGACCGAGGGCACGCATCTGCGCACTGCCGATCTGGCCCGAAGGTTCGCGGTGTCGCGCTGGCCGGTCGAGCAGGCCCTGAAGGAACTGGCAGAGAGCGGCCATGTCCGGCACGAACCGAACCGCGGCTTCTTCGTGCGCGGAAACGGGCCCGCGGCACCGGCCGCGCCGCCCGATCCGGTCCATGCGGCCTATCTGCGCCTGGCGGTCCTGTTGACGGAACAGGCCATCGGTCCGCAGGTTACCGAGCAGCAGATCCGCGACCGCTTTGCGCTGACACGGCGGCAGACCTCGGACCTGATGGGGCGGCTGATCCGCGAGGGGATCGCGGAGAAGCGCGCGGGCTATGGCTGGAACATCAACACCGAACTGACCGCGCCAGACGCGCTGGACCATACCACGCAGATGCGGCTGATCCTGGAACCCGCGGCGCTGCGCCTGCCCCGCTATCACCTGCCCCAAGGCGACATCGCCCGCCTGCGCCGGGTCGAGCACGACCTGCTGGACGGCACGATCGACCGCGCGCCGCCCGACGCCCTGTACCTGCGCGGTGCGCAGTTCCATGAGGCGGTCATGGCCGGGGCGGGCAATCCCTTCATGCTTCAGGCGCTGATGCGGGTAAATCGGGTCCGCCGGCTGCTGACCTATCGTGCGATGGACGACCGCGAACGCTATTACCGGCAGTCGCGGGAACATCTGGCGATCCTGGACCTGATCGAGGCGGGCGACCATGCCGGCGCCGCCCTGCAGATGGAGGCGCATCTGAACAAGGTGCGCCACAGCCTGTCGGCGCTTGGCTTCATCGTCACGCAGGACGTGGCGGGGACGACGCCCGGCTAGGGTCGGCGCCGGACCGGCCGCGGCACGCCCATATAGCGCGCCATCAGCGGCGCGCCGGTGATGACCACGACGATCCGCGTCAGATGGTGCAGCACGACAAAGCCCAGGTCGGCACCCACGACGATGGCCAGCACCGTCAGTTCGGCCTGCCCGCCGGGGGCAAAGGCCAGGAACCCCTCCAGCGGGCGGGCCAGGCCGGTTAGGACCACGAATTCGGTGAAGGCCGCGGCCAGCACCGCCAGCACCATCACGAAGGCCAGCCCCGACAGCACGAACATCCGCAGCTCGCGCAGCGTGACGCCGACATACTGCACGCCGATGCCGATGCCGATGAACAGCTGCGCCAGCATGATCGCCTCGGCCGGGGGGCGCTGCGTGATGATGCCGGCCATCGACAGGGCGGCGGTGGTGATCATCGGACCCAGGATCGAGGCGCCGAACAGCCCCAGGTACTCGCCGCCCTTCCAGCCGACGATCGCGGATACCGCCATCCAGCCCAGCTGCCCCGCGCCGAAATCGCGCAGCGGCGCGCCCATCGCCCCGGTCAGCGGCGCATCGTACAGCCAGACCAGGATCGCCGGCGCGATGGTGACCAGCACCGCGACGCGGGTGGCGTGGATCAGGGACAGCGCCCGGACGTCGGCACCGGCCTCCTGCCCGAAGATGACCATGTCCTGCAGCCCGCCGGGCATGGCGGCGTAATAGGACGTGGCCGGGTCAAACCCCAGCCTGCGAAAGAACGGCACCCCGATCAGGCCGATCAGCAGCACATAGACCGGGACCAGCGCCACGCTGAGCGCCATCTGCGGGATCTGCGCGACGACCTGGGGGGTGATCGACGCGCCGACGGCGACCCCCAGGATGGTCCGCGCCCCGACCGAGACCGGTCCCATCCCGCGCAGCCGCGCGCCCGTCAGCGCCGCCGCCAGGCAGAACGACATCGGCCCGAACAGGAACGGCAGCGGCAGTCCCAGCAGGTGGAACGTCGCCGCGCCCGCCAGCGCCAGCATCAGGGTGCCGGCCCGCGGGACCAGCGACGACAGCATGGAACGGTCGGGCTGCGTCATGGCATTCTCCTTGTTGACGCTTTATGTATCCAACTGTATGCAGCAGGATGCAACAAGGATCTGCAGGCCCATGACCGACGACACCGACGGCCCCCAGGGGCAATCCGCCTATCGCCGCCTGCTGGCCGACATCAAGTCGGGGCAGCTGCTGCCCGGCGCCCGCCTGCGCGAGACCGAACTGGCCGAGCGCTTGGGCATCTCGCGCACGCCGGTGCGCGAGGCGATCCGGCAGCTGGAGGCCGACGGCCTGGTCACCCACCAGGCGCGCCAGGGGGCCACGATCCGCAACCTGGACTATGCCGAGGTGATCGAGCTGTACGAGATGCGGTCGGTCCTCGAGGGCACGGCCTCGCGCCTTGCCGCGCGGATGGCGCAGCGCGTCGAGGTGGTCGAGCTGACCGAGCTGAACGACGCCTTGGCCGCCAGCGAACCGGGCGCCGCCGCGCAGGAGCTGAACCGCCAGTTCCACCGCACCCTGCTGGACGCCGCGCGCAACCGGTTCCTGGTCAAGACCATGAGCGCGCTGCAAAAGACGCTGCTGATCCTGGGGCCCACGACGCTGGCCGATCCGACCCGCCCCGAGGCCGCCGCGGCCGAGCATGCCGCCGTGATCCGCGCCATCGCCGCCCATGACGGCGACGCGGCCGAGGCCGCGATGCGCGCCCATGTCGAGGCCGCCCTGAACGCGCGCATCCGCGCCATGCGCGGCCGTGAAATACCGATGGAGGACGAATGACCCGATACAGCGACCTTTACGACATCGCGGTGGTCGGCGGCGGCAATGCCGCGCTGTGCGCCGCGATCACCGCGGCCGAGGCCGGCGCGCGGGTCATCATCCTGGAGGGCGCGCCCCTGCCCTATCGCGGCGGCAATTCGCGGCACACGCGCAACTTCCGCTGCATGCATCGCGGCCCGATGTCGCCGCTGACCGGCGCCTATGAAGAGGACGAATACTTCAACGACCTGATGCTGGTCACCAAGGGCAAGACCGACGAACACCTGGCGCGCATGACCATCCGCACCTCCGAGGAGTGCCTGCCCTGGATGCAGGACCACGGGGTCCGCTTTCAGCCGTCCCTGTCGGGCACCCTGTCGCTGTCGCGCACCAACGCCTTCTTCCTGGGCGGGGGCAAGGCGCTGGTGAACGCCTATTACAACACCGCCGCCGACCTGGGCGTCACCATCGTCTACGAGGCGCAGGTCCGCCATGTCCACCGCGAGGGCCAGGCCATCACCCATCTGGACGTCGAGATCGCCGAGGCCCCGCCGGTCACCATCCGCGCGCGGGCCTTCGTGCTGGCATCGGGTGGGTTCCAGGCGGATCTGGACTGGCTGGCGCGGGCCTGGGGGCCGTCGGCGCGCAACTTCCTGATCCGGGGCACGCCCTATAACCGCGGCGTCGTGCTGAAGGACATGCTGGACCAGGGCGCCGACAGCGTGGGCGACCCAACGCAGTGCCACGCCGTGGCTATCGACGGCCGCGCACCGAAATACGACGGCGGCATCGTCACGCGGCTGGACTGCGTGCCCTTCTCGATCGTGGTGAACCGCGACGGCCAGCGCTTCTATGACGAGGGCGAGGATACCTGGCCCAAGCGCTATGCGATCTGGGGCCGCCTGGTCGCGGCCCAGCCCGACCAGGTCGGCTATGCGCTGATCGATGCCAAGTCGATCGACCTGTTCATGCCGTCGGTCTTTCCCCCCATCGTGGCCGACACGATCCCCGAACTGGCCGCCAAGATGGGGCTGGACCCCGCCGCGGTGCAGACCACCGTTTCGGCCTTCAACGCCGCCTGCCGCCCCGGCACGTTCCACCCGACAGAGCTGGACGGGATGGCGACCGAGGGGCTGGACATCCAGAAGACGAACTGGGCCCGCCCGTTGGATACGCCGCCCTATTACGGCTATCAGCTGCGCCCCGGCGTGACCTTCACCTATCTGGGCCTGAAGGTGTCCGACAGCGCGCAGGTCCACACGCCCGACGGGCCGATCACCAACCTGTGGGCCGCCGGAGAGATCATGGCGGGCTCGATCCTGGGCCAGGGCTATCTGGCAGGCTTTGGAATGACCATCGGAACTGTCTTCGGACGCATCGCCGGCAAGGAGGCCGCCGCCCATGTCGCTTGATTTCGCCGCAACCACCCCGCTGACCGCCACCGAGGAGGCCCGCCGCCAGATCGAGATCTGCAATGCCTGCCGTTACTGCGAGGGGTTCTGCTCGGTCTTTCCCGCCATGACGCGCAGCAAGGCCTTTGCCGACGGCGACCTGACGCATCTGTCGAACCTGTGCCACAACTGCCGTGGCTGCCATTATGCCTGCCAGTACACCGCGCCCCATGAATTCGACCTGAACATCCCCGCCGCCCTGGCCGAGGTCCGCCAGGACAGCTGGGAACGCCTGGCGCGGCCGCAGGCGCTGGCCCGGATGTTCCATGAACGCGGCGTCGCCATGGCGGGACTGCTGGTCGTCGCGCTGACGCTGTTCTTCGCGCTGATCGCGGCGGCGCGCCCGACCGGGGGCGAGGGGTTCTATGCCTACATGGCGCACAATATGATGATCGCGATCTTCATCCCCGCCTTCGTCGCGCCCCTGGCGCTGATCGGGCTATCGCTGCGCGACTATTGGCGCGAGGTCGGCGGCGGGCGGGTCCGGCTGCGCCACCTGGCCAAGGCGGGCGACATGGCCGGGCGGATGAAGAACCTGAACGGCGGGCATGGCGACGGCTGCAACTTCGAGGATGGCGACCGCTTCAGCCAGAAACGCCGCATCGCCCATCAGCTGATGATGTGGGGGTTCCTGGCCTGCTTTGCCGCGACATCGTCGGGCACGATCCTGCATTACGTCTTCGGCTGGTACGCCCCCTATCCGCTTTGGGCGCCGCCCAAGCTGCTGGGCGTGCCGGGCGGCATCGCGATGGTCGCGGGCGCGATCGGGCTGGCCGCGCTGAAGCTGCGCGCCGATCCCGACCTGGGCGCGCGCCGGGTCTGGGGCGGAGAGATGGCCTTCATCGTGCTGCTGGGCGCGGTGGCGGCGACGGGGCTTGCGCTCTATGCGGCCACGGGCACGGGGGCGGTCGGCCCGCTGCTGGCGTTCCACCTGGCGACGGTCATGACGCTGTTCCTGCTGATGCCCTTCTCCAAGATGATCCACGGCTTCTTCCGCTTCACCGCGCTGGTGGCCGAGGCCGGGAAGCTGGAAAAGACCCGCTGATCCGTCATCCCCGCGCATGAAAAAGGCCCCGGCTGCGATGCCGGGGCCTTTGTCGTCCAGGGGCGGGCCTATGCCCCGGCCAAGGCGGCCGCGGGGACGAAGACCTCTCCGGTGACCAGCTTGCGCGCGGTGCGGATCGCGCCGGCGCTGACCACCTGCAGGTCGTGACCCCGGCCGCTGGTGCGCAGGGCCACGTCGATCATGCCGCTTGGATGCTCGATCAGGATCTCTCGGTCCTCTCCCTCCGGGCGCTGCGCCAGCCCGTCCGAGACCGACCCCTCCAGGACCGACACCGTCGCCACGCACAGCGCTCCGGTCACCGCGAAGGCGGCATGCGCCTTGTGCGGCACGAAATAGCGCGCGGCGACATGGCCGCCGTCGCGCGGCGCGGCCAGGATCGCGACCTTGGGGATGACCTTTCCGGTCACGTCGCCCAGGCCCATGCGGCGCCCGGCCTCCAGCCGCATCGCCTCCAGCCGGGCAAAGAAGTCGCGGTCGGCGTCCAGTTCGGCGGGGGTCTCATAGCCGGTCTTGCCCAGGTCCGCCGCGCGCAGGATCATCATCGGCACCGCCACGTCGATCAGCGTGACGTCGATGCCGTCGATCTGTTCCAGCAGATGGCCCGAAGGCAGCAGCCCGCTGGTCTTGGATCCGACGATGTCCATGAAGTTCAGCCGCACCGCGGCGGCCGTGCCGGGCACCCCGGCGATGGCCTGATCGCCGTCGTAATCGACCGCACCGTCATCCGTGCTGACCACGGCCTCGATCCGGCTGGCGGTGTTCTCGTTATAGATGACGACGCGCGTCTCGCGGCCGGTTGCCGCGACCATGCCGCGTTCGATGGCAAAGGGACCGACGCCGGCCAGGATGTTGCCGCAGGACGGCCCGGTATCCACCACCGCCTCGGTCACCGAGACCTGGGCGAACAGATAGTCGACATCCACCCCCTCGCGCGCGGAGGGACGCACCATCGCCACCTTGGAGGTCAGCGTGTCCGCGCCCCCGATGCCGTCGATCTGGCGCGCATCGGGCGAGCCCATCGCCGCCAGCAGCACGCGGTCGCGCGCGGTCGTGTCGGCAGGCAGGTCGTCGGTGCGGAAATAAGGCCCCTTCGAGGTACCGCCGCGCATGATGATGACGGGAATGCCGTGCTGTTTGGCCATGTTGTTCCTCCGTTCGTTCAACAGGAATGGCCCGCGCCTTTCGGTGCGGGCCAAGCTTTCGTCAAGAGACCAGCGGCCAGGGCAGCCGGTCGTAGAAGTGGTTCTGAAGCAGCCCCTCGGGCAGGATCAGATTCAGCGCCGATGTCAGGATCAGCAGGATAATCGCCCCCATCAGCGTCAAGAGCAGGGTCTGCACCCAGCCAGACCTGGCGACGATGCGCAGGAACGCCACGAAGAACAGCACGACCGCCAGGAAATAGCCGACCAGCGCGATGGTGGCGACAAAGCCCACCAGCCAGCCGATGTATTTCAGCGGCGTCATCGGGCCCAGCTGGTCCGACACCTCCTTGGATTCCGCGTCGAAGACCGCCCCACTGGACCGGTTGCCGCGGATCTGCGGCCACAGGACCATGGCCGCCGTGGCCATGCCCACGACCGCGATGCTGACCGGGAAGATGCGGCCCAGCTGCGACAGGTTGATCGTCTCCATAAAGGTGAAGACGAACAGCGCCATGATGCCCAGGGTGAAGGCGATCTGCGGCCACATGGGCTGGGTCAGGGTCGCGGCGGACTTGCCCTCGACCTCGATCTTGCTGCCGCTCTTCTTCTGGGAATACATGCTGAAGCCGACGGACAGCAGGATGATCGCGCCGATGATCAGCACGATGGGACGCTGGAACGCGTTCCACCCCGAGAACTGCAGCGCCTGGTACAGATAGCGTTCGGCCTGCGTGGCCAGAACGAAGCCGATCAGGAAGGCCGGGCGCGGCCAGCCGAACCGGCGCAGCATCATGCCGACGACGCCCAGCACCACCAGCGCCACCAGATCATAGAGCGAGCGGTTGGGCTGGAACGCGGCAAAGGTGATGACCAGGATCATGAACGGCGCGACCAGGGGATAGCGCACGACCGTGACCTTGGCGATGGCGGGCGCCAGCAGGATGCACAGCGCCGTGCCCAGGACGTTGGCGATCGCCAGCGACCAGACGATCGTGTAGGTCACGTCCAGGTTGGTGCTGACCATCGACGGCCCGGGCTGCAGGCCGATCAGGATCATGCCGGCCAGGAAGATCGCCATGGACCCCGACCCGGGAATGCCGAACAGCAGGGTCGGCACCAGGCCGCCGCCATCCTTGGAGGCGGTGGTCGATTCCACCGCGATGACGCCGCGGATGTCGCCCTTGCCGAACTGGCTCTTGTCGCGCGAGGTCTGCACGACGTGGCCATAGGCGATCCAGTCGACGACCGATCCGCCCAGGCCCGGGATCATGCCCAGCATCGCGCCAAGCGCCGCCAGCCGCAGCGTCAGCCAGCGGTACATCCAGGTGTCCTTCAGCCCCTGCGACCAGCCGGCGCCGATGGCAGAGCCTTCCTGCGCGATCGAGCTGTTGCGGCGCAGAAGGTCACCGATCTCGGGGATGGCGAACAGCGCCAAGCCCACGATGACCAGCGGGACGCCGTTCATCAGATACAGCGAGCCGAACTCCATCCGGTATTCGCCGGTGGCGGGCGCCGCGCCGACCGCGCCAAGCGCAAGCCCCGCCGCGCAGGCGGCGACGCCCTTGGCCAGGCTGGAGCCGGACAGCGCGCCGACCATCGACAGGCCGAACATGGTCAGCATGAACAGTTCGGCCGCGCCGAAGGACAGGATCAGCGGGCGCGCGATCAGCACGCAGACCGTCAGGACCAGCGCCCCGAACAGACCGCCGATGAACGAGGCCGAGAATGCCGCGCTGAGCGCGCGGGCCGCCTGGCCCTTCTTGGCCAGCGGAAAGCCGTCCAGGATCGTCGCCTGCGAGGCCGACGACCCCGGGATCCCCATGAGGATCGAGGCGAAGGTGTCCGATGTGGACAGGACCGGCAGGATGCCGATCAGCATCGCCAGCGCCAGCGTCGGTTCCATGCCATAGACGAAGGGCAGCAGCAGCGACATCCCGACGATGCCGCCCAGGCCGGGCAGGACGCCCACGACCAGGCCGGTCAGGACGCCGATCATCAGGTACTGGATATGTTGGAACGTCAGCACAGTGCCGAGCGCAGAAAGTATCGCGTCAGTGACCATGGTAAGCCCTTGGACCTTCTGATGGGGTGATGGCGCCGTGCAGCACGCGCGTCGCAGGACGCGGCGGCATGCCGCCGGGGGCGATCACCCGGTTTGCGGGGAACCGGCCGCACTCGGGCCCGGGCTGCGTGTCGCAGGGGCATCGTGGCGCGGTCGGAACGGGGGGCGGGCGGCGCGCGTGTCGCGTGCCGCCCGCGGGTCAGGTCAGTCCAGCATCACGCTGTGGTTCTCGCTCAGATAGGTGCGAACCCATTCGCGGGCCTCAGGGTCGATGGTGGTCGCGACCTTGTAAAGATCGACGACCTCGTCGCCCACGGCCTGGTCATAATCGCCCAGCACCTCGCCCGAACTGGCGATCAGCTCCGGATCCTGGACCGCGGCGGCGAATGCGTCGCGATAGGCCTGCACGATGTTCTCGGGCGTGCCGCCGGGCAGCATCGCGGGCTTCTGCGCGGCAAAGCCCGAGCTGAAGAACGCCTTGTACGCCTCGAAGGCCACGCCCGAGGGCGGCTCTCCGTGCATCATCTCGTAGGCTTCGACGAAATGCGGGATGTCCGGGAAGGACGGGTCGCGCTGCACGTTGCCTTCCGCGTCCAGCACCCCGTAGGAGAACAGCGGCACGGCCGAGCCTTCCTCGACCAGGGGTGCCACATTCGTCAGATAGGCCGACGAGGTCTGATAGTCGATCGTGGCCTCGCCACGCTCGAACGCCAGGCGGCCGTCGCCGCGTCCGGTCATGCCGAAAACGTGGCGCACGTTCAGGCCCATCACCTCGAAGGCCAGCATCGGCACCAGGTCCAGCGAGGTCGCGCCCTGGCTGGCATAGACCAGTTCGGTGTCGGCCAGCTTGCCCAGTTCGGACGCGTCGGCCACACCGGCGCTGGCCGGGATGTAGACCACGCCGCCCGTGGGCGAGACCAGCACCGGCTCGAAATCGGCATAGTCATAGCGGACGCGCGTGTCGCCCAGCAGGAACGGGAACTGCGTCGAACCCGACGTGCCCAGCAGCTGCAGGCCGTTCGGACGCGCGCGGGCCGCGAATTCGTTGGTTCCGGTGATCGAGCCGCCGCCGGGGACGTTGCGGATGATCACGTTGGGATTGCCGGGCAGATGCCGCGACAGGTAGGGGGCGAAGAAACGCGCCCAGACATCCGAACCGCCGCCTTCCGAAAAGGGAACCCACCATTCGACGGTCTGGCCCGAGAAATCGACGTCCTGCGCGGTGGCGGGGGCTGCGGTCAGGCTGGCGGCCACGAATGCGGCGGCGACGGCGCCCTTGAGGCGACGCAGTGTTGCTTGCATGTTTTTATTCCTCCCATTGGTCCGGCACCTGGGGCACCGGGCGAACGGGACAGTCATCGCACATGAAGCTGTCCAAAGACTGTCAGGATGCCGCTGCGTTAACTTTTTCTGCCCGATGGGGCATCAGCCGCTGCCAAGGGAAGCGTCAGCAGGATGACGCAACCGCGGTCGGACGGTTCGACACGCGCGTCGCCGCCCGCGCGCCCGGCGATGGCGCGCACGATGGGCAGGCCCAGCCCCGATCCGCCGTCATCCGCTGTGCTGACGCGGAAGAATCGCTCGAACACCGCGTCGTGCAGCTGGGCGGGGATGCCGTCGCCCTGGTCGCGCACGCGCAGCGCGGCCATGCCCCCGTCGCGCGACAGTTCCAGCCGCAGCGCGCTGCCCTGGGGGGTGCCGTATTTCAGGGCATTGTCGATCAGGTTGTCGACCGCCTCCTCCAGCAGGACGGGGTTCGCGGCCACGGGCAGCGGCCCCTCGACCCCGTCCAGGGACAGGTCGACCTCGCGGCGCAGGGCCGCGGGCACATGGCGGCGCGCGACCTCGGCCACGATCTGCGCCAGATCGGCGGGGGCGCCGCCCTGCGCGTCCAGCGCGTCGCTGGCCGCGTCCAGCCGCAGCATCTGCTGGGTCAGGCGCGACAGGCGGCGGGACAGTTCGTGCAGGTCGGTCAGCCGCTGCTGGCGGTCGGCATCCGATCGCGCGTGCAGCGCGGATTCCGCCTGCGCCTGGATCGCGGCCACGGGGTTGCGCAGCTGATGCGCCGCGTTCGAGATGAACGCCCGCCGCCGGTCCAGTTCCGCGCCAAGCCGCTGGAACAGTCCGTTGATGGTCGCGACCAGCGGCACGACCTCGCGCGGGACGCGGCGGCGGATCGGGCGCAGCTCCTGGGGATTGCGCAGGGCGACCGCGTCGCGCAGGTCGGTCAGCGGCGACAGGCCGCGATTGATGCCGAACCAGACCAGCGCCGCCCCCAGGGCCACCATCAGCGCGACGACCGCTGCCGCCTGTCCCAGCATCTGCAGGGTCAGCGCCTCGCGCCGGGTCACGGTCTGCCAGACGCGCACGGTCGTCCAGCCGTCCAGTTCGGGATCGGTGATGTATTCGCGCAGCACCACCGCGCGGACCGGCTGGTCGTTGTAGACGGCGTTGTAGAAGACGGGCACGGCCTCGGGGTATTCGCGGCCCGCCGGGATGGGCGGCGCATCGGTGCGCCCCACGATGAAGCGCCCGCCCGCGGCATGGACCTGATAGAACAGCGGATCCCCGATCGCGCCCTGCAGCGATGTCAGCAGCGATTCCGCGATCAGGTCGCCCTTGGTCACCATGACCTCGCGCGCGACGGCATGGGCCACCACCTTCAGCGTGTCGTCATAGAGGTTGCGCGACATGTCGCGCGCCATCCAGTGCAGCACCACGCTGGCCAGGACCGCCAGCACGAACTGTGGTACCACGATCAGCACGAACAGCCGCGTCCGCAGGCTGACCGCGCGACCGTCGGGCGCGGTCATGCGGGTCCGTCCTGCTGCAGGATATAGCCCAGCCCGCGGATCGACCGGATCTGCACCCCGCCGCCGTCGATCTTGCGCCGCAGCCGCGAGACCAGCAGTTCGACCGCGTTCACGTCCACGTCCGCGCCGGTGCCGTAGATGCTGTCGCACAGGGCCGATTTCGCGACAACGCGTTCGGCGTTGTCGAACAGCGCCTCCCACAGGGCCAGCTCCCGGCGGGACAGCTCGATCACCCCGTCGGGCCCGCTGAGGCGGCGCCCCGCGCGGTCGAAGGACAGCCCGCCGATCGTCTCGACCATCTGACCGCGCTTGCCGCGGCGCCGGCCCAAAGCACGGACGCGTGCGCACAGCTCTTCCATCTCGAAGGGCTTGGTCATGTAGTCGTCGGCCCCGGCATCCAGCCCCGCCACCCGGTCCTCCAGCCTGTCGCGTGCGGTCAGGACCAGCACCGGGATGTCCAGGTCCATTGCGATGGTGCGGCGGATCACGTCCAAGCCGCCAAGCCGCGGCAGGTTCATGTCGACGATGGCCAGATCGGCGCCGTCATGGGTCAGGAAGTCCAGCCCATCCTGCCCGTCGGCCAGCCAGTCGACGGAATGGCCCTGCTCGCGCAGCGCCTGCTCGACCGCGCGGGCCAGCATCTGGTTGTCTTCGATCAGGACGATCCGCATGGCCTTCGCCTCGGCTCGGGGGACTTTTCCCTCTTAGGGGGTGGATCGGCGAAGATACAGCCCCTAAACATGACGCAGCAGGGAGAGACGGCCGCAAGGTCGCCACGCCAGGGAGGCAAGCCATGCGACACGCACCGACCGCGCACGGCTTTGCCGGCGCGCTGATGATCTGCGTCACCGCCGCGATGGCGATTTTGTCGCCGCGCGCGGCCACGGCTCAGGATGTCGACTTTGCCGGCCAGACGGTCGAACTGGTCATCCCGTTCTCTCAGGGCGGGGGGTCGGATGTCTGGGCGCGGTTCCACGCGCCGCTGCTGGCGCGTCACCTGCCGGGGCAGCCCTCGATCGTGGTGCGCAACGAACCGGGCAGCGGCGGCACGCGCGGCTCGAACGCCTTCGCCGAAGACGCGTCGGCCGACGGGCTCAGCCTGCTGGGCACGTCGGGATCGTCGCTGTTCGCCTATCTGCTGGGCGATTTCCGCGTGCGGTACGATTTCGACGACTGGTCGGTGCTGATGGCATCGCCCACGGGCGGCGTGGTCTATGTGGCGGGCGATCTGGGGGTCGCATCCTGGCGCGACATCGCGGCGCTTCAGGACCACCAGCTGGTCTTTGCCAGCCAGGGGATCACCTCGTTGGACCTCGTGCCGATGCTGGCCTTCCGGGTGCTGGGCCTGGATGCGAACTATGTCTTCGGTTATACCGGCCGGCACGACGGGCTGGAGGCGATGCGCCTTCACGAGGTCAATATCGACTATCAGACCACCTCGGCCTATCTGCAGAACGTGGCGCCGATGGTCGCCGCAGGCGATGCGGTGCCGCTGTTCAGCTGGGGAATCGTGGACGCCGATGGCAGCGTCCGGCGCGACCCGACCTTCCCCGACCTGCCCACGCTGGAGGAGCTGTACGAGCACCTGCACGGCACGCAGCCGTCAGGGCCGGAATACGACGCCTATCGCGTCTTTGCATCGGCAGGGTTCGCGGCGCAGAAGATGCTGGTCCTGCCCGGCGACACCCCGCCCGCGATCCGCGAGACCTGGCTGCAGGCGATCCGCGCGGCGCGCAGCGACCCCGAATACATCGCGCGCGCGCCGGCGATCCTGGGCGCCTATCAGTCGCTGGTCGGCGACGATGCCCAGCACCTGGCCGCCAGCGTGACGCGCATCGACGATGCCACCCGCCGCTTCGTGCTGGAATGGCTGGCCGACGAATATTCGATCAGGTTGACGGAGTAGCCTGCGGCCCGCCCCCGATGACGCGGATCGGCCCGCCGGCCTTCCAGGCCTCGACCGCCTCGACGGTCTGGCGGTAGAACATCCGGAACGTCTGGTCGCTGACATAGCCCAGATGCGGCGTGACCAGCAGCTGCCCGCTGTCGATCAGGTCGCGATCCAGGACCGGCGCCCCGTCGGGCAGCGGCTCGACGTCATGCACGTCCAGCGCGGCACCGCCCAAGCGTCCGGCGCGCAGCGCCGCCAGCAGCGGGTCCACCTGCACGATCGGCCCGCGGGATGTGTTCAGCAGCAGCGCGTCGGGACGCATCAGCGCCAGTTCCCGCGCCCCGAACAGGCCGCGCGTCGTGTCGGACAGCACCAGGTTGATCGACACGATGTCCGATCCTTGCAGCAGCGCATCAAGATCGGGCGCATGGCGCACCCCGTCGGCCGCAGCCCGATCCGCCGTCAGGCTGCGCGACCAAGCCAGGATCTCGACCCCGAAGGGCCGCGCCAGCGTGGCGACCTGGCGCCCGATACGGCCAAAGCCCGCGATGCCAAGCGTCAGCCCGGACAGGTCGCGGCCCATGCCCGTCTGCCAGCCCCCGGCGGCGGCGGAATTGGCCTCGGGGACGATGCGCCGGGTCAGGGCCAGCATCAGCGCCATCACGAATTCGGCGGTGGTCGTCCCCCGTGATTGCGTGCCGCAGACGGTGATGCCGCGTTCCTGCGCGGCGGCCACATCGATCGACAGGTTGCGGGCCCCGGTGGTCACGATCAGCTTGAGGTTCGGAAGGGCGCGGATCAGCGCGCCGTCCAGCGGCGTCCGTTCCCGCATGACGCACAGCACGTCGAAGGGCGCCAGCGTCGCGGCCAGTTCGGCGGGGTCGGTCATCGTACGGTGAAAGACCGTGACATCGTCGCCCTGCGGCCAGTCGGCATATCGGCGCGCCACGTCGGCGTAGTCGTCAAGAACCGCTATCTTCAGTGCCATGGAGTGCCTTCCGGGATCGGGTCGGACCGACTGTCGGCAACCCCGGCGGCACCGTCAAGCCTGCACGACCCGTCAGACCGCCTGGCCCTGGTTCACCCGCCGCGACAGCGCCTCGTGGCTTTCGACGCGTTCCGAGTAGCGGTCGACCAGTTGATCGCGGATGTCGCGGGTCAGCAGGGTAAAGCGCACCAGTTCCTCCATCACGTCCACGATGCGGTCGTGATAGGGGGACGGCTTCATGCGGCCGTCGTCGTCGAATTCATCCCATGCCTTGGCGACCGAGGACTGGTTCGGGATTGTCAGCAGCCGCATCCAGCGGCCCAGAATGCGCAGCTGGTTCACGGTGTTGAAGCTTTGGCTGCCACCGCAGACCTGCATCACCGCCAGCGTCTTGCCCTGCGTGGGGCGCACGCCGCCCAGGGACAGCGGGATCCAGTCGATCTGCGTCTTGATCACCCCGGTCATCGCGCCGTGGCGTTCGGGCGAACACCAGACCATCCCCTCGGACCAGCCGACCAGGTCGCGCAGTTCGGCCACCTTGGGATGGTCGGCCTCGGTCGCATCGGCCAAGGGCAGGCCGCGGGGATCGAAGATGCGCGGTTCGGCCCCCAGGGCGGTCAGCATGCGGGCGGCCTCCTCTGTCGCGAAGCGAGAGAAACTGCGCTCGCGCAGCGATCCATACAGCATCAGGATCCGTGGCGGATGGCTGCTGCGGGCGGCGGGCACGAGGTCGGCGGCCCGGACCGGGCGAAAGGCATCGGGGTTCAGGGTCGCGGCATCGCTCATCGGGCAGGTCCTTTCGGTGCGGGGGCTGAAGAGAGGTCCGGGAACCGACCCCGCGTACGGTTGGCGAAGGCGACCAGGGACAGCATCACCGGCACCTCGACCAGCACGCCGACCACCGTGGCCAGCGCGGCACCGGAATTCAGGCCGAACAGGCTGATGGCGACCGCGACTGCCAGTTCGAAGAAATTGGACGTGCCGATCATCGCGCAGGGGGCCGCGATGCGGTGCGGCACGCGCATCAGCCAGGCCGCGCCATAGCCGATGGCAAAGATCAGATAGCTTTGGATCAGGATCGGCACGGCGATCAGCGCGATGATGGCCGGGCGGTCCAGGATGGTCCGGCCCTGCAGGCCGAACAGGATCGCGACCGTCGCGATCAGCCCCAGGACCGACAGGGGCTTGACCCGCGCCGAGAACGCCTCGATCCGGGCGGGGTCGCGCAGGAAGTGCCGCGTCAGCAGGCCCGCCGCCAGCGGCAGCACCACATAGAGGACGGTTGCAAGGACCAGCGTCTGCCACGGCACCGCGATGTCGGTCACGCCCAGCAGCAGGGCCACGATGGGGGCAAAGGCCACGACCATGATCAGGTCGTTCACCGACACCTGCACCAGGGTATAGGTCGCGTCCCCCCGTGTCAGCTGCGACCAGACAAAGACCATCGCGGTGCAGGGCGCGGCGCCCAGCAGGATCAGACCGGCGATGTATTGCTGCGCATCCTGCGGCGCGATCCAGGGGGCGAAGACGTGATCGAAGAACAGCACCGCCAGCAGCGCCATCGTGAAGGGTTTGACCAGCCAGTTCACCACCAGCGTGATCAGCAGGCCCCTGGGCTGCCGGGCGACGCCGCCGATGGCCGCGAAATCGACGCTGACCATCATCGGATAGACCATCGCCCAGATCAGCACCGCGACGACGAGGTTGATCGAGGCGACCTCGGCCGCGGCGATAGCCTGCACGGCGCCGGGTGCCAGTGCGCCCAAGGCCAGCCCGGCGATCATCGCCAGCGCGACCCACAGGGTCAGCCAGCGTTCGAACACGCCAAGGGGGCTGGGCTGTGCGGGGGACGCTTCGGTCATGGGGCGGCATCCGTGCATGTCATGGGCCCGCAAGTGCAGGCGATCTGGTCCAGTACCGGCTGGCACAGGTCGGGGCGGCCGCCGCAGCAGTCCTGCAGCAGAAAACCCAGCAGGCCGCCCATCGTGTCCATTCGCGCGAAATAGCGGATCGAGCGCCCCTCGCGGACCGACCGGACCAGGGCCGCGGCGGTCAGGATGGTCAGGTTGTTCGACAGCGTGTTCGGGCGGATGTCCAGCCGCGTGGCGATGTCGCCGGCCGCCATGCCCGCGGGCCCCGCCTGCACCAGCAGACGAAAGACGTCCAGGCGGATGTCATGGGCCAGCGCGGACAGGACGTCCAGGGTGCGGTTCTTTTCCATACTTCATGTTATACAGAAACGTCATGGCCCCGCAAGGACCGGACCGTCAGCGGAAATCGCGGGTCTTCACGGTGATCCCGTCACGCGGCAGGTCACGGACATAGATCTGGCGGGGCTTGGGGCCTTGGCTGCGCGGATCGGGGGGCGGCGCGCCGCGGTGGAATTCGTCGCCGCGGCCGTGCGGCAGCGGAAAGGCGCCCTGCCGACCGACGGAGGCAAGCTCTGCCGACATGTCGGTCAGGCGGTGGGCGACCAGATGGACCACCTCTCCGGCGCGCTGGACGCGGCCCTCGACCCCGATCATGCCCGCACCCAGGATGATGCGGCGGTGCCGATCGAAGACCTTGGGCCACAGCACCAGGTTCGCGATGCCGCTTTCATCCTCCAGAGTGATGAACATCACGCCCTTGGCCGATCCGGGGCGCTGACGGACCAGGACCAGCCCCGCGACATGCATCCAGCGGCGGTCGGCGCTGGCCATCGCCTCGGCACAGGGGCGGATGCAGCGGCGGGTCAGGCTGTCGCGCAGGAAGGACAGCGGGTGGCGGCGCAGGGTGACGCCGGTATGGGCGTAATCCTGGACCACCTCGCGTCTGTCGGGCATGGGGGATAGGGCGACGGCGGGTTCCGGGGCGGGGATGGCGGCGAACAGCGGCAGGTCCGGCTGATGGCCGCGAATGGCCCACAGTGCCTCGCGACGCGCCAAGCCATAGGTCGGGCGAAAGCCGTCGGCCTCGGCGATGCGGGTCAGGGCGGCGGCGGGCACGCCCGCGCGGCGGCACAGGTCCTGGGCCGTGGCGGCGGGCCGGGCGGCCACGATGGCGCGGGCATGGGTTTCGGCCAGCCCCCTGACCATGCGCAGACCCAAGCGGACGGCGAACCCCTGCCCCGCCGGTTCCAGCGTGCAGTCCCAATCCGACAGCGCGATGCAGACGGGGCGGATCGCCACGCCGTGATCGCGCGCATCGCGCACGATCTGGGCCGGGGCATAGAACCCCATCGGCTGGCTGTTCAGAAGCGCCGCGCAGAACACGTCGGGATGCCAGCATTTCAGCCAGGCCGAGGCATAGGCGATCAACGCAAAGCTGGCCGCATGGCTTTCGGGAAAGCCGTAGCTGCCGAACCCCTCCAGCTGGCGAAATATCTTTTCCGAGAATTCGGGATCATAGCCGTTGGCAATCATCCCCTCGATGACGCGGTCGCGAAAGGCCGACACCCCGCCGGTCAGCTTGAAGGTCGCCATCGACTTGCGCAGCATGTCGGCCTGGCCGGGGGTAAAGCCCGCGCATTCGATGGCGATGCGCATCGCCTGTTCCTGAAACAGCGGCACGCCATAGGTGCGGCCCAGCACCTGTTCCAGTTCCGGCTTGGGATAGACCACCGGCTCCAGCCCGGCGCGGCGGCGCAAATAGGGATGGACCATGTCGCCCTGGATCGGGCCGGGCCGGACGATGGCCACCTGGATGGTCAGATCCGCGATGCTGCGCGGCTTCAGCCGGGGCAGCATCGACATCTGCGCCCGGCTTTCGATCTGAAAGGTGCCAAGCGTGTCGGCCCGACAGATCATGTCGAATGTCGCCTCGTCGTCGGCCGGGATCGTGGCCAGGTCCAGCCGCAGGCCCTTGTGGCGGTCCAAGAGGGCGAAGCAGCGCGCGATGCAGGTCAGCATCCCCAGGGCCAGCACGTCCAGCTTCATGAACCTCAGCGCGTCGATGTCGTCCTTGTCCCATTCGATGATCTGGCGGTCCTGCATCGCGGCCGGTTCGATCGGGACCAGCTCGTCCAGCCGGTCCTGGGTCAGGACGAAGCCGCCGGGATGCTGGGACAGGTGCCGGGGCGTGCCGCGCAGCCGCGCCGCCAGGTCCAGCGTCAGCCGCAGGCGGCGGTCGGCGGGGTTCAGGTTCAGCTCCCGCAGCAGGGTTTCGGGCACGCCGTCCTCGGACCAGGCCCAGATCTGGCCGGAGATGGCGCGGATCACGTCCTCGGGCAGGCCCAGGGCCTTGCCCACGTCGCGCAGCGCGCCCTTGGTGCGATAGCGGATCACGGTCGCGGTCAGCGCGGCGCGATCGCGGCCATAGGTGCGATAGATCCACTGGATGACCTCCTCGCGCCGCTCGTGTTCGAAATCCACGTCGATGTCGGGGGGTTCGTGGCGTTCCTCGCTGATGAAGCGCTCGAACAGCAGGTTGCCGCCCTGGGGGTCGATCGCCGTGATGCCCAGCACGAAGCAGACCGCAGAATTGGCCGCCGACCCCCGCCCCTGACACAGGATGCCCTGGCTGCGGGCGTGGCGGACGATGTTGTTTACGGTCAGGAAATAGGGCGCGTATTCCAGCTTGGCGATCAGGGCCAGTTCGTGGCGCAGGGTCGCCGCGACCTTGGGCGGGGTCCCGTCCGGATAGCGGACGGCCGCGCCCTGCCAGGTCAGCGCCTCCAGCGTCTGCTGCGGGCTGACCGAGGGGTCGGGGCGTTCCTCGGGGTACTGATAGCGCAGCTCCTTGAGCGAGAATCGGCAGCGGTCGGCGATCTGAGCGCTGCGGGCCAGCGCATCGGGATAGCGGGCGAACAGGCGCGCCATCTCGGCCGGGGTCTTCAGGTGGCGGTCGGCATGGCGTTCGCGGCGAAAGCCCAAGGCGTCGACGGTCGTGTTGTGGCGGATCGCCGTCATCACGTCCTGCAGGATGCGGCAGTCGGGGTCATGAAACAGCACGTCGTTGGTGACCACCGTCGGCACCCCGGCCCGCGCGGCCAGCAGGGATAGCCGATGCAGGCGCAGCGGATCGTTGGGCCGCCGCCGCAGGGTCAGCGCCAGATAGGCGCGATCGCCGAAGACCTCGCGCATCCGGCGCAGGCGCAGCGCACAGTCGTCATCGGCCATGTCGGGGACCAGGACCGCCAGAAGGCCCTGGGCGTGGTCCGCCACATCGGCCCAGTCCAGGTGGCACGCCCCCTTGCCCGCCCGCGCCTTGCCCAGGGACAGCAGACGGCACAGTCGGCCATAGCCCGCGCGGTCCATCGGATAGACCAGCACCGACATGCCGCAGCGCAGGTCCAGGCGGCAGCCGACGATCAGCCGCACGCCGGTGTCGTTGGACGCCTCGAACGCGCGGACGATGCCCGCCAGGCTGTTGCGGTCCGTGACGGCCAGCGCCCGCATGCCCATCAGCGCCGCGGTGGCGAACAGCTCCTGCGCGGAGGACGCCCCGCGCAGGAACGAGAAATGCGAGGTCACCTGCAGTTCGACATAGCTCATCCGAAGACACCGTGCAGGAACCAGTTGTGGGACCCGGTGGTCACGTCCTCTCCGTCGCCCTGGCGAAAGATCCAGAACCGGCGCCCGGCCTGGTCCTCGATGCGGAAATAGTCGCGCACCGCGCGGGTTTCGGCATCGCGCTTCCACCATTCGCCGAAGATGCGTTCCGGCCCGTCGGCGCCCTCGACGTCGTGGCGGGCGCCGCGCCAGACGATCCAGCGGGGCGGGTGGTCGGGCAGCAGGGCCATGGTGTCGATCGGTTCGGGCCGCGCCAGCAGCCGCGAGGGGCGCGGCCAGTGGTCGGGCCAGCCCTCGGCGATGACGCTCATCGGCGCCACGCGGATGACCGACCGTTCGGGCACGTCGCTGGCCACCGGCGCCAGGCGATAGACGGCACGCGCGCCGACCCGGTTCGTCAGGCTGTCGATCAGGCTGGACATGTCGGGGGCCGCGGGTTCCAGCAGGCTGTCGGTCTGGCGCGGGGCCAGGGGTTCGGCAAGGGTCGCGGTCAGGGACATGATCTCGATCCCGAAGCCCGGATCGATGGTGGGGATCCTGTCGCACAGCAGGCGCACCAGGCGTGCGGGGTCACGCAGGGGCGCGGCCAGGCCCACGCGCACGGGTTGGGCGCGGCTGTCCACGCGCCAGCAGATCAGGTCCAGCCGCCGCGCGCCCAGGCCCCGCGCCTCCAGCTGGCGGCACAGGTCGCGGACCAGCTTGTCGATATAGCGGGCGATGGTTTCGGCCGCGCCGATCGGTTCGGCAAAGGCACGGCGTGCGGTCACCAGGTCGGCAGGGCGCAGCGGGTCCACAGGTTCGCCCAGGGTGCCCAGGGCCTGGTCCAGGCGGCGCATCACTTGGGGTCCGAACCGGCGGGTCAGCGGCGCGCGCGGCACCGCGATCAGATCCGCGATGGTCGCAAGGCCCAGATCCTGCAGCCCGCCGACGATGGCGGGCGGCAGGCGCAACGCGGACAAAGGCAGCGGCGCCAGCGCCGCCTGCATGTCGCCGGTCGCGACGATGGGCAGGTTCGTGCCGTGGCGGGCCAGGGCATGGGCCGCGCCCCACGTGTCGGCCATGGCCAGCCGCGCGACGATGCCCGACAGGGTCAGCCGGCCCAGGATCGCCTGCAGCATCGCGTCCTCTCCGCCGTGCAGATGGTCGGTGCCGGTCGCCTCGATCACCACCCCGTCGGGCGGATCGACCGCGACGATGGGCGCGAAGCGCTGCATCAGCCACAGGGCCAGCCGTTCCAGCGCCGCCATGTCGGCATCCGGGTCGGCCGGTTCGACGCGCAGGTCGGGGACCATCGCCTGCGCCTTGCTGACCGACATGCCCGGCCGCAGCCCAAGCGCCAGCGCGCGGTCGCAGGCGGCAGTGACCACCCGGCGGCTGCCCGCCCGGCCCGACAGGATCAGCGGCGCGCTATCCGAAGGCGTATCGCCCACCCGCCGCAGCCGGTCGATCGGCCACATCGGCAGGCAGACCGAGATGACCCGTGCCATCGCATGCCTCCACTTCCAGATCGAAGGTCTCGCCCGCCCGTGCGCGCATCAGTTCCACCAACCACAGCGCACGGCCAAGGCCCGGCACCGGCAGCGCGACTGAGGGGCGTTCCGACACGCGCCAGCGCGTCATCGCCGCGGTGGGCTGGCCAAAGTCGTCGGCATCCGCCAGCCACCGCCAGCGGCGCAGCGCGATGCCCGTGGTGCCGGTGTTCTTGGCCGCCAGGTGCAGCCTGCGCGAGGCGGTCATGGACAGGCGCCCGATCTCGGCCACGACGGCGGCCAGGCCGCCATGGCGCAACCCCTCCTCCATGCAGGCCAGGACGGATGTCTCGTCCCCGGCCTCGACATGGATGACCCGGTCGGGGGTCAGACCGGCCTGCGCCAAGCCCGGCGCGAACAGGTCCGCCCGCGTCACGCACCACAGGACCTGACCCGGCAGGCGCGCGGCGATGCCGGCCGCGAAGCAGGCGGCCGCGGCCCCGTCATCGGCGCCCGCACCGCTGCCCGCGACCTCGTGCAGACAGCCCAGGGGCAGCCCGCCTTGGGGCAGGCGGCGGTCCAGCTCGGGCAGCCCGAAGGGCAGCACCGCATGGGCCTGCACATGCCCCTCGAGATGCGAGATGCGACTGCGAAGCGCGGAAAGCGTGGCGGAGGAGGCAGACATGGGGTTACCGGAACAGGGCTGTAAGTTCCTGTTTTGTTCTTTTCACCATCAAAAGTCAACGCATCAGGCCATTCCCCTGCCCGGTCAGTCCGCGGACCGGGGTCCCGGCGCGATGGTCCGGCTGAAGAGCAGGAACACCGCCAAGGCCGCAAGGGCCACGCCCGCGCCGATGAAATGGGACATGCCATAGCCGTGGCCAGACACGATCCAGCCGGCAAAGACGTTGGAGAAGGTCGCCCCGACCCCCTGCACGGTCATCACCGTCGCAAAGCCCAGATTGAACCGCCCGGTCTTGGCCAGCAGCCGTTCCGCGGCAACCGGGGTCAGGATGCCCAGCATGCCGGCGCCGATCCCGTCCAGCATCTGCACCGGAACCACGACCCAGAAATCCGGGACCATCCCCGCCAGGACGCCGCGCAGCGGCAGCGCGCACAGCGCGATGAGAAAGCACGACCGCAACCCAAGACGCCGGATCAGCCACGGGGTCGCCGCGGCCACCGCGATCATCGTCGCCTGTGCAACCCCGGTGATCAGCGCCGTCGTGCGGAAAGGCGTTCCCAGCTGGATCGAGAATTCCTGCGCGATCAGCCGGCTCATCGGGGCATTGCCGAAATGGAACAGCATCATCACCAGCGCCAGCAGGATCAGGCCGCGGTTGTGCAGCAGCACCGACAGACCGGATGGCCGGGCATGGTCGTCCGTACCCTGGCCCCTGACCATGCCGCGTGCCACGTCATGGTCGATCCGATCCGGGCGGATCATCCGCAGCGCGATCAGCGCCCCAAGCGCCGTCACGATCATCAGCCAGACGACTGAGAACTCTCCGAACAGGCTGACGGCCAGATAGATGGCCATCAGCGATGCCAGGTTGCCGCTGTGGTTCCAGAATTCGTTGCGCGAGATCTGGCGCGGAAAGGCGCGCTGCCCGACCAGCCCCAAGCTGAGCCCTGCCAGGGCGGGGGCGATGACCACGCCCAGCACCGCGGTGGCGATGGTGCCGACCCAGACCACAGCCGGATCAGGCACCAGCAGCGTCAGCAGCGCCCCCGCGGTGATGACGATCACCGGGCCGGCGATCAGCGCACGTTTCCAGTGCGACCTGTCGACCAGCGCCCCCGCGAACGGGGTCGCGATCGCTCCCAGGGTCAGCGGCGACCAGCCACGCGTCGCCAGAAAGGCGTCCAGGAACGGGCCAAGCCCGTCCCGCGCATCCGCCAGGAAGAAATTCAGGATCGCCAGGCCCAGCAGGGAGCTGTCCGACAGGCCGGAACGCGAAACTGTGGCCATGGGATGCGCCCTTGTGATCAGTGGTCCGTCTGCCGAACCCGCCGATCACGCCATCGTTCCCGTTCGAACGATGAAATTGCGACATAAATGATGGTGCGCCATTAATGCCGCTCCTGCGGCCGCGTCGGGCGCGGCCGCAGGGTGCGTCGTCACTGGGCGGCGAGCTGTGCCTCGTGCCGATTCCAGCGGATCGACGACCACAGCGAGATGCCGATCAGCGTCGCACCGCCCAGGCCGGTGATGACCTCGGGGATGTGGACAAGGGACTGGGCGAACATCACCACGGACAGCGCGATGATCGCATAGAAGGCGCCGTGTTCCAGATAGCGGTATTCCGACAGGGTGCTGTTCTCGACCAGCATGATGGTCATGGACCGCACGTACATCGCCCCGATGCCCAGGCCGATCGCGATCACGAACAGGTTCTGGCTGAGCGCGAAGGCACCGATCACGCCGTCGAAGCTGAAGGACGCGTCCAGGACCTCAAGGTACAGGAACGCGCCCAGACCGCCCTTGGCGGCACCGTGCAGGGTCTCCTGCGTGCTGTCCAGCAGCCCGCCCAGAACCTCGACCAGCAGGAAGGTCATCAGGCCCCAGATCGCGGCGGTGAAGAAGGTCGTGCGTTCCGCACCCTCCAGAAGATGTGAGAAGCCCAGGACGAACAGCAGGACCACCGCGACCTCGACCCCGCGGATCGAGGCGTACTTGGCCATGTGATGTTCGATCCAGCCGACCCAGTGCACGTCCTTTTCGTGGTCGAAGAAGAAGCTGAGCCCGACCATCATCAGGAACGTCCCCCCGAAGGCGGCGATGGGCAGGTGCGCGTCATGCATGATGCGGGCGTATTCATCGGGCTGGCTGGCGGCCAGCACCAGCGCCTGCCACGGGCCGATGCCCGCCGCGATCACCACGATCAGCAGCGGGAACACGATCCGCATGCCGAAAACGGCGATCAGGATGCCCCAGGTCAGGAAGCGGCGCTGCCAGACCGGCTGCATGTCCTTGAGCTTGTTGGCGTTCACGATGGCGTTGTCGAAGGACAACGAGATCTCCAGCACCGCCAGCACCGTGACGATGAACAGGATCGACAGCATGCCCCCAAGCGTGCCGGTCGTCTGCCATCCCAGCACCGCGCCCAGGGCCAGGCCCAGGAAGGTGACGATGATCGCCCATTTCAAATAGGAAAGGACCGGGCGCTTTTGCGCAGTGGATAGGGTGTCCTGTGTCATGAGGAAAAGTCCAGGCGGTGAATCCGAAAACAGGTGCCGACATCACGAAAGCGCCGCCACTTTCGTCAGAGGGGCCCGGACACCACTCGATGCGTTCACGACGCCGTGCGACCGTGTGTCCGCCGGGAAGATTCGGCAAGCCCTTCGTTCAGCTTTTCCCGCGATGGGCGCCGTTCCGCGGATCGGGCCGGGGGATGTCGTGTCGATAATGGGAGGCATGGACCCTGTGCTGATCTTGTCAGATCGGCGACAACGGTTTGGAAAACGGCCAATGTTGGCGTTGGCACGATTGCACCACTATGGCTGCGTCATCTCAGGAGCAAAAAAAAGGCCCGATGGGCCCTGAATTTTGCGTCCCGATGGGACGCGGCTTGACCGTAAAATGGGTCGGCAGACGCGCCCGTCACGGCTGACGGGCGCGGGCAGCGGATCAGGCGCTGCGGGTCTGGTCTTCGTGGCGCCCTTCGCCGAATTCCTCGATCAGCTTGGCGCAGAAGGCGGGCAGATCGTCCGGGTTGCGGCTGGTCACCAGACCGCTGTCAGTCATGACCTCCTTGTCCACCCAGGTCGCGCCGGCATTGGTGATGTCGGTCTTGAGGCTGGGATAAGAGGTGATAGTCCGCCCCTTCAGCACACCGGCCTCTATCAGCACCCAAGGGGCGTGGCAGATGGCACCGACGGGCTTGCCCTGCGAGAAGAAGTCGTGGACGAAGGCCACCACATCCTTGTCCGCGCGCAGCGTATCCGCGCCCACGGTGCCGCCCGGAATGACCAGCCCGTGGAAATCGCTAGCCGAGACCGACCCGACCGCGCTGTCAACCTGGTGATCCGACCCCGGATCCAGATCGCCGTTCACCGTTTTGGCGGTGCCGGTCTTGGTGCTGACGACCGTGACCTTGGCACCGGCGTCGCGCAATGCGGCCAGCGGCTTGGAAAACTCCGGCTCCTCGGTTCCACGGGGAGAGATCAGCAGGGCGATGTTCTTTCCGTCCAGTTTCATGGGACGTTCCTTTCAGCAGCAACTCGTTCGCTGATGAAACGCGGCCCCCCGGGGGAACGGTTCCTGCGCGCTGACCGGATGGCGCGCAAGCCGCGGGTCATCCTGAAAACTTTCACGGCGCTTGGCGCGACAGGGCCAGGCTGGCCTGCAAGGCCGCCAGATGGCTAAGACCCTGGGGCATGTTGCCCAGCCATTCGCCGCTGTCGGGGTCGATCATCTCGGGCAGGATGCCCGGCGCATCGTCGATACGTGCGCGCAGCCCCGACATCAGCGCAAGCGCCTTGTCGCGCTGATCCAGCAGGACGCGCGCCTCGACCATCCAGAACGAACAGGCCAGAAAGCACCCCTCCTCGGCGTCCATCCCGGTATATCGGTAGTGCAGGTGCCCGCCCGCGCCCAGTTGCGCGTCGATCGCGTCCAGCGTGCTGCGCAGACGGTCATGGCCGTCGTAATCGAAACGCACCGCCAGAATCAGCGCCGCGTCCAGCCGCGTGGTGCCGGGATGCATGACATAGGCGCCGATGTCCGCGTCCCAGCAATGCGCATCGATCCAGGCGGCGATGCGGGCGCGCTCGCGGCTCCAGCGGTCGCGGCAGGTGGTGGGCAGCTGGCCGGCATCGGCCAGTTCGACCGCGCGGTTCAGCGCCTGCCAGCAGCTGATCTTGGACATCGTGTAATGTTCAAGCTGCGGCAGTTCCCAGATGCCGCTGTCCTTCTGCTTCCAGCGGTCGGCGCATTCGTCGGCCAGATGCGACAGCGTCTCGGCGCTGCGGTCGTCGATCAGGCCGCCGGCGCGCACGAATGCCGACACCGTCTCGAAGATGTCGCCATAGATGCCGTGCTGATGCTGACGCGCCGCACGGTTGCCCGACAGGACCGGGCGTGATCCGCGATAGCCGGGAACGGGGATCTCCTCCATGCCCTCCTCGACGCCGCCGTCCAGCGAAAAACAGACCTTGGCCCCATGCGCGCACAGCTGGTTCAAAAGCCAGGTCAGCGCGGCCTTGGCCTCGGCCATGATCCCCAGGTGCAGGAAGGATTCGATGACGTAGCCCGCGTCCCGGACCCAGGCAAAGCGATAGTCGTAGTTCTTGTCGCCCCCGATCCGTTCGGGCAGCGAGGTCGTGGCCGCCGCGGCGATCGCCCCACTGGGCGCATAGAGCAGCACCTTGAGCGCCAGCGCCTGCCGCATCAGGAAATCGCGGTCGGGCAGGTCGGGCGCGATCAGGGCGCACCAGTCGCGCCATTCCTGGTCGGACAGGTCGATCCGGGCGTCGATGTCGGACAGGGGCGGCACGACCAGCGGCTCGTTCGCGCCGGCGACGATGGCGATGACCTCCGTCTGGCCCCGGGTCAGGACCAGCCGCGCCTCGACCCGGTCGTCGCCGCGATGGTCGATCTGCAGCTGTTCGCCATGCAGGAACAGGCCCAGCACCGATCCGACATGGAACGTCTCGTAGGGGCCGCGCTTGGCCATGTAGGGGCTGCGCTTGCCCGACCGGTGGCCCAGCTGCAGCACCACGTCAAAGCTCATCCGCCCGTCCAGAACCTGAATGCGTCGCGCCAGCTCCGCCCAAGGCAACCGTCCTGCGGTGGAGCTGTTCAGGCTTTCGGTCAGCACGGCCACGCCGTCATCGGTGCGAAACCGCGTCTCCAGCACATTGCTGTCGGGCCGGTAACGCCGGGTGGCCGAGAACGACCCCCGCGGCATGATAGTGAAATGGCCGCCCTGCGCGCCGTTTTCCAGCACGTCGTGACCGACCAGAAGGCGATCGAACAACGGCGGGCTGTCCATGTTCGGCACGCACCACCAGTCGATGCCCCCGTCCGCACCGGACAGGGCCACGCCGCGCCCGTCGCCAAGCGCCGCATAATCGGACAGGGGCAGATAGCCCGCGGCGTCGCGCGCCATCAGGCGCCCTGCCCCAGGTTGATCGACAGCCCGCCATCGATGAAGAAGCTCTGCCCCGTCACGTATGCCGCCGCGTCCGATGCCAGAAAGGCGATCAGGTCGGCGACCTCGTGCGGTTCGCCCGCGCGGCCCAGGGGGATGTTCTTCTCCATCTTGCGGCGCAGGTCGGGGTCGTCCTTGGCTGCCTGGTTGATCGGGGTCAGGATCATGCCGGGCGCCACGTTGTTCACGGTGATCGCATCGCCCGCCAGCTCCAGCGCCAGCGTGCGCGTCAACATCCGCAGCCCGCCCTTGGCCGCATCATAGGCGGCCGAGCCGATGCGCGGCGTATCCTCATGGATCGAGCTGACATTGACGATCCGCCCGCCGTTCCCCGCCTTGACGGCACGGGTGGCAAAGGCGCGGCACAGCATGAACGGACCGGTCAGATCCGTGGCGATCGTCTTGAGCCAATCATCGTCGGTCATCTGTGCCGCCGGCGTGCCGCTGGCGTCGATGCCGGCATTGTTGACCAGCACGCGCGCGGCGATCCCCTGGTCATCCAGGTCCGCGAACATCGCGGCGATGTCGTCAGGGACGCTTTGGTCGCAACGCACATGGCGTGCCCGGCGGCCGATCTGGGTGATCTTGGAGACGGTCTCGGACGCGCCGTCGCGGTCCGACCGATAGGTGATCAACAGGTCATGGCCCGCCTTGGCCAGCGCGATGGCGGTTGCCCGCCCGATGCCGGAATCGGCGCCGGTCACGATGGCAAGGGGGTTCTGCAGGGTGTCTGGCATGGGATGCGGTCCGAATGGCTGAGTTCCGAGGCCAACGCCCGCCCCCGACCGTCGTTCCGCGCCGCGGCATCGCGTCCCGATGTTACGGGCCGCAGTCGGGGTCAACGCCCGTGCGGCAGGCGCAGGGCGTCCCCCTCCAGTGCGGACAGGAAATTGCCGATCTCTCGCATGCGGTTGGCCGTATCGGTCACCTGATCATCCACGCCCAGCTGCCAGGCCAGGTCCATGCGGGCGGGGTCGTCGCTGAGCGCCTGCAGCCTGTCCGCATGATCCTCGACCGCCTTGATGCTGGCGGCCAGCCCGGCATCGACAAGGTCGGACGCCTGGCGGCGCAGCGAGGCCGCGACCTCGGCCAAGGTGATCTCGGGGTGATACTGGACGCCCCAGAAGACGCCGTTGCCATGCCGGATCTCGGCCGCCTCGACGGGGGTGTCGGCGTTCCGGGCCAGCACCCGTGCGCCCGGGGGCAGGGTCGTCACGACGCTGGAATGCATTGCGGGCGCCGTCCAGACCGGCGGGCGTCCGGCCAGCATAGGGTGGTTGCGACCGTCATCGGTGGTCAGGATGTTGCGGGCCAGCGCGGCCTCTATGCCCGGCTGTCGCGGGCCGGTCGCGCCCCCGGCGGCAACCGCCGCGATCTGCAATCCCGCACATGATCCAAAGGACGGCGTCCCTGAATCGAAAACCAATCGCATGAATGCTGCGGCTCGGCGCGTCTCGTCGCTGACATGGTGCATCTGGATCGGCGATCCGGCAAAGACGATGCCGTCGAACTGCGCCAGATCGCGCAGGCTCATCTGCGTGCCGTTCTCTACACAGGAGGTCGAATCGACCTCAAGATCATCGCGCAAGGCCCTGAGCGCCAAGGCATAGCTTTCGTGGGAAGCGGTATTGGCATAGCGGCGCCGTTCGTCACGCTGGTCTTTGGTCTCGCTGGCGACAACCAGGATGCGAAGGGGCACGGTTCAGGTCCGATCAACAGGGAAAAGGGTGCCGGCCAACGCGACGGCGATCCGGTCGTTCCCGCACGATCGCGACAGACGGGATCAGGCTGCGGGCCAGCGCAGCCCGCAGCCCGGTCTTATTCAAGGTCCAGCTTGGCCTTCAGCGCATCGATGCGGGTCGACGCCTCGGCCTTGCTGATGCTCTCGTCATAGGCGTCGGGCTGGTGCGCCTGCTCGCTGAGCGTCTTGAGATAGGACGCCTGTGCGCCGGTCATCGGATCGTCGCCGCTGACCCAGGCCGAAGGGTCCTTTTCGGCATTGTCGACGGGATGGGACTTGGGATCGGTATCGTCCATAGGAACAGCCTTTCGTGTTTCAGCATGGTTAACGCGATACGCATGTTCCGGTTCCGTTCCATTTGCACCGTGGACGACGGATGGTTGGGGTTTGCACATCGCAACCGGGACGCCTATGCGCAGGGCGCAAGGCAGCGGTGGGGACCACGATGTTGAAGACGGACACGCCCGCGCGGCTGAACGCCATCGGCGCGGCATGGATGATCGTCGCCATGGCGGCCTTCGCGCTGGAGGATGCGCTGGTCAAGGCAGTGTCGGACCTGCTGCCCGTGGGCCAGATCATGATGCTGTTCGGCCTTGGCGGTGCGGCGCTGTTCGCGGTCATCGCCCGTGCGCAGGGCGACGCGCTGATGGCGCCGGACGTGCTGTCGCGGGCCATGCGGGTCCGAGTATTCTTCGAGATCACGGGACGGCTGTTCTATGTCCTGGCGCTGGCGCTGATCCCGCTGTCCACGGCGACTGTGATCCTGCAGGCGACGCCGCTGGTGGTGGTGGCCTGCGCGGCCCTGATCTTTGGCGAACGGGTGGGCTGGCGGCGCTGGACGGCGATCGGGCTGGGCCTGCTGGGCGTGCTGATCATCCTGCGGCCGGGGACGGGCGGGTTCTCGGCCCTGTCGCTGCTGGCGGTGATCGGCATGCTGGGCTTTGCGGGCCGCGACCTGGCCAGTCGCGCAGCGCCCCGCAGCCTCAGCACCGCGATCCTGGGGCTGTACGGGTTTCTGGCGCTGGCCGTGGCCGGCCTGCTGTTTTCCCTATGGCAGCAGCAGGGCTTTGTGATGCCCGATGCGCGCGCCGCCCTGCTGCTGTCGGCGACCGTCCTGATCGGCATCGGGGCCTATTCCTGCCTGATGAAGGCGATGCGCACCGGCGACGTGTCGGCCGTGACCCCGTTCCGCTATACCCGGCTGCTGTTCGGCGCGGCCCTGGGGATCGCGCTGTTCGACGAGACGCTGACCGTGGGGATGCTGGTCGGATCGGGGCTGATCGTGCTGTCCGGCCTGTTCATCCTGTGGCGCGGCAAGGCCAAGGCCGCCGCCATCGGCGATCCCGTCCCGGTCCGCCCCGCCGCGCGGCGATAGGCGTCGCGCGGGGGCCCTCCGGTCCCGACACGAACGGACACATCTGCTTTATTTTGCGTCTTCGCCGGTTCCGCGGGAAATATTTCGGGTATCACGCACGTTGACAGTACGGCTTTGATCCGCGCGGGAAGGACACACATGATGCGACGCTTTATCATTTCCACGATGCTGGCAGGCACGATGGCCCTGCCCGGCCAGATGGCAATGGCGGAAACCGACCTGGGCGAGATGGTCGGCACGATCGCCAAGACCCTGCTGGAACAGCAGCAGGCCGCCCAGGAAAGCTCGCTGTGGCAGGGCGTGGTCGAGAACGGCTCTGCCGCGGCCTATCGCCAGTATCTCGACGCCTATCCGAACGGCACCCATGCACGCGAGGCCCGCCAGCGGCTGTCGAACCTGGGCGGCGCGCCCGTGGCGCAGAACAACGCCGCACGGGCCGAGGCCGATCTGGACCTGTCGCGGGCCAGCCGCATGGCGATTCAGCGGCGGCTGGCGACGCTTGGCTTCTATCGGTCGGGGATCGACGGCGTCTTCGGGTCCGGCACGCGCCGCGCGATCGCGGCCTGGCAGGATTCCCGACAGCTTCCCGGCAACGGCTATCTGAATGCCAACCAGGCGCGGATGCTGCAGAACGGGGCGGCCGCATCGAACCCCGCCCCCGCCGATCCGGCGACATCCGCGGCGCAGGCCGAACTGGACCTGCGCCTGTCGCGCAGCCAGCGCGTGCAGATCCAGCGCAACCTGATTGCCCTGGGCTATGACCCCAAGGGCGCGGACGGCCTGTTCGGCACCGGCACGCGAGAGGCGATCCGCATGTGGCAGCGCGACACCGGCGAACGGGTGACGGGCTATGTCACCAACGCGCAGGTCCGGTCGCTGCAGAGCGATGCGGCAGGCCGCGACCCGGCGCCGACGGAGAACCGCGCGGCTGCCATCGACGAGGAGCTGCTGGGCCTGACCCGCGACGAACGCGTGGCGATCCAGCGTCAGCTGATCAGCCTTGGCTATCTGAACGGGCGCGCCGACGGGGCGTTCGGACCCTCGACCCGCAGCGCCATCGCCCGCTGGCAGGGCGACAACGGTCTGGCGGCCAGTCGTTATCTGACGGCCGAACAGGTCCGCACGCTGCGGCAGCAGGCGCGCATCTGACCCGACCCGGCCCTGCGCGGCGGTCGCGATCGCTGCGCAGGGGGTCGCGCGCGTCGGCAGGGAACCGCCTGTCTGCCATGGGCGGGCCATTCCGGCGGCAGGTTCCTGCTGAAAATGCGCGGAGATTCTTCCTTTGTCCGCCAGTTCGTGAAAGAGGAGGGTCAACAAAAGCGGCGCGGCACCGAATCGCGACCCGCCCCAGAGCAGGAGCAGCCTCGACGTGTCAGAACGATACGCCCGGAACCGGCAAGATCGCGCGCCGGCCACCGTCGCCGCCTTTCAGGTGCGCGGTCGATTCCTGACTGCGCTTGTCCTGCGCATCGATCGTGACAGCCCGGACCCGGCTTTTTATGCCCAGCTGGACGAACAGCTGCGCACCACGCCCCAGTTCTTTGCCGGCGCGCCGATGGTGCTGGACCTGGCCAACGCCCCCGGCCTGCGCGAGGACGGCCGCATCGGCGACCTGCTGGCGCATCTGCGGACCCGCGAACTGCGGGTCTTCGGCGTCCAGAACGCGCATGGCATGGACGAGGCGCTGCTGGACCGGCACGGGCTGATCCCGGTGACCACCGGACGCGACGCACCGCTGCCCCGCGCGGCCGCCGCTGCCGCCGCCGCGTCGGGTGCCGCGGCTGCAGCCGACGTGCCCCCGGTCCAGAACGTCGTCATCCACGCGCCCGTCCGGTCCGGACAGCGGGTGATGGCCGAACATGGCGACCTGACCATCATCGGAACCGTGGCGTCGGGCGCCGAGCTGGTGGCGGCGGGCAACATCCATGTCTATGGCACGCTTCGGGGGCGCGCGATGGCGGGATGTCATGGCGACGAGGGCGCGCATATCTTCTGCCAGAACCTCAGCGCCGAACTGGTGGCCATCGCGGGCCTTTACCAGACCAGCGAGACGCTGGATGCGGCGGCCCTCCAACGCTGCACGCACATATATCTTAGGGATGAAAAACTTTGCATGGAGGTGATCGCATGACGACAGAACCCAAGACCAACCCGCCCCTTGGGCGGGTCATCGTGATCACGTCGGGCAAGGGCGGCGTAGGCAAGACGACATCGTCGGCGGCGATCTCGGCCGCGCTGGCCAAGAAGGGCTTCCGGACCGTCGTCATCGATTTCGACGTGGGTCTGCGCAACCTGGACATGACGATGGGCTGCGAACGCCGGGTGGTGTTCGACTTCATCAACGTCATCCAGGGCGACGCCAAGCTGAAGCAGGCGCTGATCAAGGACAAGCGGGTCGACACGCTGTCGATCCTGCCGACCTCGCAGACCCGCGACAAGGACGCCCTGACCAAGGAAGGCGTCGAGAAGGTCCTGAACGAGCTGAAGGCCGAATTCGACTATGTCGTCTGCGACAGCCCGGCGGGGATCGAGCACGGCGCCCAGATGGCGATGTATTTCGCCGACGAGGCCGTCGTCGTGACCAACCCCGAGGTCTCGTCGGTGCGCGACAGCGACCGCGTCCTGGGCCTGCTGAGCAGCCAGACCAAGCGCGCCGAGACCCAGGGCGCCGAGCCCATCAAGGCGCAGGTCCTGATCACCCGCTATGACCAGGAGCGCGTTGACCGCGGCGAGATGATGACCGTCGACGACGTGCTGGAGATCCTGGCCGTCCCGCTGCTGGGCGTCGTGCCGGAAAGCAAGGCGATCCTGAAGGCGTCGAACGTCGGCACGCCCGTCACCCTGGACGGCCCTTCCGCCGCGTCCCAGGCCTATAACGACGCCGTCAGCCGCCTGACCGGCACCCAAGTCGAGATGCGCATCCAGGGCGAACGCCGCCCCGGCCTATTCCAGCGTCTGTTCGGGCGGGCGTCATGAACCTGTTCGGATTCGCCCGCAAGAAGACCCCGCCCGCGACCGCGCAGACGGCCAAAGACCGCCTGCAGATCCTTCTGGCCCATGAACGCAGCAGCAGCGGCACCGCCGAGGCGGATTACCTGCCGATGCTGCAGCGCGACATCGTCGCGGCGATCCGCAAGCACGTGCCGATCGGCGACAAGGATGTCGACGTCCGCATGGAGCGCGGCGACAACATGTCCAGCCTTGAGATCAACATCGACTTGCCCGCGGTCAAGTCGAACTGATCCCTGCGGCCGGCCCCTGCGCGGGGCCGGCCCTTTCCGTCAGATCAGGCTTTCGGGATGGATCGGGAACCGTGTCGGGCGGATGCCGGTCGCATGCCAGACGGCATTGGCGATGGCGCCCACCGTGCCGGTGACGCCCAGCTCTCCGACACCCTTGATGCCAAGCGCGTTCACGAACTCGTCGTCCTCGTGGACGGTCAGCGCCTCGACATGCGGCACGTCGGCATTGACCGGGATGTGATATCCGGCAAGGTCGTTGTTGGTGAACCGCCCCGTGCGCGGGTCATGGACCGCCTCCTCGTGCAGCGCAAAGCCGATGCCCCAGATCATCCCGCCCAGCAGCTGGCTGCGCGCCAGATGCGGGTTGACGATGCGACCGGCGGCAAAGGCACCGACCAGCCGGCTGACCCGGATCTGACCCAGGTCCGGGTCGACCAGCACCTCGGCGAAGACCCCGCCATGAGAGAACATCGCCCGTTCCGGCTCGCCCTCGCGGGCGCCCCTGCCCTCTCCGCGCAGCAGGTCCAGCCCGGCGCGGGCCAGAATGTCCTCATAGGCCTCGCTGCGGCTGTCGTCGTCGTTGCGGTACAGGCGCCCGCCCCGCGCGGTGACGCCCGCATTGCCGGCCCCGAACAGCGGTGATCCGGGATCCTTCGTCGCGATGTCGGCCAGCTGCCGCACCGTGTCGGCTCCCGCGTTGAACAGCGCCGTGCCCGCCGTGGCCGTGTGACACGATCCGCCCGCCACCCCGGCATCGGGCAGGTCGGAATGGCCCGACCGGAACTCCAGCCGGTCGACATCGATGCCAAGCCCGTCGGCGGCGATCTGCGCCAGCGCGGTCCAGGCGCCCTGCCCCATGTCCGCGGCCGAGGTTTCGACCACAGCGCTGCCATCGGCACGAAGCGTCGCATGCGCCGCGGCCTGGAACATCGGACAGGGAAACTGCGCCGTGCCCATGCCCCAGCCCTTGAGGAGCCGCCCCTGGCGCATCTGCCGCGGCGCGGTCGGGCGGTCGGCCCAACCGAACAGGTCAGCGGCCCGCGCATAGCATTCGCGCAAGGCCTTGGACGAAAACGCCATCCCCGATGCCGGGTCGGTTTCGGCATAATTCAGCAGGCGGAAGGCCAGCGGATCCATGCCCACCGCATGGGCCGCCCGGTCGATGGCCACCTCCAGGGCCGCCGATCCCGGCGCTTCTCCGGGCGCGCGCATCGGGCCGGGCGTGCCGGTATCGGCGCGCACCGCGCTGTGCGTCGTGCGCATCGCGGTCGTGGCATAGACGCTGTGCGAGGCGTTCGATGCGCTTTCGATGAAATCGTCGAAGCTGGAGGCGACGGCCAGCGTGTGATGGTCCAGCGCCATGATGCGCCCCTTGTCGTCCAGGTCCAGCCGCAGCGTCTGGCGCGTGGCGGGACGGTGGCCGACCGGGCCGTACATCTGGTCGCGCCGCAGGGCAAGCTTGACGGGCCGGCCCAGGTCCCGCGCCGCCAGGACCACCATCAGCTGGGCACCGTAGAGGATTGCCTTGGACCCGAAGCCGCCGCCCAGGAACGGGCTGCGGATCACGATCTGCGCCGGATCGATGCCCAGATAGGCCGAAAAGCTTTGCTTGAGCAGGCCGATGGCCTGGTTCGGCGTGTCGATCTCCAGCCGGTCGCCGATCCACCGGGCGGTGATGGCATGGGGTTCCAACGCGTTGTGATACTGGGCCGCGGTTTCGATCACCGTATCGACATGGTGGGCGGCCCCCGCGCGGACGGCGTCCATGTCCCCCACCTGCAGCGATGGCGGGCGGCCGATGCTGACGGTCTCCGGCTCATAGGGCGCATTGCCGTCCAGGCCGATCCGCGGCGGGTCGGCACGATACTGCGGGTTCAGCAGGCGCGCGCCCTCGGTCGCGGCCTCCAGCGTCTCGGCGACGACCAGCGCGATGGGGTGGCCGGCATAGCGGACCGTGTCGTCCTGCAGCGCCTCGGTCTTCCAGGCAAAGCCGTGGATCTTGGTGTCGGGATGGACCGCCAGCGGGGGTCGGTTCGCGGGGGTATAGACCTTGACCACGCCCGGATGCGCCATGGCCGCATCGGTGTCCAGATGCGTGACCGTGCCCCGCGCGATGCCCGCGACGGCCGTGACGGCATGCAGCACGCCCTCGGGCCGCAGGTCGGCCGCATAGGGCGCCCGGCCCGTCACCTTCAGCACCCCGTCCCGCCGGGTCATCGGCTGACCCGCGTTCGAGCCCAAGCGCACATGCTGCTGGGTGGTCGTCATGTCAGCCATGGTCGTCTCCTTCGAAGACAGAGGCGGGAAGCGCCGGCATCCGGTCGGGCGTGCCCGCCGCGGCCAGCATCAGCGCGCGTAGGGCGATCCGCTGTGCCAGCACGATCTTGGCGGCATTGTCCCCCGACGGCGCGGCACCCTGCACCGCCAGCGCGGCGGCATGGGCAAAGGCGTCCCCGGACGCGGGCTGGCCGATCAGGGCGGCCTCGGCCGCATGGGCGCGCCACGGGCGGGCCGCGACCCCGCCCAGGGCCAGGCGGGCGGCCACGATCCGGCCGTCTTCCACATGGACCCCCGCCGCAGCCGAGACGATGGCAAAGGCATAGGACGTCCGCTCGCGCAGCTTCAGATAGCGGGCGTGTCGGGCCATGCCGCCGGGATCGGGCAGGGTCACATGGGTGATGACCTCTTCGGCTGAAAGGGCGAGCGGCACGCCGACCGCATCGGGCAGCGGGTGGAACACGGCCATCGGCACGCTGCGGGTGCCGGTGGGGCCCGCGACATGGACCACCGCGTCAAAGGCCGCCAGCGCCACGCACAGATCGGACGGGTGCGTCGCGATGCAGGCGTCGGACCAGCCAAGGATCGCGTGGTTGCGCGTCACGCCGCCGATGGCGGAACAGCCCGATCCGGGTTCGCGGCGGTTGCAGGGCGACAGCGGGTCCTGGAAATAGCTGCAGCGGGTCGCCTGCATCACGTTGCCGCCCGTGCTGGCGGCGTTGCGCAGTTGCGGGGACGCGCCGGACAGCAGCGCCTCGGCCACGGCGGGAAACCGGGCCAGGATGCGCGGGTCGCGCGCCAGATCCGCATTGCTGACCATCGCGCCGATGCGCAGGCCGCCGTCATGGTCGTCGATCTCCCGCAACGGCAGCCGCGAGATGTCGACAAGCCGCGACGGCGTCGCCACGCCGATCTTCATCAGGTCCAGCAGGTTCGTCCCGCCTGCCAGGATCGCGCCATCGGCGCCCACCGCGGCCTCCAGCGTGTCGGCGCGGGTGTAATCGAACGGGTTCATGCCGCGTCCTCGCGGGCGGTCATGACGCGGGTCGCGTCCAGCACGGCCTGGGTGATGCCGGCATAGGCGGCGCAGCGGCACAGGTTGCCGCTCATCCCTTCGCGGACGCGTTCGGGGTCCAGCCCGGCCTCGCCCTCGGCGATCAGGGCGACGGCCGACATGATCTGGCCGGGCGTGCAATAGCCGCACTGGAACCCGTCATGGCGGATGAACGCGGCCTGAACGGGGTGCAGTTCCTCGGCCTGGGCCAGGCCTTCGACCGTGGTGATGCTGGCCCCGTCATGGGACAGCGCCAAGGCCAGACAGGCATTCATGCGCCGCCCGTCGATCAGCACCGTGCAGGCGCCGCACTGGCCGCGGTCGCACCCTTTCTTGGTCCCGGTCAGGCCGATCCGTTCGCGCAGCACATCCAGCAGGGTCGCGCGCGGGTCGTCCAGGGCAATCGCCCGGGCGGTTCCGTTGATGGTCAGGTTCAGGGTCTGTGTCATCTTTCCCTCGTTGGCGGTAAGCTATCGGGAAGTCGGGCCGGTGGCGGCCATGGCATCACTATACGGAGGCATCCTCCGTTTCGCAACAACGATGAAGGAGACGCCGGGGGATGGGCGAAGACACGCCAGTCGCGCGCAAGCCGCGGGCCGATCAGGCCCGCAACCGCGACCGCCTGCTGACCGCCGCGCGCGAGGTCTTTCGCAGCGACGCCGCCAGCCTGGAGGCCGTGGCGCGGCGCGCGGGCCTGGGCATCGCGACGCTGTACCGCCATTTCCCCACGCGCGAGGCGCTGTTCCAGGCCGTCTATGCCCGCGAGGTCGAGGTGCTGGAGGCACTGGCCCGCGCCGACGACCTGCCCGTCTGGATGCACGCCGCGCTGGACATGATGGCCACCAAGCGGGGCATGGTCGCGGCCCTGGCCCCGGTGCTGGACAAGGAGGCGCCGTTCTTCACCGAACAGTCGGCGCGCATGCTGGCGGCCGTGGGCGGGCTGCGCGACCGCGCCGTGGCCGCGGGACAGGTCCGCGGCACGGTCACGGCGGACGACCTGATCCGGGTGCTGCTCAGCCTCAGCTATGGTCCCGGCGCGGACCCGGCGCGGGCCGGCCTGCTGCTGGACGTGTTCCTGGACGGGCTGCGGCCGCGATAGGACCGCGGACCATCACGCACGCCCCGCGTCGCGGACCATGGCCAGGAACGCCGAAAACCCCGCCGACGGGTTGCGCCGGTCCGGATAGTACAGGCTGAACCGCGCCCGCGGCGGCGTCCAATCGGCCAGCAGGCGCACCATCCGCCCGGCAGCAATGTCATCGGCCACGTCCTGTTCGATGAAGAACCCGATGCCGGCGCCATCCAGCACCGCGGTGCGGGCAATGGCGGCCTCGTCCAAGGTCAGGCGGCCCTGGGCCTCGATCTGCACCACCTCGGCGCCGCGCTGGAACGGCCAGCGCAGCAGCGCGCCGTTGGGCAGCCGCACCCGGATGCACTCCGCCGGCGGCAGGTCGGCGGGCGTCAGGGGCGTACCATGCGCCGCGATCCAGTCCGGCGATGCGACGACGGCATGGCGCTGCGGCCGCCCCACGGGCAAGGCGATCATGTCACGCGGCACCAGGTCCGCAGGGCGCAGGCCCAGGTCGAACCCTTTGGCCACGATGTCGACCAGCCGCCCTTCGGTGACAAGATCGACCTGCATCCGCGGGTGACGGCGCAGGAAGGCCAGGACCAGCGGCGCCACCTCGCGCCCCGCCTGGACGGATGCGTTGATGCGCAGCAGGCCGGAGGGGGTCGTCCCTTGCGACTGCGCGGTCTCCATCGCGGTGCGGATCTCGGTCACCGCGGGGCCGATGCGGGCGACAAAGGCGCGGCCGGCATCGCTCAGCGACACGCTGCGGGTGGTGCGGTTGAACAGGCGGACGCCAAGCGCCGCCTCTAGCCGTGCAATGCTGTGCGACAGGGCGGTCGTCGACATGCCCAGGTCCAGCGCCGCGGCCCGGAACGATCCGCGCCGCGCGATGGCCAGCACTGCCTCCAGCGCCTTCAGCCCTGCATCCATCGCACGACGCCCATTGTCCCGATCCTGTCATCACCAGATGCCGATCTATCCCGATTATCCGCATGACCGTCCAGCGCTATGTTGGGGGCAGCAGACATGAAAGGACGTCCCATGCAGATGCCGCCCCCGATCCGCACCTATTTCACCGCCCGCGCGCCCCAGGATGGCGACGCCCTGGCCGCCGCCTTCGCCGACGATGCGGTTGTCCACGACGAAGGTGGCAACCATCACGGGCCGCGGCAGATCCGCGACTGGTGGCTGGCCGCCAAGGCCAAGTACCGCCACCATGCCGAACCGATCGACATGATCCAAGCCGATGGCAGGACCATCGTCCGCGCCACTGTCACAGGCGATTTCCCCGGCAGCCCGGCCGTGCTGCGCTTTGCCTTCGCGCTGTCAGACGATCGCATCACCGCATTGGAGATCGGCGCATGACTAGGTTCCTGACGCTGCAGGGCAAGCGTGCCCTGATCACCGGAGGAACGCAGGGCGCGGGCGCGGCCACGGTGTCGCTGTTTCGCGACCTTGGCGCGCGGGTGCTGACCACGGCGCGCAAGGCCGCCGACCTGCCGGACGACCTGTTCGTCGCTGCCGACCTGACCACCCTGGCGGGATGCGACAGCGTCGCGGCCGCCGTGCGGGATCGGATGGGTGGCGTCGACGTCATCGTGCACATGCTGGGCGGATCGTCCGCCCCCGGCGGCGGCTTTGCCGCCCTGGGAGAGGCGGAATGGGAGGCCGAACTGGACCTGAACCTGCGGCCCGCACTGCGTCTGGACCGCGCGCTGGTGCCCGGCATGGTCGCGCAGGGGTCGGGCGTGGTGGTCCACGTGACCTCGATCCAGGCGCTGCTGCCCCTGCCCGAGGCCACGACCGCCTATGCCAGCGCCAAGGCCGCCCTCTCGGTCTACAGCAAGAGCCTGTCCAAGGAGGTCGCGCCCCATGGCGTGCGCGTGGTCCGCGTGGCGCCGGGATGGATCGAGACCGAGGCCTCGGTCCGGCTGGCCGAACGCGTGGCGGCGGATGCGGGAACGGACCTGGACGGGGGCCGGCGGATCATCATGGACAGCCTTGGCGGCATTCCCCTGGGCCGCCCGTCCCGACCCGCCGAGGTGGCCAGTCTGATCGCGTTCCTGGCGTCCGATCGCGCCGCCAGCATCACCGGCACGGAATACGTGATCGACGGGGGGACCGTGCCAACCGCATGACGGTCGGCGCCATTTCCGCCCGGCGTGCGTTGCAGCAGGGATCGGCGGGCGGCAGCCATGCCCGCCCCCATCAGTCCGGACCGGAGAGAGCAGAATGCAGACATTCGTCATCGCCCTGGGCGCCGCCCCGCACATGAAGCTGTCGCAGGCAGGCGACGGCTTCACCGCGACCGACGCGCCCATGGCATTCGACAGCCATCAGGCGGCCTATGACTATCTTGTCCGGCACACCGAGGACGACCCGCTGAAGGGCGTGCGGGCCGAGATCATCGAGGATCTGTCGCTCTAGGCAATCTTGCCCGCATAGGGTGAAACTTTTCCGGACCCCGCCCGTAAACTGTATGTGCAGGGTTTGCCCGATCAGCGAGTTCCCTCTCCTCTCAGCCTTCATTAGGCGGGTGGATCAGGCCCCTGCAGCGGCCCCCGGTCCCGTTTCCGGGGGCCGGTCTTGTTCGTGCCGTCCGATGTGCGATTACCCACCCTGTCGAAACAGATAGGCTGACTGGTCAATCAATTTCAGGCATAAGGTACATAACAACCGGGGACGTTGATTGGTGTTGTTTTAGGTTCTTTCCCCGGTTGTTTATCTGCCCGAACCGGTTTTGTACGCGACGCGTGCGGGACGGGATTGCCGATCGATCCATCCGCGATCACCGCAACGCCCCCTGTCATCATCACGACACTGTGCCGGCCTTCGGGGAACCGGCTGCGATCCCTCCTGTTGAGGTGGAACGCAAACGGGAGATGCATGATGGATGACACACGGGTCTGGAACTTTGAGGAAAGCCTGTGGCGCGCCTCGGAAGGGCGGTACCATGAGCGGGTTGACTCCGAATGCGTGATGGCGCTGAGCCATGCGCCCTATCTGTTTCACGGCGAGGCCGCGGTCGAGGCCGTCACCGGCACGCCGGAATGGGATGAGGTCGCCTTTTCCAACCGCCATATCTCTCGTCCCCAGGAGGGTCTGATCGTCGTCGGCTATGAAGTCAAGGCGCAGAAGGGCGACACCACCTTCACCGCCGCCTGCACATCCGTCTATCGGCAGAAGGCCCATGAGGACTGGACGGTCGTCCAGCACGCGCAGGTCGTGCAGGGGCATGGCGATCAGGCCTGATGACCGGTCAACAGTTCAGGCAGTAGGATCGATCCCGGCAGGAATGCCGGGATTTTCTGTTGGGTTTGAATGGTCCGGGATCGAACCTTTTCCGTAACGCTTTCCTTGTAACGGTCTTGAATAACGCCCCAATGGCCGCGCCGGAGGGCGGACAGGCGATCACCTTTTGGCGTCGGGCATGAGGGCGACGATGTCCGTCGAACCTTGGGTGGTGCATCGGATGCCGTCTTGCTCTATTCCCTGCCTGAACGGACCGAAACGGCATGAACCGGCAGCCACCAGATGAGGCAGCATGACTGACACGACGATGTCCTCCATGGCGGATCACTTGGGCATGGTGGCGACGGGGCTGGAATGGATCGTGATCGCGCTGGAGCTGTTCGCGATCGGAATCCTGCTTCTGGGCGTGGCGCGTTTCGCCACGCGCTTCGTGTCGGGCGACGTGATGCACCGCGACGCGCATGACCGCCATCATCAGCTGAACCATGGGCGGCTGGCACTTGGCCGGCACATTCTGGCAGGGCTGGAGGTGCTGATCGTGGCCGACCTGATCCGCACCATCCTGCATCTCAGCCTGGCAAACATCCTGCTGCTGGGCGCGATCGTGATCATCCGGTCCTTCATCTCGTTCATGATGGAATACGAGATGAAGGCGTTGAAGAACGACTGACGGCCCTTGACGCTGCCTGATCCACAGGGGTCAGACAGCGTTGGGTTCGATCGGCCGTTCCGCCGCCAGTCCGCCTGTCAGATCCCGAAACAGCGCCGTTGCCACCAGATCGTCCAGTGGCATTGACAACTTGCGCCGCCAGTTGGGATATTCGTCCACCGTCGACGGCACGTTGACCGGATGCAACTCGGCCGCCATATCCTCCAGACGCACGGCGAACAGGCGCGACGGCGCGCTGGCCAAATGGCGATGCACGGCGATGGTCAATGTGGCGGGGGCGTCGCTCGGGTCGATCCCCGCCGCGACGTCGGCCGTCAGCAGCCCTGCCGCGACAAGATCGGTCAACAAATCGGCGCGTTGCACCGTACGCGCATCGCGCTGTTCGGTCGCGGCCGCGTCGCTGATGAAGCCGAACCGCTGGCGCAGGGCCACGTCATCGCCCTTCCACCAGCCGCGAAACGTCGGCAGGTCATGCGTGGACAGGCAGGCCAGCGCATCGCGCGGATAGTCCGCAGGCGGGATGAAGCCGTCGTCGCGCCGCTCGAAAAAGAAAATGCGATAGGACAGGATGCGGCACGCCTCCATCACCTCGCGGAAGCCCGGGGGGACGTTGCCCAAGTCCTCTCCGATGATGGTGGTCCGGTTCTGCCGGGACGCCTCGGCCAGGGCAGACAGCATGTCCTCCAGCGGATAGCGGGCATAGGTTCCGTCGGCGGCCCCCGCCCCCTCTGGCATCAGGAACAGCTGCCACAGTCCCATCGCATGATCGATCCGCAGCGCGCCTGCCTGCCGTGTCGCGTGTCGGATCAGGTCGCGGAACGGCGCCGCGCGGGTCGCGGCCATGGCGACGGGTGACAGCGGTGCCAGACCCCAGTCCTGCCCCTGTTCGTTGAAGTAATCGGGCGGCGCGCCGATGCGCACGTCCGGCAGCACGATGTCGCTGCCCCAGCTGCCGGACCCGTCGGCCGCCTCTCCGACGGCGAAATCCAGATAGAGGCCGATCGCCATGCCCAGATCGCGACAGCGGTCGCGCAGGGCCTGAAGTTGCGACTGGCACAGATATTGCAGCCACATATGAAAGGCGACGTCATCCGCCCGTTCCTGCGCCATCTGCCGCATGGCATCGCCATCGACATCGCGCCACGCCTTGGGCCAGCCAAGCCAACCTGCGCCATTACCGGCATCGACCATCGCGGCCGAGGCGACCTCAAACAGCGCATGACGGCGCAGATCGTCGCCGCCTTGGGCCACGAAATCGTCCGGCAGGGTCGCGCCCGCGGACCAGATGGCGCGCAAAGCCGACAGCTTGGCCGCGGCTACGCCCGGATAGTCGACCAGTTCCGCGGCGCGCAGGTCCTCAAGCACCGCCGCATCGGCCATGTCGGCGCGAAATCCCGGCACCTGATCGACCGCCAGGTACAGCGGGTTCAGGAACCGACGGTTCGACGGAGAGAACGGGCTGCACCGTAACGGGTCGGACAGAAACATCGCGTGCAGCGGGTTGAGGCCCAGAAACGCCGCTCCGGCTTGTGCGGCATGACCGGCCAGCACGTGCAGATCGCCGAAATCGCCGATGCCCCAGTTGCGGTCGCTGCGCAGTTGGTACAGCTGCAAGGCGATGCCCCAGTGACGACCCTGACCGGGCACATGGCATTGCGCATCGGCGGGCGCGGTCAGGCGCGGCTCTGACACCAAGGGCGGCAGCGTGTCCGCGTCGAACGCCCCCAGCAACCCGCGCAAAGTTTCGTCGGGGGCGTCATGCACGGCGCCCCCGACCAGATCGTATCGCGGCTGGATGCCATAGGCGCGGGCGCGGGCATGCAGGTCGCTGCCATCACCCTGCGCCGGAGGGGCAGAGGTCATGCCTGCACCGGCATCAGCACGATGGTCGCCAGCGGCGGCAGGGTCAGGCTCAGCGACTGGTCGCGACCATGCCAGACGACGGCTTCGGCATCGCGCACCGCCGCGTTGCCGACACCCGATCCGCCATAGGCCTGATCGTCGCTGTTCAGCACCTCGCGCCAGGCACCGGGAACCGGAACGCCGATCCGGTAATCCTCGCGCACGACGGGGGTCAGGTTGCACACCACCACCACCGGGGGCGCGCCGTCGTCCGACTTGCGCATCCAGACCAGCACGCTCTGGGCGCTGTCGCTGCTGTCGATCCATTCGAACCCGTCGGGATCGCAATCCAGCCGGTGCAGCGCGGGCGTGTCGCGATACAGCCGGTTCAGGTCCCCGACCAGCGCCTGCACGCCGGAATGCATGGGATCGTCCAGCAGATGCCAGTCCAGCGACTGGTCGTGGTTCCATTCACGATCCTGCGCGAATTCGCAGCCCATGAACAACAGCTTCTTGCCCGGATGGGTCCACATGAAGGCGTAATAGGCCCGCAGGTTCGCGAACTTCTGCCAGCGGTCGCCGGCCATCTGGCGGATCAGCGATCCCTTGCCGTGCACGACCTCGTCATGGCTCAGCGGCAGGACGAAATCCTCGGAGAAGGCATAGACCAGGCCGAAGGTCAGATCGTGCTGATGATACTGCCGATGGATCGGGTCCAGCCGGAAATAGGCCAGCGTGTCGTGCATCCAGCCCATGTTCCACTTGAACGCAAAGCCCAGGCCCCCCTGGTCGACCGGACGGCTGACCATCGGGAAGGCGGTCGATTCCTCGGCGATGGTCACGGTGCCGGGATGGTCGGTGATGACACGGGTGTTCACCTCGCGCAGAAAGTCGATGGCCTCCAAGTTCTGGTTGCCGCCATGGCGGTTGGGCACCCATTCGCCGGGCTGGCGCGAATAGTCCAGATACAGCATCGACGCCACCGCATCCACGCGCAGCGCGTCGACATGGAACTTGTCGACCCAGTAGAGCGCGCTGGCCTGCAGGAAATTGGCAACCTCGCGGCGGCCGAAGTTGTAGATCAGCGTATTCCAGTCCTGATGGAACCCCTGGCGCGGATCGGCATGTTCGTACAGCGCCGTGCCGTCAAACTGCGCCAGACCATGCGCGTCGGACGGGAAATGCGCGGGCACCCAGTCCATGATGACGCCGATGCCCGCCTGGTGCAGCCGATCCACCAGCCGCGCGAATGCCTCGGGGGAACCAAAGCGGCTGGTCGGCGCGAACAGGCCCACGGGCTGATAGCCCCATGATCCGGTAAAGGGATGTTCGCCCACCGGCAGGAATTCGACATGCGTAAAGGCCATCTGCTGGACATAGGGCACCAGCAGATCGGCCATCGCGTCATAGTCCAGGATCTCGGCATCGCCGCCCCGGCGCCATGACCCCAGATGCACCTCATAGATCGAGATGGGCGCCTGGCGGTCCTGCCGGCGCGCGCGTTCGGTCATCCATGCGCCGTCGCGCCAGTCGTGATCGGGCAGCCCGTGGACGACGGACGCGGTTTCCGGCGGCTGCTGATGGGCAAACCCGACAGGGTCCGCCTTGAGCGGCAGGCGTTCGCCATGCGCGCTGAGGATTTCGTACTTGTAGACCTCTCCGGTCGTCAGGCCGGGGATGAACAGCTCCCAGATGCCGGGTCCAAGACGGCGGCGCATCGGGTGGCGGCGTCCGTCCCATGCGTTGAAATGGCCGACCACGCTGACACGCCGCGCGTTGGGCGCCCAGACCGCAAAGGCCACGCCGGCCACGCCCTGATGAGTGACCGGATGGGCGCCCAGCTTGTCGTACAGGCGTCGGTGGCTGCCTTCGGCCAGCAAATATTCGTCCATCTCTCCCAGCACGGGGCCAAAGTGATAGGGGTCGTCGACCTGCCATTCATGATCGCCCGCCCGCATCGCCAATCGATAGTCCCCCTGCGGGGCGGGCCCGCAGAAGAACCCCTCGGGGTGGATACGTTCCAGCGGAAAGACACCGTCATCGGCCACTGCGCGGACCTCGGCGGCTTGGGGCGCAAAGACGCGCAGCTGCCCGTCATGCGGACCTAGGATCGCGAAGGGATCGTGATGCTGGCCCCGCAGGATCGCCTCGATTCCGGTGGAGGTCAGCCCGTCGGGCAGATATGCGACATCGGTCATGCGTTCTCCTGCGTCAGCAGTTCCAGGATACCGGCCAGCGGGATGCCGACCCAAGCCGGGCGATTGCCCAGCTCGTATCCGGTCTCGTAGATGGCCTTCTGCAGCAGGAACAAATCCAGCAGCGCATCGGCCGCGGCGCGATCGGACGGCAGGTTCGCGGACCCCTCGACATGCTGGCGATAGCTGTCCAGGAAGGCCGCGCTGGCAGTGCGCCGCCAATCCTCGATCCGCTCCAGCGCCTGTTCGACCGTCGTGCCAAAGCTGGCGCGATGCCGTGCCACGACCGTCATCGCGGCATAATCAAAGGACCGCAGCATGCCAGCCACGTCGCGCAAGGGCGACGAGAGGGCCCGACGTTCGTCCAGCGACCGCGCGGGTTCGCCTTCGAAATCGATGATGGCCACGTCGTTCTGCGCCAGCAGGACTTGGCCCAGGTGATAGTCGCCATGGATGCGCGACAGCCCGCCGGACGGGGTCAGCTTCGCAACCCGGCGCAGGCGTTCCAGCAACGCGTCACGCTGCGCCAGCACCTGTTGCGCCAAGGGCGCCGCATCGTCCGGCAGGTCGGCCTGTTCCAGCCGTGCCAGCATCGCCTCGGCATCGGCGACCGCATCATCGGCCCAACCGCGCAGCGTCTCGGCGGTCAGGTCCTGCAGAGCGAAAGCCGGATCATCGGTGGGCGTCGCCAGGGCGCGGTGCAGCTCGGCAGTCCGCTGTCCCAGCAAGGTGCCGATCGACAGCGGAAAGTCGTATCCGTGCCGCACCGGCGCGGCATCGCCCGCCGAGGTCCATCCGTCGCTTTCGTTCAACTCCAGCATCAGCGCATCGACGATGCCCGTCCAGGCATCACCCCGGTTGGGAACAAAGGCAAAGGCCGCCGCCAGGGTCGTGTCCTGATCACCCTTGTGATCCAGATGGCCCAGATAGCGCGGCGTATGGGCAAAGCCCGCGACCGTGGTCAGGAACTGCGCCACCTCGACATCGGGCTGATGCCCGGTGCGCAGGCGACGATACAGCTTCAGGATGATCTGGTCCGAGAAGGCGATCGACAGGTTCGACTGCTCGACCCCCATCTGGCGCGGGGTGCCGGGTTCAGTGATGGCACGCAGGGCATCGGTGCCGTGGAACTGCAGATCGCCCTGGGCCTTGCCTTCGACCATCCCGTCCAGCAGCAGCTGCGGCAGGCGTTCGTCGAAGGCGCCGTCGACCAGCGCGCCAACCCGTGCGGTGTGGCGGATCTTGGCCAGCGTCCAGGACAGCTTGGGCGCACCGGGACGCAGGTTCTCGTCGCCCCACCGGGCCGACAGCGGCAGGAAATAGCTCTGCTCCTCGCCCTCACCGCCGGGGGTCACGTCCAGTGCGACCATCGCATGTTCGCCCTGCCCCAGATCGCCCAGCTGACGCAGACGGACACGGGGCGGGACGGACTGATCCTTGGCCGCGAACCAGCGCTGCAGCGGCAGCCACTGGGGCAGAACCTCTGCCTGCAGCTGCGCGCCCTCCCGGCCGGCCAGCGCGGTGCTGACCTTGCCGTCACGGGTGGTCAGCGTCATGAATTCCGGCAGGATGTCGGGAAGCTGTTCGTGCCAAGACGGCATCTCCTCCTCACCCGACAGGGCGAACCAGAAGAACCCATAGGCCGGCAGCGTCAGCATGTAGGGCAGATCGCCGATCGGCGGAAAGGCCGACCGACCGGTCAGCTCGACCGGCACCATGCCGCGGCGGCTGGCCAGGTCCAGCTCGACCGCCTGCGCGCTGTCCGACAGGTTGGCGACGCACAGATAGGCGCGCCCCTCGTGTTCGCGGACATAGGCCAAAATCTTGCGGTTGCGCGGATAAAGCAGCGTCATCTCTCCACGCCCGAAGGCGGGATGCTGGCGGCGCACGGTGATCATCCGGCGCATCCAGTTCAGCAGCGACGACGGGTCATCCGCCTGCGCCTCGACGTTGATCACCTGGTGGCCATAGACCGCGTCGATGATCGTCGGCAGATACAGCTGCTGCGGCTTGGCCGTGGAAAAGCCCGCATTGCGGTCGCCCGACCACTGCATCGGCGTGCGGACCCCGTCACGGTCGCCCAGGTAATAGTTGTCGCCCATACCGATCTCGTCACCGTAATAGATGATCGGCGTGCCGGGCATCGACAGCAGCAGCGAATTCAGCAGTTCGATCTTGCGGCGGTCGTTCTGCATCAGCGGCGCCAGGCGGCGGCGGATGCCCAGGTTGATGCGCGCCCGCGTGTCGGTGGCATAGGTCTGCCACAGATAGTCGCGCTCCTCGGACGTCACCATCTCCAGCGTCAGCTCGTCATGGTTGCGCAGGAAGATGCCCCACTGGCAGTTTTCCGGGATCTCGGGCGTCTGGCGGATGATGTCGGTGATCGGGTGACGGTCAGCCTGCGCCAGCGCCATGTACATGCGCGGCATCAGCGGGAAATGGAAACCCATGTGGCACTCGTCACCCTCGCCGAAATAGGGGCGGGTGTCCTCGGGCCACTGGTTCGCCTCTGCCAGCAGCATCCGGTCCGGGAAATGCTTGTCCAGATCGGCACGGATGGCCTTCAGGACGTCATGTGTCTCGGGCAGGTTCTCGTTGTTGGTGCCGTCGCGTTCGACCAGATAGGGGATCGCATCCAGGCGCAGCCCGTCCACGCCCATCTCCAGCCACATGCGCATGACCTTGAGAACCTCGGCCAGCACCTTGGGGTTGTCGAAGTTCAGGTCGGGCTGGTGCGAATAGAACCGGTGCCAGTAATAGGCGCCCGCGACCGGATCCCAGGTCCAGTTCGACTTCTCCGTGTCCAGAAAGATGATCCGCGTCTCGGGCCATTTCTCGTCCGTGTCGGACCAGACATAGAAGTCGCGCGCCGCCGATCCGGGCTTGGCATGGCGGGCCTTCTGGAACCACGGATGCTGGTCGCTGGTGTGGTTGATGACCAGTTCGGTGATCACGCGGATGCCGCGCCGATGCGCCTCGGTCACGAAGGCCTTGAAGTCGCGCATCGCGCCATAGGACGGATTGATCGACCGATAGTCGGCGATGTCATAGCCGTCGTCGCGCAGGGGCGAGGGATAGAAGGGCAGCAGCCAGATGGCCGTCACGCCCAACTCCTGAACATAGTCCAGCCGCTGCATCAGCCCGGCGAAATCGCCGATGCCGTCGCCGTTCGAATCCATGAACGCCTTGATGTGCAGCTGATAGATGACCGCGTCCTTGTACCAGTCGGCCTGGTCGCGGTCGATGCCGCCGGTCACGGCGAAGGTTGCGCCGTCGCGCTTGGGGTTCGGGATGTTCATGGGCGCGGCGCTCCGGGTGCGATGAGTTGCCAGATGGCATAGGGACGGGTCTGCGGATCAAGATCCAGGGTCTGGGTCTTGCCGTGCCAGGTGAAGCTGTTGCCGTGGATCAGGTCACGGACCTCGATCGACGCGTCGTCGGGCAGGCCGAATTCCCACAGCGGGACCTCGAACTGGAACACCTGGGTGTTGTGCGGGTCCAGGTTGACGTGGATCAGCACGTAATCGTCCCCGGAACGCTTGCCATAGGCCAGAACCTGGTCGTTATGGGCCACGTGAAAGGTCAGATCGGTGAACTGGCGCAGCGCCGGATGATCGCGGCGCAGACGGTTCATCAGCCGGATGTCGTCCTGGATGTTGCCCGGCTGGTCCATGTCCCAGACCCGCAGCTGATATTTCTCGCTGTCCAGATACTCTTCCTTGCCGGGCACGGGCGCGGCCTCGCAGATCTCGAAGCCGCTATAGACGCCGTAATTCCCGCCCAGGGTCGCGGCCAGTGCCAGGCGGATGCGAAACCCGGGCCGACCGCTGGACTGCAGATAGCGTGGATTGATGTCGGGGGTATTCACGAAAAAGTTCGGGTTCATCACCAGACGGCTGTCGGTCTGCGTCAGCTCGGTCAGGTACTCGGTGATCTCGGCCTTTTCGTTGCGCCAGGTGAAATAGGAATAGGATTGCGAAAAGCCGACCTTGGCCAGCCGCTTCATCACCTTGGGCCGGGTGAAGGCTTCGGCCAGAAAGATCACGCCCGGATCGACGCGACGGACCTCGGCGATCATCCATTCCCAGAAGGGGAAGGGCTTGGTGTGCGGGTTGTCCACGCGGAAGATGCGCACCCCGTGGTTCACCCAGAACAGCACGATGTCGCGCAGCGCGTACCACAGCCCCGGCAGGGCATCGCGATAGAAATGGACGTTGACGATGTCTTCGTACTTCTTGGGCGGGTTCTCGGCGAACTTGATGGTGCCGTCGGGGCGCCAGTCGAACCATTCCGGGTGTTCCCTGATCCACGGGTGATCCGGCGAACACTGGATCGCGAAATCCAGCGCGATTTCTAGACCTTGGTCGCGGGCGGCGTCAATCAGGCGGCGGAAATCGTCGAAATCGCCCAGTTCGGGGTGGATCGCATCATGCCCGCCATCCGCGGACCCGATGGCATAGGGGCTGCCGGGATCGTCCGGCCCTGCGGTCAGGCTGTTGTTCGGACCCTTGCGGTTCGTACGCCCGATCGGGTGGATCGGCGGAAAATACAGCACGTCAAAGCCCAGATCGCGCACATAGGGCAGGCGCGCGATCACGTCGTCGAAGGTGCCGTGCCGGTCCATGCTGCCCGATTGTGACCGGGGCATCAGTTCATACCACGCGCTGAAGGCCGCGGCCTGCCGGTCGACATGCAAAGGCAGCGTGTCGGACAGCGTCAGGTCGGTCCTGGGTGCAGCGCGGTTCATCAACGCGGTCACCTGATCATCCGTCAGCGCGGCCAGGCGGGCCGCATCGCCCTGCGCCGCCAGACCGTTGTCCTGCGCCAGAACCGCCTCCAGCGCGGCCCGGTCGTCGGCGCCGGCGCGGCCCTTGGGGCCCATGGCGGCCTCGACCAGGCGCCGGCCCTCGGTCAGTTCCAGCGATATGGCCTGACCCGCGGCATGCTTGGCCAGGATCTCCTTGCGCCATGTCGCGAACAGGTCGCGCCAAGCGGCAAAGCCGATCTGATAGTCCCCCGGCGCGTCGAAAGCGTGACTGGCCTGCCAGCGGTCGTTGATGACGAAGGTCATCGGCACCTCGGCAAAATCCTCCTGCCCGACCGGGCGCCACAGCAAAGCGGCGTCGATGATGTCGTGCCCGTCCGAAAAGATGTCCGCCTGGAACAGGTCCGGCTGCCCGGCCACGACCTTTGCCGCAAAGCGCCCGCCATCGACCTGATGGGAAATCCCCTCGATCGCCAGACGCGCGGCGGCAAGGCGCAGCAGGGTCGGATCGGCGTCGGCTGCCCGTCGCGGCGATCGCCGGGGAGTGCGGGCCTTGGCGGGGGATGGCGTAGCGGGCTGGTCGTTGGACACGGATATGCCTCCTTGGATCGGACAGGAACAGAACAGGCACCGCCCGCGAATGTTCCGGCAGAAGGCGAAACAAGGGTCGATTTGCCCGCACCAAAGGCAGGAAGGCCGGGCCCTAGTAGGTCCCCGGCGGATCGCTGGCCGGAAAGGATTCGTCCCCGCGTTCATCGACATCGGACCAGTCCGGGGGCGGATCGCGCATCTGGTCGGGCCCGGCAGGTCGGATCGCATCGCCCGCGTCGGGGCCGGATCGGCGCGCCACGGATCGGACCAGCAGCGCGACCCCCGCAAGGGCCGCGACAAGGGCAAGGGTTCTGGTCATGGCATCCCCCTCAGATGATCGGCTGACCGCCGGTGACCGCGATGGTCGCCCCGGAGATGTAGCTGGAGGCCGCCTCCGCCAGCATCACATAGGCCGATGCCAGTTCCGCGGGCTGCGCCGGCCGCCCGATGGGATAGTTCTGGCCGAAGGTGGCGACCTTGTCGCCCGGAAAGCTGGCCGGGATCAGCGGCGTCCAGACCGGCCCCGGCGCCACGACATTCGCGCGGATGCCGCGATCGGCCAGCATCTGCGCAAGGCCCGCGGTGAAGTTCTGGATCGCGCCCTTGGTCGTGGCATAGGCCAGCAGGTCGGGGCTGGGCTTGTCGGCATTCACCGACGCGGTGTTGATGATCGCGGCCCCCCGGCCCATATGCGCGACCGAGGCCTTGGTCAGATGGAACATCGCGTCGATATTGGTGGCGAAGGTATAGCGCCACTCCTCGTCGCTGATGTCCTCGATTTTGGCAAAGCTGCGCTGATGGGCGGCGTTGTTGACCAGGATGTCGATGCGCCCGAACCGATCGGCGGTCTGCGCGATCACGTCGCGACAGTTTTCGGCCTTGGACAGGTCGGTCATGATGACCAGACACTCGCGGCCGGCCTGGCGGACCAGGGCGGCGGTATCCTCCATGTCCCCCTTTTCGTCCAGGCAGACCAGCGCCAGGTCGGCCCCCTCGCGGGCATAGGCGATGGCCACGGCGCGCCCGATGCCGCTGTCGGCGCCGGTGATCAGCGCCACGCGACCCTTCAGACGGCCGTTGCCCTTCCAGCTGTCCTCGCCGTGATCGGGAACCGGGTCCATCCTACGGAAGCTGCCGGGCAGGTCCTGTTCCTGTTCGGGAAAGGGCGGATAGGGATAATCGGTCATGCGCGGTCTCCTGTGGCATTCGGGCCCGTCACGGGACGGACCGGTGCCTGCAACCGGCGACAGGGCGCGATGTTCCCGCCCTAGTGGAAATGGCGGGACAGGTTCCGCGCGATTTCGTGGTCCATCAGGGCGATCATCAGGCCGCGCAGGGTGCCCGTGACGGCATCGCCCTCGATGGCGCGGATCGCCTGCAGCATCACCCGCTCGACCAGGCGTTCGGCCGCAGCGGCGTCCGAGGCGACGAGGCGGACATAGGACAGCATGTCCACCATGACCTCCTGCACCCCGTCCGCGTCACCGAACCGCAGGCGTTGCGCATGCAGCTGCAGCAGCAGGCTGCGCGTCGGGCTGGGCTTGGCGTGGATGACGGTCTGGCTGAACCGGTCCGGGACGTCCCGCACGGTATAGCCGGTCAGAAAGACGAACGGCACCTCCTGCAGGCTCAGCTGATCGGCGATGCAGAACGACGTCTGCGCGCCCAAGCGCACGTCCAGGATCGCCGCGTCGGCATCCGCGCTGGTCAGGCTGCACATCGCATCGCCGATGTCCGAAAAGGGACCGATCACGGTATCGCCAAGATTGCTGATGTCGCGGGACAGCTGTTCGGCGATCAGGAATTCGTCTTCGACCACCAGAATGCGCATGGTCCCCCCGGATCGCCATCGTCAGGCATGACCCTATCCAATCACGCAACGACTGCCCATTAAACATACCTTAACGGAAGGGCCTGTTTCGGCGAAAAATTGCCTATCGTGCAATATCAGGTTCTGCGCCATCCTAGGCAGCCCGCGGGCAGGCCCCCGCCCGCGACCAGCAGGGCGCCCTGTCCATACAGACGCCATGCGCCGCCTGCGGGCATGTCGACCACGGCCAGGGACAGGCCCGCGTCCTGCCACAGGATGGCTGCGCCTGTTGCGGTCAGGCGGTCGCGGATCTGGGCGTCCGTCAGGTCCTTGCGGAACACGACCGAGGCAACCCGGCCGTCGCCGGGCGGCTGTGCGGCCCAGGTGCCCATCCCGACGGTCAGCGCCAGCAGCGCGGCCGTGACGCCCCCGATGCGACCTTCGGGACCGCGCGACCCCATCGCCACGTACAATCCCGCGGCTGCGGGCAGGATGCCGAACCCGATCAGCCAGCCCGCATCCCACAGCAGCGGGACCAGGCTGTCGTCCCGGATGCGATGGATGCCCAACACCCAATGCGACAGCACCGCATCGATGCCGTGCCACAGTCCGAACCCGACCGGCAGCATGGCCCACAGCCGGCGGCGCGGATCGGCGCCGATCACCGACCGTTGGCGCCACACCGCCGCCAGCCCGACCAGCGCGACCGCGTACATGGCGGCGTGGAAATAGCCGTCCCACAGGATCTGCAGCCGCAGGTCGTCCATGCCCGGCACCAGGCTGAGAAGATGGTGCCATTGCAGGATCTGGTGCAGCAGGACCCCGTCGAAAAAGCCGCCCAAGGCAAATCCCAGGATCACCGCGGGCAGCCACGCCCGCATCACCCGCCCTCCTGCCGAACGGGGGCCAAGGCACGCCCCTCGGCGCTGCGCAGGATGCTGTGGATGCGGCTGGCGGCGATCTGGGCCTGGCCCATCGCGGTGCCGATCTGGTTCAGCCCGGTCGTCAGATCGCCCGCGGCGAACAGGCCCGGCACCGTCGTCTGCTGATGATCGTCCGTGGGGATCCGGCCATCCGGCGCGGGGATCAGGCCAAGCCGGGTCGCCAGTCCCGCCTGCGCCACGGCCCCCAGGCCCGACCAGACCGCCTCGACCCGCAGCGGGGGCGCGTTCGGGCGGATCAGCGTGACCCCCGGCCCGGACAGGTCCCAAGTCACGTCCGGCGACGTGTCGACCGCGACGCCCGCATTCGTCAGGCTGCCGTGATCGTCAGGCGACAGTCGCAGCGGCGTGCCAAGCGTCAGCAGGGTGACCTGCCGGGTGTAATGGGACAGGAACAGCGCCTCGGACGCGGCATGGGCATCGGCGCCGATCACGGCCACCGGCCTGTCCGTCGCCTCATAGGCGTCGCAGACGGGACACAGGCGCAGCTGGCCGGCCAGGATCGCGGCACGGGCATCGGCGATCTGCGGCAGCCGGTCGACGGCCCCGGTGGCCAGGATGACATGCCGCGCGATGTACAGGCTGCCCGCCAGAACCTCGAACCCGCCATGCGGCAGGGGGTCCAGGCGCACCACGCGTCCCCGGATGATGGGAACGCCCAGATCGGTCACCTGCTGGCGCATCCGCCCCAGCAGGCGACCGCCCCGGATGCCCGTTGGATAGCCCGGATGGTTCCAGGTCCGCGGGATCAGCGCGGCGCGGCTGGCGCCTGCATCGATGACGACCACGCGACGCCGGAAGCGGGCCAGGTGGATCGCCGCCGTCAGTCCGGCCGGACCCCCGCCGATGATGACGCAGTCCAGCATCACGCTGTCGCCCGCGCCGGCGTGACCGAAGGTCGACTGTCTCATGATCGCGTCGGCATCCGGCCGTAGATTGGCGTCGCGCAATGACCGATCCGCCGTTCCGTGCGAAGGGCTGTCGCGCGGTGCGACCTGTCGCAAGGTGCCGAAAGACTGCGGCGCCCGATTCCAGGTACGGTGGCGGCGGATAGGTTGTCGGTCATGGGCATGTCCTGGAACGAGGGCGTGCCGGCGACCCCAGGGCCGCCGGCACGGATGCTACATCTGTTCGGTCTGCGCGCCGCTGCCGGTGCGGGCCGGACCCAGGTCGGGCTGCTGACCCATCGCGGTCGTGGGCTGGGACGTGAATTGGCCCTTGCCGTCGACGGACGGACCCTGCGACCAGCGGCCGTCGACCGGCGCGCTGCCATCCGCCTGGAACCCCAGGAAGGCATAGCTGAACTCGGACTGCTCCTCGGCCTGGGGAAAGCTGTTGGGGATCGGGAAAGCGCCCTGCGCGCCGCCCAGTTCCTCCAGCGCGGCCATCCACTGGTTTTGGTGCATCGTGTCCCGCGCGATCAGATAGGACAGCATGTCCTTCATCCCTGGGTCGTCGGTCATGTTGTACAGCCGCACAGCCAACGTGCGCCCGGTGGATTCGGCAGCGATGTTGGCGGTCATGTCGGCGGCGATATTGCCGCTGGCATAGATGTGGGACATGTCGAAGGGCACGCCGTCGCTGTCCACCGGCATCGCCGACAGACCCGCCGACAGCAGGTTCTTGAGGTTCATGCCACCCATCACGGCCTCCACCGCCTTGTCGCGGGCGCCCTCCTCTTGCATCGCCAGGGGCGCGCCTTCCAGGTTCAGGGCGACCGCGGTGGCCAACATCTCGATATGGCCCAGTTCCTCGGCGGCGGTGTTCATCAGCAGGTCGCGGAACCGGGCGTCGCCGCGCGCGCCGCAGGCTTGGAAGAAATACTGCATCGCCACGCGGATCTCTCCCTCGACGCCGCCGATGGCCTGCTGCAGGGCGCGGGCGAACAGCGGGTTCGGGGCATCGACGCGGACGGGATATTGCAGCTTGTTGTCGGTATAGAACATGGATCTCTCCGGTTTGGGGGACCGGCGCCGCGCGATGCGGGCCGGTGGGGTCGGGTCAGCCCTGGGCGGCGGCGTTGATGACGGTCTCGGCCAGACCGGTCAGGATCTCGTCGGTGGCCGTCTCCTCCTGCAGGGTCTGGTCCAGCAGGCGCTCGGCATCCGCCAGGCCCAGCTGCGCGGCCCAGGCCTTCAGTGTGCCATAACGGGCGATCTCGTAATGCTCGACGGCCTGGGCCGCGGCCAGCAGGCCCGCATCCAGCGCGGGGCTGCCCTTGAACTCCTCCATGATCTCCTGTGCCTCGGCGATGATCCCCTCGATCGCGTCGCAGGTCTTGCCGGTCGGGCGCTTGCCCAGGGCATCGAACACCTCGGACAGGCGCTCGTACTGGGCCTGCGTCTCCTGTTCGTGGGTCTGGAAGGCGGCCTTCAACTCGGGGTCCTGGGCCGCACGCGCCATCTTGCGCAGCGCGGTGCCGATCTTGCGTTCGGCGTAATAGATGTCCTTCAGCGTTTCATGAAACAGCGTGTCCAGTGTCTGTTCGGCCATGGGTGCTCTCCTTGACGTTTTGGGGCCGCTGAACCGGCGGTTGCGGCGAATGTTCCAGCGCGCCGACCGAAAAACTCACAGCGCGATCAGCAGGACGACGGCGATCCCCACGATCACCGCCAGCGGGATGGCGATGGTGCCCAGCAGCATCATCGCCCCCGACCTGGCGGGGACGCGGTAATAGGCCATGTCGGCGGGCTGGCCGCTTTCGGCGGCGGATTCGTCGATCCTGGCGGACGGGGGCGCGGTGCCGTCGGTCTGGGCGCCAGGTCGATCGGCGGGCAACGGGCGTTCGGGATCCTGGGTCATGGGCCTCTCCTGTTGGGGCGGGGCGTGCAACCGGGACGGGGCCGCGATGTTCCCGCCCATCGTCGCGGCGGGCGGATCGGGTGCCGTCGAACGATGCCCTGGAACAAACCGGCGATCCGCCGGTTGCACGCCCCCAAATTCGGAACGTCCCACAGAAAGGACCCTCCCATGGCCACCACCGTCGGCACCGAAGACACGATCACAGACCTGGTCACGAACCTGATCCTGCTGGAGCGCGATGCCATCGCCGCTTACGAATCCACGATCTCGCGGTTGTCGGACCCGGCTTTGTCGCAGCAGGTCGAGACGTTCCGCCAGGATCACCTGCAACACCTGGAGGTGCTGAACCAGATCGCCGCCGAGACGGGCGCCGACGCGCCGGCGGAAGGCGACATGAAGCAGATGCTGACCACGGGCAAGATCGCCCTGGCCGGGCTGATGGGCGACGGCACGATCCTCAAGGCCATGCGCACCAACGAGGAAGACACCGTCACCGCCTATGAACGCGCGTCGAGCCACCCCTCGGCGCTTCCCAAGACGCTGGCCTTCTTCCAGAAGGCTTTGGCGGACGAACGTCGGCACCGCGACTGGATGCAGCGGACCGCCGACATGCTGTGAAGGACGCCCAACTCCCCCGGGTCGTCCTTCGGGACCGGCGCTGTGCCCGAGCGCCGGTCCTTTTTTCGTCTCACGCAGGCGTGCGGGAACATCTGCGGGTGGCCCCGGTTGGGACCGTCCAAGCGCATGACCATGGCGCATCATCATCTCCGGAGGAGACATCATGACCTGGACATTGACACAGACCAGCCGCGCGGCCCTTGTCGCGGCGACTCTTGCCCTGGCACTGCCGGGCGCGGCCCTGGCTCAGACCACCGCACCCGACAGCGCAGGCGGCGGCGCGGCGGCGGACGGTGCCATCTTGGGCGGCGGCGGAGCCCCGATGACCGGCACGGAGGATGCCGGGGCCGAAGGCTCCAGCACCGCCGACATGAGCACCACGACCGGCAGCGGTCAGAATACGGGATCGGCCGCGCAGTCGGGCGGTTCGGCCGACATGTCGCTGACCTATGAACGCGTCGTGGCCGACCTGCAGTCGGGCCGCGACTACGGCGATCAGCTGGAGGGGATGGATGCGGACACGACCGTCACCGTCATGGGCCTCAGCGAGCTGGAACAGGTGGGCGGCGGCGCAGTCTCGACCGCCGAGGAGGGCACGCCCCCGATGACCGGCGGCCAGACCACGATCGACACGAACGGCTCGGCGGCGATGCAGTCGGACACCACCTCCGGCGCCTCGGCCGGCGGCGCGGCGGATGCCCCCGCAGGCATCGCGGACGGGATGGCGACCGGAGGCGGAACCCAGACCAGTGCCGTGACCGAAAGCACGCCGGGCGATGTCGACGCGGCGCTGGAGCAGGCCCAGGACAACCTGACCACCCTGCGGGAAACCCTGTCGGAAAACCAGGCCGTCACCGACGCGCTGGAGGCCACTGACCACACCACCGACGACGTGATCGCCCTGCATCGCGATGGTCAGGAACTGACGGTGATCGTGGACGACCGCGACGAATGACGATCAGAGCGGGGCCCGATCATCGGGCCCCCTTCACCCGGCGCAGGGACATCATGCGATGTCATCGGAACTGCGGTCGCTGACTGGCCTGACGCATGCGGACGCGTCAGAATTCCGGTTCCAACGCCCGTTTCAGCATCGTCCGCGCCCGGTTCACGCGGCTCTTGATGGTGCCGATGTCGCATTCCAGGATCTCGGCCGCGCGGATATAGCTTTCGCCCAGGACCGATACCATAACGATGGCCTCGCGGTAATGGACGGGGATCCGGCCCAGCTGGTCCCACATTTCCTGATGGCGCAGGTGCCATTCCTGCGTGGCTTGCGATATCGGCTTGTCGGACACGCAATCCTCGGAGCCGGTGCGTTCGCGGGCCGACTTGCGGACATTGGTGTAGAAGCGGTTGCGCATGATCGTGAAAAGCCAGGCCCGCATATGGGTGCCCGGCTGGTACTTGTCGGCATGTTCGATGGCCCGCAACAGGGTCTCCTGGACCAGATCGTCGGGATCCTCCTGTCGCCCGCACAACGAGCGCGCATAGGCGCGCAGTGCAGGAATGTGGTGAAGTACATTGTCGGACATGGTCGGCTACGCCTGTTCCCAAAGCAGCACGCTAAACAAATGCGTACATACCGATCTGGTTCCGCAAACGTGATCGACCGGCCGTTTCCCGCCTGTTTCGGCGATGCGCGCGTCTTCGGGAACATTCCAACGGTTTGCAGGTTCAGCGGACGGACATCACGGGGGGTGCCTGCGCCGTTTTCGCAACGATGCGTGACCGTCGGGGACGAATTCGCGGTGCCACGGCAAATGTGAACTGTCACCGACCCCGCACCGTGGTATCTGCTGAAGGCAATGGAAGACGTGTTTGGCAGGCCGCCAGGCGCTTTTGAGGTCACGATGAGCAAGACGGATCCCCGCCCGCCCCAGGACGAAATGGACGACAGCATGAAGGAACTGCTGATCGAGATGGAAAAGGTGGCCGTGCCGCCCCGGCTGCAGGAACTGGCACGCCGTCTTGAGGCCGCCATCGCGGCGTCCAAGGCGCGCCGGGACGGCTAGCCCCCGATCACGCCGCGCCGGCCCGACCGGACGCGGCATTGCGGCCCGAACACGCGGGTCCGGCGCGCCGCGTCGGCCAGGGCCATCACCGCGTCGATGCAGGCACCGCCGATGATCGGCTTGACGAAATGCGGCACCGCGTCAAAGCGTTCGGGCATGTCCTCCCTTTCGAAACCGGTCACGAAGATGAAGGGCACCCCCTGTTCCGCCAGCGCGTCGGCCAGGGGAAAGGCCAGTTGGGTGCGCAGCTGGACGTCCAAGATCGCCGCATGCGGACGCCTCCGTGCGGACATCAGCGCGACGGCCAGGGGGATCGATCCGGTCGGACCCAGAACCGTCGCCCCGCGGTCGCGGACCTCTGTCGCCAGGTGCAGCGCGGCCCAATAGTCGTCCTCCACGATCAGTATCCTGCAGGTCATGGCCGTTCCTTTCGTTCCGCACGGGCGGCGCAACCGGCAAGTCGGGACCATGTTCCTGACGGCGCGGAACAAACCACCCCGATCGCGGTTCAGCCCGCCACGAAGGCCCGATCCGTCGATGGCGCATTGCCGGGGACAAAGTTTTGCAACGATTGCCCCAAGCCGTCGTTGGGCCTGCAAGAGGACGATGATGGTACAATACGACCGGCTTGCCGCCCGCATCCTGATGATCTGCCCGCCCTATCCCAGCCATCGCCAGGCCTTCGCCGCGCTGGCCGAGGAGCTGCGCGCCCGCGGCCACCATGTCCGCTTTCTGGCAGGCGACACGGTCCGCTCCAGGCCCTGCCTGCCGCCCGACAGCCGCCCCCATTCGGCGCGCCTGCACGGAGAGATCGCCGCGGGCGCCGCGCGCACGCAGATGCTCTGCCGGCTTGGTCCGGCGGCCATCGCCGCCTATCGGCCCGACCTGATCCTGGGCGACCAGACAGAGCCGGCGGCAGGCCTGCTGTCGCGCCACATGCGCATCCCGATGGTGTCGATCGCCTGCGCCCTGCCCTTCGACGACGAACCCGGCGTGCCGATCCCGTTCCTGGGCTGGCGCCCCGACCACAGCGAACGGGGGATCGAACGGCTGCGGACCGCGCGGCGGATCGCGCAATGGGTGATGCGGCGGCAGTCGCGGGTGATCCAGACCATCGCCCTGGACTGGGACCTTGGACCGCTGCGCGATTTCACCGATTGCGTGTCGCCCCTGATGACGCTGGCCCAGGCCGTGCCGGGGTTCGACCACCCCCGTCCCGTGACCGGCGGGCGGGTGCGCCACATGGGCCTGTTCCGCGCCCCGGTCGCCGAGCCGCTGCCCTGCGACATCCGCCCCGACCCGGATCGACCGCTGGTCTATGTCAGTTTGGGTACGCTGCAGGGGCACCGGCACCGCCTGCTGGCGCGGATCGCGCGGGCCTGTCGCCGGGCCGGGGCGCAGGTGCTTGTCTCGCTTGGCGGCCAGTCGGCCGAGGGCGCGCGCGACATCCCCGCGGATTGGGTCCGCAGCTTTGTCCCGCAGCGCGCGATCCTGGAACGCGCGCAGGTCTGCGTGACCCATGCGGGCATGAACACGGTCATGGAGTGCCTGGAACAGGGCGTGCCGATGCTGGCCTTGCCCTTGACCAACGATCAGCCGGGCGTCGCCGCCCGCATCGCCCGGACCGAAACCGGCCTGCGCCTGTCGCCCCGGTGGGCGTCCGAGGCACGCATCCACGACGCGCTGTGCCGCTTGCTGGACGACCCGTCGTTTCGGGCGAACGCCCACGGCTTTGCGCAGGACGCGCCGCATTGGCCGCGCGCCGTCGGGGCCGCGGACGCGATCGAAGGCGTGCTGGGCCGGCGCCCGACCCTGGTCACAGCGCCTGTTGCAGCGCGCGAATGGCGGCGATGATGAAACCGTCCTGAATCCACAGGGACAGCGCGATCTCTGTCCCGACCGCCAGGGCCAGCACAACCCGCGCCGATGCGACCCGCGCGAACACCGCCCCGGCGACCGCGCAGGCCGTGTCGGCGAATGCGTTCAGGCGACTGTCGCCGTGATAGGCCAATGGGTCCGCCGCGTCATAGCCGAACAGGCGGATGCTGACGGGCAGGTTCTCGATCACCTCCCAGGTCGTGCTGCTGGCGACGACGACGGCCAGCAGCGCCCAGAGGCCCAGATCGGGCCGCAGCCGCGTGACCAGCAGGACCAGCAGCGCGCCCGTCACCGCATGCAGCAGGGAATAGGGGTCCAGCAGGGTCTGGGAATTCAGCGCCGGATCGCCGGGCATCGCCCAGATCCGGCCGCAGTCGCAGCCCCAGGGACGTTCCAGCGCCGCAAAGACCGCCAGCTTGACGGCGGTTGCGATGACGATCACCGCGACCGCCCGTGCGGCCTGGCGCGACCCCTGATCGTCGGGGGTCGCGGCCGCGTCGGGATGCGCCGTCACGTCAGGATTTGGACGGGGTTTCGTCGGCGGACGGCTTGTCCATCTTGGCGGGGTTCATCACGTCGAACTCCTTGGGGTCGTGGGGTACGCCCTGGCCCTGGCCCTGGCCGTTCTGGCGGGGCACGACGGGGTCGGATTTCTTCTTGTCGTCCATGGCGCGGTCCTTTCGTCGGTCATGTCCGCATCAACATCCCGCCGCGGGCGATGTTCCGTCCGGATCGCAGGCTTTGCGCCATGACCCCTATCGCGATGGGGGGCATCCGGTGCACCATGGCCCGACTGACAGGAGGAACCCCATGTCCAAACGCGCCATTCTGGTCGTCGATCTGCAGAACGAATACTGGCCCGACGGCAACCTTCCCCTTCACGGGATCGAGGCCGCCGCCCACAACGCCGCCCGCGTGATCGCCCATGCCCGTTCCAGGGGCGATCTGGTCGTGAACATCCGCCACGAGATTCCCGGCGGCCCGATCTTCGTCCCCGGCAGCGCGGGCGCCCGGATCAACGACGTCGTGGCCCCCGCCCAGGACGAGGCGGTCATCACCAAGAACCACCCCAACTCGTTCCGCGAGACCGGGCTCAAGGATCTGCTGGACGAACACGGCGTCCGCGACGTGGTCGTCGTCGGCGCCATGAGCCACATGTGCATCGACGCGACCACGCGCGCCGCCAACGACCACGGCTTTGCCACCACCACGATCCACGATGCCTGCGCGACCCGCGACATCGAGTTCGGCGGACAGACCGCCCCCGCGGCGCATGTCCACACCGCGATCATGGGCGCGCTGGCGTTTCTCTATGGCGATGTAATCAGCACCCAGGATTTCCTGAAGACCTGACGGCCCCGGCCCGATGCGCGGACCGCGTGTCGGGCGGCTGCTGAGGGATGAACACCGCACAGGCTGCAGGGGCCCGCCGCGGGCATATCCCGGAATGCCCTTTCATCTGCCCAAATAATGGACATAGTGACCGCGAAACGTGCAGTTGACCGGGACCGTGACCATGCGACCACTGATGATCAGCGCACTGCGCGCCTTGGGGCCGTCGGTCGCCTCGACCCCCCTGCCCGAGGCGGTGCGGGCGGGCGTCGGGGCCGTCGCGGGCCTGATCATCGCCGGGCTGTTCGTGCTGTCGCCCGCGGTCGACAGCCAGCTTGGCCTGTACCTGATCGCGCCTTTCGGGGCCAGTTCAGTCCTGCTGTTCGCGGTTCCGAACAGTCCGCTGGCGCAGCCCTGGGCCGCCATCGTGGGCAATACGGTGGCGGCGCTGATCGGTGTCGCGGTGTGCTTGCATGTGGCCGATCCCGCGCTGCGGATCGCGGTGGCGGTGGGCCTGGCCATCACCGCGACGATCCTGTGCCGCGCTTTGCACCCCCCTGCCGGGGCCGTCGCCATGACCGCCGCGATGAGCCCCGACGCCATCGCGGACCTGGGCTATCGCTTTGCGGTGACGCCGGTGGCGGCGGGGACGGTGCTGCTGGTCGTCGTCGCGGCGGTCTATGCGCGGCTGACCGGGCGCCGCTATCCGATGCGCCAGGTGGACGACCGCAACGCCCACCGCACCGCCGACCCGGACCCCGCCGCGCGCATCGGCCTGTCCGAGGATCAGCTGACCGATCTTCTGGAACGCTATCGGCAGAACTTCAACCTGGGCGCGGGCGATCTGGCCCGCCTGGTGGGGGCGGCCGAACTGCAGGCGGCGGCGCAGCGGGTCGGGCCGGTCACGGCGGGCACGATCATGTCGCGCGATCTGGTGACCGTCGGCCCCGACGCCCCGGCCGAACGGGTGGCGGCGCTGTTCCGGCGCCACCGCTTCACCTCGATCCCCGTTGCCGGGCCCGACGGACGCTATCTGGGCATGATCTTCCAGATCCACATGATCGCAACCGATGTGCGGCCCGCGGGCCCGGCGGCCGCGCTGATGCGGGCCGACATGCCCACCGCGCGGGCCGACACGCCGCTTGGCGATCTGCTGACCCTGATGGCCGAGGGCGACGTGGACGCCGTCCCGGTCCTGTCGGGGCCGTCGCTGGTGGGGGTGGTGACGCGCACCGACCTGATCAGCGCCTTTGCCCGACACGATCCGCGCGGGCCGGAGGGCTGACGGCGGGTTTTCGGGCCAATCGCTTGACGCGGCCGCCCGGACCTGCGGTAGGTTCGGCACAAACCGGAACGGGAACGACGAACATGACCGAAAGCAAGCTGGGCTGGGCCATGCCGCTGATGCGGGCAGGCTATATCGGCAAGGGGCTGGTCTATCTGGCCGTCGCGGGGATCTCTCTCTATTCGATCTGGCGGGGGGGCAGCGCGCAGGACACGTCCTCGGCCCTGGGCTGGCTGGACACGACCTGGGGCGGCGGCGTGCTGCTGTTCGTCATCTTCATCGGCATGCTGGCCTATGCGCTGTGGCGGGTGCTGGACGCGGCCTTCGACCTCGAAGACTACGGCAGCGACGCAAAGGGCATCGTCGCCCGCATCGGCATGCTGGTGACCGGCGCGATCCACCTGGGGATCGGCGCGACCGTCTTTCCGCTGCTGTTCGGCGGCGGGTCGGGGGGCGGCTCGGGCGAGGGGTCCAGCATCCCCGGCCATGTCCGCACCGTCATGGAATGGCCCGGCGGCCGCTGGCTGATCGGGGCCGCGGCGGTGCTGATCATCGGGGCGGGCGGGCATTACATGCGCCAGGGCTGGACCAACGAATACCGCCAGCACCTGCGCGCCAACCCGGTCACCACGCGCTGGAACCCCGTGCTCAAGGCGGGTCTGATCGCGCATGGCGTGGTGGTCGGCGTGGTGGGCCTGCTGTTCGGCTTCGCGGCCTGGCAGGCCAACCCCCAGCAGGCCGGCGGCACCGGAGAGGCGTTCTCCTGGCTGTCGGGGCAGGTCTATGGCCAGATCCTGGTGACGGGCGTCTGCCTGGGGCTGCTGGGATTCGCACTGTTCTGCTTCGTGAACGCGGCCTATCGGATCGTGCCCAAGGTCTCGGGGCCGGACGTCCAGACGCTGGCCGCCAAGCTGATGCCGCGCTGACGGCCAGCGGGCGGCGTCACGCCCCCCGCGTCGCCCAATCGGCCAGCCGCCCCAGGAAGGCGTCGCAGGCGTCCAGCTGGGACCGCTCGATGTATTCGTCGGGCTTGTGGGCCTGGGCGATCGCGCCAGGCCCGCAGATCACCGTGGGCACCCCCAGCATCTCCGCAAAGCGGCCGCCCTCGGTACCGAAGGCGACCTTGGAATGGCCGTTGCTGCCGGTCAGGCGCTTGACCAGGGTGACGGCCTCGGCGTCGGGCGGGGTCTCCAGGCCGGGGAACTGGGCAAAGACCTCGATCTCGATCCCGGCCTCGGGGGCGATGCGCCGCATCATCGGTTCCAGCTCGTCGCGGGCGTAATCACGCAGCTCCTGGACCAGGGCGTCGGCATCCTCCTGCGGAAGCACCCGGAACTCGCAGTCCAGCGTGCACAGGTCGGGCACGATGTTCAGTGCCGTGCCGCCGCGGATGGTGCCGGTATGGGCGGTGCTGTGCGTGATGTCATAGTCGGCGTCGCGCCCGCCTTCGGTCGCCAGCCGGGCTGCGATGTCCTGCATCCGCACCACCAGCCGGGCGGCGTAATCGACCGCATTCACCCCCTGCGGCGCCAGCGAGGAGTGGCACCCCCTGCCCCGCACCGTCACCCGCATCGAGCGTTTGGCCTTGTGCCCGATCACCACCTGCATCGAGCTGGGCTCTCCGACGATGCACAGGGCGGGGCGGATGCCCTCGTCGCGCAGCATCTCCAGCAGGCCGACCACGCCCACGCAGCCGACCTCCTCGTCATAGGAAAACGCCAGGTGCACGGGCCGCGCCAGATCGCGCGCCACAAGGTCCGGCACAGCGGCCAGCACGCAGGCCAGGAACCCCTTCATGTCGCAGCTGCCCCGCCCGTACAACCGCCCGTCGCGCGCGGTCAGCGCATAGGGGTCGCTGGCCCAGTCCTGGCCCTCGACCGGAACCGTGTCGGTATGGCCCGACAGGATCACCCCGGGGCGGTCCGCGGGCCCGATCGTCGCCCACAGGTTGGCCTTCTGCCCGGTCGCATCCATGACCAGCCGGCTGTCCACCCCGTATTCGGCCAGATAGGCCCGGACATGGTCGATCAGCGCAAGGTTGGAGCGGTGGCTGGTCGTGTTAAAGGCGATCAGCTGCGCCAGGATCTGCTGGCTGGTGGGGGTCTGCATCGGGATTCCTTTATCGCAGGGCGGTGGGGGTCGGATAGGCGGCGCGGTCCAGGCTGTCGGTGACGTCCTGCATGAAGGCCCGCGTCACCGCGGAGGGCGCCCGGCTGGCCGGCAGCAGGAAATGCGTGCTGTAGCGGATCGCGGGCAGGAAGGGGCGCATCGCCACCTGATCGGCCATCTGGTGGACCAGCGGGAACGGGTTCAACAGCGACACGCCCAGACCCTCGCGCACGAACTGGATGACGGATACGTTGGTCGACGCCTCCAGCTCGATCCGCAGGGCCAGGCCCGCGCGGTCGAACAGGCGGTCGATGGCGGCGCGGCTGGAATGGCGGCGCGACAGGGCGATGAACGGCTCGTCATGCAGGTCCTCGGGGCGGATCACCTCGAACGCGGCCAGGTGGTGGTCGCGCGGCAGGACACAGATTGCCTGCGTTTCCAGCAACAGCTCGGATGTGATGCCTTCATGGGCAACGGTGCTGTCGCTCATCCCGACATCGAACCGACCCTCGGCGATGCCGGTCAGCAGGCTGTCGCTGGCCAGCACGTCGAAGGTGATCTGGCAGCCCGGATTGGCCCGCTTGAAGGCCGCGATCCGGCTTGGCAGGAACCGGTGCGCGATGGTCGGCGGGGCCACGATGGACAGCGTCCCCTCATGCGCGCCCTGCGGCCGGTCGGCGCGATGGACCAGCCGGGCCAGCGTCTCCAGCACCGGCGCCAGCTGCTCGCTCAGCGACAGGGCCTCGATCGTGGGAACCAGGCGACCATTGGTGCGCAGGAACAGCTTGAAGCCAAGCCGCTCCTCCAGCTGCGCCAGCCTGCGGCTGACCGCCGACTGAGAGATGTCCAGCCGACGCGCCGCGCTGATTGCGGTGCCATTGGCCACCAGCGCCTGCAGAACCTCCAGTTCGCGCAGGGATATTCCCGACCGGCTATCCCGGTCGGCGGCAGTGTCATCCGGTTCCATCGCCACCCTATGAGAAAAACGCATTGATATTCGCGATTGACATCTGATTATCGCATCATACCCTGATCTCCAAGCGGGATTGCACCACCGGGGAACAACTTCGGGGTGACCGATCCGCGCATCACCAGCAGAGAGGATATCGCGATGAAAGCATTCGGCTTGCCCCTGGCCGCGGGCATCGTTCTGGCGGGCCTGGCCCCCGCCGCCGCCCAGACCCTGACCATCGGCCTCAAGTCCGAGGCCACCTCGATGGACCCGCTGTTCCACCAGCTGTCCACCAACATCCAGGTCTCCAAGAACATCTTCGAGGCGCTGACCACCCAGGACGCGCTGCAGATGGTCACCCCCGGCCTTGCCGAAAGCTGGGAGGCGGTGGACGACACCACCTGGCGGTTCAAGCTGCGCCAAGGCGTGAAATTCCACGACGGCGGCGACTTCACCGCGCGCGACGTGATCTATTCCTTCTGCCGGGTGCCGCTGGTGCAGAACTCGCCCTCGGCCTACACCATCTTCACGGGCGGCATCGCCGACATGGCGGCCGAGGACGACCACACGCTGACCATCACCACCAAGGCCACCAATCCCCTGCTGCCGGTCGACCTGTGGAGCCTTGCGATCCTGTCCGCCGATGCGCTTGGCGCCGACGACCAGGTGACCTACGGCCCCGACGGCACCTGCGAGGGCATGGGCGACGTGCCCCAGGCCCCGGCCTTCAACGACCCCGCGGTCGCGGTGGGCACCGGCCCCTATGTGCTGGACCGCTATACCCGCGGGTCCGAGGTCGTGGTGACGCGGTTCGACGACTACTGGGGCGGCACCCCGCAATGGGAAAGCGTCACCATGCGCCCGATCACCAGCGACGGCCCCCGCGTGGCGGCCCTGCTGGCGGGCGACGTGGACATGATCGAATCGCCCCCCATCCAGGACATCCCGCGGATCGAACAGGGCGGCTTCACCATCGTCGACGCGCTGTCCAACCGCGTGATCTATCTGCACATGCTGCAGCAGCCCGACGCCCCCGGCATCGGCGGCACCGACGGGGAAAACCCGCTGATGGACGCACGGGTGCGCAAGGCAATCTCGATGTCGATCAACCGCCAGGCCATCACCGAACGGATCATGGGCGGCTATGCCCAGGCCGCGGGCGAACTGCTGCCGCCGCCGATGTTCGGCACCTCGGACCGCCCGGTCGAGGCCTATGACCCCGACGCCGCCCGCGCCCTGCTGGCCGAGGCGGGCTATCCCGACGGGTTCTCGCTGACGCTCGGGACACCGAACGACCGCTACATCAACGACGAGCAGGTGGCGCAGGCCGTGGCCCAGATGATGGCCCAGATCGGCATCCGCGTCAGCGTGGACGCCAGCACCGCCAGCCAGTTCTTCTCGCGCCGGAACGCGCTGGAATTCCCGATCTACCTGGCGGGCTGGGGCGCGTCCTCGGGCGACATGTCGTCCCCGCTGAAATCGCTGGTGGCCACCTATGACGAGGCGACGGGCATGGGGCCGACCAATGCCGGCCGCTATTCCAACCCCGAGATGGACGCCCTGCTGACGACGGCGATGGCCACCATCGACGACGCCGCGCGCGACCAGATGCTGCAGGACGCCCAGACCCTGGTGCTGGACGATACCGGGATCATCCCGCTGCATTACGAACAGACGGTCTGGGCGATGAAGCCGGACCTGACCTACGAACCCCGCGTCGACCAGTACACCCTGGCCGCCGAGGTCAAGCCCGCCGCAGAATGATTCGCCCCTCCGGCACCTCGCGTCGCGGGGTGCCGGACCCCAGCCCCATCACAGGGACCCCGTCATGATCGTCTATCTTGTCCGCCGCGTGGGCCAAAGCCTGCTGGCCGTCATGGCCATGGCCGTGCTGGTCTTCCTCGGCGTCTTCTTCATCGGCAATCCCGTCGATGTGCTGGTCAGCCCCGAGGCGAGCCAGGCCCAGATCGCCGCCACCGTCGAACGGTTGGGCCTGGACCGGCCGCTCTATGAGCAGTTCGGAATCTTCGTCTGGAACGCCCTTCACGGCGATCTGGGCACCTCCTTCGTCTATGGCCGGCCCGCGCTGGAGATCATCCTGGACCGCCTGCCCGCCACGCTGGAACTGGCGCTGGTCGCGCTGGCCCTGTCGGTGGGCATCGGCATCCCGCTTGGGGTCTGGGCCGGGCTGCGGCCCCACGGCATCGCGGGGCGCACGATCATGGGCGGGTCCATCCTGGGCTTCTCGCTGCCCAACTTCTGGCAGGGGATGCTGCTGATCCTGGTCTTTGCCGTCCTGCTGGGCTGGCTGCCCGCGGGCGGGCGCGGCGAGACCACCGAATTCCTGGGCATGCAGGTCAGCTTCCTGACCTGGGACGGGCTGTCGCACCTGATCCTGCCCGCCATCAACCTGGCGCTGTTCAAGATGTCGCTGATCATCCGCCTGGCCCGGGCCAACACGCGCGAGGTCTGCATGCAGGATTACGTCAAGTTCGCCCGCGCCAAGGGCCTGTCGCCGCGCCGCGTGGTACTGGTCCATGTGCTCAAGAACATCATGATCCCGGTGGTGACCATCATCGGGCTGGAGCTGGGCTCGATGGTGGCCTTTGCCATCGTGACCGAAACCGTCTTCGCCTGGCCCGGCATGGGCAAGCTGCTGATCGACAGCATCAACCTCTTGGATCGCCCGGTGATCGTGGCCTACCTGATGCTGACGGTGCTGATCATCGTGGGCATCAACCTGCTGGTCGACGTGATCTATTCCGCCCTGGACCCCCGCATCCGCCTGTCGGAGATGAAGGGATGACCGACATCGCACCCCCCTCCCCCGCCCCGGTCCGCATCGACAGCCCCGCCAAGCGCATCGCCAAGCAGTTCGTCGAGGACCGCATCGCGGTCCTGGGCCTGGTCCTGTTCGTGCTGATCGCGCTGATCGCCATCGCGGCCCCCTGGATCGCACCCCAGAACCCCTACGACCTGATGCAGCTGAGCATCATGGACGGCGGCCTGCCCCCCGGAGAGGTCAGTATGGCCACCGGCCAGACCTTCTGGCTGGGCACCGACCAGCAGGGCCGCGACATGCTGTCGGGCATCATGTACGGGCTGCGCATCAGCCTGATGGTCGCGGTCGTGTCGCTGACCCTGGCCATCACCATCGGCACCATCGTCGGCGTCGCCGCCGCCTATTTTGGCGGGCGCTTCGACAGCCTGGTGATGCGCATCGTCGACCTGCAGCTGTCCTTTCCCGCCATCCTGATCGCGCTGATCCTGCTGGCGCTGCTGGGACGGGGCGTGGACAAGGTGATCCTGGCGCTGGTCATCGTGCAATGGGCCTATTACGCGCGCACGGTGCGCAGCTCGGCCATGGTGGAAACCCGCAAGGATTACATCGACGCCGCCCGCTGCCTGGCCCTGTCGGACCGCCGGATCATGTTCCGCCACCTGCTGCCCAACTGCGTGCCGCCCCTGATCGTGGTCGCCACCGTGCAGATCGCCCAGGCCATCGCGCTGGAGGCGACGCTGTCCTTCCTGGGCGTGGGCGTGCCCATCACCGAACCCTCCCTGGGGCTGCTGATCGCCAACGGCTACGACTACCTGCTGTCGGGCCGCTACTGGGTCAGCGTCTTTCCCGGCATCGCCCTGGTCGTCACCATCATCGCCATCAACGTCGTGGGCGACCGCCTGCGCGATGTCCTGAACCCGAGGTTGCAGACATGACCGCCCTGCTGGACGTTCGCGAACTGCAGACGCATTTCATGACCCGCGACGGCACCGCCCGCGCCGTGGACGGGGTCAGCTTCACGCTGGAGCGTGGCCAGATCCTGGGCCTGGTCGGCGAATCCGGGTCCGGCAAGTCGGTCACCGGCTTCTCGATCCTGGGGCTGGTCGACCCGCCCGGCCGGGTGGCCGGGGGGCAGGTCGTCTTTGACGGCACCGACCTGATCGCAGGCGGGGAAAAGGCCATGCGCCCCCTGCGCGGCAAGCGCATCGCGATGATCTTCCAGGACCCGATGATGACGCTGAACCCGGTCCTGCGCATCGACACCCAGATGATCGAGACCGTCCGCGCCCACGAAACCGTCTCGCGGGCCGAGGCCCTGCGCCGCTGCCGCGAGGCGCTGGTCCAGGTCGGCATCTCCTCCCCGGACGAGCGGCTGAAAAGCTATCCGCACCAGTTCTCGGGCGGCATGCGCCAGCGCGTGGCGATCGCCATCGCGCTCTTGCACAAGCCCGACCTGATCATCGCGGACGAACCCACCACCGCGTTGGACGTGACCATCCAGGCCCAGATCCTGTCCGAGGTGCAAAAGCTCTGTGCCCAATCGGGCACCGCACTGATCTGGATCACCCATGACCTGGCCGTCGTGTCGGGCCTGGCCGACCGCCTGGCGGTCATGTACGCGGGCCGCATCATCGAGGAAGGGCCCACCGCCGCGATCATCGCCAACCCCCGCCACCCCTATACGCGCGGCCTGATCGACAGCGTCCCCCACGGCAAGCGCCACGGCGCGATGCTGACCCAGATCAAGGGCATGACGCCGTCGCTTCTGAACCTGCCAAAGGGGTGCAAGTTCGCCCCCCGCTGTCCGCGCGCCGATGCCGCCTGCCAGGTCGAACCCGCCCTGACCCCCGCCGGCCCCGGCCGCCAGGTGCGCTGCCACCACCCCCATGCCGACGCAGAGGCCACCCCGTGACACCACAGCCCATTTTGCAGATCGACGGCGTGTCCAAGCGGTTCACCAAGGACCTGGACATCGCCGAACGCACCGCCCGGTCCCTGGGCGCCCGCATCGCCCCGGTCACCGTCCACGCCGTCGACGGCATCGACCTGTCGGTCCGCCGCGGCGAGGTGCTGGGCCTGGTCGGCGAATCCGGCTGCGGCAAGTCCACGCTTGGCCGCATGGTGGCGGGGCTGGCCCGCCCCAGCCAGGGGCGCATCCTCTATAACGGCCAGGACGTGGCGACCCTCAAGGGCCCCGCCGTACGCGACGCCGCGCTCAAGATCCAGATGGTGTTTCAGGACCCCATGTCGTCCCTGAACCCCCGCCTGCAGGTCCGTGATATCGTCGGAGAGGCGCCACGCGTCCACGGCATCGTGCCCCGCCGCGACATCCCCGCCTATGTCGAGCGGATGCTGGAACAGGTGGGCCTGGACCCCAGCATGGGCAAGCGCTATCCGCACCAGTTCTCGGGTGGACAGCGGGCGCGGGTGGGCATCGCCCGCGCGCTGGCGGTGCGCCCCGATTTCCTGGTCTGCGACGAATCCGTGGCGGCGCTGGACGTGTCGATCCAGGCCCAGGTTCTGAACCTTTTCGTTCAGTTGCGGCAGGATTTCGACCTGACCTACCTGTTCGTCAGCCACGACCTGGGCGTGGTCGAACATATCTCGGACCGGATCGCGGTCATGTATCTGGGCCGCCTGGTCGAGCTGGGCGAGGCCGAGGACCTGATCGCGCGCCCGAACCACCCCTATACCCAGGCCCTTGTCAGCGAGATCCCGACCTTCGAAACCGGCAAGAAGACCTATCATGCCATCAAGGGAGAGATCCCCTCGCCTCTGAACCCGCCGCCGGGGTGCCATTTCCACCCCCGCTGCCCCCATGCCCATGACCGCTGCCGCCTTGAGGTGCCCGCGCTGCGCGAGGTGGCCCCCGGCCGCCTTTCGGCCTGCCACCTGAACGACCAAGCCTGACCAAAGGAAAGACCCCATGCGAAACGACAACCCCCTCTGGCCGCTGGTCGATGCCCGCGCCGCCCAGTTCACCGGCCTGGCCGATGCCGTGTTCGACACGCCCGAACTGGCCTATGGCGAGGTCAAATCCTGCGCCGCCCACACCCGGATGCTGCGCGACCAAGGCTTCCGCGTGACCGAGAACCTGGCCGGCATCCCGACCGCCGTCATGGGAGAGGCGGGCACGGGCGGCCCGGTCATCGCCATCCTGGGCGAATACGACGCCCTGCCCGGCCTGTCCCAGGAACCCGGCCTGGCCGAGCCGCGCCAGATCGCCGATCACGGCTTCGGCCATGGCTGCGGCCACAACCTGCTGGGCTCGGCCGCGCTGTCGGCGGCCACCGCCGTCAAGGACTGGCTGGAGGCCAACGGCGTGCCGGGCCGCGTCCGCTACTACGGCTGCCCGGCCGAGGAAGGCGGCGCCGCCAAGACCTACATGGTCCGCGACGGGCTGTTCGACGACGTCGACATCGCCATTACCTGGCACCCGGCGAGCTTCAATGCAGTCGACGACATGCGGTCCCTGGCCAACACGCGCATCGACTTCACCTTCCACGGCAAGGCCGCCCACGCGGCGGGCGCGCCGGAACTGGGCCGGTCCGCCTTGGACGCGGTCGAGCTGATGAACATCGGCATCAACTACATGCGCGAACACATGCCCGACGCGGCGCGGGTCCATTACGCCTATCTGGACGCCGGCGGCATCGCGCCCAACGTCGTCCAGGCCAAGGCGACCGTGCGCCAGCTGATCCGCAGCCCGGACCTTGCAGGCCTGTCGTCGCTGGTCGACCGCGTGCGCAAGATCGCCGACGGGGCGGCGCTGATGTCGGGCACCACCGTGACCTCGCGCGTGTTCTCGGCCGTGTCCAACCTGACCGAGAACCTGCCCCTGTCCCGCGCCATGCAGGCCCAGTTCGAGGCCCTGGGCCCCGTCCCCTTCGACGCGGACGACACGGCCTTCGCCACCGCCATCCGCGAAAGCCTGTCGCGCGAGGACATCGCCGACACGTTCAAGCGGCTGGCGATGAAGCCCGACTACGACCTGCCGCTGTGCAACTTCATCGCCCCCCTGGACCGGCCCTTCATGGGCGGCATGGGTTCGACCGACGTGGGTGATGTCAGCTGGGCGGTGCCCACCGTCCAGGCCCGCGTCGCCACCTGTGCGGTGGGCACCGCGCTCCACAGCTGGCAGCAGACCGCCCAAGGCAAGGCCCCCGCCGCGCACAAGGGCATGCTGCATGCCGCCAAGGTCATGGCCGCGACCGCCCATGCCGCGCTTACCGACCCGGCGCTGATCCAGGCGGCCAAGGCCGCCCATGCCGACCACCTGGCCCAGCACCCCTATCGCTGCCCCATCCCGCCCGAGACCCGCCCCCCGGTCGAGGGCCTCTGACGCCAACCGCCGCCTCAGAACCGGCGGCGGCAGCACCCGTCATGGTCTTCGCCCCGCCGGTTCCCGACCAGCGGGGTGAAGACACATGTGAGTAAGGGTTGAAGCACCATGGCCAGTGAACGCGGCGAATGACACTAGTCGCTCTGCGTCTCGACACCGTGCCGTCGAAATGGGCTCCATCACCGATAATTCAGCGCCTTTACAACGCCCTAAAGACACAACCCCGCGGCGACCTGAAGTCTTGCCCATAAGTGCCCACTGCCCCGCAGCCGTACCCCCCTGCCCTACCGCCATCGCCCGAACTTCCGGCCGGCCGGTTTCGCCACGAAACCGTCAGCGCTCCAGCAGCGCCCGTATCTCCAGCATCAGGCTATCCACCAGTTCGGTGGTCAGGGCAGCCCCCTCCAGGCGCAGCAGGTGCCCCCTGCTGTCGCTGGACCGCCGGATCGTCACCCCGCTGGATGTCCGCAGGGTCTTGTCGTCCAGCCAGCCATGGGCCGTTGCAGGGCGCTTGGGGCGCCCTCCCCGTCCCGGGTCGCGGACCCCCTGATCCTGCTGCCGGATCACCGGTTCGATCACCGCCCATTCTGCATCCGCATCCTCGGGGGCTGCATGGGACAGGGCCTGGCGAACCTGGCTCTCGGCCCCCTGGCGCAGTGCGGTCGCCAGCTGCAGCCCGCGACGCTCGGTCAACTGCTCGGGGAATTGCAGCATGTCGCCAAGTTCTTCAAATATAAGAGAAAAAGACCGAATCTTGGACCGTTTTGCCTTCGATCCGCTGCCGAACAGCTTGTCGACGGCATCTTCGGTATTGGCAAAGGCACCATGGTTCGCCGCGATGACCGCGATACGCCCCCGCTCGAAATGGCTCAGGTTCTCGCGGACCTCGTTCTCCTCGATCATCTGGACAAAGGCGTTGCCTGCATCGGCACGGGGGCGGACGATCGCCCGGATGGTCGCGTACTTGTCCGCCTGCGTCAGGTCGCGCAGCCCCCGCGTGGCCAGCAGCCGGCGATAGCCCGACAGAAGACCATAGCGCTGCCCCGCCCTGCCCTCCTGCTCCAGCGCAAAGACCTCGATCGGCAGCCGCAGCCCGTGCGAGGCGATCGACTGGCGCAGCTCCAGCATCTCGGCCTCGCCCATGGTCATGCGGTCGCGGATCATCGCGTCCTCGTCGATCTGCTCCAACGGCAGGTCGACCATCAGCAGGCCGCTGTCCTGTGCCGCATGCAGACGCGCGGCGTCGGCCTCGGCACGGGCACGCGCTGCACGACTGTCCGCCCCGTCAGGCTGGAATTGGGACGCGCTGTCGGCCGCGACCTGGGCGATCGGCGCGATGCCCCGGACCGAGGCGGCACGGTCAAAGGTTTCGCTGCGAAACTCCGCCTCGATGCGGGTCAGGTCATCGGTGCTGGGGGCTTCAAGACGTCTGCGCTTGACCATCGGTCTGCTCCTGTTCCTGCTTTTCCATCTGAAGATCGCGCCACCAGGCCCCCAGGATCAGCTCCTTCACCTCGGCCCAGGTGCGGTCGAACGTCTCGCGGCCGCGGACATAGGTGTCGCGATTGAACTCCCGGTAGTCGGCCTCGTAGATGCCATTCACCTGCTCCCCGGCCTGGCCCACCATGGCGGTCAGCTCTTGGCGATAGGTCGTCATGAAGTCGCCGAAATAGGCCTGGATCACGTTGGCCAGGTCGGTCTGCTGACCAGCCTCGAAACGGGTGATGATGGCGCGGACCGCGTCCCATTCGAACCGCATCTCGGGCAGGCCGTCGCGGCGGCGGGCGGTGTTCTCTCCATCCTCGACGCTGGCGAAGGTCGAATAAAGCATGTCGAAGAACCGGCCCGTCGAATCGAACTCCAGGAAGGTTGCCCCCAGGGGCACCAGCAGGATGTCGGCGGCCGCCAGCGCGTTGATCGTCAGGTAGCCAAGGGCAGGGGGCGTGTCGATGATGATGATGTCATAGTCGTCCACGACCCCGTCATGGGTCAGCCCGTTCGACAGCGCATCCCACAGCGGCCAGCCGCGCAGACCCATCCGCCAGACCGGCACCTGGAATTCGGCCCAGTACAAGTTCAGCTGAGCGCCCAGAAGGTCGATATTGGGCCAGTGGGTCTTCTGGATCAGGTCGCGGGCGCCGATCTTCAGCGCCTCGGTCAGGGTCTCGTCGAAGGGCAGGGGGGGCTGGCCGCGGGCCTCGCGGACGCGGTTCTCGTCCTGCAGGGCCAGGGCATAGTCCTTGGCCAGCAGGGGGAAGGCCGTGGACCATTCGTCCGTCACCTGCCCACCCATGATCGAGGTCATGCTGCCCTGGCTGTCCAGGTCGATCACCAGCACCTTGTAGCCGTCCAGCGCCGCCGACATGGCCAGATGTGCCGCGGTCGAGGTCTTGCCCACGCCGCCCTTGAAGTTCGCCACCGCCAGCACCTTGGCCGGCAGGCCCTCCGGGCGCCAGGGGCGGTATTCGCGGTCGGCGGCCCCCTCCTGGGCGAAGTGGTCGCGCAGGCGCAGGACGTCGTCCAGGGTGAACCACTTGGAGTTGCCCTCGCCGACGCCCTGGGGCAGGTCGGGGTTCTTGCGCAGCACGCGGCGGAAATGGGCGGTCGCGACGGGGATCAGATAGCGGCAGATCTCCCAAGTGGAAAAGCGGCGCAGGCGCTTGCGTCCGTCGGGGGCATAGCCGCGCTCTGCCAGGTCCTGCCGTCCACGGGCGGCGAAGGCCGCGGCCTTGGCGAATCGGGCGGTGCCGATCGGCTCTGACAGGCGCTTGGCGGCACGGGCGGGGTCTATGCTGAAATAGGGGGGAAGCGGCTCTTTGCCTGACATCTCGTTCCTGCTGCGATGTATCGTGTTCCGAGGCGTACTGCACTTTCTATCGCACATCATCCGTTGGTTGGGAACAAAATTGCCCGGTTTCGCCGCGAAACCCTTCTCAAATCAGAAAAAGCACCCTTCTAAAGCTTGTATCTTGTTTAGAGATTTTAGAGTCTTTGCGATAAGGAAATATCGTACTTTCAATGAGCTAAAGTCAGTTCAGGACCCATATGCGGGACGAAGGGGACCCTTATCCGGGATGACGGGTGCCCGGGAACAGGGGGAGGGGCGCCGATTCTCGGGTTGAGGGGTGCCGAGGAACGGGAGGGGCCTGTTTGGGGCAGAAAAAGCCCACGGGGCACGGTTTGCCAGGGGTGTCCGTCCCGGAAACGGGTGCCTTAGTGCGACGCCTGCGATGCAAGGTGCCCGTCTTCGGGATCGCGACAGTCGCGGCAAGGGTGCCTGAAAGGCTGTTGCCGCAGGGTGCCTTTTGCGGCAGCATGGGGATAGGCAGGACAATGGCAGACCTCATGGACGACATCCCCCGCGACCAGCTGTCCGGCGCGCTCAGGCGCGGTGCGGTCAAGAAGCATGTGGCGGCGATCCACGTGTCGGGCAAGCTGACGCTGCTGCAGCGCAAGCTGTCCAACGTGCTGCTGCTGAACGCCTATGACACGCTGATGTCGAGGCCCAGCCACCAGATCGACGCGCGGACCCTGTGCCTGATGATCGGGTACAACAGCAACGACATGGACACGCTGAAGCAGTCGCTGCGCGGGCTGGTCGAGACCGTGGCGGAATGGGACATGCTGGACGACAAGGGGCGTCAGGAATGGGGCGTGTCCAGCCTGCTGAGCTATGCCAAGCTGAAAGGCGGGATCTGCGAATACGCCTATTCCCCGGCCCTGGCCGAGAAGCTGCACGACCCCAAGGTCTTTGCGCTGATCAACCTGAACATGCAGCGGCGGTTCACCTCCGGGCATGCGCTGGCGCTGTACGAGAACTGCTATCGCTTCGTGCGGACCGGCTCGACGGGGTGGTGGCCGCTGGATCTGTTCCGGCGGCTGATGGGGGTCGAGGGGTCGGCCTATTACGAGGTGTTCAAGCAGCTGAACGCCAAGATCATCAAGCCCGCCGTGACCGAGGTGAACAAGACCTCGAACATCATCCTGACGCCCGAGACCAAGAAGCAGGGCAGGGCGGTCACCCATATCCGGTTCCTGATCACCGAGAACCCGCAGCTGGCGATCCTGGACATGGACGACGGCGAGGGGGCGCGGCATGGCGCCGTCTATGGCCGGCTGCGCGCGCTTGGGGTCAGCGACCGGCTGGCGCGGCAATGGCTGTCGGCGCATGGCGAGGAGGTCGTGTCGGCCAAGCTGGATTACGTCGAGGCGCGGCGGAACGTGGTCAGCAAGGTGGGCTATCTCAGCGCCGCGCTGGACGGTGATTTCGGCACGCCCGACCCGGTGACGGTCGAACCGCCCAACCCGCAGGCCGAACGGCTGCGCCGCATCCTGGAGGTGATCCGCCAGCGTACCCCCACGCAGCGCGACGCCGACCGGCGGCTGTTCCTGAGCCAGCTGACCGACCGCGCCGCGCGCGCCGATTTCGAGCGCCACGGCTGGATGTCGCCCCTGAACGCGGCCCGGATCGGGGCGTTCTGGGAGGACATGTCGCCGGGCCTGTTCGGCTAGGCCATCACCAGAAGATAGCGGGTCGACCGGCCGCCTTCGGGGCCGCGGCGCAGGATTCCGGCAGCCTCCAGGTCGGTCAGGTCGCGCGTCGCGGTCGCGGCGGACACGCCCGCGATGCGCCCGTAGGGGGCGGCCGAGATGCCCTGGGCCACGCGGGCCGGGCCTTCGGCGAACAGGCGGCGCAGCACGCGTTCGGCGCGCGGCGGGGGGCGGTGGCGCAGGAAGAAGGCGTTGCGCGCCACCAGGAAGCGGGCGTCCGTGACCGCATCGTCGACCCCCGCGATCAGCCGGTCCAGGAACCACATCATGAAGGGCGTGGCGTCGATCGCCGGGCCCACCACCTGCCGCCCGGCCTGCAGCGCCGCGTAATAGCCGCGCTTGTCGGCCTCGATCTGGCGCGACAGCGAGAAGGGCAGGGCGGCCCCGTCGCGGGCGAAGACATGTTCGACCAGCGCCCGGCCAAGCCGCCCGTTGCCGTCCGAGAAGGGGTGGATGGATTCGAACCACAGATGCGCCAGCGCCGCGCGGATCGGCGCGGGGCGGTCGTCGGTCTGCAGGGCTGTCAGAAAATCGTCCATCATCGCGGGGACGCGGTCGGCAGGGGGCGCGGCATAGAGGACCTCGTCCCGGCCGGCGGTCGCGCTGCGGGTGATGACCATGGCAAAGCGACGCCAGCGGCCCTTGTCCTCAACCTCTAGCCCGTGGAACAGCAGGCGGTGCCAGTGCCACAGGGTGGGCGTGTCCAAGGGCGGTCCGCCCGCGCGGGCCTGCAGCATCAGGTCGGCGATGGCGTCGCTGCGCCGCACGGGTTCGGCGCCCCGATGCGCCATCGAGGCCACGACCGAGGCCTGGACCTGGGCCGCGGGCAGGCTGGCCCCCTCGATCGCGAAGGAGGACACGGCCTCGGTCGTGACCGCGCGCAGGAAGGCCTCGCGCCGTTCGTCGGGGGTCAGGGCGTGGTGCAGGCCGGTGATGGCGCCGAGGCGTGCGGAAAACGCCGCCAGCCGCCCTTCGGTCAGGGACGGGTCGTGGCGGAAATTGGGCCAGGCAGGGCTTTCCCAGATCTGCATGAGGGGATTATGGTGGTTATTCGCATCATGACAAGGCGTTTCATGATGCGAATAACCCGCCCAATCGCCTCAGCCGCGCTGCGCCACCAGCGGATGGGACAGCGCGGTCTCGATTCCGCGCAGTTCGGCCAGGCCCTTGAGGCGGCCGATGGCGGGATAGCCGGGCTGCGCCTTGCGGGACTGGTCGTCCAGGATGTCCTGGCCGTGATCGGGGCGGAAGGGGATCTGCCAGTCGTCGCGGCCCTGTGCACGGCGGCGGCTCTCCTCCGCCAGGATGGCGGCGATCATCGCGACCATGTCGGTGTTGCCCTCCAGATGCGCGGCCTCGTGGAAGGACCCGCCCAGATGGGTCTCCTCCAGCGCGACGTTGCGCAGATGCAGGAAATGCACCCGGTCGCCCAAGCGCGCCATCATGCCCGGCAGGTCGTTGTCGGCGCGCGCGCCGAGCGATCCGGTGCACAGCGTGATGCCGTTGGCGGAGAGGTCCACCGCATCCATGACGGCGCGATAGTCGGCCTCGGTCGACATGATGCGGGGCAGGCCCAGCAGCGGGAACGGCGGATCGTCGGGGTGGCAGCACAGGCGCATGCCCAGCTCCCGCGCCAGGGGCGTCACCTCGGCCAGGAAATCGACCAGATGGGCGCGCAGGCGGTCGGGGCTGATGTCGTCATAGCGCGCCAGGTGGTCCTTGACGTCGTCCAGGGTCATGCGTTCGGCGGCGCCCGGCAGGCCGAAGACCACGTTGCCGGTCAGCTGTTCGCGCCGGTCGTCCGACATGGTGACCAGCCGCGCGCGGGCAGTTTCGGCGATCTGCGGGGCATAGTCGTCGGCCGCGCCGCGGCGCTGCAGGATGAACAGGTCGAAGGCCGCGAAATCGATCGCGTCATAGCGCATGCAGGTCGCGCCGTTGGGCAGCCGATAGACCAGGTCGGTCCGCGTCCAGTCCAGGATCGGCATGAAGTTGTAGCAGATGACCCGCAGGCCCGCCGCGTGCAGGTTTCGCATCGAGGTCTTCCACGCCTCGACATGGGCGCGCCAGTCGCCGGTCTGGCGCTTGATGTCCTCGGATACGGGCAGGCTCTCGACGACCTCCCATGCCAGGCCCGAGGGCGCGCCGTCCCGCATCACGGCCAGCTGGGCCTGGCGGTCCGCGATCTGGTCGGGCTGCCAGACCTGTCCGGTGGGGACGTGGTGCAGGGCGGTCACGACGCCCTGGACGCCCGCCTGCAGCATGTCGTCGACGGACACCAGGTCCTTGGGTCCGAACCAGCGCCAGGTCTGTCTCATGATTGGGTCTCTTCTTCAGCAAAGGAAAGTTGCACCTTGACCGACCGCGCGCGGTCGGCGGCGGTCCGGAACGCCGTTTCGGCGTCGCTCATCGGAAAGGTGGCGGTGATGATCGGGCGGGGGTCGATGGCGCCGGTGCCGATCAGCCCCACCGCATCGGCGAATTTGGTGTCGAACCGATGAGAGCCCGCGAACAGGATCTCCTTGCCGACCATCAGGTTCAGGGGCAGGGGCGTGGGCCCCGCGACGCCGACCTGGACCAGCGCGCCAAGCGGGCGCAGGCAGGCCACGGCGTCGCGGATGGCCGATGCCGCCGCCGAACATTCGAAGACCAGATCGACGCGGCCCTTGCCCTGTTGCCATTCCGCCAGGCCATCGGGGTCGGCCACGGGGTTCACCGCATGGTCGGCGCCCATCCGGCGGGCGACGGCCAGGGTGGCGTCCTGGATGTCGGTCACGATGATCGTTGCGGCCCCGCGCAGGCGGGCCACCGCCACGCAGAGCGCGCCGATCGGCCCCGCGCCCGTGACCAGGACGGTCTTGCCCGCCAGGGGCCCGGCGATCGCCTCGGCGCGGTTGGCGGCGTGCAGGCACACGGCCAGCGGTTCGGCGCAGGCGGCGGCGCCGGGGGTGACGGTATCGGGCAGGGGGTGGCATTGCGCGGCGCCGATGGTGATGCCATCGCGGAACATCCCCTGTTCGTGGGGCAGATACATCGCCGAGCCCTTGAACCGCATCGCCATGCAGTGATGCGGCAGCCCGGCCTTGCAGAAATCGCAGGTCCCGCAGGGATGCGAGGGGTTCATCGCGACCAGCTGGCCCACCTGCAGATGGGTGACGTCGGGGCCCACGGCCCTGATCCGGCCGGCAGCCTCGTGGCCCAGGATGATCGGTTCGCGCACGCGGATCGTGCCAATGCCGCCCTCCTGCCAGTAATGCAGGTCCGATCCGCAGATGCCGCCCGCCAGGACGGCGACGCGGACCTGCCCCCGGTCGGGGGCGGGCAGATCGGTGGCGGCGATGGTCAGGTCGTCCTGGCCGTTCAGGCGGACGCATCGGGTCTGGGTCATGGTGACCTCCTTACGGCATCAGGCGGTTGGGCAGCCAGGTGGACAGTGGCGGGAAATAGCTGACCATCAGCAGCATGATCAGGTTGGTGACGATATAGGGCGTGATCGCCCGGATCACCGGCGACAGCGGCAGGCGCGCGATATTGGCGGCCACGAACAGGCACACCCCCACCGGCGGCGTGGTCAGCCCGATCATCAGGTTCATCACCGCGAAGACCGCGAAATGCAGCGGGTCGATGCCCACGGCCAGCGCCAGCGTCTGCAGCGGCACGAACAGGATGATCAGCGCCGCGATGGTTTCCATGAACATGCCGACGAACAGCAGAAGCAGGTTGATCAGCAGGATCACCACGAACTTGTTGTCGGTGATGGACAGCACCCCTTCGGCCAGCATCTGCGGGATGCGTTCCGACACCAGGATCCAGCCGAAGACGTTGGCCGTGCCCACCAGCACCAGGATGCCGGCCGAGCTGATCGCGCTGTTGGTGATGATGCGCGGGATCGCGCGCCAGGGCAGTTCGCGATAGACGAACAGGCCCACCAGCATCGCATAGAGACAGGCCACGATGGCGGTTTCGGTGGGCGTGGTGATGCCGGTCAGCAGGCCGCCCACGATCAGCGCGGTCATGGCGATGGCCCAGATCGCCCCGGTGAACGAGGTGAACAGTTCGCGCAGCCCCTGCCAGGGTTCGCGGGGAAAGCCGTGCTTGCGGGCCAGGATGACGGTGGTGATCATCATCGCCACGCCCATGGCGATGCCCGGAATGGCCCCGCCCAGGAACAGCTTGCCCACCGACATGCCCGACAGCGAGCCCACGATGATCATCGGCACGCTTGGCGGGATCATCGGGCCCACCGTCGACGACGCCGCGGTGACCGCGGCCGAGAACGCGCCGGGATAGCCCGCGCGCTTCATCCCGGGGATCATCATGCCGCCGACCGAGGCGACGTCGGCCACCGCGGTGCCCGAGATGCCGCCGAACAGCATGGAGGCCGCGATGTTGGCCTGGGCCAGCCCGCCGCGCATCCACCCGACCAGCGCATTGGCAAAGCGGATGATGCGTTCGGTGATGCCGCCCGAGTTCATCAGGTTGCCCGCCAGAAGGCCGCCGGCGAACAGCGCGGTCAGCACCGCGCTGACCAGCCGCAGATGCCACGGCCAGCGGCCCGGCAGGCTTTCGCACAGAAGGTCCACGTTCACCATGTCGCCGCTGCGCAGCGCCAGACCGGCGCCCAGGGCACCGATATAGATCAGGCAGAACCGGGTCAGCTCCTCGGTCCAGACGGGGGCGGTGGACAGGAAGGTGCGCGCAAAGACCTGCAGCAGGACCGATGCCGACAAGAGCAGGAACGCCACGAGGATCAGAAGGCGGCACAGCCCCTCCAACCCCTTGAATGCCTGTGTCATGGGATGTCTCCGGGGGACGGGCGGGGCAGGGTGCGCCCCGCCGCCCTGCCATCAGTTGTTGAAGATCTGTTCGGCCAGCGGGCGGATGTCCGCGTCCACGGCACCGATCACCGCGTCGCGGGCGGCATCGGCGAAGGCCTGCTGGTCGACCTCGACGAAGGTCACGCCCGCGGCCTCCAGCTCGGCGACCAGCTCCTGCTCGTCGGTCAGGAACAGCTCGCGCTCGAAGGCCTGGGTGCTGTCGGCGGCGGCCTGTACGGCGGCCTGGTCGGCCTCGGACAGCTTGTTCCAGGCGTTCTCCGAGATGGTCAGATAGATCCAAGACCGGACATGCTCGGTCAGGTTCACGGTCTTCTGCACCTCGTAGAAGCCGCCGGACTGGAACAGCGCCAGCGGGTTCTCCTGCCCCTCGATCGTGCCGTTCTGCAGCGAGGTGAAGACCTCGGAGAAGGCCATCGGCGTCGGGTTCGCGCCAAGCGCCTGCCAGGCGGTCACGAACAGCGGCACGTTGGGCACCCGCAGCTTGAAGCCGTTCAGCTCGTCCGGGGTGGTGATGGGACGGTTGGCCGACAGGTTGCGCGGGCCGCGTGCGAAATAGGTCAGGGGGCGGATGTCGGCATTGGCGATGATTTCGGCCTCGATCTGGTCGCCGATCTCGCCCGAGGCGACCTCGTCCATGTGCTCCAGCGAGCGGTACGCATAGGGCAGCGCCAGCAGCGCGGCCTTGGGTGCCCAGTTCTGCAGGCTTTCGCCGGTGATGGTCATGTCGGCGGTGCCCAGCTGCATGCCGTTGATGACGTCGATCTCCTTGCCCAGGGATTCGTTCGGAAAGATCTGGACCTCGACCCGGCCCTCGGTCCCGGCGGCGACCTCCTCGGCGAAATGCAGGGCGGCCTTGTGCCAGATGTTTTCCTCGTTGGCCAGGTGGCCCAGCTTCAGCGTGACGTCGGCGGCCATCGCGGTGCTGGTGGTCAGTGCGGCGGCCAGGGTGATGGCGATCATGCGGGTCGGTGTCATGGTGTCCTCCTCCAAGGATTGTCCGGCGGGGCCGGGATCAGGTGAAATAGTCGGGGCAGTCGGCCCGGATGACGGGCAGGTCGTCCAGGATGCCGCGCAGATGGGTGCGGATCGCCCCTTCGGCGCGCGGCGCATCGCCCGCCCGGATGCCCGCGACCAGCGCGCGATGCTGGTCGATCAGGCGGTCGACGGGGAAATGCCGGCTGGACAGGAAGCGGACACGGTCCATCTGGGCCTTCATCTCGACTACGACGCGCCAAGCGCTGGCCTTGCCCGCGCCTTCGGCCAAGGTGCGGTGGAACAGCTCGTCCGCGTCCATGAAATCGCGGGCCGATCCGCCGATCAGGTCCATCTGGCGGGTCAGCTGGGCGTCCAGGTCCGCGATCAGCGCGGGGTCCGGGTCGGTGGCCAGCAGCTTGACGATGTCGGCCTCGATCGCCTCGCGCACGAAGCGCGCGTCCATCACCGCCGCCAGCGAGATGCGCGTCACGAAGGTCCCTCGCTGTGCGCGCACGTCCAGCAGGCCCTGACCCGCCAGCGCGATGAACGCCTCGCGCACCGGCTGGCGGCTGACGCCGTATTGCTGGGCGGTCTCGACCTCGGACAGGCGGGAGTCGGGGGGCAGGCTGTTGTCCATGATCGCCGCGCGCAACCGGTCGGCCAGCTGCGACGCCGCGTTCACGCGGGTCTGGGGCAGCGGCTCGGGGCGGGTGCGGAACGGCGTGGCCATGGTGATCTCCTCAGTCGCGACCACTACACTATACTACCATACCAGTAAAGCGTCTTTTCGGGATGCCGGGTGTGGGCGCAGGCGCTATGCTGGACCGGCACCAAGGGCGGAGGGCGCGATGACGGTCACGAATCAGGCGGAGCTGGAGGGGTTGCAGGCCATCGGCCGGATCGTGGCCACGACCCTGCAGGCGATGGCCCGCGCGATGGAGCCGGGCATGACCACGCGCGAGCTGGACGGAATCGGCCGTGCCCTGCTGGAACGCGCGGGCGCGGTGCCTGCGCCCGAGGACAGCTATGGCTTTCCCGGCGCGACCTGCATCAGCGTCAATGAGGAGATCGCGCATGGCATCCCCGGCGACCGGGTGATCGCCGCGGGCGATCTGGTCAACATCGACGTGTCGGCCTCCAAGGACGGGTTCTTTGCTGATACCGGGGCCAGCTTTGCCGTCGGCGCCGTGGCGCCCGCCATCGAGCGGCTGTGCCGCGACGGCCGGCGCGCGATGGAGGTCGGCATCGCGCAGGTGGGCGCCGACAGGCCGCTGGACGGGATCGGCAACGCCATCGGCCGCTTTGCCGCGGCGCGCGGCTATACGCTGATCCGCAACCTGGCCAGCCACGGCGTGGGCCGCGCCCTGCACGAGGCGCCCGAGGTCATCGCGACCTGGCCCACCAAGGGCGACCGCCGCCGCATCGACCGCGGCCTGGTGTTGACGGTCGAGCCGTTCCTGTCGCGCGGCGGTTTGCGCGCCGCCGAGGGGCGCGACGAATGGACCCTGTTCAGCCAGCCCCGCGCGCCCGTCGTGCAGTACGAACACACCGTCGTCGCGACCGAGCGCGGCGCGATCATCGTCACCCTGCCGCACTGAGCGTCCCGGACCGCTGCCCACGGATCGGGCAGTTCGCGCCGGCAGGCCCCGCCGCGGGCGAGCGGGGCTTGCCATCGCCCCGCGCGCGGTCGTCAGTGGCGGGATGGAGCGGCTGTCAATCATCGTGGTCGAACGCGACCGGGACCGGGCGATCAGGATCGTCGACGGGCTGCGCGCGTCCGGCGATCACCAGATCACCGTCATCGCCGAGGAGACGGGCCTGGCGCGGCGCATCGCGCGGGCGCAGCCCGACATCGTGCTGATCGACGTCGCCGACCCGTCGCGCGACGTCCTGGAGGAACTGGCCCTGGCCTCGGGGCCGCTGGACCGGCCGGTGGCGATGTTCGTGGACCGGTCGGACGAGCAGCTGACCCGCACCGCGATCGAGGCGGGCGTGTCCGCCTATGTCGTGGACGGGTTGCAGCGCGACCGGATCAAGCCGATCCTGGACGCGGCCATCGCGCGGTTCCACCTGTTCCACAAGATGCGCGCCGAACTGGCCGCCACCAAGGCCGCGCTGGAGGAGCGCAAGATCATCGACCGCGCCAAGGCCATCCTGATGAAGGCGCGCGGCATCGACGAGGAGGCGGCCTATGCCCTGCTGCGCAAGACCGCGATGGACCAGAAGCGCCGCGTGGCCGACATCGCCCAGCAGCTGGTGATGGCGGCGGGGCTGCTGACATGACCGACCGCCTGCGCCTTGGCTATGTGCCGCTGACCGATGCCGCGCCGCTGATCATCGCCCGCGAGCTGGGTTTCGCCGCCGAGGAGGCGTTGGACCTGGACCTGGTCCGCGCCGGCAGCTGGGCGCAATGCCGCGACATGCTGGGCACCGGGGCGGTGGTCGCGGCGCATATGCTGGTGCCGCTGCCCATCGCGCAGGGGCTGGGGCTGGGCCCGGCGTTCCCCGACCTGGACCTGCTGATGGTCCTGTCGCAGGGCGGGCAGGCCATCGCCGTGTCGCGGGCCATCGCCGCGCGGCTGAAGGGCCAGGGCCACGGGTTCGATTTCCGTGATCCGCGCGCGGCGCGCGATGCCTTGGCGCGCGCGCATCCGGGGCCGCTGCGGGTGGGGGTACCGTTCCCGTTCTCGACCCAGGCCGAACTGGTGCGGCACTGGCTGGACGGGACCGGGCTGGCCGCGCGGCTGTCCATCCACACCGTGCCGCCGCCCCTGATGGCCGATGCGCTGGCCGCCGAGGAGGTCGATGCCTATTGCGTCGGAGAGCCCTGGGCGTCGCGCGCGGTGGAACGCGGCGTCGGCGCGCTGCTGCTGCCGGGGTCCGCCATCTGGGCTGCGCCGCCGGAAAAGGGGCTGGTGATGACCCGCGCCTTTGCCGAAGGCCATCCCGACCCCACGGGCCGGCTGATGCGGGCGCTGTGGCGGGCGGGCCGCTGGCTGGACCAGCCCGGCAACCGCGGCACCGCGGCCGAGATCCTGTCGCGCCCCGACTGGCTGAACCTGCCGCCCGAACTGTGCGAACGCGGGTTGCTGGGCCGCCTGCATGTCACGCCCGAGGGCGATCTGCGCGACTGTCCGGGTTTCATCCGCTTTCACGCGCAAGGCGCGACGTTCCCGTGGCGCAGCATCGCGGCGATGCTGGGCGCGCGCCTGGCCGCGCGGCACGGGCTGGACCCCGAATGGGCGATGGCGCGGGCGGCCGCCTGTTTCCGCACCGACCTCTATCGCCGTCACCTGCGCGAGGCGGGGGCCGACCTGCCCGCGGCATCCGCCAAGGTCGAGGGCGCGATGGCCGCCCCGACCCCGGTGGCAACCGAACAGGGCCGGATGATTCTGGGCGCCGATGCGTTCTTCGACGGCCACCGGTTCGACACGGCGTTCGCGCGGCGCTGAATTCGCGGGCAGGCTGGCGCAATTCGCGGCGATGGGCGGGGCAGGGGGGGCGGACGCGCCCCGCAGGCTTGACCGGCGGTGCCAGCGCCGCGAATGATCAGAGAAAGGCGGATGCAACGGCGCACCGCGTTTGACCCCCGGCCGCAAGGATGCGGTTCCCCATCTTTAGGCAATGACGCCATCTGATCGTGCCCTGTCCGCAGGGCCGCGGCAGGTGGCCTTTCGTGTTCGTGCGCCCTGCTGCGCGCCAGTCCAAGGACCAGCCCCCATGACCCAGATCACGTCCCTGATCACGCCCCCCTCGCGCCGCCGTTTCCTGCAGGCCACCGGCGCGATGGCCACGATGGCCGCCGCCCGCCTGGCCCTGCCCGCCGGGGCATGGGCCGCCACCCCCGGCACGCCCGAGGTCACCGGCTGCACCCTGGGTTACATCGCCCTGACGGACAGCGCGCCGCTGATCATCGCGTCCGAAAAGGGACTTTACGCGAAATACGGCATGCCCGACGTGCGGGTCGAAAAGCAGGCCAGCTGGGGGGCCACGCGCGACAACATGGCGTTGGGGGCGGCATCGGGCGGCATCGACGGCGGCCACATCCTGCGCCCCAAGGTCCACCTGTACTCCACCGGCAGCGTGATGCAGAACGGCCAGCCTCTGGCGATGTACACGCTGCTGAACCTGAACGAGGACGGGCAGGGCCTGTCGGTGCGCCAGGATTATGCCGACAGCGGCGTGGGCATCGACAGCAGCCCGCTGAAGGAGATCTTCGCCGCCCGCCGCGCCGCGGGCGAGGACATCCCCGTCGCGATGACCTTCCCCGGCGGCACGCATGATCTGTGGATGCGCTACTGGCTGGCGGCGGGCGGGATCGACCCGACCCGGGACGTCGACCTGATCGTGGTGCCGCCCCCGCAGATGGTCGCCAACATGAAGGTCGGCAACATGGAGGCCTTCTGCGTCGGAGAGCCGTGGAACGAGCAGCTGGTGAACCAGGGCATCGGCTTTACCGCCGCCACGACCGGGGAACTGTGGGCGCGCCATCCCGAGAAGATCCTGGGGATGCGGGCCGATTGGGTGGACGCCAACCCCAATGCCACCGTCGCGCTGATGATGGCCGTGATGGAGGCCCAGATGTGGTGCGACCTGCCCGAGAACAAGCAGGAGATGGCCGAGATCATCGGCCGCCGCCAATGGTACAACGTCCCCGTGGCCGACATCGTCGGCCGCATCCAGGGCCAGATCAACTATGGCAACGGCCGCGACGAACTGCGCCCCGAGCTGGCGATGAAGTTCTGGGGCCGGAACGGAGAGACGTCCTATCCCTGGAAATCGCTGGATGCGTGGTTCGTCACCGAAAACAAGCGGTGGGGATACCTGCCGGGGGATCTGGATACGGCAGCCCTGGTGAACGGCACCAACCGCAGCGACCTGTGGCTGGCCGCCGCCGCGGGCCTGGGCCTGACGCCCGATTTCGGCGACAGCCGCGGGGTCGAGACGTTCTTCGACGGCAAGACCTTCGATCCGGCGGACCCGGACGCCTATCTGGACGCCCAGTCCATCAAGGCGATGGTGTGATCCGATGAACGTCACAGCCCTCAAGCGCAAACTGGACCTGACCCCGAAGCCCGCAGCCCCCGTCGTGGCGCTGCCCCCCCGCAGCACCCCCCGCCGGGCCGCCTGGCGCAAGCGCGGCCAGGCGCTGGCCGCCGGCGTCCTGCCCCCCGTGGCCGTGCTGGTCGTCCTGCTGACGATCTGGCAGGTCGGCGCATCGGGCGAGGGCAGCGGCCTGCCCACGCCGGTCCAGGTCTGGATCGACAGCGGCTTTTTGATCCTGGAGCCGTTCTACGTCTATGGCACCCAGGACATCGGCCTGGGCTGGCGTGTGCTGACCTCGCTGGAGCGGGTGGCCTATGGCTTTGGCCTGGCCGCGGTGGTGGGCGTGCTGACCGGCGCGGTCATCGGACAGTCGGCGCTGATGATGCGCGGCTTCGATCCGATCTTCCAGATCCTGCGCACGGTGCCGCCGCTGGCCTGGCTGCCCATCAGCCTGGCCGCCTTCATGGACAGCGGGCCGTCGGCGATCTTCGTCATCTTCATCACCGCGATCTGGCCGGTGATCATCAACACCGCCGCGGGCGTGCGCGCCATCCCGCAGGATTACCGCAACGTCGCCGCCGTGCTGCGCCTGAACCAGATCGAGTTCTTCTGGAAGATCATGGTCCCCGCCGCCGCCCCCTACATCTTTTCGGGGCTGCGCATCGGGGTGGGCCTGTCCTGGCTGGCCATCGTCGCGGCCGAGATGCTGACCGGCGGCGTGGGCATCGGCTTCTTCATCTGGGACGCGTGGAATTCGTCCCGCCTCAGCGACATCATCGTGGCCCTGGCCTATATCGGCGGCACGGGCTTCATCCTGGATCGTCTGGTCGGCTGGATCGGACGCGTCGTCTCTCGCGGCACGGCCGCGTAAGGGGAATGACCATGAAATACCTGTCCATCGAACACCTGTCCAAATCCTTTGTGAACGGGTCCAGGACGGCGCATGTGCTGTCCGACATCACCCTGACGATCGACAAGGGCGAATTCGTCAGCATCATCGGCCATTCCGGCTGCGGCAAGTCGACCCTGCTGAACCTGGTCGCCGGTCTGACCGACGTGACCCGCGGCGCGATCACCCTGGACGGGCGCGAGGTCAACGCGCCGGGCCCCGACCGGGCCGTGGTCTTCCAGAACCACAGCCTGCTGCCCTGGCTGACGGTCTATGACAACATCAAGCTGGCCGTGACCAAGGTCTTCGGCCGCACGAAGACCCGCGCGGAACGCCACGACTGGATCATGCAGAACCTGGACCTGGTCCAGATGAGCCATGCCGCCGACAAGCGCCCGGCCGAGATCTCGGGCGGGATGCGTCAGCGGGTCGGCATCGCCCGCGCCCTGGCGATGGAGCCCAAGGTCCTGCTGCTGGACGAACCCTTCGGCGCGCTGGACGCGCTGACCCGCGCGCATCTGCAGGACGCGGTGATGGAGATCCACGCGCGGCTTGGCAACACCATGATCATGATCACCCATGACGTGGACGAGGCCGTGCTGCTGGCCGACCGCATCGTGATGATGACCAACGGCCCCGCCGCCACCATCGGAGAGGTCGTCACCGTCGACCTGCCCCGCCCGCGCGACCGCATCCGGCTGGCCAGCCAGCCCGATTACGTGCGCGCCCGGGAATCGGTCCTGCGGTTCCTGTACGAACGCCACCGCTTTGTCGAAGCCGCGGAGTAGGCATCATGGCACGAAAATTGGTCGTCATCGGCGCGGGCATGGCCTCGGGCCGGATGCTGGAGCATCTGTTCGACATGGCCCCCGGCCAGTGGGACGTCACCCTGTTCAACGCGGAACCGCGCGGCAACTACAACCGGCTGATGCTGTCGCCGGTCCTGTCGGGCGATAAAACCTATGACCAGATCGTCACCCATGACGACGCCTGGTATGCGGCGCAGGGTGTCGCCTGCCGGTTCGGCGAAAGCGTGACCGCCATCGACCGCGACGCGCGGGTCGTGCAGGGCGCGAACGGGCCCGTGTCCTATGACGCGCTGGTCATCGCCACCGGGTCTGCGCCCTTCATCATCCCGCTGCCGGGACACCGGCTGCCCGGCGTCGTTGCCTATCGCGATCTGGAGGACACCAACGCGATGATCGCGGCCAGCCGTCCCGGCGCCAGGGCGGTCGTGATCGGCGGCGGTCTGCTGGGGCTGGAGGCCGCCGCCGGCATGGCCGCGCGCGGCGCGGAGGTCACCGTGATCCACCTGATGGGTCACCTGATGGAACGCCAGCTGGACCCTGCCGCCGCCTATCTGCTGCAGCGCGACCTGGAGGGGCGCGGCATCCGCGTCCATTGCAAGGGCGCGACCAAGGCGATCCTGGGGACCGATCGCGTCGAGGCGGTGCTGCTGGAGGACGGGACCGTCTATCCCGCCGATCTGGTCTGCATGGCCGTGGGCATCCGCCCCGAGACGCGGCTGGCCAATGGTGCGGGTCTGGAGGTCGCGCGCGGCATCACCGTCGACGACCAGATGCGGACCAGCGATCCGGCGATCTTTGCGCTTGGCGAATGCGTCGAACATGACGGGCAGCTGTTCGGCCTGGTCGCGCCGCTTTACGATCAGGCCCGCGTTCTGGCCGCGACGCTGGCGGGGCAGGATGCCGCGTTCCAGCCCGTCCAGACCGCGACCAAGCTGAAGGTCACCGGCTGCGATCTGTTCAGCGCAGGCGATTTCGCCGAGGCGCCGGGACGCGAGGACATCGTGTTCCGCGACCCCGGCCGCGGCATCTACAAGCGCCTGATCCTGGAGGGTGACCGCCTGATCGGCGCCGTCATGTATGGCGACACGGCAGATGGGGCGTGGTTCTTTGACAAGATCCGCAGCGGGGCCGACATCACGGCGGATCGCGATACGCTGATCTTTGGTCCCGCATTCGCCGGGGGGGCCCAAGCGGACCCTCTGGCAGCCGTTGCAGCCTTGCCGCCTGAGGCGGAGATCTGCGGTTGCAACGGCGTCTGCAAGGGACAGATCACCAGGGCGATCGAGGGCGGCGCGCACAGCCTGGACGCGGTGCGGGGCCTGACCAAGGCCAGCGCCTCCTGCGGGACCTGCACGGGACTGGTCGAACAGGTCATGGCGCTGACCCTGGGAGACGGCTTCGCGGCCAACGCCAACCCGCCAATGTGCAAATGCACCGACCACACGCATGAGGACGTGCGCCGCCTGATCAAGACGATGGGGCTGAAGTCCATCCCCGCGGTCATGCAGGACCTGGGCTGGCGCACGGTCGGCGGCTGTGCGTCCTGCCGCCCGGCGCTGAACTATTACCTGATCGCGGATTGGCCCACGGAATACCGAGACGACCGGCAGAGCCGTTTCGTCAACGAACGCAACCACGCCAACATCCAGAAGGACGGCACCTATTCAGTCGTCCCCCGCATGTGGGGCGGCGTCACCACCAGCGCGGAATTGCGCGCCATCGCGGATGCCGCCGACCGATACGCGGTGCCGATGATCAAGGTCACCGGCGGCCAGCGCATCGACCTGCTGGGCGTCCGGAAGGAGGATCTGCCCGCGATCTGGGCCGATTTCAACGATGCCGGGATGGTGTCAGGCCACGCCTATGCCAAGGGGCTGCGGACGGTGAAGACCTGCGTGGGCGAACAGTTCTGCCGCTTTGGCACGCAGGATTCGACGGGTCTGGGCATCCGGCTGGAGAAGCTGCTGTGGGGGTCGTGGACGCCCGCCAAGGTCAAGCTGGGCGTGTCGGGCTGTCCCAGGAACTGCGCCGAGGCGACCTGCAAGGACATCGGCATCATCTGCGTCGACAGCGGTTTCCAGATCAGCGTGGCGGGCGCCGCCGGCATGGACGTGCGCGAGACGGTGCCCCTGCTGACGGTCGCGACCGCCGACGAGGTCTGCGACGTCACCGCCGCGTTCGTGCAGCTTTACCGTGAGAACGCCCGCTATCTGCACCGCATCTACAAATGGGTGGACAAGGTGGGGCTGGACTGGTGCCGCGATCAGGTGGCGGATGCCGGGACGCGCGCCGCGCTGGTGGCGCGGTTCGCGGAAAGCCAGGCGATCTATCAGACCGACCCCTGGGCCGATCACGCCGCCCGTCCCGCCGAATGGGCCCCCGTGGCCGACCTGACCCTGAAGGCCGCCGAATGAGGACCGTCGCATGAGCATGATCGACATCGCCGCACTGGACGACATCCCGCCGCAGGGCGCCCGCGTGGTCCGCACCCCGCACGGCTGCGTCGCGGTGTTCCGCACTGCCGACGACCGCGTCTTTGCGCTGGACGACCGCTGCCCGCACAAGGGCGGCCCCCTGTCCGAGGGGATCGTGCATGGCGCCCAGGTCACCTGCCCGCTGCACAACTGGGTGTTCGACATGGCCACCGGACGGGCGCAGGGCGCCGATCGCGGCCAGGTCGCCACCCATCCCGTCCAGGTCGAGGGCGGGCGGATCTGGCTGGATGCCCGCGCGCTGAGGCGGGTTGCATGACGATCCGCACGACCTGTCCCTATTGCGGGGTCGGCTGCGGGGTGCTGGCCACCCCGGACGGGCAGGGTGGGCTGACGGTCCGGGGCGACCCGGACCACCCCGCGAACCGCGGTCGTCTTTGCGTCAAGGGTGCCGCCCTGGGCGAGACCGTCGCCACCCAGGGCCGCCTGCTGACCCCGCGCATCGACGGGATCGAGGCGTCTTGGGACCGCGCGCTGGACCTGGTCGCCGACCGCTTTGCCGCGGCGGTGCGCGATCACGGGCCGGATTCGGTGGCCATGTATGTCTCGGGCCAGTTGCTGACCGAGGATTACTATGCCGCCAACAAACTGATGAAGGGTTTCATCGGCAGCGCGAATATCGACACCAACAGCCGGCTCTGCATGGCGTCCAGCGTGGCGGGGCACCGCCGGGCCTTTGGCAGCGACACCGTGCCGGGCCTTTACGAGGATCTGGAGCTGGCCGATCTGGTCGTGCTGACCGGGTCGAACCTGGCCTGGTGCCACCCGGTCCTGCACCAGCGGCTGATGGCCGCCAAGGCCGCGCGACCTGACATGCGCGTCGTCGTCATCGACCCGCGCCGCACCGCGACCTGCGAGGGGGCCGACCTGCATCTGGCGATTGCGCCGGGGGCGGACGCGCATCTGTTCAACCTGCTTCTGTGCCACCTGTTCGACACGGGCCGGATCGCGGCAGGGTTCATGCCCCATGTCGCGGGGCTGGACGTGGCGCTGAGCGCGGCGCGCCGCGCCGACCCGGCCGCCACCGGTCTGGAGCCGTGCGACCTCTCAGCGTTCCTGGAGATGTGGGCGGCGACCGACCGGGTCGTCACCGTCTATTCCCAGGGCATCAACCAGTCCGACACCGGCACCGACAAGGTCAACGCGATCCTGAACTGCCACCTGGCGACGGGCCGCATCGGGCATCCGGGCATGGGCCCGTTCAGTGTCACCGGCCAGCCCAACGCCATGGGCGGGCGCGAGGTCGGCGGCCTGTCGAACATGCTTGCCTGTCATCTGGAGTTGGAGAACCCCATCCACCGCGATGCCGTCCGGGCATTCTGGGACGCGCCGCGGATGGCCGAACGCCCGGGCCTGAAGGCGGTCGACCTGTTCCGCGCGGTCGAGGAGGGGCGCATCAAGGCGCTGTGGATCATCCACACCAACCCCGCCGTCACCATGCCCGACGCGGACCGCGTGGCCCGCGCCATCGCCGCCTGTGATTTCACCGTCGTCAGCGAGGCCTGGCCCGACACCGACACCGCGCGGCTGGCCCATGTGCTGCTGCCGGCGACGGCATGGGGCGAAAAGGACGGCACTGTCACCAATTCCGAACGCCTGATCAGCCGCCAGCGCGCCGCCCTGCCGGCGCCGGGGCAGGCGCGGCCCGATTGGTGGGCGGTGGCGCAGGTGGCGCACCGTATGGGGTTCCGCGGCTTCGGCTGGACCGAGCCTGCGCAGATCTTTGCGGAACATGCCGCGCTGTCGGGCGTCGCGGGCGCCTTGGGCGGCGATTTCGACATCTCGGACCTCGCGGGCGCGGAATACGAGGCGTTGGCGCCCGTCCACTGGCCCCAGGGGCCCGCGCAGCGTGCGGGGCGGTTCTTTGGCACGGGGCGGTTCCACACGCCGGACGGGCGGGCGCGGATGGTGCCGGTCACGGCCCGGCTGCCCGATCACCCCGTGGGCCGGATGCTGCTGAACACCGGGCGCACGCGGGACCAGTGGCACACGATGACCCGGACCGGCCTGTCGCCCCGCCTGGCACGGCACCTGGCGGAACCCTATCTGCAGCTGCATCCGGACGATGCTGGGCGCCTTGGGCTGGCCGCCGCCGATCTGGCACAGGTGGACAGCCCGCAGGGCCGCGCCATCCTGCGCGTGATGATCAGCGACGCCGTGCGCCCCGGCCACCCCTTCGCCCCGATCCACTGGAGCGGGCAGAGCGCATCGGCCGGGCGCATCGACGCACTGGTCGCGGGGCAGGTCGATCCCGTCTCGGGCCAGCCGGCCAGCAAGGCGGCGGCGGTGACGGTGGGGCGGTTCGCGGCCGCGTGGCACGCGTTCCTGGTCAGCGACGCGCCGGTTTCGCCGGACTGCGCCTATTGGGCGCAAAGCCGTCTGCCCGGCGGCTGGCAGGTCGAGATGGCGGGCACCCGCGCCCCCGACGACTGGCAGGACTGGGCGCAGCGGCTGCTGGGCCTGGGCGCGCCCGCCCAGCAGATGGGCGATCCGGCGCGCGGTCTGCACCGGATGGCCTTTCACCGCGACGGCCGGCTGGCGGCGGCGCTGTTCGTCGGCCACCGGCCCGTCGTGCTGTCGCGGTCGCACCTGGCCGCGATGCTGGGCGGGGCCCCGGCGGGCGCGCTGGCCGGGCGGCCCCGGTCGGACATGCCCGATCCGGGCGCGATCGTCTGTGCCTGCCTTGGCGTGGGGGTGAACACGATCCGTCAGGCAATCGGGCAGGGATGCGCCGGCGTCGCGGCCCTGGGCCAGGCCACCGGTGCGGGCACGAATTGCGGATCGTGCCGCCCCGAACTGGCGGCCCTGCTGGCCGGCGCGGCGCGACTGCAGGCGGCGGAATAGCCGCCTATGCCGCCCCGTCGCGTCGGAGCCGCGCGTTGAAGCGGGCGATCTCGCGCGGTTCGGGGGCGGTGCCGGTATAGATCTGGACATAGGACGGGATGCGCGACAGGCGGGTCTCGATGTCCTCGGACGACTGCATCGAGATGTAGCCGATCTGGACCAGATAGATGGTGCGCGCGCGGACATCGGCCGACATCGGGTCATGGCCCCAATCCGCCATCATCCGCGTCAGCGCGGCGATGCGCGCGGCATCGGCGACCGTGACGCGGTCGGCCACCGCCTGGTCCTGCAACGCCCAGCTGCGCACCGCGAATTCCAGCCGCGAATCAAAGACGCCCGGTGTCAGGAAACAGCACAGGACGTTCAGCATTGCCTCGGCCTGGGTCTCGGCATACTGGCGCGTTGCCGCGATCAGGGGCACCGTGGTCCGTGCGTGCCAGCCGTCCAGCAGGGCGGCCAGCAGCGCCTCGCGGTCGTGAAAGAACCAGTAGAAGCTGGTGCGCGACAGGTTCAGCTGGCGCGCCAGCGGCATGATCTTGACCGCGTCCACGCCGCCTTCGATCAGCGCGCGATAGCCCGCCTCCAGCCAGCCGTCCCGCGATCCCCGCCAGCCCGTGCCGGCCGTGTCCTGTGCATCCATGCGGGAACCCTAGGCGGTGGCCGCAACCCCTGCAAGACGTCACTCCGCCCAAAGTATGCAGTGCTGTCTTTTTATTTGACACAGGTGAACATTTTGCGCCGTATGACCGCAATCGGTTTCCCCAACGGCAGGCACGGATGTCCCAAGACCCCCTTCTGCAGCCCTATCGGCTGAAACATCTGACCCTGCGCAACCGGATCATGATCACCAGCCACGAACCGGCCTATCCCGAGGACGGGATGCCCAAGGACCGCTATCGCGCCTATCACGTCGAACGGGCCCGGGCGGGGGTGGCGCTGACCATGACGGCGGGGTCGGCGGCGGTGTCGCGCGACAGCCCGCCGGTCTTCAACAACATCCTGGCCTACAAGGACGAGGTCGTCGGATGGATGCGCAAGCTGGTCGATGAATGCCACGACCACGGCGCGGCGGTGATGATCCAGCTGACGCATCTGGGCCGGCGCACCCGGTGGGACAAGGGCGACTGGCTGCCCGTGGTGGCCCCCGGCCACGAACGCGAGGCCGCCCATCGCGCCTTTCCCAAGCGGATCGAGGACTGGGACATCTCCCGCATCACCCGCGATTTCGCGGATGCCGCCGAACGGATGCAGGCCGCGGGCGTCGACGGGATCGAGCTGGAGGCCTATGGCCACCTTCTGGAACAGTTCTGGTCGCCCCTGACAAACGACCTTGACGCACCGTGGGGCGGCAGCCTGGAGAACCGCCTGCGTTTCACGATGCAGGTGCTGGGCGCGATCCGCGACCGCTGCGGGCCGGATTTCATCGTCGGCCTGCGCTATACCGGCGATCAGGTGCTGGCCGGCGGCATGGGTGCCGAGGAGGGGTTCCGGGTGTCGCATCTGCTGAAGGACAGCGGGCTGGTCGATTTCCTGAACGTGGTGCGCGGCCATATCGACACCGATGCCGGGCTGACCGACCTGATCCCGGTGCAGGGCATGCGCAACGCGCCGCATCTGGAATTCGCGGGCCGGATCCGGGCCGAGACGGGGTTTCCCACCTTTCACGCCGCCAAGATCCCCGACGTCGCGACCGCGCGTCACGCCATCGCCGCGGGCCTGCTGGACATGGTGGGCATGACGCGGGCGCACATGGCCGACCCGCATCTGGTGCGCAAGATCACCCAAGGCCGCGAGGATGACATCCGCCCCTGCGTCGGTGCCAACTATTGCCTGGACCGCATCTATCAGGGCGGGCTGGCCTTCTGCCTGCACAATGCCGCGACCGGGCGCGAGGAGACGATGCCCCACGACATCCCGCCCGCATCCGACAGGCGCCGCGTGACGATCGTGGGCGCCGGTCCCGCCGGGCTGGAGGCGGCGCGCGTGGCCGCCGAACGCGGGCATGCCGTGACCGTCTTCGAGGCCGCGGACAAGCCAGGCGGCCAGATCCGCCTGACCGCCCAGCAGGAGCGGCGGCGCGAGATGATCTCGATCATCTCGTGGCGGATGGCGATGTGCGAAAAGCACGGCGTATCGTTCCGCTTCAACAGCTATGCCGAGGTGGACGACGTGCTGGCCACCGACCCCGACGCGGTGATCGTCGCCACCGGCGGGCTGCCCCATACCGAGGTGCTGGGCGCGGGCAACGACCTGGTCTGTTCGGCCTGGGACATCCTGTCGGGCGATGTGAAACCGGGCCAGGACGTGCTGATCTTTGACGACGCGGGCGACCATGCGGGCCTGCAGGCCGCCGACATCATCGCCGCCACCGGAGCGCGGGTGGAGATCGTGACCCCCGACCGCGCCTTCGCCCCCGAGGTCATGGCGATGAACCTGGTCCCCTACATGCGCAGCCTGCAGCGCCGGGACGTGACCTTCACCGTGACCTGGCGCCTGGTGTCGGTGGTGCGCGACGGCAATCGCCTGCGCGCCACGCTTGGCAGCGACTATGGCGACATGACCCGCGAAAGGCTGGTCGATCAGGTGGTGGTGAACCATGGCACGCGTCCGCTGGACGATCTGTATTTCGACCTCAAGCCCCTGTCGCGCAACCTGGGCGCGGTCGATTACGACGCGCTGATCGCGGGCGGGGCGCAGGATGTCGCCGCGAACCCCGACGGGCGGTTCCGCCTGTTTCGCATCGGCGACGCGGTCGCCGCCCGCAACACCCATGCCGCGATCTATGACGCGCTGCGGCTGGTCAAGGACCTTTGACGGGCCATGGCGCCTCAATCGACATCAACCGGGAGACTGACGATGAGACATCTTCTATCCATGACGACCCTGGCCCTGGGCACCGCGCTGGCGGTGCCCGCCGTGGCGCAGGACGCACCGGGGACCTGCGGTGATCTGTCGATCGCGCAGATGGGCTGGACCTCGGCCGAGATCATCACCGAGGTGGCCAAGTTCCTGCTGGAGCAGGGCTATGGCTGCGACGTGACCCTGGTCAAGTCGGACACCATCCCGGCCATCACCTCGGTCGCCGAGAACGGAGAACCGGACATCGTCACCGACCTGTGGCTGAATTCGGCCGGAGAGGCCTATACCCGGCTGGAAGCCGAGGGCACCATGGTGACGCTGGCCAACGTCCTGGACCCGGGCGGGATCGAGGGCTGGTGGATCCCCACCTATCTGGCCGAGGCGCATCCCGAACTGACCACCATCCAGGGCGTGCTGGACAATCCCCAGCTGGTGGGGCGGTTCAACAACTGCCCCGAAGGCTGGGGCTGCCGCGTGGTCAGCGACAACCTGATCCGCGCGCTGGACCTGGAGGGTGCGGGCATCGAGGTGTTCAACCACGGGTCGGGCGAAACGCTGGCATCGTCGATGGGATCGGCGGTCAGCGCGCAGGAGCCTTGGTTCGGCTATTACTGGGGCCCCACCGTGCCGCTTGGCAAGTACGACATGACGCGGATCGATCTTGGCGGCTATGACGAGGCCAAGTTCACGCCGCTGCAGAATCCGAACGCGCCCGACCCGCAGGTGTCCGATTTCCCCGAGGCGCCCAGTGTCACCGCCGTCACCGCCGCCCTGGTGGACGAGCAGCCCGAGGTGGTCGAGTTCCTGCGCAAGATGACCTTCAAGACCGACGAGCTGAACACCCTGCTGGCCTGGCAGGACGAGAACAGCGCATCGGCCGAGGAGGTGGCGGTCCATTACCTGACCACCAACACCGACGCCTGGTCCGGCTGGCTGTCGGACGAGGCCAAGGGCAAGCTGTCGGCCCTGCTGGGCCAGAACTGACCGGCTGGCCGGGCCGGGACGATCCCCGGCCCGGCCTGGCGGACGCGCATTCATCGGGGGACTGACATGGCGACCTATGACGGGCTGTTCGACGCCCTGGGGCTGAGGGCATGGTGCGACGCGGGCGGCGGAGGGGGCGGGCCGATGTCGATGGCCGACCTGATGGCGCGGGCATCGGGCGGTTCGGCCGCGCCGGCGGGGTCGTGGTGGGACCTGCCGCTGCCGTCGCTGAACAACCTGCACGCGGCCTGCGGTGCGATCTGGCAGACGCGCGACCTGACCCTGGGTCTGGAACGTGCGTTCCTGTCGGCGCGCGACGCGCTGCGCATCGTGCTGGACCCGGTGACCCAACCGCTCAGCTGGATGCTGCGCCAGATGATCTGGCTGATGGTGGCGACGCCGTGGCTCATCATGCTGCCCCTGCTGCTGGCCGTGACCTGGGCGGTGGCGCGGTCCTGGCGCGTGGTCGGGCTGGTGGCGCTGTCCCTGGGGTTCCTGGCCTTCGTCGACCACTACACCGAGGCGATGCAGACGCTGGCGATCATCTTCGTCTGCGCCTTCATCTGCGTGCTGATCGGGGTGCCGGTCGGCATCGCCATGTCGCGCAGCGCCGCGCTGCGCCGGATCGGCACGCCGGTGCTGGACATGCTGCAGACGCTGCCGGCCTTCGTCTATCTGATCCCGCTGATCTTCCTGTTCAGCGTGACCGAACCCAAACTGTACGGCATCGCGATCATCCTCTATGCCATCGTTCCGATCATCCGCCTGACCGACCTGGGCATCCGCCTGGTCGATCCCGACGTGATCGAGGCCGCCGACGCCTTCGGCATGACCCGCGGGCAGAAGCTGTGGCGCGTGCAGATCCCGCTGGCCCTGCCCAACATCATGGCGGGCGTGAACCAGACCATCATGATGAGCCTTGCGATGGTGGTCATCGCGTCGCTGGTCTCGGCGCCGGGCTTGGGCGTGCTGGTGCTGCGCGGCATCCGCAATCTGGAACTGGGCGTGGGGCTGGTGGCGGGCTTCGGCATCGTGCTGCTGGCCATCATCCTGGACCGCGTGACCAAGGCATCGCTGGCGCGCATCGACGTCAGCCGGGACGGCCGCTGATGGATGCCCCGGTCAAGATCCGTATCCGCAATCTGTACAAGATCTTCGGCAGCAGGCCCGCCGCGGTGCTGCCGCAGGTGCTGGAGGGCCTGTCCAAGCCCGACCTGCTGGCGCGCCACAACCACGTGCTGGGCCTGCGCGACATCAACGTGGACATCCGCGAGGGTCAGATTACCGTCATCATGGGCCTGTCCGGGTCGGGCAAGTCCACGCTGATCCGCCACCTGAACCGGCTGATCGATCCCACCGCCGGAGAGGTGCTGGTCGACGGCGACAACATCCTGACCTGGAACGAACGCCGCCTGCGCGACCTGCGGCGGCGGACCATGTCGATGGTGTTCCAGAAATTCGCGCTGCTGCCGCACCGAACGGTGCTGGACAACGCGGCCATGGCGCTGCTGACGCAGGGGGTGCCGCGCGCGGGATACGAGGCCGACGCCCGTGCCTGGCTGGACCGGGTGGGCCTGGGCGGATACGGCGCGCATTTCCCCCACCAGCTGTCGGGCGGCATGCAGCAGCGTGTGGGCATCGCGCGGGCGCTGACCTCGAACGCGGGGATCATGCTGATGGACGAGGCGTTCTCGGCGCTGGACCCGCTGATCCGCACCGACATGCAGAACCTGCTGCTGGAGCTGCAGGCGGAACTGCACAAGACCATCGTCTTCATCACCCACGACCTGGACGAGGCGCTGAAGCTGGCCGATCACCTGGTGATCCTGAAGGACGGCCAGGTGGTCCAGCAGGGAGAGCCGCAGGGCATCCTGCTGAACCCGGCCGATCCCTATATCGAGGCGTTCATCGCCGACATCAACCGCGCCCGCGTGCTGCGCGTGCGCTCGGTCATGACGGGGCCGGGCGATGGCGCATCGTCGGGTCAGGTGGATGCGGACGACACGCTGGAAAGCGTGATCGCCCTGTCGCGCGGCGACATGGCGCGGCGTTACCAGGTGATGCGCGACGGGCAGGCGGTGGGCATGGTCGACATGGGCGCGGTCATCCGCGCGCTGGTCCCGCCGCAGCGCATGGGTGGCGATTGACGGCCGCGCGGTGCATGCTGGCGCCCGAACCGCCAGAAAGAGAGCCCGATGAAGCCCGACGTCCTGATGCTGTCCCCCACCCGACCCGATGCCCAAGCCCGCCTTGAACAGCAGTTCACCCTGCACCGTCTGGACCTGGCCGACGACAGGCCCGCCTTCCTGGCGCGCCACGGTGCCGCCTGCCGGGGCATGGTCGCGATGGGGCACACGAGCGTCGACGCGGCCCTGCTGGACCAGCTGCCCGCGCTGGAGATCATCAGCTGCGGGTCGGCGGGCTATGACGCGTTCGACGTCGATGCCATCGCGCGCCGTGGCGTGGCCCTGACCAACGCCTCTCCGGCGCTGGCGCAGGAGGTCGCGGACATGGCGCTGCTGCTGGCGCAGATGGGCTGGCGCAACGTCGTGGCCGCCGATGCCTGGGTCCGCAACGGCGATTGGGCGCGCAAGGGCGCCTTCCCCCTGCAGCGCAGCTTTCGCGGGCGCAGGCTGGGCATCGTGGGCATGGGCACGATCGGCCACAAGATCGCCGAACTGGCCAGCCAGCAGGGGTTGCAGGTCGCCTATTGGAACCGCCGCGACAAGGATGCGGGCTATCCGTTCCAGCCCGACCTTGAACAGCTGGCGCAGGACAGCGACATCCTGATCGCCATCGTGGCTGGGGGGCCGGACACGCAGGGGCTGATCTCGGACCGGGTGCTGCGCGCGCTTGGGCCGGACGGGCTGTTCGTGAACGTCGCGCGCGGGTCGGTGGTGGATGAACCCGCGCTGATCGCGGCGCTGCAGGACGGGGGCCTGGGTGCTGCTGCGCTGGACGTGTTCTGGTCAGAACCCGACCCCGATCCGCGCCTGACCGCGCTGCCCAACGTCACCCTGTCGCCGCATCAGGGGTCGGGCACGGTGCAGACGCGGGACGCGATGGCGTCGCTGATCGTCGACAACCTCGAGGCGCATTTCGCGGGACAGCCGCTGATCAGCCCGGTGGACCTGACGCGGCCCTAATCGGCGGCCAGGGTCTTTTCGATTACCTTCTGGCGCACGCGCCGCGCCAGCCGCGACAGCGGCCGGCGCCGCAGGTTCAAAAGGTAATAGGGGTCCACGCGGATCTCGCGGGGCTGGGACAGCAGCGCGAACCCCGCATGGACGGGCGGCCGCATCAGCAGCTGCGCCACCTCCTCCGAGACCGAGGCGATGGCGTCGCTGTTCGCCAGATAGGCGATGGTGAACAGGATCGACGGGCTGTTGACGATGTTGCTCGGCTCGGCCAGGCCCACGGCGGCGAAGGCCTCCATCGTGGCCTCGCGGATGGGGGCGCCGCGGCTTTGCATGATCCATTCGTGGTCATGCAGCTCGGTCAAAGTCACCATCGGGGCGCGCGCCATCGGGTGATCGGCGCGCACGCAGAAGGTCACCTTCTCGTCGCGCAGGGGCAGGATCTCGAAATCGCGGCTGTCGAATTCCGGCAGGATCCGGGCCAGCGCGAAATCCATCTGCCCCGTGGTCAGATGGCCCAGCAGTTCGCGCGACGGCATCACGTCGACGGTGATGTCGGCCTCGGGCGTCTCCTTCTTGATCTCGCGGATCGAGGCCATCAGATAGCCGACCGCGGGCCCGGTGACCGCGCCCACATGCACCGACCCCGCCTGGCCGCCGCGCAGGGCGTGGACGTCGGCCGACATGCTGTGCATCTCGCGCAGGATCACGCGGGCGCGGCGCAGGACGGTGCTGCCGATCTCGGTGGGCGACATGCCCTTGGGCTGGCGCTCGAACAGCGGGGCGCCGAACAGGCGCTCGACCTCGGCCAGCATCCGCGATGCGGCGGGCTGGGTCATGGCGCAGTTCGCCGCCGCCTGCCGCAGTTGCCCGCTGTCGGCGATCTCCAGGATCAGGCGCAGCTGCGCGGGTTTCAGATAGGACCGTGCGGGAATCTCGGACATGCGTTTTCCGGTATGTTGAAGGTCGCAAATCTCATTTTACTGATAACCCGTCGCTTTGCTATCGTCCTGTCGGGAGCATTCGAGAGGGGCGGCGCCACGGCGCCGAAAGGGAGAATCACATGAGACTGAACACCGCCGCGATCGCGCTGGCGATCGGAACGTCGTGGCTGGCCTTCGGCGCCGCGGCCCAGACCGTGGGCATCTCGATGCCCACGCAATCGTCGGCCCGCTGGATCGACGACGGCAACAACATGGTCCGCCAGTTCCAGGAAGCCGGCTATGAGACCGACCTGCAATACGCCGAGGACGACATCCCCAACCAGCTGGCCCAGGTCGAGAACATGATCACCAAGGGCGTCGACGTCCTGGTGATCGCCGCCATCGACGGCACCACGCTGTCGAACGCGCTGGCCAATGCCGCCGCGTCCGACATCAAGGTCATCGCCTATGACCGACTGATCCGCGACACGCCGGATGTCGATTATTACGCGACCTTCGACAACTTCTCGGTCGGCGTCGAGCAGGCCAATTCGCTGGTCGCGGGCCTGGAGGAGCGGTTCCCCGACGTAAAGCCCTGGAACGTCGAGCTGTTCGGCGGCAGCCCGGACGACAACAACGCGTACTTCTTCTATGACGGGGCGATGTCGGTCCTGCAGCCGCTGATCGACGACGGGCGCATCGCGATCCCGTCGGGCCAGATGGGCATGGACACGGTCGGCACGCTGCGGTGGGACGGATCGGCCGCGCAGGCGCGGATGGATAACCTGCTGTCGTCGAACTACACCCAGGCCACCGTGCATGGCGTGCTGTCGCCCTATGACGGGCTGTCCATCGGCATCCTGTCGTCGTTGAAGGGCGTGGGTTACGGGTCGGGCGACCAGACCATGCCCATCGTCACCGGCCAGGACGCCGAGGTCCAGTCGGTCAAGTCGATCCAGGCCGGAGAGCAGTATTCCACCGTCTTCAAGGACACCCGCGAACTGGCCCGCGTCACCGTGGGCATGGTCGATGCCATGCTGAAGGGCACCGAGCCCGAGGTGAACGACACCGAGACCTATGACAACGGCGTCAAGGTCGTGCCGTCCTATCTGCTGGAGCCGGTGCCGGTCGACGCCTCGAACTGGGAGCAGATCCTGGTCGAGAGCGGCTATTACACCCCCGAGCAGTTGCAGTGACACCAGCCGGACCGTCCCCCGCGGGGCGGTCCCCATCCGGGGCAGGGCCATGACAGACCTTCTGGAAATGCAGGGGATCAGCAAGACATTTCCCGGCGTCAAGGCGCTGGACGATGTCAGCCTGACCGTCGCGCAGGGCGAGATCCACGCCATCTGCGGAGAGAACGGCGCGGGCAAGTCCACGCTGATGAAGGTGCTGTCGGGCGTCTATCCCACCGGCAGCTATGACGGGCGGATCGTCTTCGACGGCCAGCCCGTCGATTTCCGCACCATCCGCGACAGCGAGGATCGCGGCATCATCATCATCCACCAGGAACTGGCGCTGGTGCCGCTGCTGACCATCGCCGAGAACATCTTCCTGGGCAACGAACGCGCCACCCGCGGCGTCATCGACTGGCCCGAGACGTACCGCCAGACCGAGGCCCTGCTGGCCAAGGTCGGCCTGCGCGAGACGCCGGGCACCATCGTCGACACCCTGGGCGTGGGCAAGCAGCAACTGGTCGAGATCGCCAAGGCCCTGTCCAAGAACGTGCGCCTGCTGATCCTGGACGAACCGACCGCGGCCCTGTCGGAAAGCGACAGCCAAGCCCTGCTGGACCTGCTGCTGGAGCTGAAGGGCCAGGGCGTCACCAGCATCATCATCAGCCACAAGCTGAACGAGGTGCGCCGCGTGGCCGACAGCGTCACCGTGATCCGCGACGGCGCCACGATCAGCACGCTGGACGCGCGGCAGGGCCTGACCGAGGACCGCATCGTGCGCGACATGGTGGGCCGGGACATGGCGCATCGCTATCCCGACCGCGACCGCCGCGCCGGAGAGGTGCTGTTCGAACTGCGGGGCTGGAACGTCTGGCATCCCGAACAGCGCGACCGCCAGATGATCCGCGACCTGTCGATGACCGTCCGCGCCGGAGAGGTCGTGGGCATCGCCGGGCTGATGGGGTCAGGTCGGACCGAGCTGGCGATGAGCGTCTTCGGCCGCAGCTATGGCCGCGACATCGCGGGACAGGCGCTGGTCCGGGGGCGTCCGGTGGACCTGTCCACCGTCGACCGCGCCATCGCCGCAGGGCTGGCCTATGTCACCGAGGACCGCAAGACCCTTGGCCTGATCCTGGACGAGACGATCCGCCGCAACACCATCCTGGCCAACCTGGACGGCGTCGCGCGCCGCGGCGTCGTGGACGAAACCCGCGAGACCGAGGTGGCCGAGACCTATCGCAGGCAGCTGCGCATCCGCACCCCGTCGGTGTTCCAGAAGGTCATGAACCTGTCGGGCGGCAACCAGCAGAAGGTCGTCCTGGCCAAATGGCTGTTCACCGATCCCGACGTGCTGATCCTGGACGAACCCACGCGCGGCATCGATGTGGGCGCGAAATACGAAATCTATAGCATCATCAATGACCTGAGTGCCGCCGGCAAGGGCGTCGTCATGATCTCGTCCGAGATGCCCGAGCTGCTGGGCATGTGCGACCGCATCTATGTGATGAACGAGGGCCGCTTCGTGGGCGAACTGACCGCGGATCAGGCCAGCCAGGAAGCGATCATGTCGCTGATCGTCAGGGAATAGAAAGGACATGGCCGTGGAACAGACGGACCGCGCGCCGGGCATCGGCATCGGCGACTACATCATGCGGCACATCCGCGAATACGGGCTGCTGTTCGCGCTGATCGCGATCATGGTCTTCTTCCAGATCGTGACGGGGGGTGTGCTGCTGCGCCCGGTGAACATCACCAACCTGTTCCTGCAGAACAGCTATATCATCATCATGGCGCTTGGCATGCTGCTGGTGATCGTGTCGGGCCATATCGACCTGTCCGTGGGGTCGGTGATGGGGTTTGTCGGTGCGCTGGCGGCGGTGATGATCGTGACCTGGGGCATGCCGGTCTGGGCCGCGATGGCGATCTGCCTTGTCATGGGCATGGCGATCGGCGCGGTGCAGGGCTATTTCGTGGCCTATTGGAAGATCCCGTCCTTCATCGTCACGCTGGCGGGGATGTTGGTCTTTCGCGGGCTGTCGCTGTGGCTTCTGGCGGGGCAGTCGGTCGGACCGTTCCCGGCGAACTTCCAGCTGCTATCGACGGGGTTCATCCCCGACATCCTGGGCATCGGGCGGCCGAACGGGCTGGCCATGGCCGTGGGCGTGATGGCGACGCTGCTGATCGTGTGGCTGGGCCTGCGCACCCGCGCCCGCAACGCCCGCTATGGCATCGAGGACGAACCCTTCGCCCTGTTCGTGCTGCGCAACGCCATCGTCGCCGCCGCGCTGCTGTTCGTAACGTGGAAGCTGGCCTGGTTCCGCGGCCTGCCCAACGTGCTGCTGTCGATGGTGGTGCTGACGGTCATCTATGTCTTCCTGACCGAGCGCACGACGATCGGGCGGCGCATCTATGCGGTCGGCGGCAATGCCAAGGCTGCAAAGCTGTCGGGCATCCGCACCGAACGGTTGACCTTCCTGACCTTCGTCAACATGGGCCTGCTGGCGGCGCTTGCGGGCCTGATCTTCGCGGCGCGCCTGAACACCGCCACGCCCCGCGCGGGCTTTGCGGTCGAGCTGGACGTGATCGCCGCGGTCTTCATCGGCGGGGCGTCGATGTCGGGGGGCGTGGGCCGCATCGTGGGCGCCGTGGTCGGCGCCTTCATCATGGGCGTGATGAACAACGGCATGTCCATCATGGGCATCGGCATCGATTACCAGCAGGTGATCAAGGGCCTGGTCCTGTTGGCCGCGGTGTTCTTCGACGTCTACAACAAGAACCGCGAGGTCTGATCCATGTTCCTGTCGCAACTGACCCTGACCGACGGCACCCGCGCCGTCGCCGCCCGCACCGAC
>NZ_JYGY01000005.1:376984-379378 GCF_000967825.1 Paracoccus sp. 228 | reverse complement strand
TGGTTGCGGGGACAGGATTTGAACCTGTGACCTTCAGGTTATGAGCCTGACGAGCTACCGGGCTGCTCTACCCCGCGCCAAGGTTGTCCTGATCGGGTTTGTATTATCGTATCAGAGAGATATTGCGTTTCTTACCAGGTCTGGCGGTGACCTACTCTCCCACGTCTTAAGACGCAGTACCATCGGCGCAGCGGCACTTAACGGCCGAGTTCGGGATGGGATCGGGTGTTTTGCTCGCGCTAGGGCCACCAGACCAGGAAAGAAACGCTCAGCGTCGGACCCTTTTGAGGGGTCTGATATTGTCCAAGGATGCTTTGGAGGAAGGAGGGTAATCCTGCTTCTTCCGGATCAAATCAAGCCTATCGAGCCATTAGTACCGGTCAACTGAATGCATTGCTGCACTTACATCTCCGGCCTATCGACGTGGTGGTCTTCCACGGCTCTCAAGGGAGACCTTGTTTTGAGGGGGGCTTCACGCTTAGATGCCTTCAGCGTTTATCCTGTCCGTTCATAGCTACCCAGCACTGCCGTTGGCACGACAACTGGTCCACCAGTGGAACGTCCACCCCGGTCCTCTCGTACTAGGGGCAGCTCCTCTCAAGTCTCCAACACCCACGGCAGATAGGGACCGAACTGTCTCACGACGTTCTAAACCCAGCTCACGTACCTCTTTAAACGGCGAACAGCCGTACCCTTGGGACCTGCTCCAGCCCCAGGATGAGATGAGCCGACATCGAGGTGCCAAACGATGCCGTCGATATGGACTCTTGGGCATCATCAGCCTGTTATCCCCAGCGTACCTTTTATCCGTTGAGCGATGGCCCTTCCACTCGGGACCACCGGATCACTATGGCCGACTTTCGTCTCTGCTCGACTTGTCAGTCTTGCAGTCAGGCTGGCTTCTGCCATTGCACTCAACGACCGATTTCCGACCGGTCTGAGCCAACCTTCGCGCGCCTCCGTTACTGTTTGGGAGGCGACCGCCCCAGTCAAACTACCCACCACGCAGGGTCCCGGACCCGGATAACGGGCCGCGGTTAGACATCAAGAGTGCGAAGGGCGGTATCTCAAGGATGGCTCCACGGGAACTGGCGTCCCCGCTTCAAAGCCTACCGCCTATCCTGCACATCGCAATCCTGATGCCAGTGCGAAGTTGTAGTAAAGGTGCATGGGGTCTTTCCGTCTAACCGCGGGAAGTCTGCATCTTCACAGACAATTCAATTTCGCTGAGTCCACATTTGAGACAGCGGGGAAGTCGTTACGCCATTCGTGCAGGTCGGAACTTACCCGACAAGGAATTTCGCTACCTTAGGACCGTTATAGTTACGGCCGCCGTTTACCGGGGCTTCAATTCAAGGCTTGCACCTCTCCTTTTAACCTTCCGGCACCGGGCAGGCGTCAGACCCTATACGTCGTCTTACGACTTCGCAGAGCCCTGTGTTTTTAGTAAACAGTCGCCACCCCCTGGTTTGTGCCCCCGGCCTCTGCTTGCGCAAAAACCGGGCCTCCTTCTCGCGAACTTACGGAGGTATTTTGCCGAGTTCCTTAAATGTGGTTCTCTCAAGCGCCTTGGTATTCTCTACCAGTCCACCTGTGTCGGTTTAGGGTACGGTCTTGTGGAGGGCTATTTCCAGGGACCACTCACCAGCCCTTCCAATCCGATAAGGAAGAACGAGCTCTGTGATCCGTCACCATCTCCTGGCCCAGGAATATTAACCTGGTTCCCATCGACTACGCCTTTCGGCCTCGCCTTAGGGGCCGGCTTACCCTGCTCAGATTAGCTTTAAGCAGGAACCCTTGGACTTTCGGCGACAGGGTCTCTCACCCTGTTTGTCGCTACTCATGTCAACATTCTCACTTCTGATCACTCCACCGGTTGCCTCACGGCCCGGCTTCACAGTCAGAACATTGCCTCCGTTACCCATTGCTGGGCAAAAGAGGCAGCGTTCTATATCACAGAACGCTCCGCTACCACGCACTCTAAAGTGCATCCAAAGCTTCGGCTCGTGGCTTGAGCCCCGTTACATCTTCGCCGCAAGACCTCTTGATTAGACCAGTGAGCTGTTACGCTATCTTTAAAGGATGGCTGCTTCTAAGCCAACCTCCTGGTTGTTTTGGAAGTCTCACATGCTTTCCCACTTAGCCACGAATTGGGGGCCTTAGCTGTTGGTCAGGGTTGTTTCCCTCTCCACGACGGACGTTAGCACCCGCCGTGTGTCTCCCGGATAGTTCTCCTGGGTATTCGGAGTTTGCTTAGACTCAGTAAGGCTGTGGGCCCCCATCATCCATGCAGTGCTCTACCCCCCAGGGAATACGTCCGAGGCGCTACCTAAATAGCTTTCGCGGAGAACCAGCTATCTCCGAGTTTGATTGGCCTTTCACCCCTAGGCACAA
>NZ_JYGY01000005.1:4484-371984 GCF_000967825.1 Paracoccus sp. 228 | reverse complement strand
AGCCCCGTCGCCGTCACCGCCTCCACCCGATAGCTGCCGGCCACCTGCGGAAAGTCCCGCGCCAGGAACGCGTTCAGCGCATCCTTGTCCATCACGATCGTCATGCTTTCCCCCCGATGCGTCCCGGCCTAGGCTTTCGCCAAATTCGGGAGGATGCAAGATGGACGACCTGCTGACGCGACACGACCTTGGGCCCGTGACCCGCCTGACGCTGTCGCGGCCCGCGACCTACAACGCCCTGTCGCTGGAGATGATCGAGGCGCTGATCGCGGCCCTTGCCAGGATCGACGACGAGACGCGGGTCGTGATCCTGGCGGCCGAGGGCAAGGCCTTCTGCGCCGGCCACGACCTGCGGCAGATGCAAGGGATGGCTCCGGACCAACTGGCGCATCTGTTCGACCGCTGCGCCCATCTGATGCAGATGATCCCCGCCCTGCCCCAGCCGGTCATCGCCCAGGTTCAGGGCGTTGCCACTGCGGCGGGTTGCCAGCTGGTCGCGTCCTGCGACATGGCTGTCGCGGCAGACGGGGCGCGCTTCGGGGTCAACGGGGTCTCGATCGGACTGTTCTGCGCCACGCCGATGGTGGCCCTGACCCGCGCCATCCCGCCCAAGGCCGCGTTCGAGATGCTGACCACCGGCGACTTCATTACCGCCCCCCGCGCGGTGGAGCTGGGCCTGGTCAACCGCGTCGTCCCCGCCGCGGATCTGGAGGCAGAGACGATGCGACTGGCCGACAGCATCGCGGCCAAGCCGCCCCAGGTGATCCGCATGGGCAAGCGCGCCTTCCACGACCAGCTGGGACGGGGAACGGCCGCCGCCTATGCGGCCACGGCGCAGGTCATGTGCACGAACATGGCCCTGCCCGAGACGGTCGAGGGGATCGGCGCCTTTCTGGAAAAGCGCCCGCCGAACTGGGCCTGACCTTCAGGCCCCTGCGGCCAGTGCCTGGACCAGCACCACGAAATGCTCTCCCCGCTTTTCGAAGTTCGGATACTGGTCAAAGCTGGCGGCGGCGGGGGCAAGCAGGACGGTGTCGCCCGGCTCGGCCTCGGCCGCGGCACGGGCGACGGCCTGCTCCATCGTGTCGGCGATCTCGTACGGGGTCTGGCCGATCTCCAGCGCAAAGTCGCGGGCCGAATGGCCGATCAGATAGGCCTTGGCGACCGCACCCAGATGCGGCTGCAGGGCCGCGATGCCGCCCTCCTTGCCCAGGCCCCCGGCGATCCAGCGGATTCGCGGAAAGGCCTGCAGCGCCTTGGCGGCGGCATCCACATTGGTAGCCTTGCTGTCATTGACATACCGGACGCCGTCGATCTGGGCGACCGTCTGGCTGCGATGCGGCAGACCCGCAAAGCTGTGGAACGCGGCCTCGATCTCGCGCGGGGCCAGGCCCACGGCGCGGCAGGCGGCATAGGCCGCGCAGGCGTTCTGATGGTTGTGCGCGCCGGGCAGACCCTGCATCGCGCGCAGGTCAATCGATGCCGCCTGCCGCCCCTTGCGATACTCGGACAGGAAGCCCTTGCGCGCAAAGACCGACCACGCCGCCCGGTCCAGCTTCTGTCCCGACGACACCCGGATCACCCGGTCGTCGGTGGGACCCATCGACAGCTGGTTGGCCAGATACGACCCCTCGGGGTCGTCGATGCCGATCACGGCCCGGTCCGGACCGCCCTCGGAGAACAGCCGCCGTTTTGCCGCGAAATAGCCGCCCAGGCCGGCATGGCGGTCCAGGTGGTCGGGCGACAGGTTGGTCATGACCGCCACGTCGGGCGTCAGCGCCCGCGCTAGTTCGGTCTGATAGCTGGACAGTTCCAGCACCACGACCTCTGCCTCGACCGCTGGCTCCAGCGACAGCACGCCCGTGCCGATATTGCCGCCCATCTGCGTGGGGCGGCCGCATTCCTCCAGCACGTGGTGGATCAGCGCGGTGGTCGTCGACTTGCCGTTCGACCCGGTGACCGCGATCACCCGAGGCGCGCGGTCGAACTGGTCCCAGTCGCGGGTCGCATAGCTGCGGAAGAACAGGCCGATGTCGTTATCGACCGGAACGCCAAGCTGCCATGCCATCGCGATGGCCGGGTGCGGACGGGGATACAGATGCGGGATGCCGGGGCTAACGATCAGCATCGCGATGCCCTGCCAGTTCGCCTCGCGCGTCAGGTCAAGGATGCTCAGGCCATCGGCCTGGGCCGCGTCGCGCGTATCGACGCCGTCATCCCAGGCCACGACCCGCGCCCCGCCCGCGGCCAGAGCCGCGGCGGTCGCCTTGCCGGACCGGCCAAGCCCCAGCACCGCGACGGTCAGTTCTTCGACGCCCTGAACGGGTATCATGGGTGGCTCCTTGCGAAAACGGGACGGTATCAGCGCAGCTTCAGCGTCGCCAAGCCGATCAGCGCCAGAATCAGCGCGATGATCCAGAAGCGGATGACGATCTGCGCCTCTCCCCACCCCTTCTTCTCGAAATGGTGGTGGATGGGAGCCATCAGGAAGACCCGCTTGCCGGTCCGCTTGAAATACAGCACCTGGATGATGACCGACAGGGCCTCGACCACGAACAGGCCACCGACGATGGCCAGCACGATCTCATGCTTGGTGACGACGGCGATGGCGCCCAGCGCCCCGCCCAGGGCCAGCGATCCGGTATCGCCCATGAACACCGCAGCCGGCGGGGCGTTGTACCACAGAAAGCCCAGTCCCCCGCCGATCAGGGCGGCGACAAAGATCAGGATCTCTCCGCTGCCGGGAACGTGGTGGACGCCCAGATATTCGGTGAAGTCGACGCGACCCACCGTATAGGCGATGATGCCCAGTGTGCCCGCGGCGATCATCACGGGCATGATCGCCAGCCCGTCCAGACCGTCGGTCAGATTGACCGCATTGGCCGCGCCCACGATCACGATCATCGCGAACGGCACGAAGAACCAGCCCAGGTTGACCAGGACATCCTTGAAGATCGGCAATGCCAACTGGTTGGTCAGCCCCGCGGGATGCAGCAGCGACGCCGCGATCCCGGCGCAGGCCGCGATGCCCAGCCCCAGCAGCATCCGCATGCGCGAACTGACGCCCTTGGTGTTGTGCTTGGTCACCTTGGCGTAGTCGTCGGCAAAGCCGATCATCGCAAAGCCCGCGGTCACCAGCAGCACGATCCAGACATAGCCGTTGTCCAGCCGCGCCCAAAGAAGGGTCGAGAACAGCAGCGCCGACAGGATCAGCAACCCGCCCATCGTCGGCGTGCCCGCCTTGGCCAGGTGGCTCTGCGGGCCGTCGTCGCGGATCGGCTGGCCCTTCTTCTGGACGCGGCGCAGATAGTTGATCAGCGGCCGTCCGAAGATGAAGCCGAAGAACAGCGCGGTGAAGAACGCGGCCCCCGCCCGGAAGGTGATGTATCGGAACAGGTTGAAGAAATCCCCGCCCTCGGACAGGTTGCTGAGCCAATAGAGCATGGCATTATCCTTTGTCTTGGGCGGCACCGGCGCGCAGCGCCTGGACCACCATCGAGATCCGTGAGGATTTCGAGCCTTTCACCAGCACGATGTCGCCGGCGGAAATCAGTTTGTCGGGGTGGGCGGCCAGTTCGGCCGCCGTTTGCGTCCACAGCCCGCGCTTGTCCGCAGGCAGGGCCTCGTGCAGGTGCCGCATCAGGGAGCCGGCACAATGGACCAGGTCGATCGCGGCCATGGAGAGATCGTCGGCCACGGCGCGATGCATCGCGACCTCTTCCGTGCCCAGCTCCAGCATGTCGCCCAGAATCGCCACCCGGCGGCCGCCCTGCAGGCCCGCCAGCGTGGCAAGCCCCGCGGACAGCGATGCCGGGTTGGCGTTGAAGGCGTCGTCGATCAGGCGGATGCCGCCCAGCGTCTCGACCGCGCCGCGCCCTTGTGGGGGGTGCCAGTCCGACATATGCGCGGCGGCCTGCGCAAGGTCGGCCCCCGCCGCGCCCAGCGCGGCCAGCACGCCGACGGCATTCATCGCGAAATGCCGTCCCGTGGTGGGCAGGGTGAAGGCCAGCGTGTCGCCCATGATGCGGGCATGGCACGACAGCGCCCCGTCCTGCGGCACGATGCGCAGCGGACGCGCCACGCCGTGTTCGCCAAAACCCACGACCACCGCGCCGGCCCGGTCCGCGCAATCCCGCAGGATCTGGGTCACGGGCAGATCCTCGGGCAGGATCGCGTGACCCACGGGCTGCAGCCCCTCGAAGATCGCACCCTTTTCGCGGGCGATGCCTTCGATCGCGCCGAAGGCCTCCAGATGGGCGGCGGCCACCGTGGTGATCAGCGCCACATGCGGCCGCGCCATGCGCGACAGGGGCGCGATCTCTCCGGGATGGTTCATGCCGATCTCGATGATCGCGAAATCGGTCGCGGCTGGCATGCGCGCCAGCGTCAGCGGCACGCCCCAATGGTTGTTGTAGCTGGCCTCGGCCGCGTGGATCACGCCCTGCCCCGCCAGCGCGATCCGCGCCATCTCCTTGGTCGAGGTCTTGCCGACCGACCCGGTGATGGCGATGACCCGGCCCGTCATGCGGGCGCGGCCCGCCCGGCCCAGATCCTCCAAGCCGCGCAGCACATCGGGCACCACCAGCAGTGGCGCGTCAGACGCCACGCCGTCGGGGATGCGGCTGACCAGCGCGGCGGCCGCCCCCCTGGCCAGGGCCTGCGCCACGAAATCATGCCCGTCGCGGTCGGCCTGCAGCGCGACGAACAGATCGCCGGGGGCGATGGTGCGCGTGTCGATGGACACGCCCGAAGCGGTCCATGCGGCCGTCACCCGCCCGCCAGTGGCGGCGGCGGCGTCATCGGATGTCCAGAGTGTCATATGCGCCCGTCCAGTGCCGCCACCGCGACCGAGGCCTGTTCGGCATCGTCGAAGGGATAGACGTCCTGCCCCACGATCTGGCCGGTCTCATGGCCCTTGCCGCAGATCAGCAGCGCGTCGCCCGGTTGCAGCGCATCGACGCCGCGCAGGATCGCCTCGGCCCGGTCGGCGATCTCGGTCGCGTCGGGGCCCGCGCTGGCCATGACGGCGGCACGGATCAGGGCCGGGTCCTCGGTCCGGGGGTTGTCGTCGGTGACGATCACCACGTCGGCATGATCGCGCGCGGCCTCGCCCATCAGCGGGCGCTTGCCCCGGTCGCGGTCGCCGCCCGCGCCGATGATGCAGACGATGCGACCCATCACATGCGGGCGCAGCGATTGCAGAGCCGCAACCACCGCGCCCGGCTTGTGGGCGTAATCGACAAAGACCGCCGCACCGTTCTCGCGCTGCGCGACCAGCTGCATCCGGCCCCGCACGGTGGTCAGCTGCGGCAGCACGCGCAGGATGTCGTCGGCGCTGTCGCCCGAGGCCAGGCACAGGCCCATCGCCGCCAGCACGTTTTCCGCCTGGAACCCGCCGATCAGCGGCAGCCGTACCAGATGGGCCCGCCCCATCACCGAGAACCGCAGATCCTGCCCCGTCGCGTCATAGCGCTGGCCCAGGATGCGCAGCATCGCGGCCTCTCCGGTGCCGACGGTGGTCAGGGCCAGGCCGCGATCGGTCGCGATGTCGGCCATCTGGCGGCCGCGCTGGCTGTCGATGTTGATGACGGCAGCGGCGCCGTCCTCCAGCACGCGATTGAACAGCAGCGCCTTGGCCGCGAAATATTCGTCGAAGCCCGCGTGGTAATCCAGGTGATCCTGGCTGAAATTGGTGAAGGCCCCGGCCTCGACCCGCACCCCGTCCAGGCGGCGCTGATCCAGTCCGTGGCTGGAGGCCTCCATCGCGGCATGGGTGACGCCCGCGGCGACCGCCTCGGCCAGGACGCGGTGCAGGGTCAGCGGATCGGGGGTGGTATGGGCGAGCTTTGCCTGGTGATCGCCCTCGACCCCCATCGTGCCCAAGCTGATCGCCTTGTGGCCCAGCGCCTGCCAGATCTGGCGGGTAAAGCTGGCCACGCTGGTCTTGCCGCTGGTGCCGGTGACGGCCACGACATGGTCGGGCTGATCGGCGAACCACAGCGACGCCGCGCCGGCCAGGGCTGCGCGCGGATCCTCGGCCACGATCAGCGCCCCGTCCCAGCCCAACAGGACGTCGGCGGCGATCTCGGCGCCCTGGCGGTCGGTCAGGACGGCGGCGGCCTGCATGCGCAGCGCGTACTGGATGAATTCGCCGCCATGGACGGCCGATCCCGGCAGGGCCGCGAACAGGTGCCCGGGCTTGACCGTGCGGCTGTCGATGGACAGCCCCGTGATCCGCGGGTCACGCCCACCGGGGGCGCGCAGCCCCAGCTGCGACAGCGTCACGTCGTCCTTGTCCACAGTCCCACCCGTCATTGATTTGCGACGAGCCTTACCGCAGCCTCCTCGTCGGGTTCAACACGCGGTTCGAAGCGCGCGGTGATCGTCGGCAGGATTTCGTCGGTGATCGGCTCCAGCCCCAGCAGCGGGCCGATGCGGCGGACCATTTCCGCGGCGACGGGCGCGACGGTATGACCTGCGGTACGCACCGCAGTCCCGTTGATGGTCGTTGACGGCTCGTCCAGCATGGTGATCAGGACGTATTTCGGATCGCTGGCGGGAAAGACCGACGCAAAGGTCGCGATGATCTTGTTCTCGTAGTACCCGCCTGCGGCCCTGGGCTTGTCCGCCGAACCGGTCTTGCCCGCGACCTCGTATCCCGGAACCTCGGCCTGGCGGGCGGTGCCGCGGGTGACGACCTGGCGCAACATGTCGACAGCCATCGCGGCGGCACGAGGCGACAGCACCTGTTCACCCTCGGGGCGTTGTCGTCCATGCACCAGCGTGGGCGTCACGCGCTTGCCGCCATTCGCGATCGTCGCATAGGCGGCCGCCAAGTGCAGCGGGCTGGCCGCCAGCCCGTGGCCGAAACTGACCGTCGCCGCAGTGACGGCGGGCCAGCGCGTGGGCACCAGCGGCTGTCCGGTGGGGGCCTCGACCATCTCGATGGAGGTCGGCACGAACAGGCCAAGCTTCTCCAGGAAATCCTTCTGCCGCTCGGGCCCGATCAGCTGCGCGATGCGCACCGTTCCCACGTTCGAGGACTTCACGATGACGTCCGTCACGCTCAGTTCCTTGCCGTAATTGTGGAAATCGTTGATCAGGAACCGGCCGATCCGCATGGGTGCTGCAGCATTGATGCCCGACGCGGGGTTGACCAGCCCCAGGTCCAGCGCCTGCGCGACCGGGAATATCTTGAAGGTCGAACCCAGCTCGTACTGGCCCTGGACGGCGCGGTTGAACAGCGGGCTGTCCGACGGCTCTCCGGTCAGCAGCGGGCGGGGACGGTCATTGGGGTCGAAATCGGGCAGGCTGGCCATGGCCAGGATCTCTCCGGTCTCGACCTCCATCAGGATGCCGGTCGCGCCCTTGGCGTTCATGACGTTCATGCCCGAGGCCAGCACGTCCTCCATCGCCTGCTGCAGCGTCAGGTCGATGGACAGGGCCAGCGGCGCCCCCTCGTTGCCGGGATCGCGCAGCCAGGCGTCGAACGCCTTCTCGACGCCTGCGACGCCGATGACCTCGGCGCTGTTCACGCCTTCGCTGCCGAAGCCGGACCCGCCCAGGATGTGGCTGGCCAGGTCGGCATTGGGATAGATGCGCATCTCTCGCGGGCCGAACAGCAGGCCGGGCTCGCCCAGGTCGTGGACGGCCTGCATCTGCTCGGGGCTGATCTTGCGCTTGATCCACATGAACTTGCGGTTGCCGGTGAAGTCGCGGGTCAGGCGCTGTACGTCCAGGTCGGGAAAGATCTCGGCCAGGCCCTGCGCGGTGCCGATGGGATCGACCATCTGGTGGGGATGGGCATAGACCGAATGGGTCAGCAGGTTCGTGGCCAGCACCCTGCCCCGCCGGTCGGTGATGTCCGCCCGTTGAGAGATGATCTGCGACGACAGCACCTGCGCCCGCGGTTCTGCCGCCGCGCTGGAGGCGAGCGTCCCCATGCGCACCGCGACCGTGCCGAAGGCCAGCATGAAACAGCCCGCCATGACGATCAGCCGACCTTCGGCGCGCCTGCGGGCGCGGTCCTGGATCTGTTCGTGGCGGCGGCGGCGGTTCTCGGCCTCGATGTCGTCGGGGTTCTCGCCGCGCTCGCGCGCTCTCAGGATGCGGGCCAGGGGGCGCAGGGGGGTGCGGATCATGGCTGAGGCTCCTCGGCAGGATCGGTTTCGGGCAGAAGGTCGGTGACCATGTCGGCCGACGGCGGGGGCGGCTTGGGATAGTCGATGTGGTCCAGGTCCAGGAACTGCCCCGATTCGACCGGACCCAGTTCCAGCCGGTCGAAGTTCAGGTCGACCAGCTGGCGCAGGCGGTCGGGGCGGTTCAGGAAGGCCCATTCGGCCCGCAGCACGCCCAGCTCCTCGCGCAGGCCCGCGATCTGGCGCTGGACCTGGGACATCTCTCCGATGGCGGCCTGGGTGGCGTAGTTCTCGCGATAGGCCCAGAAGGCCAGTCCCATCAGCATCAGCACGCAGGCCAGACAGGTCAACGACCGCATCACGCAGCTCCCGGAAGATGCGGCATGGCCAGCGACCGGGCATCGACCTCGCCCGCCGCGGCGTCGGTCCGCACGGCCACGCGCAGCAAGGCTGAACGCGCGCGCGGGTTCACGTCCAGCTCCTCGGGGTCGGGACCGATCGCACGGCGGAAGGGCAGGCGGAAGGCCGGCTCCACGACCTGCGTGACCGGCGCATAGCGGTTGCCGCCGCCGCCCGCATCGGACCGTGCCTGCATGAAGCGCTTGACGATCCGGTCCTCCAGCGAATGAAAGCTGACGACGGCCAGCTGGCCGCCCGGCTTCAACGCGCGCTCGGCGGCCGACAGGCCCGCGACCAGCTGACCGAACTCGTCGTTCACCCAGATGCGGATCGCCTGAAAGCTGCGCGTCGCGGGATGACTCTGCCCCGGCTTGGCGCGCGGCAGGCAGCCGGTGACCACCTGGGTCAGCTGCGTGGTCCGGGTCAGCGGGCGCGCGGCCACGATGGCACGCGCGATGCGGCGCGCGGCGCGCTCCTCTCCGTAATGATACAGCACGTCCGCGATGTCCGATTCCTCGGCGCTGTTCAGAAGGTCCGCGGCGGACGGCACGTCGCCGCCCATCCGCATGTCCAGCGGCCCGTCCCGCATGAACGAGAACCCGCGATCCGCCTGGTCCAGCTGCATCGAGCTGACGCCGAGGTCCAGCACCACCCCGTCCAGCGGCTGACCGGCCAGGACGTCCATGTCGGAAAACGTGCCCTCAACCAGGCGCAGGCGGTCGCCGTACTGGCCGCGCCATGCCTCGGCCATTCGAAACACCGACGGGTCGCGGTCGACGCCGATGACCAGGTCGGCCCCCGCATCCAGCAGGCCCCGGGCATAGCCGCCCGCGCCGAACGTGCCGTCCAGCCAGACGCCCCCGATGGGTGCGGTTGCGCGCAGCAGCGGCGCCAGCAGGACCGGAATATGCGGATCCGCCATGCCCTAGCCCTCGGAGGATTGCTGCAGGAAGGCGCGGGGGTCGAATTCGGGGCCCTTGCTGGCCGCGAAATCCTCCAGCGCCTGCACGTCCTTAGGACGCGATTCGGGGTGATAGACCTGGATGTAGTCGCCGCGCGATTCAAAGATCGTCTCGGTCCCGTCGGCAAAGCCCAGCCTGTCGCGCAGCTTTGCGGGCAGGACCAGGCGGCCCTCGCGGTCGATCTCAAGGTCGGTGGACTGTCCGTTCATCAGCAGCTCCAGCCAGCGGCGCTCCTGGCTGCCGCGCGTCAGGCGGTCGATCTGCTCGTCGATCTGCTCAATGGCCTCGATGGTGTACAGCTCCAGCCAGTTCCACCAGTCGGGACCATAGACCGCCACCAGCTGCGTGCGCCCGGTGTTCGTCCCCGAGAATGACGGGTCGCCGGCATCGAACACGCGGCGCAGCCGGGCCGGGATCGACATCCGACCCTTGCCATCGACCTTGACGGTTTCGGTGCCTCTGAACTTCCGCGCCACCTGGGCCCGCCCTCACTGTCCTGCTCTTTCGGGACGTCCGAAAGAGAAAGGGCGGATCGGGCCGCTGCCACTGCCCGATCCGCCGCCCTCGTTCCCGATTTACCCGGGCCCCTTTGCGGGGTTGGTTGCCGACCCGTCGCACGCCACCTGGGGGAGGTGCTGCTCGCGGACGCGGGCCGGCTATGTTGGAAAACGGTTGCCTGTATGAAGTCTGCTTCGCCTGTCCGGGGTCTTGGCGCCCCTTGAACTGCCCGTTTTCGTGATCCGGTTGTGACATGGGATTTCATGGGAAGCAACGGTATTCTTGGGCCACCAGCCGCATTCCGCCGCAGCTTTTGCCTCAGCCCGAATCAAAAAACGCCGCTGACGCGGCAGTGATGCGGCAAAGTTTGGTGGCGTGACGCGAAAGCCACACTACATCTAGAAGGCGAGTAACAAACGCATTTTGCCGGTCACTGGGTCCATTTCACCACAGTTCAAAGCCCTGCAAGTCGAAAATCCGGGCAGCCTTGCAAAACTTTTGGAACAGATCACGGACGATCACGAAATCGAGAGGTCATTTGAGCCTTACTTCCCGCAATTTCCCAACCGTCCCGTGCATTCCCAAAGCAAGCCCGGATTTCGCGCAGATCAGGCGATGCCGCCCTGCACCAGACGGTCGGCCAGGCGGGCATAGGCCTCGGACACGGCACCATCGCCCAGGGCCACCGGTCGTCCCGAATCGCCGGCCAGCCGGACCTCCAGCTCCAGCGGCAGGGCGCCCAGGAACGGCAAGTTCAGCGCCTCGGCCTCGGCCGCGACGCCGCCATGGCCGAACAGATGCGCCTCGTGCCCGCATTTGGGGCAGATATAGGTCGACATGTTCTCGACCAGGCCCAGGACCGGTGTCTTTAGCTTGCCGAACATGTCGATCGCACGGCGCGCGTCCAGCAGCGCCACGTCCTGCGGCGTGGACACGATGATCGCACCGGTGACGGGGGCCTTCTGGCACAGCGACAGCTGCACGTCGCCGGTGCCGGGCGGCAGGTCGATCAGCAGGACGTCCAGTTCGCCCCAGTTCACCTGCTGCAACAGCTGCTGCAGCGCGCCCATCAGCATCGGGCCGCGCCAAACCAGCGCCTCGCCCTCCTTCAGCATCAGTCCGATCGACATGACGGTGACGCCATGCGCATGCATGGGATCGATCCGCTGTCCGTCCGGGCTGGCAGGCCGGCCCGAGACGCCCATCATGCGCGGCTGCGACGGGCCATAGATGTCGGCATCCAGCAGGCCGACCTTGCGCCCCGCGCGCGCCAGGGCGACGGCAAGGTTCGAGGTGACGGTGGATTTCCCGACACCGCCCTTGCCGGATCCGACGGCGATGATGTGGCGCACGCCGGGAATCGCCTGCGGACCGGCCTGGGGCGTGGGATGCCCGCCGATCTTCAGGGACGGGGCGGCGCCCTGCCCCGATACGGCCTTTGGCGGCGCGGGCTTGGCGGGGGCGGTCATGACGATCTGGACCTTGGCCACACCGGGAATACGTTCCAGCCGGGCACGGGCCTCGGCCTCGACCGGGGCCATGGCCTGCGCGGTGGCCGCATTCTCGACCTCAAGCACGAATCGCACCGTCTCGTGGTCGATGGTCAGCGCGCGGATCAGGTCGGCCTGACCCAGCGTCCCTCCCTGCGGAAGGGCAATATCCGAGATTGCCGTAAGGATCGTTTCGCGTGTGACGGGCATGTGAGGGACCTGTGTCTTTGTTCGCCCGGCAGCATGAAGCATAGAGACGGGACCCTCAACACCCCCTGCGACAATCCGTACCGCACGGCGCTAACCGCTTTCAAACAGGTGATTTTTGCGCCCGCGGCGTGAACGCTAACAGATGTATCGTGTCAATTTTATGTCGTTAATTCATCGTTAAAGAAGGCAATAGGTCAGCCTTGGCTATGCAATTGCTGCATGGCAGCATTACGAAACCATCCGTTGTGAAACGCCGTCGATGGGGCCATCTTCAACTCAACGAAACGCCGGGCCAATCCGGGAACGGCGCAGACGAGATGAACCGAAAGGATACGACCATGGCTGTTATCGCCCAAGCACACAACGCCACCGCCGACGCCGGCCTGCGTGGCCGCCTGCTGAGCGCGATCCAGCGGATGCAGGAAAACCGCGCCCGCCGCGCCGTTTACCGCCAGACCGTGCGCGAACTGAATGCCCTGACCACCCGCGATCTGGACGATCTGGGCATCAGCCGCTCGATGATCACCCGCCTGGCGCACGAAGCGGCATGGGGTTCGGCCCAGTAATCCTGGGACACCAAGAATTCGCATTCCCGGCCCTCTCCTCCTCCCTGGGTCCGGGACCGGCGGCATCCTCCTCTCCTCCTCCCTGGAGGGTGCCGCCCAAAAGACGCACTGGAACCCGATCCTCCTCCCCGGGTTCACGTGCCAGGCGGCGGCCCCACTCCTCCCTCCCAGGGGTCGCCGCAAAAAGTTTCATAGCCGCCCCATTCGCGGCACGCTGATACGCCCGGTCCTCTCCTCCTCCCTCCCGGACCAGGCGTTCGCGGTACGGCCTCTCCTCCTCCCTGGCCCTACCGCACCCCATACGCGGCCCCTCCTCCTCCCTGGGCCAGCGTTCAGCGGCGACCTCCCTCCTCCTCCCTGGAGGTCGCCGCGCCTTCATAGCCGCACCGATCGCGGCACACGGATACGACGGGCTCTCCTCCTCCCTGCCCGGTCGTAAGCGGTGATGGCCTCTCCTCCTCCCTGGCCGGAACCGCGACCCATACGCGGCCCCTCCTCCTCCCTGGGCCAGCGTTCAGCGGCGACCTCCCTCCTCCTCCCTGGAGGTCGCCGCGCCCTTCCTCCGGAACCCATCGCCCCCATGACGCATTGCCCCCGACACGCAGTCGGAGGCCGCATGATTCTGCGCAAGGGCACCAAGGTGGAATGGGACTGGTCGGGCCACAAGGCGACCGGAAAGATTACTGACATCTTCACCGATGACGTCACACGGACGATCAAGGGCAGCAAGATCAGCCGACGGGCGTCCAAGGACGATCCCGCCTACCTGATCGAACAGGATGACGGCGACCAGGTGCTGAAGGGCCGGTCAGAACTGCGCCGCGCCGATTGACGTCTTTTCCCCGCCGTGCGCCCACGCTAAGGCTGGCGGATGCTCAGCTATCAACACGCCTATCATGCCGGGAACCTGGCCGACCTGCACAAGCACGCCCTGCTGGCAGTCGCGCTGGAATACCTGACCCGCAAGGACAAGCCGCTTTCCTATCTGGAAACCCATGCGGGTCGTGGCCTTTATGACCTGACCGGCGCCGAGGCGCAGAAGACGCAGGAGGCCGCGCAGGGCATCGCGCGTGCCACGGTCGAACACTGGCTGCCGCAGGATCACCCGCTGATGCAGGCGCTGCGGGCCGTGCGCGACCTGCGGGGCGCGCAGGCCTATCCCGGTTCACCGCTGATCGCGGGGCATTTCCTGCGCCACGAGGACAAGGCGCATCTGGCCGAACTGCACCCCGCCGAATTTCAGGCCCTGCGCCGTGTGGCGGGCTTTGCCACCCTGCACCAGCAGGACGGCTTCGCGATGGCGCAGGCGGTCTGTCCGCCCGATCCGCGCCGCGGCCTGCTGCTGATCGACCCCAGCTATGAGGTCAAGGCAGATTATGCCGCGATCCCGCGCCAGATCGGCCTGATCGCGCGCAAGTGGAACGTGGGCGTCATCGCGCTGTGGTATCCGATCCTGACCGATCACCGCCACATGGGCATGACCGCGCAGCTGGTCAGCGATTTCCCTGATGCCCTGCTGTCCGAGGTGTCGTTTCCCCCTGCCCGTCCCGGTCATTCGATGATCGGATCGGGCATGTTCGTGCTCAACGCCCCCTGGGGTCTGGCCGAGCACGCCCGCCAGATCGAGGCGATGTTCCGCGAGCGCGCCTGACGGGGATTCCCCCGCCGATTGCGCTGTGCCATGATCGGCCCGGCCACAAGGATTCCCTGCCATGCCTCAACGTCTGTCCATCGGCGCCACCGTGTTCCTGGTTCTGACCGTCCTGGTCGGTCTGTATTTCGCCTATGCCGCGGTGCAGGGCCCGTCGGGCATCCTGCGCCGGATCCAGATCCAGGCCGAGACCGAGGATCTGCGCGAGGCCCGCGACCTGCTGCAGGCCGACGTGACTCGCATGCAGAACCTGACCCGTCGCCTGTCGGACGATTATCTGGACCTGGACCTCTTGGACGAACGCGCCCGCGAGGTGCTGGGCCTGCTGCGCGCGGACGAGATCCTGCTGCGCTAGGGCCGGGATTGCACGGCTGTCGGTGATGCGCTACGGATAGTTTAACGCTGAACTATCCGCCACGCTTCCAGGAGGACACGCCGCATGGCCAGAAAACCAAGCCCCCAGCAGGGGGCTCCTTCGAACACGTCGAAGGAAGAGTTGCTGAAATACTATCGCGACATGCTGCTGATCCGCCGATTCGAGGAGAAGGCCGGCCAGCTGTACGGCATGGGCCTGATCGGCGGGTTCTGCCACTTGTATATCGGCCAGGAGGCCGTCGTGGTGGGTCTGGAGGCCTGCGCCAAGGACGGCGACAAGCGCATCACCAGCTATCGTGACCACGGTCACATGCTGGCCTGCGGGATGGAGGCGCGCGGCGTCATGGCCGAGCTGACCGGGCGTCAGGACGGCTATTCCAAGGGCAAGGGCGGCAGCATGCACATGTTCAGCCGCGAAAAGCATTTCTATGGCGGCCACGGCATCGTCGCGGCGCAGGTGCCGCTTGGCGCGGGTCTGGCCTTCGCGGACAAATATCTGGGCAACGACAACGTCACCTTCACCTATTTCGGCGATGGTGCGGCGAACCAGGGCCAGGTCTACGAGACCTACAACATGGCCGAGCTGTGGGACCTGCCGGTCGTCTTCGTGATCGAGAACAACCAGTATGCCATGGGCATGTCGGTCAAGCGGTCGACGAAATCGACGACCTTCTTCGGCCGCGGAGAGGCCTTCGGCATCCCCGGCGAACAGGTCGACGGCATGGACGTGCTGGCGGTCAAGGCAGCGGGCGAAAAGGCCGTGGCGCATTGCCGCGCCGGCAAGGGCCCATACATCTTGGAGGTCATGACCTACCGCTATCGCGGGCACTCGATGTCGGACCCGGCCAAGTACCGGACCCGCGAGGAGGTCCAGAAGATGCGCGACGAGCGTGACCCAATCGAGAACATCCGTGAGATGCTGCTGACCGGCAAGCATGCCACCGAGGAGGACCTCAAGGCGCTGGACAAGGAAATCAAGGACATCGTCAACGATTCCGCGGAATTCGCCAAGGACAGCCCCGAGCCCGACCTGGCCGAGCTGTGGACCGACATCTATGCCGACGAACTGCCCCAGGGCAGCGCCGAAGAGAACGCCTGAGGGGGACCGTCACATGGCAATTGAAATCCTGATGCCCGCCCTGTCCCCCACGATGGAGGAAGGCACGCTGGCGAAATGGCTGAAGAAAGAGGGCGACGCGGTGAAATCCGGCGACGTCATCGCCGAGATCGAGACCGACAAGGCCACGATGGAGTTCGAGGCCGTCGACGAGGGGATCATGGGCAAGCTGCTGGTGGCCGAGGGCACCCAGGGCGTCGCCGTGAACACCCCCATCGCGGTGCTGGTTGAGGAGGGAGAGGACGCCGACGCGGCCCCTGCCCCCAAGGCCGAGGCCAAACCGGCCGAAGCCCCCAAGAAGGATGACGGCGCCCAGCCCGGCGAATCCGCCATCGAGGAGGTCGTGACCCCGCAGCCCAAGCCGCGCAGCCCCGACTGGCCCGAGGGCACCAAGATGAAGACCATGACCGTGCGGGAAGCCCTGCGCGAGGCCATGGCCGAAGAGATGGACCGCGACGAGACCGTCTTCCTGATGGGCGAGGAAGTGGGCGAATACCAAGGCGCCTACAAGATCAGCCAAGGCCTGCTGGAGCGGTTCGGCCCCCGCCGCGTCGTGGACACGCCCATCTCCGAGATCGGCTTTGCCGGCATCGGCACGGGGGCGGCCCTGGCCGGCCTGCGTCCGATCGTCGAGTTCATGACCTTCAACTTCGCCATGCAGGCGATCGACCACATCATCAACTCAGCCGCAAAGACGCTGTACATGTCGGGGGGCCAGATGGGCTGTCCGATCGTGTTCCGTGGCCCGAACGGTGCCGCCGCCCGCGTGGGCGCGCAGCACAGCCAGGATTACGCCGCATGGTACGCGGCCATTCCGGGCCTGAAGGTCGTGATGCCCTATTCGGCCGCCGACGCGAAGGGCCTGATGAAGCAGGCGATCCGCGACAACAACCCGGTCATCTTCCTGGAGAACGAGATCCTGTATGGCCGCAGCTTCGAGGTGCCGGACCTTGAGGACTTCACCATTCCCTTCGGCAAGGCCAACACGGTCCGGTCGGGCGACGACGTGACGCTGGTCAGCTTCGGCATCGGTGTGGCGCATGCGCTGGAGGCCGCGGCCAAGCTGGCCGAGGAGGGCATCGAGGCCGACGTGATCGACCTGCGCACCCTGCGACCGCTGGACTATGACGCAATCCTGGAATCGGTCAAGCGGACCAACCGCTGCGTGACCGTCGAGGAGGGCTTCCCCGTGGGCGCCATCGGCAACCACATCTCGGCCTATCTGATGGAGAACGCGTTCGACTATCTGGACGCGCCCGTCATCAACTGCACCGGCAAGGACGTGCCGATGCCCTATGCCGCCAACCTGGAAAAGCACGCGCTGATCACGCCCGCCGAGATCGTCGAAGCCGTGAAAAAAGTCACCTACAAGTAAGGGAGCTGCGCGATGCCCACGGAAATCCTGATGCCCGCCCTCTCCCCGACGATGGAGGAGGGCACGCTGGCCAAGTGGCTGGTCAAGGAAGGCGACGAGGTCAAGTCCGGCGACGTCATCGCCGAGATCGAGACCGACAAGGCCACGATGGAGTTCGAGGCCGTCGACGAAGGCCGCATCGGCAAGATCCTGATCGCCGAGGGCACCTCGGCGGTCAAGGTCAACACCGCCATCGCGGTCCTGCTGGAGGACGGCGAGGAGGCGGGCGACATCAGCGCGCCCAAGGCCAAGGAAGAGCCCAAGCCCAAGGCGGATGCCGAGCCCGAACCGGCCGAGAAGGGCTATGGCGGCCCGATCGGCGCGCCGGTCGCCGGCGATGCCAAGGCCGACGCACCCAAGGGCAACCGGGTGTTCGCCTCGCCCTTGGCGCGGCGCATCGCCAAGGACAAGGGTCTGGACCTGTCGCAGATCCAAGGCAGCGGCCCCCGTGGCCGCATCGTCAAGGCTGATGTCGAGAACGCCAAGGCAGGTGACGCCAAGCCCTCCGCGTCGGCTGCGGCCCAGCCCGAGGCGAAGGCGGCCCCCGCGGCAGCCGCAGCCCCGGCCCAGGCCCCCAAGGGTCTGTCGACCGACGCTGTGCTGAAGATGTATGCCGACCGCGAGACCGAGGAGGTCGCGCTGGACGGCATGCGCCGCACCATCGCCGCCCGCCTGTCCGAAGCCAAGCAGACCATCCCGCATTTCTATCTGCGCCGCTCGGCCAAGCTGGATGCGCTGATGGAGTTCCGGGCCACGCTGAACAAGCAGCTGGAGAGCCGTGGCGTCAAGCTGTCGGTCAACGACTTCATCATCAAGGCCAGCGCCCTGGCGCTGCAGCAGGTGCCTGACGCGAACGCGGTCTGGGCGGGGGATCGCATCCTCAAGCTGAAACCGTCGGACGTCGCCGTGGCCGTGGCCATCGAGGGCGGGCTGTTCACGCCCGTGCTGAAGGACGCGCATCAGAAGACCCTGTCGGCGCTGTCGGCGCAGATGAAGGACCTGGCCGCGCGCGCCAAGTCGAAGAAGCTGGCCCCGCATGAATATCAGGGCGGCAGCTTCGCGATCAGCAACCTGGGCATGTTCGGGATCGAGAACTTCGACGCGGTCATCAACCCGCCGCATGGCGCGATCCTGGCCGTGGGTGCGGGCATCCCGACCCCGGTCGTCGAAAAGGGCGAGGTCGTGGTGCGCAACGTCATGTCGATGACGCTGTCGGTGGACCACCGGGTGATCGACGGCGCCATGGGCGCGCAGCTGCTGGAGGCGATCGTCGCCCATCTGGAAAACCCGATGGGCATGCTGGCCTGATCCAGCCACCGGACGGAACAAACGGCGGGCCATCGGCCCGCCGTCTTTCGTTGTCAGAACGTGACGGTGACGCCCGGCAGGCGCAGTTCGTTGATCAGGTCGCGCAACTCCTGCCGCGCGGCGATCTGGGACATGCTCATGGCCTCGGTGCCGACATCCTTCAGATCCAGCAGGGTCAGCCCGTTCGGAAACAGCTCGCGAAAGATCACGCGTTCGGAAAATCCGGGCGCCACCCGAAACCCGATCCGCTTGGACAGGTCGGCCAGCGCGCCGCCGACCTTGCGCTTGTTGTGCATCTGCTGGCTGCCCAGGCGGTTTCTCAGCACCAGCCAGTCGATGGGCCCTGCCCCGGCCTGCGCGCGCAGCTGGCGTGCGCCCCATACCATCTCGGCATAGATCGAGGGACCAAGCACGTCACCGTCGGGCGACATGCGCGCCAGCAGGTCGAAATCGACGAAACTGTCGTTCAGGGGCGTGATCAGCGTGTCGGCGACCGTATGCGCCATCTGGCTCAGCTTGGTATGCGACCCGGGGCAATCCAGCAGGATGAAGTCGCACGTCTCCTCCAGTTGCCGCAGGGCGGGTGTCAGCGGATCGGCGCCCTCGCCCAGCGGCGCCAGCACGGGCATGGGCAGGTCCAGCCCCTTGCGCACCAGGAAGGCGGCGCGATTCTCCAGATAGCGGCCAAAGCTGCGCTGGCGGACGTCCAGGTCCAGCCCGCCGACCCGGTGCCCCATCCGCGCCAGCGCGGTCGCCACATGCATCGAGGTGGTCGACTTGCCCGAGCCGCCCTTTTCGTTTCCGACCACGATGATATGCGCCACAAGCAGCCTCTTGTCCTGTCCCGACGGGAAACCTAGCGACCGCGCCGCCGGATGGAAAGCCGCCCCGGCAGTCCTAGCGCCGCAGCAGCCGTCCGTCGATCATCGCCAGCCCAAGCCCGATGACCGCCATGCCCAGCAGTTGCGGCAGGCCCAGAACCTCGTCCAGGAACAGCCAGCCAAGCAGGTTCGCCGACACCGGCACCAGGAACGTCACCAGAGAGATGTTCGTGGCCCCCGCCCGGCCTAGGATGCGAAAGAACAGCACATAGGCCAGCCCCGTGCAGACCAGCCCCAGCAGGCTGATCGCCAGCCAGACCTGGGCAGGAGCCGCCGGCGGCAGCCCGTCATGCGCCAATGCCAGCGGCAGCAGCACGACGCTGGTGCCCGACACCATACCCGCCGCCGTGACCAGCGGGTCAACGCCCTGTGCACGAAACCGCCGTCCAAAGGCCGCGGCCCAGGCATAGCTGATCGCGGCGCCCAGCATCGCCAGTTGCGGCAGCACGCCATGGCCGTGACCGGCCAGTTCGTCCACGCCGATCATCACCGCGACACCCCCCAGGCCCAGGGCGACCCCGGCCAGGCGCATCAGTCCCGCGCGTTCATCCGCCAGCACCAAGGTCGAGACCAGCACCGTGAACAGCGGCGTCGTCGCGTTCAGGATGGATGCCAGCCCGGCCGGGATGAACCCCTGCGCCCAGACGATCAGCCCAAAGGGGATGGCGTTGTTCAGGACGCCCATCACCAGGAACGCGCCCCACAGCCCCGCCCCGCGCGGCAGTGCCCGCCCGGTCGCCAGCACGATGGCCCATAGGACCGCGGCGGCGATCATCACGCGCAGCGCCACCACCCACAGGACCGGCATATGCCCCACGATCAGCGCGATCAGGAAGAACGAACCACCCCAGATCAGTGACAGCAGCAGCAGAAGGCCCCAGTCGGATGCGCTCATCCGCGCGGTGATCATCGGACGGTCCGGTCAGGCAATGGGCGGAAAAGGGTCATGGGTCCTCCTGCGGCGCACGCTGCCCCAAGCCGGGGCCGAGGGGAAGGGCTCAGCCGTCGCGCAGCGCCGCCAGCGCGGCCTGGACCTTCGGGGTGCGATGCAGGTCGACATGGGTGACCAGCCAAAGGTTGGAATCCCATTCCGGCAGGCTCAGCGCGGGCAGCAGGCCGTGCGCCAGGCTGTCGGGCAAGGCACCGACCGCCAGCCCGGCGCGGATCACCGCCTCGCGCGCGGTGGCCTCGTTGGCGGTGACCAGGATGTTCTCGGGGCCGATGCGGTCCTGCAGCCAGCGCATGTAGGGGGCGCCGCGCGCCTCCGGTCCCGGCAGGGCAAAGCGGTGGTCGCGCGGATCGTCGACCGGCCCGTGCCGGTCCAGGTACGAGGCCGCGGCATACATCACATGCCCCATCCGCCCCATCGCACGCACGACATAGTCGGGCTCGGTCGGTTCGGCACCGCCGCGGATGGCCACATGCGCCTCTCCGGCGCCCAGCCGGAACAGGCGCGCGTCCGTGGCATAGGTCAGGCGCAGGTCGGGATGGCGCGCCATCAGCGCGATCAGTCGCGGCATGACCAGATCCACCAGTTCCGGCAGCGAGGTCACGACCAGCTCTCCCTCGATCCGCTCTCCGGCGCCGGCGATCTGCGCAGCCATCTGGGCAAAGCGTTCATCCGCGGCCCCAGCCGCATCCAGCAGGGTGCGCCCCGCCTCGGTCAGGGCATAGCCGCGGGTGTGGCGTTGGAACAGCCGGGCGCGCAGGGCCGATTCCAGCGCGTCGATGCGGCGGATCACCGTGGCGTGGTGCACGCCAAGATCGGCGGCCGCCCCGCTGACCGTTCCGGTGCGCGCCACGGCCAGTGCCACGCGGATATCGTCCCACGATTCGATCTGCATGTGCATCCCCGCACAGTGAATGCGCAGTTATCCCCCTTACGTTCGCAGGTGCATAGACCTAAATCTGCTGCAACGCAGAAACAACTCTCTGGGAGCTTGCCATGAACATCCTGCATCTCGACAGCGCCATCACCGCCGACGCCTCGGTCTCGCGCCAGCTGACCGCCGACATCCTGGCCCGCCTGACCGCCGCCAATCCCGACGCGACGGTGACCTATCGTGATCTCAGCACGGGCGTCCCCGCCATCGATACCGCATGGTTCAAGGCCGTGCGCGTGGGCACCGACGATCCGACCCCGCAGCAGCAGGCGCAGATCGACACTTCGAACGCGCTGCTGGCCGAGGTTCAGGCCGCCGACACGCTGGTGATCGGGCTGCCGGTCTACAACTTCTTCCTGCCGTCGCAGCTGAAGACCTGGCTGGACCAGATCGCCCGCGCCGGTGTCAGCTTCCGCTATACCGCCGAGGGCCCCGAGGGCCTGCTGACGGGCAAGCGCGCCTTCGTGGCCTATACCGCCGCCGGCACGCCGATGGGTTCGGACCTGGACCACGCGTCGGGCTATTTGCGCCACATGCTGGGCTTCCTGGGGATCACCGACGTGACCTTCGTGGCCGCCGACGGCCTTGCCATGGACCGCGAGGCCGGCATGGCACGCGCACAACAGGCGCTGGAGCAGATCGCGGCCTGACCGGTCTGCGCTGTTGCGCAGCTTCACCCCATCCTCATATGGCGGCATTGCATCCTTCGGGGACATTGCCGCCATGCGTTTCACGATTGCGACCGCCGCCCTGCTGACAGGGCTGGCGGTTTTTTACACCCCGGCCGTGGCGCAGACCCCGGTCAACGAAATCGCCACGCACCGCCCCCGTGACATGATCGAATGGACCAAGCTGCTGCGCGACAACGCCGCCCGCCAAAGCCATGTGGCCCTTCTGCAAGCGGCGACCGTCAGCGCGACCAACGCCGCCCAATTCGTCATCGTCGTGGCCCAGGACGGCATGATCATCGACGTGCGAACCATGCAATGCTCGGGCAACCCGCTGATGGATCATGCCCTGCGCAACGGCATCATGGACATGCCCCAGATGCCGCCCGTCACGGACGACAGGCCGCGGGGCAGCGCCAGCTTCGTTCTGCCGATCAACGTCGCGACCCCGTGATCCGACCGGGCCTGCGTTGACAGGACCCCCCCTGCCCTGTACAAGACCCCGGATTCCCGGAAGCACAGCCTTCCGGTCCCTGCGCCAGATGCGGGGATCGCCCCCCGTCAGCGCGTTGCGCCCACGGGGGCTAAACCGATTTGGAGCCATAGGAGGCCCGGCCATGTTCGAGAACCTTTCCGACCGTTTGGGCGGCGTCTTCGACCGGCTGACCAAGCAGGGCGCCCTGTCCGAGGAGGACGTCACCGCCGCCATGCGCGAGGTGCGCGTCGCCCTGCTGGAGGCGGACGTCTCGCTGCCGGTGGCGCGCAACTTCGTCAAGGCCGTCACGGCCAAGGCCACCGGCGCCGCGGTCACGAAATCGGTCAGCCCCGGCCAGCAGGTCGTCAAGATCGTCCATGACGAGCTGATCAAGGTCCTGCAGGGCGACGACGCCCCCGAGGCGCTGCGCATCGACAACCCGCCCGCCGCCATCCTGATGGTCGGCCTCCAGGGTTCGGGCAAGACCACCACGACCGCGAAACTGGCCCTGCGCCTGAAGGACCGCGAGAAGAAGCGCGTGCTGATGGCGTCCCTGGACACCAACCGCCCCGCCGCGATGGAGCAGCTGGCCATCCTGGGCCAGCAGATCGGCGTCGACACGCTGCCCATCGTGATGGGCCAGACCGCCGTGCAGATCGCGCAGCGCGCCAAGACGCAGGCCTCGCTTGGCGGCTATGACGTGGTGATGCTGGACACCGCCGGCCGCCTGCATATCGACGAGGCGCTGATGACCCAGGTCCAGCAGGTCCGCGACATCGCGAACCCGCGCGAGACGCTGCTGGTCGTCGACGGCCTGACCGGCCAGGACGCCGTGAACGTCGCGACCGAGTTCGACGCCAAGGTCGGCGTCACCGGCGTGGTCCTGACCCGGATGGACGGCGACGGGCGTGGCGGTGCGGCCCTGTCGATGCGCGCCGTGACCGGCAAGCCGATCCGCTTCGTGGGTCTGGGCGAGAAGATGGACGCGCTGGAGACCTTTGACGCCAGCCGCGTCGCGGGCCGCATCCTGGGCATGGGCGACATCGTGGCCCTGGTCGAGAAGGCCCAGCAGGTGCTGGAGGTCGAGCAGGCCGAACGCATGATGAAGCGGTTCCAGAAGGGCCTCTTCAACATGAACGACCTGCGCGGCCAGCTGGAGCAGATGCAGAAGATGGGCGGCATGTCCTCGGTCATGGGGATGATGCCCGGCATGGCCAAGATGGCCAAGCAGGCCGAGGCCGCGGGCTATGACGACAAGGTCGTCCGCCACCAGATCGCCCTGATCAATTCGATGACCAAGAAGGAACGGGCCAATCCCGACCTGCTGCAGGCCAGCCGGAAAAAGCGCATTGCTGCCGGTGCGGGTCTGGACGTGTCAGACCTGAACAAGCTGCTGAAGATGCAGAAGCAGATGGCCGACACGATGAAGAAGCTGGGCAAGATGGGCAAGGGCGGGCTGATGAAGCAGGCCATGCGCGCCATGACCGGCAAGGGCGGCGGCCTGCCCGACATGGAGAACCTGGACCCCGCCAAGATGGCCGAGGCCCAGAAAATGCTGGCCGATCCCAAGGGCCTGGGCGGCCAGTTGGGCCGCGCGGGCCTGCCTGCCGGCTTGGGCGGATTGTTCGGCAAGAAATGATCACGCTGTCCCCCACCCCGGTTCTGGAGACGGAACGGCTGACCCTGCGCGCGCCCCTGGGCAGCGACTGGCCGCATTGGCGCAGCTTCTATCAGTCGGATCGCGCGCAATTCGTGGGCGGCGGTTCGCCCGAACCCAAGCCTGGCGCCTATTGGCGGGCCTTCGGCCACCTGACCGGCCATTGGGTGATGCGCGGTTTCGGGATGTTCGTGTTCTGCCTCAAGGGCGATGATACGCCCCTGGGCATGACCGGCCCGTGGTACCCCGACGGCTGGCCCGAGCATGAGCTGGGCTGGACCGTCTGGTCGCAGGCCGCCGAAGGCCGCGGCTATGTTGCCGAGGCCGCCCGTGCGGTGCGCGCGCATGCGTTCCGCGACCTAGGCTGGACCACGGCCGTCAGCTATATCGACCCGGACAATGCCCGGTCGATCGCGCTGGCCGAACGGCTTGGCGCGGTGCGCGACCGCGGCGCGCGGCAGCCGGTCTTCGACAAGCCCTGCCTCGTCTATCGTCACAGCCCGGAGGCCGCATGACCGACGCAACCACCCGCGCGGCCGACCTGCTGCGCGACCACCGTGCCAGCATCGACCGGCTTGACGCCATCCTGGTCTATACGCTGGCCGAACGCTTCAAGCACACCCAGTCCGTCGGCCGCCTGAAGGCCCGGCACGACCTTCCGCCGTCCGATCCCTCGCGCGAGGCAAGCCAGATCGAACGCCTGGAACGCCTCGCGCGCGAGGCCGATCTTGACCCGGAATTCGCGCGCAAATTCCTGACCTTCGTGATCGCCGAAGTTATTCGGCACCACGAACATTATCAGTCCTGACCGGACGACAACCCAAGGAGACTATCTGATGTCCATGAAGATCCGCCTGGCCCGTGGTGGCAGCAAGAAGCGCCCGCACTATGCCATCGTCGCGTCGGATTCGCGCATGCCGCGCGACGGCCGCTTCATCGAGAAGCTGGGCACCTACAACCCGCTGCTGGCCAAGGACAGCGAAGACCGCGTCAAGATGGACGTCGAGCGCATCCAGTACTGGCTGAGCCACGGCGCGCAGCCGACCGATCGCGTTGCACGCTTCCTGGAAGCCGCGGGCGTCAAGGAAAAGGCCGAGCGCAAGAACATGAAGAAGGCAGAGCCCGGCAAGAAAGCCAAGGCCCGCGCCGACGAGCGCGCCAAGAAGGCCGCGGCGCCCGCCGAAGCCGAATGATCTGACGCTGGCGGGGGAAACCCCGCCAGTCCTTTATTGCAAGGGTGTGACATGACCGAAGACCGCATCTGCGTCGGCGCCATCGCGGGGGCTTTCGGGGTCCACGGAGAGGTGCGGCTGAAAAGCTTCTGCTCGGACCCTGCCGATATCGCGACCTATTCCCCCCTGACGTCCGAGGACGGCACCCGCCGGTTCGAGGTGTCGCTGACGCGCGAGGTGACGGGGGCCCTGGGTGCGCGCATCAAGGGCATCGCCACCAAGGAGGATGCCGACGCCCTGCGCGGCGTGACCCTGTGGGCCCCGCGCAGTGCCCTGCCCGCGCTGCCGGATGACGAATTCTATCATGCCGACCTGATCGGGCTGGAGGTCGTCGATACCGGCGGCAAATCCCTGGGCCGGGTGCGTGCGCTGTACGATCACGGCGCCGGCGACATCATCGAGGTGGTGGGCGGCACGCAGGTGCTGATGCTGCCCTTTACCCGTGCCGTCGTGCCGACCGTCGATCTGGCCGCGCGTCGCATCGTGGTGGACCCGCCCGGCGACGACGAATGAGCGACGCGCCCAGTCCCAAGTCGCATGGCCGCCTGACCGCCCGTCCCAGCCTGCGCCCGCGCAAGCTGATGGCGGAACCGCAGGTGGCGGGCGCATGGACCGCGCGGATCGTCACGCTGTTCCCCGAAGCCTTTCCCGGCATCCTGGGCCTGTCCCTGACCGGCAAGGCGCTGGCGCAGGGCTTGTGGAACCTGCGCACCATCGGCCTTCGCGATTTCGGCATGGGCCGGCATCGCAATGTCGACGACACGCCCGCGGGCGGCGGGGCCGGCATGGTCATCCGCGCGGACGTGCTGGACGCGGCCCTGACCGAGGCGCAGGCGGGACCGGGGCCGACCCTGCCCGTCCTTTACATGTCGCCGCGTGGCAGACCGCTGACCCAGGCCCGTGCCCGGGCGCTGGCGCAGGGGCCGGGCGTCATGCTGATCTGCGGCCGGTTCGAGGGAATCGACCAGCGCGTGCTGGACAAGCACGCCATCGAGGAGATCAGCATCGGGGATTATGTCCTGACCGGCGGAGAGATCGCCGCACAGGTCTTGATCGACGCGACGGTCCGGCTTATACCGCGCGTGCTGGGCAATCATGATTCCCTGGCCGAGGAGTCCTTTTCCATCGGCAACCGGGGTCTTCTGGAAGCGCCGCAGTTCACCAAGCCCGCCCTCTGGGATGGCCGCGAGATACCGCCCGTGCTGTTGTCGGGCAATCACGCAGCCATCGCCGCATGGCGGTCCGGTGAGGCCGAGAGGCTGACACAAGAACGCCGCCCCGATCTGTGGCGGGCATATGCGGAAACGCATGTGGACCCGGCTAAGGACCGACAGCGCTCGGGCGCATCAGACCAATCGCGGATGTACCGCGAGCATGACAAGGAACCAAAGCGATGAACCTGATCGCACAACTCGAAGCCGAGCAGATCGCCGAGCTTGGCAAGTCCATTCCCGACTTCAAGGCCGGCGACACCATCCGCGTCGGCTACAAAGTGACCGAGGGTACCCGTACCCGCGTCCAGAACTACGAAGGCGTCTGCATCTCGCGCCGTGGCGGCGCGAACATCGCGGCCAGCTTCACGGTCCGCAAGATCAGCTTCGGCGAAGGCGTGGAGCGCGTGTTCCCGCTGTATTCGACCAACATCGCCACGATCGAGGTCGTTCGTCGCGGCAAGGTCCGTCGCGCCAAGCTGTACTATCTGCGCGATCGTCGCGGCAAGTCGGCCCGTATCGTCGAAAAGACCAACTACCGTCCGCTGTCGGACGCGAAAGCCTGAGCAGAGGTCACGCCATGAAAAAAGAGATTCACCCCGATTACCACACGATCTCGGTCAAGATGACGGACGGGACCACCTACCAGACCCGTTCGACCTGGGGCGCCGAGGGCGACAGCATGTCGCTGGACATCGACCCGACCTCGCACCCGGCCTGGACCGGTGGTTCGTCGCGCCTGATGGATGCCGGCGGCCGCGTGACCAAGTTCAAGTCGAAATACGCGGGCCTGGGTTTCTGATCCACGCCACGATCGACGTCGCAGACGCCGCCCCTCGGGGCGGCGTTTCTCATTCCGGGGTCAGGTGAAAAACGCCAGCACGCGGCGGCGCTCTGCCATCCCCAGCCAGGTGGCCAAGGCCAGGCAGACCGCCATGACGGTCAGCGCCTTGGTGTCCCCCTCCAGCCCGAACCGGCTGGCGCAGATCATGATCATGACATGCACGAAATAGACGAAGGCCGCAGTGCTGGCCGCGCGCTTGCCGTCCCACGCCCCCTGCACCTGCTGCGCAGCCAGGAACAGCAGCGGTGCCGCCGCCAGCAGCGACAGCATCATGTCGACGCCCCAGCCCCCGCCCGCGATCACCCGCCAGACCAAGCTTTCCCCCATCACCGCCAGCAGCGCCAGACCGGCCAGCGGCATGGCCCACCGCCGCAGCCCCGAACCCCAGCCATGCGCCAGCAGAACGCCAAGCGCGAAGAACGGAAAGATGGTGAAGACCCCGTTGCGATAATGGTCCAGCTGGATCTCTGCCTGCCCGGTCAGGACCAGCAGTTGCAGGGCCAGCCCCGTACCCGCCAGAAGCGCCGCCGCGACGGCGATCCGCATCGGTCGCCGCAGCACCATGACCATCACCGCCGATACCAGCAGGCCCGGCAGGAACCACAGATGGAAATAGCCGAACACCAGCGTCTGCAGCGCATGCCCCGCCCCGGTCAGGTCCGGACCATAGATCGGCAGATAGATCGTCATCCACAGCAGGTACAACACCAGGATGCGGCGCAGATACGGCCCACTGCGCCCGCCGCGCATGGCTGACAGGAAGAAGTACCCCGAGATCAAGGCGAAGACCGGCACCGCCAGACGATAGAGGCCGTTGAACAGCACCTGCTTGACCAGCGGAGGCGCGCCCTCGGGAAATCCGCTATGCAGGGCGATGACCATCAGCGCCAGAAGGATGCGCAACGGGTCGATGGCGCTGTTGCGCCGGGTCTGGGATGTCATGGGCCGGCCTTTGTCGTGCAGCCCTGTCAACGGCCAAAGGCCCGTCCGGTTCACCCACGGGGCGCGTTATCTGCGCCCTGCCCGGTCACGCGGCAGCGGCGCCCGGCGCGACCAGCCCGACGATGTCCATCATGATCGTGTTCAGCTGGAAATCCTTGGGCGTATAGACCCGTGCCACGCCCATCGCCGTCAGGCGGGCGGCGTCGTCGTCGGGAATGATGCCGCCGACGATCACCGGCACATGGCCCATTCCGGCGGCCTGCATGCGGGCCATCAGATCCTCGATCAGCGGCAGGTGGCTGCCCGACAGGATCGACAGGCCGACGACATGGACGTCCTGTTCGCGGGCACGCGCAACGATCTCCTCCGGGGTCAGGCGGATACCCTCATAGGTGATGTCCATGCCGCAGTCGCGGGCGCGGAAGGCGATCTGTTCGGCGCCGTTCGAATGGCCGTCCAGGCCCGGCTTGCCCACCAGGAACTTCAGCCGCCGCCCCAGCCGGGCGCTGACCGCATCGACCGCGTCCCGGATCTCCTCCAGTCCCTCGGTGCGATTCGAGGGCGCCTGCGACACCCCCGTCGGGCCGCGGTATTCGCCATGCACCGCGCGCATCACGCCCGCCCATTCGCCGGTGGTGACGCCCGCGCGGGCGGCGGCGATGGACGGCTCCATGATGTTCGCGCCCGACTGCGCGGCGCGGCGCAGCGCGGCCAGCGCCGCCTCGACCGCGCTTGCGTCGCGTTCCGCGCGCCAGGCGGCCAGGCGGCCGACCTGATCGGCCTCGACCGCGGGGTCGACGACCATGATGCCGCCATCGCCCGCCGTCAGCGGCGACGGCTCGGCCTGCTGCCAGCGGTTGACGCCGACCACGACCGTCTCGTTCGTCTCGATCCGGCCCAGGCGGGCCGCGTTCGATTCGACCAGTCGCGCCTTCATGTAGTCGATGGCCGCGATCGCGCCGCCCATCTGGTTCAGCAGCGCCAATTCGTCCCGCGCGCCCTGCTTGAGGGTTTCGACCTTGGCGGCGATCACCGGATTGCCGTCGAACAGGTCGCCATATTCCAGCAGGTCGGTCTCATAGGCCAGGATCTGCTGCATCCGCAGCGACCATTGCTGATCCCAGGGACGCGGCAGGCCCAGGGCCTCGTTCCAGGCGGGCAGCTGCACGGCGCGGGCGCGGGCGTTCTTGGACAGCGTGACGGCGAGCATCTCCAGCAGGATGCGATAGACGTTGTTCTCGGGCTGCTGCTCGGTCAGGCCCAGGCTGTTGACCTGCACGCCATAGCGGAACCGACGGTATTTCTCATCCGCGATGCCATAACGGTCACGGGTGATCTCGTCCCACAGCTCGGTGAAGGCGCGCATCTTGCACAGCTCGGTGACGAAGCGGATGCCCGCGTTCACGAAGAAGCTGATCCGCCCGACCATCTCGGGAAAGCTGTCGGCGGGCACCTTGTCCCGCAGATCGTCCAGCACGGCCACAGCTGTGGCCAGCGCATAGGCCAGCTCCTGTTCCGGCGTCGCCCCGGCCTCCTGCAGGTGATAGCTGCAGACGTTCATCGGGTTCCATTTCGGCAGGTGCTGCCGCGTATAGGCGGCGATGTCGGTGATCATCGCCAGCGACGGCGCGGGCGGACAGATATAGGTGCCGCGCGACAGGTATTCCTTGATCAGGTCGTTCTGGACGGTGCCCTGCAGGCGGCTGACATCGGCCCCCTGCTCCTCGGCCACGGCGATGTACAGCGACAGAAGCCACGGCGCGGTCGCATTGATCGTCATCGAGGTGTTCATCTGCTCCAGCGGGATCTGGTCGAACAGCGCGCGCATGTCGCCCAGATGGCAGACGGGGACGCCGACCTTGCCGACCTCTCCGCGCGCCAGGATATGATCGCTGTCGTAACCGGTCTGCGTGGGCAGGTCGAAGGCCACCGACAGGCCGGTCTGTCCGCGCGACAGGTTCGTCCGGTACAGCGCATTGGATTTCGCCGCCGTGGAATGCCCCGCATAGGTGCGGAACAGCCAGGGTTTGTCCTTGTCGGCCATCATGCCCTCGCAAGAAAATGTCATCCTGAGTATCGATACAGACACAAAGATGCGCCGTCAATTCGCTGCAGCGCGGCGCATTTCTGATCATTCCGACATATTATTGCGTACAACGGTGTCTGATAGTTGCATTATTGCTTTTCATGTCGTAGGACAGGGCAAATCGGCGCGGTGATTCTGCACTGCGGCACAGGACAGGAGAAAGACGATGGCTCTCGACGCACCCACCCCGATCGCGCCCTACGACGCCCCGGTCAAAGACCTGTACGCCGTGGGCGAGATGCCCCCCCTGGGCCATGTGCCTGCGCGCATGCATGCCTGGGCGATCCGCCGCGAACGGCAGGGAGAGCCCGATCAGGCGATGCAGCTGGAGGTCGTGGACACCCCTGCCATCGACAGCAACGAGGTTCTGGTCCTGGTGATGGCGGCGGGCGTCAACTATAACGGGATCTGGGCGGGTCTGGGCAAGCCGATCAGCATGTTCGACGTGCACAAGCAGCCCTATCACATCGCCGGATCGGATGCCTCGGGCATCGTCTGGGCGGTGGGCGACAAGGTCAAGCGGTGGAAGGTCGGGGACGAGGTCGTCATCCATTGCAACCAGGACGATGGCGATGACGAGCATTGCAACGGCGGCGATCCGATGTTCTCGCCCACGCAGCGGATCTGGGGATACGAGACGCCGGACGGCAGCTTTGCCCAGTTCACCCGCGTGCAGGCCCAGCAGCTGATGCCCCGCCCGCGCCACCTGACCTGGGAGGAATCGGCCTGCTATACGCTGACGCTGGCCACGGCGTACAGGATGCTGTTCGGGCACGAGCCGCATGAGCTGAAGCCGGGCATGAACGTGCTGGTCTGGGGCGCGTCGGGGGGGCTTGGCTCCTATGCGATCCAGCTGATCAACGCGGCGGGCGGCAACGCCATCGGCGTGATCAGCGAGGAGGACAAGCGCGACTTCGTCATGGGGCTGGGCGCGAAAGGGGTCATCAACCGCAAGGAATTCCGCTGCTGGGGGCAGCTGCCCACGGTGAACACGCCGGAATACAAGGAGTGGTTCAACGAGGCGCGCAAGTTCGGCGCGGCGATCTGGGACATCACCGGCAAGGGCAACAATGTCGACATCGTCTTTGAGCATCCCGGCGAGGCGACCTTCCCGGTCAGCACGCTGGTCTGCAAGAAGGGCGGGATGGTGGTGATCTGCGCGGGCACGACGGGGTTCAACTGCACCTTCGACGTGCGGTACCTGTGGATGCATCAGAAGCGCATCCAGGGGTCGCATTTCGCGCATCTGAAGCAGGCCAGCGCCGCGAACAAGCTGATGCTGGAACGCCGCCTGGACCCCTGCATGTCCGAGGTTTTCCCCTGGGCCGAGATCCCAGCCGCGCACATGATGATGCTGCGCAACCAGCACAAGCCGGGCAACATGGCGGTGCTGGTCCAATCACCGCGGACCGGGCTGCGCACCTTTGAGGATGCGCTGGAGGCCGGCCGGCGCTGACCTGCGTCCCGCGACGTGACGGGGGGCCTGCCGCCCCCCGGACCCCCCGCGCGGCGGTGCATGGGGTCAGACCTTGCGGTCCCCCTCTCCGGCGCGGCGGCATTTCCATTCGCGAACCTGTTCGGTCGGATGGGTGGCCACCCATTTCGCAAGCTCGGACTGGCTCTGCAGCATGCAGGTGAACAGGCCGTTCCGTTCCTCGAACAGCAGGCTGTGATCGCTGCAGCGCTGTGGGTCGGCGAGCAGGCAGGTGACGAAGAACAGCTCGATCATCGCGTCTCTCCTGTTGGGGTGCCCGCAGGCACGGTGCCCGGGGCGGAAAAGTTGCGCGGCGCTTTGCCTTGGCCGCGAAGGCAGGCTAAGGGTCTGGCATGAACAGTCCCGTCCCCGCCCCGACCCTTTCGCCCGATCAGGCCGATGCCTGGGATGCGCTGGCCGAAACCTTTGGCGCGGCGGGCATCGACATCATCGCAGAGGAACTGCATCCGCCCCAGTCGGGAAAAGGTCGCGTCATGGCGGTCATCGGCAAGGCCGGATCGGGCAAGACGCTGATGCTGTCGCAGATCACCAAGGCCCTGCTGGAGGCGGGGGTCGAACTGATCAGCCCAGATTACGAAGGGCGGCGCCGCAAGGACCGACGCAGCGTCGCCATCCTGGCGCCGACAAACAAGGCGGCGTTCGTGCTGCGCATGCGCGGCGTGCCGGCCACGACGATCCACCGGATCCTGTACACCCCGGTCTATGATCCGCAATACGAGAAGATCGCCGAATGGCTGACCGGGGCGGCCGAACGCCCGGTCATCGCGGAACTGTCGGACACGGCGCTGGACCGGGCCAAGGCGTTCTATGACCAGCATGCCTCGATCCCCGGGGCGCTGGCCACGGCCGGGTTGCGCGGGTCGGATTTCATCCGCGGCTGGACCAGGCGCGAGGAGGGGCTGGACGTCGGGCTGATCGACGAGGCCTCGATGCTGGACGAGAAGCAGTTCGAGGACCTGCGCGAGATCTTTCCCGTGCTGGTCCTGTTCGGCGACCCCGCCCAGCTGGCCCCGGTCGGCCAGTCCGGAGAGATGGTGTTCGACAAGCTGGCCCCGGCGCAGCGCCTGATGCTGAGCCGCATTCACCGCCAGGCCGACGACAACCCGATCCTGGACCTGGCCCATGCTTTGGCCGACGATCAGCTGGGCTTTGACGATTTCGAGCAGATGATCCGCGATGCGGCGCGCAAGGACGACCGCGTGGTCTGGGCCGAGCGGGTTGAAAGCGACCTGATGGCGCGCAGCCCGGTCCTGGTCTGGCGCAACGCGACGCGCATCCGGCTGATCCATGCGTTCCGCACGGCCTTCGGCGCGCCGGGGGACGCGCTGCTGCCCGGAGAGCCGCTGATCTGCGACGGGCTGGAGCTGCCGCTGAAGCATCGCAAGAAGCGGATCGATCTGGAGGCGCGCGGCCTGATCAAGGGAGCGCAGGTCGTCTATCTGGGGCCGGGCCGCAAGCCGGGCTTTTCGCGCCTGCACGTGATCGGGGCCGAGGACCCGCGCCTGTCGGCCGCCAGCATCGTCAAGATCGAGATGCCGGACGAGGACGAACCCTTCATCCCCTTTGCGGCGCGGATGGGCGCGGCTTTTCTGCACGGGGCGGCGGTCACGATCCACAAGGCGCAGGGCAGCCAGTGGCCCGAGGTGCAGGTGTTCGGCCCCGACATCAGCGCCGCCGCCTGGTCGAACCGGTCCGAGGCCGGGGTCCAGCTGTGGAAGCGGCTGACCTATGTCGCCATCACCCGGGCACAGGAGAGGCTGTACTGGGTGACCAAGGCACGGCTGGCGCGTCCCGCAGGGCCGTTGACGACCGACGATCTGGCGTCCCCGTCCGCGCCCCTGGCACTGGACGCCGAGGAGGCGTGATTGCGTCCCGCGACGCCGGGGGGCTGCCGCCCCCCGGGCCCCCCGCGGTCAGCGCGATGATCGGTCGGGGGGCGTCTGGCGCTGGATGGACAGGCGCAGCGCTTCGGCCAGGGCCTCCTGCGGAATGCCGGTTTCATGGGACAGGCGCATGACGCCGAAATGAACGCGGGCCAGTTCCTGATAGTAGCGTGCAAAGGTATAGTTGATGGACGCGCCGACCACCGCGCCGAACACCGGCGCCGCCTGCGCCGCCATCTTCTGCCCAAGCGAGACGGACAGGCGCGGGGCGACCTTGCTGACCATGCTTTGCACCGTCTGGCCGGTCACCGACAAGCGCGCGGCCAGCATGCCGAGGTCGGTCTGGTCGTCATCGGCCATCGGACCCGCGGCGGCAAAGATGCGCAGGCATTCCAGGCGCACTTCCTCGCTTTCGGGATCAAGGCCGTGTTCGGCGGCGATGTCCAGCATGGCGCGCAGCAGCAACGTGACCGTGAACGGCAGTTCGACCAGCGCGCCCGCGAAACCGCCGACCCCGCCCGCCGCACCGCTGACGGTCGAGGCCATGCGGTTGAACCAATCGCCCCGGTCCCGCACCACCTTGCGCGACTGGCTGGCGGCACCAAACGCCCGCGTCAGCGCGGCCCGCGTGACGCTGTCCAGCCGCGACCGCACGAAGCCCGGCAGGCGTTCGATCAGCCCTTCGGCGCCGTTGCCGATGCGGGACATGATCTGCATGCCCAGACCCCCGGCCTCCAGATAGCGCAACGCCAGACGATCGATCTGGGCGTGCAACGCCGGATCAGTGATGGGGGGCAGGACGAGGGGTTTCGGTTCTGTCATCAGCGGGCCTTTTCGGAGGGTCGACCTGGGTGCAAGCCGTGGGGTCCGGCGCGGGCGGGTCTGCAGGGGGCCGGGTCTCTCGCTGGACGGGGCCTGCCACGTTAACCCATGCATCCGGCCGAAGTTCCAGCCCCAGCACCCGGTCAGGGTTCGTGGGTGGCGGCATCACCACATCGTCAAGGCGCTGAAAGCCGAAACGGCTGTAATAGGGCGCGTCGCCCACCAGCAGAACCCGGTCGAACCCCATCCGGCGCGCGCGCGTCAGGCTGTCGCGCATCAAGAGCCCGCCCAGACCCTCTCCCTGCGCGGTGGGGTGCACGGCGATGGGCCCCAGCAGCAGCACGGGACGGTTGTCGACGCGCACCGGCCAGAACCGGATCGCGGCCATCAGCGTGCCGCCCGCATCACGCAGCACAAGGCACAGTTCGGCCACGCGCGGCACGCCGTCGCGCAGGCGATAGGACGACAGCGCGGTGCGACCCGGCGCAAAGCACAGATCGTACAGGCCCTCGACCTCGGGTTCGTCGGCGGGCGTCTCGGGGCAGATCTCGTACATCGCGCCTCCTTGCTGTCGGGCGGGCGTTTAGCACGGGTGCAAGGCGGGCGAAACATTGCGTCGCGCGAAAAAGCGGGGCAGGTTGGCGCCCGAACCCACAAGGAGGCCGCCCATGTTCTATCGCCCCGAAGCCGGACACGGCCTGCCGCACAATCCCTTCAACGCGATCATCGCCCCCCGCCCGATCGGCTGGATCTCGACCCGCGGGTCGCAGGGCGACAACCTGGCGCCCTATTCCTTCTTCAACGCCGTGGCCTATGTCCCGCCGCAGGTGATGTTCGCCTCGACCGGCGCCAAGGGCGACCGGCCCGGCACCAAGGACAGCGTGGCCCAGATCATCGAGACGGGCGTCTTCTGCGTGAACATCGCCACGGGCGATCTGCGCGACGCGGTCAACGCGACCTCGGCCCCCCTGCCCGCGGGGGCCAGCGAATTCGCAGCCGCGGGGATCGAGGCCGCCGATTGCACCACCATCGACTGTCCGCGCGTGGCGGGTGCCGCGGCAGCGCTGGAATGCCGCATGAGCCAGATCGTGCCCCTGGCCGGTCAGGCGAACTTTGCCGTCTTCGGCGTGGTGACCGGCATCCACATGCGCGACGATTGCGTCGTGGACGGGCGGTTCGATCCGCGTGCCGCGGGCGGCTGGATTGCGCGTCTGGGATACAAGGATTATGCCGCGGTGACCGATCTTTTCGAAATGGACCGCCCTGCATGAGCCGCACCGTCAAGGACTATGTCCGCTCCATCCATGATTTCCCGCATGAGGGGATCATCTTCCGCGACGTGACCACGCTGTTCGCGGATGCACGCGGATTCCGCATGGCGGTGGACCAGATCCTGCACGCCTATGCCGGGACCCGTATTGACAAGGTCGTGGGCCTTGAGGCGCGCGGCTTCATCTTGGGCGGCGCGGTGGCGCATCAGCTGTCGACCGGCTTCGTGCCGATCCGCAAGAAGGGCAAGCTGCCCGGCACCGTCATCTCCGAGGCCTACCAGCTGGAATATGGCGAGGCGATCATGGAGATCCATGACGACGCGCTGAAGCCCGGCGAAAAGGTCCTGATCGTGGACGACCTGCTGGCCACCGGCGGCACGGCGGCGGCGGCGATCACGCTGTGCCGACGTCTTGGCGCCGAGGTCATCGGTTGCGCCTTCGTCATCGACCTGCCCGAACTGGGCGGGCGCAAGGTTTTAGAGGGCATGGACATGCCCGTCCACGCGCTCTGCGAGTTCGACGGCGCCTAGGACAGCACCGCGCCGGGGTTCATGATGCCAAGGGGGTCCAGCGCCCCCTTGATCGCCCTCATCGCGGCCAGCCGCGCCGGGTCGCCCCACCGCGCCAGATCGGCGGCCTTGAGCCGCCCCACGCCATGTTCGGCCGAGAACGACCCGCCACGCGCCACGACCATTTCGTGCAGCCTGCGCGAAAGGTCGCGGCGGATGGTTTCGTAGTCGTCGCGGGTCCGGCCCGCCGCCGGAAACAGGTTGTAATGCAGGTTGCCGTCGCCCAGATGGCCGAAGCAGTTGACGCGCATGTCCCCCTGCCCCGCCAGCCAGGCCCCTGCATCGTCGATGAAGCGGGCGACCTCGGACAGAGGCAGGCTGATGTCATGGCTGGCGATCGCACCGATGTGCCGGTTGGCCAGCGGGATATGCTCGCGCAGCGCCCAGAGGTCCGCCCCCTGCTGGCCCGATTGCGCGATGACGCCGTCATGGACCAGACCGGCCTCGGCCCCCGCGGTGAACAGCCCCTCCAGCGCCGCGTCGGCGGACAGGCCTGCAGGCAGGCCGACTTCGATCAGGACCAGCCAGTCGGGCCGAGTGTCGAACGGTTGGCGCATGTCGGGAAAGGCCGCGTCCAGGAAATGCAGGCTCTGCCCTGAGATCAGCTCGAACGCGGTGACGCCGCCCGCCATCCGCGCCTGCGCCAGTGACAGCAGCGACAGGGCCGCCGCGGGGCTGTCCACGACCAGCATCGCCACCCCGGTCTCGGCAGGCACCGGCGCCAGGACCAGCGACGCGGCGGTGATGATGCCCAACGTCCCCTCGGCCCCGATTAGCAGGTCGCGCAGGTCGTATCCGGTGTTGTCCTTCCGCAGGCGCTTCAGGTCGTGCATCACCGACCCGTCGGGCAGGACCGCCTCCAAACCCAGGCACAGCGCGCGGGCATTGCCGTATCGCAAAACGTTCACGCCCCCCGCATTGGTCGACAGCACGCCACCGATCTGGGCCGAGCCCTGCGAGGCCAGCGACAGTGGGAACTGCCGTCCCACGCCCGCCGCCGCCTGCCGCGCCGCCTGCAGCGTCACGCCCGATTCGGCGATCATCACCCCTTCCTCGGCAAAGGTGTCGCGAATCGCTGTCATCCGCTCCATCGACAGGATCAGGGGCGCGGGGCCGTCCGTCATCACCTGCCCCCCGACCAGCCCGGTGCCCCCACCGCGCGGCACCACCGGGACGCGCGCCGCGGCACAGGCGCGGATGATCGCGGCGCATTCCTGCGTGTCGCGGGGCGCGGCGACCAGGCCCGCCTGCCCGTGATACCGGCCCCGCGGTTCCTCGGTATAGGCGGGGGACGGGTCGCGCAGCACGCCCGCGGGCAGGGCCGCGGCCAGGGTCTTGTCGGCGGGGATCAGCATCAGCGCACCTCGGTCTTTCCGCGCCGGTCTCTGCGCAGGTTGGCGTAGAGCACATGGTTGCGCCAGCGACCGTCGATCTGCAGATAGCTCTGGGCCACGCCCTCGTACTTGAAGCCCGACCGTTCCAGCACGCCCCGCGATGCGGCATTCTCGGGCAGGCAGGCGGCCTCGATTCGGCTCAGGTCCAACGCGGTGAAGGCGTGATGCACCAGCGCCCCGATCGCCTCGCGCATATAGCCATGTCGGGCATGCTCCTGCCCGATCCAGTATCCGATGGTGCCCGACTGCGCGGGGCCGCGGCGGATGTTGTCCAGCGTGATCGCGCCCAGCAACGTGCCGTCGCGGTGGACTAGGAACAGCGGATAGGCCGTCCCCGCCCGGGCAGAGCGGGCCGCCCAATAGACGCGGTTGGTGAAGCTCTTGCGTGACAGATGGTCAGGGGACCAGACCGGCTCCCACGGGGTCAGAAAGGCGCGGCTGTCATCGCGCAGCGTCCGCCACGCGCTGAAATCGGAATGCAATGGCAGGCGCAGCGCGATGCGTTCGGCATCCAGCCGAAAGGCACGGCGCCGCGCCAGGATCATGCGGCCAGCCGTTCGGCCAGGGCCTCGCGCGACGGCGCACCGTCCACCGGACCATAAAGCGCCAGCGCCGGGCGGGCATTGGCCAGCAGCGCCTCGGCATGCGCGCGCACGTCCGCGGCGGTGACCGCGGCGATGCGTTCGGCAACCTCGGCCGGGTCCGGGACGCGGCCCCAGATCGCCAGGCTGCGCGCCATGCGCTCGGCCTGGCCCGAGGGGCTTTCCAGCCCCATCAGCAGGCCCGCGCGCAGCTGCGCCTTGGCGCGGGCGATCTCGGCCTCGGACATGTCGTCGGCCGCACGACGGACCTCGTCGATGGTCAGGGTGGCCAGATCGCCCAGATCCTCGGCGCCGGTGCCGGCATAGATGGTCAGCATCCCCGTGTCGTCATGGAAACCCGACTGCGCGAAGATCGTGTAGCACAGCCCCCGTTCCTCGCGGATTTTCTGGAACAGCCGCGACGACATTCCCCCACCAAGCGCCGAGGAGAAGATCTGGGCGGCATAGAAATCGGGCGCCAGATAACCCGGCCCTTCCAGCGCCAGCGCGAAATGCGCCTGCTCCAGCGGCTTGACTGTCCGGCTCTCCAGCCCCTGCCAGCGGGCCTGTTCGCGCGGACCCTGGGGACGCGGCACGATATGGCCCAGCACCTTTTCGGCCAACCGCACGATGCGGTCGTGATCGACCGACCCGGCGGCGGCCACGACCATCTGGCCGGGGCCGTAATTCTCGGTCACGAAACCGGCCAGATCGGCGCGCCCAAAACTGCTGACCCGTTCGGCGGGGCCCAGGATGGTGCGGCCCATCGGCTGATCGGGATAGGCGGCCTCCTGCAGCCAGTCGAAGATGATGTCGTCGGGCGTGTCCAGCGACTGCCCGATCTCCTGCAGGATCACGCCGCGCTCGACCTCGATCTCGCGTTCGTCGAAGACGGGGTTCAGGACGATGTCGCTGATCACGTCGAAGGCCAGATCGACGTCATCCTCCAGCACGCGGACGTAATAGGCCGTCGCGTCGCGCGAGGTATAGGCGTTGATATAGCCGCCCACATCCTCGATCGCCTCGGCGATCTGCAGCGCGCTGCGGGTGGCGGTGCCCTTGAAGGCCATGTGCTCCAGGAAATGCGCGATGCCGTTCTGGTCGGCGCGCTCGTTCCTGCCGCCCGCGCTGACCCAGATGCCCAGGGCCGCCGAATGCAGGCCGGGCATCTGCCGGGTCACGATGCGCAGCCCGTTGGGCAGCGTTGTCAGGCGCGGGGTGGGGTCTTGGCTCACGCGGTCCTCCGTTCAAGGATCAGGGACTTAAGCGCGTCCACGTCGTTTTCAACCCGGGTCAGGCGCTCGGGGAGGTCGAACAGGTCCGCCATGTGCGGCGGCAGGCCGGGGCGGACGCCGATGGCGCGTTCCACCGCATCGGGGAACTTGGCCGGATGCGCGGTGGCAAGCGTGACCATCGGCACGCCGGGCTCCAGATGGCGCTCGGCCACGGCGACGCCCACGGCGCTGTGCGGGCAGAGGATCTCTCCGGTCCGCTCGCGCATGGCGCGGATCGTGTCCAGCGTCTCCTCCTCGGACACGCGGCCCGAGACATATTGCTCGCGCAGGGCCTCCAGCGCGCCCTGGCTGATCGCGAAGCCGCCCTGTTTCAGCTCCTCCATCAGCTGCCGGATCGCGCCCGCGTCCTGGCCGTAGGCCAGATACAGCGCACGTTCGAAGTTCGAGCTGACCTGGATGTCCATCGACGGGCTGATCGAGGGTTCGACCTCGCCCATGCGGTATTCGCCGCTGGTCAGCGCGCGGTGCAGGATGTCGTTCTGGTTCGTGGCGACGATCAGACGGCGGATCGGCAGGCCCATCTGGCGCGCGATGGAGCCCGCGAAGATGTCGCCGAAATTGCCTGTCGGCACGCAGAAATCGGTGAGCCGCATGCCAAGCGACGCGGTCGCGGTGAAGTAATAGACGATCTGCGCCACGACGCGGGCCCAGTTGATGCTGTTCACGCCTGCAAGCCCCACCCCGTCGCGGAAGGCATGGTCGTTGAACAGGTCCTTGAGCCGCGCCTGGCAGTCGTCGAAATGCCCGGTCACGGCCAGCGCATGGACATTGGCGGCGGGGGGCGTGGTCATCTGGCGGCGCTGGACCTCGGACACGCGGCCATGCGGATACATGATGAACACGTCCACGTTGTCGATGCCGCGGAAGGCCTCGATCGCGGCCGATCCGGTGTCGCCGGAGGTGGCGCCCACGATGGTGATCCGCTGGCCCGACCGCGTCAGGGCGATCTGGAACAGCTGCGCGATCAGCTGCATCGCGAAATCCTTGAAGGCCAGCGTCGGGCCGTGGAACAACTCCAGCAGGTGATGGCCGGGGGCCAGCTGGACCAGAGGCGCGCGGGCATCGTGGCTGATGCGCGCATAGGCGCGGTCGATGGCGCCGCGCAGTTCGTCATCGCTGAAGCTGTCGCCGGTGAAGGGGCGCACCACGCGGAACGCAACCTCCTCGTATGACAGGCCGTCCAGCTGCTCCAGCCCCTCGAAGGCCGGGATCGTCTCGGGCAGGTACAGGCCCCCGTCGCGCGCCAGCCCCGACAGCATGGCCTGTTCGAAATTCAGCACCGGGGCCTGGCCCCGCGTCGAGACGTAACGCATCGGAAATCCTTCAGTAGCTGCGCTGCCTGATACGCCAGATCAGCGCCAGTGTCATCACCGCCCAGGTGGCCGCGATCAGGAACCACTGCACCGCATAGGACAGGTGGTTGTTGGGAATCCCCTCGATGGCCACCGGCAGGGGACGGGCGCCCTGATTGTCGCCCTCGACGGCGCTGGCCACGACCAGCACGGGCAACGTGTCCAGCGTCAGGGCCATCGCGTCCACGTCGCGGGCGAACCAGATGTTCTCGTCCATGTTCGGCGCCGGGGTAGAGCTGCTGGCATCCTGCGGCCAGTGCAGGTTGCCCGTCACCTGCAGGCGGACGGGGGGACGGTCGATGCGACGCGCCTCCTGCGGGACAAAGCCCCGGTCCAAGAGGATCGCGCGCCCATCATCGGTGACGAAGCGAGACACGATCTGATAGCCGGCGCCCTGTTCGCGGGTGTGGGACAGCACGTCGATCTCGGCCCCGGTGGTGGTGCCGCTGACCGTCACCGGCAGGTATTTCATCGACGGGTCGATCGCGTCCGGCAAGGGCACGGGATCGGCCTGAATGCCCGCGGTGATGTCTGCCAGCATGTCCTCCTTCCAGGCGCGGCGGTCCAGCTGCCACAGCCCCAGATAGATCAGGACGGCACAGCCGACGACGCCGAGGATCAGGGGAAACAGATAGCGGCGCATGGGGCGCTCCGGGGGGCAAGGACAACGAAAAACGCGCGGGACGATTGCCCCGCGCGCCTTGAACGGTCACCGTCGGGGATCAGCTGCCCCAGACATAGATGACGGCGAACAGCACCAGCCAGATCACGTCGACGAAGTGCCAGTACCAGGCGGCGGCCTCGAACCCCAGATGCTGGTCCTTGGTCATCTGGCCCTTCTGGAAGCGCAGCAGGCAGACGGCCAGGAAGATCGTCCCGATAATCACGTGCAGGCCGTGGAAACCCGTCGCGATGTAGAAGGCCGCCGCATAGGCCGTGTCGGCCAGACCGAAGGCCGCGTGGCTGTATTCGTAGGCCTGCAGGCCGGTGAAGACCAGGCCCAGGACCACGGCGAACGCCAGGCCGTTGATGGTGGTGCGACGGTCGCCCTCATGCGCCCAGGCATGGTGCGCCCAGGTCACGGCCACGCCCGACAGAAGCAGGATCAGCGTGTTGATGAACGGCAGGTGCCAGGGGTCGAAGGTCTCGATGCCCTGCGGCGGCCAGACGCCGTCGGTGATGGGGCTGTTCTCGCCCATCGGGTACATCGCGTGCTTGATGAAGTTCCAGAACAGCGACACGAACAGCATCGCCTCGGACATCACGAACAGGATGAAGCCGTACTGCAGGCCGATGCGGACCACCGGGGTATGGTCGCCCTGCTCGGCCTCGCGCACCATGTCGGCCCACCAGGCGAAGGCCACGTAGAAGGTGCCGACAAGGCCGATCGCGAACATCCAGGGGCCGGTCACCGGCACGCCCATGACGGTCACCTCTCCGGACATCCAGGCCACGGCGCCGAACAGCATGACGAAGACCGCGATCGCGGTCAGGAACGGCCAGACCGAGGCCGGTAGGATGTGATAGTCGTGGTTCTTTGCGTGCGCCATGTCGGATCCCCGTCGGCTCCCTCGTGTATTCGTCTTAGTTGATGGTGTCGGCCGCGCCGCTGTCAAGCGCAGCGCTGCGCGGCTCGGTCCGATGGAAGGTATAGGACAGCGTGATGTCGCGGACATGACCGGCGTCGCGGTCGTCCACCAGCTCGGGGTCCACGTAGAAGCTGACCGGCATCTCGACCCGTTCACCCGGCTGCAGCGTCTGCTCGGTAAAGCAGAAGCACTCGACCTTGATGAAGTAATAGCCCGAGACCTCGGGGGCGACGTTGTAGCTGGCCGTTCCGGTCAGCGGCACGTCGGAATTGTTCACGGCCTCGTAGAAGGCCAGTCCGCTTTCGCCGATCTTCAGGTCCATGCGGGCCTGCATCGGGCGGAAGGTCCATTCCAAATTGGAATCGGTGTTGGCGTCGAACCGGACTCGCACGACCTCGTCCAGGATCTGGTCCGATGCGGTCTCGGACACCTGCGTGGTGCCGCCGAACCCGGTCACCCGGCAGAACCAGTCATAGAAGGGCACGGCGGCCCAGGCCAGCGCGCCCATCGTGACGACGACGCCCAGCAGCATCGCAACGGTGCGGCCCTCGGGGCTCAGACGTTTCATTCGGTCACCTCCTGCACGGGGGCCTGGCCCTGGGCCGGGGCCTGCGGTTCCATCGGGGTCAGCGACACGCGCGGCTGGTGATCGAAACCCTCGACCAGGCCGCCCTCCTGGACCTTGACCACCGTCAGGCCAAAGACCAGCGCGACAAAGCCCAGCAGCACAATGCCCAGCCCCACGTTGCGGGACCGGCGGCGGCGGTGGATCTCGTGTTCGGTGCGCAGGGCCATCACCAGCCTCCCATCCAGCTCTGCACCAGCAGGGCGAGGAAATGCAGGAACAGGTAATAGAGCGACAGCTTGAAGACGCGCCGTTCGACCAGATAGCCGTCGGCGATCGCGGCGTCCTCGTCGCGGCGCAGAACCTGCCAGCCGCCGCGGATGAAGGCCGCGTTCAGCACGACCGCGACCGCCATGTAGAGCGGCCCGCCGACCGAGGTCACGCCCAGCCACAGCGCGAAGGGCGCCAGGACCAGCGTATAGGCGAAGATGTGGCGACGCGCGGCGCGGCGACCGTGGGTCACGGTCAGCATCGGGACGCCCGCGTTGTGATAGTCCTCCTTCATGAACAGCGCCAGCGCCCAGAAATGGGGCGGCGTCCAGAAGAAGACCAGGGCGAACATCAGAAGCGATTCGATGCTGATCCCGCCGGTCGCGCAGGCCCATCCGATCATCGGGGGAAAGGCGCCCGCGGCGCCGCCGATGACGATGTTCTGGGGCGTCCAGCGCTTCAGCCAGACCGTATAGACGACGGCATAGAAGAAGATGGTGAAGGCCAAGAACCCGGCCGCGAACCAGTTCGCCACCAGGCCCAGCATCATGACCGAGATGATCGACAGGACCAGCCCCAGGCCCAGGGCCGCGCTGTGCTCGACCCGGCCCGACGGGATGGGGCGGCTTTGCGTGCGGTTCATGATCGCGTCGATGTCGCGGTCGTACCACATGTTCAGCGCGCCCGAGGCGCCGCCGCCCAAGGCGATGAACAGCACCGAGCAGAAGGCGATGAAGGGATGCACGTCGACGGGGGCGACGAACAGACCGACAAAGGCGGTGAACACGACCAGCGACATCACACGCGGCTTCAGCAGCGCGACGTAATCGCGGAACTCGCCCTCGGGGGCGGCGTCATATGCGTTGATATCGGTCATCGCGCCTGCAATCTCTGTTCCTTGGCCGTGCCGGCAGGATGCCGCCACGGGCCTGGGTGGGTCCGACCTCAGTCGGCGCGGGCCAGGTCGACCTTGGCCGCGCCGTCCAGGCTGGCGGTCGGTGCGGGTTCGTCGCCCATGGTGCCGCCCTGCTCGGCGACCCAGGCCGCATAGACCTCGGGGCTGACGGCCTTGACGACGATCGGCATGTAGGCGTGGTTGATGCCGCACAGCTCGCTGCACTGACCGAAATAGGTGCCTTCCTGCTCGACGTTGAACCAGGCCTGGGCGATGCGGCCCGGAACGGCGTCCTGCTTCACGGCAAAGGCCGGGATGGTCCAGGAATGGATCACGTCGCTGGCGGTCACCTGCAGCAGCACGGTCTGGCCGACGGGCACGACCACCGTGGTATCGGTCGCAAGCAGGTATTCGTCGGGCGCATAGCCGTTCTCGGCCAGCTCCTCCTCGGGCAGCATCAGCGAATCGAATGCGATGCCATTGTCGGGATATTCATAGGACCAGTACCACTGGTGGCCGGTGGCCTTGATCACGACATCGGGATTTTCCGGCATCTCCTGGCTGCGGAACAGGATCGGCAGGGAGAAGGCGCCGATGGCCACCAGGATCAGCACCGGGACCAGGGTCCAGCCGATCTCCAGCGGGGTGTTGTGGGTGTATTTCGCGGGCACCGGGTTCGCCTTGGCGTTGAACCGGAAGATCACGAACAGCAGCAGAAGGCAGACGAAGACCGTCACGACCGTGATGATGATCAGCACGAAATGGTCCAGCCATTGCTGATCGCGCGCCAGTTCCGTGGACGCCGGCTGAAAGCCCATGCCCCTTGCGACCGGCTTGCCGATCGTGGGCAGATCGCCCAGCACGTCCTGTGCCATCGCAGTCCCGGCCAACATGCCCGCCGTCGCGAACCCTGTCGCTGCCGCGAATGCACGGCCCATCATCGCTTTTGCCATCATTCCATCCCGTTGCAGTGGCCCGGCCCCAATGACCGCAGGGGCTGCCGGGAGGCTGCCCCTTTTCCTTTCACAGTGACCGTTCTATGACCATATCTCGCCCTTACGGGCAAGACATACCTACAGCATTTCCCCGCCCGAAGGAAACGCGACCCCCTGCCGCGCCCGTCCAAAGGCCCGTCCCCGCCCGCCAACCGCCAGGAGATCCGCCATGACCCGCCCGTCCTTCGACCCGTTCTCGACCGATCTGGACCGGGACGGCGCGCTGCGGATCCTGCGCGATGCGGTGGCCGGCGCCGATGACGGAGAGCTGTTCCTGGAACGCAGCCAGCAGGAATCGCTGGTCTTCGACGATGGCCGGCTGCGCAATTCCAGCTTCATGGCCGGGCGTGGCTTCGGCCTGCGCGCGGTGCTGGGCGAGGTCACGGGCTATGCCCATTCGACCGACATCTCCGAGGCCGCGCTGCGCCGCGCGGCCGAGACCGCGCGCCTGGCCGTGGGCCGCGGCGGCGGAACGGCCGCGATGCGCCCCGCGATGGAGCCGGTGAACCTCTATCCTGCGATCGACCCGGCCGAGGGCATCTCGACCGCCCGCCGCATCGCGCTGCTGCGCGAGATCGACGCCTTTGCCCGCGCGCTGGACTCGCGGGTGGTGCAGGTGACCATCTCCATGGGCAGCAGCCTACAGGAGATCGCCATCCTGCGCCCCGAGGGCGGGCTTGCCACCGACATCCGCCCCATGGCGCGCCTGAACGTCGCGGTGATCGTCGAGAACAACGACCGCCGCGAAAGCGGCAGCGCGGGCGGCGGCGGACGTCACGGGTTGGAACAGCTGATGGCCCCCGACCATTGGCAGGGCCTGGTCCACGAGGCGCTGCGCATCGCCCTGGTCAACCTGCGGTCGGTCCCCGCGCCGGCGGGGGTGATGGACGTCGTGCTGGGGCCGGGCTGGCCCGGCATCCTGCTGCACGAGGCCGTGGGCCACGGGCTGGAGGGTGATTTCAACCGCAAGAAGGCCTCCGCCTTTGCGGGCCTGATGGGCCAGCGCGTCGCCGCCCCCGGCGTGACCGTGGTCGATGACGGCACCATCGCGGGCCGCCGCGGCAGCATCAACATCGACGACGAGGGCACGCCCCCCGCCCGCAACGTGCTCATCGAGGACGGCATCCTGACCGGATACATGCAGGACCGCCAGAACGCGCGGCTGATGGGCGTGGCGCCCACCGGCAACGGCCGGCGCGAAAGCTTCGCGAATGTCCCGATGCCGCGAATGACCAACACCTTCATGCCGGGCGGCGACGCGGATCCCGCGGCGATCCTGGCCGACCTGCGCGACGGAATCTATGCGGTGGGTTTCGGCGGCGGCCAGGTGGACATCACCAACGGCAAGTTCGTCTTCAGCTGCACCGAGGCCTATCGCGTCAGGAACGGTGTCGTCGGCGACCCGATTCGCGGCGCGACGCTGATCGGCGACGGGGCGACCGCGCTGCAGCAGGTGCGCGCCATCGGAAACGACATGGCGCTGGACCCCGGCATCGGCAATTGCGGCAAGCAGGGGCAATGGGTGCCCGTCGGCGTGGGCCAGCCCACGCTGATGATCGGCGGCCTGACGGTCGGCGGCTCGGCCGCCTGAGGGCGCGCGCTAACCGATTGTTAACCACCACGGGGCTATCCTGGGGCCGTCCTGCAGAAGGTGCCCCATGACCATCGGACTTGCTCCTGCCCGTTTCGGCCTGCCCGCCTCGGCCGTCGACGACGACCTGTCCGTGCTGCGGCTGATCCGGTCGCGCCGCGTGGGCCCCGCCACGTTCCACCGCCTGATCGCCGAACATGGCAGCGCCCGCGCCGCGCTGGAGGCGCTGCCCGGGATCGCGGCCCAGTCCGGCATTGCCGACTATGCCGTCTGCCCCGAAGGCGTCGCCGCGGCCGAACTGGCGGCCGGTCGGCGGGCGGGCGCCCGCTTGATCCGCCATGACAGCGCCGATTATCCCGACAGCCTGCGCCAGATCGACGGCGCCCCCGCGATCCTGTGGGTCCGGGGCGACCCGGCCTGGCTGTCGCGCGACGTGATGGCGGTGATCGGGGCGCGCAACGCATCGTCCCTGGGGCTGCGCATGGCGCGCGGCATGGCCGCCGGGCTGGGAGAGGCCGGGTTCACCGTGGCCGCCGGGCTGGCGCGCGGCGTCGATACCGCCGCCCATGCCGCAGCCCTGCCCACCGGGACCATCGCCGTGATGGCCGGGGGCGTCGACGTCATCTATCCGGCCGAAAATGCCGATCTGGCCGCGCGGATCGCCGAATGCGGCGTGCTGGTGTCCGAACAGCCGCCCGGCACGGAACCTGCGGCGCGACATTTCCCGACACGCAACCGCATCGTGTCAGGCCTGTCACAGGGCGTCGTGGTGATCGAGGCCGCACAACGGTCCGGCACCCTGATCACCGCCCGGAACGCGCTGGACCAGGGACGAGAGGTCATGGCCGTGCCCGGACATCCGATGGATGCGCGGGCGGCGGGCTGCAATGCGCTGATCCGCGACGGGGCGACGCTGGTGCGCAGCGCCGCGGACGTGGCCGACGCGCTGGCGCAGACCCGGCCCCTGCCCGCGCCCGTCGTCATGACCGCGCCCGACCCCCTGCCGCCCCCGCCGCGTGACCAGGGCGGTCCGATCCAGCTGGAAAGCCGCATCCTGCAGCGCCTGTCCCCCTCTCCGACCGAGGAGAACGACCTGATCCGCGATCTGGGCGTGCCGGCGGCGACGGCCAGCGCAGTGATCCTGTCGCTGGAACTGCAGGGCCGCGTCACGCGGCTGGCCGGGGGGCGTCTGGCGCTGTCCTGACCCCCCGTCTTGCGGTCTTGTGCTGTCACCCCCCGTTGACACTGCCCCGCCCGGCACCCATCTTGCCGCCCCATTGCAGTTGTCCGAGGTCATCATGCCCGTCGTCGTCGTCGAATCCCCGGCCAAGGCCAAGACCATCGAGAAATACCTGGGTTCCGACTATCGGGTTCTGGCCAGCTTCGGCCATGTCCGCGACCTGCCGCCCAAGGACGGCAGCGTCGACACCGACCATGATTTCGACATGAAATGGGAGGTCGCGGCCGACAGCCGCAAGCACCTCAAGGCGATCAAGGACGCGCTGAAGGACGACCAGACGCTGATTCTGGCCACCGACCCCGACCGCGAGGGCGAGGCGATCAGCTGGCACCTGCTGGAGGCGCTGGCCCCGGCCTTGAAGAAGGGCAGCGCGGTCAGCCGCGTGACCTTCAACGCCATCACCAAGACCGCCGTGACCGAGGCGATGGCCAAGCCGCGCCAGATCGACCAGCCGCTGGTCGACGCCTATCTGGCGCGCCGCGCGCTGGATTATCTGGTCGGGTTCAAGCTGTCGCCGGTCCTGTGGCGCAAGCTGCCGGGCGCAAAGTCGGCGGGCCGCGTCCAGTCCGTCTGCCTGCGCCTGATCGTCGACCGCGAGATGGAGATCGAGGCCTTCAAGGCGCGCGAGTACTGGTCGGTCCATGCCCGCCTAGCGACCCCGGGGGGCGACGAATACGACGCCACGCTGGTGTCGCTGGCCGGCAAGAAGCTGGACCGGTTCGACCTGGCCGCCGCCGATCAGGCCGCGATGGCGCTGAGCGCGGTGGCAAGCCGCGACCTGAAGGTCGCGTCGGTCGCAGCCAAGCCCGCCAGCCGCAACCCCTGGCCGCCCTTCATGACCTCGACCCTGCAGCAGGAGGCGAGCCGCAAGATGGGCATGGGCGCCAAGGCCTGCATGTCGGCGGCGCAGCGCCTGTACGAGGCCGGGCTGATCACATACATGCGGACCGACGGCATCGACATGGCCCCCGAGGCCGTGATGGCCGCCCGCGACGCGATCAAGGCCAAGTTCGGCGACAAGTACCTGCCGAAATCGCCGCGCATGTACAAGAACAAGGCCAAGAACGCGCAGGAGGCGCATGAGTGCATCCGGCCGACCGACATGATGCTGTCGCCGGACAAGCTGAAGATCACCGCCGAGGATCAGCGCAAGCTGTACGACCTGATCTGGAAGCGGACCATCGCCAGCCAGATGGAGGCCGCCCGGATGGAGCGGACCACGGTCGAGATCGCCAGCCCCGACGACCAGGTCGGCCTGCGCGCCACCGGCCAGGTGATGCTGTTCGACGGCTTCCTGCGCGTCTATGACCAGGGTCGCGACGACGATGACGGAGAGGATAGCGCCCGCCTGCCCGCGATCACCGAGGGCGAGGCCGCGCGTCTGGTCGCCCACGCCTTCGACGACGAACTGGCCAAAGCCCGCGAGAAGGGCGGCGACGCGGTCGCGGCCCCCGCGGGGCTGAAGGCCGGGCCGGGCCTCTTGGTCAGCGACAAGGCCCAGGCCGCAGCGCGCCAGCATTTCACCCAACCCCCGCCGCGCTATACCGAGGCCACGCTGGTCAAGCGGATGGAAGAGCTGGGCATCGGACGCCCGTCGACCTATGCCAGCATCGTCACCACGATCCAGGACCGCGAATATGTCCGCAAGGACAAGAACCGCCTGATCGCCGAGGACAAGGGCCGGTTGGTCACGATCTTCCTGCTGAAGTATTTCCCGCGTTACGTCAGCTATGACTTCACCGCCGATCTGGAGAACGAGCTGGACGAGATCAGCGCCGGCGACCGCCTGTGGCGCGAGGTTCTGAGCCGCTTCTGGAAGGACTTCTCCAAAGCACTGGAGGGCACGTCCGAGCTGCGCATCACCGAGGTGCTGGAGGCGATCGACGACGCGCTGGCGCCGCATCTCTATCCGCCGCGCGCGGATGGGGGCGATCCGCGCGAATGCCCGCTGTGCGGTCAGGGCCGCCTGAACCTCAAGACCGCGCGGTCGGGTGGGGCCTTCATCGGCTGCACCAACTATCCGGAATGCCGCTATACCCGCCCCCTGTCCGCCCCGGACGGCGAGGCGCCCATCGGCGACCGCGTGCTGGGAGAGGATGCGGGCGATCAGATCAGCCTCAAGACCGGGCGTTTCGGTCCCTATGTCCAGCGTGGCGAGGCGACCGAGGAGGCCCCCAAGCCCCCTCGCGCGTCGATCCCGAAGGGATGGGAGGTCGCGACCCTGGACCTGGACCAGGCCGTGCAGCTGCTGGCCCTGCCCCGCCCCGTCGGTCCCCACCCCGAGGATGGGGTGCTGATCGAGGCCGGGATCGGCCGCTTTGGCCCCTATGTGAAGCACGGGTCGAAATACGCCAACATCGCCGATGTCGACGAGGTCTTCACCATCGGCATGAACCGCGCGGTCGAGGTGCTGGCCGCCAAGCAGACCCGCGGCCGCGCCGCAGCGGCCGCACCGCTGCGCGAGCTGGGAGAGCATCCGGACGGCGGTCCGATCCAGATCTTGGGCGGCAAGTACGGCCCCTATGTCAAATGGGCCAAGGTCAACGCGACCCTGCCCCGCGACGTCACCCCCGAGGATCTGACCGTCGAACTGGCGCTGGAGCTGATCGCGGCCAAGGCTGCGAAATCGCCGTCCAAGGCCAAGAAACCGGCCGCCAAGAAGGCCGCGCCCAAGGCAGCCGCCAAGAAGCCCGCCGCCAAGAAACCGGCGGCAAAGAAGCCCGCGGCCAAGAAGCCTGCCACGAAAAAGGCCGCGGCCAAGCCCGAGGCCGAGTAGGACCGGGTGGCGGCGCTAACACGCCGCCCCCGCGATTGACACTTGCGCCAGCGCACGCAACAACTTGGGCCGATAACGGGATCAAGGACGGGAGGACCGATGAAAAAGGTCTATGCCACTGCGGGCGAGGCTCTGGACGGGCTTTTGCATGACGGGATGTTCATCGCGGCAGGGGGGTTCGGCCTGTGCGGCATCCCCGAGCTGCTGATCGACGCCTTGGTCGAATCCAAGGTCAAGGATCTGACCATCGCCAGCAACAATTGCGGCGTGGACGGGTTCGGCCTGGGCAAGCTGCTGGACACGCGTCAGATCAGGAAAATGATCAGCAGCTATGTCGGCGAGAATGCTGAATTCATGCGTCAGTACCTGTCCGGAGAGCTTGAGCTGGAATTCAACCCGCAGGGCACCCTGGCCGAACGCATGCGTGCGGGCGGCGCCGGCATCCCGGGCTTCTATACCAAGACCGGCGTCGGCACCGTCATCGCCGAGGGCAAGGAGGTCAAGAATTTCGACGGCCAGGATTACATCCTGGAACGCGGGATCGTGGCCGACCTGTCCATCGTCAAGGCCTGGAAGGCCGACGACACCGGCAACCTGGTGTTCCGCAAGACCGCACGCAACTTCAACCCGCCCGCCGCGATGTGCGGCCGCGTCTGCGTCGCCGAGGTCGAGGAGATCGTCCCACGCGGCAGCCTGGACCCCGACCTGATCCACCTGCCCGGCATCTATGTCCACCGGATCATCCAGGGGTCGCACGAAAAGCGCATCGAACAGCGCACCACCCGCAAGAAGGAGGCCGTGTGATGACCGAGGCAGCAAAAGGCTGGGACCGCAACCAGATGGCCGCCCGCGCGGCCGAGGAGCTGGAAGACGGCTGGTACGTCAACCTGGGGATCGGCATTCCGACCTTGGTCGCGAACTATGTCGGCGACAAGGACATCACGCTCCAGTCCGAGAACGGCATGCTGGGCATGGGCCCCTTTCCGTTCGAGGGCGACGAGGATCCCGACCTGATCAACGCCGGCAAGCAGACCATCACCGAGCTGTCGCGCACCAGCTATTTCGACAGCGCCACCAGCTTTGGCATGATCCGCGGCGGCAAGATCGCCGCGGCGATCCTGGGCGCGATGGAGGTCTCGGAGGAGGGCGATCTGGCCAACTGGATGATCCCTGGCAAGCTGGTCAAGGGCATGGGCGGCGCGATGGACCTGGTCGCGGGCGTGGGCCGCGTGATCGTGGTCATGGACCACACCAACAAGGCGGGCGAGTCCAAGGTGCTGAAATCCTGCACCCTGCCGCTGACCGGCAAGGCCGTGGTCGACCGGATCATCACCAACATGGGTGTCTTGGACGTGGTGCCCGGCGGGCTGCGCATCGTCCAGCTGGCCGACGGCATCACCGAGGACGAGATCCGCGCCGCGACCCAGGCCACGCTGGTCTGACCCATTCGCACCGACCACCGACCGGGGGGCATTCGCCCCCCGTTCTCATGCCCAGGAAAGACGCCATGGACCCCGCCGCGATAGAGACCCTGTTCACCCGCCCCGACGGCAGCTTCCTGTGCGCGCAGTGGGGCCGCCCGGTGGCGCCCGTAGTGTTCGGCCTGGCCGATGACAGCCTGGACATCTTTCGCGCTGCGATCCGTGCGGGCTTTGCGCATGCGCGCCACCCGGTGGTCGATACTGACCCCGAAACCGGTGCAAACCTGATGCTGTTCTTCGTGCGGGACTGGTCCGAACTGGCCGGGGTGCCCGATCTGGACCGGCTGACGGGCCTTCCCGGCCTGCCCGACCGTCTGGCGGGCCAAGGCGCCGACCAGTACCGGCTGTTCCGCTTTGACGAGGCTGGCGGCATCCGCGCCTGCCTGACCTTCGTCAGGATCGGGGGCGCGCTGGCCGACGCGCATCCAGCGGCCCTCGCGGAACGCATCACGATGCAATCCGCGCTGACCTTTTCCACCGAGGTGACGCCATCCGCCGCGCTGGCGGCGCTGATCCGGGCCGCCTATGACCCGGTGCTGCCGGTGGCGGCGACACAGACGGCCCATGCGCTTCGGCTGTCGGCGCGGATGGCCGCCTAGGGGATCAGCCCCTCGGGGTCAGGCAGGCCGTTGCTGCGCGCGGTCGCGGTCAGCGTGTTGGCCAGAAGGCAGGCGATGGTCATCGGCCCCACGCCACCGGGAACCGGGGTGATCGCACCGGCCACCTGCACTGCCGCGGCAAAGTCGACATCGCCCACCAGCCCGTCATCGGTCCGGTTGATGCCCACGTCGATGACGGTGGCGCCCGGCTTGATCCAGTCGCCCTGCACGAAATGCGGCCGCCCGACGGCGGCGACCAGTATGTCGGCCTGACGGCACAGCGCGGCCAGATCGGTCGTGCGCGAATGCGCCACCGTCACGGTCGCACTGTCGCGCAGCAGGAGCTGCGCCATGGGCTTGCCCACGATATTGCTGCGCCCGATGACCACCGCATTGCGGCCGGCCAGCGACCCCAGATAGTCGCGCAGCAGCATCAGGCAGCCAAGCGGCGTGCAGGGCACCATCGCCTTCTGCCCGGTGGCCAAGCGCCCGACGTTCAGGATGTGGAACCCGTCCACGTCCTTTTCGGGCAGGATGGCGTTGATGACCGCCGCCTCGTCCATGCCCTTGGGCAGGGGCAGCTGGACCAGGATGCCGTTCACGGCCGGATCGGCGTTCAGTTTGGCGATCAGCGCCATCAGCGTGTCCTGATCCGTCGATGCCGGCAGCCGATGTTCGAACGAGGTCATGCCGACCTCTCGCGTCATGCGCCCCTTGGACCGGACATAAACCTGGCTGGCCGGATCCTCGCCCACTAGGACGACAGCCAGGCCGGGCACGATGCCCTGCCCTGCAAGATCGGCGACCTGCGTGGCGATCCGGGCGCGCAGGCGGGCGGCAAAGGCCTTGCCGTCAAGGGTCTGGGCGGTCATGGGCGGTCCTTGTTCAGCTGGCGTTCTTCCTGGGCGATGGCGGCCTCGATCAGCTGCCGCCACAGGCGGTCGTACAGCTGGGGGTCCAGGCCGTGACCCTCGGCGTGGCGGCGGACATTCGCCACGACCTCCTCGACGCGGGCGTCGATGCGGGCGGGCATGCCGTTGCCGGCCTTGATCTGCGCGGCGCGGTCGATCAGCGCATGGCGTCGCGCCAGCAACGCCATCAGCTGTTCGTCCAGCTGGTCGATCTGGGCCCGCAGCGCGGGCATGTCGGGAATGTCACAGGTCCGGGTCATGGTGTCCGTCCCATGCACCGTCGCGCGCAAAATCGCAAGGCCCAGCCTAGCCCTGCGGGCTCTGCTGCAGCTGATGTCGCAGGCGGCGCAGCTGCTCGCGCAGTGCCTGGGCGGTCCGGTCATCCAGCCCGGTATTGCCGGTCACGCAGGCGATGACGCGTTCGGACTGGCCTTGCAGGTCGGCGCCCTGCGGGGACAGCGACACGATCACCCGGCGTTCGTCACGCGAATCCCGCTGTCGGGTAACCAGGTTCGCCGCCTCCAGCCGCTTGATCAGCGGGGTCAGGGTGCTGCTGTCCAGCCCAAGGCTGTCACCGATGCCGCCGACGGACTGATGATCATTGGCCCACAACGCCATCATCACCAGAAACTGAGGATAGGTCAGCCCAAGCGGGTCCAGCAACGGCTTGTAAATCCGCCCAAAGGCAAGATTGACGGCATAGACGTCAAAGCACAGCATCTGATCGAAAGGCGACAGGCTGGACAAGGCGGGATCATCGCTCATGCACATGGTGTAATTGCACAAAGAGCAGTCCGCAACTGTTGCAATTTCGAAGGGTTAATTTATATAGCGTGCTATCTATTATCGAAGAAAGGAAATGCCATGCCGGAAAAGATCCTCTATCGGACCGCCGCGACGGCCACCGGGGGCGGCCGTGACGGCAAAACCGCCTTAAATGACGGCACTTCGGCCATCGACCTGGTCGTTCCGAAGGAATTGGGCGGTCCCGGCGGCGACGGGCTCAACCCGGAAAAGCTGTTCGCGCTCGGCTATGCCGCCTGCTTCATGGGCGCGATGCGCCATTACGCTGCGTCGCAAAAGGTCAAGGTGCCGGATGATGCGGCGGTCAATGTCAGCGTGGGCATCGGCCCCCGCAGCGATCCGGGCTTCGGACTGGACGTCCAGATCGCCGTGTCCCTGCCCGGCATGGACCCCGCCGTGGCGCAGGACCTGATCGAGGGCGGTCACAAGGTCTGTCCCTATTCGCATGCCACGGCCGGCACGCTGACCATCACGCCGACCCTGGTGTGATCCAAGAAGAAACCCCGGTCCATCGGACCGGGGTTTTGTCGTCTCAGGCAGGGGCGGGGTCGCCACCCGGCGCGGGCTTTGTCCGCGGGATGGCCGTGACGGAGGGGATCACGCTGGCCGGGGTGTCGTCATCATCCCCGCCGATCGCATCACCGCGCAGGATGCGGGCGATTTCCTCTCCGGTCAGGGTCTCGTATTCCAGCAGGCCCTTGGCCATGCGCTCGAACTCGACCTCCTTTTCCAGCAGGATGCGGCGGGCTTCCTGATAGCCCTCCTCGATCAGGTCGCGAACCTCCTGCTCGATCAGTTCCTTGGTCGAGGCCGACACCGAGAAGCCGCCGGTGCTACCATTATAGCCCTCATGCGCCTCGGCATAATCAACCGCGCCGACCTTGTCGGACATGCCCCACCGCATCACCATCGCCCGGGCCAGCGCACTGGCCTGCTGGATGTCGCCAGCGGGGCCGTTCGACACGCCCTCTTCGCCGTACTTGATGATCTCGGCGGCCTTGCCGGCCATGGTCATCGCGATCTTCTGCTTGGCCTCGTCCTTGTGGAAGTTCAGGCGGTCCATCTCGGGCAGGCTGACGACCATGCCCAGGGCGCCGCCGCGCGGGATGATCGTGGCCTTGTAGACCGGATCGCACTTTGGCAGCGACAGGCCGACGACGGCGTGGCCGGCTTCGTGATAGGCGGTCTTTTCTTTCTGCTCGGGCGTCAGGACCAGGCTGCGGCGCTCGACACCCAGCATCACCTTGTCCTTGGCATTCTCGAAATCAGCCATGCTAACGAACCGACGACCGATGCGCGCCGCACCAAGGGCAGCCTCGTTCACCAGGTTCATCAGGTCCGCGCCCGAAAAGCCGGGCGTACCGCGTGCGATCAGGCGCAGGTCGACATCCGGTCCGACCGGAACCTTGCGGGCATGGACCGACAGGATCCGCTCGCGGCCCTTGATGTCGGGGTTCGGCACGTGGATCGTGCGGTCGAACCGGCCCGGACGCAGCAGCGCGGGGTCCAGCACGTCCTTGCGGTTGGTCGCGGCGATGATGATGATGCCTTCATTCGCCTCAAAGCCGTCCATCTCGACCAGCAGCTGGTTCAGTGTCTGTTCGCGCTCATCGTTGCCGCCGCCGATGCCCACGCCACGGGCGCGACCCACGGCGTCGATCTCGTCGATGAACAGGATGCAGGGGGCCGATTTCTTGGCCTGTTCGAACATGTCGCGCACGCGGCTGGCGCCAACGCCCACGAACATTTCGACGAAGTCCGATCCCGAGATGGTGAAGAACGGCACGCCCGCCTCGCCCGCAATGGCCCGCGCCAACAGCGTCTTACCGGTACCCGGAGGGCCCACCAGCAGCGCGCCCTTGGGGATCTTGCCGCCAAGACGGCTGAACTTCTGCGGGTTGCGCAGGAACTCGACAATCTCCTCAAGCTCCTCCTTGGCTTCGTCGATGCCCGCAACATCGTCAAAGGTCACGCGACCGTGCTTTTCAGTCAGCAGCTTGGCCTTGGACTTGCCAAAGCCCATGGCACCGCCCTTGCCGCCGCCCTGCATGCGATTCATGAAGAAGATCCACACCCCGATCAGCAGGATAAACGGCAGCCAGACGCCCAGCATCGACATGAAGCCGCTGCTTTGCTGCTTGACCACGCGAACGTCCACGCCCTGCTGGATCAGCCGGTCGCTGATATCCTCGCCCATCGGGCGCACGGTCGCGTACTGTTCGCCGTTGGTGCCGGTGATGGCCACGTCCTCTCCGTCGATCGTGACGGCGCTGACCTGGTCGTTCTGCACCCGTTCGATGAAGTCGGAATAGCTGATCTGGCGGCTGTTCATGGTGCCCGACCCGTCGCTGAACAGATTGAACAGCGCGAGGATCATCAGGAACAGAACCACCCAGAAGGCGAAGTTGCGAGCATTGCCCAATACGGGTCCTCCGACGGAATGCGGTTTGACTTGAAAATAGGGATTATCGCGACAGGTTCAATGCGCCTTCACCAACCTGCGGAAATCTGCCGCGCCCCGGACCGGAATCAGGGTGATTCCGGGGTGGTCGCGCAGCAGCGGCGCGGCGATCAGCCGTCCGTCCTGCCAGATGCCGGGGCTGGCCGCAGCCTCATCACGCAACAGGCCCGAATCGCGCCACGGCAGGCGGGCCAGCGGTTCGGTCCCCAGGGCCGCGATCGTCTGGCCGGGGGCAAGGCCGCGCACCCGCCAGCGGCGGTCCCAGACCTGGTCGGGCGTGGGGCCGGTGCGCAGCGCGGCCGCGGCCTCGCGCGTGACCCGCAGCCCCCCGCCCGTCGGAGAGATCATCGCCCCGTCCAGCGTCACCCGCCCCTGCGCCAGCATCGCCTCCAGCGCGTGGACCAGCGTCGCGCGGCGCGGCGGATAGTCGGCGCCCGTCACCCACCGGCAGGCGGCGACCAGAATGCGGCGGCGGATCTCTGGCGGCGCGTCGCGCAGGGGGCCGCGCGACAGGATCAGGCTGCCGCGATCGACCTTGGCATCGGCGCTCAGCAGGGCCGCGTAATCGGCCAGCGCGTCGCGCGCGTCGGCGATATGGGCGGCGGATCGGGCCAGGCCCGACACCTCCAGCCCCAGGGCCGCGATGGCCTGGCGCGCCCGGATGCGGTCATAGTCGGCATTGTCGTTCGTCGGATCGTCGATCCAGGTGATGTCGCGCGCCGTCAGCCAGTCGCGCAGCTCGGCCCGCCCGGTGCCCAGCATCGGCCGCAGCCAGCGCATGTCGAACGCGTCGCGCCATTCCGCCATCGCCGACAGCCCGTCCACGCCGGACCCGCGCGCCAGGCGCATCAGCAGCGTTTCGGCCAGATCGTCGGCCGTGTGGCCAAGCGCCACCGCCGGCAGGTCGTTGCGCCGCGCCCAGCCCGACAGCAGCCGCAGCCGCGCATCGCGGGCCTGCGCCATCAGGTTGCCGACCTGCGTGTCGCGCCGCCACAGCAGCACCGCATGCGACAGGCCCAGGGCACGCGCGGCGCGGGCGACCTCGTCGGCCTCGGCCGCGCTGCCCTCGCGCAGGCCGTGATCGACGGTGGCGACCATGACGCGCCGCCCCTGCGCCCATTCGGCGGCCACATGCATCAGGGCGATGGAATCACCGCCCCCCGACACCGCCAGTCCAAGCGCCGGCAGGTCCCCCGCCAGCCGGTCCAGGACAGACCTGATGCGGGCGCCGGGGTCGCGGATCACGGATATTCGGCCAGATCGGCCGCCGCTTCGGGGTCCATCGACGGATCGAGCAGCGGGTCCAGAACGCCCAGGTCGCTAACGCCGCAGCCAAGGCGGGTCACGTGGCCCTCGGCCTCGACGGCCTGCGGGCTGCCGGGAAATCGGGCGGGAATCTCTGCCAGGTACAGGCAGGCGGCGGTCGCGTCACCCTGCGCCTCGATCACGCGAGCGATGCCCAGCAGGCTCTCGCCCGCCCGTGCGCCGTCCGGATCGGCGGCGAACCCCTCCAGCCAGGCGGCGGCCGCATCACGTGGCTGGCCGGCCAGATCCAGCGCCTGCCCGCGCAGGAACAGTGCCTCGGCGGTCAGGGGACCGCCGGCATGGGTTTCCGCGACATCGGCGAACATCTGCGCCGCGCGGGCGTGATCGCCGGCGTCCATCGCGGCGCGGGCCGCGTCGAAATCGGTCTGCTCGGCCGCGGTCGAGGCAGGCTGCCCCGCCCCGCCATCCGCCGGGGCCGAGGGCGCCAGCTGCGGGCTGAGCCCCGCCTGCGCCTGCGGCACGGTCAGCGCCGACAGATCGCAGCCCGGTTCGGCCTCGCACAGGCGGAATTCCAGGTCGGACAGGCGCCGTTCGCTGTCGCCCGCGATCCGGTTGATGCGATTCTGCAGCTGTTCGGCCTGGTTCGTCAGGCGCATCAGCTGCGCCTCCATCGCGTTCATGCGGTCGATGGCGCTGGCCCCGCCCGCCGCCTGGAACCCGGCGGCGCCCGACGCGACCAATTCGCCCCGCAATCCCTGCAGCTGACTGCGCAGCTGCGTCACCTGCTGACGCATGTCGGCCAGCGTCGCGGCGTCCGGGGCGGCCTGAACAGGCGCCCCAAGCGTCAGGGCCAGGATCAGCGCGGGGATCAGCCGCATCACATGCCTGCCCCGACGACGCCCCCGGCAGGGGCGGCGCTTGCCACGGGGGCCATCGCCACGGCGGGGGGTGCGGCTTCGGTCACGACGGTGACGGCACGGCGGTTCTGGGCATAGCAGCCCTCGTCCGAACACGTCGCTGCGGGTCGCTCCTTGCCGAAGGACAGCGTGCGGATGCGGCCCGGGGCCACGCCCTGCGCGACCAGGTATTCCTGCACCGCGCTGGCCCGCCGTGCGCCAAGCGCCAGGTTGTATTCGCGGGTGCCCGTCTCCTCGGCATGGCCCTGGACCACGGCGGTAAAGCCGGTGTGGCGCGTCAACCAGGCGGCCTGCGCCGTCAGGATGGTTCGCGCCTCGGGGGTCAGGGTCGTCTGGTCGGCGGGAAACAGGACCGTGTCGCCGACCGTGCCGCGGAAATACTGGGCCGTCGCCTCGGCGCCCAGGACGCCGCCGGCCAGATCGCCCTGAAACACCGCGCCCCCGCCCGTGCTGGCATAGGGGTCGACCACGGGCGGCGCCACCGTCGGCGCGGGCTGGGCACAGGCCGCCAGCCCCAGAAGGGCGGCCAGCAGGACAGGCTTGGTCGCGGCGTTCATCATCTCATCCTCATGGCAACAGGGGACCCCAGGACGGGTCCGAGGCGGCAAAGTCAAGATTCATCGGTCGCATTTTGCGCCCGGTGATGTCCACCGAATGCAGACGTGGCTGGCCGTTTCCGCCGGGGGTGGCGCGCGTGAACATCACCACCCGACCGTTCGGGGCCCAGGTCGGGCCTTCGTCCAGGAAGCTTTCGGTCAGCATGCGCTCGGACGATCCGTCGGTGCGCATGGTGCCGATGTGAAAGCGTTCGCCGATCTGCTTGGTGAACGCGATCAGGTCCCCCTTGGGCGACCAGGTGGGCGTGCCGTAACGCCCGTCCCCAAAGCTGATGCGCGACGGCTCGGCCCCGTCCAGCCCCATGATGTACAGCTGCGGCGCGCCGGACCGATCGCTTTCGAACACGATGCGCTGCCCGTCCGGGCTGAACCCCGGAGAGGTGTCGATGGCCGGCGAATTGGTCAGCGCGCGTTGGGCGCCGGTGGCCACGTCCATCAGCCAGATGTCGGTATTGCCGCCCTGTTCGCGCGAATAGGCGACCCACCGCCCGTCCGGGCTGAAGGTCGGCGCAAAGGCCATCGTGCTGGCATCGCGGGTCAGCGGCCGGGCGCTGACGGTCGCCACGTCCATCAGCTGGATCTGGGGAAAGCCGCTGTCATAGCTGGTGAACAGCAGCCGCCGCCCGTCGGGCGAGAATTTCGGCGCCAGCACCAGGGACGAGCTGTCGGTCATCCACAGGATGTTCGCGCCATCGTAATCCATGACCCCGATGCGCTTGATCCGCGCGCTTTTGGGGCCGGTTTCCTGGACGAAGGCCACGCGGCTGTCGAAATAGGGCTTTTCGCCGGTCAGCCGGGCATAGATCTGGTCGGCGATCTTGTGGGCCGCGCGGCGCCAGTCGGCGGCGCGGGCGTCGAACTGCATCCCGTCGCCCTGCGGCTGGCCCGACACGACGTCGAACAGCCGAAAGCCCACGCTGATGTTGTCGCCCATCTGCCGCACCTCGGCCGAGACCAGCGCCTGCGCGTTCACCGCCCGCCAGTCGTCATAGCTGACGGCCTCGGCAAAGCTGGCGGGGCGGGCGACATGCGTCTCGACAGGGATCTCGCTGAACAGGCCGGTGCCGGTCAGGTCGTCCGCCACGACCTGACGGATGCGGGCCGCGATCTCGGCATCGCCATGAAAGGCCGGGATGGCGATCGACATCGGCTCTATCACGCCGTCGGTGATCTCGATGCGCAGGGGGGTGTCCTGCGCCATCACGGGCCCGGCCGGCAGCAATGCTGCGGCCAGCAGGAAGGCAGGGGCAAGGATCAATCTGCGGAACATGGCGTCATCACTACCTTTTTTCGGCGAACAGCGGAAGGTGGCCCCCGCCGGTCAGTCATTGGAACGCGACGCCGTCGGGGCGGAAATCCACCACGACATCGCGCCAGCGTCCGTATTTCGATGCGGGCAGATCGAACCCGGCGCGTCCGCACATCAGGATGGCGCGGCGCGCGACCTCGAACCCCTGCTGGGCTGCGGATTCGCTGCCGCCCTGATAGCCGGCGATGCGCATGCTATTCTGGTCGGGCACCCCGTCCGGCGACAGCGTGAACCCGACAGAGACGGTCATCTGCGACGCCTCGACCGACAGCGCGCCCAGGTTCCAGCAGTCCTGGATCGCAAAGCGCAGCCCGTCGCGTTCCGACAGCGTCAGCGGGTCGCCCAAGGGCAGGCCCTGCGCCGCATCGGGCAGGGGCGTCGCCTGGATCGGGCTGGGGGTCAGCTGCATCATGTCTGCCGGCGGGCCCGAAGGGTCGTTCGCCGGATCCGCCGCGGCCCCGGTCCCCGCCATGGCCCCCGCCAGCGCGGCGGCCAGCGGGTCCAGCCCGGCCGAGGCGCCGCTGCCGCCCTCGATGGTCTGCGACGGGCTGGCGGCCGTGTCGGAGCCAGAGGCGGCGTCCTGCCCCCCTGCCCCGCCCTGCGCATCGCGCAGCGCGTCCTCCAGCGCCTGCCGATCCGCCGCCTCGCGCGCGGCCTGTTCGGCAGCGGCCTGACGCTCGGCCTCGGCTTGGCGCTCTGCCTCGGCGGCGGCACGGCGCTCTTCCTCGGCCTCTGCGGCAGCGCGGCGTTCCGCCTCCGCGGCGGCCTGGCGCTCCGCTTCTTCGGCCTGGCGTGCGGCTTCGGCACGACGTTCTTCCTCGGCCGCTGCAGCGGCGCGACGCTCCTCCTCCGCCTCTGCGGCAGCACGGCGCTCGCCCTCCTCAGCGGCTTGGCGTTCCGCCTCCTCAGCGGCCAGGCGCTCGGCCTCCGCGGCCTGCCGTGCGGCTTCGGCGCGGCGCTCCTCCTCGGCCGCGGCCTCTGCCGCGGCACGACGCGCCTCTTCCGCTTCGGCCGCGGCGCGGCGTTCGGCCTCTGCGGCGGCATCGGCTGCCTGCCGTTCCTCCTCCGCAGCTTGGCGCGCGGCTTCCGCGCGGCGCTCTTCCGCAGCCTCTGCCGCTGCGCGCCGCTCCTGCTCCGCCTCTGCCGCGGCCTGACGTTCGGCTTCCGCGGCAGCGTCCGCCGCGGCTTGGCGCTCGCGTTCGGCGGCGGCTTGGCGGTCTGCCTCGGCGGCAGCCTGGCGTTCCGCCTCGGCTGCGGCTTCGGCGGCCGCATCGGCCGTGGCCTGACGCGCGGCGGCAGCAGCCGCGTCCGCGGCCGCCTGACGCGCAGCCTCGGCGGCAGCCGCCTCTGCCACGCGGCGGTTGAAGGATTCGACCAGGTCGGCCGGCCGGTCCTCGGGGCGGCGCGAGGCATCAAGTGCGAGCGCCGATCGCGGGGCGACCGGAACGGCCGCGGCGTCGGGCGTCGGCAGCGCCGGGCGGTTAGGCTGAGCCTCTGCCACGGGGGCCGGGGGAGTGTCCGGGACCTGCGGGGCGGTCTCGGCCCCGTCGGTCTGGTTCGGGCGCGGTGCGGGCAAATCGGTCGCGACCTCGACCGGCGCGGCGGGCGCGAAATCGCTGAGGTCGGGCACGGATTCGGCCGTGTCGGGCTGTTCCAGCGCCGCGGCCTGCCCTGATTGCGGGGGGATCGCGTCGACGGGCCGCGCCGCACCGTCCTCGGCCGGGTCGACGGGGTCGGGCAAGGTGGCCACCGCGGTCGAATCGGCACCCACCGGCCCCGCCCCGCGGGCGGCGGCGGCCATCGCCTCGAACTCGGCGCCGCTGATGGTCGAGACCTGGGTCGTGCGCACCATCGGGCTGGGCTGCGGACGAAACAGTGCCCCGCCCAGGATCGCCCACAGGATCAGAGAGCCGTGCGCGACCCCCGAGACCCAGTAACCGATGCGCCCTTCGCGTTCGTCCATGGTTCAGCCGTCCATCCGCGGTCCGCCGGTCTCGGTGACCAGGACGATGTCGGTGATCCCCGCCGCGTTCAACGCGCCCATGATCTGGACCACGCGAGCATAGGGGATGGTGCCGTCGGCACGCAGGAACACCCGGCCCGACTGCCGTTCCGCCAGGATTGTGCGCAGCGTCGTCACGACCTGCTCGTCCGCCACCGGCTGGTCCATGATCGTCAGCGACCCCTCGACCGGGATCGACACCATCAACGGCTCTTCGTCCTCGTTGGGGACCGCGTTGGCGGCGGTTTCGGGCAGGTTCAGCGGAACGCCCGCCGTCATCAGCGGCGCCGCGACCATAAAGATGATCAGCAGCACCAGCATCACGTCCACGAAGGGCGTGACGTTGATCTCGGACATCGGCAGGTTGCGCCGACGGCCTTTGCTGCGGACGCGCTTGACGACCCCGGATGCCATGTCAGGCCTCGTCCATCTGGCGCGACAGAAGCGTCGAGAACTCGTCCGAGAACGCCTCCCACCCGCCGGTGATGCGTTCCGCGTCGCCCGACAGCTTGTTGTAGAAGACGACGGCCGGGATGGCCGCGACCAGGCCCAGGGCGGTTGCCAGCAGGGCCTCGGCGATGCCCGGCGCCACGACGGCCAGGCTGGTGTCCTGGGTCAGGGCGATGCCCTCGAATGCGGACTTGATGCCCCAGACGGTGCCGAACAGGCCGATGAAGGGCGCGGTCGACCCCACGGTCGCCAGGAAGGACAGGCCGCGGAACAGGCGCTGTTCCTCGCGCTGGATGGCCACGTTCATGGCCCGGTCGATGCGCCCGATGCCGCCCGCGATCAGCCGCCCGTCATCGCGGTGGCTGCGGCGCCATTCGGTCATGCCCGCGGAAAAGATCCGTTCGGACGGCCCCTTGGGGCGGTCGCCAAGCCGGTCATAAAGATCGTCCAAGGGCTCTCCGGACCAGAAGGCGCGGTCAAAGCGGGCGGCCTCCTTGCGCGCCTGCGCAAAGGTCAGGAACTTCTGCACGATGATCGCCCAGGACCAGAACGAGGCCGCGATCAGCATGATCATGACCACCTGCACCGTCAGCGAGGATCGCCAGAACAAAGCCACGGCCGAAAAGTCGATGGCCTCGGCGGCCTGAATGGGTTCCATGGTCTACTGCCTCATCATCAGGGGCCGCAACTGCCCCCTGGCAGCCCGGCGTTGCGGCCTGTTACCCTGTAATTGCCACGGGTTTCAGCCCCCGCGGCAACACAATGGCGTCAATTTTCATCAACCTGCGTCCGTGTTGCCGCATCCGCGCGGCAGAAGCCACGGGTTCAGCCCTCCGGCAGCGCCCGCGCCAGGGCGGCGGGCAGGCGCACGGGACGCCCCCGCCCGTCCAGGCTGACGATCGTCACCCGCGCCGAAAACAGCACTTCATCGCCGCGCAGCACCTGCTGGTCGACCACGATCCGCGCGGCCGTGGCGTGCGACAGGTCGGTGACCACGGTCAGCAGGTCGTCGAAGCGCGCGGGGCGCAGATAGTCGGCCTCGATATGGCGGACGGCAAAGACGTGGCCCGACGTCTCCTTCATGCGCATCTGGTCGATTCCGGTGGCACGCATCCATTCGGACCGCCCCCGCTCGATGTATTTCAGATAGTTCGCATAATAGACGATCCCGGCCAGGTCGGTGTCTTCGTAATAGACGCGCAATGTCAGGTGATGGCTCATGGGGGCCAAAATACGCGCGATCGGTCCCGTCCGCAATCAGACGTCGAACAGCGTCGCCTGACCGGTGGGGACCGGCATGTCCAGGCCCAGATGGCGCCAGGCCCCCTGGGTCAGCATGCGCCCGCGCGGGGTGCGCGCGACCAGGCCCTGCTGCAGCAGATAGGGCTCGATCACCTCCTCGATGGCGTCGCGGCTCTCGGACAGGGCGGCGGATAGCGTCTCGACACCCACGGGTCCGCCTGCGTAATGCTGCGCCATCTGCGTCAGGTACCGCCGGTCAGCCCCGTCCAAGCCCAGATCGTCCACCCCCAGCCGGTTCAGCGCAATATCGGCGATCTCGCGCGTCAGGCGGCCGTTCCCCTCCACCAGCGCGAAATCGACCACGCGGCGCAGCAGCCGGCCCGCGATGCGGGGCGTGCCGCGGGCGCGGCGCGCGATCTCCAGCGTCCCTTCGGGATCGGCGCTGATCCCCATCAGCCGCGCGCCGCGTTGCACGATCAGGTCCAGTTCCGCGATCTCATAGAACTGCAGCCGGGTCGGAATGCCGAACCGGTCGCGCAGCGGCGTGGTCAGCAGGCCAAGCCGCGTGGTCGCCCCCACCAGCGTGAAGGGCTGCAGCTCGATCCGCACGGTGCGTGCGGCCGGGCCCTCGCCGATCACAAGATCCAGCTCGAAATCCTCCATCGCGGGGTACAGGATCTCCTCGACCGCGGGGTTCATGCGGTGGATCTCGTCGATGAACAGGACGTCGCGCGCCTCGAGGTTGGTCAGGATCGCGGCCAGGTCCCCCGCCCGCGCGATGACCGGCCCGGATGTCATGCGAAAGTTCACCCCCAGTTCGCGCGACATGATCTGCGCCAGCGTGGTCTTGCCCAGTCCCGGGGGACCGAAGAACAGCGTGTGGTCCATCGCCTTGCCGCGCATCTTGGCGCTTTCGATGAACACCTTCAGGTTCGCGCGCGCCTCGGCCTGACCCACGAATTCGGACAGGTTCTGCGGCCGAAGCGCGCGATCCTCGACATCGCTGTCCAGCTTTTCGGGGCGCAGGTCGGGGTCCGGCCCGGTCATCCGCGGCCCCAGGGCGTGCGCGGCGCGGCGCCGGTGCGGGGGATGCGGCTTGGTCCGGCGGCGGGGGCCGGGTCACGCGGGGCCGTGCCATCCATCGCCATCAGCCGGGCGATCCGCTCCTCGGTCGGGGGGTGGGTGGTGAACAGCCGGTCGGCCCGCATCGCGTGCAGCGGGTTGATGATGAACATCGCCGCCGCGGCGGGGTTCTTCTCGGCCGGCAGGTTCACGCTGCGCCCCGCCGCCTGCGCGATCCGGCTCAGCGCTGAGGCCAGCGCCCGCGGCTTGCCGCTGATCTGCGCGCCGGTCGCATCCGCCTCGTATTCCCGCGCACGAGAAATCGCCATCTGCACCATCATCGCGGCCATCGGCGCCAAGATCATCGCCAGAATGCCGCCGATCATGCCGCCCCGCCCCTCGCGGTTGCCCGCGAACAGCATCATGTTCCCCATCATCGCGATGGCGCCGGCCATGGTCGCGGTGACGGTCATGGTCAGCGTGTCGCGATGCCGGATATGGGCCAGCTCATGGGCGATCACGCCCTCGATCTCCTCGGTGGACAGGTGGTTCAGCAGCCCCTGCGTCACCGCCACGGCGGAGTTCTGCGGATTGCGCCCGGTGGCAAAAGCATTGGGTTGCTGGGTCGGCAGCAGGTACAGCTTGGGCATGGGCATCTGCGCGCGCTCGGCCAGCCGCGCTGTCATCGCGTGCAGTTCGGCCCCCTGCTGGGGCGACAACTCGACCGCCCCCTGCTGACGCAGGACCATCTTGTCGCTGTTCCAATAGCTAAAGAAGTTCATGCCCCCCGCGATCACCAGCGCCATCACCGCGCCGCCCGATCCGCCCAGCATCCAGCCCAAGGCCATGACCAGCGCGGTCAGCGCCGCCATCAGCATGAAGACCTTGACGTTTCCTGCCATGTTCAGACCTCCGGTTCAGTCCTTGGGCGCCAGCAGACGCAGCGCCGCGCGGATCAACGCGGGCATGGCCGCCGCCGGTTCCCGCGCCTGCGCCTCGGCCACGGCGGATGCCGCCTCGGACGGACCATAGCCCAGATTGGTCAGCGCCGACAGCGCATCCGCCATCGCCTGACCCTGATGCGCGCCGGTCGCGGGGGCGGGGGCATCGGCGCGACCGCGCGCGGATGCCGTGGAGGGGCCGGGCTCGATGCCCGGTTCCTCCGCATGACCGCCCGCGGCAACGTCCCCCGCGTCGATGGTCAGCGCGCCGCCCAGGGCCATGACCGACGGCGCCTTGTCCTTCAGTTCCAGCACGATCCGCTGCGCCAGCTTGGGACCGACCCCGTTCGCCTTGCGAACCGACGCCCAGTCCCCCAGCGCGATCGCCCGGCCCAGCCCCTCGGGGCCCAGCGTGCTCAGGATCGCCAGCGACACCTTGGCACCGACCCCCTGGACCGACGTCAGCAGCCGGTGCCACTCCTTGTCCAGCATGGTCGGGAATCCGAACAGCTGCAAAAGATCCTCGCGCACCACCAGTTCGGTATACAGCGCCGCCGCCTGCCCCACCGGCGGCAGCCCCGCCGCCGTCCGCTCGCTGACATGCACGATGTATCCCACGCCCCGCACGTCGATCAGCACGTGATCGCGCGCCCGGTGCAGGATGACCCCCGCGATCCGCCCGATCATGCCGCGCCCCGCTTGGGCGTGGCGACCCGCAGCGACCGTCCCTGCAGATGACGGGCGTGACAGATGGCGATGGCCAGTGCATCCGCCGCGTCCGCGCTGTCGAAGACCGCCCCGGGCAACTGGATGCGGACCATGTGCTGGACCTGCTCCTTGCCCGCGTGACCCACGCCCACGACGGTCTTCTTGACCGCGTTGGGCGCGTATTCCCCGACCGATATCCCGGCCTCGGCTGGCGCCAGCAGGGCCACGCCCCGCGCCTGCCCCAGCTTCAGCGTCCCGGTCGCGTCCTTGTTGACGAAGGTCTGCTCGACCGCGGCCTCGTCGGGGGCATGGGTCGCGATGACCGCGCACAGGCCCCGGAACAGGACCGACAGCCGCGCGCCCAGATCCTGCGCGCCGTCCGAATGGATGGTGCCGTTGGCGATGTGACGGATGCGCGATCCGTCCACCTCGATCATCCCCCAGCCCATGTTCCGCAAACCGGGATCGATACCCAAGACCTTCATGCTGCCCTCTTTTTTCCGATTGCTAGCACGAAGCGCGAACATCTGGCTAGGGGCATGCCGCGGCGGGGCATGGGTATTCGAACGACAAAGACGCCCGGCTCACTCCTCGACCACGTCCAGCACGCCGGGCACCGCGCGCAGCGCCTGGCGCGCCGGGGTGGTCAGGGGGGCGTCGTTGGCGACCTCGATCTCGATGATCTCATCGCCCTCGCGGATGCGCAGGCGGATCGGGCCGCGCGACCGGGGCGGCACGATGATGTCGGTGCGGATGCGGGTCAGCACCTCGACCAGGCGCGGGATCGTGTCGGCGCCCTGCATCTCGACCGCAAGGCAGCCTGCACCCGCGTCGGCCACGGCGTCCTCCAGCGCGGTGACCGAATTGGCCAGCATCTTGACCTGATCGCCCGACGGCTCGACCTTGACCTGCAGCACGACGCTGGCGCCCGGTTCCAGCTTGTCGCGGCTGGCGGTCAGCAGGTCCGAGAACACCGTGACCTCATACAGCCCCGTAGGGTCCGACAGGCTGACGAAGGCATAGGCGGTGCCCTTGGCGGACTTGCGCTCCATCCGCGCGGCGACCGTGCCCGCGATCTGGGCGACTAGCGGGCCGTTCAGCGCGTCCTGGCTGATCTCGGCCAGGGTCATCACCTTCTTGCGGCGCAGGGCCGGCAGATAGTCGTCCAGCGGATGCCCGGACAGATAGAATCCGACGGCCTTGTGCTCCTCTCCCAGCTTCTCGGTCGGCAGCCAGATGCCCGACAGGGGGGCACGCGGCGGCGGCAGATCCTCTCCGCCCCCGAACAGCGACGTCTGGCTGGAGGCGGCCTGGCTCTGGACCGCCGCCGACCAGGCGACCAACCCGTCCAGCGACTTCATCACCCGGGCGCGGTTGTCGTCCAGCCCGTCGAAGGCGCCGGCGCGGGCCAGCATCTCCAGCGGGCGCTTGCCCACCCGCTTCATGTCGGTGCGCCGTGCCAGGTCGTGGATGTCGCGGAACGGCTGGTCCGCGCGCGCATCGTGGATCAGGCGCATCGCCTCCAGGCCCACGCCCTTCAGCGCGCCCAGGGCATAGTGGATGCGCCCCGGCCCCACGGTGAAAGTCGGCGCCGAGCGGTTGACGCAGGGCGGCACGATCTCGATCCCCATCCGATCGCATTCACGTTTGTAGACGGCCAGCTTGTCGGTCAGGTGGATGTCGCAGTTCATCACCGCGGCCATGAACTCGACCGGGTGGTTCGCCTTCAGCCACGCGGTCTGATAGCTGACCACGGCATAGGCGGCCGCGTGCGACTTGTTGAAGCCGTAGTTGGCGAACTTTTCCAGCAGGTCGAAGACCTCTCCGGCCTTCTTGTCGGGCACGCCGTTGGCGACCGCGCCCTTGACGAACTTGGGCCGCTCCTTGGCCATCTCGGCCGCGATCTTCTTGCCCATCGCCCGGCGCAGCAGGTCGGCGCCGCCCAGCGAATAGCCCGCCATGACCTGGGCGATCTGCATCACCTGTTCCTGATAGACGATGATGCCCTGGGTCTCGGCCAGGATGTCGTCGATGGTCGGGTGGATCGATTCCAGGTCGCGCAGGCCGTTCTTGACCTCGCAATAGGTCGGGATGTTCTCCATCGGGCCGGGACGGTACAGCGCCACCAGCGCCACGATGTCCTCGATGCAGGTGGGCTTCATGCGGCGCAGCGCGTCCATCATGCCGCTGGATTCCACCTGGAACACCGCGACCGTGCGCGCGCTGGCGAACAGGTCATAGCTGGCCTTGTCGTCCAGCGGGATCAGGTTGATCTGGTTTTCTGTCCCCGGCGCAGGGTCGTACAGCTGCCGCCCGTCGGCGGCGATGTGCAGCGGACGGCCCTGACCGTTGATCAGGTCGACCGCATTCTGGATCACCGTCAGCGTCTTGAGGCCCAGGAAGTCGAACTTGACCAGGCCGGCCTGCTCCACCCATTTCATGTTGAACTGGGTCGCCGGCATGTCGGATGCCGGATCACGGTACAGCGGCACCAGCTGGTCCAGCGGCCGGTCCCCGATCACCACCCCCGCCGCGTGGGTGGAGGCGTTGCGATAAAGCCCCTCCAGCTGTTCGGCGTAATCCAGCAGGCGGGCCACCACCTCCTCGCGCGCGGCCTCGCGCAGGCGCGGCTCGTCGGCGCGGGCCTTGGCGATACTGACGGGTTTCACGCCCTCGACCGGGATCATCTTGGACAGGCGGTCCACCTGGCCGAAGGGCAGCTGCAGCACGCGGCCCACGTCGCGCACCGCAGCCTTGGAAAGCAGCGCGCCGAAGGTGATGATCTGGCCCACCTTGTCGGCCCCGTACTTGCCCTGCACGTAACGGATCACCTCCTCGCGGCGGTCCATGCAGAAGTCGATGTCGAAATCCGGCATGCTGACCCGTTCGGGGTTCAGGAACCGCTCGAACAGCAGGTTGTAGCGCAGGGGGTCCAGGTCCGTGATGGTCAGCGCATAGGCGACCAGCGATCCGGCGCCCGACCCGCGGCCGGGTCCGACCGGGATGCCCTGTTCCTTGGCCCAGTGGATGAAATCGGCCACGATCAGGAAATAGCCGGGAAAACCCATCTGCTCGATGATGCCCAGTTCGAAATCCAGACGCGCGGTGTATTCCTCGACCGTGACCGCGTGGGGGATGACCTTCAGCCGCTCGGCCAGGCCGGCATGGGCCTGGCGACGCAGTTCGGTCACCTCGTCATCGGCGAACCGGGGCAGGATCGGCGCGTGCTTGGACACCGCAAAGGCGCAGCGGCGGGCGATCTCGACGGTGTTCTCGATCGCCTCGGGCAGGTCGGCGAACAGGACCGCCATCTCTTCGGCGGACTTGAAGTAATGCTGGGGCGTCAGGCGGCGACGGGGCTGGGACTGGTCGACATAGGCCTTCTCGGCGATGCAGATCAGCGCGTCATGCGCCTCGTACATGGTGGTCTTGGGAAAATAGACATCGTTCGTCGCCACCAGCGGCAGACCCTTGGCATAGGCCAGGTCGACCAGACCGCCTTCGGACGCGGCCTCGGCGGCCATCAGCTGGCCGTTCTCGCCGGGATGGCGCTGCAGTTCGACATAGAGCCGGTCGCCGAAGGACGCCGCCAGCCGGTCGGCCAGCGCCTCGGCCTTGGGCATCTGGCCCTGCGCGATCAGCAGGCCCAAGGGACCCGTCGCGCCCCCGGTCAGGCAGATCAGCCCCTCGGCCTTGGCGCACAATTCGTCGACCGTCACATGCGGCAGCGCCCCGCCCTCGCGCAGATAGAGGCAGGTGGACAGCGCCATCAGGTTCATCCACCCCGCCTGGTTCTGTGCCAGAAGGACGACCGGCCCGGTGGCCTCGGCCATCAGTGTCACCTGACAGCCGATAATGGGCTGGATGCCCTTGTCGCGGGCCTTCACGCTGAATTCCAGCGCGGCGAACATGTTGTTCGTGTCGGTCAGCGCGACCGCCGGCATGCCCGCCTCGAAGGCAAGGCTTGGCAATTTGCCTACGGGAATGGCACCTTCCAGCAACGAATGCTCGGAATGTGTGCGAAGATGGATGAATCGGGGGGATTTTGCGGCCATGATCGGGACAGTATCGCAGCGTGACCAAACAGTGCAATTGCGCGGCTGCCGAATTGCGGTCTAAGCAGGTCAGGAATTTGACCAAGGGGACAGAATTGACCGACATGCCCGTGTTCCGCGCCAGGGGTCTGGGCAAGTCCTATCCCGGCGTCCGCGCCAATGACGACGTGTCGTTCCACGTCATGCCCGGAGAGATCCACGCCCTGCTGGGCGAGAACGGCGCGGGCAAGTCGACGCTGGTCAAGATGATCTATGGGCTGGTGCGCCCCGATGACGGGCAGATGTGGCTGGGCGACGGCGCCCATGCGCCCTCCGATCCACGGGCGGCGCGGGCGGCGGGTGTGGCGATGGTGTTCCAGCATTTCAGCCTGTTCGACGCGCTGACGGTCGCCGAGAACATCGCCCTGGGGATGGAGAACCCGCCGCCGCGGCGCGAACTGTCGGCGCGCATCACCAAGGTCAGCCATGATTTCGGCCTGCCGCTGAACCCCGCGCGGCGCATCGTCACCCTGTCAGCCGGCGAACGCCAGCGGGTCGAGATCATCCGCTGCCTGCTGCAGAACCCGCGCCTGTTGATCATGGACGAGCCGACCAGCGTGCTGACCCCGCAGGAGGCCGAGCTGCTGTTCGCGACCCTGCGCAAGCTGGCGGCGCAAGGCACTGCGATCCTGTACATCAGCCACAAGCTGGACGAGATCCGCAGCCATTGCGACCGCGCCACGATCCTGCGGCACGGCAAGGTCGTCGACAGCTGCGACCCCCGCGCCCATTCCGCCCGCAACCTGGCCGCGATGATGGTCGGCGGCCAGATGCGCCAGATCGACCGCAGCGGTCGCCAGCCCGGCGCCGTCCTGCTGGAGGTGCGCGCCCTGTCCCAGCCCGCTCCCAATGCCGAGGGCACGGCGCTGAAGGACATCGCCCTGTCCCTGCGGGCCGGAGAGATCCTGGGCATCGGCGGCGTCGCCGGCAACGGCCAGGAGGAGCTGCTGGCCGCCCTGTCGGGCGAGGTCCGCAGCGCGCCCGGCACCGTCACGCTGGAGGGCGCGGACCTGTCCGCCGCCGGCCCCGAACCGCGCCGCGTCAAGGGCCTGCTCAGCGCGCCCGAGGACCGGCTGGGCCATGCCGCCGTCCCCGATTTCAGCCTGACCGAGAATACGCTGCTGACGGCGGGCAGCCGCAAGTCCCTTGTCCGAGGCGGGCTGATCGACCACAGGGCCGCGCGCGACTATGCGCTGGCGGTGATCGACGGGTTCGACGTCCGCACCCCCGGCCCCCATGTCGCGGCCCGCGCCCTGTCCGGCGGCAACCTGCAGAAATTCGTCATCGGCCGAGAGGTCATGCAGAACCCGCGCGTGCTGGTCGTGAACCAGCCCACCTGGGGCGTGGATGCGGGGGCAGCAGCCAGCGTGCGGCAATCGCTGCTGGACCTGGCCCGCCAGGGCGCGGGCGTCATCGTCATCTCTCAGGATCTGGATGAGCTTTTGGAACTGTCCGACCGTTTCTGCGCCTTGAACGAAGGCCGCCTGTCGCCCCCCGTGCCCACCGACGGCCTGACGCTGGACCGCATCGGGCTGATGCTGGGCGGCGCGCATGGCATGGAAGAGGCGCATCTATGATCACGCTGATCCCGCGCCAAAGCGCCTCGACCGGCTGGCAGGTCGCGACGCCGGTCATGGCCGTGCTGGCCACGATGATCGCCGGCGGGCTGCTGTTCGCGATGCTGGGGCATGACCCGGTCGCGGCGATCCGCACGATCTTCTGGGACCCGCTGTTCGGCCCTGCCGCCGGCTATTCCCGGCCGCAGCTGCTGATCAAGGCCGCGCCGCTGATCCTGATCGCCTCCGGGCTGGCCATCGGCTTTCGCGCCGGCATCTGGAACATCGGGGCCGAGGGGCAGTACATCATCGGCGGCATCACCGGCGCCGCAGTCGCCTTGGCGCTGTACCCGCTGGAAGCATGGTGGCTGTTTCCGCTGATGGTCGCGGCCGGACTGGCCGGGGGCTGGGCCTGGGGCATGATCCCCGCGATGCTAAGGAACTGGTTCGGTGCATCGGAAATCCTGGTGTCGCTGATGCTGGTCTATGTCGCGCAGCGGATCGCCGCATGGATGGCCTTCGGCCCGATGCGCAACCCGCAGGGCATGGGCTTTCCCGGATCGCGCAACCTGCAGCAATACCCCTCGGCCGCGAACCCCGAGCTGATCGCCGGGACCGGCGCGCATTGGGGCGTCGTGGCCGCCGCCGCCGCGGTCCTGGCCACGTGGTTCCTGATGAGCCGCCACATCCGCGGGTTCCACATCCGCGCCGCCGGCACCGCGCCCCGTGCCGCGCGGTTCGCGGGCGTGCGGCCGCAGACGCTGGTCGCTTTCTGCCTGGGCCTGTCGGGCGCGCTGGCCGGTGCCGCGGGCCTGTTCGAGGTCGCGGGCCCCGCGGGCCAGATCACCGACAAGCTGGGCGTGGGATACGGGTTTACCGCGATCATCGTGGCGTTCCTGGGGCGGCTGCATCCGGTGGGCATCCTGCTGGCGGGACTGCTGCTGGCGCTGACCTATATCGGGGGCGAACTGGCTCAGCTGACCATGTCGCTGCCCGCCGCGACCGTGCAGGTGTTCCAGGGGATGCTGCTGTTCTTCCTGTTGGGCTTCGACGTCCTGACCCGCTATCAGATCCGCAGAAGGCGCACCGCATGATCGACCCCCTGTCCGTCTTTCTGCTGCTGATCTCGGCATCGACCCCGATCCTGTTCGCCGCCCTGGGCGAACTGGTCGTGGAACGCGCGGGCGTCCTGAACCTGGGGGTCGAGGGGATGATGATCACCGGCGCGCTGGCCGGTTTCGCCGCTGCCTATGCCAGCGGCAATCCGTTCCTGGGGTTTCTGGTCGCGGCCGTGGCGGGGGCGGCCATATCGCTGCTGTTCGCGGCGCTGACGCAGCTGTTCCTGGCCAACCAGGTCGCATCGGGCCTGGCGCTGACCCTGTTCGGCCTGGGCCTGGCCGCGATGTTCGGCAAGCCGTTCGAGGGGGTCAAGGCGCCGCCCATGCCCATTGGGCCGCTGCGCATCAACTGGATCGTGTGGCTGGGGCTGGCGATGGTGCCGGTCGTCTGGTGGTTCCTGAACCGCACGCGGCGCGGCCTGGTCCTGCGCGGCGTCGGAGAGAACCACGAGGCCGCCCACGCCCTGGGCTATGACGTGCGCCTGACCCGTCTGGCGGCCATCGCCTTTGGCGGCGCGATGGCGGGGATCGGCGGGGCGTTCATCTCGATCGCGACGGTCCTGCAATGGACCGAGGGGATGACCGCCGGGGCGGGCTGGATCGCGCTGGCGATCGTGGTCTTCTCGAACTGGACGGCGGCGGGCGTCCTGGCGGGGGCCTGGCTTTTCGGCGGCGTCACCGTGCTGCAGCTGCGCCTGCAGGCGGCGGGCGTGCAGGTGCCGGTGCAGCTGCTGTCGATGGCGCCCTATCTGGCGACCATCATCGTGCTGGTGGCCATCTCGGCCCGCCAGAAATACTCGCGGCGCGCGGGGGCGGCTGCCCCTGGCTCGCTTGGGACCAACTTCCACGCGCTGCGGTAGAACCGCGGCCATACCAACCAAGAGGGATACCATGAACCGCAGACATCTTCTGGCCACGGCCGCCGCCCTGATGACAGCGATGGCCGCCCCGGCCATGGCCCAGGACGAGCCGCTGAAGGTCGGCTTCATCTATGTGGGCCCCGTGGGTGACGGCGGCTGGACCTATCAGCACGACCTGGCTCGCCAGGCCGTCGAGGCCGAGTTCGGCGACCGCGTCGAGACCACCTTCATCGAGAGCGTGCCGGAAGGCGCCGACGCCGAACGCGCCCTGACACAGCTGGCCCTGGCCGGGAACGAGCTGATCTTCGCGACCAGCTTCGGCTTCATGGACCCGGTGATGAACGTCGCGGCCAAGTTCCCCGACATCAAGTTCGAACATGCCACCGGCTACAAGACCGCCGAGAACGTCGCGACCTATGACGCGCGCTTCTACGAGGGTCGGGCGGTCATCGGCACCATCGCGGGCCGCATGACGGAATCGAACAAGATCGGCTATATCGGGTCCTTCCCGATCCCCGAGGTGATCCAGGGCATCAACTCCAGCTTCATCCATGCCCGCAAGGTGAACCCGGACGTGGAGATGCGCGTCGTCTGGGCCTACAGCTGGTTCGACCCCGCCAAGGAGGCCGAGGCCGCGTCGGCGCTGTTGGCCGAGGGCGTGGACGTGATCCTGCAGCACACCGATTCGACCGCGCCCCTGGCCCAGGCCCAGCAGGCAGGCGCCATCGGATTCGGTCAGGCCAGCGACATGGCGGCGTTCAAGCCCAGCCCGCGGGTGGCCTCGATCATCGATGAATGGTCGCCCTACTACATCAAGCGCGTCGGCGCGGTGCTGGATGGCACCTGGGAAAGCGGGTCCAGCTGGGCAGGCATCGGTGACGGAGAGGTCGTGATCGGAGAGATCACCGACGCCGTCCCCGCCGAGGTCAAGGCAGAGGCCGAGGCCCTGCGCGACGCCATCGGCGCGGGCGAATACCACCCCTTCACCGGGCCGCTGAACAAGGCCGACGGCACCGTCTGGCTGGCCGAGGGAGAGACCGCCAGCGACGCGGACCTGCAGTCGATGAACTTCTACGTCGAGGGCATCACCGCCCAGATCCCGCAGTAAGCGGCCCTGACCCACACCCTGCGCGCCCCGGTCCGAAACGGCCGGGGCGTTCGTCGTTCCGGCGACATCCCGCGCAGGCCCGGCCGCGATGATGACATCCGGCCGCGACCCCGGCGATACTGTGCGCGACCGATACCGGAGGCCGCCTGATGCGCCTGCTTGCCCTGACCGCCCTGCTGCTGTCCACCGCCCCTGCCCTGGCGCAGGACGCCGACGCGCTGCTGGCGCGCTTCCTGCGGGACCGGGGCGAGGATATCGACGCCTGCTTCACCGACATGCCACAGATGCGCGACGACCAGCGCGATGCCGATTTCCGGGGTGCGACGGACGCCCCGGTGCCCCTGCGGCGGCTGGTGGTGGCCTTCGACGCATCCGGGTCAATGGCGGGTGCGCTTGGCAGCGACACCAAGATGGCGGCGGCACGGCAGGCGGTCGAAGCCCTGCTGGACGACCTGCCTGATGACGTGATCGCCAGCCTGGTGGCCTTTGGCCATCGGGGCACGAACGATGATGCCGGTCGCGCCGCCAGCTGTGCGGGGGTCGAGACCCTGGTGCCTGCCACCGACAACACCACGGCGCTGAAGGCCGCGGTGCAGGCGCTGGAACCGGCGGGCTGGACGCCCTTGGCCGATGCGCTGGCCGCCGCCGGGACGCAGCTGTCGCCGTCAGACGCAGTGGGCGAACAGGTCGTCTATGTCGTGTCGGACGGAGAGGAGACCTGCGGCGGCGATCCCGTGGAACAGGCCCGCGCCCTGCATGACGGCAACATCCGCGCCGTCGTCAACATCCTGGGCCTGGACCTGCCCGCCGACGAACGCGCCCAGCTGGAGGCCGTGGCCCAGGCCGGGGGCGGCCTGTTCACCCCCATCACCACGCAAAGCGAACTGGCGCGCGAGATCGAGGAGAGGCGTCGCTGGAACGCCAACAGCTTCGAGATGCTGAGAACCAACAACCAGGCGTCGATGACCCAGCTGCGCAATTCCAACGCCGCCGGAGGTGCGCTGCTGCGGCTGGACAACTGCATCGGTGGCCGTTCGCTGCGCGAGAGCAACCGGGTGCGTGCCTGGTCACGCGACCAGGATCTGACCCCCGACCAGCAGGCCGCGCTGCGCGCCGCGCTGACAGCCGCGCATGACGCCCATGACGCCCGCGCGGCAGAAATCCGCAGCACGCTGGAGGCCGCGCGCGACGGCGCAAACCAGGCCGTCCAGGATCAGCGCGACGCCGACGCGGCCGAGTTCGAGACGGTGCGTTAACCCATCCGCTCGCTGGCATAGCTGCCGGGCGACGGCGGGAAGACGACAGTCTTGGCCGCGTTCAGGAAGACCCGGCCGTGGATATGGGCATGGACCGCGCGGGCCAGAACCTGAGCCTCGACGTCGCGGCCCAGGGAGACATAGTCGCCGGGGGACTGGGCATGGGTCACGCGGACCGTGTCCTGTTCGATGATCGGGCCCTCGTCCAGGTCGGCGGTGACGTAATGGCTGGTCGCGCCGATCAGCTTGACGCCCCGCTCATAGGCCTGCTTGTAGGGGTTCGCGCCCTTGAAGCTGGGCAGGAAGGAGTGGTGGATGTTGATGATCCGCCCCGACATCTGCTGGCACATCCGGTCCGACAGCACCTGCATATAGCGCGCCAGCACGACCAGCTCGGCCCCGGTCTGGTCGATGATCTCCATCTGACGGGCCTCGGCCTCGGCCTTGTTCTCGGGCGTGACGCGGATCATGTGGAAGGGGATGTCGTGGTTCACGACGACCTTCTGGTATTCGTGGTGGTTCGACACGACGCCCACGATCTCGATCGGCAGGGCACCGATGCGCCAGCGGTACAGCAGGTCGTTCAGGCAGTGCCCGAACCGGCTGACCATGATCATCACCTTCTTCTTGACGGCATCGTCGGTGATCTCGACCTCCATGCCGAAGCGGGTGGCGATGGGCGCGAAAGCCGCGCGCAGGCTCTCCAGCGTCGCGGCCCCTTCGGAGCGGAAGCTGACCCGCATGAAGAACCGCCCCGTCTCGACATCGTCGAACTGGGCGCTGTCGGTGATGTTGCAATCCGCATCTGCCAGCGCGCCGGAAATCGCCGCGACGATGCCGCGGGTCGAGGCGCAGGTCACGCGCAGGGTGAAGGTCTTCATATGGGGTCCCCGTTTTGCCGATGGCGCGAACGCCACCGGCATTTCAACGCATTGCCCGCGAAGGGCAATCACGTTTGCGACGGCGGGGGGCCGCCCGCGACATCAGGCGGCCTGCATTAGGCCGCCGGCAGCCGCGCCTCGACCATGCCCGCATACCAGCTGGAGCCCGCCGGGATCGCGTCGTCGTTGAAATTGTAGGCCGGGTGATGAACCATCGCCGTGTCGCCGTTGCCGACCCAGATGTAGGCGCCGGGACGTTCGTTCAGCATGTAGCTGAAATCCTCGCCGCCCATCATCGGCTGCATGTCCATGTTCACCCCGCCCGAGATGTCGCGCGCCACGTCGGCGGCCCATTCCGTCGCCTGCGGGTCGTTCATCGTGACCGGATAGCCACGCTGGTAATCGACATCGGCGCGCGCGCCCATCGCGGCGGCGATGTTGGTGGCGACGCGCTTGATCCCCTCCTCCAACTGGTCGCGGACCTCGGGGGCCAGGCTACGGGCGGTGCCCTTCAGCTGGACGACCTGCGGGATCACGTTATGCGCCGTCGAATCCGTCGACACCACGCAGACCGAGATCACCGCGTTCTTCAGCGGGTCAATGTTGCGCGCCACGACCGACTGCAGCGCCACGACGATCTGGGCGGCGGTCAGGGTGGTGTCGATGCATTCATGGGGCTTTGCGGCATGGCCGCCCTTGCCTGTCACGGTGATGTCGAACTGATCGGCCGCCGCCATCATCGCGCCGGGCCGGATCGAGAACTGGCCCACCGGCATGCCGGGCATGTTGTGCATGCCATAGAACTCGTCGATCTTCCAGCGGTCGACCAGACCGTCCAGCACCATCGCCTCGCCCCCGGCACCGCCTTCTTCCGCGGGCTGGAAGATCACGATGGCGGTGCCGTCGAAATTGCGCGTCTCGGCCAGATACTTGGCCGCACCCAGCAGCATGGCGGTGTGGCCGTCATGGCCGCAGGCGTGCATCTTGCCCGGCGTCTTTGACGCGTATTCCACGCCCGTCTGCTCGATGATCGGCAGCGCGTCCATGTCGGCGCGCAGGCCCACGACGCGGCCCTTGCTGTCGGTCCGGCCCTTGATGACGCCGACGACGCCCGTGCGGCCCACGCCCTCGGTCACTTCGTCACAGCCGAATTCGCGCAGCAGGTCGGCCACGCGGCCCGCTGTGCGGTGGACGTCGTACAGCAGTTCGGGATGTTCGTGGAAATCGCGGCGCCAGGCGGTGATTTCGGGCAGCAGTTCGGCAAAGCGGTTCTTGACGGGCATGGTTGTCTCCTTCGGGCGCAGGGTGGCGATTTCCTGCACGATCTGCAAGAGGGGCCAGGGGCACCCCGCCACGCCCTGCCCGAAAAGCGATCAGCCGTGGGTGACCGGATCGACCAGCACGCGGTGCCCCGGCGCGACCTCTCGGTAGACGGACGGCCTGGCCACGTAATCGACCGGGTGCATGGGCGACGGGATGGGCTTGAAGCTCAGATCCTCGGTGATCTTCTTCTGGCGCGGGTCGGCCACGGGCACCGCCGACATCAGCTGGCGGGTATAGCTGTGCTGGGGGTTCTCGAAGACCTGCCGGCGGGTGCCCAGTTCGACGATGCGGCCCAGATACATCACGCCCACATGGTGGCTGACGCGTTCGACGACGGCCATGTCATGGCTGATGAACAGCATCGAAATGCCCAGGTCCTGCTGCAGCTCCATCAGCAGGTTCAGCACCTGCGCCTGGACCGACACGTCCAGCGCCGACACGGCCTCGTCCGCGATGATCAGCTTGGGGTTCAGCGCCAGGGCGCGGGCGATGGCGATGCGCTGGCGCTGGCCGCCCGACATCTCGTGCGGATAGCGCCGCATGAAGCTGCGCGGCAGTTCCACCCGGTCGAACAGGGCGGCGATGCGGTCCTGGCGTTCGGACTTGCTGCCGATGCCATAGTTCTCCATCGGCTCTGCGACCTGGTCGTAGAGCTTCATGTGCGGGTCCAGGCTGGCGAACGGGTCCTGAAAGATCATCTGCATGTCGCGGCGCGACTTGCGCAGCGCGTTCGCAGACAGGCCGATGATGTCGGTGCCGCCCAGATCGACCGTGCCCGATTCGGGCTCGACCAGGCGCAGGATCGACCGCCCGCAGGTGGACTTTCCGCAGCCGGATTCGCCAACCAGCGACAGCGTCTCGCCGGCGTTGATGGTAAAGCTGACATCCTCGACCGCGTGCACCCGCGCGACGGTGCGGCGCAGCAGGCCGCCCTTGACCTTGAACCGCGTGGTCAGGTTCTTGACCGTCAGCAGCGGCGTGGGGTTGGCGACGACAATGGGTTCGGGGGCGCCGGTCGATCCGTCGCTCATCAGGCGCAGGCGTTCGGGGGCGGCCTTGCCGGTCATCTCGCCCAGGCGCGGGACGGCGGCCAGCAGCATCTTGGTGTAATCCCGCTGAGGATTCTCGAAGATCTGCTCGACCGGGCCTTCCTCGACCTTCTCGCCGCGATACATGACCACCACGCGGTCGGCCATCTGGGCGACCACGGCCATGTCATGGGTGATGAAAAGGACGGCAATCTGCTTTTCCCGCTTCAGCCGGTCGATCAGCGCCAGGATCTCCGCCTGGATCGTCACGTCCAGCGCTGTCGTGGGCTCGTCGCAGATCAGCAGGCGAGGCTCGCAGGCCATGGCGATGGCGATCACGACGCGCTGGCGCATGCCGCCCGACAGTTCGTGCGGATACTGGTCCAGCCGGCGTTCGGGTTCGGGAATGCGGACCTGGCGCAGGATCTCCAGCGCGCGGGCGCGGGCCTCGGCCTTCTTCAGGCCGCGATGGGTGATCAACCCCTCGACCAGCTGGTCGCCGACGGTGAAGACCGGGTTCAGCGCGGTCATCGGCTCCTGGAAGATCATGCCGATCTGGTTGCCGCGGATGTCGCGCATCGCGGCGCTGTTCTGGCGGGCCAGGTCGACGACCTTGCCGTCATCCTGTTCGAACATCAGCTGGCCGCCCGCGATGGTGCCCCCGCCGAATTCCACCAGCCGCATCAGCGACAGCGAGCTGACCGATTTTCCCGACCCGGATTCGCCCACCACGCAGACGCATTCGCCCGGCTTGATGTTGAAGCTGACATCCTTGACGCCGACCACGACCCCATCGTTGGTTTCGAATTCGACCCGCAGTTTCTCAATGGAAACAAGAGGTTTGTCGTCAAGCATCTGGGGCCCCCGGGAAAGATCAAGCCAGCAGGCTAGCCATTGCCCGGGGAAAGTCAAAGCCCAAACGCATGTGCGATGGGTCTTGCCTTTCGCAGAGGCTTCGTTTGATGATGCGCGCATTCCGCAGGGACGATGACAACACGAACAACCACCCGGACAATCGGGGACGCGACAAGACGATCAGCCCCCGAATGGCTGAAGGTGGCGTGGAACCCCCCGCGGGCCGCAACACCCAACAGGAGAGTGTAATGAAACTGAGAACCGGTCTGATGGGCGCCGCCGCCACGCTGGCGATGGCCCCTGCCGCTTTCGCGGAACGCGGCAGCGACGGCCAGCTGAACATCATCATGTGGCAGGCCCCGACCCTGATGCACCCCTATCTGTCGGGCGGCACCAAGGAAGTCATCGCCGGCAGCCTGGTCCTGGAACCGCTGGCGGGCTACGACACCGAAGGCCAGATCTATGCGCGCCTGGTGACCGAGATCCCGTCGCTGGAGAACGGCGGCATCGCCGAGGACCTGACCTCGGTCACCTGGAAGCTGCGCGACGACGTGAAATGGTCGGACGGCACGCCGCTGACCGCCGATGACGTCGTCTTCACCGCCGAATACTGCATGGACCCCGAGGGCGGCTGCGCGCAGCTGGCCAAGTTCGAGGGCATCACCGCGGTCGAGGCGGTCGATCCGCAGACCGTCAAGGTCACCTTCGATTCGCCGCGCGCCGACCCGTTCTCGGCCTTTGTCGGATCGCAGTCGCCGATCCTGCAGAAGGCCCAGTTCGAGGCCTGCAAGGGCGTGAACGCGCCGACCTGCACCGACCAGAACTTTGGCCCGATCGGCACCGGCCCGTTCCGCGTCACCCAGTTCCTGACCAACGACACGATCAGCCTGGAAGCGAACCCGGAATACCGCGACGCGGCCAAGCCCGCCTTCGCGACCGTGCTGGTCAAGGGTGGCGGCGATGCGGCCGGCGCCGCGCGGTCGGTCATGGAGACGGGCGAGTTCGACTATGCCTGGAACACCCAGCTGGCCCCAGACGTCATCGCCGGCATGGAGGCCGCGGGCCGCGGCAAGGTCTCGGCCGCCTTCGGCACACTGGTGGAACGCATCCACGTCAACCTGACCGACCCGTCGTCGTCGCTGCCCGAGGGCGAGCGTTCGACCGCCGCGCATCCGCATCCGTTCCTGTCGGACCCGGCGGTGCGCAAGGCGCTGTCCATGGCCATCGACCGCGCCCTGCTGGTCGAGATCGGCTATGGCACGTCGGGCCAGCCGACCTGCAACTATGTCCCCGCCCCCGAGGCCTGGGCGTCCGACAACACCGAATGCCTGACCCAGGACATCGCCGGTGCGAACGCCCTGCTGGACGAGGCAGGCTGGACGATGGGCGGCAACGGCGTGCGTGAGAAGGACGGCGTGCAGCTGAACATGGTCTTCCAGACCTCGGTCAACGCGGTCCGCCAGGACTTCCAGGCGCTGATCAAGCAGTGGTGGTCGGAAATCGGCGTCCAGACCGAACTGAAGACGGTCGACGCGTCGGTGTTCTTCGGCTCGGATGCGGGCTCGCCCGACACGCTGCAGAAGTTCTATGCCGACGTCGAGATGTATGCCGACAACTTCGACGGCAACAACCCGGCGCCCTACCTGTCCAAGTGGACCTGCGATAAGGCGCCCTCGCCCGCCAACCAGTGGCAGGGCGAGAACATCAGCCGCTTCTGCGACCCGGAATACGACCGCATGGTCGACGAGATCGAAGGCATCGTCGATGCCGACGAACGCGCCGCCATGGGCCGGACGATGAACGACATGCTGACCAAGGACAGCAACGCGATCATCCCGCTGGTCTATCGCGGCACGGCCTCGGCGCATTCGAACACGCTTGGCGGCGTGCAGCTGAACGCCTGGGACAGCGAGATCTGGAACGTCGCGGACTGGACCCGCGTCGAACAGTAATGCATCCTGCCGCCCTGGCCCTGCGCCGGGGCGGCGCCCCTCTCTCAGGGGCCCGCGGGCGCGCGGGACCGTGACGGGGGGACACAGATGCCCAGAAACCACCGGATCGAGGCACCATGCTGAGTTTCACCATCCGCCGGCTGCTGCTGGCCATTCCGACATTGCTGTTCATCTCGCTGGTGATCTTCCTGCTGCTGGAAGCCTCGCCCGGCGATCCCTTGGGCGACGTGCCCCTGACCGTGCCCCCGGAGGTCCGCGAACGCATGCGTGCGGCCCTGGGCCTGGGCGAGCCCTGGCCAGTCCGCTACCTGCTGTGGCTCAAGCAGTTCTTCTGGGTCGAGCCGCTGTACTGGACCGACCAGTGGTTCGGCACGAACTTCAGCGACGGCGCCCAGCGCATCATCAGCTTCCAGTCGCGCAGCCCCGTCTTCGACGTGATCGCCCAGCGCGTGCCGCAGACCCTGACCGTGGTCGGCATGTCCTATCTGGTGGGCATCCTGATCGCGATCCCCATCGGGATCATCTCGGCCTACAAGCAGTACAGCTGGTTCGACCAGATCGGCACCTTCGTGTCGATGATCGGGTTCTCGATGCCCACCTTCTTCACCGGCGTCGTGCTGATCATCATCTTCGCGGTGAACCTGCAGTGGTTCCCGTCGGTCTATGACACCACGCTGCAGGTCGACGACTGGGCCAGCTTCAAGCAGCAGGCCCGCCAGATGGTGATGCCCGTGACGGTGCTGGCACTTTACAACGCGGCGCAGATCAGCCGCTTCATGCGCTCGTCCATGCTGGACAACCTGGGCCAGGACTATGTCCGCACCGCCCGCGCCAAGGGCCTGTCCGAGCGCGTCGTCGTGTTGAAGCACGTCTTGCGCAACAGCCTGATCCCGGTCGTGACCGTGATCGCGCTTGGCCTGCCGGCGGTGTTCGGCGGCGCCATCATCACCGAACAGGTGTTCAAGGTGAACGGGCTGGGACAGCTGCTGATCACCTCGATCCACGGCAACGACATCCCGATGGTCCTGACGCTGACCTTCATCTTTGCCATCCTGATCGTCGTCTTCACCCTGATCGCAGACATCCTCTATGGGGTGCTGGACCCGAGGATCCGCTATGACTGACCCCAAATCCCCCGACGACCTGCGCGCCGCCGCAGGCAACGCCGCCGTCCCCGCCGCCGCCAGCCCCCCGGTCGTGCCCCCCCAGGGCGCGGTCGAGACCCGCAGCCAGTGGTCCGACGTCTGGCGCCAGTTCCGCAGCCACCGCGGCGCGATGGTGGCGCTGGTGCTGTTCGTGGCGATCATCCTGTTCGTGTCCGTCGGACCGCTGATCTGGACGATCGACCCGACCTATGTGGACATCCGCGCCCGCAACTCGGGCTTTTCCGCGGCCCATCCCCTGGGCACCGACCAGCTGGGCCGCGACCTGCTGGCGCGCCTGATGGCGGGCGGCCAGGTGTCCATCGCCGTCGGCCTGACCGCGATGATCATCGCGATCTTCCTGGGCAGCCTGATCGGCGTGATGTCGGGCTACTTCCGCCGGCTGGACGCGCCGCTGATGCGCCTGACAGAGCTGTTCCTGGCGCTGCCGCTGCTGCCCTTGCTGCTGCTGATGGTGACCTTGTTCCGCGAGCCGCTGTCGCAGACCTTCGGCCCGGCGCTTGGCATCTTCTTCCTGATCGTGACCGCCATCGGCGCGACCAGCTGGATGCAGGCCGCCCGCATCGTACGCGGCGAGGTGCTGGGCCTGAAGGAACGCGAGTTCATCCTGGCCGCGCGGTCCATCGGCACGCCATCGCACCGCATGATCACGCGCCACATCCTGCCCAACGTGCTGTCGCCGATCATGGTGGCCGCGACCCTGGGCATTGCCACCGCGATCATTACCGAAAGCGCGCTGTCCTTCCTGGGCCTGGGCTTTCCGCCCGACTTCCCGACCTGGGGACGGCTGCTGTTCGACGCCGTGGACCAGATGGTGCTGTATCCCTGGCGGGTGATCTTCCCCGGCTTGCTGATCTCGCTGACGGTGCTGTGCGTGAACTATATCGGCGACGGGCTGCGCGACGCCATGGACCCCCGCATCCGGGGGCGCTGACGGAAAAGGGGGGCCAAGCGGCCCCCCTTCTTCGTTTCAATAGGCCGCGCTGCCGCTGCCCGCAGGCAGGGCGCCATAGGGCAGCCAGATCGTCTTGAACCGCGTCGCATGGTGCAGGAACGCCTCGCCCTGCGCGTGGACGCCGGTCCAGTCGCGGGCGGGCACGGCCCAGACCGGCTTCAGGTTCCCCGCCGCCGCCCGGTCCACCGCCGCCAGCCCTGCCGCGGGTCCCGCGTGCCAGAAGCCCGCGACCTCCTCATGGGCGGCCAAGGGCACGGCCAGATCGGCGGTGATCCCGGTCACGATGTTGACGACACCGCCCGGCAGGTCCGACGTGTCGAACACCTGATAGAGGTCCGTCACCGCCAGCGGATCGTCCTGCGCGGGGATCGCCACGACCGCGTTGCCCATGGCGATGGCGGGCAGCACCAGTGACAGGAACCCCGCCAGCGGCTGTGCATTCGGGCAGGCGATGCCGATGACGCCCATCGGTTCGGGGATCACGGTGACCAGATGGCCGGGCTTCGCCTGCACGGTCGCGCCGTCGAACTTGTCGGCCCAGGCCGCATAGTGGAAGGCGCGCGCGATGGCGGCATCGACCTCGGCCCGGCTGGTGCGGGCCGCGAACTCCGCGGCCCGCGCCGACAGGTTCTCGGCGATGTAATAGAGGACCTGCGCACGGGCGTGACCGCCCGCCGCCGCCCATTTCCCGGCCTTGGTCGCAGCCTCGACGGCGTTCCGGATATCCTTGCGGCTGCCCAGGGGGGCCAGCCCGCCCGGCACCGCGTACATCGCCCCGCCATCGGGCCGCTTCTGCGCGCCGCCGTAATAGAGCTTGGCCGTGCGGTCGATGCCCTGCTGCGGCGCGGCCCCGTCCGTCACCGCGACGACCGGTTTCGAAGCAGCTTCACGCCCTGGTTTCACCGCAGGCTCGGCCAGATAGTCACGCATCCCCGCGGCCCCGCCCTCGCGCCCGTAACCGCTTTCGCGATAGCCGCCGAAGGGGGCCGCGGCGTCGAACATGTTGGCGCCGTTGATCCAGATCACACCGGCCTTGATCCGCGCGGCGATGTCCGTGGCGACCGTCGCGCTTTCCGACCAGACCGATCCGGCCAAGCCATAGCGGGTGTTGTTCGCCAGCTCGACCGCCTCATCCGCGGTGCGGAAGGTCGACAGCGTGGCGATGGGGCCGAAGATCTCCTGCTCCATGCCGGGATTGGCGGGGGCGATGTTCTTCAGATAGCCGGGCGCGATGAAGCAGCCCTCCTGCGCCTGACCGCCGACCAGTTCCGCCCCGGCATCTGTCGCGGCGTGGCAGATCGTCAGAATGCGGTCCTTCTGCACCGGATCGACGATGGCGCCGATATCGGTGGACTTGTCCAAGGGCGCGCCCACGCGCAGCCGCGCCATGCGGGCCGACAGCAGCGTTTCGAACCGCTCCGCCACGGATTCCGCCACCAGGATGCGCGAGCCCGCGCAGCAGACCTGGCCCTGGTTGAACCAGATGCTGTCCACCACGCCCTCGACGGCGGCGTCCAGATCGGCGTCCTCCATCACCACGAAGGGCGACTTGCCGCCCAGCTCCAACGTCAGCTTGCGCCCGGTCCCGGCCAGGGCGGTGGCGATGCCGCGCCCCACCTCGGTCGAGCCGGTGAAGGCGATCTTGTCGACTTCGGCCGCGACCAGGGCCGCGCCCGTCGCGCCGTCACCGGTGACGATGTTCACGACGCCCGCGGGCAGGCCGACCTCCTGGCAGATCTCGGCAAAGGCCAAGGCGGTCAGGGGGGTGTATTCGGCGGGCTTCAGCACCACCGTGTTGCCCGCGGCCAGCGCCGGCGCGACCTTCCAGGCCAGCATCAGCAGCGGAAAGTTCCACGGGATGATCTGGCCGCAGACGCCAAGCGGCGCGTGGCCCGGGAACCGCGTGTCGCGCAGTTCCGCCCAGCCCGCATGGTGATAGAAATGCCGCGCGACCAGCGGCACGTCGATGTCGCGCGCCTCGCGGATCGGCTTGCCGTTGTCCAGCGTCTCAAGGACCGACAGAAAGCGCTCGCGCTTTTGTACATGCCGGGCCAGCGCATAGAGGTGCCGCGCCCGTTCGGTGCCGGGCAGCGCCGCCCAGCCCTTCTGCGCGCGGCGCGCGGCCTTGACCGCCGTCGCGACGTCGTCCGCCGTTCCCTGCGTCACGCGGGCCAGGACCTCGCCGGTGGCGGGGTCGCGGGTCTCGAAGGTCTCGCCCGGCTTGGTGAAGCTGCCGTTGATGAAATGCCCGAACGCCCCGCGCCGGGCCAGCCAGTCGCGGGCCGCGGACGCGTCCTCGGTCGAGGGGCCGTATTCCATCGTCTGCATGATCTCGCTCACTTTGGTCATCGGATCCTCAGGCAATCGCTTGGCGGTGGGCGGCGGCATAGCGGCCCGTCACATGGTGGCTGATCTGGCGCTCGATATCGCCCAGCAGGCTGGAGGCGCCGATGCGGAACAGGTCCGGGGCCAGCCAGTCGCGGCCCAGCTCCTCGGCCATCAGCACCTGCCAGCTGATCGCGTCCTTGGCGGTACGCAGGCCCCCCGCGGGCTTGAAGCCGACCTTGATGCCGGTGCGCGCATGGAAATCGCGGATCGTGCGGACCATGACCAGGCTGACCGGAAGGGTCGCGTTCACGCCCTCCTTGCCGGTCGAGGTCTTGATCCAGTCAGACCCGGCCTGCATCGCCACATGGCTGGCCTTGGCGACATTCTCCAGCGACTTCAGATCGCCGGTGGCCAGGATCGCCTTCATCCGCGCGGCCCCGCAGGCCTCGCGCATGGCGCGCAACTCATCGTAAAGCGCGGTCCAATTGCCCTGCAGCACATGGGCGCGGGTGATGACGATGTCGATCTCATCCGCGCCCTGATCGACGGCATAGCGGATCTCGGCCAGGCGCAGGTCCAGGGGCATCAGGCCTGCGGGAAAGCCAGTCGCCACGCTGGCCACCGGAATGCCGCTGTTGCCCAGGGCGCGCTTGGCGGGCGCGACCATCGTCGGATAGACGCAGACCGCGCCGGTGGTCAGCCCGGTCACGCCCACGGCCTCCAGCAGATCGGCGGCGATCGGCTGGCGCGCCTTGGCGCACAGCCGCGCTACGCGGTCGGGCGTGTCGTCGCCCGCCAGCGTGGTCAGGTCGATGCAGCGCACCGCGTTCAAAAGCCACGCGGCCTGGTGATCCTTCTTCAGACTGCGGCGCGCGGGTAAAGTCGCGGCACGGCGTTCGACCGCCGGGGTGTTGATGCGGATGCCCTCGAACCAGTCGGGGTGCAGGTCGGTTCCGGGGTTGGTCATGCCGGTCTCCTTGCGCTGCGCTGACGGAACTGCGCCCACATGCGCCAGACCAGCGTCAGCAAGGCCAGCAGCACGCCACAGACGATCAGCGCGGCCCAGTTGGTCGGGCGGTCGTCGGGGCCCGCCACGGTGTTGATGGAAATCGCATTGGGATAGGTCGACATCCACGGCAGACGCCAGCCATAGGCGGTCACGCTGACCCAGATCGGATCACGCGCCGAGGATTGCAGGTTCGTGGCCTCGGCCTGCAGGTTCGCGCTGTCATACTTGAAATAGGGCGGCCAGACCCAGCCCGTATCCTCGTTGCGATAGACGAAGACGCGCCCGCCGGGCCGCACCGCGTCGATGAAGCGCACGTCGCGCTGGCCCTGGGCGTTCTCGACCGTGCCGGTGCTGTCGGAGGCCCAGAAGATCGCGGCCGAGGGCGGGATCTCCGTCAGGCGGTTGTAGGTGTTGCTGATCCGCAGCGTGTTCTGGGACGGCAGGGTGTAATCCAGCAGGCCAAAGACCAGGATGCCGAACAGGACGCCTGCGACGACGCGCACATAATACATGGCAGCTCCTATTGCCAGTTGACCAGGATGACGATGACCACGACGGCCAGCGTGGGCAGCACGAAGACCAGGCCGGCCAGCCGCGCTCGCAGGGTCCGGTTGAACCCGACCATCGCCTTGGCGATGAACGCGCGCCGTGCGGCGGTGTTCCCCGCCTGGTCGGGATGGCGGGCATCCCACCGGTTCTCAAGCCGTTCGACCTGTCCGGACCGGATATGCATGCGCAGCAGCACATAGAACACCACCTGCGCCGCCAGCACGAACAGCCACAGCCGGATCACCGCCACCGCAAAGCCCCCGTCATCATTGGCGACCACGTTAGCACGCCCCGCGCGGCAGGGGCCAGATGTCGCGTCGCGTCACGGCGGCGCAGCGTGCAACCCTTTGAACGCGTGCGGCGTTCGGCGGCCGAAAGGACCCCCATGACCCGCCCGATGTCCGAACAAGCCGTCCTGCGCCTGTCGATCGCCATGACCTTCGTCGTGGCGGCGGTGGGGATCGGTTTCGGCGTGGCGTCGGGGTCGGCGTCGATCATCTTTGACGGCATCTATTCGCTGACGGATGCGGTGATGACGTCGGTCGCGCTGCTGGTGTCGTCGCTGATTACCCGACGCCTGTCGGAACGCCGCCAGGCCCGGCTGGTCCAGCGGTTCACGATGGGCTTCTGGCACCTGGAGCCGATGGTCCTGGGCCTGAACGGCATCCTGCTGTCGGGGGCCGCGGTCTATGCGCTGGTGACGGCGGTGGGCAGCCTGCTGACCGGCGGCCACCCGCTGCAGTTCGGGCGGGCCATCCTCTATGCCACGGTGGTGCTGGTCGTCGCCATCAGCATGGCGATCCACAACCGTCACGCCAACCGTTCGATCCGGTCGAACTTCGTGGCGCTGGACGTGCAGGGCTGGACCATCTCGGCCGCGCTGACAGGGGCGCTGCTGGCGGCCTTCGTCTTTGGCTGGGCGATCCAGGGAACGGCGCTGGCCCCCCTGTCGCCCTATGTCGATCCGGCCGTGCTGGCGCTGGTCTGCGTGATCGTGATCCCGCTGCCGGTGCCGACCATCCGCAGGGCGCTGGCCGACATCCTGCTGATCACGCCGTCCGACATGCTGGCCGAGATCGACGCCGTGGCCCGCGACGTGGTGGCCCGACACGGCTTTCTGGACCACCGCGCCTATGTCGCCCGTGTCGGACGCGGCCGCCAGATCGAGCTGTACTTCATCGTCCCCCAGGGCCAGCCCCCCAGCCCGCTGGAGGAATGGGACGCCATCCGCGACCAGATCGGCAAGGCCATCGGCGGCGACATTACGAACCGTTGGCTGACAATCGCGTTTACCACCGACCCGGAATGGGCCGACTGACCAGGAGCATGACCATGACCTCGACCGCGCTGACCGACCCGACCGCCGACCTGCAGGCCGAACTGGACCGGCTGGCCGCCCGCCAGCTGGCCGGGCGCGGCCTGCTGATGCGCGGGGTCGAGGCCGTGGGCCGGCTGACCGAAGGCGCGGCCACCACCGTCCTGGGCCTGTCGCCCCTGTCGCTGGAAAAGGTCATGGAAAGTGCGTTCCGCCAACTGTACGACCTGTCTGCGCGCGGTGACGGGATCAGCGTGGTGCGGGACGCGCCGCTGGTCGCCAACAGGGCGGCGGCGGTGATGTCGGGGGCCACGGGCGGATGGTTCGGGCTGGCGGGCATCGTGCCGGACCTGGTGGCTTCGACCACGGTCATCTTCAATTCCATCCAGAAGGTCGCGCGCAAGCATGGCTTTGACACCACCGATCCGCGGGTGCGGCTGGAATGCCTGGCGGTGTTCCAGTACGGCGAGCCGGGACAAGAGGGCGACGCGGCCGCGCAATCGTTCCTGGCGAACCGCCTGCTGACCAACGGGCAGACCGTGTCGACGCTGATCACCCGCTTTGCCGGTCAGTTCGCGACCCGCCTGACGACCAAGCTGGGCGCGCAGGCCGTTCCGGTCCTGGGCGCGGCGACGGGGGCCGCGATCAACTATGCCTTCCTGGATTACTACGAGCGGGTCGCAGACATCCATTTCCGCCTGCTGCGGCTGGCAGAGAACCATCCGGGCACGGATGTCGACGCGGCCTATGCCCAGGCCCTGACCCGCGCGGGACAGCCCCGCCTGTCCCGCCGTCAGAAGGGGACGTCGTCGCCCCCGCCCGCCGGCTGAACATAGGCCGCCTTGATGTTCTTGAACCCGGCCTCGAACTGGACGGTCAGCGTGTCCTCGGCGATACCCATGACCTGACCCTCGCCGAACTTGGCGTGGGTCACGCGGTCGCCCACGGTGAATCGCGACGCGGGCGCCGCGTTGATCGTGACGGGGGTGCGATGCACCGGCTGGCCGCGATCGGCTGCCCGCGCCTGCATCCGCTTCCATCCCGGAGAGGCATAGACATCGGCCTTGGCCACCCGTTCGTCCATCCGCGTGCCGCCCGCCATCGCCATGGCCGCGCCATATCCGCCGCCGTACAGGCCCGGCGGGGTCAGCACCTCGACATGTTCCTGGGGCAGTTCGTCGATGAACCGTGACGGCAGGCTGGACTGCCATTGCCCGTACATGCGCCGGTTTCCGGCAAAGGTGATCGTGGCCAAGCGTTCGGCGCGGGTGATGCCGACATAGGCCAGCCGCCGCTCCTCCTCCAGACCCTTGGTGCCCTGCTCGTCCATGGCGCGCTGGTTGGGGAACAACCCGTCTTCCCAGCCCGGCAGGAAGACGACCGGAAACTCCAGCCCCTTGGCACCGTGCAGCGTCATGATGCTGACCTGTTCGGCCTGCTCTCCGTCGTCGCGGTCCATGACCAACGACACATGCTCCAGAAAGCCCTGAAGGTTCTCGAATTCCTCCAGTGCCTTGACCAGTTCCTTGAGGTTGTCCAGCCGTCCCGGCGCGTCGGGCGACTTGTCGTTCTGCCACATCGCGGTATAGCCCGATTCGTCCAGCACTCGCTCGGCCAGCTCCACATGGCCCACCCCGTCGCGCACCGCCATGTGCGACCGCCCGATCAGCGCCACGAAATCGCGCAGGTTTGCCAGGCCCTTGCCGCCCAGCTGCTTCTCCTCCACGACGATGCGCGCACCCTCCAGCAGGTTCACGCCGTTCCGCCGCGCCGCATGCTGGACCGTCTGCAGCGCCTTGTCGCCCAGGCCGCGCTTGGGCGTGTTCACGATCCGCTCGAAGGCCAGGTCATCGTCCGGGGACACCACCAGCCGGAAATAGGCCATCGCGTCGCGGATCTCCTGCCGCTCATAAAAGCGCGGGCCGCCGATCACCCGATAGGGCAGGCCAATGGTCATGAACCGGTCTTCGAACGCCCGCATCTGGTGCGACGCGCGCACAAGGATCGCCATGTCGTTCAGGCTGACGCGGCCCAAGGCCTGTCGATGGCCGCCCTGAAAGGCCTCGATCTCCTCGCCGATCCAGCGGGCCTCGGCCTCGCTGTCCCAATGCCCGATCAGGCGTACCGGTTCGCCCGGTTCGGCATCCGTCCACAGCGTCTTGCCCAACCGCCCCTGGTTCGCCGCGATCAGGCCGGACGCGGCCGCCAGGATCTGCGGGGTGGACCGGTAATTCTGCTCCAGCCGGATCACCTCGGCGCCCGGAAAGTCCTTCTCGAAACGCAGGATGTTGCCCACCTCGGCCCCGCGCCAGCCATAGATCGACTGGTCGTCGTCGCCCACGCAGCAGATGTTGCGATGCGCCTGCGCCAACAGCCGCAGCCACATGTACTGCGCGACGTTGGTGTCCTGATACTCGTCCACCAGGATATAGCGGAACCGGTCCTGCCATTGGCGCAGTACGTCTGGATGCGCCTGGAACAGCGTCACGCAATGCATCAGCAGGTCGCCGAAATCGACCGCGTTCAGCGTCAGCAGCCGGTCCTGATAGGCCGCGTACAGCTTGCCGCCATGCCCGTCAAATGCCTCACCCTCGCCCCGGGGCAGGTTGCCGGGCGTGATGCAGCGGTTCTTCCACCCGTCGATCAGATGCGCCAGCTGCCGTGCGGGCCAACGCTTCTCGTCGATGTTCTCGGCCGCGATCAACGGCTTCAGCAGCCGGATCTGGTCGTCCGTGTCCAGAATGGTAAAGCTGGGCTTTAGGTGCAGGTTGCCGTGCCCGATCAGCTCGGCATGCCGCCGCAGGATCTTGACGCTGATGCTGTGGAAGGTGCCCAGCCAGGGCATCCCCTCGACCGCATCGCCCAGCAGGCGGCCGATCCGGTCCTTCATCTCGCGCGCGGCCTTGTTGGTGAAGGTCACGGCCAGCAACTGCCCGGGCCGCGCCTTGCCCAGCATCAGCAGATGCGCGATTCGCGTGGTCAGCGCGCGCGTCTTGCCGGTGCCTGCCCCCGCCAGCATCAGGACAGGCCCGTCCAGCGCCTCGACAGCGGCGCGCTGCGCGGCGTTCAGCCCGTCCAGATACGGCGCGGGCCGCGCGGCCATCGCGCGCTGCGACAGCGGCACCGCCGCCAGATCATCGGAATCGTCGAAATGCTCCATCCCGCCAACATAGGCATCGCCGCGCGCCAAGGAAAGCCCGGCGTTCGCCCTATGTTCTCATCCTTGCGGAAATGGTGCGCCCCATCAGCAGGGGGTCCGGGGGGCGCGCAGCTCCCCCGGCCACCGCGGGACGCAGATCAGGCGCGCAACCCCGCAAAGGTCGCAGGGTCCAGCGATGCCTGGGCAAAGGTCGGTCCGCTGGTCAGCAGGCTGACTGCATCATGCGAATGCAGCGATTCCTGGTGGCTTGCCACGACACGAAAATCGCCCACCCGCGGATCGGCGATCAGCTGGCCCGCAAAGGCCCGCACCGCATCCTCGACAAAGATCGGGTTCGCCGCGTTCAGTTCGGCAAAGGCCTGCTCGTCCTCGCGCTTGACCATGACCTGCGTCTCGGTCGGCACGGCGGCGCGGCACAGCGCGATGACATCCTCGAACCAGATCCGCTCGGGGCCGTCCATCACCAGCGATATCCGCGCGACCGACCGCTGCGAATGCGGGGTGGCCAGCCGCCCGCGCGTCTGTCGGGCATGCTCGGACAGTTCCAGCGAACAGGGGCAGGTCGACGAATAGACGTAATCGACATGCATGACCCGCAACCGCGCGCCGGCCACGTCGATCACCTCCAGCGCGATGTCATAATACTGCCAGCCCGACAGGCCCGACCGCAGGCTGTCCACCCGCACCGGGTACGAAAACCGCATCTGGATCCGCGCATCCAGCGCGTCCAGGTCGGTCTTGTAATCGTCCAGCGCCGCCTCCAGCACCGACAGGCTGAACGCATGATCGGCATGGCCATAGAACGACCGCATGATCCGGGACATGTTGATGCCCTTGCGGTCGGCCTCCAGACTGACGGTGCCGGTCACGCTGGTCTCCAGCGTGATCTCTCCGCCGTCGCGCACCAGATAGCGGATCGGCAGCCGAAAGTTCGAGATGCCCACATGCTGGATCGCGGTGCGCGCGCCCACGATCAGGCTGGCAGGCCCGTTCTGCAGGTCCGGCAGGCTGTCCTTGTAGGCGGGGTCGACGCGGAACTCCGCGTCATAGCTGCGCGCCAGCGCGGGATAGGCGGGGGTCAGGGGGCGGATCTCGGTCATGGTGCCTCCGGCGTGATCGCCACAGATATAGGGGGCGGCACAACAAATGTCAGCCCGCCCCCGCAGATGCGCCACGCCACGATGACGCAGCCCGGCTCAGCCCTGCAGCGCGTCCATCAGATCGGCGGTCAGGTCACGCGCGTCCTCCAACCCCACCGACAGGCGCAACAGGCCCGGCGTGATGCCAAGGCGCGCCTTGTCCTCGTCGGTCAGGCGCGAATGGGTGGTGGTGGCCGGATGGGTCACGATGGATTTCGCATCGCCCAGGTTGTTCGAGATCGCGATGATCCGCAGACGATCCAGCGCGGCGAATGCCGCCTCCTTGCCGCCCGCCAGTTCCATCGCGATCATCGTGCCGCCCGATCCCATCTGCCGCATGGCTAGGTCGTGCTGCGGATGATCGGCCAGGCCCGGATAGATCACGCGGCTCAGCGCCGGATGGCCATGCAGCGCGGCGGCGATGCCCGCGGCGGCCTCGGCCTGGGCGCGCACGCGCAGGTCCATGGTCTGAAGCCCGTTCAGCATGATCCAGGAATGGAACGGGCTGATCGCACCGCCGGTATGCTTCAGATAGGGCTCGGCCACCTCGCGCACGAACTGGCGCGTGCCGCAGATCACCCCGGCCAGCGCCCGCCCGCCGCCATCGATATGCTTGGTCGCGGAATAGACGACCACATCGGCCCCCTGCTCGACCGCGCGGGAAAAGACCGGCGTCGCAAACACGTTGTCGACCACCACCGTCGCGCCCGCCGCATGGGCAAGGTCCGCGACGGCCCGGATGTCGATCACCTCCAGCGTGGGGTTCGACACGCTCTCGAAGAACACCGCCCGCGTGCCGGGCGTGATCGCCGCGGCCCATTGGTCCAGATCGGTGCCGTCGACATAACTGACCTTGACCCCGAACCGCACCAGCAGGTCCAGCACGTACAGGCAGGACCCGAACAGCGCCCGCGCCGCGACGACGTGATCGCCCGGCTTGCACATCGCGAACATCGCGCCGTTGACCGCGGCCATGCCGCTGGCGGTGGCAAAGGCGTCCTCGGTCCCCTCCAGCGCGGCGATGCGGTCCTCGAACATGCGGCTGGTGGGGTTGCCGTAACGGGCATAGATGAACTCGTCCGGACCGGTGCCCTGGAACCGCGCCTCGGCCGAGGCGGCGTCGGGATAGACGAAGCCCTGGGTCAGGAAGATCGCCTCGGCCATCTCGCCATACTGGCTGCGCCGGGTGCCGTGATGGACGGCCTGGGTCCGGGGATGGGGGGTACGGGGGGTGAACTTGTCGTCGGACGAAACGCTCATGCGGGCTGCCTTTCCGTGGTCCCCTGCGGCGTAATCCCCACAGGCATCTTTCGCAAGTCCCGCAACCCGGGGCGCGCCGAACTGTCGCCTAGCCGACAAATTGCAGGAAATGCAGATAAACGGTTAGTTTACAGGGGGATGCTTGATCTTCCTGTCCAAATGGACAGTTGGAAACCGACGGGTCGCAAGCTATGGTTGAACCACGGTCGGGTGATGTTCACCCAAAACCGGTACGGGGCTTTCGCCCCGCTTTCACCAGTGTCCCGCAGGTGCGGGGTCGTGTCACAAGTTTTCTGAAGACGGTTCCTGCGGTCCAGTGTGTTGCTGTGACCATCGCGTGTTTATTCGGACGGCGGGACCCGGACAGTTGGGGGCGGCAGGTCGCGCCGCCCCCAATGGTCCCTCACAGATAGTCGCCGCGTTGCAGGCCGTACTTGGCCATCTTCTCGTTCAGCGTCCGGCGCGGCAGGCACAGTTCGTCCATCACCCCGGAAATGCTGCCCTTGTGGCGGCGCATGGTGTTGTCGATCAGCATCTTCTCGAAGCTTTCGACATATTCCTTCAGCGGCTTGCCCTCGGTGGTGGTAGCCTGCTGGTTGTCCTCGCCATCCGCCATCAGCAGCGACGCGATCGACCCCGACCCGCGGCGGTTCTGCAAGACCGCTCGTTCGGCCACGTTGATCAGTTGGCGGATGTTGCCCGGCCAGGGCGCCTGCAGCAGCTGCGCGGCCTCCTGCGCGCTGACCTGAGGCGGCTCGCAGCCGTATTCCTCGCTGAACTGCTCGGTCATGCGGGTGAACAGCGCCAGGATGTCTTCGCCCCGCGCGCGCAGCGGCGGCAGGGTGATCTTCAGCGCCGACAAGCGATAGAACAGGTCGGGGCGCAGCGAATCCTCGGCCTTGCGGCCCTCGCCACGGGCGTTGCTGATGGCGATGATGCGCGTCTCAGCAGGTGTGCCTTGCTCGCTGATGAACGCCAGCAGGCGGGCCTGCAGTGCCTCGGACAGGGCCTCGACATCCTCCAGGCACAGCGTGCCGGCGCGGGCCTCCTCGACGGCGGGCAGCCCGTCCTCGATGGGTCCGAACAGGCGCGACGCCAGGGCCTCGTCGTTATAGGCCGCGCAGCTGACCGGCACGAACTTCTTGGACGCGCGTGGCCCGACCGCGTGCAGGGCATGCGCCACCAGCGTCTTGCCGGTGCCGGTCTCGCCGTCGATCAGCACGTGGCCGTCGGCCTGGCCCAGGTCCAGGATGTCCTCGCGCAGGCGCTCCATCACCGGGCTGGCGCCGATCAGCTTGGACATGACCTGCTGGCCTTCGGACAGGTCGCGGCGCAGGGCGCGGTTGTCCAGGGTCATGCGCCGGGCCTGTGTGGCCTTCTTGGCCAGCTGGGTCATGCGGTCGGGGTTGAAGGGCTTCTCCATGAAATCCATCGCGCCAAGGCGCATCGCCTCGACCGCCATGGGCACGTCGCCATGGCCGGTGATCATGATGACGGGCAGGTTCGAATCCAGGCCCATCAGGCGTTTCAGAAAGGCCATGCCGTCCATGCCGGGCATGCGGATGTCGCTGACGACGATGCCGGGCCAGTCGGACCCGATGACCTTCAGCGCGTCCTCGGCGCTGGCAAAGGTCTCGGTCTCGAAGCCCGACAGGACCAGCCACTGGCTGATCGATTCGCGCATGTCGGGTTCGTCATCCACGATGGCGATCTTCAGCTTGCGGGACATTCTTGTCATCCTCTCGTGTTGCGTCATTCGGCCGCCAGGGCCTGACGGGGTTGTCCGGGGCGGTGCAGCGGCAGCTCGACCCGGAACACCGCTCCGCCGGTGTTTTCGTTATGGGCGGTCAGGCGACCCCCGAAATCGGCGACGATCGTGGACGAGATCGCCAGCCCCAGCCCGGTCCCCTCTCCGGGCTTCTTGGTGGTCCAGAAGGGTTCAAACAGCTTTTCCAGGTCCGAGACACCCGGCCCGTTATCGCGGACGGACACATAGGCGTGAGCCGCGGCCTCGACCGTGATCTCGATCGCAGCGTCGGGGCGGCCCTTGACCGCGTCGACCGCGTTGCGCAGCAGGTTGATCAGCACCTGTTCCAGCCGGATGCGGTCGGCCATGACCATCACCCGCTCGCGCGGCACGATGCGGATGATGCGGATGGGCCGGGTGCGCAGCTGGGGCTCCATCATGGTCAGCGCGCTGCTGACCGCGGCGCGCAGATCGACCGGCTCGACCGCCTCGCCGCCCTTGCGGGCATAGGACTTCAGCTGCCGGGTGATCGCACCCATCCGGTCGATCAGGTCGTCGATGCGCTGGAAACTGGACAGCGCCTCCTCGGGGCGGCCGCGCTGCAGCAGCAGCCGCGCCCCCGCCAGATAGGTCTTCATCGCGGCCAAGGGCTGGTTCAGCTCGTGGCTGACGCCGGCCGACATCTCTCCCAAGGCGGCCAGCTTGGAGGATTGCTGCATGGTCTGCTCGGCCACGCGCAGCTCCTTCTGCACGCGCTCGCGTTCCGCGATCTCTCGGGTCAGGCGGGCGTTCAGGGCGCGCAGGTCGGCTGATTCGCGCATATAGGCCTGGCTCTGGATGCGCGCGCGCCGCGACAGCATCCAGAACGCCCCCGCCAGCAGGATGGCGAAACCCATGATCTGCAGCGCCAGGATGGCGTTGACCCGTTCGCGCACGGACGAATAAGCGGTGAAGCTGATCATCCGCCAGCCGCGGAACGGCACCCGCGCCTCGGACTGCATCACCGCGCGGCCCTGGACATAGGCGTCGGCGGGGCTGGAGGTCCAGTCCGCCGTCACCTGGAACGCCCGCCGGATCGCAGAGGGCGCATCGCGAACCGCCTGCGCCTCGGCGACGGTCAGGCCGCGCCAGCGCGGCTCGGTCGACAGGATGATCACACCCTCGCTGTCGGTGACGGCCACGGCATCGGAAATGCCCGCCCAGGACCGTTCCAGCCGGGTCAGGTCGGCCCCCACGACGATCACGCCCAGCGTCCGCCCCTCGGACACCACGGCGCGGGAATAGGCGAATTCATGGGCGCCCGATGCCAGTTCGGACACGGTGAAGACCGTGTCGCGCGACCGCAGCGCCTCGACATATTGCGGGGCCGCGACGCTGTTCGTGCCGATCTGATAGCGGTCCGTGGCCCCCACGACCCGCCCCGATGCGTCCAGCAGGCGGATCGAGGCCGCGCCGATCTCCTTCTGCGCGGTCATCAGCCGCGCCGAGGTGGTGGAAAAATCGTTGCCGTTCAGCGCCCCGATCAGCGCCGGGTCACGCGCCAGCAGCAAGGGCACGACCGAATTGCGCTGCAGTTCCGACATCAGGTTGCCCGAATACAGCGCCAGACGCAGTTCGGACCGCACGCGCGTGTTCTCGGAGAAGCGATCGGTCAGCCATGCGTTGGTGACCCAGATCGTGCCCAGCGCCGCCATGCAGATCAGCGCGATCGTCGCACGCAGCCACCAGGGGTTGACCGGCTGGCCGACCCTGCCGCGCCTGCGTTCGGCGCTGTCTTCGATATGATCCTCAGTGACCACGCACGGACCCGTCCCACAAGATCGGCTGACGCAATCTATGGCGAAGAACGGTCCGGCTCAAGTCAGGCGTGCGTCAGCGCCGTGGCCAGCCCCGTGAACAGCGCTGCCCCATCGGTGCCGCCCGTGACCGGATCTGCGGCGCGTTCGGGATGCGGCATCATGCCCAAGACGCGCCGGTTTTCCGACAGCACGCCCGCGATGTCGCCGACGGACCCGTTGATCGCCGGGGCATAGGTGAAGGCGATGCGGTCCTGATCGCGCAGCTGCGCCAGGCCTTCGGTGCCGATCTGATAGTTGCCGTCGTGATGGGCCACCGGAATGCTGATCCGCTGGCCCTTGGCGTAACCGCCGGTGAAGGCGCTGTCCGCGGTGCCCACGGTCAGGACCGACGGCTTGCACAGGAAAGTCAGCCCGGTGTTGCGCATCAGCGCGCCGGGCAGCAGGCCCAGTTCTGTCAGCACCTGAAAGCCGTTGCAGATTCCCAGCACATAGCCGCCCCGCGCCGCATGGGCCCGCAGCGCGTCGGCGATGGGGGAATGCGCGGCGATCGCCCCGCAGCGCAGATAGTCGCCATAGGAGAACCCGCCCGGCACGCCGACCAGGTCGATCCCGTCGGGCAGCTGGCTGTCCTTGTGCCAGACGCGCACCACCTCGGCCCCCGCCTGTTCCAGCGCGACGGCAAGGTCGCGGTCGCAATTCGATCCGGGAAAGGTGACGACGGCGGCTTTCATCGCGGGACTCCTGCTTGGGACGCCCTGCCCTTAGCGCAGGCCGGGTTCCAAAGAAAGGGGGGCCAGCCCCCCATCGCCTTGCGGCGATCCCCCCGGGGGTATTTGGACAACGGAGAAATGCATCCTGCCCCCTTGGAAAGCAGAAGGCCGGACGATTGCCCGGCCTTCGTGATCAGTTCAGCGCCTTGTTCAGGTACTGGTCGACCTTTTCCAGATAGCCCATCGTGGTCAGCCATTTCTGGTCGGGACCCACCAGCAGCGCCAGGTCCTTGGTCATGTGGCCGTCCTCGACCGCCTGGACGGTCACCTTCTCCAGCGTCTGCGCAAAGGTCAGCAGGGCGGCGTTGTCGTCCAACTTGGCGCGGTGCTTGAGGCCGCCGGTCCAGGCAAAGATCGACGCGATCGAGTTGGTCGAGGTCGCATTGCCCTTCTGATGTTCGCGATAGTGGCGGGTGACGGTGCCATGGGCGGCCTCGGATTCGACGATCTTGCCGTCCGGGGTCATCAGGACCGAGGTCATCAGGCCAAGGCTGCCAAAGCCCTGCGCGACGGTGTCCGACTGCACGTCGCCATCATAGTTCTTGCAGGCCCAGACGTAGCCGCCCGACCATTTCATCGCCGATGCGACCATGTCGTCGATCAGGCGGTGTTCGTAATGGATGCCGGCCTTCTTGAACCGGTCCTGGAACTCGGCCTTGTAGACCTCCTGGAACAGGTCCTTGAAGCGGCCGTCATAGGCCTTGAGGATCGTGTTCTTGGTCGACAGATAGACCGGATAGCCGCGCGCCAGGCCATAGTTCAGCGAGGCGCGGGCGAAATCGCGGATCGAATCGTCCAGATTGTACATGGCCATTGCGACCCCGGCGGCGGGGGCGTCATAGACCTCGTGCTCGATCGTCTCGCCGTCCTCGCCGACGAACTTGATGGTCAGCTTGCCCTTGCCCGGAAAACGGAAATCGGTGGCCTTGTACTGGTCGCCGAAGGCGTGGCGGCCGACGATGATCGGCTGCGTCCAGCCCGGCACCAGCCGCGGCACGTTCTTGCAGATGATCGGTTCGCGGAAGATCACGCCGCCCAGAATGTTGCGGATCGTGCCATTGGGGCTGCGCCACATCTTCTTCAGGCCGAATTCCTCGACCCGCGCCTCGTCGGGGGTGATGGTCGCGCATTTCACGCCGACCCCGTGACGCTTGATCGCCTCGGCCGCGTCGATGGTGATCTGGTCGTTGGTGCGGTCGCGCTCCTCAATGCCCAGATCGTAATATTTCAGGTCGATGTCCAGATAGGGCAGGATCAGCTTTTGCTTGATGAAGTCCCAGATGATCCGCGTCATCTCGTCCCCGTCCAGCTCGACGACGGGATTGGCAACCTTGATCTTCGACATGAACAGCCCCTTGTGCGGTGGATACGGTCGCGCCGCTTCTAGCCGCAAAAGGGTCCGATTGAAAGACGGTATGCGATGGTATGCAAAACGCCCGCCTGGTGATCAGTTGCCTGCGAAATGGGCGCGCAGACCGTGGTGCAGCCACTGCCACAGCGGCGCGCAGCCGCGTTCGACCCAAGGGCCCACGCGGCTTTCCACCTGCGCCAGGGTCACGTCGTATTCGACCCAGCCCGCGCCGCCCGACCGCAGGTTCTGGACCGCGGGCTGGCAACGGTCCAGCGCCTTGGCGAAGACGGCATCGGGGCTGGCCGCCGCCTCGAACTCGCGCCACAGGGCCAGCATCTGCTGTCCTTGCGGGTCGGGCAGCAGGCCGAACAGGCGCCGCGCGGCGGCCTCCTCGGCGGCCTGGATCGCCGCCGATCCATGCGCCTGCCCGCCGGCGGAATGCAGGGGCACATCGCCCACGTCGATCTCGACCAGATCGTGGATCAGCAGCATGCGGATGACGCGGCCCGGATCGACGCCCGGCCCCGCCAGACCGCCCAGCACCAGCGCGTACAGCGCCAGATGCCAGCTGTGCTCGGCGCTGTTCTCGCGCCGCGATCCGTCCAGCAGGCGGTTTGCGCGCAGGACGCCCTTCAGCGCGTCGGCCTCGGCCAGAAAGGCCAGGCGGCGGGCCAGATCGCCCTGGGCGACCTCCTGCCCGGACAGCAGCGCCTGCGCGGCCTGCCACCCCTGCGGCCATTCGCGTTCGAACCGCGCCGCGCGCCCGGCCGACAGGTTGTCGCGCACGATCCGGACATGGTCGGGGATCGGATCGCGCGCCTGGAGTACCTGAAAGATGGGCTGTGCGTGATCCATGCGCTTGGCGGTCACCGCGGCAGCGTCCGCGCGCCCCTCGAAATCGCGCCAGAGGGCGGCCAGCCGCGCCCCGTCCGGCGCCAGGCCAAAGATGCGATCCGCCGCCGCGGCCTCGGCGATGGCCAGGCCTTCCACGTCATGATCCAGGTGGATCGGCTGATCGCCCGTGTCGATCTCGACCAAATCGTGGATCAGGATCATCGCGATGGCGCGGTCGCTGGCGCCCATCACCATCGCCCACAAGGCGACGTGCCAGCTGTGTTCTGCGCTGTTCTCGGGGCGCGACAGATCCATCAGGACGCTGGCGCGGTGGACCGACTTCAGCCGGTCCGCCTCGCACAGAAAGGCGAACGCATCGTCCAGCATGGCCACAGCCCTCAGCGCGACGTCTCGGTCAGGCGCTTCCTGACGTAACCCTGCACCAGGTCGATCATCGGCTTCATGTGGGTCTCGTCGTCGCGGAAGAAATGGTCCGCGCCCTCGATCTCCTCATGGGTGACGGTGATGCCCTTCTGCTCGCGCAGCTTGCCCACCAGGGTGGCGGTGTCCTTGGGCGGGGCGACGCGGTCAGCGGTGCCGTTCACGATCAGGCCCGACGACGGGCACGGCGCCAGGAAGCTGAAATCGTACATGTTTGCGGGCGGCGCCACGCTGATGAAGCCGGTGATCTCGGGGCGGCGCATCAGCAGCTGCATCCCGATCCACGCACCGAAGCTGAATCCCGCGACCCAGCAATGCTTGGAATTGGGGTTCATCGCCTGCAGGTAATCCAGCGCCGAGGCGGCATCGGACAGCTCTCCGATGCCCTGGTCGAATTCGCCCTGGCTGCGGCCCACGCCGCGGAAGTTGAACCGCATCACCGTGAACCCCATGCGATGGAACGCATAGTGCAGGTTGTAGACGACGCGGTTGTTCATCGTCCCGCCATATTGCGGGTGCGGATGCAGCACGATGGCGATGGGGGCGTCTGGCTTGCCGGGCTGAGGGTGGTAACGGCCTTCGAGACGGCCTTCGGGGCCGGGGAAAATCAGCTCGGGCATGGTTGTCCTTCACAGGTCCTGTCGGGTTTCTTGACGCGTGCGCGCATGGCTTCTAGACGGGATATCTGGGCAGCCGGCACAGGTTTGGCAAGAAACATGCTGGGCCGGGCATAGCGCGCGACGACGGCGCGCGTCAATGCAAAGGCAGGCCCAGCAGGGACCATCGGGGGGAAGACGCGCCATGAAACTGTCCACCAAGGGACGCTACGCGATCATCGCGCTGACCGACCTGGCCATCGCCAAGGGGGGCGACCTGACCTCGCTGGCCGAAATCTCGAAACGCCAGGACATCTCGCTGCCCTATCTGGAACAGCTGTTCGTGCGCCTGCGCCGGGCGGGGCTGGTGGCATCCGTGCGCGGTCCGGGCGGCGGATACCGCCTGGCCCGCACCCCCGAGACGATCCGCGTGGCCGAGATCCTGGAGGCCGTGGACGAGACCGTCAGCGCCATGCATATCGGCGCGGGCGCGTCGGGCGGCATTTCCGGGTCGCGGGCGCAGACCCTGTCGAACCGGCTGTGGGAAAGCCTGTCCGCGCATGTCTATGTCTTCCTGCACAATCACACGCTGGCCGACGTGGCGAAGAACCAGCTGCTGCCCTGCCCCGCGCTGCCCAAGATCCTCAACGTCGTGGACGATTGAGGCCGCCCGGGAATTAATTCGACAAATCCTGCATCCGGTCGGCGGTTTCCCGCGTCCCCCGGTCAGAGGCCCGCAAAAGGCCCTGTCCAACGGATGAGGAGAATCCCATGACCCACCTGACCCGTACCCGCGCCATGCTGCTCGGCGGTGCTGCCGCCATCGCGATGATCGGCGCCGTCGGCACGGCCGCCGCACAGGAATGCCAGCAGGGCGCAGGCGGCGCCGGATCGCTGGCCTGCGGCCCGACCGCCATCGCCGAGGGCCCGCTGTCGGTCGCCATCGGCGACAACGCCTCGACCGATGCGACCGCCGTGGACGGCGTGGCCATCGGCGGAGAGGCGACCGCCACCGGCCCCTCGACTACCGCGGTCGGCGGCGAATCGGTCGCGACCGGCCCCGGCGCCAGCGCCATCGGCTGGCAGGCSCAGGCCACCGCGGAACGCGCGCAGGCCATCGGCCACCTGGCCACCGCCCAAGGCGTCCGGTCCCTGGCCGTGGGCGAGAACGCCGACGCGCAGACCGACCTGTCCACCGCCATCGGCAACGAATCCGTCGCCAACGGCGTCGACGCGCTGGCCGTGGGCGACACCGCGGCGGCGAACGGCAACTCGACCACCGCGGTCGGCGGCGAATCGGTCGCGACCGGCCCCGGCGCCAGCGCCATCGGCTGGCAGGCCCAGGCCACCGCGGAACGCGCGCAGGCCTTTGGCCACCTGGCCACCGCACAGGGCGTCCGGTCGATGGCCATCGGCGAGAATGCCGACGCCCAGACCGACCTGTCCACCGCCATCGGCAACGAATCCGTCGCCAATGGCGTCGATGCGCTGGCCGTGGGCGACACGGCGGCGGCGAACGGCAACTCGACCACCGCCATCGGTGGCGAATCGGTCGCGACCGGGCCGGGCGCCAGCGCCATCGGCTGGCAGTCCATGGCGACCGCGGAACGCGCCCAGGCCATCGGCCACCTGGCCACCGCGCAGGGTGTCCGCTCGCTGGCCGTGGGCGAGAATGCCGACGCCCAGTCGGATTTTTCGACCGCGATCGGCAACGAATCCATTGCCAACGGCACGGACGCGCTGGCCATCGGCGACACCTCGGTCGCGAGCGGCACCTCGACCACCGCGGTCGGCGGTGAATCGGTCGCGAACGGCACCGCCGCCACCGCCTTCGGCTGGCAGGCGCAGGCCACCGCCGAACGCGCCCATGCCTTCGGCCACCTGGCAGCGGCCAGTGGCGTGCGCTCGACCGCCATCGGCGAGGCCGCGATGGCCATGGGATCGGGGTCGATCGCGCTCGGCAACCAGGCGGTCGCTGCGGCCGACAACTCGGTCGCCATCGGTGATGGCGCGACCGCAACCCGCGCGAACGAGTTCGTGCTGGGCAACGGTGCCAACACCTATCGCGCGGCGGGCATCGCGTCGGATGCCAGCACGGCGGCGCAGGGCACCCCCATCGGCGTCGTGACCTCGGACGCGCAGGGCAACCTGGCGGTCGACCGGTCGATCGGCGAGAGCATGTCGTCGCTGAACGGCCGCGTGCGCTCTCTGGGCCAGCAGGTAGAGGACAACAAGGAAGGCATCGCGATGGCGATGGCGCTGAACACTCCCTATGTCCCCGAGGACAAGACCTATGCCGTGTCGACCAGCATCGGCAGCTTCGAGGGATCGCAGGCACTGGCCGCGTCGATGGGCTACCGCTTCGATGCGAACACCCAGTTCGACGCGGGCATCACCTATGGCTTCGACCGCAACCAGGTCGGCGGCCGCATCGGCGTGACCTACGCGTGGTAGGCCACGCCGCAACACGGACGGGGACGGCGCATGCGCTGTCCCTGGCCATCGCGATGGCGCTGGCGATGGTCGGCGCCAGCGCCCATGCGCAGGACGTCTCCGCCGAACCGCAGCCCGAACCCCGGGCCGAGGCCCCCCTGGTCGAACCCAGCTATGCCACCGCGCTGATCCGCGACGTGCTGGCGGCGGTGAACCACGGCAACTGGACGGGCAACTATACGGTGCTGCGCGACATCGCCGCCCCTGAATTCGCATTGGCCAACGATCCGACGCGCCTGGCGGGCCTGTTCACGCCGCTGCGCGAGGAACGGCTGGACCTGCTGCAGGCGATGGCCGTCGACCCGGTCATCCTGGACAGCGCGCTGTCCGATACCGGGCAGGAGCTGCGCCTGACCGGCTTTGTCCCGCTGCAGCCGCGTCATGTCAGCTTCGATCTGGTCCTGGGGCTGGAGGGGCGGCGTTGGCTGTTGCTGGGCATCTCTGTCGGGGCGTTCGATCCGATCGATCCGTAAGGCATCTGCCGATTTCGCCGCAGTCCGGTCGTCATCTGTCGGTTCGCACCCCGCACCCCCGCCGGATCACGGCGAACCACCTGCGTGATTGCGGACGATCAGCTCACTGACCCGCTCCTTGGGCCGGCACAGCACGGCGCCATGCGGCGCGAAGACGACCGGCCGTTCGATCAGGATCGGATGGGCCGCCATCGCCGCGATCAGCGCATCATCGGACAGGCCGGGATCATCCAGCCCCAGTTCCGCGAATGGCGTTCCCTTGCGCCGCAGCAACCCCCGCGCCCCGATGCCCAGACGCGACAGCGCATCGCGCAACGCATCCTCGGACGGCGGCGCGGCGATATAGTCGCGCACCTCGGGTGCGATCCCTGCCTCGCGCAGCGCGGCCAGAACCCAGCGCGAGGTGGAGCAGGTCGGCTTGTGCCAGATCACCCAACCCATCTCAGCGCTCGCCGTCCGGGATGGGCAGGGCGCTGGTGGCCTTGATCTCCTCCATCGACAGCAGGGCTGTGACGTTGTGGATCTTCACCTCGCCGATCAGCGATTGGTAAAAGCGGTCATAAGCGCGGGCGTTCCTGACCTGAACCTTGAGGATATAGTCGATGTCGCCCGCCAGACGGTGTGCCTCGACCACCTCGGGCCGCTCGCGCAGCGCGCGCAGAAAGCGCGCGGCCCAGTCGCGGTCATGCTCGCTGGTGCGGATCAGCACGAAAAAGCAGGCCTCCAGCCCCAGCGCCTCGGGGTCCAGGATGGCGACCTGCCGGCGGATCACGCCCGCCTCTCGCAGCTTGCGGATTCGGTTCCAGACCGGGGTCTTGGAGGCCCCCACCCGATCGGCGATCTGGTCCAGCGACAGGCTGGCATCCTGCTGCAGCAGGGACAGGATCTTGCGGTCCACCTCGTCCAGGCGGACAGGCGTTTGGCCTGCGCCCGCATCGGGGGAAATCGGTTCCGGCATGGCGCGCTCCTTGGTCGATCGTCCTTATTTGCCGCGACCACTGTGCAGAATCCAGAACGAAATTCTATATAGAGGTCAGCAAAACCGCGAGGTCCAGTCATGAGCAAATCCTTCCCCCTGTCGGCCGCCCGCCCCGGCGTCATCACCGCGAATGACCTTCGCGAAGGCCACAATGTGTGGATGTGCGCCGACGGCTGGACCCGCGATCCGCGCCAGGCGACCGTCTATGACGACGAGGCTATCGCCGACCTGGACCTGCTGCAGGCCGTGGCGCAATCCGAGATCGTCGTCGGTCCCTACCTGGTCGAGGCCAGGCGCGGTCCCGACGGACCCGAGCCCGTCCATTTCCGCGAGGCCTTCCGCCAGCGCGGACCGTCCAACTATTTCCACGGCATCCAGGCCGATCGGCAAGCCGACGCCCAGAAGACGGAAATCGCCCATGTTTGATATCCGCCCCGTCGAGACCGATTATGTCCGCCAGCGCGCAGCCGAGTTCCGCGCCCAGGTCGCCCGCCGTCTGGACGGCAGCCTGACCGAGGACGAGTTCAAGCCGCTGCGCCTGATGAACGGCGTCTATCTGCAGCTGCATGCCTACATGCTGCGCGTGGCCATTCCCTATGGCACGATCAGCCCGGACCAGATGCGCACCCTGGCCCTGCTGGCCGAGAAGTGGGACAAGGGTTACGGCCACTGGACCACCCGCCAGAACATCCAGTTCAACTGGCCCAAGCTGGTGGACATCCCGGACATGCTGGACGCGCTGGCCGATGTCGGCATGCACGCCATCCAGACCAGCGGCAACACGATCCGCAACGTGACCACCGACGCCTTCGCCGGCGCCGCCTTTGACGAGGCCGCCGATCCGCGCCCCTATGCGGAACTGCTGCGCAGCTGGTCCACCGATCATGCCGAGTTCCAGTTCCTGCCGCGCAAGTTCAAGATCGCCATTTCCGGCGGCAAGAAGGACCGCGCGGTCATCGCCGCCCATGACATCGGCCTGCGTCTGGTGGAGCGGAACGGCAAGACCGGCTTCGAGGTCTGGATCGGCGGCGGCCTGGGCCGCACGCCGCTGCTGGGTCAGGTCGTCCGCGACTTCCTGCCCGAGGAGGACCTGCTGCCCTATGTCGAGGCGATCATCGCGACCTACAACCTGGCCGGCCGCCGCGACAACAAGTACAAGGCCCGCATCAAGATCACCGTGCTGGAGCGCGGCCTGGACGTCATGCGCGCCGAGATCGAGGAGGAATTCCTCGCCCGCCGTCGCGATTTCCACGGCGCCGACCGCGATGCGCTGGCGGTGTTCAAGGACCGCTTCCGCGCGCCCAGCTTCCGCAACGCGCCCGTCGACGGCTATGAGGCCGAGCGTCAGGCGAACCCCGCCTTCCGCAGCTGGTCGGACACCAACCTGCACCAGCACCGGGTCGAGGGCTATGCCAGCGTCGTGGTGACCTTCAAGGCGCCGGGCCAGACGCCGGGCGATGCCTCAGCATCCCAGATGCGCCTGCTGGCCGATCTGGCCGAACGCTTCGGCCATAACGACCTGCGCGTGATGCACGACCAGAACGTGGCCCTGCCGCATGTGCACAAGTCGGACCTGCCGGCGCTGTACGCCGAGCTGCGCGCCGCGGGCCTTGCCACCGCCAATGCCGGGCTGACCAGCGACATCATCGCCTGCCCCGGCATGGATTACTGCGCGCTGGCCACCGCGCGTTCCATCCCCATCGCCGAGGAGATCGCCGACCATTTCCGCTCCGTCGGGCTGGAGGAGGAGATCGGCAACCTGAACATCCGCATCTCGGGCTGCATCAACGCCTGCGGGCATCACCACCTGGGCCATATCGGCATCCTGGGGCTGGATCGTGCGGGCGTGGAAAACTATCAGATCACGCTTGGCGGCGATGCCTATGACATCCCGGCCATCGGCGAGCGCGCGGGCGCGGGCTTCCCCGCCGAACAGGTGGTCCCGGCCATCGACCGGCTGCTGCGCGCCTATCTGGAGGTGCGCGAGGACGCGTCCGAACGCTTTATCGACGCCTATCGCCGTCTGGGTCAGGCCCCGTTCAAGGCCGCGCTCTATCCCGTGGCCGCCGATGCTTGACGGGAACCTGGACACACGCGCGGGGCGGCTGAACGACCGCTATCGCCACCATGCCGCCATCGAGGTGCTGCGCCGCGCGGTCACCGACCCCGATCTGGGGCAGGTGGCGCTGGTGTCGTCCTTCGGCGCTGAATCGGTCGTGCTGCTGCACATGGTCAGCCGGGTCGCACCGGGCCTGCCGGTGCTGTTCATCGACACGCAGATGCTGTTCCCCGAGACCCTGGCCTATCAACACGAGGTCGCGGAGCGGCTTTCGCTGACCAACGTGCAGGTCATCACCGCCAGTGACGCCGAGATCGCCGCCCACGACCCGGACGGAACGCTGCACAAGGTGAACCCCGACGCCTGCTGCGATTTCCGCAAGACGGTGCCGCTGGAACGCGTGCTGTCGGGCTATGACGCCTGGATCACGGGCCGCAAGCGGTTCCAGAACGGCCAGCGCGCCGCGCTGGAGTTCTTCGAGCCCGAACCCCCGTCGCGCCTGCGCGTGAACCCCTTGGCGCATTGGCGCCCCGAGGACGTGCAGGACTACATGGTCGAGAACCGCCTGCCCCGGCATCCGCTGGTGGCCAAAGGGTATCCCTCGATCGGCTGCGCGCCCTGCACTTCTCCGGTCAAGCCGGGCGAGGACCCCCGTTCCGGGCGCTGGCGCGGCCAGGAGAAATCCGAATGCGGCATCCATTTCATCGGCGGGCGCATGGTCCGCGGAAAGGTCTCGGCATGAGCGAGCAGTTGAACAGCGAACCCGTCCTGGCCCGTGACGACGGGTTTCATCCAGTGACCGACCAGCCTGCCGTGGTGCTGGCCCCCGACACCGCCCCCGCGACCTTGGCCGACCATCTTGATCAGCCGCTGATCGGGATCGCGTTTCCGTCCTTCAGCGACGGGCGCGGTTTCACGCTGGCCCGCCGCTTGCGCGAGCTGGGCTATACCGGTCGCCTGCGCGCGACGGGGCGGCTGATCGCCGATCAATACGCCATGGCGCGCCGCGTGGGCTTTGACGAGGTCGAGGTCGCCCCCGACATCGCCGCCCGCCAGCCCGAGGATCAGTGGCTGGCCCGCGCCGACTGGAAGGCCTGGGACCATCGGGCGCAGCTGGCCGGCTGACCCTTTCACCCTCGCGCCCCTTCGATTAGACGACAAGGATTGCAACAATGACGCTGGATCTGCCCGTGACCGAGGCCGCCAAGATTACCGTTCCCGACGCCCAGACCGTGACCTCGGTCACGAAATGGACCGACAGCCTGTTTTCGTTCCGTGTGACGCGGCCCGCCTCGCTGCGCTTCCGGTCGGGCGAATTCGTGATGATCGGCCTGCCGGGCGACAACGGCAAGCCGCTGCTGCGGGCATATTCCATCGCCTCGCCCAACTGGGACGACGAGCTGGAATTCTATTCCATCATCGTTCCCGACGGGCCGCTGACCTCCAAGCTGCAGCACATCAAGCCGGGCGACCAGATCATCCTGCGTCCGAAACCCGTAGGCACGCTGGTCCTGGATGCGCTGCTGCCCGGAAAGCGGCTGTGGTTCCTGGCCACCGGCACGGGGTTCGCGCCCTTTGCCAGCCTGATGCGCGACCCCGAGACCTATGAGCGGTTCGAGCAGGTCATCATGATGCATACCTGCCGCACCGGTGAGGAGCTGGTCTATGGCGCCGAGCTGGTGAACAACCTGCGCCACGACCCGCTGCTGACCGAGATCTATGGCGACGATTTCGCCCAGCGGCTGAAATACTACCCGACGACGACGCGAGAGCCCTCGCCCTTCATGGGGCGCATCACCGACAACCTGACCTCGGGCAAGGTGCTGTCGGATCTGGGCCTGCCGCGCATCGATCCGGCACAGGATCGCGCGATGATCTGCGGCAGCCTGGCGTTCAACGTCGACGTCAAGGCGGTCCTGGAAGGGTTCGGCCTGAACGAGGGCGCGAATTCCGAGCCGCGCGAATTCGTCGTCGAAAAGGCCTTTGTCGGCGACGGCGTCTGACGTCGTTTCTATCGAATCGCCCCATGGGCCGCGCCGTTTCGGCGCGGCCTTTTGCATGGCGCACCGCCGCCCATCACGCGATGGTCACGGCAAGTTTGGGAACCCTTGGCGCAAGTGCCTGTTAAAGCACCAAAGACAGTCATTCGATTTTCCACAAGGAGCGTCTCATGCGCCGGATTATCCATAACACAACCGCCATCGCGGCCTGCCTGTCGCTGATGGCGCCGCATCTTGCGATGGCCCAGACCGCAATGCCTTCCCCCGATCAGGCGGCTCCCCAGAACCTGATCCTGGCGCAGGCCGCGCCCGAAGGTCAGGTCCCGCCCCCGCCCGCAGCCCCCGGCGAGGAGGGACCGCAGGACGGTGCCGACCTGAACCAGGCCCAGAACCCGCCGCCGGCGGAGCCCGCGCCTGCGGAAGAGCCTGCGCCCGAGCCCGCGCCAGTCGAGGAACCCGCGCCGGAAGCCCCGGCCGAGGCGCCCCCTGCCCCCGAGGAAGCACCGGCCGAAGCCCCGGCGGAGCAGCCTGCCGAGGCACCTGAAGCAGCGCCCGCGGCAGAGGCGGAGCCTGCACCTGCCGCAGAACCTGCTCCCGCGCCCGCGGCAGAGGCCGCCCCGGCTGCCGAGCTGGCGCCCGCCGCAGAGCCCGCGCCCCCGGCGGCACCCGAGGCAGCAGCGCCCGAGGCCGAAGCCCAGCCGGCCCCTGCGGCCGAACCTGCACCGCAGCCTGCACCGGATGGCACCCCGCCGCCGCCCGCACCTGACGCGATGCCGGACCAGGCGCCCGAGGCCCGCCCCGCAACGCAGCCCGATGCCGCACCCGCGCCGAATCCGAACCGCGCCGCCGAGCCCGCCGCAGAGGCCCCGGCCGCCGGCGATACCGCGCCGCGCGCCAACCCGCAACGTGAGGTGCCTCCTGCCGCCGACGCTCCGGCGGAGCCGCGTCCGAACGCACGCCCTGCCGCGCAGAAAGACCAGCAGCCGGCGGATGCCACTGAACAACCCGTCGGAAGCGACCTCGACGCCCTGACCGAGCAGTTGCGCGCGCAGGAGCAGGGCGAGCAGCCCGCAGCCGACCCGGCCGCGACGGCCGATGCACCTGCGGAACCCGCAGCGCCTGCGGCTCAGGGTGGCCTGACCCTGGCGACCGGTGCAACGCAGGTCGAACGCGCTGGCGCCCTGCCGGGTCTGGCCGGAGTGCTGACGCAGGAGGTTCAGGGTGGCCTGGACACTTCGGCGCTGACCTGTCTGGACGGTAGCGCGTTCCCCTGCGCGGATGGCGGTCGTGCGATGACCCCGAACGGCGTCGTCGTCGAGACCAATGAGGCGGGCGAGCTGCGCCTGGCCCCGACCGAGGCGCAGATGTACCGCGTCGGCCAGAACGGAGAGATGATCCGTCGCGCCGCCGAAGAGGACACCGTTGAGACCGAGGCATCGCGCGAGGCCGCTCAGGCGACCACACCGGCCACCGCGGCGGCGCTGGACGCAGCCGATGGATCGGGCGAGATCACCGAGCAGCAGGTGACCGAGGAAAACGCCCGGTCGTCGTCCGAGGACTTCACCACCAGCCTGCGCGATGCGCTGGCGGGCGCCACCGGTCAGCCTGCACCGCAGGCCGAGGAGGAGGACGACGACAACCGCCTGCGCAACGCTCTGCTGCTGGGTCTAGGCGCCGTGGCTGTCGGGTCCTATCTGAACAACAACCGCCAGGTTGCGTTGTCCGCGCCGGACCGCGTCGTTGTCACCCGCGCCGATGGCAGCCAGGAGGTAATCAAGGACGAGGTCGCCCTGCTGCGCCAGCCCGGCTCGACCGTGCAGACCGAGAACTTCGACGACGGTTCGTCGCGTACCATCGTGACGCGTCAGGACGGCAGCCGCGTTGTGACCATCCGTGACGCGAACCTGCAGGTTCTGCGCCGCACCCTGGTCAGCGCCGACGGCACGACCACGCAGCTGATCGACGACACCGCCGACGTGCAGCCCGTCGATATCGGCGCCCTGCCCGCCCCCGCCCCCGTCCAGACCGGCAATGCGCCCCTGAACGAGGATCAGCTGCGCGAGGCCCTGCTGCGCGAGGCGAATGTCGACCGCCGATTCACGCTGTCCCAGATCCGCAACATCCCCGAGGTGCGGGCGCTGGTGGCGCCGGTCAACATCGACGCGATCACCTTCGATACCGGCTCTGCCGCGATCCGGTCGGATCAGGCGCAGCAGTTGCAGGGTCTGGGTCGTGCGATTCAGGACCAGATCGCCCAGAACCCGCAGGAGATCTTCATGATCGAGGGTCATACCGATACGGTCGGGTCGGACGCCGCCAACCTGGCGCTGTCGGACCGTCGTGCGGAGTCGGTGGCGCTGGCACTGACCGAGTACTTTGACGTGCCGCCGGAGAACCTGGTGACCCAAGGCTATGGCGAGCAGTTCCTGCGCGTCCGTGCCGAGGGCGACATCCGCGACAACCGTCGCGCCTCGGTCCGCCGGATCACCGACCTGCTGGCGCAGTAAGCGCACCCTCGAAACGACGAGGGCCCCGGCATCGCGCCGGGGCCTTTTTCACGTCCTGCCCTCAGTCCGCGGCCAGGAAACCGCCGGACTGGCGATGCCACAGCCGGGCGTACAGGCCGTCGCGTTCCAGCAGTTCGGCATGGCTGCCCTGTTCGACGATCCGGCCCTGGTCCATGACCACCAGCCGGTCCATCGCGGCGATGGTGGACAGGCGATGCGCGATGGCGATGACCGTCTTGCCCTGCATCAGTGCCTCCAGCCGGGACTGGATCGCGGCCTCGACCTCGCTGTCCAGGGCGCTTGTGGCCTCGTCCAGGATCAGGATCGGCGCGTTCTTCAACGCGACCCGCGCGATGGCGATGCGCTGGCGCTGGCCGCCCGACAGCTTGACGCCGCGTTCGCCCACATGGGCATCCAGTCCCTGCCGTCCCTGGCTGTCGGACAGGGACGGGACGAACCCGTCCGCCTCGGCCATGCGCAGGGCGTGGTCGATCTGATCCGAGGTCGCGTCGGGGCGGCCATAGGCGATGTTCTCGCGCACCGACCGGTGCAGCAGCGAACTGTCCTGCGTGACCACGCCGATGGCCGCGCGCAGGCTGTCCTGGGTCACCTGCGCGATGTCCTGGCCGTCGATGGTGATGCGCCCCGCGTCGATGTCGTGAAAGCGCAGCAGCAGATTGATCAGCGTCGATTTTCCCGCGCCCGACCGGCCCACCAAGCCCACCCGTTCACCGGGCCGCAGATGCAGCGTCAGGTCGTCCAGCACCGCCATCGGCTGCGCCCCCGCAGCACCGCCATAGCGGAAGGTGACGTTGTCGAACCGCACCGCCGCCGGACCGGGCAGCAGCGGCTGCGCCCCCGGCGCGTCGCGCACCTCTCGTGGCAGGGACAGGCTGGTGATACCGTCGCGCACGGTGCCGATATTTTCGAACAGGGCGGCGAATTCCCACATGATCCAGTGCGACATGTTGTTCAGCCGCAGGGCCAGCGGCACCGCGATGGCCACCGCCCCGACCGCGATCAGCCCCTGCGTCCACAGCCACAGCCCAAGCCCGGCCACCGCCGCGACCAGCCAGACGTTCAGCAGGTTCAGCACCATGTCCTGCAGGCTGGACAGGCGCATCTGCGCGTGGACGGTGCCCAGGAACCGGTGCATGCCCTGGTGCATCCACGCCTCCTCCCGGTCGGAATGAGAGAACAGCTTGACCGTCGCGATGTTGGTATAGCTGTCGACGATGCGTCCGGTCATCGCACTGCGGGCATCGGCCTGCTCCTGCGCCACGCGGCCAAGGCGCGGCACGACATACCACAGCAGCGCGCCGTAGGCCGCGGCCCAGACCAGGAAGGGCAAGGCCAGACGCCAGTCCTGGCTGGCGGCCAGCACCATCGCGCCCAGGAAATAGATCAGCACATAGCTGCCCACGTCCATGATCTTCATGGACACCTCGCGCACGGCCAGCGCGGTCTGCATCAGGCGCTGCGCGATGCGGCCCGCGAATTCGTCCTGGAAGTAGCCGACCGACTGGCGCAGCAGCCAGCGATGCGCCTGCCAGCGGATGCGCTGCGGGAAATTGCCCATCAGCGACTGGTGCAGGACCAGCGATGTCACTACGTTCAGCGCCGGCATCACCACCAGCAGCACCAGCGCCATCAGCGCGATGCTGCCGCCATGACGGTCCCAGAAGACCTCTCGCGGGGTGTCTGCTAGCTGGTCGATCAGCTGGCCCAGCCAGCCGAACAGCGCCACCTCGATCAGCGCGATCAGGCCCGATCCCACGGCCAGCAGCACCAGCCAGGGCAGCGTGCCGCGACTGTAATGCAGCACGAACCGCCACAATCCCGACGGGGGCATGGTCGGGGTCTGGTCGGGATAGGGGTCGATGCGTCGTTCGAACCAGGCGAACATGGGGATGTCCTCCGCTGCTGAAGGGGCCGCAGTGCTGACCCGGACCGCCCGCAAAGTCAAGCGCGCAGGGGCGATCTTTGCCACCGCGATGGAACGGGGCGGGCCGGGGATCGTTGGTCATCCAGCACCATGAGAAAGGCCGTATCATGACCATGAATTCCCTCAAGGACCTGTATCTGGACCAGCTGCAGGACCTGTATTCCGCCTGCAAGCAGTCCATGCCCGTCGTGACCGAGATGGGTCGCGTCGCCAAGTCGCGCGAACTGGCCGAGGCGCTGATCGCCGGCAACGAAGGCATCGCCCGCGGCATGGAGCATCTGGCGACCCTGTGCAGCCAGCACGGCGTTGACCCCACCGGAGAGCACTGCAAGGGCATGGAAGGTCTGGTGACCGAGGCCCGCAAGCACGCGCTGCAGGCCGATTTCGGTGATGACGACGTCCGCGACGCGGCCATCATCACCCAGTATCAGCGCCTGACCCATTACGCGATCGCGGGCTATGGCTGCGTGCGCAGCTTTGCCAACCGCCTGGACCTGGATGCCGATGGCGGCGTTCTGCAGGAATGCCTGGAGAGCACCCGCGACGGCGACAAGCACATGACCCGCATCGCCGAGGGCGGCGTCAACCAGAAGGCCGCCAACGGCTGATCCACTATGACCGCCCGGAGGACATCCCCGGGCGGTCGTCTTTTTCAGATCGTGCCTGCGGCCATTTCCTTGGCGATATGGTCCGCCTGACGGATCGCCAGCGCGACGATGGTCAGGGTCGGGTTTTCCGCCGCGCCCGTCGTGAACTGGCTGCCATCGGACACGAACAGGTTCGCGATGTCGTGCGTCTGCCCCCATTTGTTGACCACGCCGTCCTCCGGTCGCTCCGACATGCGGTTGGTCCCAAGGTTGTGCGTGGACGGATAGGGAGGCGTCGACAGGGTCCGCGTGGCCCCCATCGCCCGGTACATCGCCTGCCCCCGCTCATAGGCGTGATTGCGCATCGCCACGTCGTTGGGATGGTCGCTGAAGTTCACGTTGGCGACCTTCAGGCCGAACTTGTCGACCGTGTCCGACAGGGTGACGCGGTTCGTCTCCTGCGGCATGTCCTCTCCGACGATCCACAGCCCGGCCATGTATTCGTACTGGTCCAGGGCGGTCGTGAACTCGCGCCCCCACCGTCCTGGGTCCAGGAAGGCCGCCATGAAGGGCAAGCCCAAGGCCAGGGTCTCCAGCTCGTATCCGCCGACGAAGCCGCGGGAGGGATCGTGGCGCGCCTCGTCCTGCATGATGCCGGCCATGGTCGTACCCCGCCACATGCGCACGGGTTTTTCGAAGATGCCATAGACCGACCCGGTCGTGTGGCGCATGTAGTTGCGTCCCACCTGACCGCTGCTGTTGGCCAGACCGTCGGGGAACATCTCGCTGGCGGAATTCAGCAGCAGCCGCGGGCTTTCAAAGCTGTTGCCCGCCACTGCCACGATGCGCGCGGCCTGGAACTGCAGGGCGCCGTCCTTGTCGAAATACTCGACCCCTGTCACGCGGCCCTGGTCGTTGTGCAGGATGCGGGCCACATGGGCGTGGTCGCGGACCTCAAGGTTGCCGGTCGCCTCGCCCTTGGGGATGTCGGTATAGGCGGCCGACCACTTGGCGCCCCATTTGCAGCCCTGGAAACAGAACCCCGTCTGCTGGCAGGCCGGCCGTTCGTCATTGTCGATGCTGTTGATCGCCATGCGCCCGGTCGAGACCTCGGTATAGCCGATGGCCTTGGCCCCCGCCTCGAACACCTTGTAGTTGTTGCTGCCCGGCAGGCCCGGAAAGTCGCCGGTCCGGGTGACGGCCAGCTTGGCCTCGGCCTTCTCGTACCAGGGCGCCATCTCGGCCGCGTCGATGGGCCAGTCCAGAAGGTTCGCCCCCTCGACCGCGCCATAGGTGGTCAGGGCCTTCCATTCATGTTCCTGGAACCGGATCGAGGCACCCGCCCAATGGGTCGTGGTGCCGCCAACCGCCTTGACGATCCAGGCGGGCAAGCCGCTGAAATCCTTGGCCACGCGCCAGTCACCGCTGGTCGTGCGCGGATCGGTCCAGGCCAGCTGGCCAAAGCTTTCCCATTCATCGTTGATATAGTCTTCGGGCAGATAGCGCCCGCCCGCCTCCAGCGCCACGACCTTGACGCCCTTCTGCGCCAGTTCGTTGGCCAGCACGCCGCCGCCCGCGCCGGTGCCGATGATGACGACCACGCTGTCGTCGGTCAGTTCGAATTTCGCTGCCGTAGCCATGATCCGCCCCCTTACAGCCAGTCGATGTCGTCAAAGCCACGATAGATGTAGCCGCCCTGGGAGAAGCTCTCTCCCTCATAGCCGAAGATCGGCCAGACCTCTTTCTGGTTGTAGAGACCGGTCACCAGCCCGCCCCGGACGGTCTGGAAGAACGCGCTGTCCTCCATCCCGCGCAGGATCGCCACGCGGTCCTGCTCCCACCCGATCGAGACATAGTCGTCATGCCCGGCCGCCTGCGCGGCGGCGTCCAGCGCGGCGATGCCCTCGGCCACCATGGGCTGGTTCTCGGCGGTGTCGTATCCCTTGATCGCGATCGCATAGAAGCGGTCGCCCACGCGATCATGCGGATAGATGTCGCGGGCCATCTGCAGCAGCGTGGCCATCTCGTGCTCGCTGATCGCGGTCACCTCGACGGCCCAGGCCGCGTCGGGGGCCGCGATGAAGCCTGCGCCGGCCACTGCCAGCGCGCCCGCCGCGACGGCCCGCGACAGCAGCGCCCGACGGGTCAGGCCCTTGGTCGTTGGTTCAGACATGGGTTCCTCCTCCCTTGATGTGGTCCCGCGCCCCCTCCCAAGGGCGCGGCAGGCTGATCAGCTGTAGCGGCCGCCCCGCTGCAGGACCTCGATCTCGTATCCGTCCGGGTCCTTGATAAAGAAGAAGCGGGCGATCACCTCGCCGCCCGGCGCGAAATCGACCAGCTTGCGAGGGGCAAAGCCGATCTCCTCCAACCGGGCGTGGGTCGCGTCGACATCGTCGACCGAAAAGGCCACGTGCCCATAGCCGTCGCCCAGGTCATAGGGCTCGGTGCGGCCCTTGTTGACGGTCAGCTCCAGCTCGGTCCCGCTTTCGCCATTGGACAGATAAAGCGTTTCTGTATTAACCTGATACATACCCTGCCGCGTGGAAGTAGTTCCAGCACTCCTGGGGTGAGAACATGCTGCAGATGTCACCAAGGGCTTTGAACAGGTCATCGAAGGTTCGTGCGCCCATTTTGCGGAGATGCGCCTTCAGCTTCGAGAAAGCCTGCTCGATGGGGTTCAGGTCGGGTGAATAGGGCGGCAGATACAGGAACCAACACTTGGCGTCACGGATGGCTTCGGCGGCCTCGACGTTGCGATGAGTGGCCAGGTTGTCGAGGATGACGACCGTGCCGGGCGTCAGTTCCGGGGTCAGGACATCGCGGACATAGGTCGCAAAGGCGGAGCCATCCATCGCGCCTTTGATCACCCAGGGCGCAATGAGCCCCTCCGACGTGAGGCCTGCGATGAAGGTCTGTGTGCCCCAGCCACCGAAAGGCGCGTCCATCCGCAACCGCTGGCCGCGGCAGGCGCGCCCTCGCAGTCGGGTCAGGTTCGTCTTCACGGAGGTTTCGTCAATGAACACCAGCCGTTCGGGCTGGCGACGCATAAAGGGAATGCGCCGCTCCTGCCACTCGTGCCGGGCTTGTTTTACACGGGCGCGGTGCTGTTCGGAGGCCACCAACGATTTTTTTTATAGGTGAAACCAAGCCGCTTGAGCAGAGCCGCAATCGAGGAGTGATGAACCTTCACGCCCTCGGCCATGGCCAGCGCATCGCGCAATTCATAGAGCGTGATATCCGGATCCTGGGCGACCAGCTCTTCAAAAAAGGCCTGATGCGGCGCAAGCTTTCCGCGCCCGCGTGGCCGCCCCTGCGGCGCGGGCACTGCATCCCCGTGCTGCCGAATTGCCCGGGCCCAACGAGACCCCGTCGCAGGCGAGAGCATCAATCGCGCCGCGGCAGCTCGCCCACTCAAACCCTCTTCGAGACAAGCCTTGAACCGCGCACGCAGCGCATTCGGTAAAGGTGCTGACATGATCCATCCTCCTAGAAAGGATGAATCACAAGCAGACCCCTATGAAAATCCCATGATTCCGGGTTTTGCAGAAACGCTCTAGATCAGCGTGAATTTTTCGAAATCCAGCCGCTCGGCCACCTTCAGTCCAAAGCAGCGGTCATAGAAATCGACCGAGGCCGCCTCGTCCAGAACGCGGATCATCGAGTGGATGTACTTGGCCATCTGGCCCTCCCTGCACGTGTCTTGCCTGATCGAGGCTAGGGGCTTGGGGACGGGCCGGGTAGTATCGGATTACTACAGCGAAAATATTCGCGTCACTCTGCGGCGATCGCCGGGGCGACGTCGTCCTCGCCCAGATAGATCGTACAGGCGCAGCGCAGCAGCGAGGTGAAGTTCCGCGCCTCTCCGTGCAGCTCCAGCACTTCGGCGTGCAGCTTGGAGATGAAGGCGGGCGTCGTCACGCCTTCGCGGGCGGCGATGCGGTCCAAGATGCACCAGAATGCACGCTCCAGCCGGATCGAAGTCGACTGGCCGTTCAGGCGCAAACGGCGGGTGACGGTCTCATAGCGGTCCGGGTGCTGCCCGGCAAAGATCTGGCACATCAGCTTGATCTTGTCCTGTTCCTGACCTGCAGTCTCGCGCGCGGCCCCGCTTCGGTCAACGCGACTTTTTGGTCATGTCATCCATATTGGCACCCTCGCCAGCCGCAAACGACAAGGGCCACCCCGAAGGGTGGCCCTGTCCGCCGCGATATCCCCGAGAGGATCATCCGGCAGCATCAGCATTCCCTGGCCCGTTCGGGCCCTGGATCACTTGATGATCTTGGAGACGACGCCTGCGCCGACGGTACGGCCGCCTTCGCGGATGGCGAAGCGCAGCTTCTCTTCCATCGCGATCGGGGCGATCAGCTCGACCTCGAACTTCAGGTTGTCGCCGGGCATCACCATCTCGGTGCCCTCGGGCAGCTTGACGGTGCCGGTGACGTCCGTGGTCCGGAAGTAGAACTGCGGGCGGTAGTTCGCGAAGAACGGCGTGTGGCGGCCGCCTTCTTCCTTGGTCAGGATGTAGGCCTCGGCCTCGAACTGGGTGTGCGGGGTGACCGACTTCGGCTTGACCAGGACCTGGCCGCGCTCGACGCCGTCACGGTCGATGCCGCGCAGCAGGACGCCCACGTTGTCGCCGGCCTCACCGCGGTCCAGCAGCTTGCGGAACATCTCGACGCCCGTGCAGGTGGTCTTCTTGGTGTCGCGGATGCCCACGATCTCCAGTTCGTCGCCCACGTTGACCGCGCCGCGCTCGATGCGGCCGGTGACCACGGTGCCGCGGCCCGAGATCGAGAACACGTCCTCGATCGGCAGCAGGAACGGCTGGTCGATCGCACGCTCGGGGGTCGGGATGTACTCGTCGACGGCGGCGATCAGCGCGCGGATCGAATCCTCGCCGATGGCGTTGTCGCGGCCTTCCATGGCTGCCAGCGCCGAACCCTTGATGATCGGGATGTCGTCGCCCGGATAGTCGTACGAGCTCAGCAGCTCGCGGACTTCCATCTCGACCAGTTCCAGCAGTTCCTCGTCATCCACCTGGTCGACCTTGTTCAGGTAGACGACCATGTAGGGGATGCCCACCTGGCGACCCAGCAGGATGTGCTCGCGCGTCTGCGGCATCGGGCCGTCGGCGGCGTTCACGACCAGGATCGCGCCGTCCATCTGGGCGGCACCGGTGATCATGTTCTTGACGTAGTCGGCGTGGCCCGGGCAGTCGACATGCGCATAGTGGCGCGTCTCGGATTCGTATTCCACGTGCGCGGTCGAGATCGTGATCCCGCGGGCCTTCTCTTCGGGCGCGCCGTCGATCTGGTCATAGGCGCGGAATTCGCCGAAGTACTTCGTGATGGCCGCCGTCAGCGTCGTCTTGCCGTGGTCAACGTGGCCGATCGTGCCGATGTTGACGTGCGGTTTGTTCCGTTCAAACTTTGCCTTTGCCATGGAATGGCTCCTTGTTCTTCAATGCTTGTAAAGTGGCGGGGCGTGACGCCCCGCCGCAAGATCAGGCGTATTTCTTCTGGATCTCGTCCGAGATGTTCTGCGGAACGGCCTCGTAGTGGTCGAACTGCATCGAGAACACAGCACGGCCGGACGACATCGAACGCAGGTTGTTGATGTAGCCGAACATGTTGGCCAGCGGCACGAAGGCGTCGATGACGTTCGCGTTGCCGCGGCTGTCCTGCCCCCGGACCATGCCACGGCGGCTGGTCAGGTCGCCGATGATCGAACCGGTATACTCTTCCGGCGTGACGACCTCGACCTTCATGATCGGCTCCAGCAGCTTGGCGCCGGCCTTGCGCAGGCCTTCGCGCATCGCGGCGCGGGCCGCGATCTCGAACGCCAGGACCGAGGAGTCGACGTCGTGGAACGCACCGTCCGTCAGCGCGACCTTGAAGTCGATGACCGGGAAGCCTGCCAAGGGACCCGAGTCCATGACGGACTTGATGCCCTTCTCGACGCCGGGGATGTATTCCTTCGGCACCGCACCGCCCACGATCTTCGATTCGAACGAATAGCCTTCGCCCGGCTCGGTCGGGGTGATGGTCAGCTTGATGCGGGCGAACTGGCCCGTACCACCGGTCTGCTTCTTGTGCGTGTAGTCGATGTCTGCCGACTGCGAGATGGTCTCGCGATAGGCCACCTGCGGCGCACCGATGTTCGCCTCGACCTTGAACTCGCGCTTCATGCGGTCGACCAGGATGTCGAGGTGAAGTTCGCCCATGCCCTTCATGATCGTCTGGCCCGATTCAAGATCGGTTTCCACACGGAAGGACGGGTCTTCCGCCGACAGGCGCTGAAGGGCCAGGCCCATCTTCTCCTGGTCGGCCTTCGACTTGGGCTCGACGGCGATCTCGATCACCGGCTCGGGGAAGGTCATGGTCTCGAGGACCACCGGCTTGGCCGGATCGCACAGGGTGTCGCCCGTGGTGGTGTCCTTCAGACCGGCCAGCGCGATGATGTCGCCTGCAAAGGCCTCCTCGATCTCCTCGCGGTTGATCGAGTGCATCATCATCATGCGGCCGACGCGCTCGCGCTTGCCCTTGGTGGCGTTCAACAACTGATCGCCCTTCTTCATCACGCCCGAATAGATGCGCGTGAAGGTCAGCGAGCCGACGAACGGGTCGTTCATGATCTTGAACGCCAGGCCCGAGAAGGGCATCGCATCGTCCGCACGGCGTTCGATATTACGCGTCTCGGTCTCGTCGCCCGGGGTGAAGCCCATGTAGGCCGGCACGTCCAGCGGGTTCGGCAGGAAGTCGATGACAGCGTTCAGCAGGGGCTGAACGCCCTTGTTCTTGAACGCCGAACCTGCGGTAACGGGGAAGAACGACAGCGACAGCGTGCCCTTGCGGATCAGCGCGCGCAGCGTCTCCTCGTCGGGCTCGTTGCCCTCCAGGTAGGCTTCCATGGCGGCGTCGTCCATCTCGACGGCCAGCTCGATCATGTTCGAGCGCCACTCGTCGGCCAGGTCCTTCAGCTCGTCACGGATGGGCTTGCGGACCCAGGATGCGCCCAGATCTTCGCCTTCCCACACCCACTCTTCCATCTTGATCAGGTCGACGATGCCTTCCAGCTTGTCCTCGGCGCCGATCGGCAGGGCGATCGGGCACGGGATGCCGCCGGTGCGGTCCTTGATCATGCGGACGCAGTTGAAGAAGTCCGCGCCGATCTTGTCCATCTTGTTGACGAACACGATCCGCGGAACCTTGTAACGGTCGGCCTGACGCCAGACGGTCTCGGTCTGCGGCTCGACGCCGGCGTTGGCGTCCAGCAGGCAGATCGCGCCGTCCAGAACCGCCAGCGAACGCTCGACCTCGATGGTGAAGTCCACGTGGCCGGGGGTGTCGATGATGTTGAAGCGGTACTTCGTGTCCGAAGTCCCCTCGGTGGTGGGGTCTTCCTGACGCTGCCAGAACGTGGTGGTCGCGGCAGACGTGATCGTGATGCCGCGCTCCTGCTCTTGCTCCATCCAGTCCATGGTCGCAGCGCCGTCATGCACTTCGCCGATCTTGTGCGACTTGCCGGTGTAGTAAAGGATGCGCTCGGTCGTCGTCGTCTTGCCGGCATCGATGTGGGCCATGATGCCGAAGTTGCGATAACGCGGAAGCTGATATTCGCGTGCCATGAATTGGATCCTTTCGCCTTACCAGCGGTAGTGGCTGAACGCCTTGTTGGCGTCGGCCATCTTGTGCGTGTCTTCGCGCTTCTTGACGGCGGTTCCGCGGCCGTTGACGGCATCGGACAGCTCGCCCGCAAGGCGCTCTTCCATCGTGTTCTCGTTGCGCTTGGCCGCGGCCGTGATCAGCCAGCGGATGGCCAGCGCCTCGCGGCGGATCGGACGGACTTCGACCGGGACCTGGTACGTGGCACCACCGACGCGGCGCGAACGCACCTCAACGGATGGCTTCACGTTTTCCAGCGCCTCGTGGAAGACCTCGATGGGCTCGCGCTTGAGGCGGGTCTCGACGCGCTCCAGCGCGTTGTAGACGATCCGCTCGGCAATCGACTTCTTGCCGTCAACCATCAGGTTGTTCATGAATTTGGTCAGCACGCGATCGCCATACTTGGCGTCGGGCAGGACATCGCGCTTCTCAGCGGCGTGACGACGTGACATGGATGCCTCTCCTTACTTCGGACGCTTCGCGCCGTATTTCGAACGACGCTGACGACGGTCTTTGACGCCCTGGGTATCCAGCACACCGCGCAGGATGTGGTAACGGACACCCGGAAGGTCCTTGACGCGGCCGCCGCGGATCAGCACGACGCTATGTTCCTGCAGGTTGTGCTTTTCGCCCGGGATGTAGGAGATGACCTCGAAGCCATTCGTCAGGCGGACCTTGGCCACCTTACGCATAGCGGAGTTCGGTTTCTTCGGCGTCGTGGTGTAGACGCGCGTGCAGACACCGCGTTTCTGCGGGCAGCCCTGAAGGTGCATGGATTTAGACCGCTGCACTCTCGGCTGCCGCGGCTTGCGGATCAGCTGTTGGATCGTCGGCATTCGGTTCCCCGTCTTGCTCTGTCAATACTCGCAACCCACCGGTTGCGCCGCTTCTCGACGGCATCCTGCGCGAATCGCAAAATGCCAAGCCCGTCCCGCCCATAAAGGGCTGACGGGCATAATTCCAGAGGATCGAGGCTGTTCTGCCCGGACCCTGACCTCACAGGTTCTGGCACCCGATGCGGTTTCCCGCCGGGTCGCGTGGTCATAGGGGGAATCCCCGCCCCTGTCAACAAGCCCCCATGGCCCCCGCGGCCTAGCCCAGGCTGCGCGCCAGCGCGGCCAGATCCGCCCGGCGCAGGCCGAAACGGCTGCGCAGCAGCCTGTTCATCGTGCCTTCCTCGGGCTGCCAGGGCAGCCCCGGCCCCATGTCGCCGGAATCGCTGTCGGCATGAATCGAGCGGATGAACATCAGGGGTCGCGTCACCTGAACCCCCGGCATCCACTGCGCCAGCTTGGTGTGGTTGAAATGCAGCGCTGTCCGCGGCGCGTCGGGCGCCAGGAAGATGGTCAGCGCCACCCCCATGTTGTGACAGATCCGCGGGGTGATCTTCAGCTGACCGTCGCGCGCCGCGATGATCAGGCCGCGGCCATAGTCTAGCGACAGCTTGCCCTCGACCTGCCACAGCGGGCTGACGCGCGCGAAATCGGCGCGCGCACGGGCGATGTAATCGACCGCCACCGCGTCGTCGTCGTCATGGCGGAAATGACCGATCACCTGCGCATCCGGATCCAGATGCGGCGCCACCGCCGCGTGACAGGCCTCCAGGTGATAGTCCATCGCTGGCACCAGCGACAGGCGCAGCTGCGGCACCCGGTCGCACAGGTCGCGCAGCTGGCCCAGCCAGGGTTCGGGCAGGTCCGGCCCGGTCATGATCACCAGCGTGAAGTCTGGATCGGTCTGCGCCAGCCAACCCGGCAGGGCCACGGTCTGGAACCACAGCCAGCGCCGGGCCAGCCGGTCGGGATCGTACAGATAGGCACGGCGCGCCGCGATGCTGTCATGTTCGACCTGATAGCCGCGCAGTCCCAGATAGGAAAAGCGGCACAGTCCCAGCATCTGCACCCGCATCAGCGCCGCCGTCCCAGTTGAGCCTCGCGCCAGATGGTATAAATGCCCGCCCCCACGACAAGGGCCGATCCGACCCAGGTCCAGAGGTCCGGCCAGTCGCCGAAGATCACCAGTCCCAGAAAGATGGCCATCAGCAGCGAGGTATAGCGGAAGGGCGACACGGCCGCGATCTCTCCGACGCGCATGGCGGCCACGGCGCACAGGTAACCGACGGTCAGGAAGGCGCTGCCCAATGCCAGCAGGGCAAGGTGCCACAGCTGCGGCATCACCCAGCCCTGACCCAGGCTGAGGACGAACCCGGTCAGCGTGACCAGCACCGCGCCATAGAACGCGATGGTGTTCGAACTGACATCGCGCCCGAACTGGCGCGTCGACAGGTCGCGCACCGCGACCAGCAGCATCGCCCCAAGCGCGACCAGCGACCAGATGCCGAACGTGCCGCTGCCTGGACGCAGGATGATCAGCACACCCAGCATGCCCACCCCCACCGCCAGGATGCGCCGCCAGCCCAGGGTCTCCTTGAAGAACAGCGCCGCCCCCAGCATCACCACCAGCGGCAGCGACTGCATCACCGCCGTCAGGTCGCCGATGGCCATGCGCTGCAGCGCGTTCAGGAACAGCAGGGTCGAGCCGATCTCTCCGACCAGCCGCAGGACCATCGGCGCGCGGGCTAGGGCCGGAATGCGCAGGCGCAGGCCCCCCGCACGCTGCGCGAGGATCATCAGGGCCAGTAGCACGAACACCCCCCGCAGCGTGATCGCCTGGTACAGCGGAATGTCCTGGACCACGAACTTGATGATCGCGTCGTTGCAGGTGAACCCCATCATCGACAGCGTCATCAGCCCTGCCCCGCGCAGGTTGTCGCCCGGTTGCAGCGGTTCTGGCCGGATCGAGGCGGGCCGCGTGCGGCGCAGTGGGGACATCAGGGGCGTGGACATGGCGGCTTTCCGGAACAGGATGGCAGGGGGCTTGCGGCGACGGGTCAGGCCGCCGGAGGATCCCCGCTGTCGGCATCCTGCGCGGGGTGCCGCGACTGCCCTGCCCGTGCGGGACGTGGTGCGGGCACGGATGTCGGCTGCGCCCTGGACCGGTCGATCGACGCTCGCGCATTGGCATTGCCGACAGTGACAGGATGCTGACGCGACAGGCCCCGATCGGCCTGATCGCCATCGCCGCAATCGGTATCACGCACGAAAGGTTTGACCATGCAGGCGGTTTGACGACGCTGGCACGTCCGCATCGTAAGGGGTTCGGAATGGCGACCCATGCGGGCCCGGACGTCTCCTGCCACGATCTGCAACCCGCCCTGCACCGGCAGGGGGAAACGGCACAGACCCAGGGCTTGCATGCGCATCACGGTTCCTTGAACGGCAGATGCAGTATGTGCAGCACGCAAGGGCGGTCAACCCAAAAGACAAAGGCCCGGCACTGGGTGCCGGGCCTTTGCATCATCAGTCAGGCGTCGCGATCAATCGTCGCTGCCGTCCTGCGGCAGATCCACCGGATCGGCCGCGGGGGTGGCAAAGGACGGCTCGGGCGCGGCCAGGGCCGCGGCAGCCTCGGCCTCGGCGCGGCGTGCCTCGATCACCTCGGCGTCGCGTTCGGTCGCGATGCGGCGAACGCGCGTGGTCGCACCGCCGGTGCCCGCCGGGATCAGGCGGCCCACGATGACGTTCTCTTTGAGACCGACCAGCTTGTCGCGCTTACCTTGGACGGCAGCCTCGGTCAGCACGCGGGTCGTCTCCTGGAAGGAGGCGGCCGAGATGAAGCTGCGGGTCTGCAGGCTGGCCTTGGTGATGCCCAGCAGGACAGGCTCGCCCGTGGCGGGACGTCCGCCGCGTGCCTCGATCTTGGCGTTCTCCTCGACGAACTCGTCACGCTCGACGTTCTCGCCCTTCAGCAGCGTGGTGTCGCCGCCGTCCAGGATCTCGATCTTCTGCAGCATCTGGCGAACGATCACCTCGATGTGCTTGTCGTTGATCTTCACGCCCTGCAGTCGATAGACGTCCTGCACCTCGTCGATGAGGTAGTCGGCCAGGGCCTCGATCCCCATGATGCGCAGGATGTCATGCGGCGCAGGATTGCCGTCCATGATGTAGTCACCCTTCTGCACGAAGTCGCCTTCCTGCACCGGGATGTGCTTGCCTTTCGGCACCATGTATTCGACGGGGGTCAGACCCTCCTCGGACGGCTCCAGCGTGATGCGGCGCTTGTTCTTATAGTCCTTGCCGAAGCGGACATAGCCGTCGATCTCGGCGATGATCGCGTGATCCTTGGGACGACGCGCCTCGAACAGTTCCGCCACGCGCGGCAGACCACCGGTGATGTCCTTGGTCCGCGCGCCTTCGCGCGGGATGCGGGCCACCACGTCGCCGGGCTTGATCTCCTGGCCGTCCTCGATCGACAGCACGGCATCCACAGACATCGGATAGCTGACCGGGTTGCCCTGGTCGTTGCGCACCGGTTCGCCGTTGGCGTCCATGATGATGATCTCGGGCTTGAGGTCGTTGCCCTTGGGGGCCGACCGCCAGTCGGTCACGATCTTCTGGGTCATGCCCGTCGCATCGTCGGTCTCGTCGCGGACCGAGATCCCCGACAGCAGGTCGACGAACTTGGCGATGCCGCCCTTCTCCGCGATGATCGGCAGGGTATAGGGGTCCCATTCGAACAGCTTCGCGCCGCGGATGACCCGCTCGCCTTCCTTCACGAACAGCTTGGAGCCGTAGAACAGTTTGTGGCTGGCGCGCTCCTGCCCCTGGTCGTCCATGACCAGGATCTGCATGTTGCGCGACATCACGACCTGTTCGCCATTGGCGTTTTCCAGGATGCTCTCGTTGCGGAAGGCGATCGTGCCTTCGTGCGAGGCGGCCTGGAACGACTGCTGGCCACCCTGCGCGATGCCGCCGATGTGGAAGGTCCGCATCGTCAGCTGGGTGCCCGGTTCGCCGATCGACTGCGCGGCGATGATGCCGACAGCCTCGCCGATGTTGACCAGCGTGCCGCGGGCCAGATCGCGGCCATAGCACAGCGCGCAGATCCCGTCCTCGGATTCGCAGGTCAGCGCCGAACGGATGCGCACGGACTGCACACCCGCCGCCTCGATGGCGTCGGCCTTGCGTTCGTCGATCACCTCGTTGGCACGGACGATGATCTCGTCCTCGCCCGGCACCAGCACGTCCTCGGCCGCGGTCCGGCCCAGCACGCGCTCGGCCAGCGGGCTGATGACCTCGCCGTCGTTCACGGCGGCGGATGCGGTGATCGCGCGCTCGGTTCCGCAGTCATGCTCGCGGATGATGCAGTCTTGGGCGACGTCGACCAGACGACGCGTCAGATAGCCCGAGTTCGCGGTCTTCAACGCGGTATCCGACAGACCCTTCCGGGCGCCGTGGGTCGAGTTGAAGTATTCAAGAACGGTCAGACCTTCCTTGAAGTTCGAGATGATCGGCGTCTCGATGATCTCGCCCGACGGCTTGGCCATCAGGCCCCGCATGCCGCCCAGCTGCTTCATCTGGTTGACCGAACCCCGCGCACCGGAATGCGCCATCATGTAGACCGAGTTCGGCTCCATCTCGGCGCCGTTCTCGTCGCGCTTGTTGGCCGAGATGGTGGACATCATGGCCTCAGTCACGCGGTCGTTGCACTTCGACCAGGCGTCCACGACCTTGTTGTACTTCTCGCCCTGGGTGATCAGGCCGTCCAGATACTGCTGTTCGAACTCCTTCACCTGCTCCTGGACCTCGCCGACGATGGTCCACTTGGTGTCGGGCACGACCATGTCGTCCTTGCCGAAGCTGATGCCAGCACGGAAGGCCTCGCGGAAGCCCAGACCCATGATCTGGTCGCAGAAGATCACCGATTCCTTCTGGCCGCAGTAACGGTAGACGGTGTCGATGACGACCTGCACGTCCTTCTTACGCAGCAGGCGGTTGACCAGCTCGAAGGGCGCCTTGGCGTTCAGGGGCAGCAGACCGCCAAGCCGCAGGCGGCCCGGGGTGGTCTCGAAACGCTTCCAGACCTCGTTGCCGTTCTGGTCGATCTGCTTCAGGCGCGCCTGGATCTTGGCGTGCAGATGCACCTCGCCGGCGGCCAGGGCATGCTCGACCTCGTCGATGTTGGCAAAGGCCATGCCCTCGCCCTTCATGCCGTCACGCTGCATCGAGACGTAGTACAGGCCCAGGATCATGTCCTGCGACGGCACGATGATAGGCGCGCCGTTGGCGGGCGACAGCACGTTGTTCGTCGACATCATCAGGACGCGCGCTTCCAGCTGCGCCTCCAGCGACAGGGGCACGTGCACGGCCATCTGGTCGCCGTCGAAGTCGGCGTTGAAGGCCGAACAGACCAGCGGGTGCAGCTGGATCGCCTTGCCCTCGATCAGGATCGGCTCGAACGCCTGGATGCCAAGACGGTGCAGCGTGGGCGCACGGTTCAGCAGGACCGGGTGCTCGCGGATGACTTCGTCCAGGATGTCCCAGACTTCGGGGCGCTCCTTCTCGACCAGCTTCTTGGCCTGCTTGACGGTGCTGGACAGACCCTTCGCCTCAAGCCGCGAATAGATGAACGGCTTGAACAGCTCGAGCGCCATCTTCTTGGGCAGGCCGCACTGATGCAGCTTCAGCTCGGGGCCGGTCACGATGACCGAACGACCCGAGAAGTCGACGCGCTTGCCCAGAAGGTTCTGGCGGAAGCGGCCCTGCTTGCCCTTCAGCATGTCGGACAGCGACTTCAGCGGGCGACGGTTGTTGCCCGTGATGACGCGGCCGCGACGGCCGTTGTCGAACAGCGCATCGACCGATTCCTGCAGCATGCGCTTTTCGTTGCGCACGATGATGTCAGGCGCGCGCAGCTCGATCAGCCGCTTGAGGCGGTTGTTGCGGTTGATGACGCGGCGATACAGGTCGTTCAGGTCCGACGTGGCGAACCGGCCGCCGTCCAGCGGGACCAGCGGGCGCAGTTCCGGCGGAATGACCGGGATCACGGTCAGGACCATCCATTCCGGACGGTTGCCCGATTCCAGGAAGCTTTCGACGATCTTCAGGCGCTTGATGATCTTCTTGGGCTTCAGCTCGCCGGTGGCGGCCTTCAGGTCCTCGCGCAGCTGGTCGGCGGTCGCCGCCAGGTCGATGTTCGACAGCATCGCACGGATGGCCTCGGCACCGATATCCGCCTGGAAGGCGTCGGCACCGAAGTTGTCCTGCGCGTCCAGGAACTCTTCCTCGGACAGCAGCTGGCCATAAGTCAGGTCGGTCAGACCCGGCTCGATGACGACATAGTTCTCAAAGTAGAGGATCCGCTCCAGATCGCGCAGCGTCATGTCCAGCATCAGACCGATGCGCGACGGCAGCGACTTCAGGAACCAGATATGCGCGACCGGCGCGGCCAGCTCGATATGGCCCATCCGCTCGCGGCGGACCTTCTGCAGGGTCACCTCGACGCCGCATTTCTCGCAGACCAGGCCGCGATACTTCATGCGCTTGTACTTGCCGCACAGGCATTCATAGTCCTTGATCGGACCAAAGATGCGCGCGCAGAACAGGCCGTCACGCTCGGGCTTGAACGTGCGGTAGTTGATGGTCTCGGGCTTCTTCACCTCGCCGAAGGACCAGGCCAGAATTTCTTCGGGCGAGGCCAGCGAGATCTTGATTTCATTGAACTGCCGCGGCGGGGCCAGCGGGTTCAGGGGGTTGGTGGCAAGTTCCTGGTTCATTCTCAATTCCTAATGAAGGGCACGGAGGAAGGGGTGGTGAGGGCGCGGGCCCTCACTCCTCCTCGTCCGCATCCAGGAGTTCCATGTTGAGGCCCAGACCCCGGACCTCCTTGACCAGCACGTTGAACGATTCCGGCACGCCCGCCTCGAAGTTGTCCTCGCCCTTGACGATGGACTCGTAGACCTTCGTGCGGCCGGCGACGTCGTCCGACTTGACCGTCAGCATTTCCTGCAGCGTGTAGGCCGCGCCATAGGCTTCCAGGGCCCAGACCTCCATCTCGCCAAGACGCTGGCCGCCGAACTGGGCCTTGCCGCCCAGGGGCTGCTGCGTGACCAGCGAGTACGGACCCGTGGAACGCGCGTGCATCTTGTCGTCGACCAGGTGGTGCAGCTTCAGGACGTACTTCATGCCCACGGTGACCTTGCGGGCGAACTGCTCGCCCGAACGGCCATCGAACACCACCGACTGGCCCGACGTGTCGAACCCGGCACGGGTCAGCGCGTCGTTGACGTCGGCCTCCTTGGCGCCGTCGAAGACCGGCGTCGCGATCGGCACGCCCGTGCGGACGGTGCCCGCATGCTCGCGCAGGGTCTCGTCGTCCAGGCCGTCGAACATCTCGGAATACAGCTCGTCGCCGTAACCGATGCGCATCGCCTCGCGGACCGGAGTCATGTCGCCGTTGCGGCGATACTCCTCCAGCGCCTCGTCGATCTTGAGGCCCAGGGCGCGGCTGGCCCAACCCATGTGGGTCTCCAGGATCTGACCCACGTTCATGCGCGACGGCACGCCCAGGGGGTTCAGAACCAGGTCGACGGGGGTGCCGTCCGCAAGGAACGGCATGTCCTCCATCGGGACGACCTTGGACACGACGCCCTTGTTGCCGTGACGTCCGGCCATCTTGTCCCCCGCCTGAAGCTTGCGCTTCACGGCGACGAACACCTTGACCATCTTCATCACGCCCGGCGGCAGGTCGTCGCCCTGACGGACCTTCTCGACCTTGTCCTCGAAGCGCGCTTCCAACAGCTTCTTCTGGGTGTCGTACTGACCGTTCAGCGCCTCGACATCCTTGGCGATGTCCTCTTCGCTGACGGCCAGCTGCCACCACTGGCCGCGGGACATGGTGCCCAGCAGCTCCTCGGTGATCTCCGTCCCCGACTTGATGCCTTTCGGCCCCTTCAGGGCGGTCTTGCCCAGGATCAGGGTCTTCAGACGCGCATAGATGTTGCGGTCCAGGATGCCCTGTTCGTCGTCGCGGTCGCGCGCCAGACGCTCGACTTCCTCGCGCTCGATCTGGAGGGCACGCTCGTCCTTGTCGACGCCGTGGCGGTTGAACACCCGGACCTCGACGATCGTGCCATAGGCACCCGGCGGCAGACGCAGCGACGTGTCGCGGACGTCGGACGCCTTCTCACCGAAGATGGCGCGCAGCAGCTTTTCTTCCGGCGTCATCGGGCTTTCGCCCTTGGGGGTGATCTTGCCCACCAGGATGTCGCCCGGTCCGCATTCGGCGCCGATATAGACGATGCCGGCTTCATCCAGGTTGCGCAGGGCTTCTTCGCCCACGTTCGGGATGTCGCGGGTGATCTCCTCCGGCCCCAGCTTGGTGTCGCGGGCCGCAACCTCGTACTCGTCGATATGGATCGAGGTGAAAACGTCATCGCGGTGAATCCGCTCGGAGATCAGGATCGAGTCCTCGTAGTTGTAGCCATTCCACGGCATGAAGGCCACGACCACGTTCCGGCCGATCGCCAGTTCGCCCTGGTCGGTCGAGGGACCGTCCGCGATGACCTGGTTCGCCACGACCTTCTCTCCGACCTTCACCAGCGGGCGCTGGTTGATGGTCGAGGACTGGTTCGAACGCTTGAACTTGCGGAGACGATAGATGTCCACGCCCGCGTCGCCCGCGCCCATGTCCTCGGTCGCCCGGACCACGATCCGCTGCGCATCGACCTGGTCGATGATGCCGCCACGGCGCGCCATGATCGCGGCGCCCGAATCGCGCGCCACGGTGGCTTCCATGCCGGTGCCAACGAACGGCGCCTCGGCACGCAGCAGAGGCACGGCCTGACGCTGCATGTTCGAGCCCATCAGCGCGCGGTTGGCGTCGTCGTTCTCAAGGAACGGGATCAGCGCCGCCGCGACCGAAACCAGCTGCTTGGGCGACACGTCGATCAGGTCGACCGCATCGACCGGGTTCAGCATGAAGTCGCCCGACTGGCGGGTCGAGATCAGCTCGTCGGTGAAGTTGCCGTTCTCGTCCAGGGTCGCGTTGGCCTGCGCCACGGTGTGACGCATCTCCTCGGTCGCGGACATGTAGACGACGTCGTCGGTCACGTGACCGTCGACCACCTTGCGGTAGGGCGTCTCGATGAAGCCGTACTTGTTCACCCGTGCAAAGGTGGCAAGGCTGTTGATCAGGCCGATGTTCTGACCTTCCGGCGTCTCGATCGGGCACATCCGTCCGTAATGGGTCGGGTGGACGTCGCGGACCTCGAAGCCTGCGCGTTCGCGCGTCAGACCGCCCGGCCCCAGGGCCGACAGGCGACGCTTGTGCGTCACTTCGGACAGCGGGTTCGTCTGGTCCATGAACTGCGACAGCTGGCTGGAGCCGAAGAATTCACGCACCGCCGCCGCTGCCGGTTTCGCGTTGATCAGGTCCTGCGGCATGACGGTGTCGATCTCGACGCCGGACATGCGCTCACGGATGGCACGCTCCATGCGCAGCAGGCCGACGCGGTACTGGTTCTCCATCAGCTCGCCGACCGAACGCACCCGGCGGTTGCCCAGGTGGTCGATGTCGTCGATCTCGCCCTTGCCGTCGCGCAGTTCGACCAGGCCGCTGATGCAGGACACGATGTCCTCGTGGCGCAGCGTGCGCTGCGTGTCGGGGGCGTCCAGATCAAGGCGCATGTTCATCTTGACCCGGCCCACGGCGGACAGGTCGTAACGCTCGCTGTCGAAGAACAGCGAGTTGAACAGGTTCGACGCGGCCTCGACGGTGGGCGGCTCGCCCGGGCGCATGACGCGATAGATGTCCATCAGCGCGCCTTCGCGGCCCATGTTCTTGTCGGCTGCCATCGTGTTGCGGATGTAGGGACCCACGTTGACGTGGTCGATGTCCAGAACCGGCACGTCGGTGATGTCGTTGTCCAGCAGCACCTTCAGCAGGCCGCCGGTCATCTCGCCCTGCTTGTCGTATTCCGCGGTGATCTCGTCGCCGGCCTCGGCATAGATGAAGCCGGTCTGGTCGTTGACGATGTCCTTGGCGACGAAGCGGCCGACGATGCGCTCGAACGGGACGAACAGGTTCAGCTGCTCTTCGGATTCCAGCAGCTTCTTCACCAGGCGCGGGGTGACCTTCTCGCCGGCCTTCGTGATGACCTCGCCGGTATCGGCGTTCACCAGGTCATAGGCAGGCCGGGTGCCGCGCACGCGCTCGGGGAAGAACCGCGTCACCCAGCCCTGCTCGCGCCCCTCGCGGCGCAGGGAGTAGGTCACGGTCTCGTAGAACGCGTCCATGATCGCTTCCTGATCCATGCCCAGGGCATAGAGCAGCGTCGTCACCGGCAGCTTGCGGCGGCGGTCGATCCGGGCGAACACCAAATCCTTGGCGTCGAATTCGAAGTCCAGCCACGAGCCGCGATAGGGAATGATGCGGCAGGCGAACAGCAGCTTGCCCGAGGAATGGGTCTTGCCGCGGTCATGATCGAAGAACACGCCCGGGCTGCGGTGCATCTGGCTGACGACCACGCGCTCGGTGCCGTTCACGATGAACGTGCCGTTCGTCGTCATCAGGGGCATGTCGCCCATGAAGACGTCCTGTTCCTTGATGTCCTTGACGGATTTCGCCCCGGTGTTCTCGTCGACATCGAACACGATCAGACGCAGGGTGACCTTCAGCGGCGCGGCATAGGTCATGTCGCGCTGCTGGCACTCGTCCACGTCGTATTTCGGCTTCTCCAGCTCGTACTTGACGAACTCCAGCGTGGCCGTCTCGTTGAAGTCCTTGATCGGGAACACCGACTGGAACACGCCCTGGATGCCGTCACCATCGTTATGACCGCTGCCCTCGCCCGAGTTCAGGAACAGGTCATAGGAGGATTTCTGAACCTCGATCAGGTTCGGCATCTCCAGAACTTCACGGATGTTGCCATAATAGCGGCGGATCCGCTTTTGGCCGACATAAGCTTGCGCCATGGGGTCTTGTCACCTTTCGTCTTCGCGCGCGTCCGGGTCGGGGCCCCCGGAACGCACCTACGAATGCAGGGGTGAGGTTCCATTCGTGCCACGCGTCCCACCGCGCGGCTCCCGAACCTCGAACATGCCCTGAAGGAATGTCCGCCAGCCGGACCGCCCTTCAAGACAGGTTCGGCAGGGACCGGGAAACCCCGGACCCTGCCTGTCTTCAACCGATCAAAGGATCGATTACTTCAGCTCGACCTTGGCGCCGGCTGCTTCCAGCTTCTTCTTCACTTCTTCGGCGTCGGCCTTGGAAGCGCCTTCTTTGACCTTGCCGCCAGCTTCGACCAGGTCCTTGGCTTCTTTCAGGCCCAGACCGGTGATGCCGCGAACTTCCTTGATCACGTTGATCTTGTTAGCGCCGGCTTCGACCAGGACGACGTCGAATTCGGTCTTCTCTTCGGCGGCTTCTGCCGAAGCAGCGGGGCCAGCCATCATGACGGCGCCACCGGCAGCCGGCTCGATGCCGTACTCATCCTTCAGGATGGTCTTCAGTTCCTGGGCTTCCAGCAGGGTCAGGCCCACGATTTCTTCGGCGAGTTTCTTCAGATCAGCCATTTTTCCGTTCTTTCCAGTTAATGTTCCAACGTCGGGTCTTCAACCACCAATCGGGAATAGGTTGCTTACGCAGCCTCACGTTCCTCGAGGGTCGTGAGGATGCTCGCGATGTTCGAAGCAGGCGCGCCAATGGCACCGGCGATGTTCGAAGCGGGCGCACCGAGGCACGACACGATCTGAGCGATCAGCTCATCACGCGACGGCATCGAGGCGACGGCTTTCACACCGGCCGGATCCAGGGCCGAACCACCCATCGCACCGCCCAGGATCACGAAACGATCGTTATCCTTGGCGTACTTGTCGGCGATCCGCGCAGCAGCGGTCGGATCCTCCGAATAGGTGATCACGGTCATGCCCGTCAGGTAGTCGGCGATGCTTGCGCAAGGCTTTCCTTCCAGGGCGATCTTGGCGAGCTTGTTCTTGGCAACGCGAACCGAACCACCCGCTTCGCGCATGCGCGCGCGGAGGTCCTGCATATGTGCAACCGTCATCCCCTCGTAGTGGGCAACCACCACGACGCCAGAGCTTTCGAAGATCTGGCCGAGTTCCTCGACCAGCTGTTCTTTCTGTGCTCTATCCACGGTTTCACTCCAAGTTGGGGGTTTCCCCCCGGCTCTCACTTTTCCCGGTCTCGAACGGGACCGGGTCGGGTCCGTTAGGGCAAGATCACCCGAAGGACTGGGCCTTCGGAAAAACGCTTCCCCATCTCAGGAAGGCAATTAAGCAAGGTTTCCCCCGCACCCTCCGTCTCGGACAGGACAGGGCCGCGTGCGGCCCCGCCATTCCCCGCCCTTGTCCGGCGGGGAAATTCCTGTGGTCAGTTCGCGGTCGCAGAGACCACGTCGATCGACACGCCCGGACCCATGGTCGAGCTGATCGAGACCTTTTTCATGTAGGTGCCCTTGGCACCCGTCGGCTTGGCGCGGCTGACCGCGTCCACGAAGGCGCGCAGGTTCTGGGCCAGCTTGTCCTCGTCGAACGAGACCTTGCCGATGCCGGCATGGACGACGCCCGCCTTCTCGGCCTTGAACTGGACCTCGCCGCCCTTGGCTGCTTCGACGGCCGATTTCACGTCCATCGTCACGGTGCCGACCTTGGGGTTCGGCATCAGGTTGCGCGGGCCCAGGATCTTGCCCAGACGGCCGACCAGCGGCATCATGTCCGGCGTCGCGATGCAGCGGTCGAACTCGATCTTGCCGGACTGGATGGTCTCCATCAGGTCCTCGGCGCCGACGATGTCCGCACCGGCAGCCTTGGCTTCGTCAGCCTTGGGGCCACGGGCGAAAACGGCGACGCGGACGTCTTTGCCGGTGCCTGCGGGCAGGGTCACCACGCCGCGGACCATCTGGTCGGCGTGACGCGGGTCGACGCCCAGGTTCAGCGCGATCTCGACGGTCTCGTCGAACTTGGCCGAGGCTTGTGCCTTGACCAGCTTGACGGCGTCCTCGACGGTCAGGTTGGCCTTGCCTTCGAAGGCGGCGCGGGCGGCGGTCTTCTTCTTGGAAACGTTTGCCATGATCAGCCCCTCACCTCGATGCCGATCGACCGGGCGGAACCGACGATGATCTTCATCGCGGCATCCACGTCGTTCGCCGACAGGTCCTTCATCTTGGTCTCGGCGATCTCGCGGATCTGCTTGACCGTCACGGTGCCTGCGGTGGCACGGCCCGGCTTGTCCGAACCCTTGGCGCGGTTGCGCTTGCCGACCGGCTTCAGGCCGGCTGCCTTCTTGAGCAGGAAGGACGCGGGCGGCGTCTTCGTCTCGAAGGTGAACGACTTGTCGGCATAATAGGTGATGACGACGGGCACGGGCGAACCCTGCTCCATCTCCTGGGTCTTGGCGTTGAACTCTTTGCAGAACGCCATGATATTGATGCCGCGCTGACCCAGGGCCGGGCCGACGGGGGGCGACGGGTTCGCTTGGCCCGCCTTGATCTGCAGCTTCAGGCTGCCAACAACTTTCTTGGCCATCTGGCCTTCTCCTTTGTCATCAAGCCCCGCACGGGGGCCGATTTAGCGGTGCGGCCTCACGGCCTCCCGCAGCCGATCACGAAGATTTCGAAACCTGCGTGAATTCCAGTTCGACCGGCGTCGGCCGGCCAAAGATCGACACCGTCACCTTGATGCGCGAGGAAATCTCGTCGATCTCCTCGACCATCCCCGAGAACCCTTCGAACGGGCCGTCGGTCACACTGACCTTCTCGCCCACGTCAAAGCGGATCAGGTTGCGCGGCGCGGCGGGTGCGCCGTCGTCCGAGCGGTGCAGCATCATGTTCACTTCGTCGTCGCGCATCGGCATCGGTTTGCCCTGCGCGCCCAGAAAGCCGGTGACGCGGTTGATCGAGTTGACCAGGTGATAGGTCCGGTCCGACATCTCCATGTGCACCAGCACATAGCCGGGCATGAAGCGGCGCTCGGACGTCACCTTCTTGCCGCGACGGATCTCGATCACTTCCTCGGTCGGGACCAGGACCTCGTCGATCTGGTCGTCCAGGCCCTTCTCGGCGACGGACTGGCGAATCGCCTCGGCGACCTTCTTTTCGAAGTTCGACAGGACGCTGACCGAATACCAACGTTTTGCCATGTCTCGATCGACCCCTGCTCATCTTTCGGGAATCACGCGGACAGCGCGCCAACCCTTTGAATTCCATGTCGTCCGGAAATATGCAAATCGGCGCGCATGCGCATTCGATGCACGCCGTGTCCCGGACAGTCGGGGGGAAATACCGCCCCCCGCCCGCAATTGCAAGCCCCGATCAGCCGCTGATCAGGCGCAGCCCCTGGGTCAGACCGGTGCGGATCGTCAGGTCGACCAAGAAGAAGAACAGGCTGGTGATCGAGGCGAAGATCAGGACCATGATGGTCGTGGTGATCACCTCACGGCGCGTCGGCCAGGAAATCTTGGCGGCTTCGGCGCGGACCTGGTTGATGAACTGGACGGGATTGGCCACGGGCGGCTCCTTGGGCAAATGCGACCGCGGGTCTAGCCGGGCACGCCCGGCTTTTCAACCCTGATCGCGGTCAGGACGCAGGTCTGGCGGAAGGACCTGGCAGGGGCAGGGGGACTCGAACCCACGACCCTCGGTTTTGGAGACCGATGCTCTACCAACTGAGCTATACCCCTGAGGTCGGGCCTGATTAGTGCCACCCTGTCCGCCCGTCAAGCAGATATCGGACCGCTACAGATGGCGCGGAAACTCGATCTTGGGGCAGCGGTCCTGAACCACGGTGATGCCGCGTGCGCGGGCACGTTCGGCGGCCGCGTCGTCGCGCACGCCAAGCTGGGTCCAGATCACCTGCAGGTCGGGCAGATGGGCCAGCGCCTCGTCGACCACCTGCCCCACCGCGTCCGAGCGGCGGAAGATGTCGACAAGCTGCACCCCTTCGGCAGCCGGGATGTCGGCCAGCGTCGCATAGACCCGCTCTCCCAGGATGGTCTGGCCGTCGTGACCTGGATTGACCGGGATGACGCGGATGCCCTGGGACTGCAGATAGCGGGCGACGCCCCAACTGGGCCGCGCCTCGTTGGGGGACAGGCCCACCATTGCCACGACCTTTGTGTCGCGGGCGATGCGCGCGATGTCGTGATCCTCGTCCGTGTGGATGTCCATGATCGTCCCTCCTCCGGGCCGCAGCCGCAGGTTGCAGCCTCTCATAGAAAAAGCGCCCGGTCCATACGATGGCCGGGCGCAAGTCGCGGAACGAGGGACAGTGATCTGGACATGACCGTTCCGGGGTCATGCCATGAGGTGTAAATGGGCATCAGGAAGAAAAGTTCCACCCCGATCACGCATTTGTGATTCTTGTGTCGCCAGCGTCAGCGCCACAGGCGCTGAGCCTCTGCCACGATCCCGGCGGGGTCGCTGGACAGGCGCCGTTCCGCGGCACCTGATTCCAGCAGGTACAGCCTGCCCGCCACCACCGCGAAATGGCGCGGATCGCCCATCTGCGGGCGTCCGTCGACGATGGACACCGGGCACATACCGTCCAGCGCCGGGGCAAAGGATCGCGGGTTGGCCTCGAACCGGGCGCGATTCTCCTCGGATGCGAAATGCCATAGCTGGCCCTTCCACATCGTCGCGATGTCGCTGCGCCCCGGGGTCGGGCGACCGGCCTGCGCATAGCCCACCGGGTCGAACCCGCCCACGGCCCAGTCCTGCGCCGCCGCGGGAAGCGCGGCCGCAAGGCTGATCAGCAGGCACAGGACAGAGGCTTTCATGACGACTCGACGGTTGCGGTCCGGTCTACTTGACAGCAGCCGGACCAAATCTCAACGCGCGTGACATAATCGTCGCAGGGATGTGATATTCAGGCACGCCCCGCGGCATACAGGGCCACGGCGGCGGCGTTCGACACGTTCAGCGACCCGAAATCGGCGGCAAAGGGAATCCGCGCGACATGGTCGCAGGTCTTCATCGTCAGCTCCCGCATGCCCGGCCCTTCGGCGCCCATGACCAGGCAGACCGCCCTGCCCGACAGGTCCGACATCAGGTCGGGCAACGATTCGGTACCGGTACCGTCCAGACCCACCAGGATGAAGCCCATGTTCTTCAGCTGGGTCAGCGCCTCGGCCAGGTTCGGCACGCGCAGATAGGGCTGGCGCTCCAGCGCGCCCGACGCCGTCTTGGCCAAGGCGCCAGTCTCGGGGGCGGAATGGCGGTGCGGGGCGATGACCGCGCGCGCCCCGAACACCTCGGCCGAGCGCAGGATCGCGCCGACGTTGTGCGGGTCGGTCACCCGGTCCAGCGCGACCAGCAGCGGCCGCGTCTCTCCGGGCGCCTCGCGCAACGCGACCTCGGACAGGCTGCCCCATTTCAGCGGCTTGACCTCCAGCGCGGCGCCTTGGTGGACGCTTTCGGCGGCCAGCCCCACGGCCTTGTCGAAGATGCGCGGATCGGTGATCTCCGGCTCCATTCCGTGCAGATCGCCAAGCCGGGCCAGCGCATTCTGGGTGACCACCAGCCGCAGCTTCTGACGCACCGGGTTGGCCAGCGCGTCGCGGACCGCGTGCAGGCCGAACAGCCAGACCGTCTCGGCGGCGGCCGCGCGGCGGGCGCGTTCCTTGTCGATGACCCATGTGGGCTTCTTCGCGTTTCCGCTCTTGTCGGACATGCGCGGCCTCCTTTCCTTGTGGACCCTTCTCTGCGCGCAGGGCGCGCATCGCGCAAGCCCCGGAAATCCGCTTGACGCCCCCCGACGGGGCGGCTAATCACCCCGCACGCCGAAAGCGATCGGCGGGCGACGTGCTGCAAGGTGCGGCAGCGGACTGTAACTCCGCCGGGGAGACCCACGCCTGGTTCGATTCCAGGGTCGCCCACCACTTTCCCGACATTCCGGATGATCAAGTGGTGGCAGGGACCATCCCTGCGGTGGGGCTTTTGCTGTCCCCGCACAACCGCTAGGCTGAACCCGATCACGTTCCGCAAAGGATGTCGGGTGCCCCCCAGGAAACTTACGCAGCCCAATCTGCTGATCGTCGCCCAGGCCGGACGGCTGGAGTTCGAAGCCGTGATCCTCATGGCCAGCCTGCGCGCGCATGCCCCGGACTTCACGGGCACGGTGTTCATCGCCGAACCCACCCCCGACGGCGCCTGGAGCGGGCATGACACGGCCATATCGGACCCGTGCCGCCAACTGCTGACCGATTTCGGCGCCATGATCGTGCCGTTCACCGCGCGCCATTTCGGCGCCTCCTATCCCCAGGGCAACAAGATCGAGGCCCTGTCGGTCCTGCCTGCGGGCAAACCGTTCCTGTTTCTGGACACCGACACGCTGATCACCGGGCCGCTGGACCGGGTCCGCTTCGACTTCGCCCGGCCATCCGCCTCGATGCGGCGCGAGGGGACCTGGCCCAAGCCGCCGCTTTACGGCCCGGGCTATCACGGCATCTGGCAATCGCTTTACGACCGGTTCGGACTGTCCTTCGCCCCCACGCTGGACCTGTCGCAGCCTGACGAACACTGGGAACGCTATCTGTACTTCAACGCGGGGTGGTTCTTCGGGTCCGACCCTGCAGAGTTCGGTCAGCGGTTCCTGGCCTGGGCGCTGGCCCTGCGCGATAGTCCGCATGACGCATTGGCCTGCCAGGTGATGGACCCGTGGCTGGACCAGGCGGTGCTGCCGCTGGTCATCCACAGCCTGGGCGGCGGGCGGCCCGGCCCTGCGCTGGACGGTCTGGACGGCGACGTGACCTGCCATTACCGCCGGCTGCCGCTCCTCTATGCCCGCGACCCCGAGGCCGCGATCACCGCGCTGGAGGGCGCCGTCGCTGCCAAGGAGGTCAAGCGCGTGCTGCGGGAATGGGAGCCTGCGCGCAAGCTGATCTATCAGGACAAGGGACGCCAGAAGGTGCGCCCGATCTTTGCCGACAGGCCGACCCCTGCCCCGGAAAAGATGATTCGCAACCAGTTGAAGGCACGGGGGTGGTGGCTGGTCTAGCGCCGCCGCGCCAATCGGATCGGGCCCCGCGGATCGGGCCCCACGGGGCGCCCCTTCTGCAGGACGGCGATGTCCCCCTCCGCCGCCATCTGCAGCGCCAGCCGCCGCAGCGGGTCCATCAGCGGGCGCCAGTCCTCGGCCAGATCGCGTGCGATCCGGCTGGGGCAGCAGGTCGTGCCCGGCCGCAGCCGGGCGACCTGCGCAAGGATCGCTCCGCGCAGGTCGTCATCGGTCATCCCAAGGCCGCGTCGCAGCGCGCGCAGACGCCCGGAAGGGCATGCGTGCCGACATCGGGCAGGATCTTCCAGCAGCGTTGGCACTTCTCGCCCTCGGCGGTCTCGAAGACGACGCCGATGCCCGGGGTCTCGGCCATGCGGAACGCCTCGGTGGGCGCGGGGTCCGCGGTCAGCGACAGATCCGACGTGATGCACACATCCGCGAAGGCCACCGACTTCAGCGCGGCCAGCATCTGGGCATCCTCGACATGGACGACGGGCGCGGCCTCCAGGCTGGCGCCGATCGTCTTGTCGGTCCGCTTGACCTCCAGCGCGGCGGTGACCACGCGGCGGGCGCGGCGGACATGCTCCCATTTGGCGGCCAGCGGCTCGTTCAGCCAGTCGGCCGGCGTCTGCGCGAAATCGTGCAGGTGCACGCTGTCATCCTCCGACGGGAAGCGCGACAGCCAGACGTCCTCCATGGTGAAGGGCAGGATCGGCGCCAGCCAGGTCACCAGCCGGTGGAACAGCAGGTCCAGCACCGTCCGCGCCGCCCGCCGGCGTTCGCTGTCCGCCGGGTCGCAATACAGGGCGTCCTTGCGCACGTCGAAATAGAAGGCCGACAGATCGACGGTGCAGAACTGGAACAGCGTCTGGAACACGCCCTGGAAATCGAACGCCGCATAGCCCTGGCGGACCTGGTGGTCCAGCTGCGCCAGCCGGTGCAGCATCCACTGCTCCAGCTCGGGCATCTGGGCGGGCTCGATGCGTTCGGCATCGTCGAACCCGGCCAGCGCCCCCAGCAGGAAGCGCAGCGTGTTGCGCAGGCGGCGATAGCTGTCGGCGGTGCCCTTCAGGATCTCGGGGCCGATCCGCTGGTCGGCGGTATAATCGGCCTGCGCCACCCACAGGCGCAGGATGTCGGCGCCGTATTGCTCGATCACTTTGGCGGGCACGATGGTGTTGCCAAGCGATTTGGACATCTTCATGCCCTTCTCGTCCAGCGTGAAGCCATGCGTGACCACGTTGCGATAGGGCGCGCGGCCCTTGGTGGCCGACGCCTGCAGCAGGGACGACTGGAACCAGCCGCGATGCTGGTCGGTGCCCTCCAGATAGACGTCGGCGATCCCGTCCGGCGCGCCATCCTCGCGGTCGCGCAGCACGAAACTGTGCGTCGAGCCCGAATCGAACCACACGTCCAGTACGTCCATGACCTGCTCATAGGCCTCCGCGTCCGCGATCCCGTCCAGCATCCGCGCCTTGAAGCCCGCGCTGTACCAGACATCCGCGCCATCCGCCTCGAAGGCCGCGACGATGCGGTCGTTCAGACGCGCATCGCGCAGCAAGAAGTCGTCGTCCGTGGGCTTGGCGCCCTTCTTGACGAAGCAGGTCAGCGGCACGCCCCAAGCCCGCTGGCGCGACAGCACCCAGTCGGGGCGGTTCTCGACCATGGAATGGATGCGGTTGCGCCCGGTCTTGGGCCACCACTTGACCAGCTGGTCGATCGAGGTCAGCGCCCGCGCCCGGATCGTGTCGCCATGCTGGCCCAGCCCGTCGTCCAAGGGTTTGTCGATGGCCGCAAACCACTGGGGCGTGTTGCGATAGATCAGCGGCGCCTTGGACCGCCAGCTGTGGGGATAGGAGTGCTTGATCTTGCCCTTGGCCAGCAGCGCGCCCGCCCAGGCCAACTGCTTGATGACGCTGACATTGGCCGGGCCGTCCTTGCCGTCGGGCGCCACGATCGCCTCGCCGCCGAAGATCGGCAGGTCCTTGCGATAGCTGCCGTCGGGTTCGACGTTGTAGGTCATCGGCAGCTTGAAGCGCAGGCCCAGCTGATAGTCGTCGTCGCCATGGCTGGGCGCGGTGTGGACGAAGCCCGTCCCCGCCTCGTCAGTGACATGATCGCCGGGCAGCATGGGGACGTCGTAATCCCACTCGCCCGCGCCACCTTCGACCCCGCGCAGGGGGTGGGACAGGATCAGCCCGTCCAGATCGGCGGCGGTCACGTCCGCCGCGCGGGTGAAGCCCGTGACCTTGGCCTGCGCCATCACCCCCTCGGCCAGCGCATCGGCCAGCACCAGACGCTCTCTGGCGACGGCGGTCGAGCCTTCGGCCACGGCATCGACCTGATAGAGGCCATAGGCGATCTGCGGGTTGAACGCGACGGCGCGGTTCTGCGGAATGGTCCAGGGGGTGGTGGTCCAGATGACGACCTTGGCATCCGACAGGGCGCCATCCCCCTGCACGCCGAACCGCACCCAGATCGTGTGGCTGGTATGGTCGTGATACTCGACCTCGGCCTCGGCCAGGGCGGTCTTCTCCACCGGCGACCACATCACGGGCTTGGACCCCTGATACAGCGAGCCGTTCATCACCAGCTTCATGAACTCGGCCGCGATGACGGCCTCGGCGTGGTAGTCCATCGTCAGATAGGGCCGGTCCCAGGCCCCGGTCACGCCCAGGCGCTTGAACTCCTCGCGCTGGATGTCGACCCATTCATCCGCAAAGCGGCGGCATTCCTGGCGGAACTCGACCATGTCGACCGCGTCCTTGTCGCGGCCTTCCTTGCGGTACTTCTCCTCGATCTTCCATTCGATCGGCAGGCCGTGACAGTCCCAGCCCGGCACATAGCGCGCATCGAAACCCATCATCTGGTGCGACCGCACGACGATGTCCTTGATGGTCTTGTTCAGCGCGTGGCCGATATGCAGATGCCCGTTGGCATAGGGCGGACCATCATGCAGCACGAACGGCTTGCGCCCCGCCGCGGTCGACCGCAGGCGGTCATAGACGCCGATGCGCGCCCACCGCTCCAGCCATTCGGGTTCGCGCGCGGGCAGGCCCGCACGCATCGGAAACTCGGTCTGGGGCAGAAAGACGGTATCGCGGTAATCGGGCTGCGTGGCGTCGGCCATCGGGGCGTTCCTTTGAGAGATGTTCGGACAAGACTGACCCGGCGGCGTGAAACCTCACGCCACCGGGCTGCTAATTCGAGATCCGAACGCCGGAAATTTCATCCGCCCTCTATAGAAAGCGCCGCTTGGCGCTGCAAGCGCCGAACCTAGCGCATGGGCCCCCGTCCCGCTAGACTGCGGCCACCGCCTTCGGAGAGCCCGATGCCCCCCGCCCCCCTGCGCAGCCGCCTGACCCGTCGCGATGCGGCGCTGCGCCGGTTCACACGACTGCGCTACGGACCGCGTGGCACGCTGGCACTGCACCGCCACGCGATCGGCGCGGACCTGCTGCGCGCGCCGGTGAACGTGATGCTGGCGCCGGTGGCCCTGCTGATGCTGGGCGCGGGCTGGGCCCTGACGCGGATGGGGGCCACGCGGGCGGGCGGCTGGCTGCGCAGCCGGCGGGTGTTCCTGCGGTCCGACGTCTCGACGGTGATCCAGCGTGACCTAGGCGCGCTGATCGCCGATCTGCAGCGGCAGGGCCTGGGTCCGGACACGTCCCCCGACCGCATCGCCCGCGCCATCCGCAGCCATGCCGACACCCGCAATGCCGTAGCCGAGATCACGACCTCGCTGATCGTGCTGACCGTGGGGATCGCGCTGTTTCACCGCGCGACACCGGGCATGATCTCGCTTGCCGGGCCCATGGCGCAGATGCGCGCGCATGGTGCCGCGGTGCGCGACTTCGCCCTGGGCGACACGTTGGGGCGGGCGTGGTACTGGGCCTTTCCGGTGGAGACCGCGCCGCTGACGGTCGTCGCCACCGGGGTGGCGCTGGCCGTGGCGGGGTCGCTGGTCACCACCTTCGCGGGGCTGATCGCGGACCCGGTCCAGCTGTGGACCGGCGTCCATCGGCGGCGCCTGTCGCGCCTGATGGCACGGCTGGACGCCGAGACGGACAGCGGCGCGCCAGAACCCGAACACCTGCTGGCCCGCCTTGGCGACGTGATCGACACGGCGCTGATCGCGCTGCGATCCTGGCGCGGCTGAACGCCGCCTAGCCGCGCCCGCGATAGGTCGGCACGCCCTGATCGGGCAGCCACAGGCCCGCAGGCGCCGCGCCCGTCTGCCAGAACACGTCGATCGGAATGCCGCCGCGCGGGTACCAGTATCCGCCGATGCGCAGCCAAGCCGGCTCCAGCAGGTCGGCGATGCGGCGGCCGATGCCCACAGTGCAATCCTCGTGGAAGGCGCCGTGGTTGCGGAAGCTGCCCAGAAACAGCTTCAGCGATTTCGATTCGACCAGCCAGTCGCCGGGGACATAGTCGATCACCAGATGCGCGAAATCGGGCTGGCCGGTCAGCGGGCACAGGCTGGTGAATTCGGGCTGGGTGAAGCGCACGGCATAGGTCTGGCCGGGCTGGGGGTTGGGCACACGTTCCAGCACGGCCTGGTCGGGGTGCTGCGGCAGGGGGGTGTCGCTGCCCAGCTGGGTCAGCGCGTCGGTATAGTGGCTCATGGCTCGCTCCTGTTTTGTCCGGGTGGGCTGCGACCGGGTGGCCCCCCTTACGGCGGCACGCGGCCCCTTGCAACCGCGCCGCCCCTGCCCCAGATGCGGCGCATGGACCCGCGTTTCGACATCACCGAGGCAGAGATCGCCCGCACCGTCGCCGTCTTCTACGGCGCCGTGCGGCGGCACGAGGTGCTGGCCCCGATCTTTGCCGAACATGTCGGCGACTGGGCCGCGCATGAGGATCGCATCGCCGCCTTCTGGAAGGGCGCGATCCTGCACAAGGCCGGCTACAACGGCAGCCCGATGCGCGCGCACCTGTCCGCGGGCAACGTCCGCCCCGAGCATTTCGAGATCTGGCTGACGCTGTTCGACGAGGCGCTGCGCCGCACCCTGCCGCCCTGGTCGGCCCGCGCCTGGTCGCAGATGGCGCATCGCATCGGCCAGGGGCTGCGCGCCGGGGTGCAGAACATCGACGCGGGCCGCGCGGGGCCGCCCGTCCTGCGCTAGCCGCGGGTGCGCGGCGGGCGGGGGCGATAGACCGGCAGCTTCCAGCCGCGCACCATGCTGCCCGCACGCAGCACGAAGGTGACCATGCCGCAGGCGGCCAGGGCCTCGACCCGGCCCAGGCCCATCCAGACCAACAGCACCGCCGCCAGCGCCCCGCCAAACGCCGCCGTCAGGTACAGCTCGCCCTGCTTGAGGACCAGCGGAACCTCGTTGCCGACCACGTCGCGCATCAGCCCGCCGAAGGTGCCTGTGACGACGCCCATGATGACCACGATGACCGGACTGAACCCGCCCGCCAGGGCCACGGCGACGCCCGCGGGCACCGCCACGGACAGGGCAAAGGCGTCCAGCCACAGCAGCAGGCGATAACGGCTTTCGAACCGGTGCGCGGTCCAGAACACGACCATCGCCGCCACCGCGGCCACCACGACCAGCGACGGCCGGGCGACCCAGAACACCATGTCCCGGCCCAGGATCAGATCGCGCAGCGTCCCGCCGCCCACGGCCGTCATCGCGGCCATGAAGACAAAGCCCACCGGATCCAGCTGCGCGCGGCTGGCCACCAGCGCCCCGGTCAGCGCAAAGACCAGCACCGAGGCATAGTCCAGCACCCAGACCAGCGTGGGCAGCCCCGCGATCACCTGTCCCGTCACGGCTTGAACGGCGCCATGCCCGCGCGGGCCAGTTCGTCCGCGCGTTCGTTCTCGGCATGGCCGGCATGGCCCTTGATCCAGCGCCATTCGACGCTGTGGGTGGCCTGCGCCGCATCAAGCCGCTGCCACAATTCGACGTTCTTGACGGGCTTCTTGTCGGCGGTCTTCCAGCCGTTGCGCTTCCAGCCGTGGATCCACTGGGTCACGCCGTTCTTGACGTAGTTGCTGTCGGTCACGATCACGATGGTGCTGGGCCGGGTCAGGGCCTCCAGCGCGCTGATGGCGGCCATCAGCTCCATCCGGTTGTTGGTCGTGGCAGGCTCTCCGCCCTGCAGCTCGCGCTGCTTGACCACGTTCGCGCCGTCCAGCGCGCGCATCAGCACGCCCCAGCCGCCGGGGCCGGGATTGCCGCTGCAGGCGCCGTCGGTCCAGGCGAACAGTTCAGCCATCGATGGTCACGTGCCCCGGAAGGGCCGCCACCCGCGCCAGCCAGCCGCGCACGGCCGGAAAGCGGTTCATGTCGAACCCGCCGCGCGCACCCGCGCTGTGCGTATAGGCATAGAGGCAGATGTCGGCCAAGCTGGCCGCGTCGCCCACCAGCCAGTCTTGGGTCGCTAGGTGATCCTCCGTCACGGACAGCAGCGCGTGGCCGCGATCCAGCAGATAGGCCAGCCGGTCGGGCGTGGCACCCGCCGCGCGATGGGGATAGCTGACCAGCGCCTGGCGCACCGCGATGACCGGTTCGTGGTTGTACTGTTCCCAGAACATCCAGCCCAGCATCTGCGCCCGCAGGGTCCGGCTGGCGGGCCAATAGGCCGTTCCCTCGCCCAGATAGCACAGGATGGCGTTCGATTCCGCCAGCGTGGTTCCGTCGTCCAGACGCAGCGCCGGCAGCTTGCCGAAGGGCAGCGCGCCCTGGTCCTTGGCCTGCTGCAGGGCGGCCGATCCGTATTCGCAATCGACCCGGTCCAGCGACTGGCCGGTCAGCGCCGCCAGCAGCCTGACCTTGTAGCTGTTGCCCGATGAGGGCATCGAATAGAGCCGCATGCTGTCCCTTTCCGCCTTGTCCGCGCCGCTATAGCCGCGATCGGCGCGGCAGGCCAGCGGGCCTCAGGCGGGCGCGGGAAGATAGGGGATGCTGCCGGCCGCGTCGCTGTCGTCGATCAGCCGGAAATGGCTGACGGACCCGCCCTTGCGGGCATTCGCATGGGGCGCATAGTCGGGATCGTTGACGAAACCCATCGCATCCTCGCGGGTCGGGAACTCGATCAACGCGATCAGGGTGACGTCGCGGGCCTCGCCCTCCAGCGTCTCGATATGGCCGGACCGGGACAGGTAGCGGCCGTTGTGGCGGGCGGCGATGTCATGGACCGCCGCCGCATAGGGGGCGATCCAGGCGTCGTCGGTGACGGTGACTTCGGCAATCAGATAGACGGTCATGTGGGGTCCTCCAACCTGTGGCCGGAGGATAGGACCGGGGCGGGCGATCCGGCAAGGGGCCGGTTCGGTCAGGCTGTCTCGCGCAGGACGCGGGGGACCTTGAACTCGACCCGTTCCACGGCGGTCTCGACCACCTCGACGGTCACGTCATAGCGGGCGTGGAAGGCGTCGATGACCTCGTTGATCAGCACCTCGGGGGCGCTGGCGCCGGCGGTCACGCCGATGCTGCGGATACCGTCCAGCGCCCGCCAGTCGATCTCGGCCGCGCGCATCACCAGCTGGGCATAGCCGCAGCCCGCGGCACGCCCGACCTCGACCAGACGCTTGGAGTTGCTGGAATTCTCGGCCCCGATCACCAGCAGCGCATCGACATGCGGCGCCACCGCCTTGACCGCCGCCTGGCGGTTGGTGGTGGCATAGCAGATGTCTTCCTTGGCGGGCCCGATGATCGCGGGGAACCGCGCCTGCAGGGCCGCGACCACGGCGGCGGTGTCGTCGACCGACAGGGTCGTCTGGGTGATGAAGGCCAGGCGCGCGGGGTCGCGGACCTGGACGCGGGCCACGTCGGCCACGTCCTCGACCAGGATCACCTCGCCCTCGGGCAGCTGGCCCATGGTGCCAAGGACCTCGGGGTGGCCCCTGTGGCCGATCATGATCATCTGCAGGCCCGCGGCGTGGTGCCGCTCGGCCTCGATATGGACCTTGCTGACCAGCGGGCAGGTCGCGTCGACATAGACCATCTCGCGGCGCTGCGCCTCGGCCGGGACGGCCTTGGGGACGCCATGGGCGGAAAAGATCACGGGCCGGTCGGCCGGACATTCGTCCAGCTCCTCGACGAAGACCGCGCCCTTGTCGCGCAGCGTGTCGACGACATACTTGTTGTGCACGATCTCGTGGCGGACAAAGACGGGGGCGCCCCATCTCTCCAGCGCGAGTTCCACGATCTTGATGGCGCGGTCGACGCCTGCGCAGAAGCCGCGCGGGGCGGCCAGATACAGGGTCAGGGGGGCTTTGATCTGTTCCATGCCCCTCAGGTAGCGTGCCGACCCGGTTTCGTCCAGCGCCACGCGGTCACATCTGCTGCACCCTGCGCGCATGGCGGGGGCGCCCGCATGGTGGATCAGCGCGCGACGGCCAGCAGGGCCGCCACGTCCAGATGCGCCTCCAGGTGATCCGCCAGATCGTCCAGCGCGGCATCCACCCCGGCCTCGAACCCCGGCCGCGAGGCGGCACCAAGCCGTGCCAGGAAGGCCGCGCGGAACGCGTCGTCGGAAAACAGCCCGTGCAGATAGCTGCCCGTCACGCGGCCATCCGCGCTGATGGCCCCGTCGGGGTCGGGGACATGAGCGAAGGGGCGCGCGCAGTCCGGGCCGTCGGTGCGGCCCATGTGGATCTCGTATCCCGACACGGGCTGGCCCAGGGCGGTGCCGGTCACGCGGGTCAGCCGCTTGTCGGGGGCCATGACGGTGGTCACGTCCAAAAGGCCCAGCCCCGCCACCTGCCCTGCCACCCCGTCCGCGCCCGACGGATCGTCGATCATCCGGCCCAGCATCTGATAGCCACCGCAGATGCCCAGCACATGCCCGCCGCGCCGGTGATGCGCGGCCAGGTCGATGTCCCAGCCCTGCGCCCGCAGGAAGGCCAGATCGCCCAGGGTCGATTTCGTGCCCGGAACGATCACAAGACCGGCGTCGCCGGGGATCGCCTGTCCCGGCGCCAGCATGGTCAGGCGCAGGCCGGGTTCCGCCGCCAGCGGGTCCAGATCGTCGAAATTGGCGATGCGCGACAGGGTCAGGCAGACGACATGCAGTCCCGTCCCGCCACTGGCGCGCAGATCGACCGCATCCTCCGCCGGAAGGCGGTGCGCGTCCGCGAACCACGGCACGACACCGAAGCCGCGCCAGCCGGTGCGCGCCTCGATCATCCGGTAACCGTCGTCGAACAGGCGCGGATCGCCGCGGAACTTGTTGACCAGGAACCCGCGGATCATCGCCGCGTCGCCAGCGTCGATCACGGCCTGGGTGCCGACGATCTGGGCGATGACCCCGCCCCGGTCGATGTCGCCCGCCAGCACGACGGGCACCCCCGCCGCGCGGGCAAAGCCCATGTTGGCGATGTCGCGGGGGCGCAGGTTGACCTCGGCGGGGCTGCCCGCCCCCTCGACGATCACCAGGTCATGGGCGGCCGACAGGCGGGCAAAGCTGTCAAGAACCCCACCCAGCAGGCGAGGCTTCAGCCCCTGGTAATCGCGCGCCTCGGCCCGGCCGATGGCGCTGCCCTGCAGGATCACCTGCGCGCCGCGGTCGGTCTCGGGTTTCAGCAGGACCGGGTTCATGTCGGTATGCGGCTCCAGCCCGCAGGCGCGGGCCTGCAGGGCCTGGGCGCGGCCGATCTCTCCGCCGTCGGCGGTGACGGCGGCATTGTTGGACATGTTCTGCGGCTTGAAGGGCGCCACGGACAGGCCGAGGCGGGTCGCGACGCGGCACAGGCCCGCCACCAGCATCGACTTGCCGACATTCGAGCCGGTGCCCTGGATCATCACCGCAACCATCGGACACTCTTGCTTGCCATCACCCTGACAGGTGACTAGATAGGCGCGTCCGCAAATGAAAGGCCGAAAGCCGTGGAAAACGTCATCCTGACCGTCCATCTGATCCTGGCAGTGATGCTGGCCGGGGTCGTCCTGCTGCAGCGTTCCGAAGGGGGCGGGCTGGGCATGGGCGGCGGTGGCGGTGCCGGTGGCGGCGTCATGTCGGGCCGCCAGGCGGCCAACGTGCTGACCCGGGTGACGTGGATCCTGGGCGTGGCGATCTTCGCGACCTCGATCGCGCTGACGATCCTGGCGGCGCGCCAGGCCAACAACAGCTCGATCATGGACCAGTTCGGCGGCCAGGCCCCGACCGAGGCACCGGCGACCGGACTGCCGGGTCTGCCGGCCTATACCCCGCCGCCCTCGACCGCGGGCAACCCGCTGACCCCGCCCAGCCCCGATGCGGCGACCGACGCCCCGGCGACCAAGGCCCCCGCGACGGACGCCCCGGCAACAGACGCGGCCGTGACCCCGGCCCCCGCGGCCCAGACCCCGGCAGAGGCACCCGCGACGGCACCCGCCGACGCGCTGACCCCGCCTGCCCCCGACGCCCCGGCACCCGCCGCGACGGCCCCGGCGGCGGCGCCCGACGCCGCGGCGGAACCCGCCACCCCGGACACCGCGCCCGCACCGGCGAACTGACGACAGACACCACTGCGGGGGGCGCCAGGCGCCCCCCTTCCACTTGCGGTCCGTTGCGGCCACGGGGCGAATCGGTTATTTCGTGGGTCCCGTGATCGTCGTCATTCGGACGGCCCGCTAAGACAGAATTGCACATCACGGGGGCCTCATGGCGCGTTACATCTTCATCACCGGCGGCGTCGTATCCTCGCTTGGCAAGGGGCTGGCTTCGGCGGCGTTGGGGGCGCTGCTGCAGGCGCGGGGGTTCACCGTCCGGCTGCGCAAGCTGGACCCGTATCTGAACGTCGACCCCGGCACGATGAGCCCGTTCGAGCATGGCGAGGTCTTCGTCACCGATGACGGGGCCGAGACCGACCTGGACCTGGGCCATTACGAACGATTCACCGGCGTCGCAGCGCGCCGCACCGACAGCATCAGCAGCGGGCGCGTCTATTCCAACGTGCTGGAGAAGGAACGCCGGGGCGAATACCTGGGCAAGACCATCCAGGTGATCCCGCATGTCACCAACGAGATCAAGGACTTCCTTGCGATCGGCGACGACGAGGTCGATTTCATGCTGTGCGAGATTGGCGGCACGGTCGGCGACATCGAGGGCCTGCCCTTCTTCGAGGCGATCCGCCAGTTCATCCACGAGCGGCCGCGCGGCGAATGCATCCTGATGCACCTGACCCTGCTGCCCTATCTGGCCGCCAGCGGAGAGCTGAAGACCAAGCCGACCCAGCACAGCGTCAAGGAGCTGCAGTCCATCGGCTTGGCCCCCGACGTGTTGGTCTGCCGCTCGGAACACCCGATCCCGGAAAAGGAACGCGCCAAGATCGCGCTGTTCTGCAACGTGCGTCCCGATGCGGTCATCCCGGCCTATGACCTCAAGACCATCTATCAGGCGCCCCTGGCCTATCATCGCGCCGGTCTGGACCGTGCCGTGCTGGACGCCTTCCAGATCAGCCCCGCGCCGCGCCCCGACCTGTCGCGGTGGGAGGACGTGATGGACCGGCTGGAGCATGCCGAGGGGCAGGTGAACATTGCCATCGTCGGCAAGTACACCCAGTTGGAGGACGCCTATAAATCCATCGCCGAGGCGCTGACCCATGGCGGCATGGCCAACAAGGTCCGCGTCAAGGCAGACTGGGTCGACAGCGAAAAGCTGGAGGGAGAGGGCGCGCATCTTCTGGACGGCTATCACGGCATCATCGTGCCCGGCGGCTTCGGCGAACGCGGGACCGAGGGGATGGTCGCCGCCGCCCGCTATGCTCGTGAGAAGAAGGTGCCGTATCTGGGGATCTGCCTGGGGATGCAGATGGCCGTGATCGAGGCCGCGCGGAACCTGGCCGACATGCCCGACGCGGGTTCCGAGGAGTTCGACCACGAGGCCGGGCAGACGCGGTTCACCCCGGTCGTCTATCACCTCAAGGAATGGGTGCAGGGGAACTATACCGTCAGCCGCAAGGTCGGCGACGACAAGGGCGGCACCATGCGCCTCGGCTCCTACACCGCCGTCCTGTCCCAGGGGTCGCGGATTTCGGACGTCTATGGCGGCGCGACCGAGATCGAGGACCGCCACCGTCACCGCTATGAGGTCGACGCGACCTATCGCGCGCAGCTGGAGGCCGCGGGCCTGCGCTTTTCGGGCATGTCGCCCGACGGCAAGCTGCCCGAGGTCGTGGAATATGCCGACCACCCGTGGTTCATCGGCGTGCAGTCCCACCCCGAGCTGAAATCCAAGCCCTTCGAACCCGCGCCCCTGTTCGCAGGCTTCGTCCGCGCGGCGATGGAGGAAGGGCGGCTGGTCTGACCGCGCCCGCGCCGGACCCCGACCGGCTTGCCGCCGCGCTGTCCCTGACGGCGCGGCGGTATGCGTTCGCGCGGGTCGAACCGGTGGCCGGGCATTCGCTGGCCGGGTTCTTTCGCCGCGACGTGGCGGCGCTGGCGCGGGAGGCGGTGGCCGGGCGTCCCGAACGCCTGCTGGTGCGGGCCAGCACCGGCGCGCCGGGTTGGGCGGCGGTGCCCTGGGTCGCGTGGTTCGCGCCGCATGTGACGCGCAGCATGCGCCACGGGCTCTACGTCGCCTGCTTCGTGAACGCCCCGGATGAACGGATCGTGCTGTCGCTGCAGCATGGCGCGGCGGACGCGCTGCGCGAGCATGGCCACGACGCCGGCCTGCGCCATCTGCGCGACCGGGCGGCACGCACGCGGGACGGCCTGCCGGGACATGGCTTTGACACGAGGCCCATCGCCTTAGGGTCGGACGCGACGCTGCCGCAAGGCTATCAGGCCGGCTGCGTCCTGTCGCGCAGTTGGGATGCGGCTGCGCCCGATCCGGACGGGTTCGACAGGGCGCTGATGCGCATGCTGGACCTGTATCGCGCGCTGGTCTAGCGGGTGCTTGCGCGGCGGGTGGACAGGATCAGGTTCGTCTCGGATGTCATGACGCCGTCCAGGTCGCGGATGCGGCGCAGGACGTCGTCCAGTTCCGACAGCGACCCCGCCGCCAAGTCCACGATCAGATCCCACCGCCCGTTCGTCGAATGCACCGCCGTCACCTGCGCCATCGCGGTCAGGCGGGCCATGATGCGGTCTGCGCCCCGCCCCTCAATCCCGATCAGCATCAGGCCGCGGACCGGCGCATCCTGCGCATCGGCGCGGGTGATGGCGGTGAAACCCAGGATCTCCTGCCGCTCCAGCAGCCGGGCCAGGCGCAGGCGGACGGTCGCGCGGCTGACGCCCAGCCTGTCCGCCAGGTGCAGCACCGAGGCCCGCCCGTCGCGGCGCAGCTGCGCGATCAGCGCCTGATCCAAATCGTCCATAATGGCACCATTCCCCGCCAATATGGGCAATGATCCCGCCATTCCTGCTGCCTGTCCAGTTGAAACCGACCCATATCGCGCAGCATCATGGACGAAACCCTGCAGGAGAAGACCGATGACCCCGCCCTCGCGCCAGGCGCTTGTTCCCTTTGTCAGCGTCGATCACATGATGCAGCTGGTCCATCACGTGGGCATCGAGCCGCTGCTGGTCGAACTGGCCGACGCGATCGAGGCCGACTTTCGCCGCTGGCCCGATTTCGACAAGACCCCCCGCGTCGCCAGCCATTCCGACATCGGCGTGATCGAACTGATGCCGACGTCGGACGGACAGCATTACGGGTTCAAATACGTGAACGGCCATCCCGGCAACATGCGCCAGGGGCTGCAGACGGTCACCGCCTTTGGCGTGCTGGCCGATGTCGCGACCGGCTATCCGCTGCTGCTGTCCGAGATGACCATCCTGACCGCGCTGCGCACCGCCGCGACCAGCGCCATGGCCGCCCGCTGGCTGGCCCCGCACGATTCGCGGGTGATGGCGATGATCGGGAACGGCGCGCAGGCCGAGTTCCAGGCCCTGGCCTTCAAGGCGATCTGCGGCATCACCGAGGTGCGCCTTTACGACATCGACCCTGCCGCCACCGCGAAATGCGTAGCGAACCTGGCCGGGCGCGGGCTGCGCGTTGTCCCCTGTGCCAGTGCCGAGGAGGCGATCCTGGGCGCGCAGATCGTGACGACCTGCACCGCGGACAAGCAATATGCGACCATCCTGTCGGACAACATGGTGGGCGCGGGCGTGCATCTGAACGCGGTCGGCGGCGATTGCCCCGGCAAGACCGAACTGCACCGCGACATCCTGCTGCGCGCGGGGATCTTTGTCGAATACCCGCCCCAGACCCGCGTCGAGGGAGAGATCCAGCAGCTGGACCCCGACCATGCCGTGACCGAACTGTGGCAGGTCATCGCGGGCCACGTGCCCGGCCGCACCCGCGCCGACCAGGTCACCCTGTTCGACAGCGTGGGATTCGCGATCGAGGATTTCAGCGCCCTGCGCCACATCCACAAGCGCCTGCAGGGCACGGGGCTTTTCCTGGACCTGGACATGATCGCCGATCCCGACGACCCGCGCGACCTGTTCGGCATGCTGTGTCGCGCGGCACCCCGGCAGGACGCCGCCTGATGTGATCGCCTGCGGCACGATCGCGAATTGCGAAGCCGCAGGTTCCGCCTTAGCTGATCGGCATGTCCATCCAGATCACCCGCCCCATCGGCCCGATCCTGCTGCTTGACGACGTCGCCCTGGGGCGGATGTCGCTGTCGGCCCTGTTCATCATGCCGGGCGATCAGCCCCCGGCCCCGGTCGCCGCGCCCTCAGGTCCGGTCGCGCCTGTGGCGCTGGCCCGCTATGACGGCGCCACCGTCTGGCGGGCGCGATTCGCGCTGCCGGCGGACCGGGCCTCGACCTATGACTGGGATGGCCAGCGGTTCGAGGTCGCGGGCGATCTGACCGGGGATCTGCGGCTGGCTTATGTCTCGTGCAACGGCGAGGAGGTCGGCGACATGGACCGCGAGGGGTCCGAGCGCAACGCCATGTGGGCGCGCCTGCGCGACGACCACCGCCGCGCGCCCTTCGCGCTGCTGCTGCATGGTGGCGATCAGGTCTATGCCGACGAGGTCACCGAGGGCCACCCGCTCAGCAACGACTGGCCCGACCGCGTGCCCGACAGCCCGTCGCCCCAGGCGCTGGACGGGCTGCGCGCGCATCTGCGCCAGCGGTTCTTCGACCGCTATGCCGCGCTTTATGGTGCGCCCGAACTGGCCTGGCTTGCCGCACGGGTGCCGTCGCTGATGCAGTGGGACGATCACGACATCTGCGACGGGTGGGGCTCGCTTCCCCGGTCGCGCACCGAATCGGCGGTGGGACAGGCGCTGTTCGCCGCCGCGCGCGACAGCTTCCTTCTGTTCCAGCACGGCACCGTGGCGGGCGATCTGCCCGCCCGCTTCGCCGACCCGCAGGGCGGGCATCTGGGCTGGGTGATCAACGCGCCCGGCCTGCGGCTGCTGGCGCCCGACATGCGGTCCGAACGCACGCGGCGCGATATCATGGGGCCGGGCGGCTGGCAGATGATGGACGCGGAGGCGCGTCGCCAGACGCAGGGCCGCACCATGCTGATGTCCAGCGTGCCGTTGCTGGGGCCGCGCATGTCGATCCTGGAATCGCTGATGGTGGCCATTCCGCGGATGCAGAAATACGAGGACGACCTGCGCGACCAGTGGCAAAGCCGCACCCATCGCGACGAATGGCGCCGCATCCTGCGCCTGGTGCGCGACATGGCGCGCCGCGACGGCCATGACGTGACCGCCCTGTCGGGCGAGATCCACCTGGCCACGCGGGCCGAGATGGACTTGGGCGGCGGGCTGCACCTGCATCAGCTGGTGGCGTCGGGCATCGCGCATCGTGCGCCGCCAAAGGGCTGGGCCCGGTTCCTGGGCGCGTTGGCCTGGCTGGGAGAGGACCCGCTGCCGGAACATCCGATCCGCATCCGGCCGCTGCCCGGACAGCGCCACCGCTACATCGCGCAGCGCAACTTCCTGGTGCTGGACCGCCGCAAGGGCGCATGGCAGGCGGCCTGGGACCTGGAGGACAGCGGGCGCACCCCTGCCCTGCCGCTCTAGAACAACAAAGGCCGCCCGATGGGGCGGCCTTTGACTGTCGGACCATGGTGCCGCAGAAGGGACTCGAACCCCCGACCCCATCATTACGAATGATGTGCTCTACCAGCTGAGCTACTGCGGCATTCTGGTCATGGCGCGCGGATAGCATCTTCGCGCCATGACGAAAAGGGGTCAGCTGCGAAAAATTCGCCTCACCGGATCAGCGCCGTGCGCGGGTGTCCGTCCAGTCCGCCGCATCCGTCGGTTCGACATCGGGGCGGACCATGACCGGTTCCGCGGCCGGGGTGTCAGCCTGCTCCGGTTCGGGCAGCGGCGCGGGCTGGGGCATGGGCTCCGGCTCGTTGACCAGCACGGGCTCCGGCGTGGTCACGGTCGAGGACGGCTCGTCGATGACCCGATAGTCGCTTTCGCGCGGGACCATGCCGGGGGCGACGACCGCCTGCTCGACCCGGCGCGGGGCGGGCTTGCCTTCGGGCTCTGCCGGGCCGGGCGGGTGCGGTTGCACGGGTTCGGTCAGGTCCGGCACGTCATCGGCAGGCTTAGGCGCACCGACCAGCAAGGGCAGCATCTCGGCCCCGGTGGCCGACGTCGTGCTGTGCCGCGTCTCGGGCTCGCGCCAGGTCAGCGTGTCAAAGCCGCCACAGCTGTCGCAGACCGGGGCCCAGGCCTGCATGACATTGTGGCACTTGTCGCAGCACCACTGGGGTCCACGCGATGCCGACAGGGCACGGGTCAGCCAGCCACGCACGACGCTGTCATCGGCACCTTCACCGCGTTCGACGGCAGCCATGATGGACAGGGTCCGCACCGTCGGGTGCTTTTCCGCCAGATCGCCCAAGGCGCGGCGCGCGCCAGGAAAGTCCTCTGCGGCCAGCAGCAGTTCGGCCTTCAGCAGGCGGGTTTCCTCGTGATCGGCGTTCTTCTTGATCAGCGCGTCAAAGCGGCGCAGGCGGGCGGCCGGGGTCTCGTCCGGAACGATCTCGGCATAGGCGGCCGCGACGTCGGGATGCGGGCGCACTGACCAAGTCTTCTCCAGGATCCGCGAGGCGTTGCGGTAATCCTTCTGCGCGACATAGCTGCGCGCGGCCAGAACGGCGGCGGGGACCAGGTCCGGCGACGCCTTGGCGGCCGAGATCGCCGCCTCGCGCGCGCTGATGGAATTGCCGTGTGCCAGCACGTCGCTGGCCTCCTGCAGGGCCAGGACGGCATCGCGGCGCAGCGCCACGTCCTTGGGCAAGTCGCCCTGCGTGCGCTTGTCCTTCAGGGTCTGCCGGGCACCCTTCCAGTCCTGCTCCCGGGTCTGCAGGTCCAGCAGGGTGTCCTGAACCTCCTTGTGGCGCGGCTTCAGCGCATAGGCCTTCTGCGCCAGCAGCAGCGCCTTGTGGGTGTCACCCTCGGCCAGCTTCTGGCGCATCAGCCCGCGGATGCCCACAAATCGGGTGCGGTCGTCGTCCAGCAGCGTGCGATAGATGCCGATGGCCTTGCCGGTGTCGCCCGACGTTTCGGCCGCCTGCGCGGCCAGAAGGTTCGTCAGATGCGGCTGGTTCAGGTACTTTGCGGCCTTCGCGGCCTTGTCCTGCGCCAGCTTCCCCTCGCCCGAGGCGACGGCCAGCATGCCCTCCCCAAAGGCGGCATAGCCCTTGCGCTCGCGCGAGCGGGCGAAATGGCGGTTGATGGCGGTCTCGTCGCCCACCAGGAACCGCAGGACGGCCAGTGCCAGCCCCAGCAGCTTGAAGATCAGCCAGGCGGCGATCATCAGCACGAACAGCGCCACCAGCGCCTTCAGCGGCGACAGCGCGTATTCGATGCCGCCATATTCGATGCGCAGCACCTGCCCGGTTTCGGACAGTTGGACCGCCCCCAGGGCCAAGGCCAGGACGACGGCAAAAAAGAACAGGATTTTCAGCAGTGACAACAGCATCGGGCGGCCCTCAGTTCGTGCCCGAGGACAGGTCGGACAATGCCGCCCGTGCCTGGGAATAGGCGGTTGCGCGGGACAGCCAGTCGGCCATCGCGGGAGCTGCCGTGGCGGGCTCCGGCAGGGCCTGCATCTGCGTCAGCGCGGCGTCGATCCGGCCCGCCTGCACGTCGGCATCGGCCCGCGACAGGATCGCGTCGGCATCGTCGCCCTCGCGCGGCTCGACCGACCGGGCGCCCGTCTGGGCGCGCAGGAAGTTGGTCAGCAGGTTCCCCTCGCCGCTGGCGCTGGTGTCACGCAGGCTGGCGCGCAGCGCGGCACGCGCGGCCTCGGGGAAATCGGCCTGCAGTTCGGTCAGGCTGGGCACCTGCGCCTGCAATGCTTCGGGCGTGTCCAGCCCCGCACCTTCCAGAGCCTCGCGGGCCTGGTCGGGCGTCACGCCCGCGTCCAGCGCGGTCTGCAGCGCGGCGATGGCGGCCACGGCCTCGGCCCGGCGGGTGCTTTCGGTGGCGGCACTCTGCAGCTCCTCGGCTTGGGCGCGGGTCTGGTCCAAGCTGGATTGCGCCTCGGCGGCGGCTGCCTCGATCTGCTGCTGCAATTCGGCTGCGGCCTCGGGGTCGAAGGCCGGGCGGGCCGCCAGTTCGTCCAGGCGGGCCTGCTGTTCGTCCAGACGGTCGCGCAGGGCGGCAAGCTCCTCGGTGCCAGCAGCCGGCGTCGCGTCGCCATCGGCCTGCGGGGCGTCCGATTCGGGGGCGGGCTGACCAAGGGCCGCGACCTGCTCCTCCAGCGCCTCGATGCGGGGCATCAGATCGTCGGGCACGCCACCGGCAGCCGGGGCCGCGGCGATCGCCTGTTCGGCGGCCTCGCGTCCGGCCTGCGCGGCTGCGTCGATCATCGCCTGATCGTCACCCTGCTGCGCCATCGGCGCGGCAGGCACCCAACCCGCGGGCAGATGCGGCAGCGCATAGATCGTGGCGGCGGACCCCAGCCCAGCCGCGACGACGCCACCCAGAACCACGGGCCAGAAGCCGGTCTTGCGCACCGGCGCCGCCGCTCTCGCGGGCGTCGTGTGCGGGGGTACGCTGTCGGTCTTGGGATGATCGGATTTGGGCTGATTGGATGTCGGGGCGAAGGGGGTGTCCTTCGGCGCAGCCTTCGCACGCGTGCCGGGCGCGGGCTTCTTTTCCGCCGCGGGCATGGTATTGGTGCCGTCGCCCACCAGGGCCGACGACGCGGGGCGAACCTCTCCGGGCTGGCCCGCCTGCGCGGGGGTGCCTGCGCCGACGGGCGCGTGGTCGATCACGCCGACATGGGCAGGGATCTTGCGGATCTCGGGTCCGGTAGTGGATTCGTTGGCCGGGGACTTGTCCCCGTTGGTGGTGTCTTTCGGTGTCTTCACGTCCCTGTCCCCGTCTTGTGCCCGTATGGATGGCGGTCGCGCGGCACATGCGCCGGCCGCAGCCTAATCAGCGCGGGCTGAACGCTCAACCCGCCCATCTCAGCTTTGTTCCGCCGCCAGCATCGCGCGGATTGCCGCATCCATCGCCCGCCCTGACGGCTGGTCGGCGACCACCCGGCGCGCGGCGGGCGCGGTCCAGGCCGCAGCCGCAGCATCGCTGATCGCGACCACCCACAAGGGCGCCCGCGCCCCCGCCGCCATCCCCGCCAGGAGCCGCGCCGATCGCGGCGAATAGACCGGCACCACCACAGGGCGCACGCCCATCAGCGCCGCGCGGGCGCGGGCCGTCAGGGGCTGGGGCCGCTGGTCATAGACCACGACCCCCGGCACGGCCAGCCGCTGTGCCAAGTGCCGCCCATGCGGATGGACCAACGGAACCGGGCTGGCCGCGATCAGGGGCGCCAGGCTGTCGGCGGTCCCCGCCCCCTGGATCACCGCGAATCCCGCGTCGCGCGCCACCTGGCCCGTGCGTTCACCGACGCAGATCGCGGGCCGGCCGCGCCCCGGCCCCGCGGACGCCACCGCATGGGCCGAGGTGAAGACCAGACCGGGCGCCCGTGCCAAGGCCGCGCCGTCATGGTCCACCGGCACGATCTGCAGGATCGGTGCCACGATGACATCCGCGCCGATCCGCGCGGCGGTACGCTCGGAATCGTCGCCGGGGCGGGTCATCAGCAGGATCGGGCGGGGCGCGGGCGGCATTGGCATCCTGTCGGGCGGGTGTTACGCCCCTGTGGGTACGCGTCCCCCCTCACCCGGGCAAGAGCCATGACCGAGACGATCTTTCTGGGCATCGAGAGCAGCTGCGACGACACCGCCGCCGCGGTAGTCACCGGCGACCGGCGCATCCTGTCCAGCGTGGTCAGCAGCCAGTCCGACCTGCATGCCGATTTCGGCGGCGTCGTGCCCGAGATCGCGGCGCGCGCCCATGCCGAACGCCTGGACCTGGTCGTCGAACAGGCGCTGGCTGATGCCGGGCTGGGTCTGGACGCGCTGACGGGCGTCGCGGTCACCGCCGGGCCCGGCCTGATCGGCGGCGTGATGGCGGGCGTGATGTGCGCCAAGGGCATCGCCGCCGGCACCGGCCTGCCGCTGGTGGGAGTGAACCACCTGGCGGGCCACGCGCTGACCCCGCGTCTGACCGACGGGATCGACTATCCCTATCTGATGCTGCTGGTGTCGGGCGGGCATTGCCAGTTCCTGCGCGTGGACGGTCCGGACGCCTTCACCCGCCTTGGCGGCACCATCGACGACGCACCCGGAGAGGCCTTTGACAAGGTCGCGAAACTGCTGGCCCTGCCGCAGCCCGGCGGCCCGCATGTCGAGGCCGAGGCGGCAGGCGGCGACGCCCATCGCATCTCCCTGCCCCGCCCGCTGCTGGACCGCCCCGGCTGCGACATGAGCTTTTCGGGGCTGAAGACCGCTGTGCTGCGCGCCCGCGACACGCTGATCGCGGATCAGGGAGGCCTGCGCGCCGCCGACCGGCGCGACCTGTGCGCGGCCTTCCAGTCGGCCGTCGCCGATGTGCTGGCGGAAAAGTCGCGCCGCGCGCTGGCGCTGGCGCCGGTGCCGGTGCTGGCCGTCGCCGGGGGCGTCGCCGCGAACGGCGAGATTCGCGCGGCGCTGGAACAGGTCGCGGCACGCGCCGGCGCGCGTTTCCTGGCCCCGCCCCTGCGCCTGTGCACCGACAACGGCGCGATGATCGCATGGGCCGGGATCGAGCGGTTCCGCATGGGTCAGCGTGACGACATGACGCTGTCGGCGCGCCCGCGCTGGCCGCTGGATCAGGGCGCCGCGCCCATGCTGGGCAGCGGCAAGCGGGGGGCCAAGGCATGATCGGCATTCTGGGCGCGGGCGCCTTCGGCACGGCGCTGGCCGTGGCGCTGACCGCCAACGGGCCGGTGACCCTGTGGGGCCGCCGCATCGACTGGCAGGGGGAAAACCCGCGTCTGCCCGGCGTGGCCATGCCCGATGCGGTGACCGTGACGCAGGACTTGGACGCCGCGCTGGCCTGCGACACGATCCTGCTGGCGCTGCCCGCGCAGGCCCTGGGGGCGTTCCTGGACGAACAGGGCCCGCGCCTGGCGGGCAAGGCGCTGGTCAGCACCGCCAAGGGGATCGACCTGCAGCATCTGACCGGACCGTCGGCGCTGATCGCGCAGGCGGTGCCAGATGCGGTGGTGGCGGTCCTGACCGGGCCGTCCTTCGCGGCCGACATCGCGCGTGGGTTGCCCACGGCGCTGACGCTGGCCTGTGCGGACGGGGCCGCGGCGCAGGTGCTGCAGGACCGCCTGTCGACGCCGGTCCTGCGGCTTTACCGCACGACGGACGTGACCGGGGCCGAACTGGGCGGCGCGCTGAAGAACGTGATCGCCATCGCCGCAGGCACGGTGATCGGCGCGGGCCTGGGCGACAGCGCGCGCGCCGCCATCATCACCCGCGGCTTTGCCGAGATGACGCGGCTGGCCATCCATCTGGGCGCGCGGCCCGAGACGCTGACCGGGCTGTCCGGCCTGGGCGACCTGACGCTGACCTGCACCTCTGCGGGGTCGCGGAACTTCCGGTTCGGCTGTGCGATCGGGTCGGGATCGGCCTGGGACAGCGCGACCACCGTCGAAGGTGCCGCCACCGCCCGCGCCTTGGCGCTGATGGCGGCGCGCGACGGGCTGGACCTGCCCATCGCCGCGATGGTCGCCCGCCTTGCCGAGGGGCGCGTTTCGGTGGAAAAGGCCATGGACCACCTGCTGAGCCGACCCCTGAAGGAGGAATGATGCCCCTGTTCGCCGTGATCTGCCGGGACAAGCCCGGTGCGCTGCAAGTCCGCCTGGACACCCGCGACGCCCATCTGGCCCATATCCGCGACAGCGGCATCGTGGCGATGGCCGGTCCCCTGATGGAGGACGGGCAGATGTGCGGATCGCTGGTCGTCCTGGACGCCGATGATCTGGACGCCGCGCAGGCCTGGGCCGCGGCCGATCCCTACAAGGCGGCGGGGTTGTTCGCCTCGGTCGATGTGATCGCCTGGAACAAGGTCATCGGCTGATGGCGCATTGGCTGTTCAAGTCCGAACCCGATGTCTTCGGCTGGGACGACCTGGTCGCCCGAGGCGACGCGGGGGAACAATGGGACGGGGTGCGCAACTATCAGGCGCGCAACAACATGCGCGCGATGCAGGTGGGCGAACTGGGCCTGTTCTATCATTCCAACATCGGCAAGGAGGCCGTGGGCATCGTCGAGGTGATCGCCCCGGCCCATCCCGACACCACCGCGTCCGACCCGAAATGGGAATGCGTGGACATCCGCGCGGTGCGCAAGCTGCCCCGCGCGATCAGCCTGGACGAGGCCAAGGCCGAACCCCGGCTGCGCGACATGGTGCTGGTGAACAATTCGCGCCTGTCCGTGCAGCCGGTCAGCGATGCGGAATGGACGGTGATCCTGGAACTGGCAGGCGATAGGGGCTGACGGCGTCGGTTGCGGCGCGCGACCGGCCCGCCAAGGCGCCGGATCGCGGCCGCGCTGCGGGCACACCCCGTCCCCGCGATGGTTCCGGGCTTCTGCCCTCACCCCCAGCATAGGGGCGCGCGGGGGCGGCTGGCAAAGGCCGAACGCGTCCAGTTTTACGCGTTTGCGCTTCAATCCCGGGCGGTCGCGCGCTAGGGTCGCGGCCGTTCCCATCCCTGCACATCCCCTTGGAGGTCCCATGTCCCAACGTCTGCATCTTGTCTTCGGAGGAGAGCTGGTCGACCCGTCCAGCACCAAGTTCCGCGACCCCTCGCAGATCCACATGGTCGGCATCTTCCCCGATTACGACAGCGCCTTCGCCGCCTGGAAATCCGAGGCGCAGCGCACCGTCGACAGCGCCCATACCCGCTATTTCATCGCCCATCTGCACCGCCTGCGCGACGAGGAACGCGCCGTCAGCGCGACCGAGGAACTGGGCGACTAATGGCCACGGCGGGGTCCGGGCTGGGCCAGCTGGGGCTGTGGCTGCATCTGCGCGGCCGCCGCGGCGACGGCCCCGCCCTGCCCGCCATCCCCGCCGGCACCGGCCCCGCGCTGGCGATCCACACCAGCGCCGACGCCCTGCGCGCCGAACCCCAGATCCTGGGCCGCCTGTCGCGCGCGCGGCCCGGCCTGCGCCTGGTGCGCCTGTCGGCCCAGGGACCGGACGATCCGGGCGACGACCCGGCGCTGGTGTCGCAGGTGCTGGACCGGGCACGGCCGCGTGCCGTCCTGCTCTTGGGCACCGACCTGCCGCCGGCGCTGATCGCGGCTGCCGTCGCGCGCCAGATCCCGGTCATCCTGGCCGAATTCCGGCTGACCGGCAACGATCTGGGCTGGGGCCTGCATGCCCGGATGCGTCGCCAGCTGCTGTCGCAGATGCGGGCGGTGATGGTCTGCGACGCGACCAGCCTCGATCTGGCCCGGCGCATGGGCCTGGGCGCGGGCGATCTGGCGATGACCGGCCCCGTATCCGAGATCCGCGAGCCGCTGCGCTGTTCGGAAACCGAACGGGCATCGATGGCCCAGCAGATGAACGGCCGCCACGCGTGGTTCGCGGCCAGCCTGCCCCCGGCCGAGGAACAGGCCATCCTGTCAGCCCATCAGGCCGCCCTGCGCCGGTCGCACCGGGCCCTGCTGATCATCGCGCCCGATGATCCAAGGCGCATCGACGGCCTGGCCCGCGACATCGAGGCCTGCGGCCTGACCGTCGCCCGCCGCAGCGAGGACGAGGATTTCGGCGACGAGATCCAGGTCCTGCTGACCGACGGCCCGACCGAGATGGGCCTGTGGTACCGGCTGGCGCCCGTCAGCTTCATGGGCGGCACCCTGTCGGGCGACGCCGACGCGATGCGCCACCCCTTCGAACCCGCAGCCCTGGGATCGGCGATCGTGCACGGGCCGCAGGCCGGGCCCCATGCGACCGAATGGCAGCAGCTGACCGGCGCCCATGCGGTGCGTCAGGTCCGCACCGCGGACGACCTGGCCCAAGCCGTCACCGAACTGACGCAGCCGGAAACCATCGCCACGCTGGCCAGCAATGCCTGGATGGTCAGCACCGGCGGTGCCGATGTCGCGATCCGCATCGCTGACCGGGTGATCGCCGCCCTGGACCCTGTCGAAAGCCCCGCCCCATGACGATGACCCGCGCCCCCGGCTTCTGGTTCCACAGCCCGCCCACCGCCGCGGCGCGCCTGCTGGCGCCCCTGGGGGCGGCCTATGCCCGCGCCACGGCCCGCCGCCTGGCGCAGGGCGCGCGGGCGCGGGTCGGCGTGCCGGTCATCTGCGTGGGCAACCTGAACGCGGGCGGCACCGGCAAGACGCCCACGGTGATTCACCTGCAGATGGCGCTGGCCGCGCGCGGGGTGGCGGCGCATGTCGTCTCCAGGGGCTATGGCGGGTCGGCCACGGGGCCGCTGCGCGTGGACGAACGGCGCCACGACGCGGCCCTGACCGGGGACGAGCCCCTGCTGATGGCGGCGTTCGGCCCGGTCTGGGTCGCGGGCGACCGCGTGGCGGGGGCGCGGGCCGCGGCGGCCGACGGCGCGCAGGCGATCATCCTGGACGACGGCTTCCAGGACCCGGCCTTGGCGCATGATCTGGGCATTGTCGTGGTGGACGCGGCCAAGGGGTTCGGCAACGAGCTGTGCATCCCCGCGGGTCCGCTGCGCGAGCCGGTGGCCGTGGGCCTGGCGCGGGCCGACCTGCTGCTGTCCATCGGACCCGATGCGGCGCAGGCGGGCTTTGCCCCGCCCCCCGGCGCGCCGGTACATCTGCGCGGTCAGCTGGCACCGTTGCAGATGGGGTTCGACTGGCGCGGCCACCGGGTGCTGGCCTTTGCCGGCATCGGCCACCCCGAGAAGTTCTTTGCCACCCTGACGGGCCTGGGCGCCCAGATCGTCCGGGCCGAGGCGCTGGACGACCATCAGCCCTTCACCCCGGCGCTGTTGACCCGGCTGGAGACCGAGGCCCGGCTGGTCGGCGCGCAGCTGGTCACCACCGAAAAGGACGCGGCCCGCCTGCCCCGCCCTTTCCGCCCCAAGGTGATGGCGCTGCCCGTGCGGCTGGCCCTGGCAGACGACGCGCCGCTGACGGCCGCGCTGGACCGGCTGTTTGAAATCGCGCCCGCGATGCCGATATAAGGGCGAACGATGCCCGAAAGGATCACCATGTCGCCCACTGCCAAAAGCCGGCTGAGCTTTTACCTGCTGCTGCTGCTGACGCTGTACGCGGCCCTGGCCGGCGCGGGCTGAGGGGGCATCATGTCGCAACGTTTCGGCGGGCGCTTTTCGCCCGACGCGCAGCCGGGGACGCGCCCGGGCGCATCCCTGCCCCCCACCCCCCGCCACCCGCACGAGGGTCGGCCCAAGTGGATCACCCTGGCGGCGACGCCCTTCCTGCTGGGGGCGTTCTTCCAGGGGGCCACGGGGATGGTCACCGACCTTGCAGCCTTCGGCCTGGTTGCCAGCGGCATGGTCCTGACGCGCGAGGGGCTGGTCGCGCAGACGACCTATGCCGCGCGTCGCGTGGCCAAGCGCCCAGCCATTCCGCGCAAGCTGTTCGGCGGCGTGCTGGCCGGGATCGGTCTGGGCCTGGGGGCCGCCGAACCGGGGGTCTGGGCCGAGGCCGGGCTGATCGGCATGGCCGGTCTGGCCCTGCACCAGCTGTCCTTCGGCCTTGACCCTTGGCGTGACAAGACCGCGGCGGGCGTGGACAGCTTTCAGCAGGATCGCGCACAGCGCATGATCGACGAGGCCGAGGGCCATCTGGACCAGATGCGCGACGCCATCGCGCGCAGCGGCGACCGCCGGCTGGTGGCGCGCGTCGCGATGTTCGACGCATCCGTGCGGCACCTGTTCGACCGGGTGCGCGACAATCCCGCCGGGCTGGCATCCTCGCGGCGCTATCTGGGCGTCTACCTGATGGGCGCGCGCGACGCGACGATCCGCTTTGCCGACCTCTATGCGCGGACGCAGGACCAGAAGGCGCGGCGGGATTATGAGGTGTTCCTGGACGATCTGGAAAAGGACTTCATCGCCCGCGCCGACCGGCTGATGGACGGCGACCGCGATGCGCTGGATGTCGAGATGTCGGTCCTGCGCGACCGGCTGGCCCGCGAGGGGCTGACCGGCGCCGCGACGCGCGTCGACCCCGCCGAACGCCCCGCCCTGCAAAGCGCGGAGGCGCAGACGCTGGACGATCTGCTGCGCACGCCGTTCCCGGGACAGAAGGTCCCGCGCGACTGATGCCCCGCTTTGCCCTGCAGGTCGAATATGACGGCGCGCCCTTTGCCGGATGGCAGGCGCAGGCCGACCAGCCCAGCGTCCAGGGCGCGATCGAAACCGCGCTGGCGCGGCTGGACCCCGCTTTCACCACCCGCCGCATCGCCGCCGCCGGGCGCACCGATGCGGGCGTGCATGCCACCGGACAGGTGGCGCATGCCGACCTGGATCGCGATTGGGACCCCTTCCGCCTGTCCGAGGCGCTGAACTGGCACCTGAAGCCCGCGCCCGTCGCCATCCTGCGGGCGGCGCGGGTGCCGGATGATTTCCACGCCCGGTTCTCGGCCGTGGAGCGGCGCTATCTGTTCCGGCTGGTGGCGCGGCGGGCGCCGCTGACGCATGGGCGCGGACAAGTGTGGCAGGTGCTGAACCCGCTGGACGTGGATGCGATGCGCGCGGGCGCGGCCCATCTGGTCGGGCATCACGACTTCACCACGTTCCGGTCGTCGATCTGTCAGGCGAAAAGCCCGGTGAAGTCGCTGGACGAGATCAGGATCGAGGTCGCGGACATCCCGCAGGGATACGAATACCACTTTCACCTGCGCGCGCGATCCTTCCTGCACAACCAAGTCCGGTCCATCGTTGGAACACTGGAACGGGTCGGCGCGGGATCATGGGCGCCGGAACGGGTGGCACAGGCGCTGGCGGCGCGCGACCGGGCGGCCTGCGGGCCGGTCTGTCCGCCCCATGGCCTGTACCTGACCGGGCTGGGCTACCCCTGCGACCCCTTCGACGGGCCGATCGGCAGGTAGGACTGACCGCGACGGCGACGGCGCGGACGTTCGTCGCGGCGCGAGATCACGATCTTGAGGGTGTTCCACAGGATCCACAGATCCAGCCGCAGACTGCGATGGCGCTGATAGATCAGGTCGATCTTCAGCTTGGCCGGCAGGCAGCGGCGGTAATAGGCCATCTCGGTCGCCTCGGCCGACTTGCAGCGGGCCAGGATGCGGTCCTCGTGACGGTGATAGATCAGCGTGGCCAGACCGGTGACGCCGGGGCGCGAATGCAGCACCTGGGCATAGACGGCGGGAAAGCGTTCGACATATTCGCGCAGCGGCGGGCGGGGCCCGACAAAGCTCATGTCGCCGCGCAGGATGTTGAACAGCTGCGGCAGCTCGTCGATACGCGACCGGCGCAGGAAGCGGCCCATCGGCGTGATGCGCCACGCCTTGTGCGCGCCGGTGGCCCCGAAATCGTCCTCCTCGCACAGCATGGTGCGGAACTTCCACTGCGTGAAGGGCTGGTTCGGGGCGCGCATGCGGTGCGCGGCATAAAGGATCGGCCGGCCCTGCAGCAGCAACAGCAATCCCGCGACGGTCAGCATCACGACCGACAGCGGGACCAGCAGGATCAGCACCAGGATCAGGTCGAACGCGCGCTTGGAGACCGGCATGGGATTGACGCCGGGAGCCCGCGCCTCGCCGATGAACCATGCCATCCGGGGCGCGCTGAGCGGCCCCAGATGCGCGGCATCGGCCTTTTCCCAATCATGGTGGATCGTCACGACACCGTCCGCATTGCACATTTCACGCCAGTCAACCTCATCGCGACTAGCACGACATGCAAGCATTGGAAACGGGTGCGGCGCTTTCCTGCGCACTGACTTGCGCGGGCATGGCACTTCGGCCACTGTCGGGGCGAAAGAGGCGGAGGTCCGGCGACACGATGCGGAAATTTCTGGTCCTTCTGGACGACAGCAGGGAATGCCTGAACGCGATGCGCTTCGCCGCGATGCGCGCGGCCAAGTCCCAGGGGGCGGCGGTCGTGATCCTGTCGGTCATTCCCGCCGAGGAGATCCAGCACGGATTCGGCGTGGCGGACGTGATGCGCGCCGAGGCCCGCGAGCGGATCGAGGCGCATTTCGAGGTCTTTGCCAAATGGATGCGGTCGCGCCCCGGAGTCGAGCCGGAGCTGGTCATCCGCGAGGGCGACACCGCCGAGGAGCTGCTGGCCCAGATCACCGAGGACGGCGAGATCGGCGTGGTCGTGCTGGGCCTGTCCTCGGACAAGAGCAGCACCAACCCGGTCCTGACGCGGCTGATGCGCGATCCGACCGCCCTGCCCTGCGCCATTTCGCTGGTGCCCGGCGATCTGTCCAAGGAGCGGCTGGAGGCCATCACCTGAGAGCCCCGGCGGCTTGACCCAAGCGCCCCGGATCGCCATATCGGGATCAAAGGAGCGCCCCCATGTTCATCCAGACCGAGACGACGCCGAACCCCGCAACGCTGAAATTCCTGCCCGGAGAGACGGTGCTGGGCAGCGGCACGGCCGATTTCCCGACCCCCGAGACCGGGGCCGCATCGCCCCTGGCGCGGCGGATCTTTGCGGTGGACGGCGTGACCGGCGTGTTTCTGGGCCGTGATTTCGTGACCGTCACCAAGGCCGACCAGGTGCCGTGGGATCATCTGAAGCCGTCTGTGCTGGGCGCGATCATGGAGCACTTCCAGTCGGGTGCCCCGGCGATCGAGGGCGCGGCGGCGGACACGGGCGGCCATGTCGCCCATGAGGCCGGCCCGGACGCCGAGATCGTGGTGCAGATCAAGGAGCTGCTGGACACGCGCGTCCGCCCGGCGGTTGCGCAGGACGGCGGCGACATCACCTTCCACGGTTTTGATCGCGGCATCGTCTATCTGCACATGCAGGGGGCCTGCGCGGGCTGTCCGTCCTCGACCCTGACACTGAAGATGGGGATCGAGAACCTGCTGCGTCATTACATCCCCGAGGTCGTCGAGGTCAGGCCCGTTGCCTGACCGGATCACCACCGATCCAGTGGTTCTGGGTTTCGACACATCGGCCGCGCATTGCGCGGCCGCTTTGCTGCGCGGCGACGCGGTTCTGGCGGCGGTCCATGAGGACATGGCCAAGGGACAGGCGGAGCGCCTGATGCCAATGCTGGAGGAGATGCTGACCGGCGCGGGCCTGGGCTGGGGCGACCTGGATGTGATCGGGGTCGGCACGGGGCCGGGTAACTTCACCGGCATCCGCGTGGCGGTGGCGGCGGCGCGCGGCCTGGCCCTGTCCCTGGGCATCCCCGCCATCGGGGTCGAGGCGCCCGAGGCGCTGGCCTGGGGCCTGCCGCGGCCTTGCCGGGTGGTGATCGCGGGCCGGGGCGACATGGTCATCTGGCAGGACTTTGCCGAGGGCGCGGAGAGCCGGCCGCGGCAGGCTGCGGCCGGCGCGCTGCCGCCCGGCCCTGCGCAGGCTGCGCCTGCGACAGGAATTGCCGAGGGTGTGGCACGCCTGGCCGCGGCCCGCGCGAATCTGCCGCAGCCCCGCCCCGCGCCGGTCTATCTGCGCCCGGCGGATGCCGCGCCCGCCCGCGATGCGCCCCCGGTGATCCTGGCGTGACGCCCGAGGATCTGGCCGCGCTGCATGCGCGGTGCTTCGACAGCCCGCGCCCCTGGTCGGCCGACGAATTCGCCAGCCTTCTGGCGGGTCGTGGGACGTTCCTGCTGGAGGCGCCGCACGGTTTCCTGATGGGGCGCGCCATCGCCGGCGAGGCGGAGCTGCTGACCGTGGCCGTGGACCCGCAGGCGCGGCGGGCGGGCACGGGCCGCGCGCTGGTTGCCGCATTCGCGGGCAAAGCGGCGGCGATGGGGGCCGAGGAGGCCTTTCTGGAGGTCGCGCATGACAACCTTGCGGCACGGCGGCTGTATCAGGCCACGGGATGGCTGGAAGCGGGCGTCCGGCGGCGATATTACGGGCCTGCGACGGACGCGATCGTGATGCGTCTGACGCTGCGTGCGACCCAAGAAGGCGGTTGACCGGACCCCGTGCGATGCGCCCTAATCGGGCGATCAGCGGGCCCGTTGAATCGCCCGCGAAAAACAGGATGAGGTTCCTTTATGTCCCTGATGAAATCGCTGCTGGCGGGCTCGGCCCTGGCCGTGCTGTCGACCGGTGCGGCGCTGGCCGATCCGGCGCTGATCTATGACCTGGGCGGCAAGTTCGACAAGTCGTTCAACGAGGCGGCGTTCGGCGGCGCGCAGCGTTGGGTCGAGGAGACCGGCGGCACCTATCGCGAGTTGGAGATGCAGTCCGAGGCACAGCGCGAGCAGGCCCTGCGCCGCCTGGCCGAAAGCGGATCGAACCCGATCGTCATGACCGGCTTCGCCTTTGGCGACGTGCTGACCAAGGTCGCGGGCGACTATCCGGACACAAAATTCGCCATCATCGACATGGTGGTCGAGGCGCCGAACGTGCAATCGGTCGTCTTCACCGAGGAGCAGGGCAGCTATCTGGCCGGCGTCATGGCCGGGATGGCATCCGAATCCGGCACCGTCGGCTTCATCGGCGGCATGGACATCCCGCTGATCCGCAAGTTTGAATGCGGCTTTGCCCAGGGGTTCAAGTCGGTCCAGCCCGAAGGTTCGCTGGTCAGCAACTATACCGGCACGACGCCCGCCGCCTGGAACGACCCCGTCAAGGGTGGTGAGTTGGCGCGCGCCCAGAAATCGCAGGGCGCCGATGTGATCTATGCGGCCGCCGGCGGCACCGGCATCGGCGTGCTGCAGGCCGCCGCCGACGAGGGCATCCTGGCCATCGGCGTGGATAGCAACCAGAACGCGCTGCATCCGGGCCAGATCCTGACCTCGATGGTCAAGCGCGTGGACAATGCGGTCTTCGACGCCTTCACGGCGGGCACCGACCTGGAGCCGGGCGTCAAGGTCATGGACCTGGCCGCGGGCGGCGTGGACGTCGCGGTCGACGACAACAACGCCGAGCTGGTCACCGCCGAGATGCAGGCCGCCGTGGACGAGGCCAAGGCTGCCATCGCCTCGGGCGAGGTCACGGTGCATGACTTCATGACCGACAACGCCTGCCCGGCGTCGTAATGACCACTGCGGGCGACATGCTGGGGGGGCGGTCGGACACGGCCGCCCCCGCTGCCATCGAGCTGCGCGGCATCTCGAAGGCGTTCGGGGCCGTTCAGGCGAACCGCGACATCAGCCTGGCCGTGCCCAAGGGCACGATCCACGGCATCATCGGAGAGAACGGCGCCGGGAAATCGACGCTGATGTCGATCCTGTACGGGTTCTACAAACCCGATGCGGGCCAGATCCTGGTGGGCGGAAAGCCAATCAGCATCAGCGACAGCCAGACCGCGATCCGTGCGGGCATCGGCATGGTGTTCCAGCACTTCAAGCTGGTGCAGAACTTCACCGTGCTGGAGAACATCATCCTGGGCGTCGAGGATGGCGCCCTGCTGCGCCCGTCGCTGTCCAAGGCGCGCGGCGTCCTGAAGCGCCTGGCCGCCGAATACCAGTTGAACGTGGACCCCGACGAGGTGGTGGAAAACCTTTCCGTCGGACACCAGCAGCGGGTCGAGATCCTCAAGGCGCTGTATCGCCAGGCCGACATCCTGATCCTGGACGAACCGACCGGCGTGCTGACGCCCGCCGAGGCCGACCACCTGTTCCGCATCCTCAAGGGGCTGCGCGACGAGGGCAAGACGATCATCCTGATCACGCACAAGCTGCGCGAGATCATGGAGATCACCGACAACGTGTCCGTGATGCGCCGCGGCGAGATGGTCGCCTCGGTCCGGACCGCCCAGACCAGCCCCGAGCAGCTGGCCGAGCTGATGGTCGGCCGCAAGGTGCTGCTGAACGTGGACAAGCAGCCGGCGCGGCCGCAGGCCCCGGTCCTTGAGGTGCGCGGCCTGACCATGGTCGATGCCGAGGGGGTGGAACGCCTGCGCGGCATCGACCTGGACATCCGCGCCGGAGAGATCCTGGGCATCGCGGGCGTCAGCGGCAACGGCCAGACCCAGCTGCTGGAGATCCTGGGCGGATACCCGGAAAAGGGCGCCAAGGTCACGGGCGAGGTGCGCATGAACGGCGCCGCCCTGCCCCTGACCGGATCGGGCTGCGATGCCGGTCAGCGCCGCCGCGACGGCGTGGGCCACATCCCCGAGGACCGTCAGGTCGAAGGCCTGATCATGGATTTCGCCGCGTGGGAGAACGTGGCCTTCGGCTGGCACGACGCGCCCGAGTTCAACAAGGGCTGGCTGATGGACAACGACGCCATCCGCCGCGACGCCCAGGCCAAGATGGAGCGGTTCGACGTGCGCCCGCGCGACTGCCACCTGGCGGCGCGCAACTTCTCGGGCGGGAACCAGCAGAAGATCGTCGTCGCCCGCGAGATCGAGCGCAACCCCGACCTGCTGCTGATCGGCCAGCCCACGCGTGGCGTGGACATCGGCGCGATCGAGTTCATCCACAAGCAGATCGTGGCGCTGCGCGACGCGGGCAAGGCGATCCTGCTGGTCAGCGTGGAGCTGGACGAGATCCTAGCCCTGTCGGACCGCGTGGCCGTGATGTTCGACGGCCGCATCATGGGCGAACGCCTGCCCGCACAGACCACCACCGGGGAACTGGGCCTGCTGATGGCGGGCATCACCGACACCAGGAACGTCCCCGACGATGCGGGCATCCCGCCGGGAACCGCCCATGACCTGCCGGAGGGACGCGCCTGATGGACAAGATGCCGAAATGGGCGGACGTCATCCTGACGCCGCTGATCTCTCTGGTGCTGGCGATGGGCATTTCCGCGCTGGTGATCCTGGCCATCGGGGAAAGCCCCTGGATGGCGCTGACCACGATGGTCGAAGGGGCGCTCGGCTCCAGCTATGGCTGGGGCTTCACGCTGTATTACGCGACGAACTTCATCTTCACGGGGCTGGCGGTGATGGTCGCCTATCACGCGGCCCTGTTCAACATCGGCGGCGAGGGGCAGGCGGCGATGGGCGGCCTGGGGGTCGCGCTGGTGCTGCTGTTCCTGCCGCTGCCGCATTGGGCGATCGCCCTGCCGGTGGCGATGCTGGGCGCCGCGGCCTTCGGGGCGGCCTGGGCCTTCATCCCCGCGATCCTGCAGGCGAAACGCGGCAGCCACATCGTGATCACCACGATCATGTTCAACTTCATCGCCGCGGCCACGCTGAACTATGTGCTGGTGAACCAGCTGCGCCCGACGGGCAGCATGGACCCGGCCTCCGCCCGCTTTCCCGAGGCCACGAACCTGCCCGCGCTGACCGACATCGCGGCGGGCATGGGGTTTGAATGGGGCCGCAACACCCCGGTCAACGTGACCTTCCTGGTGGCGCTGGCGGCCTGCTTCCTGATCTGGGTGCTGATCTGGCGGACGCGTCTGGGCTATCAGATCCGCGCCTTCGGCAAGTCCGAACCGGGCGCGGTCTATGCGGGCATCAACCCGGTGCGCATCACCGTCATCGCCATGCTGATCTCGGGCGCGCTGGCGGGGATGATGGCCATCAACAACGTGATGGGCGAATCCGAACGCCTGGTCCTGAACGCGGTCGAGGGTGCGGGCTTCATCGGCATCGCGGTCGCGCTGATGGGCCGCAACCACCCCCTGGGCATCCTGCTGGCGGCACTGCTGTTCGGCTTCCTGTATCAGGGTGGCGGAGAGCTGGCGCTGTGGACCACCATCCCGCGCGAGCTGATCATCGTCATCCAGGCCCTGGTGATCCTGTTCACCGGCGCGCTGGACAACATGGTCCGCATGCCGCTGGAACGGCTGTTCCTGACCATGAAACGGACCAGCCGGGGGGCGGTGAAATGAACATCCGCGAATCGCTGATCGCAATCATCGTCCTGGCCATCTGCCTGGTCTGGGCCTTTGCCGACGGCGCCGCCGCCCAGCAGGGCATCGGCAGCGCGCTGCGCCTGATGACGCCGCTGCTGCTGGCCTGCCTGGCGGGGCTTTATTCCGAACGCGCCGGGGTCTTCGACATCGGGCTGGAGGGCAAGATGCTGATGGCGGCCTTCACCGCCGCATCGGTCGCCTACATCACCGGCAGCGCCTGGCTGGGCCTGGCCGCGGGCATCGCCGGGTCGTTGGCCCTGTCGCTGGTCCATGGGCTGGCCTCGATCACCTTCATGGGCAATCAGCTGATCTCGGGCGTGGCGATCAACTTCCTGGCCTCGGGGCTGACGGTGCTGGTCGGACAGAACGCCTTCGGACTGGGCGGGCGCACGCCGGCCCTGACCGGTGCGGGGCGGTTCAACCCGATCACCCTGCCCGGCGCCGAGGCGCTGCGCGACGTCCCCGTACTGGGCCCGATCTATTCCGGGCTGATCTCGGGGCAGACGATCCTGGTCTATGTGGCCTTCGCGCTGGTGCCGATCACCTGGTGGGTGCTGTACCGCACCCGGTTCGGCCTGCGCCTGCGCGCGGTGGGGGAAAACCCCGCCTCGGTCGATACGGCGGGCGTGTCTGTCACCCGGCTGCGCTATACCGCGGTGGCCATTGCAGGGGTGCTGTGCGGCATCGCGGGCGCCTATCTGGCGACCGGCCTGTCGGCGGGCTTCGTCAAGGAGATGACCGCCGGGCGCGGCTTCATCGCGCTGGCCGCGCTGATCTTTGCCAAGTGGCGGCCGTGGCAGGCGCTGTTCGCGACGTTCCTGTTCGGTCTGCTCGAGGCGATCGCCAACCTGTATCCCAACCTGGACCTGGGGATCATCACGGTGCCGTCCATGTTCATGAACGCGCTGCCCTATATCCTGACGGTGGTGATCCTGGCCGGCTTCGTCGGCCGCGCCATCCCGCCCCGCGCCGGAGGAGAGCCCTATGTCAAGGAGCGTTGAGCTTGCCGCCCTGATCCGCGACCGCGCGGGTCAGGAGGCGCCCGAATACGGCCTGATCCTGGGGTCCGGGCTGGGCCACCTGTCGGCATGCGTCGACGGCGTGGCGATCCCCTATGACGACCTGCCGGGCTTTCCCCATGCGGGCGTGTCGGGCCATGTGCCCCAGCTGGTTATCGGCCAGCTGGAGGGAGTGCGGGTCGCGGTCTTCGGGGGGCGGTCGCATTACTATGAATCCGGGCGGGCGGACGCGATGCGTCTGCCGCTGGAGGTGCTAGCGGCCCTGGGATGCGACAAGCTGATCCTGACCAACGCCGCCGGGTCGCTGCGCCCCGACATCCCGACCGGCGGGCTGATGCTGCTGAACGACCACATCGCGTTTGCCGGCACCAACCCCCTGATCGGAGAGGCGACCGACGTGCGATTCGTGCCCATGACCGACGCGCATGACGCCACGATGCGTGCGGCCCTGCTGGCCGCCGCCGAGGCCGAAGGGGTGGAGCTGCCGCAGGGTGTCTACTGCTGGTTCTCGGGACCCAGCTTCGAGACCCCGGCCGAGATCCGCGCCGCCCGCGTGCTGGGCGCCGATGCGGTGGGCATGTCGACGGTGCCCGAGATCATCCTGGCACGGTTCCTGGGCCTCAGGACGGCGGCGATCTCGGTCGTCACCAACATGGGGGCGGGGCTGTCCGACGAATCGATCAGCCACGACCACACCAAGGCGATGGCCCCCCTGGGCGCCGCCAAGCTTGAAACCGTGCTGCGCCGTTTCCTGAAGGATCAGGCCAGGTAGCGGGCGAACCAGTCCAGCGTCCGCTGCCACGCCAGTTCCGCGGCCTCGGGGTCGTATCGCGGCGTCGAATCGTTGTGAAAGCCGTGGTTGGTGCCCGGATAGACATGCGCCTCATAGGTCTTGCCGGCCTCCTTCAGCGCGGCCTCGTAGGCGGGCCAGGTGGCGTTGACGTTGTCGTCGATCTCGGCGAACTGGAACAGCAGCGGCACCTCGATCTTGGGAACGTCAGCCACGGGGGCCTGCCGGCCATAGAACGGCACCGACGCGCCCAGTTCCGGATAGGCCACCGCCAGCGCGTTGCACACGCCCCCGCCATAGCAGAAGCCCACCGCGCCGACCTTGCCCGTCGACTGCTCATGCGCCATCAGATGTTCGGCCCCCGCAAAGAAATCGTTCATCAGCAGGGTCGGATCGACCTCGGCCTGCAGGGCGCGCCCCTCCTCGTCATTGCCGGGATAGCCGCCCTTGGAGGTCAGCCCGTCCGGCGCCAGCGCCAGATAGCCCGCCTTGGCCAGGCGCCGCGCGACGTCCTCGATATAGGGGTTCAGACCGCGGTTCTCGTGGATCACCAGCACCGCGGGCCAGGGCCCCTCGCCCGCCGGGGCCACCTGATAGGCACGAACCTCGCCATGCCCCTCGGGCGACGGATAGGTCACGTATTCGGGAAGGATATCGGGATCGGTAAAGCTGACCTGCTGGGCCAGCGCATAGTTCGGCCGCAGCATGTTCAACAGCGCCAGCGCCGTGACGCCGCCGACCGCGAACTTGCCAGCCCGGTCCAGGAACTGCCGCTTGGTGATGCGGCCGTGGGCATAGAAATCGTACAGCTCCAGCAGTTCCTGGGGGAAATCCTTGGCACTCATCCGGGTCATCGCGCTCTCCTGACATGGGGTCGCGGTCAGACTAGGCCAGCCCGCCCCCCTGCCCGATCACAAATCGGCGACCGCCCTGCGCGCGGGGCCCGCATCCGCCGTCCGCGACGAACCGCCCGCGGTCATCCGGGCCAGCCCCGCCTCGACCAAGCCGGTGGCGGCGTCCAGGTCGGACAGGTCGTCCAGTGCGACGATCTGTCCGCGCCCGTCGTCATGACGTGACCGGTGCTTGTCATAGCGCGGGTCGTAATGATCCCGCAGCAACCCCTCGGACAGTTGCTGCCACCGGCCCTGCGCCAGCGCCTGCCGCCAGCACTCGACACGCTCGGCGGGGTGCAGGGGGGCCATCAGGTCCAGGATCGCGGCGACGCGCGCGGGATCGTCGACCATGTCGCGATAGGTCGCGGCGGTGAACGCCGCGCGCGCGGCGACCGGCACCTGCATCTGCAGGCGGGGCGCGGCGCAGATCGCCTGCCACATCGCCTTGGGGACGGTGATCTGGCCGATGCGGCTGCTCTCGGCCTCGACCAGCAGGGGGCGGGCGGGGTCCAGACGCTCCAGCGCGACGGCCAGGCGTCCTTCGAACATCTTCTGGCTGGGCTGGCCCTCGGGGTGGCCGCCGAACAGGCTGCCGCGATGGTTGGCCAGCCCCTCCAGGTCGATCACCTGATGGCCGCGCTGCGCCAGCCGCTGCAGGATAGCGGTCTTGGCGCTGCCCGTGTTGCCGTCCAGCACGATCACCGGGGCCGCGATCGGACCGTTCTGCGCCCGGTCCACGACCAGCGACCGCCATGCCTTGTAGCCGCCCTGAACCCGCGCCACGCGCCAGCCGATCTGGCTCAGGATCGTGCCGAAGCTGCCCGAGCGCTGCCCACCGCGCCAGCAATAGACCAGCGGCTGCCACGCGCCGCCCCGATCGGCCAGCGGCCCCTGCAGGTGCCGCGCCGCATTGGCCGCGACCAGCGCCGCGCCCAGCTTGCGGGCGTCAAAGGGTGACACCTGCTTGTAGATCGTGCCCACGCGGGCGCGTTCCGCATCCGACAGGACCGGCAGGTTGATCGCTCCGGGCAGGTGATCCTCGGCGTATTCCGCCGGGGCGCGGACATCGATGATGTCGTCGAACCCGGCCAGAACCGGGTCCGCCGCGCTGGCAAGCGTCAGATCCAAGATCAGAAGACGTAGACGGGCGTGCCGATGGGCACCTGGTCGAACAGGCTCATCACGGCCTCGTTGCGCATGCGCAGACAGCCGTTGGAGACCGCCCGCCCGATCGATCCGGGATCGGTCGTGCCATGGATGCGGATGGCGGTGTCGTTGCCCCGGTCGTCATACAGGTACAGCGCCCGCGCCCCCAGGGGGTTCTGCGGACCGCCGGGCATGCCGTCGGCGTATTTGGCATAGGCGCCGGGGTTGCGTTCGATCATGTCGTCGGTCGGGCGCCAGCTGGGCCATTCGACCTTGCGGCCGATCGTGGCCTTGCCCTTCCAGACCAGTTCGGCCGTGCCGACGGCGACGCCGTAGCGGACCGCCTTGCCCGGTGCGACAACGTGATACAGGAAGAAGTCGCGGCTGACGACGACGATGCTGCCGGTCTCGAAATCGTCCCGGATCTCGACCTCGATGGGGGCATAGGGATCGACCGCCGCCTCCTGGGCGCCGGCCAGCGTCGGGGCCAGGGCGGGTGCGGCCACCAGCAGGGCGGCCAGAGAGATCATCTGACGACGGTTCATGGCGCAGTTCCAATCGGTTTGCTTTTCCCCCGGATACAGCGAAACGCCCCCGGCCCGCAACTCACGAGGGCGTTCGGCCGCCTCGCGGCCTTGACCGCGCGTCCCCCGCGCCACATCTGTCACCCATGACCCAAGCCGCAGCCCCGATCCCCGCCTATGGCCTGCCCGTCACCCGCCTGGCCATCCGGGGCATGAGCTGCGCGGCCTGTTCGGGACGCGTGGGCCGCGTGCTGTCGGCACGCCCCGATGTGGCGGATGCGCAGGTGAACCTGGCCACGCACCGCGCCCAGGTCAGCCACGATCCCGCCCTGACCCCGCAGGCCTTGGCGCAAATCGTGACGGATCTGGGCTATCCCGCGACCGTCATCGCCGACCGCGCCCCCCCACCCCCGGACGAGGCCCCGGCCCTGCGCCGTGCGGCCCTGACCGCCGCCGCCCTGACCCTGCCCGTCGCGGTGGTCGAGATGGGTGGCCATCTGGTCCCGGCCTTCCACCACTGGCTGCATGCGCTGGTTCCCATGCGCGCGTTGTGGGTCGTGCAGATGATCCTGACGCTGGCGGTGCTGGCAGGACCAGGGCGGCGGTTCTTCGGCACGGGGCTTGCCGCCCTGCGCCGCGGCGCCCCCGAGATGAACAGCCTCGTGGCGCTTGGGGCGGGCACGGCCTTTGCCTTTTCCGCTGTCGTGACCCTGGCCCCCGGCTTGGTCCCCGCCGCCTCGCGCCAGGTGTGGTTCGAGGCCGCGGCGGTGATCGTCACCCTGATCCTGACCGGCCGCTGGCTGGAGGCGCGCGCCAAGGGCCAGGCCGGCGCCGCAATCCGCGCGCTGCTGGCCCTGACGCCCGATCACGCGACGGCGTTGCGCGACGGGGATCCGGTGCGTGTCGCGGTGGCCGACCTGCAGCCGGGCGATCTGGTGCAGCTGGCGCCCGGCGAACGCATCGCGCTGGACGGCGTGCTGACCGAAGGCGAAGGCCATGTCGACGAATCCATGCTGACGGGTGAACCCGTCCCGGTGCTGCGCGCGCCCGGCGACACGGTGACCGGCGGCACGGTCAACGGCGCGGCCGCCCTGACCTATCGCGTCACGGCCACGGGGCCGGACACCGTGCTGTCGCGGATCGTGGCCCTGGTCGAAGAGGCGCAGGCCGCCCGCCTGCCGGTGCAGGCGCTGGTCGACCGGGTCACGCGGATCTTCGTTCCGGTGGTGATGGGCCTGGCGGTGCTGGCCTTTGCGCTGTGGCTGACCTTTGGCCCCGACCTTGCGCATGCGGTCGTGGCGGCGGTGTCGGTGCTGATCATCGCCTGCCCCTGCGCGATGGGCCTGGCGGTGCCGATGTCGATCATGGTGGGCAGCGGGCGCGGCGCGCGGCTTGGCATCCTGTTCCGCCAGGGCGATGCCCTGCAGAAACTGGCGGGCGCGCGGGTGGTGGCCTTTGACAAGACCGGGACGCTGACGCAAGGCCGCCCCCGCGTGACGCAGATCTGGACCCACGGCATCGACCGCGACGCGGCCCTGCGCCTGACCGCCGCGGCCGAGGCCCGATCCGAACACCCCTTGGGCCGCGCGATCCTGGCCGAGGCAGGCGGCATGACGCTGCCCCCGGCGCAATCGGTGACCGCCCTGCCCGGACGCGGCCTGACCGCCACGGTCGAGGGGCGGTCGCTGCTGATCGGCAATGCCGCCGGGCTTCAGGCAGCGGCCATCGTGCCGGACGCCGCCCTGATCCGCAATGCCGATGCCGCGTCGACTGATGGCGCGACCCCGGTGCATCTGGCCGCCGACGGCCGCCACGTGGCGACATTCGCGCTGGCCGATCCCGAACGCCCGGAATCTGCCGCGGCCATCGCCGCCCTGCGCGACATGGGTCTGCGGACCCAGTTGCTGTCGGGCGACCTGCCCGCCACCGCGCAGGCCATGGGCGCGCGGCTTGGCATCGACCGGGCGCAGGGCGGGCTGACCCCCGACGACAAGCTGACGGCGATCCGCGCGATGGGGCCGGGCAGCGTCTTCGTGGGCGACGGCATCAACGATGCGCCGGCGCTGGCCGCCGCCGACACGGGCATCGCCATCGGCACCGGGACCGACATCGCCATCGAGGCCGCCGATGCGGTCCTGATGGCGGGCGATCCGCAGGGCGTCGCCCGCGCGATCCGTCTGTCGCGCGCCGTGATGCGCAACATCCGCCAGAACCTGTTCTGGGCATTCGCCTACAATGCCGCGCTGATCCCGGTTGCCATGGGCGCGCTGGTGCCCTTTGGTGGACCGCAACTGTCGCCCATGCTGGGGGCTGGCGCGATGGCGCTGTCCTCGGTCTTCGTGGTGACCAATGCCCTGCGCCTGAGGACTGCCGCATGATCCTGACCCGCCGCCACCTGCTGACCGCCGCCGCTGCCGCCACGCTGGTCCGCCCCGCCCAGGCACAGGCGCTGCCGCGCATCCTGTGCTTTGGCGACAGCCTGACCGCCGGTTTCGGCCTGGGCCCGACCGAGGGGTTGGTCCCGCAGCTGTCGGCCTGGCTGGCCGATGCGGGGCGCCCGGCGGACCTGATCGATGCGGGGCTGTCGGGGGACACGACCTATGGCGGCCGCGTGCGGATCGAACTGTCGATGCGCCGCCACCGCCCCGATGCCGTCATGGTCGAGCTGGGCGGCAACGACATGCTGCGCCGCTGGCAGCCCGCCGATGCCGAGGCGAACCTGGACGCGATCCTGCAGACCGCGGGCAGCGGCGGGCGGCCCCTGCTGCTGGTCGGCATCCACGCCCCGGCGGGCCAGCCCGACTGGCGCCGCGCCTGGAGCGGGATCTGGCCGCGTTTGGCCGAACGCCACGGCGCGCTGCTGCTGCAGGATCTGTATGCGCCGCTGGCACAGGTGCCCGCGACCGACCGGGCGCCCCTGCTGCTGCGGGACGGGGTTCACCCGTCGGCGCAGGGGGTGGCGCTGATCGTCCGGCACCTGGGTCCGATGGCCGCCCAGCTGGTCGAACGGGCGGCTTGAGGGGCCTCAGTGGCCCTGATGGTCGCCGTGGTCGTGATCGGCGGGGGCGGCATCCTCGCGCTGGTTGTCGACGACGACCTGCACCTCCTCGGTGCCGCAATCGCCGAAATCCATCGACAGGGTCAGCGTGTCGCCATCGGCCAGCGGTTCGGCCAGGCCCAGCATCATGATGTGGTCGCCGCCGCGGTTCAGGGCGTGGGTCTGACCGGCGGCGACGGCGATCCCGTCCTCGATCCGGGTCATCTTCATGACGCCGCCTTCCTCGACATGGGTGTGCAGCTCGACCCGCTCGGCCGCGTCGGACGACACGCCCTGCAGGGTGCAGGCGACCTGACGGTGGTTTTCCAGCTGCATGAAGACCGCGCCCACCTTGGGGTTGGTGCTGCGCGCATAGGCGTCGTTGGCGTGCATGCCGTCATGGGCAAGGGCGGCCACCGGGGTCAGCATCGCGACGGCGGCCAGGATCGACAGTTTCATTCGGCAAGGTCCTTGGATGGGGCCGGGGCGGGCACAGGCCGCACCGCACGGGCCGGGGTTCCGGACATGCAAAAGCCCCGCCGGAACGGCAGGGCCATGCATCATCCGACGATCATCGGATCAGGCGGTCGCGGCAGCCGATTCGGCCTTGACCAGGTCGCGCTTGATCTTCTGGGCGCGGTCCGACAGCTCGGTGTCCTTGGCTTTGGCCAGGAAGGCGTCCAGGCCGCCACGGTGATCGACCGAACGCAGCGCCGCGGCCGAGATGCGCAGCGAGTAGCCACGGCCCAGCTTTTCGGACAGCAGCGTGACCTCGTTCAGGTTCGGCAGGAACCGGCGACGGGTCTTGTTGTTGGCATGGCTGACATTGTTACCGCTCATCGGGCCTTTGCCGGTCAGTTCGCAGACGCGCGACATGGTGTGTTCCTTCGTCTCAGCTGTGCGGGCGGGGGGTCCGTCCCAATGTGAAAAGGCGCCGCGAGGCAGCGCCCGGAATTCCGTTCGCGGGTGGCTACCGCATGAGGGGCGCGTCGTCAAGCCTTGTCAGGTGATTCCATAGCCGCGCTCCAGCGCGATCAGGCGCTCCTTGCGCCACAGGCCGCCCGCATATCCGGTCATGCTGCCATCGGTGCCGATGACCCGGTGACAAGGTACGACCAGCGCTAGCCGGTTCGCCCCATTGGCCGCCGCGACCGCGCGGACGGCGGTGGGATGGCCGATGGCTGCCGCAAGCTGGGCATAGCTGCGTGTCCGGCCCGCGGGAATCGCCTGCAGTTCCTGCCAGACGCGGGTCTGGAACGGCGTGCCGCGCAGGCGCACCGGCAGGTCCAGCCGCCCGTCGCTGCCCGCGAAGAACCGGGCCAGGGCGGCCTCGGCCCGGTCGGTCACCGCGGTGCGGCCCAGCCCGATCCGCCCCCCCGCCATCACCGACAGCCGCCGCAGCCCCTGGGGCAGCGCCTTGCGGTCGGTGAATTCCAGCAGGTGCAGGGCGTCGTCATCGGCGATGGCGATCATCCCGCCCAGGGGCGTATCGATCCAGTCCGCGCGCAGGTCCGCGGCCCCCCGCATCTGGTGCGGCGCATGCCCGAACAGGCGTGCAAAGGCCTGCCGGAACCCCGATGCCGAATCGAACCCCGCGTCCAGCTGTGCGTCGATCATCCTGCCTCCTTGCGTCAATGTGGTCAGGCCCGCGCGCAGCCGTGCCGCGCGCGCCAGCTGCAGAAAGCTGGTGCCCAGATGCTGGCGGAACAGCCGCCGCACGGTCGAGGGGTCATGCCCCAGGGCGGTCAGATCCGCCTCGGACCAGCGGCGGGCGGGGTCGGCGGCCAGCGCCGCGCCCAACGTGGCGACCAGCGGCGGCACCTGCCCCTCGGGACGGCAGCGCAGGCAGGGGCGGAACCCCGCGGCCCGCGCGGCGGCGGCATCCGCGAACCAGCGGCAGTTGTCGCGCCGCGGCTTGCGCGCCGGGCAGCTCAGCCGGCAAAATATCCCGGTCGAGGTGACGCCGACCAGCGCCCGCCCGTCATATCCCGGATCGCGCGCCAGCAGCGCGGCATACAGATCGTCATGGTCCGGCATCGCCCCCTCCTGTGCGGACCGATCTAGCCGATTCGCGGACAGGGCGGGGCGCGTTTTCGGGCATTTCATCGCGGCTGCCGCAACCAGTCCAGCATCTGGCGCGCGGCCTCGACCGGGGGCAGCGCGCCTTGGGTGACACGGGCGCCCAGATCACTGATGCGCGCGCGGGCGTCCGGGGCGTCCAGCTGCGCCAGAAGCCCGCCCTGCAGTTCGGCCATGAACCAGTCGCGCGCCTGTTCAGCCCGGATGCGGTCGAAATGACCGGCCTCGCGGCGCCAGTCGGCCAGATGGCGCATGCAGGACCAGGCCTCGGGCAGGCCCGCGCCGGTGGTCGCGCTGACCGGCATGGCCTTTGGAAAGCCGTCGGGGTCCTGCGGACGCTTGCGCAGCAGGCGCAGCGCGCCCGTGTAATCGGCCACCGTCCGGCGCGCGGGCGACAGCAGGTCGCCATCGGCCTTGTTCACCAGAATCAGGTCGGCCATCTCCATGATGCCGCGCTTGACCCCCTGCAATTCATCGCCGCCCGCAGGCGCCAGCAGTAGGATGAACAGGTCCGACATCTGTGCGACCAGGGTTTCGGACTGGCCGACGCCCACCGTCTCGATCAGGACGACGTCGTGGCCCGCGGCCTCGCACAGGCGGATCGCCTCGCGCGTGCGGCGGGCGACGCCGCCCAGATGGGCGCTGGACGGGCTGGGCCGGACATAGGCGCGCGGGTTGCGCGACAGAAGCTCCATCCGCGTCTTGTCCCCCAGGATCGAACCGCCCGACCGGGTCGAGGACGGATCGACCGCCAGCACCGCGACGCGCAGCCCCTGTTCGGTCAGCATCGTGCCGAACGCCTCGATGAAGGTCGACTTTCCCACCCCCGGCGTGCCCGACAGCCCGATCCGCAGGGCCGTGCTGTCGGGCAGCGCCGCGATCAGGCGGCCTGCGCGGTCGCGATGGTCGGGGCGGGTCGATTCCACCAGCGTGATCGCGCGCGACAGCGCCCGCCGATCGCCCCGCAGCAAGGGTGTCAGAAGATCGTCCGTCGTCATCGCCGCCTTGTCCCGCTTTGCGCGAGACACTGGACCAGCCACCGCCGGGGGGCAACCCCGTCGACCTTGTGCCATGGGCCGGCAGGGCGTAATCTGGCGCCATCCCGCGTGGAGGTCCCGTCATGCCCATCCTGTCCCGCCGCACCGTCCTGATGGGCGCCGCGGCCGTGATGCTGCCCCTGGGGGTGCGGGCTGCGCCGCCGTCGGGCTGGCGGCTGATGATGGTCGAATCGCCCGCCTGCCACCATTGCCGCGCCTGGCATGCGCAGATCGGGCCGGGCTATGCGGCCTCGGCCGCGGGGCGGGCCGCGCCGATCCTGCATGTCGACGTGGATGGCCCCTATCCTGACGGGCTGGCACTGGCGCGGCGACCCTGGATCACGCCCACCTTCGTGCTGCTGTCGGACGGATCCGAGGCGGGCCGGATCGAGGGTTATGTCGGCCAGCGCTATTTCTATCCCGTGCTGGAGGAGATGATGCGCGGTGCGGGACTGACACTGGGCGCGTGATATTCCCGCAGCGGCGGCGGGCCGGGCTTTCTGTCGCGGTCGGCATGCGCTAGTCAGGCACCCAGACAATTTGCGAAGGTGCCGCCATGCATGACATCCGTGCGATCCGTGACAATCCCGATGCCTTCGAGGCGGCGCTGAACCGCCGCGGGCTGACCGGCCTGACCGCGCAGATCCTGTCGCTGGACGAGGCCCGCCGCGGTCGTATCGCCGCCGCCGAGACCGCGCAGGCGGACCAGAACAAGGCCAGCAAGGACGTGGGCGCCGCCAAGGCGCGGGGCGACGACGCCGAGTTCGAGCGTCTGCGCGCGCTGGTCGCCACGACCAAGGCCGACATCGCCCGCATGCAGGCAGAGGCCGCCGATCTGGACGCGCAGCTGCGCGACCTGCTGCTGGGCATTCCGAACCTGCCGCTGGACCGTGTCCCCGAGGGCCGGGACCAGGACGACAATGTCGAGCTGCGCCGGTGGGGCACGCCTGCAGCCTTGGACTTTGCCCCGGTCGAGCATTTCCAGATCCCGGGCGTCGTGCCGGGCATGGATTTTCAGACCGGCGCCAAGCTGTCCGGCAGCCGCTTCGTCGTGCTGAAGGGGGCGGTCGCGCGCATCCATCGCGCGCTGGCGCAGTTCATGGTCGACCTGCATGTCGACCAGCACGGGCTGGAGGAGACCTGGACCCCGGTCCTGGTGCTGGAACAGATGATGCTGGGCACCGGCCAGCTGCCCAAGTTCGGAGAGGACAGCTATCTGACCCGCGAAGGGTACTGGCTGATCCCCACATCCGAGGTGACGCTGACGAACACCGTGAACGGCGACCTGCTGGACCAGGCCGCCCTGCCCCGCCGCATGGTCGCCCACAGCCAGTGCTTCCGATCCGAGGCAGGCAGTGCGGGCCGCGACACCACCGGCATGCTGCGCCAGCACCAGTTCGAGAAGGTCGAGATGGTGTCGATCACCGACGCCGATTCCGGTCTGGCCGAACATGACCGCATGACCCGCTGCGCCGAGGCCGTGCTGGAGGCGCTGGAGCTGCCCTATCGCACGATGATCCTGTGCACCGGCGACATGGGCGCGGGCGCGCGCATCACCCACGACCTGGAGGTCTGGCTGCCGGGCCAGGACCGCTATCGCGAAATCAGCAGCGTCAGCTATTGCGGCGACTATCAGGGTCGGCGGATGAACGCGCGCTATCGCCCGGCGGGCGGGGGCAAGCCGGAATTCGTGCACACCCTGAACGGGTCCGGCCTGGCCGTCGGGCGCGCGCTGATCGCGGTGCTGGAAAACGGCCAGCAGGCCGACGGATCGGTCCGCCTGCCCGCGGTCCTGCACCCCTATCTGAAGGGCGCGACCACGCTGACCGCGCAGGGATCGCTGGCCTGATACCCCGATTGCGGACGGCGCGAAACTGCCGCAGGCCGGCGCGCGTTGGCCTGCATGACACGGATCGGTTCAGTCTTGCATCTGGTGGTCGCCGCGATCTTCGTGATCTGCGGCGTGATCTTCGCGATGCAGCCCGATGCGCGCATCATCACGGACGCGGCGCGTCTGGCGGCGCCGCTGCTGCCACCCGTCGCGCCGACCAGCATCGCCATTCCCCACCTGTACCTGAACCCCGACAACCTGTTGATGTGGATGCTGCTGATCGCCGTCTGGATGATGGTGATGCTGGATGCGGTCGGGCAGTGGATCGACCCGTCTGATGACGAGCCGATCCGTGCGGGCCGACCGCGCGTGTGGCCGATGCTGCTGGGGGCGCTTGTTCTGGCATCGGTCTGGCCGCTGCTGATCGACAATCCGGGCGTGCTGACCCTGGCCTCTGTTGCCGGGGCCATCGCCGCCACGGTGGGTGCCCGGCGCGCGGCAGGTCGGCACCGCCCCGCGATCGGGTTTCTGGCCGGATGGGCCACCGCCCTGGCCTCGGCCGCGCTGGCGGAGCTGACCGCCGTGCAGTTCGGCCTGTCCGCGCAGGTCGTGTCGGCGGTAGCGATCCTGCCCGCCGCGGCCCTCGGCATGGCCGCGCAGATGTGGATCGGCCCAAGCGTGGGCTATTCCGTGGCGCTGATCTGGGCATTCTGCGGGCTGGCCATCTCGACGATGGGCAGCGATCCGATGATCGCGCTGGCCGCGATCATCGGGATCAGCGCGATGGCCACGGTGCTGATCCGCGCGGCCAGCTGAGCCGGGTCAGCTGCCCTTGGGTTTCTGGCGATGCTTATGCTTGGACAGCGCGCCAGACTGCACGATCTTGGTGGCCTTGGCCTTGTAGGGGTTCTCGCCGCCCTGATCGCGGAAGAACAGGCGGATCGGCGTGCCGGGCATGTCGAAATCGGTCCGCAGTCCGTTGATCAGATACCGCTGATAGCTGGTGGGGATCTGGTCGGTATGGGTCGATTTCACGATGAACGCGGGCGGACGCGTCTTGACCTGCGTCATGTAGCGCAGGCGGATGCGGCGACCGCCGGGGGCCGGGGGCGGATGGCTTTCGGTCATCGCGCCCAGCCACTGGTTCAGGCGGGCGGTCGGCACGCGGCGGTTCCAGACCTCGTGCGCCTTGATGACAGCGTTGTGCAGGCGGTCCAGCCCCTTGCCGGTCTTGGCCGACACGGTGATCAGCGGCGCGCCGCGCAGCTGCGGCAGCAGCTTTTCGAAACTGGCGCGCATCTCGTTCAGCTTGTGGGACTTGTCGTCCTCGGTGTCCCACTTGTTGACGGCAATGACGACGGCGCGACCCTCGGTCTCGGCGAAATCGGCGATGCGCAGATCCTGGGTCTCGAAGGGGATCTCGACGTCCAGCAGGACGACGACGACCTCGGCGAAACGCACGGCCCGCAGGCCGTCGGCCACCGACAGCTTCTCCAGCTTCTCGGTCACGCGGGCGCGCTTGCGCATGCCGGCCGTGTCGAAGATGCGCATGGGCGTGCCCATGAAGTTCGTGGTCACGCTGATCGAATCGCGGGTGATCCCGGCCTCGGGACCGGTCAGCAGGCGGTCCTGCCCCAGGATCTTGTTGATCAGCGTCGACTTGCCCGCATTGGGGCGGCCGATCACGGCGATCTGCAGGGGACGGGCCTCGGATGGGCGCCAGTCCTCGGAACCCTCGCCCGATTCGGCGTCCTCCTCGGACAGGTCCAGGTCAGTCACGGCCTCGATCGGGGCGGGACGCTCGGCCTCGATCCGGTCGGCCAGGGGCATCAGCACGCCGTAAAGGTCGTCCATCCCCTCGCCATGCTCAGCCGAGATGCGCAGGGGCTCGCCCAGGCCAAGGGCATAGGCCTCCATGGCCCCCGCCTCTCCGGCACGGCCCTCGGACTTGTTGGCGGCGACAATGACATGCTTGGCGCGGCGGCGCAGGATCTCGGCGAAATACTCGTCGGCCGCGGTGATGCCGATACGAGCATCGACGACGAACAGGCAGATGTCGGCCTCGTCAACGGCGCGTTCGGTCAGGCGGCGCATGCGCCCCTGAAGGCTGTCATCCTCGGCCATCTCCAAGCCCGCGCTGTCGATCACGACAAAGCGCAGGTCGCCAAGGCGGCCCGCGCCCTCGCGGATGTCGCGGGTCACGCCGGGCTGGTCATCGACCAGTGCAAGTTTCTTGCCAACCAGACGGTTGAACAGGGTGGACTTGCCCACATTGGGCCGCCCGACGATCGCAAGGGTGAATGTCATCTGAACGCATGCAACTGGCCGTTGCGCGCAACGACGTAAAGGGTTTGACCGGCGACCACCGGGGCCGATGCCGCCCCACCGGGGATCGCCACCTGACCGACCAGCGCGCCGGAGGCGGGATCGAAGCTGCGCAACATGCCATCGCTGGAGGCGATATGCAACCGCCCCCCGGCCAGCACGGGACCGTAATGCGCGTGGACCGCATCCTGACGCCGCACGCGCTGCGTGGTGTAATACGGCAGGGGCTGGCGCCAGACGACGCCGCCCGTCGCCGCATCCAGCCGGACCAGCTGGGCCTGGTCGTTCACGGCAAAGACCGACCCGCCCGCGACGACGACCGGGCTGTTGGCGCCCTCGTCCGCGGTCCAGTCGTTCAGGCCGGTTGACAGCTCGACCGCGCTGATGCGCCCCGAGGAAGTGCCCGAATAGACGCGCCCGCCCGCGATCACCGGATCGCCGGTCACGTCACGGACCACCGCGATGGCACGTCCGGGACGGGTGCCCGCGATCTGCGACGTCCAGTTGGTCAGGCCCGACTGACGGTCCACCGCCACGATCTGCCCCGACGAGAACGGGAACACTACCGTGTCGCCCTGTACGGCCGGGACCGACACGCCCATGACGCCCGACCCCGACGGCGTGCCTGCCGCCTGCCACAGCACGCGCCCGTCGCTGGCGCGCACGGCCCAGCCCACGGCGTTCCGGGCCGCGACATAGACCACACCATCCTGCACGGCCGGGCCGCCACCGATCGAGGCCTCGACCCGCTGGCGCCACAGCACGGCGCCGCTGGCCGCGTCCAGCGCGACCAGTTCGCCGAAACCGGTGGTGACGAAGACTCGCCCGCCCTCATAGGCCAGACCGCCGCCCGAGGCGCTGTCGACATTCTCCAGCGCGGGCGTCACGTCGGTGGACCAGGCGCGCCCGCCGTTCAGCGCGGTCGCAGTGACGCGGGCGCGGCTGTCCAGGGTAAAGACCCGGCCCGCCGCCACGACGGGGTCGGCGGTGATGCGGTGACGACGGGTTTCACCCTGGCCGATGGATGCGGACCACAGGGCCGTGCCGCCCGCGCCCAGGGCCAGATGGCCCGGCGCATGGGCGGCGTTGCCGCCGCGATGGGTCCATTCGCCGTTGGTGACCGGGGCGGACAGGGACAGCGCGGTGCCGGTGATGCCCGCCGCACCCTCGACCGCGGGACCGTCGGCCGAGATGACGGCCAGGGGGTCCAGGCGCTCTCCGGGCAGGATGATTTCGCGGTCGCCGCAGCCGGCAAGTCCCAGTCCGGCGGCCATCGCCAAGGTCAGTCGCAGCATGGCGGTCATCCCTGTCTCTCAGTCCGTTATTCGGTCGGTTCGGGCGTCTCGCCCAGGGCGATCATCATCTCGGACAGGCGACGACGCAAGGCCTCGGTCAGGCCGTCCTTGTCCTGGATCTGGCGGATCAGGGTGATCGCATCCTCGGGGCGCCCGGCACCGATCAGGGCCACGGCCTTCTGTTCCAACGCCAGCAGCTCGAACGGCGCACCCGCGCGCGACAGGCGGGTCAGGATGGCGTCGCGTTCGGCCGCATCCATCTGCGCGCCCTGCGCCATCACCAGCTTCAGCTGCGCCAGCTCTCCCAGCACGCTGTCGGGCTGGGCATCGGCCACGCCCTGCAGCGCCTGTGCGCGGGCATCGGGATCGGTCTGCGCGCCCGCGGCCAGCAGCCCGGTCAGCGCCTGCCGCCCGGCCGAGCCGCGCGGATCGACGGCCAGAATGGCGGCGGGGTCGTTCTCGGCCTCGGCCGCCAGGATCGCATCGCCCCAGGCCTGCGCCGCGGCGCGGTCCTGGGCGGCGCTGTATTCGCGCCACGCGGTGAAGCCGACCACCGCCACGATCACCAGGACCACGATCCAGCCGTAACGGCGCATCGCCCCGTACAGGCGGTCGCGCCGCAGCTCTTCGGTGACTTCGTCGATGAAGGTGTCGCTCTGGTTGGCCATGCCCGCCCTGCCGATCTGTCCTGTGTTCCCGTGGTCTTATACCGCGATGGACAGAAATGCCAATGCCGGCGCGGGCGCCACGCAAAAGGCCCGCCACAAGGGGCGGGCCTTTCGATCGATGCGTCCGACCTCACATGCGCGAGGCGACGTTCTCCCAGTTCACCAGCTTGTCCAGGAAGTTCTCCAGGTACTTGGGGCGCGCGTTGCGGAAGTCGATGTAGTAGCTGTGCTCCCACACGTCGCAGCCCAGCAGCGCCGTCTGACCGGTGCACAGCGGGTTCACGCCGTTCTCAGTCTTGGTGATCTCCAGCTTGCCGTCGGCATTCTTGACCAGCCAGACCCAGCCCGACCCGAACTGGCCGACGCCAGCCTCGGCGAACTTCTTCTTGAACTCCTCGACCGAACCGAAGCTGTCCTTGATCGCGGCTTCCAGGTTGGCGGGCATCGGGCCGGGGTTCGGGCCCATCATCTCCCAGAACTGGGCGTGGTTCCAATGCTGGCTGGCATTGTTGAAGATGCCGTTCTGCGCCACGGCGCCCTTCTGATAGGTGCCCTTGACGATATCTTCCAGCGACTTGCCTTCCCACTCGGTCCCGGCCACCAGCTCGTTCAACTTGGTGACATAGGCGTTGTGGTGCTTGTCGTGGTGATACTCCAGCGTCTCGCGCGACATGCCGCCGGCTTCCAGGGCATCATGCGAATAGGGAAGATCGGGAAGGGTGAAGGCCATTTTGCGGTCCTTTCGAAAGGGTTGGTTCGGCTCGGCGCGAACGGTCGCGCATTCGGGGGACCAACGCAAGGGGTGGACCGGGGTTCCGATCCCCCCCTGCGCCAAGGTGGTCAGCGCGGCGCCAGCTGGCTGCCCGGCATGGCCGCATTGGTCAGGATCAGCGACAGGTAATCCGCCGTCGAGCGAAAGCCGATCACGCGGAACCCGCCGTCTACCCGCCAGAAGGCCGCGGCGGTCTGCGCCATGCGCGTGCGGCGCAAGACGCCCGACGGCAGGACCGCGGCATCGACCGGGGCCAGTTTCGCGATCACGTCCGCGGCATGGGGGCCCGTCACGTCAAAGACCGCACGGGCATCCGACACGTCGGCCACCAGCCCGTGTTCACCCGTCAGCGCCTGCGTCAGGTCCGACAGCGCGCCGGAAAGGTCCGATGCGGGCAGGATCAGCAACAGCTCGTCCGGCGACATCCACGCCAGGGTGCGGCTGCCGTCGGTCACGGTGCCGGTCGCGTCGGGGATCGCCAGGCCCGCGGCCTCGGCCAGGGCGTCGCCCGCGCGGTCCAGATCGGCCCGGATGGTGATCATGCCCAGGCCCGAGACGGGGGTGATGGTAGCCAGCGCTTCAGCCATTCTGACGGCTTCCTTCCTTGTCGTAGAAGACCGGATCGACGATCCGCGCCTGCATCACCGCACCGTCCGGCATCGGGAAATCCAGGACCTGCCCCATGCGGGCAGGACCGTGGCGGACCAGGCCCATCGCGATGGGCTTGTCCAGCGTCGGCGAGTGATAGCTGGAGGTGACGCGCCCCTGGGTCTTGCGCTGACCGTTGCCGTTCGTGCCGTCGGCGACCGCATAGGCGCCGTCGGGTATGACCTTGCCGGACAGGCTCTCCAGCCCCACCAGCTTCCAGCGGGTGCCGTCGGTCATGTGGCTGCGGCGTTGGGCGCGCTTGCCGATATAGTCGGCCTTCTTTTTGGATATCGCCCAGTCCAGCCCCAGATCCTGGGGGATGATGGTGCCGTCGGTCTCGTCCCCGATCATGATGAAGCCCTTTTCGGCGCGCATCACATGCATGGCCTCGGTCCCGTAGGGGGTGATGCCCAGATCGCGGCCGACCTCGTGCAGCCGCTCCCACAGCTCCAGCCCGCGATTGGCGGGCACCGCGATCTCATAGCTGAGCTCGCCCGAGAAGCTGATGCGGAAGATGCGGGCGGGGATGCCCGCGATGTCGCCTTCGGCCCATTGCATGAAGGGCAGCGCCTCGGCCGACAGATCGATGCTGCCCGGCAGGCGTTCCAGCAGGGCGCGGGCCTTGGGTCCGGCCACGGCGATCTGTGCGAACTGTTCGGTCAGGTTGGCGGTATAGACCTTCCAGTCCCACCATTCGCATTGCAGCCAGTCCTCCATGTGCCCATGGATGCGGTCCGCGCCGCCGGTGGTGGTGTGACACAGCCAGGTGTCGTCGGACAGGCGCGCCACGACGCCGTCATCCATCAGGAAACCGTTCTCGTTGCACATCAGGCCATAGCGGCATTTGCCGACCGGCAGGGTGGACATCATGTTGGTGTACAGCATGTCCAGGAACCGCCCGGCATCGGGCCCCTTGACGATGATCTTGCCCAGGGTCGATGCGTCCAGCGTGCCGACGCCCGCCCGCACTGCCAGGATCTCGCGGTTGACGGCGGCGTGGCGATCCTCGGTCGCGCGGGGATAGGCATAGGGGCGGCGCCAGTGGCCCACCGGCTCCCAGCTGGCGCCGTTGCGGTCGTGCCATGTGTGGATCGGCGTCTTGCGCAGCGGCTGGAACGCCTCGTCCTTGGCCTCGGCCGCGATGGTGGCCAGGGTCAGCGGCGTGTAGGGCGGGCGGAACGTGGTGGTGCCGGTCGCCTGGATGGGCTGGTTCAGCGCGTTGGACAGCACCGCCAAGCCGTTGATGTTGGACAGCTTGCCCTGGTCGGTCGCCATGCCAAGCGTGGTATAGCGCTTGGTGTGCTCGACGCTGGCATAGCCCTCTTGGGCCGCCAGTTCGACATCGGTGACCTTCACGTCGTTCTGGAAATCCAGCCACATCTTGGCGCGCAGCTTGTAGGGCGCGCGGGCGGGCATGACCCAGACGGGCATGGTCGCACCCGCAGGGCTTTCCAAGTCGCCGGCGCAGTGCAGATCGCCATTGGCGGCCCCCGCGACGGTCACGTTGCCCTGCCCGTCCGCACCCAGGGGCGGGCGGTCGGGGTCGGGGCGGAACATCGATTGCGCCTCGTCCCAGGTCAGCTTGCCGCCGCAATGCGAATAGAGGTGCACGACCGGCGACCAGCCGCCCGACATGGCCACCACGTCGCAATCGACGGTCTGGCGCGGCGCGCCGTCGCCTTGGTGGTCGCACAGCACCACTCCCTCGACATGCTTGCCCCCCTTGACCTTGGCGACGGCCGTGCCGGTCAGGACAGTGATGCCCGCGGCCCGCGCAGCCTGGGGCAGCGCCCCGTCGGCGGTGGGACGGGCATCGACGATGGCCGGCACCTCCAGCCCTGCGGCATGGGCCGTCAGGGCGGTGCGATAGGCGTCGTCGTTGTTCGTGACCACGACGATGCGCCGCCCCGGTGCCACGGCGTAATCGGTGATGAAATCGCGGACGGCGCTGGCCAGCATCACGCCCGGCACGTCGTTGCAGGCAAAGGACAAGGGACGCTCCAGCGCGCCGGTCGCAGCGATCACCCGGCCCGCCCGGATGCGCCACAGGCGCTGGCGGGGAATGCCCTGGTTCGGGTCGTGATCGGCCAGCGATTCCCGCGCGATCAGATAGCCGTGGTCGTAAAGGCCGGTGGCCATGGTGTTGCGGCGCAGCGTGACGGTGTCACGGCCTTGCAGGTCGGCCAGCAGCGCGTCGATGGCGGCCTGTCCGCCGTCGTGGTCGGTGGGCGTGCGCCCGCCCCAATGGGCGCCCTGTTCCAGAACCAGCACGGTGCCGCCCGCCTCGGCCGCGTCGCGTGCGGCGGTCAGGCCCGCGATGCCACCGCCGACCACGACAGTTTCGGCAAAGCCGTAGGCCTGTTCATAGCGGTCCGGATCGGGGTCGGTCGGTGCCCGGCCCAGGCCCGCGCTGCGGCGGATGATCGGTTCGAACAGGTGCTTCCAGAAGGGGCGCGGATGGATGAACGTCTTGTAGTAGAAGCCTGCCGGAAAGACCGGCGACAACCAGTTGTTCACCGCGCCCACATCGGCATCCAGGCTGGGCCAGCAGTTCTGGCTGCGCGTGACCATGCCGTGGGTCAGGGGCGTGGTGGTGGCGCGCTGGTTCGGTTCGAACCGGCCGCCCTGGCCCAGGCCCAGCAGCGCGTTCGGCTCCTCGGCGCCCGAGGCCAGGGGACCGCGTGGGCGGTGATACTTGAAGGACCGGCCCATCAGCATCTGGCCGTTGGCCAGAAGCGCCGAGGCGATGGTGTCGCCGGTCAGCCCGCGCAGGTGGCGGCCGTCAAAGCGGAACGGCACCTGCCAGGCACGGTCGATGCGGCGGCCACCGGCGGGCAGTCGGAAGGGGGGCGTGTGGGTCATTCGGCGATGCCTTCGGCGGGGGTCCAGTCGGGTGTCCAGTCGGGGCGGACCTTGCGGATCGCCTCCACGATCTGGGCAGGGGGATGGGGCGTCTGCGCCCTGTAGGTTCCGAACACCTGCAGCGTGGCGGTGCAGCGCGCGGCCAGGAACCACTTGCCGCAGCCATAGGCATGGCGCCAGCGTTCAAAATGCACGCCCTTGGCGTTCTTGCGCGCGAACAGGTAGCTTTCGAACTCTTCGTCGGTGCCGTTCGGGCCGATGCGGGCCAGGTGCGCCTCTCCGCCGGGATGCAGTTCGGTTTCCTCGGCGTTCACACCGCAATAGGGACAGGTCAGGATCAGCATCGGGCTTCCTTGGGGTGCGAGAGTTGCGGATGCGAAAAGGCACCGCAGCGGCGCAAGCCGGCGGTACCGTCTGTCCGACATGCCGTCGGACGCAGGCCGGGGGCCGACCGCCCCCGGACCCCCATGGTCGCGCGGGACGACAGGGCCGTCCCGCGCGTCAGGGCATCAGTTGGCCGGAGCCGGGGTTGCCGGTTCGGCAGGGGCGTCGACGGCCGCGGGGCTGTCGGTTTCGACAGAGACGGCAGGGGCGTCGGCCGCAGGTTCGGCCGCTGGCGTGTCGACGCTGATGTTGGTCGTGTCGCCTTCGACCGGGTCGGTCGTGGCAACGCCGGTCGGTTCGCCTGACATGAAGAAGAACAGCAGTGCAACGACGACGACGATGCCGCCGACGATGAAGTAGAGGCCATTGTTGTTGCGGTCAGCCATGATGAACCCTTTCGGTCGGACCTGTCATGGCAAGGCAATTCGCGGATGGCGTCCGGGGTTCCGTCGCGGGAAAACATCGGCGCGCCCTCGCCTAATGCGCGACGCCGGCGGCGACCGATTCGTCGATGAACCGGCCCTCGCGGAACCGGTTCAGCCCGAAATCGGCGGCCAGCGGACCCGGCGTTCCCTTGGCGACCAGCTCGGCCATCGCCCAGCCGGAACCGGGGATCGCCTTGAACCCGCCGGTGCCCCACCCGCAGTTCACGAAGATGCCGCCCACCGGGGTCGACGACAGGATCGGGGACCGGTCGCCGGTCATGTCGACGATGCCGCCCCATTGGCGCAGCATCTTCAGGCGGCTGATCATGGGGAAGGTCTCGATCAGGGCGCGGACGGTTTCCTCGACATGCTGCCAAGAGCCGCGCTGGGTAAAGTTGTTGAACCCGTCGGTGCCGCCGCCGATCACCATCTCTCCCTTGTCGGATTGCGACATGTAGCCGTGGACGGTGTTGGCCATCACGACCACGTCCATGCAGGGCTTGATCGGTTCGCTGACCAGCGCCTGCAGCGCGACGCTTTCGATGGGCAGGCGGAACCCGGCCATGGCCGCCAGCTGGCTGGAATGGCCCGCGACCACGATCGCCAGCTTGTCGCAGCCGATGCGCCCCTTGGAGGTGTTGACGGCGCGGACCTGGCCGCCCTCGGTCTCGACCCCGGTCACCTCGCAGTTCTGGATGATGTGCATGCCCATGTCGGAACAGGCCCGCGCATAGCCCCAGGCCACCGCGTCATGGCGCGCAGTTCCGCCGCGGGCCTGATAGAGGCCGCCCAGCACCGGATAGCGCGGCCCGTCCAGGTTGATGATCGGCACCTTGGCCTTCAGCTGCTGGGGGTCCAGCCATTCGGTCTGAACGCCCTGCAGGTTGTTGGCATAGACGGTGCGCTTGTAGCCGCGGATCTCGTGCTCGGTCTGGGCCAGCATGATCAGCCCGCGCGGGCTGAACATGATGTTGTAGTTCAGGTCCTGGGACAGGGTTTCGTACAGGCTGCGCGACTTCTCATAGATCGCCGCCGATGGGTCCTGCAGATAGTTTGATCGGATGATGGTCGTGTTGCGACCCGTGTTGCCGCCGCCCAGCCAGCCCTTCTCGATCACCGCGACGTCGGTGATGCCGAAGTTCTTGCCCAAGTAATAGGCCGTCGCCAGCCCGTGCCCGCCCGCACCGACCACGATCACCTTGTAGCGCGATTTCGGTTCCGGGCTGGCCCAGGCCCGCGTCCAGCCCTTGTGCTGACGCAGCGCCTCGCGGGCGATGGCAAAGACGGAATAGCGTCGGGCGCGGGGGGCTTCGGGCATGGTGCCTCTCAGGAAACGGGTTGCCTGCACCATGGCTGCGGCGGGCCCGACCCTCAAGGCGGCTTGCGGCAGATCGCGGCGAAATGCGACATGCGACATTCGGACAGCCCTGTCGCAGCGCGCTTTCGGTCCGCCGCCATCCGCGCTAGGAACGGGGCCAACCGGAGGTGACGCATGTTCTGGATCCTGGCTGCCGCCCTGACGGCCATCACGGCCCTTGCCATCCTGTCGCCCCTGCGGCGGGGCCGCGGGGGCGCCGCCCCTGCCGCGGCCTACGACCTGCGCGTCTATCGCGACCAACTGGCCGAGGTCGAACGCGACCTGGACCGCGGCGTAATCGGCCCCGACGACGCGCAGCGCCTGCGCGCCGAGATCGGGCGCAAGGTGCTGGACGCCGACCGTCGCGCCGCGCTGTCGGCCCCTGCCACGCGCGGCGGCCGCGCGCTCTGGCCCGCGGTCGCGCTGGTCGCGATGCTGGCCGGTGCCGTGGCGCTGTATCTGCGCGAGGGGGTGCCGGGCGCCCCCGACATGCCGCTGGCCGAACGCTTTGCCGCCGCCGACGCCGCCTATCGCGACCGCCCCACCCAGGCCGAGGCCGAGGCGGCGGCCCCCGCCCGTCCCGCGCCCGACCTGTCGCAGGCCGATCCCGAATACCTGGCGATGATCGACCAGCTGCGCGACGCCGTCGGGCGCAACCCGGACGACCAGCAGGGTCTTGCGCTGCTGGCCAGCAACGAGATGCGCCTGGGCAACCTGGCCGCTGCCCGCGCGGCCCAGCAGCGGCTGGTCGACCTGCGCGGCGATCAGGCCGATGCCGTCCAGCTGATGCAGCTGGCCACGCTGATGGTCGATGCCGCAGGGGGCGTCGTCACCCCCGAGGCCGAGGCCGTCCTGCGGCGCGCCCTGACGCTGGACCCCACGCAGCCGCAGGCCCGCTATCTGCAGGGCGTCCTGCTGATCCAGAACGGCCGCCCCGATCGGGCCTTTCCGCTGTGGCGCGACCTGCTGGATGAAGGCCCCGAGGGTGCGCCCTGGATCGCCCCGATCCGCGCCGCGATCCAGGATCTGGCCTGGCTGGCGGGCGATGACGAATACCGCGCGCCGGCACCCCCCGCCGCGGACCTGCCCGGCCCCGATGCCGACGCCCTGGCCGCGGCCGAGAACCTGTCCCCCGAGGATCGTGCCCGCATGATCCAGGACATGGTCGACCGCCTGCAGCAGCGCCTGGCGACGCAGGGCGGCTCTCCCGAGGAATGGGCGCGGCTGATCGCGGCGCTGGCGATGCTGGACCAGCGCGACCAGGCGACCGCGATCCTGACCGAGGCCCGCCAGCGTTTCGGCAGCGCCCCCGACGCCCTGGCCCCGATCGAACGGGCCGCGACCGAAGCGGGGCTGGACGGATGATCCACGAGGACATGACCGATTTCGCCGCCGCCCTGCCCCGCTTCGGCGCGCTGGCCGGGCTGGACCTGGGCACCAAGACCATCGGCGTCGCCGTCAGCGACGGCATGCGGGGCGTGGCGTCCCCCATCACCACGATCCGCCGCACCAAGTTCACCCAGGATGCGCAGGCGCTGCTGACGCTGATCGCGGACCGGGGGCTGGCCGGGCTGGTCCTGGGCCTGCCGCGCAACATGGACGGCTCCGAGGGGCCGCGCGCCCAGGCCACCCGCGCCTTTGCGCGCAACATGACCCGGCTGACCGACCTGCCCATCGCCTACTGGGACGAACGCCTCTCCACGGTCGCCGCCGAACGCGCCCTCCTAGAGGGCGACACCTCGCGCAAGCGCCGGGCCGAGGTCATCGACCAGGTCGCCGCGGGCTACATCCTGCAGGGTGCCTTGGACCGCCTGCGCCACATCGCGACCCATGGATAAGGGTGCGACCGCCGCGCGGCAGCGCGGCCATGGGCCAAGCGGCAGCGTCCGGGCCGGGCTTCGCACGGCCCGTCCCCCGCGACCCGAACCCTGCTCCGCGCCTCAGAAAGACAGCCGCCGATGATCGAAAGCCCCTGCATCAAGCTGTGCCGCATCGACGCGGACCGCGACCTGTGTCTCGGCTGCCACCGCACCCTGGCCGAGATCGCGGCCTGGGGCCGCATGACCCCCGATGCCCGCGCCCGCATCATGGCCGTGCTGCCCGCGCGTCAGGACGCCTCGGACATGCCCCGCCGCGGGTCATAGGCGTTCTCGCGCCGCCATTCCTCGAAGAACGCCGCCAGCTTGGCGTCCACCTTGGCCGGCATGGCGATGCGCAGCTCGACATGCTGATCGCCGCCGTTCACGCCGCGCCCCCGCAGCCGCAGCCGCTGCCCCGACGTCGCGCCCCGCGGGATGGTCAGGTTGACGGGCCCGTCGATGGTCGGGGCCGCGACCTTGCCGCCCAGCACCGCCTCGTCCAGGCTGATCGGCAGGATCAGGTGGATGTCGTCTCCGTCGCGCGTGAACTGGGGATGCTCGGCGACCCGAACCTCAAGATAGGCGTCGCCGGGCTCTCCGCGGCCGATGCCGGGTTCGCCCTTGCCGCGCAGGCGGATCACCTGGCCGTCGCGCACGCCCTTGGGGATGGTGACTTCCAGCGTGCCGCCCTGCGGCAGGGTGATGCGATTGCGCCCGCCGCGGACCGCGGTCAGGAAATCCACCTGCAGCGCCACCCGAAGGTCCTGGCCGCGCATGTCGGACGCACGCCCGCCGCCGAACCCGCCAAAGCCCCCGAACCCGCCAAAACCGCCGCCGCCCCGCGGAGAGGCGCGCTGTCCGAACAGGTCGGCAAAGACATCCGACAGGTCCGGATCGCCGCCATGGCCAGGCGTGTCGCCGAACGGGTTGCCGCCCGCCCCCGGGCGACCCTGCCAGCGGGGTGCCTGTTCCTGGCCCTGGGCATTGATCTCGCCCGCGTCAAAGCGGCGGCGCTGGTCGGCATCCTTCAGCAGGTCATAGGCCGCCGAGGCCGCCGCGAACCGCTTGGCGGCGGCCGGATCCTGGTTCAGGTCCGGGTGATCGGTCTTCGCGATGCGCCGATAGGCCTTCTTGATCTCATCGGCACTGGCGCTTCGCGACACGCCGAGTGCTGCATAGGGATCGCCTGCCATGCCTGGTCCTTCGTGTTCATCCGTCCTGTCGGTAAGATAGAGACGGTCGGGTTCACATCAATAGGGCAGCGGGTGGGCGCGGTGCAGGCGCTCGATCCCGCGACGCAGCTCGTCGGGCAGATCCCGGTCCAGACCCGCGATCAGATGGCGCAGCTGATCCATCGTCGTGGCACCGATGATCGGCACCACCTTGAAGGGGCGCGTCAGCTGCCAGGCTATGACCATATGCACCACGTCCCAGCCATGCTCCGCCGCCAGGCGGCCATAGGCCTCGGCCGCGTCCACGCCGCGGTCGGTCTTGCGCCCACCCAGGTTGCCCTGCCCGCCGGTGGCCTTGTCGACCGCCGCGCGGCTGCCCTCGGGCATCGCGCCCGAGGCGTATTTCCCGGTCAGCAGGCCCGCCGCCAGCGGCGAATAGGACAGCAGCGTGACGTCCTCGTTCACCGCGACCTCGGCCAGATCGGTGTCGTAGAGACGATAAAGCGGCGAATACTCGTTCTGGATCGCGGCCATCCGCGGCCCGCCGATCTCATCGGCCACGTCGCACCACCGCGTCAGGCCCCAGGCCGATTCGTTCGACAGGCCCACGGCGCGGATCTTGCCCGCATCGACCGCATCCGACAGCGCGCCCAGCACGTCGCGCATATGCGCCAGCGTCTGCGCCTTGTCCTGGCCCGACGGATCGAAGGCCCAGTTCTGCCGGAACCCATACGATCCGCGCACCGGCCAGTGCAGCTGATAAAGGTCGATCCGGTCCGTCTGCAGCCGGCGCAGCGAGGCGTCGATGCAGGCCGTGACCGTCGCCCCGTCGAACGGCGCCCCGTCGCGGACCATCTGGCTGGGTCCGGTGATCTTGGTCGCGATCTCGACCCGGTCGCGGTTGCCGGTCCGCGCCAGCCAGCGCCCGATGATCTCCTCGGACAGGCCGACCGTCTCGCGGCGGACGGGGTTCACGGGATACATCTCGGCGCAGTCCATGAAGGTCATCGCGACCTCCAGCGCGGCATCCATCTGCGCATGGGCCTCCGCCTCGGCGGTCTGGTTGCCGAAGGTCATCGTCCCCAGGCAGATCCGGCTGACCTCGACCGCGCTGCCGCCCAGTTTCACACGTTCCATCGGACCACTTCCCTGTTTGCGATTTCGGGCGCAGGCTAGCGATCCCCCCGCCGGGCGCAAGCCCGCGTCGGACATGAAAAAAAGGACACCCCCGAAGGGGCGTCCTGACATGACTGAAATGAGGGCATAGCGCCCGCTAACCGTCCCGACAGGCACGACGTGCGCAAGACATCGCATAAGGGCAAATGACCCCGCGGGACTATAGCCCCGTAAGGCTATGTTGCCCCGCTGCAACGACAGTCAGGAAAGCCCCCCTTGCCGTACCCGCCGGCTGCTCTTAAATGGGCGAACAAATCTGTTCACCCTGTGTCGTTTTCGCTGTTCCAGGTGTCTTCCGGATGTCCGTGCACGCCCTTGCCCAGATCGACGATGCCCTGTCGGTACTGGCACCCCGCGGCTTCACCCTGGGGTTGCATATCCGCTATTCGCGCCCGGTCAGGCGCGTGTCGACCTATCCCTCGCAGTGGATCCAGACCTATACCCGCTGCAATCTGGGCGTCGGCGACCCGATGGTCATGTGGTGCGTCCTGAACGAGGGCCAGATCCGGTGGAGTGCCCTGACCTGCCTGCTGCCCGATCCGCTGAACGTGATGGGCCAGGCGCGCGACCACGGCCTGACCTATGGCGCGGCACTGTCCTACGGCCCGGCCGAATCGCGGTCCTATATCGGGGCGTCCCATGGCGAGCGCGAGTTCACGGATGCCGAGATCGCCAGCATGGCCGACCTGCTGAAACGGGCGCATGACATGGTCGACCGCACCGCCTCGCTGCGCCCGATCCTGGTCGACGCGCTGGAGGCGATCGCCTGCGGCATGACCTATGACCAGGCCTGCGAGGCGCTTGGCATCTCGCGCACCGCGCTGCGCTATCGGCTGCGCATGGCGCGCACCGCCCTGGGGGTCGAGGACAACCCCCATGCGATCCGCAAGGCCATCGATGCGGGGCTGCTGAACGGGATCAGCGTGTCCGGGCTCAGCAAGGGGCTGCCCACGGGGCCCGACCAGGACTAGGCCGACTTGCGCCGGCGCCATTTCAGGCGCTTGGGCCAGTGCCAGCGACGGATCAGGCCCTTGCGCTTGCCCAAAGGCTCAAAGATCTTGTCGGGCCCCTCGGGGTCCAGGATCTCGTTCTCGGCCAGCCAGGCCTCAAAGCCGCTCAACTCGGGGATCTCATAGGGGATCAGGGTACGGCCCTGCCCCTGCGTGCCGCGATTGGCATCGATCATCGCGATCAGGCTGCCATGTTCCTTGATGCCCTGCGTGACCTGATCGGGCGTCATCGCCAGATGTTCCGCCAGCAGGTCGTCGCGCAGCGCGGTGATCGTGGCGCGCGTCGCCTCGGCGCCCGGACGTTCGGCGGCCAGCATCACGTCGCATTCCGTGTCCAGCCGCATCGAGCGGTTGTTGAAGTTCGACGACCCGACCCGCAGATAGGTGTCGTCGACGATCGTCACCTTGGCATGGACATAGATCTCGGCACCCGCATCGGTCACCGGGTGATAGATGCGCAGCCGGTCGCGATGGTCCAGCTTGCGCAGCGCCTCGACCAGCTGGGCGCGGGCGGTGTCCATCGCCATCGGCTCCAGCCAGCCTTGGGCGCTGACCGGGTTGATGATGACGATCTCGGGGGGATCGTCCTCGGCCAGGCGCTTGGCGATGGCCTGGGCGATGCGGCGGGATGCGAAATACTGACTTTCGGCATAGATGACCCGTTTCGCCCGCGCGATCAGGTCCAGATACATCTGCTCGACCTCGTAGGCCGGCTGGACGTCGGGAATGTCCGGGCGGGTCCGCGCGATGGCCAGCGCCACGTCGCGGAACGTGGGCTTGATTGCGTCGGGCCAGCATCCCGACGCGTCGCTGACCGCCGACAGCTCCTCGCCGCAGGCGATGCGCCAGCGGTCGCGGGCCAGATCGCCCATCGCCCGCGCGGCGGGTCCGTCAAAGGCGCTGGTCGCGTCGTGCCAGGGCTTCATCAGCTTGCCGCTGGCGCTGGTGCGGCGCGGATCGTCGTCCTTGTGTTCGCGCGTGTCCCACCGGCCCTCGGTCATGTCGATGCCGCCGCAGAAGGCCAGGCAGTCGTCGATGACGACGATCTTGTGGTGATGCGAACTGGCCAGCGGGTGCTTGCCGTCCAGGCGCAGCGTGATGCGCGGATGCATCTTCCAGCGCAGGATCGTCAACAGCGTGCTGCCCCGGAACATCGCCTTGAAGGCACCGGTGTCCCACCGCAGCAGGCGCACGTGCAGCGTGGGGCGGCGGCGGGCCAGCCACATCACGAAATCGCCCAAGGCCGGGGGGCCGCCGTCCGCGGCGTCGCCCAGGTGGATGCGGGCGTCGAAGTCCCAACCGATCATCAGGATCGAATGGCGCGCCTGCAGCATGGCCTGGCGCACGGCACGGAAATATTCGTCGGCATCGGCGATGAAAGCGAACCGCCCCGATTGTTCGACCCGCCAGCAGTTCCATCCCGGACGGGCCAGCCGATCACTCGAAGCATCCATGTTGTCCCGCCGTCCCTTTTGCTGCTGCCCCGCCATGCGGCGCGTCAGCGCAACACGAAGGGCGACCTTCGGTTCCATTAAGGAAGTGTTTGCCGCACGATCAAGGTCGACCGTGCGGCAGCGATCCGACCCTAGCCGAACAGCGCGTTGCAGATCAACAGCATGGCCAGCGACGATCCCCAGGCCAGCGTGGTCGGCACCGACCACAGCAGCATCTGGTGCTTGGCCTGCTTGACGCCCAGCATCCGGTTGATGACCCAGAAGTAGCTGTCGTTGAAATAGCCGAAGACCATCGACCCGATGGCCGCGGCCTGGGCGGCAAAGACCATGTTCACGTCCGGCATGTTCATCAGGATCGGCGCCGAGATCGACGCGCCCGTGATCATCGCGACCGTGCCCGAACCCTGGATCAGGCGCACCAGAGAGCTGATCACGAAGGGGATCAGCACCGCCGGGATGGCAAGACCCGCCACCGCCTGGCCGATCACGTCGCCCGCGCCCGAATCGCGCAGGACCGAGCCCAGGGCCCCGCCCGCACCGGTCACCAGCAGGATGATGCCCGCGCTTTCGACGCCCTGCTCCATGTAGCCCAGCACCTCGTCGCGCGGACGGCCGGGCAGCAGGGTATAGATCGACACCAGAAGGCCGATGGCCACCGCGATCACCGGGTTGCCGAAGAAGGACATCGCCTGCACCAGCAGGTTCGTCTCCAGCGCCGGGTCGCCCGAGGTGCGCACGACCGCCGTGGCGATGGTGTTCAGGAAGATCAGCACGATCGGCAGCAGCAGCGGCAGCACTGACAGGCCCAGGGACGGCAGGACCTTCTGGCGGTCGTCCACGGCCTCCTCGAACTGACGATAGGCGGCCGAGAGGTCCTCGCCGGTGTCGGTCTGGATCATCCGCTCGATCCGGGGGCCCATGGCGCGGGCATAGAAGACGATGACCGCCATGCCGGGGATCGTGAAGACGATGCCCCACAGGATCATCAGCCCCAGATCGACGCCATAGATGCCCGCGACGCCCAGGGGGCCGGGGGTCGGCGGCACGGCATGGTGGGTCAGCATCAGCCCGCCCGCCAGCGCGATGCCAAGCGTCAGCACCGACTTGCCCGACGACCGCGCCAGCGCCTTGACCAGCGGCGACAGGATCACGAAGGCGCTGTCGCAGAAGATCGGGATCGACACGATATAGCCCGTCAGGACCATCGCCCAGTCCTCGCGCTTCTTCCCGACCCAGCGGATCAGCGAATAGGCCATCTGCTCGGCCGCGCCCGACACCTCCAGGATGCGGCCCATCATCACGCCGAAGCCAATGACCAGGCCGATGGTGGACAGCGTGCGGCCGAAACCGGTGGTGATCGAATTGATCACCTCGGCGGGCATCATGCCGCCGATCAGGCCCGACACGGACGCGGCGATGACCAGCGCGATGATCGCGTGGACCTTGGTCTTCACGACCAGGAAGATCAGCAGGAAGATGGCAAAGCCAAGTCCTGCGATCAGCTGGAACTCCATTCCGGGTTCAGCCATGGGTTACTCCTCCACTGCGCCCGGCATGGGGCGCCTCCAGTTGAAAACGCTCAGCGATCGGCCAGAAACTGCGTCAGGATCGCGTCGAAATCGGTATCAGCGTCAAAGCCCAGGGCGCGCGCGCGGGTCACGTCGAAGGCGCCGGGCCAGCTGCAGACGATGGCCTCGACGCGCGCATCGCGGGTCAGGGCCACGCGGGCGCGGGCCTCGGTGCCCACCAGCCGCTCAAGGCTGTCCAGCATCTGGGCCGGGGTCGCGGTGATGCCCGGCAGGTCCATGACGCGGTTGATGCCCAGATCGGCGGCGGGGATGCGGCCCGCGCGGACCAGATTCGTGACCGCCACGCCCGGAGAGCTGATCCACAGCCGCGTATCCAGCGGCACCGGGCATTCCGACGCCTGCCCCGCAACCGGTTCGCGGATGATCCCCGACACAAAGCTGGAGGCCGCCGAATTGGGCGCGCCGGGGCGCACGCAGATCGTGGGCAGGCGCACGGTCAGCCCGTCGACGAAGCCCTTGCGGCTGTATTCGCTGACCAGCAGTTCGCCGATGGCCTTGCCGCAGCCATAGGAGGACTGGGGCATCAGCGCCATGGTCGGCGGCACGATCTGCGGCATCTCTCCGCCGAAGACGGCCAGCGAGCTGGTGAAGACGAAGCGCGGCGCGCGGTCCAGCTTGCGGCAGGCCTCCAGCAGCAGGCGCGTGGCGTCGACGTTGATGTGCAGGCCGGTGTCGAAATCCTCCTCGGACTGGCCCGACAGCACGGCGGCCAAGTGATAGACCGTCTCCGCGCCCCCCGACAGCGCGCGGGCCACGGCATCCGCGTCGTCGATGGAGCCGACCAGGCTCTCCACCCGCGCGTCATCGACCGGGCAGGCCACGCGGTCCAGCGACACGATGCGTTCCGCGCCGTCCTTCAGCAGGGCCGCGATCAGGCGCTCGCCCAGAAAACCGGCGCCGCCGGTCACAACGATGGTCATAGGCTCTCTCCCTTCAGGTCGGGGGCCAGGATCACCTGCACCCCCATCTCGCGCAGCGCGTCCGCCGCGCCTGCGTCGATGCCCGCATCGGTCACGACCGTGTCGAAAACCGAGACGGGCAGGATGTTCATCGCCGCCACCGCGCCGTATTTTGTCGAATCCGACACCAGCACGGCGCGCCGCGCGCGATCGACCGCGACGCGCTTGACCGGGCCCTTGGCCTCGGAGGGCGAACTCAGCCCCGCCACTGTCCAGGACGAGGTCGAGATGAAGGCGATGTCATAGTTGAACCGCGCCAGCGCCTCGGAGGCCGCCCCGCCCACGCAGGACTGGTTCGCGCGTTCGACCAGCCCGCCGCTGTGATAAAGCGTGCAGTCCGAATGCGTGGACAGCCAGGCGCAGATGACGAAGTCGTTCGTGACCACCGTCAGCCCCCGCCGCCCGGCGATCTGGCGCGCCAGTTCCAACAGCGTCGTGCCCGCGTCCAGATAGATCACCATGCCGTCGCGGACCAGATCGGCCGCCGCCTGCCCCACCGCGCGCTTGGCCCCGGTGTTCATCGCGGCCTTCTGCAGATGCGGCAGCTCCTGCGCCAACCTCCGCGACAGGCGCACGCCGCCGGTGACCGAGGACACGCGCCCCGCCTCCTCCAGCGCCTGGATGTCGCGGCGCACGGTCATGTGCGACACGCCCAGGCGGTCCACCAGGTCGGCGATGCTGACGATGTCGCGTTCGGCCAGGCAGGACAGGATGAACTGCTGGCGTTCGGCCGGGATCATGGCACCGCGCGCAGATAGGGCGCGGCCCAGCCCAGACCGTCCTCGGTCCGGCCGCGCGGGTTGTATTCGCAACCCAAGGGCCCCTCGAACCCGGTCCGGTCGAAGGCCGCGAAGATCTCGGCATAGTTCAGCTCGCCCGTGTCGGGTTCGTGCCGGTCGGGAACGCCCGCGATCTGGACATGGCCATAGGCGCCCTTCAACCGCTCGATCCGGCGGATGATGTCGCCGTCCATGATCTGGGTGTGATAGACGTCGAACTGCAGCAGCACGTTGCGACGGCCCAGGCGTTCGATCAGGGCCAGCGTCGGGTCCTGATGGGCGATGAAGTATCCCGGCACGTCGCGGCTGTTCAACGGCTCGATGCTGATGAACAGGCCGGCCGCCGCGGCCATGTCGGCGGCCTCGCGCAGGTTTTCGGTCCAGACCGCCTCGCAGGCGGCGCGGTCGGGTTCATCGGCGGTGATCCCGGACATCACGTGGATGCGCGGACAACCCAGGCCCGTGGCATAGGTGATCGCCTGCTCCACGCTGGCGCGGAACTCGGTTCGCTTTCCTGGACGCGCGGCAAAGCCCCTCTCTCCCGCCGCCCAATCGCCCGCGGGCGCGTTGATCAGCGACAGACGCAACCCGTTGCGGTCCAGCCGGGTCTTCACCACCTCGATGGGGTGGTCATAGGGAAACAGGAACTCGACCGTGTCGAAGCCCGCGGCCCCCGCCCGGTCGAACCGGTCCAGAAAGGGCGCGTCGGTGAACAGCATCGAGAGGTTCGCGGCAATGCGGGTCATGTCAGTATCCTCCGCCCAGTTCGGCGATCTCGGCCTCAGTCAGGTAATGCAGCTTTTCACCGCGCAGGATGAACTGCAGCTTGGCGGTCTCCTCCAGCTCCTCGGCATTGTTCACGGCATCGTCGATGTCGCGGCCCAGCACGACGACCCCGTGGGAGGCCAGCAGGAAGGCCTGCGCGCTGCTGCCCTGCGCCGCGGCGGCCAGGTCCAGCCCGATCTGCGGCGATCCGGGGCGGGAATAGGGGATGACCGGCATGTGCCCGATGCGCATGACGTAATAGGGGGTGAAGGGCCGGATCGCGTTGTCGCGCGGCAGCCCCTCCAGGCAGGACAGCGCCGTCAGATAGGTCGAATGCAGATGCACGATCGCCCCCGCCTGCGGCCGCACATCGTACAGCGCGCGGTGGAAGGCGAATTCCTTGGAGGGCTTCGGGCCCGGCAGCGGCTCGCCATCCGCGCCGATCACCGACAGCGCATCGGCCGACAGGCGGCCCAGGCTGCTGCCCGTGGGGGTCACGGTGAAGCCGCCATCAGGATTGCGGACCGACACGTTCCCCGCCCCGCCCACGGAATAGCCGCGATCGAACAGGCTGCGGCACAGCAGCACCATGCGGTCGGCGGCGCTCATGGGCGGACCTCCTGCGCGTCGGTGAAGAAGGTCTCGGCCCCGAAATTGCCGGATTTCAGCGCCAGCGACAGCGGCTTGTCCACCGCCCGGACCCACGGCACGCCGGGCGCGATCTGCGGCCCGATGGCAAAGCCAGTGACCTTCAGCGCCTGCGTGACGGACCCAGAGGTCTCTCCTCCCGCAACGATGAAGCGGGTGATGCCGCCTTCAGCCAGACGCGCGGCGGCGGCGGCGAAGGTGCGCTCGACCGCCTCGGACGCCGCGGCGCCATGCTGTCCCTGGATCTCGCGCAGGCGGGCCGGATCGGCGGTCGCGGTGATCATCGGCGCGCGGCCCTGCGGCTGCGCCAGCACCCATTCGGCCAGTTCGGCGCCATAGGCGTCGGCATCCGCCAGGCAGCGGTCCACATCCACGTCCAGCGTCGGCGCCAGTGCGCGATAGGCCGCGACCTGCCGGTTGGTCATCACGGAACAGGACCCCGAGATCACCACCGCCGGCCCCGCCAGCGGCGCGCCCGCGTCCTGGGCCTGGGCATCGGCCCCGCCCGACACCGCCCGCGCGATGCCGTGTCCCAGCCCCGACCCGCCGGTGACCAGCGCCATGTCCGCCACGGCCTGTCCCAGGGTCGCCAGATGCGCGTCGCTGATCGCGTCCAGCACGACGTAGCGCACCCCCTCGGCCCGCAGCGCCGCGATGCGGTCGCGCACGGACTGCGGCCCCTGATCGACGGTCGCCGCATCGACCAGCCCGCAACGGCCCTGGGCCTGCCCCTCCATCAGCCGGATCAGGCTGCTGTCGCGCATCGGCGTGATCGGGTGATCGCGCATGCCCGAATCCTGCAGCAGGTCCTGCCCCACGAACAGATGGCCCAGATAGACCGACCGCCCGTTCACCGGCAGCGCCGGGCAGATCACCGTGATGTCGGTGCCAAGGGCCGCCATCAGCGCATCGGCCACCGGGCCGATATTGCCCTCGGCCGTCGAGTCGAAGGTCGAGCAGTATTTCTGATAGATCTGCGCGCAGCCCCGCGCCCTGAGCCAGTCCAGCGCGGCCAGGCTGTCGCCCACGGCCTCCGCCGCCGGGTTCGACCGGCTTTTCAGAGAGATCACCACCGCATCGGCATCGACCTGCGCGTCGGCGTCCGGCACGCCGATCATCTGCGTGGTGGTCAGCCCGCCCGCGACCAGGAACCCGGCGATATCGGTCGCGCCCGTGAAATCATCCGCGATGACGCCGATCTTCATGCCTTCCCCTCCGGCAGGGTGATGCCCGAGAAGGTCTTGATCACTGCGCTGTCATCCTCACGCCCATGGCCCATGTTGGAGGCCTGCTGGAACATCGCGAAGGCAGTCGAGGCCAGGGGCAGCGGGAACCCCAGGGCGCGCCCGGTTTCCGTCACAAGCCCCAGATCCTTGACGAAGATGTCCACCGCCGAGGTCGGGGTGTAGTCGCCATCGACCACATGCTTCATCCGGTTCTCGAACATCCAGGAATTGCCGGCGGCGTTGGTCACAACGTCATACATCGTGTCCAGCGGGATGCCCGCGCGGGCGGCCAGGGCCATCGCCTCGGCGCCCACCGCGATATGCACGCCCGCCAGCAGCTGGTGGATGACCTTGACCGTGGCACCCTGCCCGATGTCAGGCCCGATGCGATAGGTCTTGGCGGCCACCGCCTCCAGCACCGGGGCCAGCGCGTCGAAAGCCGCATCCGGCCCCGAGGCCATGACCGTCATCGCCCCCTGCGCGGCCTTGGCCGCCCCGCCCGAGACCGGCGCGTCCAGCATCAGCACCCCCCGCGCCGCCAGATCCGCGCCCAAGGCGCGCGCATCATCCGCCGACTGGGTGCAGCTGACCATGATCGCGCCGCCGGGCGCGATGCGGTCGGCCACGCCCCCCTGCCCCAGGATCACCTGACGCGCCTGCGCACCGTTCACGACCAGCACGATCACCGCGTCGAAATCGCCGCCGAGGCCCGCGACGCCATCCGCCACGCCCTCGGCCCCCTGGGCCGCAAAGGCGTCACGACGCCCCGCATCCAGGTCGATGCCGCTGGTGGTCAGTCCGGCACGCAGGCAGGACAGCGCCGCCCCCATGCCCATGGACCCAAGGCCTACGACGCATACTCGATAGCGGGACGGGACGGACATCTGTGCTTCTCCCTGATCAGATTGGGGCGCAGTCAGTCACAAACGCGCGCGCAATGCAACAATTTATCTCAATAAGTCACGTTTTTTAACATCCCTGCCCATCGTTGCGGTGATAGTTTTTTTCCGTTCCCGCAGATTTCATGGCCCGACGGCCACTGGACGGATTTACACCGCTGCGCGCCCGGCGTTCTGTCGGCAGCGGATCGCAACATCGGAGGGGACGACATGGCGACATCACTGGTACTGGAACACAAGGGTCAGCTGGCGCTGCGCGACATCGCGCTGGATCAGGACCTGTCGCCCACCGACGTGCGCATCGCGGTCCATACGGTCGGCATCTGCGGGTCGGACGTGCATTACTATACCCACGGCAAGATCGGCCCCTTCGTGGTCGAGCAGCCGATGGTCCTGGGGCACGAGGCATCGGGCACCGTGGTCGAGGTGGGCGCCCAGGTCACGCACCTGAAGCCCGGCGACAGGGTCTGCATGGAGCCCGGCATTCCCGATGCGACCTCGCGCGCGGCCAAGCTGGGCATCTACAACGTCGATCCGGCGGTGCGGTTCTGGGCCACCCCGCCCGTGCATGGCTGCCTGACGCCGCAGGTCGTGCATCCGGCGGCCTATACCTACCGGCTGCCCGACCAGGTCTCCTTCGCGCAGGGCGCGATGGTCGAGCCCTTTGCGATCGGCATGCAGGCCGCGCTGCGGGCACGCATCCAGCCGGGCGACATCGGCTTGGTCACCGGCGCCGGGCCCATCGGCATGATGACCGCGCTGGCGGCGCTGGCGGGGGGCTGCGCCAAGGTGCTGGTCGCGGATCTGGCTCAGCCCAAGCTGGACATCATCGGCGCCTATCCGGGCATCGAGACCGTCAACATCCGCACCACCCCCGCAGCCAAGGCGATCGCCGAGGCCACCGATGGATGGGGTGCGGACGTCGTCTTCGAATGTTCCGGGGCGGCCCCCGCGATCCTGGGCCTGCCGGCGCTGGCGCGTCCGGGCGGCACGGTCGTGCTGGTTGGCATGCCGGTCGATCCAGTGCCGGTCGACATCGTCGGCCTGCAGGCCAAGGAGCTGCGCATCGAGACGGTGTTCCGCTATGCCAACGTCTATGACCGTGCGATATCGCTGATCGCTGCGGGCAAGGTCGACCTGTCGCCGCTGATCTCGGCCACGATCCCGTTCGCGGACAGCATCGCCGCCTTCGACCGCGCGGTCGAGGCGCGCGACACCGACGTCAAGATCCAGATCCGCATGCCGGACTGAAACGCGCCTGAAAAGTATGACCGCCGCCCCGGCGTTTTGGAATGGCTGCAGCCTTGGGTTGCAGCCATTTCCCATCGGGCAAGGCGCCAGTCGCGCGGCCATGCTGCATGGCAGCATTTTCATGCCGCGGTTCCCGTCCCGCTGACATGATGATTTTTCGGCATCCGGTGTCAAAAAAGTATCTGAAGATTCGCCGTGCCGTCGTGGCCGCGTCCCGACCACCCGTGCTAGCAAAGGTCCAGCGCCTTGGAGGGCCGGCATCGCAGCAGCGGGCCGTGCTGGCGCGGAGAGGGGGAACGCGATGCAGCCAGATCTGGAACTGGTCCATATCCGCAAGGGTGAATCCTTTGCCGCGTGGCAGCACGGCTATCCCTTCCGCACGGTTCGCTGGCACTTCCATCCGGAATACGAGATCCACCTGGTCGTGGCGACCTCGGGTAAGTTCTATATCGGCGACCATGTCGGCGAATTCGGGCCCGGCCAGCTGATCATGACCGGGCCGAACCTGCCCCAGAACTGGATCAGCGACATCCGCCCCGGACAGATCGTGCCCTGCCGCACCAAGGTCATCCAGTTCCCCGAAAGCTTCATCGAGGCCGCCCGCGGGGCATTCCCCGAGCTGGAATCCGCCCGGCACCTGCTGGAGCGCAGCCGCCGGGGCCTGCTGTTCGACGACGACACCTCGCGTGCGGTGATGCCGCTGATGGGCAAGCTGATCGACGCGCGCGGCGTGCGCCGGCTGGGGCTGTTCTTCCAGATCCTGGACCTGCTGGCGACGGCGCCCAAGGCGCAGACGCTGGCCAGCCTGAGCTTTGTCATGGACATGCAGCGGGCCGAGGAATCGGACATGAACCGCGCCTTGGGCCATCTGCGGGAAAACCTGCTGGACGCGGTCAGCGAAACGGAACTGGCCGACCTGACCGGACAGAGCCAAAGCGCGTTCTCGCGGTCGTTCAAGCGCCATACCGGGACCACGCTGGTCCGCTATCGCAACCAGATGCGGATCGACCTGGCCTGTCACATGCTGCTGTCGGACCCCGACGCCAAGGTCGCCGATATCTGCTTTGACGTGGGCTTTTCGAACCTGTCGAACTTCAACCGCCATTTCCTCAAGCTGAAGAAGATGTCGCCGTCGGAATTCCGCGCGACCTTCGCCGCCAACCAGACGATCCGCATGGCCAGCTGAACCCGCCACACCACCCCATACCCTGCGCGACGCGGTTCCCCATGCGGGCCGCGACCGGAGGGGGACTGCCGACTGCACATCGAAGGGAGGACTATGATGAATACCTTGCTCAAGACCGTATCCGCCGCCGCGCTGGGCTTTGTCGCCTCGGCCGGCCTTGCCGCCGCCCAGGACGACACGCTGAAGATCGGCATGACGTTCCAGGAGATGAACAACCCCTATTTCGTGTCCATGCAGGAGGCCCTGAACGAGGCCGCCGCCCAGATCGGCGCCGAGGTCATCGTGACCGACGCGGGCCATGACGTGGCCAAGCAGATCTCGGACGTCGAGGACATGCTGCAGCAGGGGATCGACATCCTGCTGCTGAACCCCACCGACAGCGCGGGCGTCGAATCGGCGGTGCGCATGGCCAAGGACCAGGGCGTGATCGTGGTCGCGGTCGACGCCAACGCCAACGGCCCGGTCGACACCTTCGTGGGCTCCAAGAACCGCGACGCGGGCTATCAGTCCTGCGCCTATCTGGCCGAGGCCCTGGGCGGCCAGGGAGAGGTCGCCATCCTGGACGGCATCCCGGTCGTGCCGATCCTGCAGCGCGTCGAGGGCTGCAAGGAGGCCCTGGCCGAGCACGAGGGCATCACCCTGGTCGACACCCAGAACGGCCGCCAGGACCGGTCCGTCGCCCTGGGCGTGGTCGAGAACATGATCCAGTCGCACCAGAATCTGGCCGGCATCTTCTCGGTCAACGACGGCGGTGCGATGGGTGCGCTGGCCGCGATCCAGGGGTCGGGCCGCGACATCAAGCTGACCTCGGTCGACGGCGCCCCCGAGGCGGTCAAGGCCATCGCCGACGGCGGCCCGTTCATCCAGACCACCGCGCAGTTCCCGCGCGACCAGGTCCGCGTGGGCCTGGGCATGGCGCTGGCCCAGTACTGGGGCGCGCGCGTGGTACCGACCGAGGTGCCAATCGACGTGCGCACGGTCGATGCCGAGAACGCGGCCGACTTCAGCTGGTGACGGACCCGGCCGCGCCCCCGACGGGGCGCGGCCGAACGAAAGGGGGCAAGATGCTGGAACTCAGGGGAATACGCAAAAGCTTTGGCCGGATCGAGGTCCTGCATGGCGTGGACCTGCATGTCCGCGCCGGAGAAGTGCACGCCCTTCTGGGCGAGAACGGCGCCGGGAAATCGACGCTGATGAAGATCGTCAGCGGCATCATCCAGCCCTCGGACGGCCAGATCCTGATCGATGGAGAGCCGCGCAGCTTTGCCACCTATGACGCGGCAATCGCGGCGGGCGTCGGCATCGTGTTCCAGGAATTCAGCCTGATCCCCGGCCTGACCGCGGTCGAGAACATGTTCCTGGCCCGCGAGATGCGCGGCCCCCTGGGCCTTCTGGACCGCAAGGCGATGCGGGTCCGCGCGCAGGCGATCCTGCGGCGGCTTGAGGTCGACCTGCCGCTGGACGTGCCCATCGCGCGCCTGTCGGTCGCCGAACAGCAGTTTGTCGAGATCGCCAAGGCGCTGTCGCTGGACGCCCGCATCCTGGTCCTGGACGAACCCACCGCGACCCTGACCCCGTCCGAGACGGAACACCTGTTCAAGGTCATGCGCGAACTGCGCGCCGCCGGGGTGGCCATCGTCTTCATCTCTCACCACCTGGACGAAATATTCGAGATCTGCGACCGCATCACCGTGCTGCGCGACGGCGAATATGTCGGCAGCACCGATGTCGCCGACGTTACCATCGACCGCCTGGTCGAGATGATGGTCGGCCGCCGCATCGAGAACAGCTTTCCCCCCAAGCCCGCCCGCGACCCCGCGGCCCCCGTCGTGCTGGAGGCGGTCGAGGTGCAGCTGCGTCGCGGCGGCCCGGTATCGTCCTTTCAACTGCGCGCCGGAGAGATCCTGGGCTTTGCCGGGCTGGTCGGATCCGGGCGCACCGAGACCGTCCTGTCGATCCTGGGCGAATATCCCGCCGCGCGCTGCAAGATCCGCGTGGACGGCGCCGAGGCGCGCCTGCGCGACCCGGCCGACGGGCTGGCCCGCGGCATCGGCCTTCTGCCCGAAAGCCGCAAGGAACAGGGGCTGATCACGGCCTTTTCCATCCTGCAGAACGTGTCGGTGAACAACTACGGCAAATATCGCCAGGCCCATTGGTTCATCGACTTCAAGAAGGAACTGGCCTCGACCCGGGCCGCGATGGAGCAGGTGCGCGTCAAGGCCCAGGGCCCCCGCGCCCGCGTCGACACCCTGTCGGGCGGCAACCAGCAGAAGGTCGTCATCGCCCGCTGGCTGAACCACCAGATGCGGGTGCTGATCTTCGACGAACCCACGCGCGGCATCGACGTCGGCGCAAAGGCCGAAATCTATCAGCTGATGCGCCGGTTCACGGCGCAGGGATACGCCATCATCATGATCTCGTCAGAACTGCCGGAAGTCATCGGCATGGCCGACCGGGTCTGCGTCTTCCGCTCTGGCGGGATCGTCGCGACGGTCGAGGGGGACGCGATCACCTCGGAAGGGATCATGACACATGCAACAACGGGAAAGGTCCACCATGTCGCATGACGCAAACACCGCCAAGCACCGCGCCTTCGACTGGCTGCTGCATTCGCCCCTGGCGCTGCCCCTGGTCGGGCTGATCGTGGTGTCGGTGCTGATGGCCTTCGCCAGCGACAACTTCTTCACCGTGAACAACATCCTGAACGTGCTGCGGCAGGTGTCGGTCGTGGGCATCCTGGCGGTGGGCATGACCTTCGTCATCCTGACCGGTGGGATCGACCTGTCTGTGGGCGCGGTCATGGCGCTGGCCGGCACGGTCGCGGCCGGCATCATGGTCAACATGGGCCTGCCCGGTGGGGTGGGCATCGCCGCCGCCCTGCTGGTCGGGCTGGGGCTGGGGCTGTTCAACGGCGTGCTGGTGGCTTGGGGCAAGATGCCCGCAATCATCGTGACCCTGGCCACGATGGGCATCGCCCGCGGGCTGGGCCTGATCTATTCAGGCGGCTATCCGATCAGCGGGCTGCCGGGCTGGGTGTCCTGGTTCGGCGTCGGCCGGGTGGGCATCATGCCCGTGCCGGTGATCATCATGATCGTCGTCTATGCGCTGGCCTGGCTGCTGCTGCAGCGCACGCCCTTCGGCCGCCACGTCTATGCCATCGGCGGCAACGAGACCGCCGCCCGCCTGTCCGGCGTGCGCACCCGGCTGGTCAAGCTGGCGGTCTATGCCATCTCGGGGCTGACCGCGTCGCTGGCCGCCATCGTGCTGACCGGCCGCCTGATGAGCGGCCAGCCCAACGCTGGCGTGGGATTCGAGCTGGACGCCATCGCGGCCGTTGTCCTGGGCGGCACCGCCATCGCAGGCGGCCGCGGGCTGATCCTGGGCACGCTGATCGGCGCGGTGCTGCTGGGCATCCTGAACAACGGCCTGAACCTGGTGGGCATCAACCCCTACATGCAGGACGTCATCAAGGGCCTGATCATCCTGCTGGCGATCTATATCGGGCGGGAATGGCGCTGATGGACCGGTACCTGATCGGCATCGACGTCGGCACCGGATCGGCGCGGGCGGGCGTGTTCGACGCCACGGGCGCCGCGCTTGGCACCGGGAAATGCGACATCGCCATGCACCGCCCTGACGGGGTGATCGCCGAACAGTCCAGCGCGCAGGTCTGGGACGCGGTCTGCACCGCGACCCGCGCCGCGGTGGCCCAGGCCGGGATCGACGCGGCCCGCGTGGCAGGCATCGGGTTCGACGCCACCTGTTCGCTGGTGGTGGTGGGCGATACGCCCCTGGGCGTGGGCGACCCCGCCCATCCCGACCGCGACATCATCGTCTGGATGGACCACCGCGCGGTCGACCAGGCGGCGCGCATCAATGCGGGCGGGCACGACGTCCTGCGCTATGTCGGCGGGCGCATCTCTCCCGAGATGGAGACGCCAAAGCTGCTGTGGCTGCGCGAGAACCGGCCCCAGGTCTTTGACGCGGCGCGCCATTTCTTCGACCTGACCGATTTTTTGACCTGGAAGGCCACGGACAGCACCGCGCGGTCGACCTGCACGGTGACCTGCAAATGGACCTATCTGGCGCATGAGGGCCGGTGGGACGCCGATTACTTCCGCGCCATCGGCCTGGGCGTGCTGGCCGACGAAGGCTTCGCGCGCATCGGCACGCAGGTCGTGCCGCCCGCCACGCCCCTTGGCGCGGGCCTGACCGCCGATGCGGCGCGCGCCATGGGCCTGCGGCCCGGCATCGCCGTCGGCGCAGGGCTGATCGACGCGCATGCGGGCGGGGTCGGCACCGTCGCCGCGATGGGCGATCCGGTCGACACGGTGGGCTATGTGTTCGGCACATCGTCCTGCACCATGACCACGACGCGGAACCCGGCCTTCGTGCCGGGTGTCTGGGGGCCCTATTTCTCGGCCATGGTGCCGGGCATGTGGCTGAACGAGGGCGGGCAGTCGGTCGCGGGCGCGGCCATCGACCACCTGCTGCGCCTGCATCCCGCCCACGACCAGGCGGTCGACGCCGCCCGCGCGCAGGGCCGGTCCCTGCCCGAATGGCTGGCGGACCAGGCCGCGCCCGACGCCGTGCGGCAGGCGGCCCACCTGCATGTGGTGCCGGAATTCCTGGGCAACCGTGCGCCCTTTGCCGACCCCCATGCCCGCGCCATCGTCAGCGGCCAGGGGATGGACACGGACCTGGCATCCCTGATCTCGCTGTATGTCGCGGGGGTCTGCGGGCTGGGTTACGGCCTGCGCCAGATCATCGCGACCCAGGCCGCCCACGGGGCACCGGTCGCGCGCATCGCCATCAGCGGGGGCGCGGGCCGCCATCCGCTGATCCGCCAGCTGCTGGCCGATGCGACCGGCCTGCCCGTGGATGCCGCAGCGGCGGACGAGCCCGTCCTGCTGGGCGCGGCCATGCTGGGCGCGGTCGCGGGCGGGGTGTTCCCCGACCTGGCATCGGCCATGCCCGCCATGTCGCGCGTCCTGACCACCCATCACCCCGATCCCGACAGCCAGCGGCTGCACGCCGCGCGCCATCGGGCCTTCCTGACGCTTCAGGCCACCGCCCGCGACCTGCGCGGCGACATCGACGCCGCATTGAGAGGAGACCACGATGCCCTTCACGGATAGATCCGTCATCATCACCGGCGCAGGCAAGGGCATCGGCCGGGCCACCGCCATCCTGCTGGCCGAACGCGGCGCGCGGGTCACGGCCATCAGCCGCACGCAATCCGATCTGGACAGCCTGGACGCACGCGCCATCGTGGCCGACCTGTCCGACCCCGCGGCCGCGCGCGATGCCATGGCCCAGGCCGGGACCTGCGACTTCCTGGTCAACTGCGCCGGCACCAACGTGCTGGAGGGGCTGCTGGATCTGACCGACGCGGGCTATGACACGGTGATGGACATCAACCTGCGCAGCGCGCTGATCTGCGCGCAGGAGTTCGCCCGCGCCCGGATCGCCGTGGGCGGCGGCGGGGCCATCGTCAACGTCACCAGCATCGCAGGCCATCGCGGATTCCCCGACCACGTCGCCTATGCCGCGTCCAAGGCCGGGCTGGAGGGCGCGACCCGCGTCATGGCGCGCGAACTGGGTCCCCACGGCATCCGCGCCGTGGCCATCGCGCCCACCGTCACGCTGACCGAACTGGCGGCCGCCGCCTGGAGCGCGCCGGCCAAACGCGACCCGATGATGGCCCGCCACCCGATGGGCCGCTTTGCCGAGGCCGAGGACGTGGCCCGCGCCATCGCGCTGCTGCTGTCGGACGATGCGGGTCTGATCACCGGGGCGGTCCTGCCCCTCGACGGCGGCTTCCTGGCCGTCTGACCGAACACCATCCCAAGGAGAATACCATGTCCCAAGACCTGCACGGCAAGGTTGCCGCGATCACCGGGGCCGCATCGGGCATCGGGCTGGCCGCCACGCGCGCCCTGCTGGAGGCGGGCGCCCGCGTGGTGCTGGTCGACCGCAACGCCGACGCGCTGGACGCGCTGACGCGCGAGTTGGGCGCAGATGCGATCGCCCAGGTCACCGACCTGCTGGACGCGGACAGCTGCAACGCGATGGTGCCGCAGATCCTGGACAAGGTCGGCCAGATCGACATCATGCTGTGCAACGCGGGCAGCTATATCGGCGGCGATCTGGTCGACACCAACCCGGCCGCCATCGACCGCATGCTGAACCTGAACGTCAACGCGGTGATGAAGAACGTCCATGCGGTGGCCCCCCACATGATCGAACGCGGCACGGGCGACATCATCGTCACCAGCTCCATCGCCGGACACGCGCCGATCCACGTCGAGCCGGTCTATACCGCGTCGAAATGGGCCGTGACCTGTTTCGTCCAGACCATGCGCCGCCAGCTGATGGGCCACGGCGTGCGGGTGGGACAGGTCTCTCCGGGGCCGGTCATCTCGGCCCTGCTGGCGGATTGGGAACCCGAACGCCTGCAGCGCATGAAGGATGCCGGCGCCCTGATCGAACCGGTCGAGGTCGCGGACGCGCTGATGTACATGCTGACGCGCCCGCGCAACGTGACGATCCGCGACATGATCGTGCTGCCCAGCAACTTCGACGTCTAGGCGAACGCCTCGCTGGTGGCGCGCGACAGGTGCCCCCCGGTGGGATCGCCCACCGGGACGCCGTCCTGCGCGATGGTCCGGCCGCGCAGCAGGGTCCGGACCGGCCAGCCGGTGATCTCCATCCCCTCGTAGGGCGTGTAGTCGCAGCCGTGGTTCAGCTGCGCCTGCCGGATCGGCCGGGTCAGGGTCGGGTCCCACAGCGCCAGGTCGGCATCCGCGCCGATGGCGATACTGCCCTTTTGCGGATAGAGGCCATAGAGCCGCGCGGGGTTGGTCGCGGTCAGCGCCACGAACCGCTGCAGGCTGATGCGCCCCTTGCCGACGCCTTCGGAAAACAGGATCGGCAGGCGGGTTTCGACCCCCGGAATGCCGTTCGGCACGTATTTGAAAGACGATCGCGCGCGGGGCGTGTCCTTGCCCGTCCCGTCGATGCGAAACGGGCAGTGGTCGGACGAGAAGATGTCGAAGGTCCCGTCCCGCAGCCCCTGCCAGATCGCCGCCTGGCTGTCCGCATCGCGCGGCGGCGGGGAACAGACGTATTTCGCGCCGTCGAAATCCATGTTCAGCCCGCGCAGGTCGTCGGCGGTCAGGGCGATGTACTGGGGGCAGGTTTCGGCGTGAACCTTGAGGCCTCGGGCGCGGGCCCACTGGATCTGCTCCATCGGGTCGCGGCCCGAGACATGGACGATCACCACCGGCACGTCGATCAGCTGGGCGTGGCTGATGGCGCGGTGCGTGGCCTCGCGTTCGGCAATCTGGGCGTGGGCCTGACCGTGGTAATAGGGCGCGGTGCGGCCCTCGGCCTCCAGGCGGCGGGTCAGGTGGCGGATCGCGTCATGCCCCTCGGCATGGACCATGACCAGGGCGCGTTCGCGGCGCGCCAACTCGAACACGTCCAGGATCTGGGCGTCGTTCAGGACCAGGTCGTCATAGGTCATGAAGACCTTGAACGACGTGTACCCGTCGCGGACCAGCGCCGGCAATTCTTGCCCCAGGACCTGGGGGGTCGGGTCGCTGACGATCAGGTGGAACGACACGTCGGTGTGGCAATGCCCCTGGGCCTTGCGATGATAATCCTCGACGCAGGCGCGCAACGACTGTCCTTTGATCTGCAGCGCAAAGGGCAGCACGGTCGTGTTGCCCCCCGCCGCCGCCGACCGGGTGCCGCTGGCGAAGCCGTCCGCCATGGTCGTGCCGTCCGAGGTCGGCTGGTCCAGATGCACATGCGCGTCGATCCCGCCCGGCAGGACCAGCAGCCCCGTGGCGTCGATCCGGTCGGCCCCGGTCAGCCCCTGCCCGATCTGGGCGATGCGCCCGTCGCGGATGCCGATATCGGCGGCATAACTGTCGGCGGCGGTGACGACCGTGCCGCCCGCGATGATCAGGTCCAGCCCGCTCATGCGACGATCCGGGCCAGCGCGTCGGTCAGGCGGTCGACCTGATCCAGCGTGTTGTAATGCACCATCGACACGCGCAGCACGCCGCCGTCCTGATCCTCGCCCAGATGCTCGACCAGGCGGCGCGAATGGAAATCGCCGAAGCGCATGGCGATGCCGTGATCGTCCATCGCGCGGGCGACGGCGCCGGAATCGACACCGTCGAACTTGAAGGCGATGGTCGGCACGCGGGTGCTGTCGCGGTTGACCGATCCGCCGATGACGCGGCAGTCGTTGCGCGCCGACAGCCAGGCCAGCAGGCGGTCGGTCAGCGCATCCTCCTGCGCGGTGATCAGATCGAAGGCGGCCTCCAGCAGGGCGCGGTCGTCGCCCGTCGCGCCGTGGTGGCGGGCCAGCGTGGTCAGGTATTCAAGGATGCCGTCGGTGGCATAGGCGGCCTCATAGCTGGGATTGCCGGGCTCCAGCTTGGCCGAAACCTTATCCTTGCCATAGAAGTAGTGGTACAGCCCGTCCAGTTCGGCCAGCAGGTCGTATTTTCCGTACATCAGCGCCCCGTGCGGGCCATAGGCCTTGTAGAGGCTGAAGACATAGTAATCGACATCCCAGGCCTGCACGTCGATCAGCCGGTGCGGCGCATAGGCTACCGCATCGACGCAGATCCGTGCGCCGCGGTCATGGACGAAGCGCGCGAAATCCGCGACGGGATGCACCTGCCCCAGGATGTTGGACACATGCGTCACGCAAACCAGACGGGTGCGGTCGGTCATCAGCGGGGCCAGATCGGCCAGCTGCAGGTCCATCGTGTCCGCGTTCAGCGGCCAGACCTTGATGACGACGCCGAATTCCTCCAGCCGGGTCCAGGGGCCGATGTTGCTTTCGTGATCGGCCATGGTGACGATGACCTCGTCGCCCGGCACGAACTGACGGCGCATGGCCTGCATCAGATTGCCCATCAGCACCGTGGTCGAGGGGCCGAAGACGATCTCCTCGGGGCGGGCGGCATTGACCAGCGTCGCGGCGGCGCGACGGCCCGCCATCAGCGCCTCGGCCGCAGCCTGCGACACCGCATAGCTGCCCCCGATCTGGACGTTGCGATGGGTCAGGAACTCGACCATGCGGTCCAGCGCGGGCTGGGCGATCTGCGCGCCGCCGGCATTGTCGAAGAACACCCAGTCCTGCGTCAGGCCGGGAAATTGGGACTGCACATAGGCCATGTCCAGCTGTGTCATCGGGGTCGTCCTTCAGTGGTTCAGCACGGCGCCAAGAAAATTGCGCGTGCGTGGTTCTTGGGGGTCGGACAGCACCTGCGCGGGCGGTCCCTGTTCGACGATCTGGCCCGCATCCATGAAGATGACGCGGTCGGCCACCTGGGAGGCAAAGCCCATCTCGTGCGTGACGACGATCATGGTGGTGCCCGTTCGGGCCAGATCGCGCATGACGTCCAGCACCTCGCCCACCATTTCCGGGTCCAGCGCGCTGGTCGGTTCGTCGAACAGCATCACCTGCGGCTCCATCGCCAGTGCCCGTGCGATGGCGACGCGCTGCTGCTGGCCACCGGACAGATTCTCGGGGTACTTGTCAGCCTGGCTGGAAATGCCCACGCGGGCCAGCAGGCGGTCGGCCTGGGCCGCGGCATCCGCCCGCGTGGTGCGGCGCACGCGGCGGGGCGCCAGCATGACGTTTTCACGCACCGTCAGATGCGGGAACAGGTTGAAGGACTGGAACACCATGCCCACCTCGGCCCGCACCTTGGCCAGCGCGCGGCCGGTGGTGACGGAGGTGCCGTCCACGCGGATCTCGCTTGCGGGGTCGAACCCCTCCAGGCGGTTGATGCAGCGGATAAGGGTTGATTTGCCGGACCCCGACGGGCCGATGATGCACACCACCTCGCCCTTGGCGACGTCCAGGTCGATGCCGCGCAGCGCCTCGAAGCTGCCATAGGATTTCCGCAGGTTGCGGATGCTGACGAAACCGGTCATCTCAGCGCCTCCGGGCCGCAAAGCGGCGTTCCATGCGCGACACCAGCGCCACCAGCGGCCACAGGAACGCGATATAGATCACCGCGGCCACGATCAGCGGCGTGGGATTGGCCGCCAGCGCCTGCGCCTGCGTCGCCTGCTTCAGCAGGTCGGGCATGGCCACGACGGATGCCAGGGCGGTGTCCTTGACCACGTTGATCGAATTGTTGGTCAGCGGCGGAATGACGATCCGCACCGCCTGCGGCAGGATCACGTCGGCCATGGTCTGGCGGCCGTTCAGGCCCAGGGCGGCGGAGGCTTCGAACTGGCCCTTGGGGATCGCCTCGATGCCCGCGCGAAAGATCTCGGCCGTATAGGCGCCCGACACCAGCGTCAGCGCGCTCATGGCGGATGCGAATGGCGACAGGCGCAGACCCACGAAGGGCAGCGCGTAATAGACGATGATCAGCAGCACCAGCAGCGGGATCGACCGGAAGATGTCGATATAGAGCCGTGTCACGAACCGGACCGGGCCGGGCCCGTACAGCCGCGCCATCGCCAGCCCCAGGCCCAGCACCAGCCCCGCGACGATGCTGGCCGCCCCCAGCTGCAGCGTGATCCACAGACCCTGCAGCAGCATGGGAAAGGTCCGCCGCATCACCTCGGCGTTCAGGAAGGTGTCGAAGATATCCATGTGCATCCCTTCGGGTCCGGGACGGGCCCGGACCCGGCTGTAGGATCAGTTGAGCGTCGGCATCGGCAGGACGGTGACGGTGGACGACTCCGCGTCGGGGGCGACGCCGAACCATTTCTCGTGCAGCTCGGCCACCACGCCCTCGGTCTTCAGCGCGTCCAGGATGGTGTTGACCTCGGTCGCCAGTTCGGCGTCCTTGGCGAACATCATCGAATACTTCTCTCCGGTCGGGATGCGTTCGACGACGGCCAGCTGCGGCTTGTCCTTGACGTAGTACTGCAGCGCCGGGATGTCCGACACGTACCCGTCGATCCGCCCCGCCTGCAGGTCCAGCATCGCGGGCGCCAGCCCCTCATAGCGGCGGATGTCGGCGAACCCGTATTCGGCCTGGTTCTCGGTCGCCCACATGTCGCCGGTCGATCCGGTGTCGACGCCGACGACCTTGTCCTTCATCTCGGCCAGCGATTTCGGCCCCTCGGCCAGGGCGGTCAGCGACTGGTCGCTGTCGTAATAGGGCTGGGCGAAGGTCACCGATTCCAGGCGTTCGTCGGTGATGGTGATGGAGCTGGTCGCGATGTCGATCCGGCCCGACTGCACGGCAGAGAACAGCCCGTTGAAGGGAATGTTCACCGTCTCGACCTCGGCGCCCATGCGGTCGGCCACGGCGGCGACCAGGTCGATCTCGAAGCCCACGAACTGGCCGGCATCGTCCTGGAACTCCCACGGGACGTTGCCGATGTTGGCGCCCACCGTCAGGGTCTCCTGTGCCGAGGCGGCAAGGGCCGAACCGGCAAGCAGCACCAGTGCCATGGCCGTGCGGCGCATCCTTTTTCCGTGCATGATCATCTCCCCGTCTTTATGATTCTGGATTGACCGGCCAAACCGGTCTGACCAGTATCAAGCCACGGGCCGATCCGGTTTGCAATGGCCGTGGTTCCTGTGCAGATGGATGGCGGACACGATGCCGACGGAAAGGGCAATGCGCGGGTGATGTGGGACAAGGGACCGGTGACGCAGACCATCGCGCGTCGCCTGCAGGAGATGATCCGGTCGGGCGAACTCAAGGCCGGAGAGCGGCTGCCGTCGCAGCGGGTGCTGTCGGAACAGCTGAACGTGTCGCGCCCGTCGCTGCGCGAGGCGCTGCTGACGCTGGAGACCTTGGGCCTGGTCCAGACCCTGCCCGCGCGGGGGACCTTCGTGATGGACCCGGCAACGCGGCCCGCGCAGACGACATGGCGCTATGACGATGCCCACGATCTGCGCGAAGTGTTCCAGACCCGCCTGCTGATCGAGGGAGAGCTGGCGCGGCTGGCCGCATCCGCCATCACCCCCGATGCGCTGGCCGGCCTGCAATCGGCCGCCGCCCAGTTCGAGCAGGCTTGGGCGCAGGGCGACCTGGTCGCCCATGTGGACGCCGACCTGGCCCTGCATCAGGGCATCGCGCAGGCCTGCCCGAACCGGATGCTGGCCACGTTGTACAGTACCGTCAGCCAGTTGCTGACCGAGACGCAGCGCCAGCCGATCCCGAACACCGACCCCGATCGCATGGCGCAGTCCATCGCCGAACACCGCGCCATCCTAGCCGCGATGGAACGGCGCGATCCCGACGCGGCGCAGGCGCATATGCGCGACCACATCCGCAACACCGCGCGCTGCGCGGGCCTGCAGATCTAGCGCCCCGAACGCTCTGCGCGCGCTTTTTGGCAAAACCCGCTTGACGGCCCTGCGCCAGTCTTTTAGATCGCCGCTACTCGTGGCGGAGTAGCTCAGTTGGTTAGAGCAGCGGAATCATAATCCGCGTGTCGGGGGTTCGAGTCCCTCCTCCGCTACCAGTCATCCCCCCAAATGCAATCTTGTGAACCCTGCCCCAGGTGACCTGCGGGCATCTTGTCTTTTTGGGCTCACAAGGCCCCCTCGCTGCCGGAATACATCACGCCCAGGACGCGATGGGCGGCGTCGGTCCGACAGGTCCATGGCGCCTCGGCCCCGGTGACGGCGGCCTGGATGTCGGCGCCTGCCTGCGTTTCGGTCATGGTGACGACGGTGACGGCGGACAGGCCCCTGCCCACCTGGGCCGCGATGGCCGCGCGGCAGGCGGTGGCGGCGGGGCCGGTCAGGTCGTCACCGACGCAGGCGGCCAGCGGCAGCGCCGCCAGCAGGGCAAGGATGGTCCTGACAGTCATGCGGCGGTCCTCCCATCCAGCGGTGATTCGCGCAGACCAGTCAACCATGCCGGTCGCGACCCGGCTATTGGATCGGCGACATGCGAAAGGGCCCGCGGCGATGCCACGGGCCCCTGTCGTCACGCCGGATCGGCAATCATTCGGCGGGCATCGCCTCGACCGAGATGCGGACCTCGACCTCGTCGGACACGGCGGGGGCGAACATGCCGGCGTTGAAGTCGCTGCGCAGCAGGGTGGTGGTCGCGTCAAAGCCCAGCCAGGGCTTGTTCTCCATCGGGTGGGTGCCCTGCTGGTTCAGCGTGGTGTCCAGGACGACATCCTTGGTGACGCCGTTCAGGGTCAGATCGCCGGTGATCAGCGCGGTGGTGTCGCCGGTGACCTCGATGCCCGTGGACTTGAAGGTCACCTCGGGGGCGGCACCCTCGGCGCCGAAGAAGTCGGGCGACAGGAAATGCTCGTCACGGCCCGCAAAGCCGGTCATCAGCGACGCGACGGGGAACGTCGCCTCGACCGAGGATGCGGCCGGGTCCTCGGCGTCGAACATGATCGTGCCGGTGATGTCGCCGAACATGCCCGTCGTGGTCGAGAAGCCCAGGTGGCTGTAGTCGAACACGATCTGGCTGTGCGAGGTGTCCAGGCTGTAGGTTTCGGGCGCGGCCAGGGCGGCACCGGCGACGAGGGCGAAAGCGGCGGTCAGGGCGGTCGTTTTCAGCATCGGAATCTCCGTTTGTTGTGGGGGCACCATCCTTGGAAGCGGCCCGTGGGGCAACTAGCGATGCGCGAACAGGGGCTGTCAGCCAGCGCACATCACCGTGTGGCGGTCAGCGCGACGGTCAGGTCCACCTGGAACCCCACCGTGCTTTCGTCGGCATACCCCGCCCCCACCTGCCAGTCGCGGCGGTCCATCACAGCCTGCCCCTGCATCACGGCGACGCCGTCCGTGATGGTCAGATCGAAGGGCAGCGTGACGGGCATCTGCTGGTCGCGCAGGCGCAGCGGTCCTTCGGCGACATAGCCCGCGCCCTCGGGTCGGATCGTGCCCTCGAAGACGGCGGTGGGATGGGCGGCGACGTCAAAGAACTCGGCCCCCTTGGCCTGGTCGGTGACGGTGCCGATGGTGACGCTGTCCATGTTGATGGTCACCGTCACGGCGCCCGTGCCGCTGTCCGGGTCGAACGTGATCGCCGCCGTCCAGTCGGCAAAGCTGCCGGTCACGGTCGATCCCATCTGGCGCACGGCAAAGCCGAGTTCACCGTCGGTGACCTGCCATTCGGACTCCGCCTGTTCCAGCGTCGCCACCGGGGCCGCGTCGCGCGGCGCGGTGGCCAGCGCATAGGCCGCCCCCGCCCCGAAGACCGCCACCGCAACCAGCGCCGGCAGCGCGTGGCGGGCGGCGATGCCCCGGCCCGCGGGCACGCCCCGCGTCATGCGGCCCAGCACCCCGTCGCGGTCGATCACCGCATGCTTGATGGCGCCCGCCACATGCAGGACCACCGACCCAATCAGCAAGAAGGCAAAGACGTGATGCACCTGGGCCATGACCGTCGCCAGGGCGGGCGATTTCGGCACCAGCGGCAGCCCCTGCCCCAAGGGCCACAGGATCGGCGCGAACCCGTCGGTCGCGGCATGTTCGATCCAGCCCGTCACCGGCACCAGCACCATCGACCCGTAAAGCGTCCAATGCACCGCCTCGGCCAGCAGGGTCTCCAGCCGGCGTTCGGGGTGGACGGGGGCGGGGCGCGTCTGGGTCAGCGCCCAGCCGATGCGCACCAGCGCCACGACCAGCGCCGCAAGACCCAGCGTCTTGTGGAACGAGAACACCTGCACCTTGAGCGCCATCTGATCAAGCGGGATGCGTTCGGCCCACAGGCCCAGGGCGATGTTGGACAGGATGATCAGGGCGGTCAGCCAGTGCAGGCTGCGGGCGACGCTGCCATAGCTGGCTTTGGTGTTCTGGCGCATGGGGGGCCTTCGATGCGGATTTTTCCCCTGATAGCGCGTTTCGCGGATGCGCGGCACTGCCTTGGCCGCACATCCGCTGTGCGGGTCGTCACAATTCGACGACGCGCCGCTCGATCATCGCGGTCTGCGCCGCCAGCCCCATGCGCACGGCCCAGATGCCGTCCTGGACGCTGACGTCGGGGCGGTCGCGCTGGCCGCGGACAAGTTCCAAGAACCCCCGGTGCTGATAGAAGGTCGAGCCGTTGTGATCCCCCGCATCCAGCAGCGTCGGGTCCACGGGGATCACGTGGACCTGCGGCCCGCGGGGTTCGCGGGGCGACACGACGACCTGCGCCACGGGCGGATCGCCCAGATGCGCGGGCCAGAAGCGCGTGGGACCGGGCACGAAGGCCTCGATCTTGCCGCGGGGGCCCACGGCGCTGATCTCCTCCTGCCAGCGCGATCCTTCGGCGAACATGCACAGCTCCAGCATGGCGCGGGTGCCGTCGGCAAAGTCCACCGCGACATAGCCGTGGTCGAAGATGTCGGGCGTCCGGCCGTCATGCACCTCGTCCAGGTGGTTCAGCGCCTGCCCGCCGGTCGCCATCACGCGGACCGGGTCAGACCCCAGCGCCAGCCGCATCAGGTCGAAGAAATGGCAGCACTTCTCGACGAACGTCCCGCCGCTGTAGCGGTTGAAGCGGTTCCACTGACCGACCTTGGACAGGAACGGATAGCGGTGTTCGCGGATGCTCAGCATGCGGATGCCGCCGGTGGCCTCCTGGGCCATCTCCAGCAGCCGGGCGACGGGGGGCATGTAGCGGTACTCCATCGCGACCCAGACCGGCGCCGCGTGCCGTGCGGCCAGTTCCGCCACCGCCGCCGCGTCCGACGCCTGGGTGAACAGCGGCTTTTCCACCAGCACCGGCAGCGGCCTGTGCGCGGCCACGGCCTGCAGCTGTTCGACATGGCGGTGGTTCGGGCTGGCGATCAGCAGGCAGTCCAGCCCCGGGTGCGCCAGCAGGTCGGCCACGCTGTCGACCATGTGCGCACCGGGGGCCAGCGCCGCGGCGCGGGCGCGCATGGCGGCGTCGGGTTCGAAGATGGCACCGATGGCGGTACCGGGCAGCAGGGCGATGTTGCGCAGGTGTTCCTGCCCCATCATCCCGCAGCCGATCACGCCATAGGTGATCACGCGGCTGTCTTGCATGGTCATGGGATCTCCTTAGACGAGGCGCTGGACGTAGAGCGCGCGGTCGGTGTCGTACCAGGTGCGCGAGAATTCGACCGCGTCCTGGGTCTGCGCCCAGGACAGGCGCTGGATGAAGGCGGTCGTGCTGCCGGGGCGGGGCGCGAAATCGGGCGGCGCCCAGTCGGGCACGGTGCCCAGACCGACGCGATCCTCGGCCCGGGTGATCCACAGCTTCAGCGCCCGCTTATAGGTCAGGTACAGCGAATCCTGCACCATCTCGGGAGGGATGGCCCCGGCCCCGCCGTCCAGCCAGATCTCCTCGACCGCGATGGGGGTGTCGTCCAGAAACCGCAGGCGCCGGAACCGGGTGCCGTGATCGGCGCTGCCATAGGCGGGCTGGCCGGCATCCTTGGGATGCGATCCGACCGACAGCAGCCGCGCCCGCGGCAGCCCGCCCCCGCCCTGCGCATGTTCCAGCCGGAACATCGAATAGACCGCCCGCGTCGGTTCGCCCGCCCGGATGTAGTTCCCCGATCCCTGCCGACGGTCCAGCAGGCCCTGCGCCTCCAGTTCGGCCAGCGCCTTGCGCAGGGTCCGCACGGTGGTGTCATGCGCCTGGGCCATCTGGCGTTCGGGCGGCAGCTTCTGGCCATCGACCAGACGACCCGCGGCGATGTCGCGAATCATCATCTCGGTGATCTGCAGGTGGATCGGCAACGCGTCCGACCGATGTTCGCCTGCCCCTGCCACGACCGTCCCCCGGTAAATTGATACACCATTGATTTACACGATGGGGGGCGCTATGCAAAGGGAAATCCGACGCCGTCCCGGGAGGAAACCATGACCGTCGTCCCCGTCACCTCAGCCGATCTGGATGCCGTCGAGGTCGCCTGGTTCGCGGCGCTGTGTTCCGACGATTACCGCCATCTGGGCGTGCCCGACGGGTCGCTGCGGTCAAGCTGGGCGCATTGTTCGGACATCGTGCGCACCGCCGAACGGCAGGGGTTCGGCAACATCCTGTGCCCGTCCAGCTATCAGGTCGGCCAGGACACGCTGTCCTTCGTCGCGGGCTGCGCGCCGATCACCCAACGCATCAACATGCTGGCTGCCGTCCGCTGCGGAGAGATGCAGCCGATCATGCTGGCCCGCACCATCGCCACGCTGGACCACATGCTGGAGGGCCGCCTGACGGTCAACATCATCAGCAGCGATTTCCCCGGCCAGCAGGAGCCCAGCCCCTTCCGCTATCAGCGCAGTCGCGAGGTGGTCGAGATCCTGAAGCAGGCCTGGACGCAGGGCGAAATCAACTATCAGGGACAGGTCTATGACTTCAGCGGCCTGACCACCGATCCTGTCCAGCCCTATCAGACGGGCGGGCCGATGCTCTATTTCGGCGGCTATTCCCCCGACGCGCTGGACCTGTGCGGCCAGCATTGCGACGTCTATCTGATGTGGCCCGAAAAGACCGAGGACATCGCCGACCGGATGCGCGCCGCCCATGCCGCGGCCGAGAAATACGGCCGCACGCTGGATTACGGCTTTCGCGCCCATGTGATCGTCCGCGACACCGAGGCCGAGGCCCGCGAATATGCCCGCGACCTTGTCAGCCAGCTGGACGATGACCAGGGTCGGCTGATCCGCGAACGCGCGCTGGACGCGAGCTCGCTCGGCGTCAGCCGCCAGGCGCGCAACCGAGAGCTGGCCGATCTGGAAGGCTATATCGAGCCCAACCTGTGGACCGGCGTGGGCCGGGCGCGGTCGGGCTGCGGCGCGGCCATCGTCGGATCGACCGACCAGGTCCTGACCAAGCTGGAGGAGCTGCGTCGCATGGGCATTCGCGCCTTCATCCTGTCGGGCTATCCCCACAAGGACGAGGCCTGCCATTTCGGCAGCCGCGTCCTGCCGCAGATGAATACCTGCCAGTTGAACCGTGTCTGGGGCCGCGTGCCCGACACCACCCCCGCAACGCCCCTGGGCACCGGCGAAAGGCGCTGAGATGAACCGTGTGACGCTGACCGACGATCTGAGCCTGTCGCGGCTGGTCTATGGCATGTGGCGGATCGGCGACGATGCCGACACCTCGCCCGCCCATGTCCAGGCCAAGATCGAGGCCTGCCTGGACCAGGGCATCACCACGATGGACCAGGCCGACATCTATGGCGCCTATACCGCCGAAGGCATCCTGGGCGCCGCCCTGCGTGCCAGCCCCGGCCTGCGCGACCGGATCGAGATCGTCACGAAATGCGACATCATCGCACCGATCGGCAAATACGCCGACGCGGCCTGCAAGCATTACGACACATCCGGCGACCACATCCGCGCCGCGGTTGACACGTCGCTGCGCGATATGGGCACGGACCGGATCGACCTGCTGCTGATCCACCGCCCCGACCCGCTGATGGACCCCGACGACACGGGCGCGGCGCTGGACGCGCTGGTGGCATCGGGCAAGGTCCGCGCGGTGGGCGTGTCGAACTTCCGCCCCTGGGACGTGGAACTGCTGCAAGGGTCGATGCAGACCCGGCTGGTCACCAACCAGATCGAGGTGTCGCTGGCCGCGATCCAGCCCTTCACCAACGGCGACCTGGCCTTTCATCAGCGCCGCCGCGACCCGGTCATGGCCTGGTCGCCCCTGGGCGGCGGCAGCCTGATGACCGGTCACGGACCCGTTGCCGCTGAAATGGACGCGCTGGCGGCGGAATTCGGCGTGGACCGCGCGGCGGTGGCTGTTGCGTTCCTGTTGCGCCACCCCGCGACCATCCTGCCGGTCATGGGCACCAATTCGCTTGCACGGATCGCCCGGATCGCCGATGCCGAAAAGGTCCGGCTGGACCGCGTGCAGTGGTTCCGCCTTTACCAAGCAGCCCTTGGGCAAGAGGTGCCATGACGCGACCGATCCCGCACAGCTTCGTTCCCGATCCGCAGAACGGGCGGCTGCTGCGCGATGCCTTTGGCCGCTTCGCGACCGGGGTCACGGTGGTGACCGCCGCGACCGAGGGCGGCTGCGCGGCGATGACCGCCAACAGCTTCTCGTCCATCTCGATGGATCCGCCGCTGGTGATGTGGTCGCCGGCGCTGGCCAGCTCGCGCTTTCCGGTCTTTGCGCAGGCGCGCCATTTCGCCATCCACGTGCTGGCCGCCGACCAGGCCGACCTGGCCTGGACCGTCGCGCGCAACCGCAACGCGCTGGACCATGCGGGCCTGTCCGCGAACGCGCATGGCGTGCCGGTGCTGGACCGCTGCCTGGTCCGGTTCGATTGCGACCTGTTCGCCATGCACGAGGCGGGCGACCACATGATCATCGTCGGTCGCGTCCTGCACGCCCAGATCACCGAAGGCGATCCGCTGGCCTTCTTCGGCGGGCAGATCGCCGGGATCGCCAGAGGCTGACCGACCGCGGCGCCGGGCAGGAGGAGGCCCGGCACCGTCACGAAACGGGGGAGGAGACACCCAAGATGCGCCTGCTGACGGGCCTTGTCCGGCCATTGTCCCGGATCAACGAACAGCTGCTGCGCGCGGGGCGCGCGGTGGGCATCGTGGCCATCGGCCTGATGGTCGTGGTGACCATCGTGCAGGTCGTCGCCCGCTATGGCTTCAACAGCGCCCTGGCCTGGCCGGACGAGGCCGCGCGGTTCTGCATGCTGTGGATGACCGGCCTGATGGCGCCGACCGCGTTCCGGCGCGGGGGTTTCGTCGCGATCGACTTTCTTCCCGCCATGCTGCCCGCGACGGCCGCGCGGCTGCTGAACCTGGTCCTGCTGGTCGTGTCGCTGGTGGTGCTGGTCGCAGCCGTGCAGATCGGCTGGCGCGAGGTGACGGGCCTGGGCGGACGCTTTGCCAGCGCATCGCTGTTCCTGCCCACGTCGCTGGATTTAAGCGACTGGTACCGGGTACCGCGGTCCTGGATGATGGCGTCGATCCCGGTCGGGCTGATGCTGCTGATTTCCGTGAATGTCGAACTGATCCTGCGCATCCTGGCGCAGTTGGGCGGCGCCCGCGACCTGCCCCCGATCGAGGGGCTGGATGCGGGCCTGCGGGGGGCCGAGTGATGCTGATCCTGTTTCTGCCGCTGTTCCTGACCTTTCTGCTGATCGGCCTGCCGGTGTTCTTCGGGATGCTGGCGGCGCCGGGCATCCTGCTGATGCTGAACGGACAGGAACGCGACCTGACGCTGCTGTACCGCAACCTCTATAACGGCATGGACAGCTTTCCGCTGATGGCGATCCCATTCTTCATGCTGGCGGGCGAGCTGATGAACCGCGGCGGCATCACGCTGCGCCTGGTCGAATTCGCCCAGGCCCTGATGGGACATTTCCGCGGCGGCCTGGCGCATGTGAACATCCTGTCGTCGATGCTGTTCGCGGGCCTGTCGGGGTCGGCCGTGGCCGACACCTCGGCGCTTGGGTCCATGCTGATCCCGGCGATGGAGAAGCAGGGCTATACCCGCCGCTTCGCCGCCGCGATCACCGCGGCCAGCTCGGTCATCGGGCCGATCATCCCGCCGTCGGGGATCATGATCATCTATGCCTATGTGATGGGCGAAAGCGTCGCGGCGCTGTTTTTGGCGGGCATCGTGCCCGGCATCCTGGTGGGCGTGGGCCTGATGATCGCGGTCAAGGTCATGGCCGACCGCTACGACTTTCCCATCGCCGCGCCCCGCCAAAGCTGGGGCCAGCGCGGACAGGCCAGCCTCAAGGCGTTCTTTCCGCTGATGACCCCGGTCATCATCCTGGGCGGCATCCTGGGCGGCGTCTTCACGCCCACCGAGGCCGCCGCCGTCGCCGCCGTCTATGCGCTGGTCATCAGCCTGTTCGTGCTGCGCACGATGAAGATCGCGGAACTGCCGGACGTCCTGGGCCGCGCAGCGCTGACCTCGGCGGTGGTGCTGCTGCTGGTGGGTGCGGCGATGTCGTTCAAGACGGTGATCTCGCTGTCGCAGACGCCGCAGATGATGGCCGACTGGATCCTGACGCTGACCGCCGACCCGCTGATCCTGCTGCTGATGATCAACCTGTTCCTGTTCGTCGTCGGCATGTTCCTGGACGCGGGCCCCGCGATCATCATCTTGGCGCCGATCCTGGGGCCGGTCTTCACCGGCATGGGCGTCGACAGCGTGCATTTCGCGATCATCATGTGCGTCAACCTGACGGTGGGCCTGGCCACGCCGCCCATGGGGCTGGTGCTGTTCGTGGCCTCTGCGGTGTCGGGCGAAAAGGTCATGACCATCGCCCGCGCCATCCTGCCGTTCCTGCTGGTCGAGGTGCTGGTGATCTTCCTGATCACGTATGTCCCGGCCATTTCCATGACCATCCCGCGCCTGACCGGCTTTGCGGACTGAGACCACCAAGGGAGGATACCATGCTGAAACCCGCACTGACCCTGGCCGCCGCCCTGGCGCTGGCCACCCCCGCCATGGCCCAGGAATACACCCTGCGCGCCGTGGCCAACTCGAACGAGAACGACGAGGATTTCGACGGCCTGCAGGTCTTCAAGTCGCATGTCGAGGCGGCCTCCAACGGCGCCATCGCGGTCGAGATCTTCATGGGCACGCAGCTCTGCTCGAACGGTGCGGAATGCCTGCAGGGCGTGGCCGACGGCTCGATCGACGTCTACATCTCGACCTCGGACGGGGCGGCTGGGCTGTTTCCCTATCTGCAGGTCTTGGACCTGCCCTACATCATGGCCGACGACCGGGTGGCCGAACGCGTCCTGACGGGCGATTTCACCCGCCAGCTGCGCGACATGACGCTGGAGGATTCGGGCGGGATGCTGCGGCTGATGACCATCGGCAACACCGGCGGCTGGCGCAACTTCGCCAACACCAAGCGCCGCATCCAGACGCCCGCCGACGTGTCGGGCCTGAAGATGCGCACCGTGGTGGCCGACCTGCCGCAGGAGCTGGTGCGCGCGCTGGACGCCTCGCCCACGCCGATCCCCTGGGCGGAACTGTTCACCTCGCTGCAGACCAACGTGGTCGAGGGCACCGCGAACGGCATCACCGACATCATGTCGATGCGTTTCCCCGAAGCCGGGCTGCAATACCTGACGCTGGACGGCCACGCCTACATGGGCGCGATGTGGTGGATGTCGAACGAACGCTTCATGGAGATGCCCGAGGACATGCGCGCCATCGTCGTCGACGGGTTCGCCCAGCTGCAGCAGGCGACCTTCGCCTCGCCCAAGCGCAAGTCCATCGCGGCCTATGAAGAGTTCCGCGCCGGCGGCGGCGAGGTCTATGTCCCCACGGCCGAGGAGAAGGCCGCCTTCACCGAAGCCGCGGCCCCGGTCTATGACTGGTTCACCAGCAATGTCGACGGCGGCGAGGAGATCCTGGCCAGCTTCCGCGAGGCCGTGTCCCAAGCCGAGACCGCGCTGGCCGAGGAACGCGCCCGCGACATCCAGTAACCCCTGCCGGGGGCCGCGACCCGGCCCCCTTGGACGCCCATGACCCGCACCGACATCCCCCTTGCCGCCCGCGCGCGCGCCCTGGCGCCCGGCCTGATGCTGGCCGTCACCGTCGCCATGGCGGCGCAGTTCCTGTCCGGCCATTACGGCGTGCCGGTGATGCTGATGGCGATCCTGCTGGGCATGCCGCTGCATTTCCTGGCCGAGGACGACCGCGCCGGTCCCGGCATCGACTTTGCCGCCCGCACCCTGCTGCGCGCGGGGGTCGCGCTGCTGGGCCTGCGGGTGTCGCTGGACATGGTCGCCGCGATCGGCTGGCCCTTCGTGGCATTGGTCGCGGGATCGGTCGCGGTGGTGATCCTGGGATCGGTCGCGCTGGCGCGCAGGCTGGGCCAGGACCGCGCCTTCGGCCTGCTGACCGGCGGGTCGGTGGCGATCTGCGGGGCATCGGCGGCGATGGCCATCGCATCCGTCCTGCCCGCGCGGGACAGCGCGGAACGCGACCTGTCCTTTACCGTGATCACCGTCACGGTCATGTCGACCTTCGCGATGATCGTCTATCCGATGCTGGCGGCGGGCCTGGGCCTGGACCAGCATCAGACCGGCCTGTTTCTGGGTGCCACGATCCATGACGTGGCCCAGGTCGTGGGCGCGGGCTATTCCGTGTCCGAGGAGACAGGCGACATCGCCACCGTGGTCAAGCTGATCCGCGTGACGCTCTTGGCGCCCGTCGTGCTGATCGCGGCGCTGGTCCTGCGCCGCGCCGCGCCCGCGGGGGCCGCGCGCCCACCGCTGCTGCCGGGCTTCGTGCTGGTGTTTCTGGTGCTGGCGGCGGCCAATTCGGCGCATCTGGTGCCGCTGCCCGTGACCGATGCCGCCTCGACCCTGTCGCGGGCCCTGCTGGTCGCCGCCGTGGCCGCCGTCGGCATGAAGACCGCGCTGGCGCGCATGGCGCAGGTCGGCGCCGCCGCCATCGCCATGCTGCTGGTCCAAACCGCCGCACTGGCCACGCTGATCGCGGTGCCGCTGATGCTGGGACTGGTGTGACGGGCGGTTGCCCCCTGCCCCGCTTTCGGGCCATCTGATCCGGACCGGAGGGGATCATGGCCTTTCACCTGGACGACTTTCTGCCCTATCGCCTGGCCGTCGCGGCCCAGCAGGTCAGCCGCCGCTTCGCCCGCCTCTATGCGGCCGAGGCCGGGCTGACGATTCCCGAATGGCGCGTGCTGGCGCATCTGAACCATTCCGGTTCCGTCAGCGTCCGCGACATCCACACCCGCGTCAATCTGGACAAGTCGGTCGTCAGCCGGGCGGCGACGCGGCTGGAACAGGCGGGTCTGGTCGCCAAATCTGACCATGCGGGCGACCGCCGCCTGATCGCATTGGAACTGACCCCGCAGGGGCGTGATCTGATGGATCGGTTGGGCCAGGTCGCGCAAGCGTTCCAGGATCGCCTGCTGCAGGAGCTTGGATCGGACGCGGCCGCCCTGTCCGCGGCGCTGGACCGGCTGGCGCAGGATCCCGACGCATCGTGACCCATGAAAAAGGCCGGGCGCATGGCCCGGCCTGTTCAACAAGGGATCATCAGATCAGCCGTCGGTCACCGGCTCGATCCCGTCGACCATCAGCAGCGTCCCGTCCGTGGCGCTGAAGATCAGCTCGGTCGGCAGACCGCCGCGTTCCCCGCTGACGATCAGCGTCTCGGGGCCGCGCAGGACCACCACGTTCTCGTAGCCTTGGGCGGACAGGCTGTCGATGACCTCCTGATCGGTCGCGAAACCGTCAAGGGTCGGGAACTGAACCTCCTCTATGGTGGTCATTCCCTCGGTCGGCACGGCGGTCTGGGCCAGGGACGCCGTTGCCATCAGGGCGGTCAGGACGGCGGCCGCGCCGCCCAGTTTAAGGGATGCGATCGGATTGGTCATCGTACTCTCCTGTGATTCGCTGCGGTCGATGCCGCTGTCACGGACCCAACCTTTGGGCGGACGAACGGTTCAATCACGCCCGTGTCACGGGGGCTGCTGATGATTTCGTGTGTCGATGTGATCGGCAGCCGACAGCCTGCGCCGGAACCTGCCCATACCCGGCGACCTCAGGGCGGGTTTCAGGCAGGGTCTTGCCGGTATGGCGGCCATGGACGGTGCGGGTCGGGTCATTCCCGATCGCTCGGTCTAGCGTCCTGCCGACGTTGCCCGGATCACCACCGGGTACGCAGAAAAAGGAAACGACATGATCCGCAAGATCGCATTCGCCATGGGTCTGGGCCTGCTGCCCGCCGCCGTTGTCGCCCAGGATGCCGCAGCGCCTGCACAGGATGCCCCCGCGCAGGCCGCCCCCGCCGATCCCGGCACCACCTACGAGGCCGCACGCAACCAGCTAGGCATCCTGCAGTACTGCCAGGAGCAGGGCTTCACCGGGGCCGAGGCCGTCGAGGCCCAGGGCAAGCTGGTCGGCCTGCTGCAGGGCGGTGACGAGGCCGTCGGCAGCGCCGCCGAGGAGAAGGGTGCCCAAGGCACCGTGTCCGTCGGCGGAACCGAGGTGTCCCTGGCCGACGCCGTCGAAGAGCGCGGCAGCACCGTCGAGGCGACCTGCCAGCAGATCGAGGCCGCCGTCAACGAGATCGCGCCCACCCTGCCCGCAGGCTGAGCCTTACGCCCATGACAAAGGAAAACGGGCCGGCGATCGCCGGCCCGTTTTTCTATGGCGCATCGGTGGTGTCGTGCGTCGCGACCAGTTCGGCCGTGACCGCGCGGGCGGCGGGGCCATCCTCGGCGGCGGCACCCGCCTCGACCAGTTCGCGGGCCTCGTCCTCGTCCTCGTCAGTCAGGGCGGGGGGTTCGTCGCCCGCCAGAAAGTTGCCGAACTTCTCCCACCCGGGGATGTGTTCGGCCAGCACGCGGATCACCACCAGCACCGGCACCGCGATGATCATCCCGATGACCGACCACAACCAGGCCCACAGCGCGACGCCCAGGAACACCACGACCGTGTTCATCTGCAGTCGCCGCGACACGAAGTAAGGCGTGATGATCTGCCCCTCCAGCGATGTCAGGCCCAGATAGCTTGCGGCGACCATCGCCGGCCAGAACAGCCCCGGCATCACCACCAGCGCCACGATGCCCGATATGGCGACCCCGGTGATCGCCCCCAGATAGGGGATGAAGTTGAGTAGGAACGCCCCGATCCCGAACAGAAGCGGGCCCGGCATCCCCCAGGCCCACATCGTCAGCCCCACCGCCAGGCCAAGCCCCGCATTGATGATGGTGATGGCGCCCAGATAGTTGCCAAGCGAATCCTCGATCTGGCGCAGGGCCAGATAGGCGCCGCGCTTGTCGCGCATGCGGTCGAAGCTCTGGACGATCTTCAGATACAGCAGGTCGCCGGACGCGATCAGGAAGAACAGCAGGATCAGCGTGAACAACACCTGCCCCATCAGCAGCGGCGCCATGTGCATGACGGTGCCCAGGGTCGTCTCGCCCTCCTGCTGGATGCGGATGGCGGGGGGTTCCTCGGGGCCGGGATCGGTGCTCTGCGCCTCGTCAATGCGTGCGGCGGCCTCGCGCAGGTCCGACAGGCTGTCGCGGACGCTGTCGAACTTCTGCTCCAGCTGCGCGCTGATGATGGGCATGTTGCTCATCGCCCGGCTCAGCGGGCCACTGGCGGCATAGGCGATGACCCCCACGGCCAGCAGGATCGACAGGGTGATGCCCGCAGCGGTCGCCGCATCCGGGATGCCGCGGCGTTCGGCAAAGCGGCGCAGGGGCGTGAAGACGAAGAACAGCAGCATCGCCATAGTGACGGGCATCAGGAAATCGCGCCCCGCGGCGATGGCTGCGAAGGCCATGACCAGAAAGATGCCGATGACGGCCCAGTTCGCCAGAACCGGGACCTTGCTGTCGGCGCGTTGTGAAAACCGTGGAAAAAGATGTCCTTCAGGACCTGGCATGTCGAACCCCCGATGCGGGCGCCGCGTTCCCCAACGCCGGTGGCACCCGTGTGCTGCGCAAACGCAGGCGGCGGCCCGGATGTTCCGAACCGCCGCGTTCACGTTATTCAGGATCGGCCTGGATCAGACCGGATGATCGCCCGATGCGTCGATGACGCGGGTGGGAAGGCCCATCTCTCCCAGCAGCTCCAGGAAGGGCCGCGCGGGCAGATCCTCGACATTGGCCATCTTGCCCGCGTCCCACGGACCGCGCGCGATCAGGATCGCCGCCGCGACCGGGGGCACGCCCGCGGTATAGCTGATGCCCTGGCTGCCGACCTCCTCGAAGGCCTCCTTGTGGTCGGCGACGTTGTAGATGAAGACCTCGGCCTCCTTGCCGTCGCGGGTGCCGCGGACCAGGTCGCCGATGCAGGTCTTGCCCTCGTAATCTGGGGCGAGGCTTGCCGGGTCGGGCAGCACGGCCTTGACCACCTTCAGCGGCACCACGTCGGTGCCGTCGGCCAGCGTGACCGGCTGTTCCGACAGCAGGCCAAGCTTCTGCAGGACGGTGAAGACGTTGATGTAATGCTCTCCGAAGCCCATCCAGAACCGCACGTCGGCCTGCGGATAGCGGGCCGACAGGCTGTGGACCTCGTCATGGCCCGACAGATAGGCGGTGCGCTTGCCCACCACGGGCAGGTCCCATTCGCGGCCGACCTCGAACATGCGGTTCTCCTGCCAGGCGCCCTTCTGCCAGGAGTAGACCGTGCCGGTGAACTCGCGGAAATTGATCTCGGGGTCGAAGTTCGTGGCGAACCAGCGGCCGTGCGATCCGGCATTGATGTCCACGATGTCGATGCTGTCGACCTTGTCGAAATACTCGTCCTCGGCCAGGCGCGCATAGGCGTTGACCACGCCCGGATCGAAGCCCGCGCCAAGGATGGCGGTGATGCCCGCCTTGGCCACGTCCTCGCGGCGCTTCCATTCGTAGTTGCCGTACCAGGGCGGCGTCTCGCAGATCTTGGCCGGGTCCTCGTGGATGGCCGTGTCGATGTAGGCGGCGCCCGCGCGGATGCAGCCCTCAAGGACGGTCATGTTGATGAAGGCCGTGCCCACGTTGATGACGATGCCCGCATCCACCTGCCGGATCAGCGCCTCGACCGCGTCCGCGTCCATCGCGTCCAGCGCATGGCTGGTCCAAGCCATGTCATGGCCCTTCTCGCGCAAGGACTGGATGATCGCGTCGGCCTTGGCCTGCGTGCGGTTCGCGATGTGCAGGTCGCCGAACTCGGCCGCCCATTGCGCGACCTTGTGGGCCGTGACCTGCGCCACGCCGCCCGCACCGATGATGAGCACGTTCTTCTTCGCCAATTCTGTCTCCTTCAGGTGGCAGAGGATGGGTGGCCTTAGGACAGGCTGCCTTTGTATTCGTCGTAACCGAAGCTGCGGACGGTGCGGATCGTTCCGTCCTCCTCGCGGCGCGCGATGGCGGGCATGGCGACGCCGTTGAACCAGTTCTTCTTCACCATCGAGTATCCGGCCGCATCCTGGATGCTGACCCGGTCGCCGATCCGCAGGGGCCGGTCAAAGCCCGCCTCTCCGAAGATGTCGCCCGCCAGACAGGTCTTGCCCGCGATCTGGTACCGGTGGTCGCCCTCCTGCGGCAGGCGGGCGTCCTGGCGATAGATCAGCAGGTCCAGCATATGCGCCTCGGTCGAGCTGTCCACGATCGCCACGGGCTTGCCGGTGTCGATGATGTCCAGGACGCTGACCTCCAGCGTGGTGGTGTTGGTGATGCTGGCCTCTCCGGGCTCCAGATAGGCCTGCACGCCAAAGCGGTCCTGGAAGGCCTTCAGGCGGTCGGCCAGCCGGTCCAGCGGATAGCCCTGGCCGGTGAAGTGGATGCCGCCGCCCAGGGACACCCAGTCCAGGCGCTTCAGGATGGCGCCGAACTCGTCCTCGATCCGGGTCAGCTGGCGGTCGAACAGGTCGAAGTCGCCGTTTTCGCAGTTGTAGTGGATCATCACGCCGCTGATGCGGTCCAGCGCGGATTCCAGCCGCTCCACGTCGCCTTCGCCCAGGCGGGAAAACGGCCGCGCCGGGTCGGCCAGATCGAAGCCGCTGGTCGAAAAGCGCGGGTTCAGCCGCAGGCCGGTCGCGATGCCCGCGGCCTTGGCGCCGAAGCGGTCCAGCTGCGACAGGCTGTTGAAGATGATCTTGTCGGCGTAACCCACCGCCTCGTCGATCTCGTGATCGGCCCAGGCCACGGAATAGGCGTGGGTTTCCTTGCCGAAGGTCTCATGCCCCAGGCGCAGTTCATAAAGCGACGAGGACGTGGTCCCGTCCATGTAGTCGCGCATCAGGTCGAAGACCGACCAGGTGGCAAAGCATTTCAGCGCCAGAAGCGCCTTGGCGCCCGACGCCTCGCGCAGATGGGCGACCTTTTCCATGTTGGCGCGCAGACGGGCCATGTCGATCAGGTAATGCGGCGTCTGCGGCAGGGTCATGGTCAACCTTACGTCAAGAAACACGGGGGGCGGGTCGCGAAGCCGCGATATAGCCACGCCCCCCGCTTTTCGCAAGGAACCATGACGGCCGGGTGACGGGACCTAGCGCCCCGTCAGGTCGGCGGCAAAGCGGCGCAGCTCTCGCTTGACCAGTTCCAGCTCGGCCCGCAGGGCGGCGATCTCGGCGGTCAGATCCTCGTCCAGGGGCTGGCCAGCCATCAGCGACAGCCGCGCCAGGACATGCCCGTCCGGCCCGCTGTCCGGTCCCGGCCCCGCCGCCGTCTTCAGCAGCAGCGTCTGCACCCCGTCCGACAGGACCTGGGCCGGCAGGTCCGCCTCGACCAGCCAGCGGCCGGGGCCGTCGGCCGTCACGCGCGCCTCGGCCAGGACCTCGGCGTGCTGAATCAGCACGACCCGGATGCCGGGTGCGTCGATGCCCGTCAGCGCGCCGCGCCAGACGCCGCCCTTCAGGCCGTGATTGTCGAAATGCGGCATGGCCATATCCTCAGATCTGGGCGCGGGGATGGCGCGACAGGATCACGTCGCGCAGGCCGACCGCGTTCATGAAGGGCGCCTCGAAGATCAGGTCCAGCCATGCCTTCTCGACCGACCGGGCGGACAGTTCGGCATAGCCCAGGTCGAACTCGACGTTGCGGTCGCAGTGGCGGCCCTCGATCGGCTCGCCCATCTTGCGCAGCATGGTTTCGGTGTTCGGACCCTGCTGGATGTTCAGCCGGGCATAGACCGCGATGGGGCGTTCCGCCTGCAGCGTCGCGTCCAGCCGGATGATGTGATGCCCGCCCAGATCACGCAGCGCCTCGACCGGCAGCGACAGCGAGAACGACAGGAAGCTGCCGGAAAACCCCATCACCTCCAGCGCCAGCCCGTAATCGGACAGGTCGGTGGCGCGGCGGTTGCGCACCTGCCGCAGGATCAGCGCACGTTCGGCGCAGTCGTGGAACAGCGCCACCTCGGGGGACAGCCATCGGCCCGCTTCCGGGGCGATCAGCGCGGGGGCGGCATGGCGCGCCTGCAGGATCTGAGGCCGCCAGCGCCAGTCGGTGCCCGCCGGCAGATCGATGCGCGACAGGGAATCGCGGGCGCCCACGCTGCGCGCGTCGGCGGCGTGCAGCAGCCGCGACAGCACCTGGTGCAGGTCGCGGGCCTCGTCGCGCAGGTCGGGATCCAGGGGCCGGTCGCGGCGCGTGACCGATTTCAGCATCCGCGACCATTGCCGGGCCGCGTGGCCGCGCCGGCGGCGCGACAGCCAGCTGGTCTCATGGCGCGACATGGACGCGACCCCCGATCTGGCGCCGGTCATCCCGGACAAGGCGACGATTCGTCATGCGGCACGGCCCGTATGCTGGAAACCCCTGGCCTTGGGGATAGACCGTGACGGGCCGCCGGACAACCCTGACGCGTGCCGTTCAGGCCACCAGCGCGTCCAGCCGGGCGGCGCAGATGAAGTCGTTGTCGGTCAGCCCGCCGGCCTCGTGCGTGGTGAAGGTCACCGTGCAATAGCCCCAGCCAAAGGCGATGTCGGGATGGTGGCCCTGCTTGTTGCCCAGCCATGCGGCCAGGTTCGCCATCTCCACCGCCTTGGCGAACCCCTTGAAGGTGAAGCGCCGGGTGATGGCGGTGGCATCGTCCGACAGGGCCCAGTCCGTCAGCTGGGTCAGCATGGTGGCGGCGGTCGCCGGGTCGTGCGGTGCCACGCCCCCCTTGCAGGGTTCGCAGTCGCGGGCGGCAAGATCGCAGGTGGTCATGGCATCGGTCCTTTCAGGCGGCGGTCTTGGGCGGGTATTTCGGTGCGTGCAGCCCCAGGGCGCGGGCCTGGGCGATGTCGGCCAACAGGTCGCGCCGGGCGGCGGCGAACAGGTCGTCCAGATCGTCTATCACGAAATAGACCGGCTGGTGGATATCGATCCGATAGGGCGTGCGCAGGATGTCGATCACGTCGAAGGGCCGCTGTTCCGCCTGCCCGGAAATGGCCCAGGGCAGTTCGGTGACCGAACTGGCCAGCCCCGACCCCAGGGCCTTCAGCTGGCCATCCTCGCGCATCAGCCCGAATTCGATCGAGAACCAATACAGGCGGATCAGCCAGGCATAATCGGCCTTGTCGCAGCGCGTTCCCGCCGCGCCGATGGCCTGGCTGAAGGCGGCAAAGGCCGGATCGGTCAGCAGCGGCGTGTGGCCGAAGATCTCGTGGAAGATGTCCGGCTCCTCGATGTAGTCGAAATGCTTGCGCTTGCGGATGAAGCTGGCGGCCGGGAACGTCCGGTCGGCCAGCATGCCGAAGAACCGCCCGAACCCGATCAGCGCCGGCACGGGTTCCACCCGCCACCCGGTCAGCGCGCCCAGCTTGGCCGACACCTCGGGGCATTGCGGCACACGGTCCTGCGGCAGGTCCAGCAGGTCCAGACCCCGCAGATAGGGCGAGGCCATCCGGTCCCGCACGGCGGGCAGCTGCTGGGCCATCAGGTCGCGCCAGACGGCATCCTCCTCGGCGTCATAGGCGATGAAACCCCGGTCATCGGCGACCTTGGCGGCATATTCGGTCGATTTCGGCATGGCACGTCCTCCTCTGGGGTCCAGATTACCGGATGCGGAGGAAAAACCTTGCCGGAATGGGTTGTCCATCCGGCTTTGGCGGCACATCATTTCGCAGACCGCCGAAACAGGGGAAACCGATGCCCGATCTGGACGACGCCGACCGCCGCATCCTGCGCCTGATGCAGCAGGACGCGACCCTGTCGACCCAGGGGCTGGCCGATGCGGCGGGCCTGTCGACATCGCCCGCGTGGCGGCGGCTGCGGCGGCTGATCGAAACCGGGGTGATCGACCGGCAGGTGGCGCTGGTCCCGCCGGCCAAGGCCGGGCTGCATGCCCTGGCCTATGTCCAGGTGTCGCTGCTGGACCATACCGAGGCGACGCTGGCGCGGTTCGACCGCTTCGTGCAGACCGAGGCGCAGATCCTGGAATGCGCGACCATCACCGGCACCTTCGACTATCAGCTGAAGATCGTGGCGACCGACCCCGAGGGGCTGGAACATTTCCTGATGCGCCGGATGCTGTCCTTGGGCATCATCCGCAGCACGGTGACGCATTTCGTGCTGCGTCAGACGAAATACACGACCGCCCTGCCCCTGTGATCACAGCAGCGGTGATGCCAGCGCCAGCGCGTTGTTGCGGATGCGCCGCCACGGCGACCAGGCGCGCACTTGGTCCAGCGTGATCGCGTCGGCCCGCGCGACATAGCTGGCCTGCCGCGCATCCAGCAGCCCCACGAATTCCGGGTCATAGACCGCCATGTTGACCTCATAGTTCAGCTCGAAGCTGCGACGGTCCAGGTTCGCGCTGCCGATCATCGCCATGCGCCCGTCCACGGTCAGGATCTTGGAATGCAGCAGGCCGTCGCGGAACAGCATCAGCCGGACCCCGGCGGCCAGCAGCCCGTAATAGAAGCCCTGGCTGGTCGCCCCCACGATCAGGCTGTCGTTGCGGGCGGGCAGGATCATGGTGACCTGCACCCCGCGCCGCGCCGCCGCCCGGATCGCCGCGTCCAGCGCATCGTCGGGGACATAATACGGCGTGGTGATCACCACCCGGTCGCGCGCCGCATGCAGCATCGCGGACAGGCAGTCCGACACGCTGCCCGCGCGCAGGTCGGGGCCGGTGGCCACCACCTGCGCCGCGACGCCGGGATCGGCGACCGGCGCCACCGGCTGCAGCATGGGGCCCAGATCGCGGCCGGTATAGCTCATCCAGTCCGACAGGAAGACGCCCTGCAGCTGGCGCACCGCCGGTCCCTCGACCCGGACCAGGATGTCGACCCAGGGGGCAAAGCGCGCCTTGATCGCGAACGCCATGTCCGCGCAGTTGCGGCTGCCGGTAAAGGCCACGGCGTTGTCGATCACCAGGATCTTGCGGTGGTTGCGCAGGTCCAGACGCTGGAACAGGATGCTGATGAAGGGCAGGCCCCAGGGAAAGGCGGTGACGCATTCCACGCCCGCCTGGCTCATCCGGTCCCACAGCTCCGACCGGACCAGCGACCGCGACCCAAGGGCGTCGACGATGACGCGGCATTGCACGCCGCGATCCTCGGCGCGGCACAGGGCCTGGGCGACCTTGGTGCCGCTGGCATCGGGCAGCCAGATGTAGAACAGCAGATGCACGTGATCGGTCGCCGCATCGATGGCCGCGACCAGCTCGTCGATCGCCCCGTCGCTCTCCTCCAGCAGCTGCAGGCTGTTGCCCTGGACGGCCTGCATGCCGCCCACCGCCTCGTTCGCGGCGATGATCGGGCCCGCCGGGTCGGACCGGTCGGCGCGGACCGCGGGCACGGCGGTGCGCAGGCCGGTCAGGCGGTCGCGCACGTCGGACATGCGCTGGACCTCGGCCTGCTTCATGCGGACCTCTCCGAACAGCAGATAGGCCGCGATCCCCAAAAGCGGCACCGCCTCGACGACCATGATCCAGGCCAGCCGCACCGAGGGCTCGACCCTGGGACGCAGCAGCACGCGGGCGATGATCACCAGCGACAGGGTCGTGTGCGTGAAAAAGAACAGGGTCGTCCACATGCCCGGCATCATCAGCCGCCCCCCCGGCAATTGCAATTCCCCGCGTGGGGCCCTATCTGGGGGCCTGAAACAGCCAAGGCCATTCGCGATGAACTGGATCACGAACTACGTCCGCCCGCGCATCAACTCGCTGTTCTCGCGGCGCGAAGTCCCCGAGAACCTGTGGACGAAATGCCCCGAATGCGGGACGATGCTGTTCCACCGCGAATTGTCGGACAACCTGAACGTCTGCACGAACTGCGATCACCACATGGCGATCACGCCGCGCGACCGCTTCGGTGCGCTGTTCGACGGCGGCGCCTTCGTCGAGGTCAAGGTCCCCGAACCCATCGCAGACCCGCTGCAGTTCCGCGACCAGAAGAAATATCCCGACCGCATGAAGGCCGCGCAGAAATCCACCGGCGAAAAAGAGGCCATGCTGGTCGCCGAGGGGGAGATCGGCCGCACCCCGGTCATCGCCGTGGGCCAAGACTTCAGCTTCATGGGCGGGTCCATGGGCATGTATGTGGGCAACGCGATCGTGGCGGCCGCCGAACGGGCGATCAAGGTCCGAAAGCCGATGATCCTCTTCTCCGCCGCGGGCGGCGCCCGCATGCAGGAGGGGATCCTGTCCCTGATGCAGATGCCCCGCACCACCGTCGCGGTCGAGATGCTGCGCGAGGCCGGCATCCCCTACATCGTCGTGCTGACCCACCCGACCACGGGCGGCGTCACCGCCAGCTATGCCATGCTGGGCGACATCCACATCGCCGAACCAAACGCGCTGATCTGCTTTGCCGGCCCGCGCGTGATCGAACAGACGATCCGCGAAAAGCTGCCCGAAGGGTTCCAGCGCGCCGAATATCTGCTGGAACACGGCATGCTGGACCGCGTGACCCATCGCGGCAAGCTGCGCGACGAACTGGTCTCGATCCTGCGGATGCTGGGCGGCCTGCCCGCCCCCACCCGCGCCGACCTGCCAGCGCCCGAACCGGTCAACGACCCGATCCCGGCGCCGGCCCCCACGCCCGCGCCGGCCCCGGCCGAGTAATTCTTCTTTGTCGAAATACCCCGGGGGTCCGGGGGCTGGCCCCCGGTGCATGACATGACCACATCCGATGCGATCTTGTCGCGCCTCATGGCGCTGCACCCCAAGGTGATCGACCTGTCGCTTGACCGGATGCACCGCCTTCTGGCGGCCTTGGGCAACCCCGAACGCGTCATCCCCCCGGTGATCCACATCGCGGGCACCAACGGCAAGGGCAGCACGCATGCGATGATCCGCGCGGGCCTTGAGGCCGGCGGCGCGCGGGTCCATACCTATACCTCGCCGCACCTGGCGCAGTTTCGCGAACGCATCCGCCTGGCGGGCACCCTGATCGAGGACGACGCCCTAGCCGACCTGCTGGCCCAGGTCGAGGCCGCGAATGACGGCCAGCCCATCACCTTCTTCGAGATCACCACCGCCGCGGCCTTCCTGGCCTTCGCCCGCACCCCCGCGGACTTCACCCTGCTGGAGGTCGGACTGGGCGGGCGCCTGGACGCGACCAACGTCATCGACGCGCCGCGCCTGACGGTCATCACGCCGGTCTCGATCGACCACACCCAGTACCTGGGAGAGACGCTGCCCCTGATCGCGGCCGAAAAGGCCGGCATCATCAAGCCCCGCGTCCCGGTCATCGTCGGCCCGCAGGACGACGACGCCCTGCGCGTGATCGAGGCGCGCGCCATGGGCCTGTCCGCGCCCATCGTCGCGCATGGCCAGCACTGGATGATCCAGCCGGAACGCGACGGCATGGTGTTCCAGGACGATCACGGGCTGTGGGACCTGCCCCGCCCGAACCTGATCGGCCCGCACCAGGTCCAGAACGCGGGCACCGCGCTGGCCGCCCTGCGCGCGCTTGGCGCCACCGATGCGCAGGCCCGCGCCGCCGTAACGCAGGCCGAATGGCCGGCCCGGATGCAGCGCCTGCACCATGGTCCGCTGGTCGACCTGGCCCAGGGGGCGGAGCTGTGGCTGGACGGCGGGCACAACCCGGCGGGCGGGCAGGCGCTGGCCGCGACCCTGGCCGCGATGCCCGCGCGCCCCACGCATCTGGTCTGCGGCATGCTGAACACCAAGGATGTCGCGGGCTATCTGCGTCCGCTGGCCGACCACGCCGCCAGCCTGACCGCCATCGATATCCCCGGAGAGCCGAACACCCTGCCCGCCACCCAGACCGCCGACGCCGCGCGCCAGGTCGGCATGACCGCGCATGTGGCCCAGGATGCCGCGCAGGCGGTGGAACAGCTGGTGACCCGCCACCCCGGCGCGCGTATCCTGATCTGCGGATCCCTGTATCTGGCCGGGCGCATCCTGCGCGACCACGGCTAGGCCACGCCCGAACCCAAGGACAGCCCATGACCCAGATCCGAGACAGCCGCGCCGCCATCCTGCGGGGTGTCATGAACCGCTGCCCTTCCTGCGGAGAGGGGCAGCTGATGCAGGGCTATCTGAAGGTGAACCCGGTCTGCGCGCATTGCCAGGCGCCCCTGTCCCGCTATCCGGCGGCGGACGGGCCGGCGTTCTTTACCATGACGGTGATGCTGCTGGTGCTGATCCCGCTGTTCGGCATCATCTGGAACGTCTGGCGCCCCGAACCCGCGACGCTGCTGGCGGTCACCGGGCTGATCACCACGGTGATGACACTTGTGCTGCTGCGCCTGATCAAGGGCGCCTTCATCGGCTATCTGTGGGCCAAGGACGAACAGGACCGGGGCGCCTGACGGCCCCCGGTCCCCGCCATCACGCCCAGTCCCAAGGCGTCGTGAACTGGCCCAGCCTCTCGCGGACCTGATCCTCGGCGACGTTGCCCTCGCGCGACAATCGGGCGACCAACCCGCGCTTCTTGTCCTCGCGCACCTCGACCACGCGGGCGCCGGTGCCCTGCAGGGCGGCGTCATAGACGCGGCTGATGGCCAGGCGGCGCAGGTCCGGCTTGAAGATCTTGCCGACCGCGGTCTTGGGCAGCTCCGACAGGATCTCGATATGCTTGGGGACGGCGGCGCGTTCATGGATATGGTCGCGGGCATGGGCCGCCAGTTCGTCCACGGTCACGGTGGCTCCACCGACCAGTTCCACATAGACGCAGGGCAGTTCGCCCGCGAAGGCGTCGGGCTGGCCGATGGCCCCGGCGAACGCGACGGCGGGGTGCGACAGCATCCCCTCCTCGATCTCGGCGGGGTCGATGTTGTGGCCGCCGCGGATGATCAGGTCCTTGGCCCGCCCGGTGATCCACAGATAGCCGTCCGCGTCGATCCGGCCCAGATCGCCCGTGCGCAGGTACCGATCGTCGGCGAACAGCTTATGGTTCTTGTCTGCCTCGGTATAGGTCGAGCCGGGGAAGACGCCGGGATTGGCGACGCAGATCTCTCCGACGACATCGGTGGGGCAATCATGCACCCGGCCCGCATCGTCGTGGTTCAGGATGCGGACATGCGTGTGCGGCAGCGGGATGCCCACCGAGCCCACCTTCTTCAGCCCGTCCACCGGGTTGCAGCTGACCAGGCAGGTGGCCTCGGTCAGGCCGTAGCCTTCGGCGATCTCCACCCCGGTGGCCGCCTTGAAGCGGTTATATAGCTCGATCGGCAGCGGCGCCGAACCCGAGATGGCGGTCTTCAGGCTGCCCACATCGGCGTTGACCGGGCGCTGCATCAGGGCGGCGATGGCCGTGGGCACGGTGATCAGGAACGTCGCCTGCCACCGCTCGATCAGCTTCCAGAAATTGTCGAAGACCCCGTCGCCCCGGTATCCGGCGGGCGTGGGCATCACCACATGCGCGCCGGACGCGATGCAGGACATCAGCACCGGATAGGCCGCAAAGACGTGGAACATCGGCAGCGGGCACATCAGCACGTCGGTCTCGTCGAACAGCAGCGTCCCCCCAAGCCAGCCGTTATAGATCATGCCGCTGTACTTGTGCTGGGCCACCTTGGGCGTGCCGGTGGTGCCGCCGGTGTGGAAATAGGCCGCGATGCGGTCGGCCTTGGGGTCGTCGAATTCCAGGGCGGTATGCTTGCGCGCGCTGGTGGCGGCCTCGAAATCCAGGACCTTGGCCTTGTGCCGGACCTTCACCTTGGGGCGGATCAGCGGCACGATAAAGCGTTTCAGGCCGCGCAGATGGCGGTTCAGGTCGACCTCGACCACATGGGTGACGTTCGGGGCCTGGGCCACCGCCTCGGCGGCCTTCTGCGCCACGTCGGTCTTGGGGAACGCCTTCAGCGTGACCAGCACCTTGGCATTCGTCTCGCGCAGGATGCCGGCGATCTGGGTGGCATCCAGCAGCGGGTTGATCGGGTTCACGATCCCCGCCGTGGCCCCGGCCAGCAGGACAACCGGCGTCTCGATGCTGTTGGGCAGCAGGTAGGCGACGGTATCGGTCGGCCCCACGCCCAGGCTGCGGAACAGGTTGGCGGTTTCGGTCACGCGTTCCAGAAGGTCCTGCCAGGACAGGGTGACGGCGTGATCCTTGGGCCCCGACAGCAGCTGGAACGAGATCGCGGGCCGCTGCGGGAACCGCTCGGCCGTGCGCGACAGGAATTCATAAATCGTGACCGGCAGGCCGCGCGCGTCGAAGCTGCCTTCCTGTTCGATCCTGTCGCGGTCCGCATAGCTGCCGAACTTGCCCATCTGGTCCCCCTGCTGTCGGGCCGCATCGGCTGCGGCCCCTCCCTGCGGGTCAGGATGGTCCGACAAGGCCGGGCGGGGCAAGTCCCGACCGGTCCGCCGCATGTGAAAACGCCGCGTCAACCGATGGCCGACGCGGCGTCATGGCGGTCCGACCGGGGCGGTCAGTCCGCGGCGGGAATGCGCAGGACCTGACCCGGATAGATCTTGTCGGGATCGCTCAGCATCGGGCGGTTCGCCTCGAAGATCGCGGCGTACTTGTTCGCGTTGCCCAAGTGCTCCTTGGCGATGGCGGACAGGGTCTCTCCCTTCTTCACAGTGTGGAAGACGGGTTGGGGGGCGTCGGCGGGCAGGTCGGCCTCGACCTTGGCGATGCCCTCGATGTTGCCGACGGCCAGAATCAGCTTTTCCAGTGTCTCGCGGTCGGCGCCCTTGGATTCGACGAACACCGTGTCGCCGCGCAGGCGCAGGTGCACGTCGTCGCCGTCCAGGTTCAGCGCGCGCAGTTCCGCCTTCAACGCCGCGACCTTGCGCTGCGTGTCATCCTGGGCCGCGGGCTGCGCGGCGGCGGGGGCTGCGGCAGGGGCCGTGGCGGCGGGCTTGGGCGTGGCGGCCTCGGCCTTGCCGAAGACCGACTTGCCCGCGTCTTTCACGAAATCCCAGATGGCCATGTGCAAAGGTCCTTGTGATGTTCCGCCACCGAACGACCGCCATGTCGGCACGGTTCCGCCAAACCGGGGCGCCAAGGCCGCATCGGGGCGAAAGCGCTTGTTAACCCGGGGCGGCTATAAGAACCAAGGCGCGCTTGGAAACGGGGTCACCGCAGGGCATGACGAACTGGACAGGATACGGACGGGGATCGCTGATGATCCTGGGCGCGGCGCTGCTGGCGGGATGCGCGGCCACCCCGCAGGCGCCGGTGGGCCACGACCCCCACGCGGTCCAGGTCGGCCCGCCCGGACCCGCGCAATGCGGCGCGACGGCGCCGGACCGGAACGCGATGGCGGCGCAGGTGACCAACCGCGCGCGGGCCCGCGCCGGCCTGACGCCACTGCGCGCCGATCCCCGGCTGGCCCGGGTCGCGGCGCGCCATGCCTGCGACATGGCGCAGCGCGGGCGCATGACCCATCTGGGCAGCACCACCACCGGACCCGCCATGCGCCTGAAGCAGGCGGGCTATCAGCCCACCGTCTCGGCCGAGAATATCGCCGCGGGGCCGTTCTCGCTGCCGCGGGTGCTGTCGGAATGGACGGCCTCGCCGGGGCATCACGCCAACATCATGCTGCCGCAGGTGCGCGATTTCGGCGTGGGGCAGGCGACGTCCCAGGATGGGCGTACGACCTATTGGGCCGCCGTCTATGCGGCCCCCCGTTAGGCCGCGGGCATGACCTGCGGCCCGACCCGTTCGGATGACCACAAAGACGAGGATCGGATGACCCGACATTTCAACCGCATCGCCGCGCTGGCGCTGATCGTGGCCAGCGCATGGCCGGCCCATGCGTCGACATCCTGCGCCACGCCCCCGCCCCGGGCCAGCCAGGCGATCGCGTCCTCCGTCAGCCAGATGCGGGCCCAGGCCGGGCTGGGCGCGGTGACGGTCGATCCCGCGTTGACGGCGGCGGCGACCCGCCAAGCGTGCGAGATGGCCGCCCGCGGCAGGCTCAGCCATCGGGGCGGCGGGGGCGTCAAGGCGCGCGCCCGGTTGGCGGGCTATGCCGCCTCCGTCGTGGCCGAGAACATCGCCGCGGGCCAGCGCGACGCAGGTGCCGCGATGCGCAGCTGGGCGCGGTCGGCGGGGCACCGGTCGAACATGCTGCATGCGCGGGTGCGCCACGTGGGCATCGGCCAGGCGCTGGCGGCGGACGGGCGGACGGTGTTCTGGGCGATGGTGCTGGCCGCCCCGCGCTAGGCGGGGTCGGCCGGCCTGTCGCCCGGCCCGTCGGTGAACTGCATCCGCGCCAGGCGCGCATAGAGCCCGCCCTGCGCGACCAGTTCGTCATGGCTGCCGGTGGCCACGATCCGGCCCTGATCCAGGACCACGATCCGGTCGGCCTTCTTGACCGTCGCCAGGCGGTGGGCCACGACGACGGTCGTGCGCCCCTCGGCCAGGCGGCTGACGGCGGCCTGGACCAGCGATTCGGATTCCGCGTCCAGCGCGCTGGTCGCCTCGTCCAGCAGCAGGACCGGCGCGTCGCGCAGGATCGCGCGGGCGATGGCCACGCGCTGGCGCTGACCGCCGGACAGCATCACGCCGCGTTCGCCCAACGCGGTATCATAGCCCTGCGGCAGGGCCGCGATGAAGTCATGCGCATGCGCCGCCCGCGCCGCGGCCTGCACCTGCGCGTCGGTCGCGTCGGGGCGGCCAAGGCGGATGTTGTCGGCGGCGGATGCGGCAAAGATCACCGGGTCCTGGGGAACAAGCGCGATATGGCTGCGCAGATCGACGCGCGCCAGCTGGCGCAGGTCGGTGCCGTCCATCGTCACGCGGCCCGATTGCGGATCCCAGAACCGCTGGATCAGCTGGATCACGGTCGTCTTGCCCGCCCCAGACGGGCCGACCAGCGCCACGGTCTCCCCCGGCCGGATGGTCAGGTCGATCCCGTGCAGGGCCGGAGCGTCGGGACGCGAGGGAAAGCTGAAGGCCACCCCCTCCAGCACGATCTCTCCGCGCACGGGCAGCAGCAGGGGCACCGGGCGCGCCGGATCGGTCAGCGTGTCCGTCGCGGACAGCAGTTCGGCCAGGCGTTCGGTCGCCCCGGCGGCGCGTTGCAGTTCGCCCCAGATCTCGGACAGCGCGCCGGCCGCGCCCGCAACCAGGATTGCATAGATCACGAACTGCACTAGCTGGCCCGCGGTCATCACCCCGTCCTGGACGTCGCGCGCGCCGACCCACAGCACGCCGATGACGCCCGCAAAGATCAGGAAGATCACGATGGCGGTCATCACCGCGCGGGTGCCGATGCGGGTGCGGGCCACGACATAGGACTGTTCGGTCACGTCGTCAAAGCGCACCATGCTGCGCGCCTCGGCGGTGTAGGCCTGGATGGTCTGGGCGGCCAGCAGGGTTTCGGACGCTGTGCCCGAGGATGCGGCGATCCAGTCCTGGTTGGCGCGCGACAGGGCGCGCAGGCGGCGTCCCAGCACGATGATCGGGATCAGGATGGCGGGCACGATCAGCAACACCAGCCCCATCAGCTTGACCGAGGTCCAGGCCAGCATCGCCATGCCCCCCGCCAGGATCAGCATGTTGCGCAGCGCGATGGACAGCGACGACCCCACGACCGACTGGATCAACGTGGTGTCGGTGGTGATGCGCGACAGGATTTCCCCCGTCATCACGCGTTCGAAGAAGGCGGGCGACAGGGTGATCACGCGGGCATAGACGGCCTTGCGGATGTCGGCCACGACCCGTTCGCCCAGCCGTGTCACGAAGAAGTACCGCGCCGCCGTGCCCAGGGCCAGCAGCGCCACGATCATCAGGGCCGCGCCGAAATACTTGTCCAGAAGGCCCGCGCCGTCGTCGAAATTGTCGACCACCCGGCGTGCGGCCAGCGGCAGGATCAGGCTGATCGCCGATGTCAGCACCAGCGCCACCAGCGCCAGCACCATCTGCCCGCGATAGGGCCGGACGAACGGCCACAGCGCGCCAAGCGCCCCCACCCGCCGGCTGGTGGGCCGGTCTTCCAGATTGCTTGCGCCGCGTGCCATGCTTGCCCGTCTTTGTCCGTTGCCGCCCCGGTTTAGGGGGCTGCCGCCCCAAGGACAAGCGTGCGCCCTGTCACAGGACCAGCCGTCCCTGCGCCAGCGCCTTGTGCAGCAGGTCCACCGCCGCGGCCAGCTTGCCGTCGATCACCTGAAGATAGCGGGTCCAGTCGTCCATCCCGCCCAGATCGGCCGCCCCGTCGGAGATGCCGCGCAGCCCGATCAGCGGCACGCCGAAATTCTGGGCGGCGCGCAGGTGGGCAAAGGTCTCCATGTCGACCATGTCCTCCTCGATCGCGGCATAGGCCGGGCCGCTGACGATGTCGGCGCCGGTGGACAGGCTGGCCACCGGCAGGCCGGGGATGCGGTGCGGCAGGTCGATCACCCGCGGCAGGTCCAGAAGCGGCGTGCAGCCCCACGCGAACCCCAGCGCGCTGGCATCCATGTCGCGCCAGGCGACGGCGCCCACCTGATAGACCTCGGTCTGGGCCAGACGCGCGGACCCGGCCGACCCCAGCGACACGATCAGCCGGGGCAGCCGGTCCATGCGGGCCAGCGCGGCGGTCAACTGCACCGCGGCCTCGATCGGGCCGATGCCGGTCATCAGCGGCTGGATGCGCGCGCGCAGGGCCGGGCCGTATTCGGGCTGGGCGGCCATCACGAACAGGATCGGCAGGTCGGTCATCGGCGCACCTTCGTCAGCGGGGATCGCGTCGGGCGTCGCACGGGGACGCCGCGGTGGTCAAGGCCGCAGACCCTTGCGGGCACGGGCCGCGCCGTGGCAGGGGTGCATCGGTCACAGGACAGGGGCACGCCATGGGCAAGGTCAGCGATCTTTACCGCCAGCGCATCGCATCGGGCGCGCTGCGCCACGACGACGCGCAGGCAGCGGTGCTGCCGCACATGGACCGCGTTCTGGATCAGCTGCAGGCGGCACCGCCGCAGAAGCCGCGATCGGCGTGGCGGGCCTTTTTGGGCGTGGGCAGCCCCGATCCGGTGCCCGCGGTGCAGGGGTTGTATCTGTGGGGCGGCGTGGGGCGCGGCAAGTCCATGCTGATGGACCTGATGGCCGACGCGGCCGGCGACATTCCCACCCGGCGGGTGCATTTCCACGAATTCATGCAAGAGATCCAGGCCGGCCTGAACGAGGCGCGCAAGCGCGGCGAGCAGGACACCGTCCGCCCCGTGGCCGAGGCCGTGGCGGCCCAGGTCCGCCTGCTGTGCTTTGACGAGATGCAGATCACCGACATCGCCGACGCGATGATCGTGGGGCGGCTGTTCCAGGTTCTGTTCGACCAGGGGGTGACGGTGATCACAACGTCGAACCGCGAACCGGACGACCTGTACAAGCATGGGCTGAACCGCCAGCTGTTCCTGCCATTCATCGCACTGATCCGCCAGCGGATGGAGGTGGTGTGCCTGGACAGCCGCACCGACTATCGCCAGAACCGCCAGGGCGGTCAGGTCTGGTTTGCCCCCGCCGACGCGGCGGCACGGGCCGAACTGGACGCCGTCTGGGCCGAGCTGACCGGCGACGCCACGCCCGAACCGCTGGTCCTGACCGTGCAGGGGCGCCAGGTCACCCTGCCCGCCCATGTCGGGCGTGCGGCACGGTCCAGCTTCTGGGACCTGTGCGGCAAGCCGCTTGGGCCCGCGGATTACCTCGCGGTGGCGCGGGCGGTCGACGTGCTGCTGATCGACGGCGTGCCGCGGCTGTCGGCGTCGAACTATAATGAGGCCAAGCGCTTCGTGACGCTGATCGACGCCCTTTACGAGGCGCGGGTCCGGCTGATCGCCAGCGGGGCGGACCAGCCCGAACAGCTGTACAACGAGGGCGAAGGCAGCTTCGAGTTCGAACGAACCGCATCCCGCCTGCGCGAGATGCAGGACGCCGCGTGGGGGCGGCGCGACCCGGCGGGGGACTAGACCCCCATCGTCCGCCGTCCGCGCTGGACCAGCGCGCGCAGCTCTTCCAGCGTCATCGCGCCGAACGCGGCCTCGTCCCCGCAGATGAAGCTTGGCGTCCCCATCAGCCCCATGTGGTCGCCCAGCAGGTGGCTGTAGGTGATGTGGCGTTCGACGGTATCGGCCTGCATGCCCGTGCGGATCGCGGCCTCGTCCAGGCCCAGATCGCGGACAACGCGCATCACGGTCGCCTCCTCGGCGCGGGCGCGCATGCCCAGCAGGGCGGCGTGCAGCCGCCAGTAGTTCCCCGTGGGCAGCGTCGCCAGCGACGCGCGCGCCGCGAATTCCGATCCGGGACCGAAGACCGGCCATTCGCGCAGCACTACCCGCAGCTGTGGGTCCGACCGGACCAGTTCCGACATCAGCGGCAGCATCGTCTTGCAATGCGGACAGTTGTAATCGAAGAACTCGGTCAGGGTGATGTTGCCATCGGGATTGCCCAGCACCGGTGCGGTCGGGTCGCGTTCCAGCGCTTGGCGCAGCTCCTCGGGCATCGGGTTGGGGCGGTCCTGCGCAAAGGCGGGCATCGCCGCGAAAGCGCCGGCAGAGGCCAGAAGAAAGCGGCGGGTCGGCATGGCTTGTCCTTTCGGCGGGTCCGGGGTCAGATGTCCTTCGGCCTAACCGACGGCGGACAGATGCGTAAATCCAGATATACCGAACCAGAGGTCACGATGGCGTCAGACCCCGACCCGGTCTGCCCGCTGTGTCTGCGCCCGATCCCGCCCGACGTGCCGCAAAGCCGTCATCACCTGATCCCCAAGCTGCGCGGCGGCAAGGGGGGCCCTACGGTGCTGCTGCACCACATCTGCCACAAGACGATCCACAAGACCCTGCGCGAGACGGAGCTGGCGCGAAATGTGAACACGGTCGAGGCGCTGCGCACCCATCCCGACCTGGCCCCGTTCTGGGCCTGGATCGCCCGCCGCCCGCCGGGCTTTTCCGGAAAGACGCGCTGACACTATCGGTTTTTCCGCTTTGCGGAAGCGTGATTCGGGCGCACCCTGAGACAGTCGTCCCCTGCAAAAGGACTGTCCCATGCCCCGATCGTTCCTGACCGCGCTGGCCTTGGGTGCCCTGACCGGCCCTGCGGCCTGGGCCCAGACCGGGCCGCCCCAGGCCCCGGCGCCCACGCCCATCGTGATCCCCGCCCCCCAGGACGCCCGCACCCCCGATGCCCCCCTGCCGACCAATCCGGCCATGACCGGCAAGCGGTCCTGCGGCGGGGCCCGGCAGGTCACATCCTGACAGGCTCACGGCCTCGACAAGGTCCGCACCGGCGGTGAACCGCCCCTCTCGGCCTGCGCACATGCTCCGCGGTGGCAGGTCGTGATCGGCACAGGCCCCCTGTGCGGCCCCATGCACGGGTTCGGCTGGCGTCGCTCACGCGGGTTCACAAGCCTGTGGTTGCGACCATGCAACGCCGCGCACGGGCATTCCGGGCGTCAACCTTTCGGCAGCAGGGTCAGACGGTTAGGTCTGCCCCGTCATCAGACTGAGAAGGACCCCCATCATGAAACTTGCATTCGCAACCCTGGGCGCAAGCCTGTTCGCCGTCACCGCCCATGCCGGTGGCTATGTCGCCCCCGTGGTCGAGCCCGCCCCCGCACCCGTCGTCGCCCCCGTCGCGGCACCCGTGTCCGACTGGACCGGCTTTTATGCCGGTCTGCAGTACGGCCAGGGCGATGCCGACCTGAGTGACGCCGACTCGCTGGACTTCGATGCCTACGGCGTCCACGGTGGCTACAACCGCGATTTCGGCCAGTTCGTCCTGGGCGGCGAGCTGGACTACAACCGCATTGACCTGGACGAGGCCGGCGAAGGCGATCTGGTCCGGCTGCGCGGCCGCGCGGGCTATGACCTGGGCCGCTTCATGCCCTACGTCTCTCTGGGCGCTGCGCACGTCGAAACGGACGACCTGTCCGAAACCGCCTTCACCTATGGCATCGGCGCCGACTTCAAGGTCACCGAGCGCATGACCCTGGGCGCGGAATACACCCGCCAGGACTTCGACGACGTCAACGACGTGTCGGGTTTCGACATCGATTCCGACATGGTGCAGGTGCGCGCCTCGTTCCGATTCTGATCGACACGGTCCGAACGCGAAAGGCGGCCCCCGCGGGGGCCGCCTTTTTCATTGCCGCAACAGGTGCGATCAGCGTGTGAACTTCTTGTACTTCACGCGCTTGGGGTTCACCGAATCAGGGCCCAGGCGGCGAATCTTGTCCTCCTCATAGGCCTCGAAGTTGCCTTCGAACCATTCGACATGGGCGTCGCCCTCGAACGCCAGGATGTGCGTGCACAGACGGTCCAGGAAGAAGCGGTCGTGGCTGATGATCACCGCGCAGCCCGCGAAGTCGTCCAGCGCCGCCTCCAGCGCCTGCAGCGTCTCGACGTCCAGGTCGTTGGTCGGTTCGTCCAGCAGCAGCACGTTGCCGCCCGACTTCAGCAGCTTGGCCATGTGCACGCGGTTGCGTTCGCCGCCCGACAGGGTGCCGACCTTCTTCTGCTGGTCGCTGCCCTTGAAGTTGAAGGCGCTGCAATAGGCGCGGCTGTTCATCGTCGCGTCGCCCAGGGCGATCAACTCGGCACCGCCGCTGATCTCCTCCCAGACGTTGTGGTTGTCGCCCAGCGCGTCGCGCGACTGGTCGACATAGGACAGCTGCACCGTCTCGCCCAGGGTGATCGTGCCCTCGTCGGGCTGCTCCTGGCCGGTCAGCATGCGGAACAGCGTCGACTTGCCCGCGCCGTTGGGACCGATCACGCCGACGATGCCGCCGGGCGGGATGGTGAAGTCCAGGTTCTCGATCAGCAGCTTGTCGCCCATCGCCTTCTTCAGGCCGATGACCTCGATCACCTTGCCGCCCAGGCGCTCGCCGTTCGGGATGATGATCTGGGCGCTGGTGATGCGCTCCTTCTCGGTCTTGTTGGCCATCTCGTTATAGGCGTTGACACGGGCCTTCTGCTTGGCCTGACGGGCCTTGGCGCCGGCGCGGATCCATTCCAGTTCCTTCTCCAGGACCTTCTGCTTGGACTTGTCCTCGCGGGCCTCCTGCGCCACGCGCTTGGCCTTGGCGTCCAGCCACGAGGAATAGTTCCCCTCGTGCGGGATGCCGCGGCCGCGCTCCAGCTCCAGGATCCAGGTCGTGATGTCGTCCAGGAAATAGCGGTCGTGGGTGACGATCAGGATCGTGCCCTTGTATTCGATCAGGTGCTTCTGCAGCCAGGCGATGGTCTCGGCGTCCAGGTGGTTGGTCGGTTCGTCCAGCAGCAGCATGTCCGGCGCCTCAAGCAGCAGCTTGCACAGCGCGACCCGGCGGCGTTCGCCGCCCGACAGGGTGCTGACATCGGCGTCGTCGGGCGGGCAGCGCAGGGCCTCCATCGCGACATCGACCTGGCTGTCCAGGTCCCACAGGTTCTCGGCGTCGATCTGGTCCTGCAGGGCGGACATCTCCTCGGCGGTCTCGTCCGAGTAGTTCATCGCCAGCTCGTTGTAGCGGTCCAGCTTGGCCTGCTTGGCCGCGACCCCCAGCATGACGTTGCCGCGCACGTCCAGGCTTTCGTCCAGATGCGGCTCCTGCGGCAGATAGCCGACGGTCGCGCCCTTTGCGGCCCAGGCCTCTCCGGTGAAATCCTTGTCGATGCCGGCCATCACGCGCATCAGGCTGGATTTGCCCGATCCGTTGACGCCGACGACGCCGATCTTGACGCCCGGCAGGAAGTTCAGCTTGATGTTCTCAAACACCTTCTTGCCGCCGGGATAGGTCTTGGACACGCCGTCCATGTGGTAGACGAACTGATAGGACGCCATCGGAAACTCCTGTGAATTTGCCGCTTTGTAAGGGAAACGGGCGTCCGATGGAAGATCAGCGCACCTCGTCCACGAAATCGCCGCCCATGATGTCGCGCAGCGCGTCCATCTGAGGGGCCAGGCGCGCCTCCAGCGCGGCGATGGCCGCGGGGGGCGGCATCGGGCCGTCGGGATTGGCGAACACTTTCTGCGTCAGGTTGGCGTAGAAGCAGGGGCCCAGTCCCAGATGCGCCTCGACCGCGTCCATCACCCGGTGCGGCGCGCGCGCGATCCGACCAAAGGGAAGGACCAGCATGTCGGGATAGCGCCTAAGCCAGCGCGGCAGATACGCGGCATAGTCGCCCCGTTCGTCCAGGACCGGGTTCGCGACCTCGGCCAGCCAGTCGGCCTCGGTCGCAGGCACGCGCTTTTCCCGGCGCAGGTTCATGCGCAGCTGCGATATGGCGCGATCGACAGGGTGGCGGATCAGATAGATCACGCGCGCCTTGGGCAGCAGGTCGCGGACCGCCTGCACCCCCTCGTCCGGCAGGCCGGAATATTCCGGGGTGAAATCCATCGGCATCGCGTGTTCGGGCGCGGGGGCGAAGACGCGTTTGTACCACTGGTTGTGGAACATCTTGCCGCTGGTGATGGCCGTCAGATAGGCGTCCAGCTCGGGCTGCAGCTCGACCTTGCGCGTCTTGTGGCGGTCGCGGATCTCCTGCGGCTTGTTGCGGTAATGCCAGGCGATCCAGCGGCGGTGTTCGGGGATGTGCAGATGGTTGAAATACTGCACCTCCTTGAAGGGCGGGATCCAGACCTGCGGATGCTGGCCCAGCATCTGGGCCAGCCAGCTGGTCCCGGCCTTCTGCGCGCCGATGCACAGCGCGCCGGGCTTGCGGGGCTGGCCCTGGGGATCGAAGGCCGGGCTGATCGTCAGCGTGGTGACCAGGCGCGACAGGGCGTCAGCGCTCAAGTGTTCCCCAAAGGTCATAGTCGCCCGCCTCGTCCACCGTCACGGTCACAATATCGCCAGGCGACAGGGCGTCAAACCCCTCGTCGATGAACAGGTTTCCGTCGATCTCGGGGGCGTCGGCCTTGGTGCGGCAGGTGGCGCCACGCTCGTCGACCTCGTCGACGATCACCTGGATGCGCTTGCCGACCTTGGCCTCCAGCTTGGCGGCGCTGATGGCCTGGGCCTTTTCCATGAACCGCGCAAAGCGGTCCTGCTTGACCGCGTCGGGCACGTGGTCGGGCAGGTCGTTGGCCCGCGCGCCCTTGACGTTTTCGTACTGGAACGCGCCGACGCGGTCCAGCTGCGCCTCGTCCAGCCAGTCCAGCAGGGTCTGGAACTCTGCCTCGGTCTCTCCGGGATAGCCCACGATGAAGGTCGAGCGCAGGGTGATGTCGGGGCAGATGTCGCGCCAGGCGGCGATCTCGTCCAGGGTCTTGGCCGCCGCTGCCGGACGCGCCATGCGGCGCAGGACGTCGGGGTGGGCGTGCTGGAAGGGAATGTCCAGATAGGGCAGGACCAAGCCATCCGCCATCAGCGGGATCAGGTCGCGCACATGCGGATAGGGATAGACGTAATGCAGCCGGACCCAGGCCCCAAGGCTGCCCAGATCACGCGCCAGATCGGTGATGTGGGCGCGGTGCCCCCGGTCAGTCGCGTGCTTCAGGTCCAGCCCATAGGCGCTGGTGTCCTGGCTGATGACCAGCAGTTCCCGCACCCCGGCCTGCACCAGGCGCTCGGCCTCGCGCACCACGGCATGGGCCGGGCGGCTGACCAGCCGGCCGCGCATGTCGGGGATGATGCAGAACTTGCACTTGTGATTGCAGCCTTCCGAGATCTTCAGATAGCTGTAATGACGCGGCGTCAGGCTGACCCCGCTGGCGGGCAGCAGGTCGATGAACGGATCGGGCTGCGGCGGCACGGCGGCATGGACCGCGTCCAGCACCTGTTCGTATTGATGCGGCCCGGTCACGGCCAAGACCTTGGGATGCGCGCCGGTGATGTAATCCGGTTCCGCCCCCAGGCAGCCGGTGACGATGACGCGGCCGTTCTCGCGCAGCGCCTCGCCGATGGCATCCAAGCTCTCGGCCTTGGCGCTGTCTAGGAACCCGCAGGTGTTGACCACCACGGCATCCGCACCATGGTAATCGGCGCTGATCGCATAGCCTTCGGCCCGCAGGCGAGTCAGGATGCGTTCGCTGTCCACCAAGGCTTTGGGGCAGCCAAGGCTGACCATGCCGATGGTCGGCTGACCATCACGACGGTCATCCGGGACGCGCGCACGCGCAAGGTCGGGGCGAAGTTCGGGCGGGTTCTGCTGCATCCGCCGCACATAAGCGATTCTGGATCGCGGGGAAAGTCCGTTCCGCGGTCAGCGGCGGCCCATGAAACGACGGATCATCTTGAAGATGGCAAACAGCCTGAGCAGGCGGAACATGGGCTTCTCCGATATGGGTTCGCGGGCCCAACGTCCCCCGCGGGCAACCGGTTCACGGCAATGCGCGTTCCCGATGCCCGTCGTCGCCGGAACGTGATTTCACCACAGCCCAAAAAAGGACCAGATGTCGCCATGATGAAGCCCCGCCGCCTTGCCCTGATCCTTGCCGCCGCCCTGACGGTCGCGACCCCCGCTTTGGCCCAGCAGCCGCAAGGCATCCAGCGCGCGGGAGAGTTCATCGACGTGTGGAACAACCGCGGCGGCAACGTGCTGGAGATGGTGCAGACCCGGCAGGAGCTGGCATTGTCGGGCCGCACGGTGCGCATCCGCGGATATTGCCGGTCGGCCTGCACGATCCTGACGACGATGCCCAATGCCTGCCTGGGGCCGCAGGCGCGGATCGGGTTTCACGCGCCGCGCATCCAGGGCACCCAAATCATCCCGCCCTATGTCGATCAGATCATGGGCAACTTCTATCGTGGCGGCATCCGCGAACGGTGGTTCGGGGGCTGGAACCGCTCGATGGAGATGAAGATCATCTCGGCCCGCGAATACGTGCGTCTGGACCCGCAGGCGCGGATCTGCGGCAGCCTGCGCCCCTAATCGCGCAGGCGCCAGCCGGTGGCAAAGATCCAGCGGATGATGGCCAGGCAGATCACGACCATGATCCCCACCGCCACCAGCGATACCCCCACCGGCACGTCGGCCAGTCCGAAGAACGACCAGCGGAACCCCGAGATCAGGTAGAGGACCGGGTTCAGCTTGGCCACGCCCTCCCAGAAGGGCGGCAGCATGCTGGCCGAATAGAAGGCGCCGCCCAGGAAGACCAGCGGCATGATGACCATCATCGGCACGATCTGCAGCTGTTCGAACGACTTGGCCCACAGCCCGATGATGAAGCCCAGCAGGCTGAAGCCGATCGACGACAGGACCAGGAAGGCCACCATCCAGAACGGGTGCAGGATGTGGACGCCGACGAAGACGAAGCTGGTCAGCAGGATCACCAGCGCGATCAGGATCGACTTGACCGCCGCCGCGCCGACGAAGCCCATCGTGACCTCGATCCAGCCGACGGGCGACACCAGGTATTCATAGATCGTGCCGCTGAACTTGGGGAAATAGATGCCGAAGCTTGCGTTGCTGACGGCCTGCTGCAGCACGGTCAGCATCATCAGGCCCGGCACGATGAAGGCCGCGTATTCGACCCCCTCGACCGACTGGATGCGCCCGCCGATGGCCGCGCCGAAGACGACGAAATACAGCACCGTGGACAGCACGGGCGATGCCAGCGACTGCCAGATGGTGCGGAAGAACCGCATCATCTCGTGGTGAAAGATGGACCAGACGCCAAACCAGTTAATGCTCATGCCGCGTCCTCGGAGACCAGGGAAAGGAAGACGTCCTCGAGGCTGGATTGCCGCGTGGACACATCGCGCACGGTGATGCTGCGCGCGGCCAGATCGCCCAGAAGGCGCGCGATGCCGGTACGTTCGGCCCGCGTGTCGTATTCGAAGGACAGCCGCCGCCCGTCATCCGACAGCGACAACCCGCGCCCGGACAGATCGTCCGGGATCGCGGCCAAAGGCTGGTCCAGCTCGATCGACAGGGTCTTCTTGCCGAACTCTCCCATCAGCTCGCTGGTCGGCTTGACCAGCAGCAGGCTGCCCTTGGCGATGACGCCGATGCGGTCGGCCATCTCCTCGGCCTCCTCCAGGTAATGGGTGGTCAGGATGATCGTCACGCCCTCGCGGCGCAGATCGCCCACGACCTGCCACATCTCGCGGCGCAGGGCGACGTCGACGCCCGCCGTGGGTTCGTCCAGGAACAGCACCTTGGGCTGGTGCGACAGCGCCTTGGCGATCAGCACGCGGCGCTTCATGCCGCCCGACAGTTCCCGCGTGGCGGCGTCGCGCTTGTCCCACAGCGACAGCGACCGCAGGATGCGCTCGATATAGGCCTCGTCCGGGGGCATGCCGTACAGCCCGCGGGTGAAGCGGACGCAGTTGATGACCTTCTCGAACGGTTCCAGCGCGATTTCCTGGGGGACCAGGCCGATCAGCTTGCGCGCGGCGCGCCAGTCTGTGCGGATGTCGTGCCCGCCCACGCGGACCGTGCCGCCGGTCGGCACCACCAGCCCGCAGATGATCGAGATCAGCGTGGTCTTGCCCGCCCCGTTCGGGCCCAGCAGGGCGATGATCTCTCCCTCGTCGATGGACAGGGTCACGTTGTCCAGCGCCTTGGTGCCGCTGCCATATTCCTTGGACAGGTGGTCGATGTCGATGATCGCGCCCATGGGCCTCTCCTGTAGGTGAGTTCGGGGACCGTGGCGCGCCTCGCGCACAGCTGTCCGGTCCCGCAGATAGGCCCTGCCCGCCCCGATTGCCAGTGCGGGACCGCGGATTCAGCCGTCCGACGTCCTCAGCCGCCCCCGGCTCATGTGGCGCTTGCGCCCGAAACCGGGGCTGCGAAGGACGTCGAACCCGGCATCCGACAGCGCCTGGCGGACATGGCCCGCGGCGGTATAGGTGGCGAACGTGCCCCCCGGCGCGGTATGTGCGCCCACCTCGGCCATCACGTCCGCGCCCCACATCTGCGGGTTCTTGGCCGGAGAGAACCCGTCCAGGAACCACGCATCCGCCGCGTCCCGCCACGCGGGCAACGTCCGGCGCACATCGCCCAGGACCACGGTCAGCGCGACCTGTCCCAAGCGGATCACCCCCTGCCCCCACCCGTCGCGCAGCTGCGCCGCCAGTGCCGACAGGTCGGGAAAGGCGGCATGCGCCTGCTCTAGCTGGGCGCGGCTCATCGGAAAGGCCTCGAAGCTGGTCATCCGCACGGGCACGGTCGCCACCTGCGCCAGCGCCAATGCGTTCAGACCGGTGCCGAACCCCGTCTCGGCCACGTGGAACCCCGGCCTCAGCCGTGCCGGCAGGTCGTTGCCCGCAAGGAAGACGTGCCGCGTCTCCTCCAGCCCGCCGCCCAGGCTGAAATAGGGGTCGTCGAACTGCTGTGACACGGGAACGCCCCCATCGCGCCAGTCCAGCGCAGGCTCGTCATCGGGGCGGGGATGGGTTAGGTCGCTCATGACGCATCTGTCGGGAAAGGACGCGGCTTTGGCAAGGGTGATCCATGTGGCGGGGGCCGGCGTCTTCGGGCTGGCCTGTGCCTGGGCGTTGATCCGGCGCGGCGCGCGGGTCACCGTGTTCGAGGCCGCGACCATCGGCGCAGGATCCTCGGGCGGCCATGTGGGCGCCCTGGCCCCCCATGCGCCCGACCCCTGGAACATCAAGAAACAGCTGCAGCTGGACAGCCTTCTGGCCGCCCCCGCCTTCTGGGCCAGCGTCGAACTGGCCTCCCGCCTGCCCACGGGTTACGCCCGCACCGGCCGCCTGCAACCCGTGCCCGACATGGATACCGCCGCCCGCCTGCCCGACCGCATCGCGGCCGCCGCGCGCCAGTGGCCCGCCGCCATGGGCATGGCGCTGACCCGCGACCCCCAGGGCCCGCTGATCCCGCCCAGCCCCACCGGCCTGTGGCTGACCGACGGGCTGACCGCCCGCCTGAACCCCCGCGCCGCCCTGCAGGCCCTGGCCGCGGCGATCCGCGCCGGGGGCGGCCAGATCCATGAACATACGCCGGCCCCCGACGCCCACGCCCCCACGATCTGGGCCACGGGCACGCCGGGACTTGTGGCGCTGAACAGCGCGCTGGACCGCAAGATCGGTCAGGGGGTCAAGGGTCAGTCGCTGCTTCTCTCCCACGCTGCCCCGGACAGCCCTCAGGTCTTTGCCGACGGGCTGCACATCGTGCCCCATGCGGACGGCACCACGGCCATAGGCTCGACCTCGGAAAACACCTACGACACCGTACACCCCGATCATCAGGCCCAGGACCTGCTGGCCCGCGCCGTCGCGATCTGCCCGGCGCTGGCCGATGCACCCGTCCTCGACATCTGGGCCGGCCTGCGCCCCCGCGCCCGCTCGCGCGCGCCGGTGCTGGCCCCGTGGCCCGGCCGCCCCGGCCACCTGATCGTCAATGGCGGATTTAAGATCGGCTTCGGCATGGCCCCGCTGATCGCCGACCTGACCGCACAGATCCTTCTGGACGACCGCCGGGACATCCCCGACCTCTTCGCCCTGCCCTGAGATTTCTCCTTTGCCCAAATACCCCGGGGGAGTCCGCAGGACGGGGGGCGGCGCCCCCCTGCCCGCTTGCCACCTGCGCGCGCCCCGCGCACACTCCCCCCGAACCAGCCGGAGCCCGCGATGACCCGCCTCGACCATGCCTTCACCGCTATCGATGCCGCCAATGCCCAGGATCCGAACCTGGACGACGGCAAGCCTGCGAACCTCCTCTATGGCCAGCGCATGACGGCGGAACAGCAGCGCCTGTTCCCCGACGCCGACGACGTTCTGCGCATCGCCTGCCGCGGCCAGCATGTCGAACGCTGGCTGCTGCCGCGGGCCGACTATCCGATGAACCGCCCCGGCTATCTGGCCTGGCGCCAGGAACAGGGCCGCCGTCACGCGGATCGCATCGCCGGCATCATGGCCGATGCGGGCTATGACGCCGATGACATCGACCGCGCCCGCAAGATGCTGACGAAACAGGGCATCAAGCGCGACCCCCAGGTGCAGGCGCTGGAGGATGTGATCTGCTTCACCTTCATCCGCTGGTATCTGGGCGACTTCATGGCCGAACAGCCCGATCACAAGATCCCCCGCATCATCGAGAAGACCGCCCGCAAGATGTCGGCCGAGGCCCGCGCTCGCGCCTTGGCCGAATTCCCCATGCCCGCGGCGCTGGCCCAATATTTCCACGACGCCGATCAGCCGCAGACCCTGTCGCGCGCCGTCATCGTCTCGCATGGTCAGCCCGGCGACCCCGCCCCCCAGCAGGCCGCCATCGAGGCGCTGGCCGCCCAGGTCGCGGCCCACGCCCCCGGCGTCGAGGTCCTGGGCGCGACCTTGGCCGACCCCGACGCCCTGCCCCGCACCTGCCGCAGCGACTGCATCATCTATCCGATGTTCATGGCCGAGGGCTGGTTCACCGGCGTCGAACTGCCCCGCCGCCTGACCCAGGCCGGCGCGCCGGGCGCGCATATCATGCGCCCCTTCGGCACCGATCCGGGCCTCGACGCGCTGGTCGTCGAAAAGGCGCGGCAGGCGGCGGAGACGCAGGGCTGGGCGCTGTCCGACACGACGCTGCTGCTGTCGGCGCATGGATCGCAGCGCGGACAGGCCAGCCATGACATCACCATGGCGCTGGCCGCCCGCATCGCGCCGCATTTCGCCCGCGTGGTCGCGGGCTTCGTCGAACAGGAGCCCTTCATCGCCGACGCCGCCCGCGGCCTCGACCGCGCCATCAGCCTGCCGCTGTTCGCGCTGCGCGCCGAGCATGTGCTGGACGACCTGCCGCAGGCGCTGGATCAGGCGGGCTTCACCGGCCCGCGCCTGGACCCGGTGGGCCTGGCCCCCGAAGTGCCCGCGATGATCGCAGCCTCCATCGCCAGAGAAGTTTCAAGCTTGAAATGATTTCGGACCCGTGCCAGCCTGCATCGCAGGAGGTGGCACGGGATGAAGATTCTCTGTCTGGGTGGCGGGCCTGCGGGCCTTTACTTCGCGATCTCGATGAAGCTGCGCGACCCGTCGCATGACGTGACCGTGCTAGAGCGCAACGGCGCGGGCGACACCTTCGGATGGGGCGTGGTGCTGTCCGATGACGCGCTGTCGCGGTTGCAGAAGAACGACCCGTCCTCGGCCCAGGCGATCCGCGATCACTTCATCTACTGGGACGACATCGCGGTCATCCGCGACGGCCACCGGCAGGTCTCCGGCGGGCACGGCTTCGCGGGCATCGGGCGGCGTCAGCTGCTGATCCTGCTGCAGGAGCGGGCGCGCGACCTGGGCGTCGATCTGCAGTTCCGGACCGAGTTCCAGACCGCTGAACATTATCGCCGCGACTATGACCTGGTCGTCGCCTGCGACGGGCTGAACAGCAAGGTCCGCACTGAGTATGCGGACGTGTTCCGCCCCGACATCGACATGCGCCGCTGCAAGTTCGTCTGGCTGGGCACGAAACAGAAATTCGACGACGCCTTCACCTTCATCTTCGAAAAGACGCCCCAAGGCTGGCTCTGGGCGCATGTCTATTCATTCGATGCCGACACCGCGACCTTCATCGTGGAATGCGCGCAAGAGACCTGGGATGCGATGGGCTTCGAGGGCATGACGAAAGAGCAGATCGTCGAGACCTGCCGCGCGGTCTTCGCGGATCATCTGGGCGGGCACGAGCTGATGTCGAACGCGGCGCATCTGCGCGGCTCCGCCGTCTGGATGAACTTTCCCCGCGTCATCTGCGAGCGGTGGTATCATGAGAACGTGGTGCTGATGGGCGATGCGGCGGCGACGGGGCATTTCTCGATCGGGTCCGGCACGCGGCTGGCCTTGGACAGCGCCATCGCGCTGGCCGATTACCTGCATTCCGAACCTGACCTGCCCCGCGCCTTCGAACGCTATCAGGAGGAACGGCGCATCGAGGTGCTGCGCCTGCAATCGGCCGCCCGAAACAGCCTGGAATGGTTCGAGGAGGTCGAGCGTTACCTGGACCTAGACCCGATCCAGTTCACCTATTCCCTGCTGACCCGCAGCCAACGCATCGGGCATGAGAACCTGCGCCTGCGCGACCCGGATTGGGTGCGCGAGGCCGAGGACTGGTTCCAACGGCAGGCCGGCGGCCAGCCGGGCCGCGCGCCGATCTTCGCGCCCTTCCGCCTGCGCGACATGGCGCTGAAGAACCGCATCGTCGTCTCGCCCATGGCGCAGTACAAGGCGCAGGGGGGCTGCCCGACCGACTGGCACCTGGTCCATTACGGCGAACGCGCCAAGGGCGGCGCGGGCCTGGTCTTCACCGAGATGACCTGTGTCAGCCCCGAGGGCCGCATCACGCCCGGCTGTCCGGGCCTCTACGCGCCCGAGCATCAGGCGGCCTGGCGGCGGATCACCGATTTCGTCCATGCCGAGACTGATGCCAGGATCTGCTGCCAGATCGGCCATTCGGGCCGCAAGGGCTCCACCCGCATCGGGTGGGAGGGGATGGACCGGCCGCTGGCGGAGGGGAACTGGCCGATCATGGCGGCCTCCGCCCTGCCCTGGTCCGAGGGCAATGCCGTCCCGCAGGAGATGACCCGCGCCGACATGGAGGCGGTGACCCAGCAGTTCGTGGCCGCGACCCGCATGGCGGATGCGGCAGGCTTCGACATGATCGAACTGCATGCGGCGCATGGCTATCTGCTGTCGGGGTTCCTGTCGCCGGTGTCGAACCGGCGCACGGATGACTATGGCGGCAGCCTGGAGAACCGCCTGCGCTGGCCGCTGGAGGTCTTCGCCGCCATGCGCGCCGTCTGGCCCGAGGACAGGCCCATGTCGGTGCGCATCTCGGCCACGGACTGGACCGAGGATGGGGTGACGCCCGACGAATCGGTCGCCATCGCGCGGGCCTTCCATGCGGCGGGGGCGGATATCATCGACGTCTCGGCCGGTCAGACGACGCCCGAGGCGCGGCCCGTCTATGGGCGGATGTTTCAGACGCCCTTCTCGGACCGCATCCGCAACCAGGCGGGGCTGGCCACGATGGCGGTGGGCAACATCACCGACGCCGATCAGGCCAACGGCATCCTGATGGCCGGGCGCGCCGATCTGGTGGCCATCGGGCGGCCGCATCTGGCCGACCCGTATTGGACGCTGCATGCGGCGACGGCCCTTGGTGATCCGGCGGACTGGCCCCTGCCCTATCACGCAGGCCGCGATCAGGCGCGGCGACTGGCCGCCAAGCAGGCCGAGGAGATCCGCGCATGACCCGCGTCCTGATCACCGGCGGCGGCAGCGGCACGGGGGCCGACATGGCCCGCGCCTTTGCGGCTGAGGGCCATGAGGTCGTCATCACCGGGCGCGATGCGGCGAAACTGGAGGCGGTGGCGGGGGGCCTGATCCGCGCCGTGCCGGGCGATGTCAGCGATGAGGATCAGGTCCGCCGCATTTTCGACGACGCCGGCCCCTGCCAGGTGGTCATCGCCAATGCCGGCATCGCCGAGGCCGCGCCCTTTGCCCGCACCACGCTGGACCAGTTCAGCCGCATCATGGCGGTCAACCTGACGGGGGTCTTCCTGACCTTTCGGCAGGCGCTGTCGCAGATGGGACCGGGGGGGCGGTTGATCGCGGTGTCCTCGGCGGCGGGGCTGCGGGGGGCGGCCTATGCTTCGGCCTATGCGGCCAGCAAGCATGGGGTGATGGGGCTGGTGCGGTCGATCGCGCTGGAGGTGGCGGGCAAACAGATCACCGCCAACGCCATCTGCCCCAGCTATCTGGACACCGAGATGACCGGCCGCACGCTGGACGGGATCATGGCCAAGACCGGGCGCGACCGCGACGCGGCGCTGGCCGCGCTGACCGTCCGCAACCCGCAGGGCCGCCTGATCGCGCCCGCCGAGGTGACCGGCGCGGCGCTGTGGCTGGCCTCGGACGCGGCGGCGGGGATGAACGGCCAGGCCATCGTCCTGGACGGAGGCGAGAGCGCATGACCGACCTGTCCAAGCGGCGGCTGAAGACCTGGATTCGCCTTCTGGGCGTCACGCGGGGGGCCGAGAACCACCTGCGCGACTATCTGCGCCGCGCGCATGGCACGACCCTGCCCCGCTTCGACGTGATGGCGGCGCTGTGGCGCAGGCGCGAGGGCGTGACCATGTCCGAGCTGTCGCGCCTGCTGCTGGTGTCGAACGGCAATGCCACGGCGGTCGTCGACCGGCTGGAGGCCGACGGCATGGTCCGCCGCGAGGCCGAGAACGGCGACCGACGCCGCATTCGCGTGCGCCTGACGCCCGAAGGCCTGGAGGCGTTCGAGATCATGGCCCTGGGCCACGAGGCCGAGGTCGACGCGATCCTGGGCCGACTGTCCGAAACCGATCTGGAGGCGCTGCGCGACATCCTGTCCCGCGCCGGGAGGCCCGAATGAAACCCGTCCCCATGGCCGATCTGGCGCCCGAGCATTTCCTGTGGGAGGTCACGGACCGCGTCGCGGTGATCCGCCTGAATCGCCCCGAACGCAAGAACCCCCTGACCTTCGACAGCTATGCCGAACTGGGCGCCTGCTTTCGACAACTGGCCCATGCGTCGGACGTGGATGTGGTGGTGCTCGCCTCCAACGGCGGGAATTTCTGTTCGGGCGGTGACGTGCACGAGATCATCGGCCCGCTGGTCGGCATGGAGATGCCGCAGCTTCTGGCCTTCACCCGCATGACCGGAGAGCTGGTCCGCGCGATGATCCATTGCGGCAAGCCGGTGATCGCCGCGGTCGAGGGGGTCTGCGTCGGCGCGGGCGCGATCATGGCCATGGCCAGCGACCTGCGGCTGGCCGCACCGTCCGCCAAGGCCGCGTTCCTGTTCACCAAGGTGGGGCTTGCGGGCTGCGACATGGGCGCCTGCGCGATGTTGCCGCGCATCGTGGGACAGGGGCGCGCGGCGGAGCTTTTGTACACCGGCCGCGTGCTGCGCGCTGAGGAGGGCGAGCGGTGGGGGTTCTGGAACAGCCTGCATGACGACGTCTTCGCCGCCGCGATGGATCTGGCGCGGGCGATCGCGGCGGGGCCTGTCTGGGCGCATGGCATCACCAAGACGCAGCTGTTGCAGGAATGGACCATGGGTCTGGACCAGGCGATCGAGGCCGAGGCGCAGGCCCAGGCCATCTGCATGACCACGCGCGATTTCGAGCGGGCCTATCGGGCCTTCGTCGCCAAGCAGACGCCGGTCTTCGAAGGCAATTGAGGGCGCCGGGGCTCTGGCCCCGGACCCCGGGATATTTGGGTGAAGAAGATGGATCGCAGCTTTCTGGACTGGCCGTTCTTCGAGGACAGGCATCGCGTGCTGGCCCAGGGGCTGGAGGATTGGGCCCTGGGCGCGCTGCCGGTGGATCACGGCGATGTGGACGTGGCCTGCCGGGGCCTGGTGCGAGCGTTGGGGGACGGCGGGTGGCTGGCGCATTCGGGGGGCGAGGCGCTGGACGTGCGCGCGCTGTGCCTGATCCGCGAAACGCTGGCGCGCCATGACGGGCTGGCGGATTTCGCCTTTGCCATGCAGGGCCTGGGCATGGGGGCGGTGACGCTGTTCGGCAGCGGGCCTCAGCGGGCGTGGCTGGAGCGGACGCGGGCGGGCCGGGCGATTTCGGGTTTTGCGCTGACCGAGCCTGCGTCCGGGTCGGACGTCGCGCGGCTGGCGACCACGGCGCGCCGGGATGGCGACGGGTGGGTTCTGGACGGGGAAAAGACCTATATCTCGAATGGCGGGATCGCGGATGTCTATGTGATCGTCGCGCGGACCGGAGAGGCCCCGGGCGCGCGGGGGCTGTCGGCATTCCTGCTGCCTGCAGAGACACCGGGACTGGAGGTGGTCGGGCGCATCGACGTGATGGCCCCGCATCCGCTGGCGCATCTGCGGCTGACGGGGGTGCGGCTGCCGGGGGACGCGCTGATCGGGCAGCCGGGTCAGGGCTTCCGCATCGCCATGACGGTGCTGGATCATTTCCGCCCCACGGTCGGGGCCGCGGCCCTGGGCTTCGCGCGGCGGGCGCTTGACGAGGCGCTGGCCCGCGTGCGGTCGCGCCAGATCCAGGGCGCGCCGATGGCCGAGCTGCAGATGGTCCAGGGGCATCTGGCCGACATGGCGCTGAAGATCGACGCCGCCGCCCTGCTGATCTATCGCGCGGCCTGGGCCAAGGACCAGGGCGCGCCCCGCATCACGCGCGAGGCGGCGATGGCCAAGCTGTACGCCACCGAGATCGCGCAGGAGGTCATCGACCAAGCCGTGCAGTTGCATGGCGGCGACGGCGTGCGCACCGGCAGCACGGTCGAGAGCCTGTACCGTGAGATCCGCGCCCTGCGCATCTACGAGGGGGCCAGCGACGTGCAGCGCGTCGTCATCGCCCGCAGCATCCTGGAGGGCGCATGACCTATACCCGTACCATTCCCATCGAGTTCTGCCACTGCGACCCGGCCGGAATCGTCTTCTATCCCCGCTATGCGGAGATGGTGAACCACATGGTGGAGAACTTCTTTCTGGAGGTCGTGGGGCATGGCTTTGGCCCGATGATGGCGGCCGGCCAGGGCATGCCCACCGTCGCGCTGGAGATGGCGTTCCGCAAGCCCGCGCGGCTTGGCGACCGGCTGGACTGGACGCTGGTGGTCGAGCATCTGGGCCGGTCCAGCGCGCGCTTCCTGGTGCGCGGCGGGGACCGGGTGGAGGCGCGGACCACCGTGGTCTGGATGGACCGCGACTTCACCCCCTCGCCCTGGCCCGACGACATGCGACAGACCCTGGAGGCGCATCATGCATGAACCCCTGCATCCGGCGACGTGGAAGCGCGCCTCGGGCTATTCCAACGGGATCATGGCGCGGGGGCGGATGATCTTCACCGGCGGGCTGGTGGGCTGGGACGCGGATCAGGTCTTTCAGACCGACGATTTCGCGGGCCAGGTCCGGCAGGTGCTGGAGAACATCGTGGCGGTCCTGGCCGAGGGCGGCGCGGGGCCGCAGCATCTGGTGCGGCTGACCTGGTATGTCACCGACAAGCACGAATACCTTGGCGCGCTGCGCGAGGTGGGGGCGGCCTATCGTGACGTGATCGGGCGGCATTACCCGGCCATGGCGCTGGTGCAGGTCGTGGCGCTGGTCGAGGACCGTGCCAAGGTCGAGATCGAGGCCACGGCCGTGGTGCCGGAATAGGGGGACGATCATGCTGGGACCAAGCGGGCACGAGGACAGCTTCACGCGCGACAACCTGCCCCCGCCGGAGGCCTGGCCGCGGATCGACCTGTCCGGATACGACTATCCCGACTGGCTGAACGCGGGGGCCGAGCTGACCGACCGCATGGTCGATCGCGGCTTCGGCGACCGGGTCGCGCTGGTCGGCAACGGGCGGGCCCGGACCTACAAGGAGCTGTCGGACTGGACCAACCGGCTGGCCCATGCGCTGGTCGCGGATTACGGGCTGCGGCCGGGCAACCGGGTGCTGATCCGGTCGGCCAACAACCCCGCAATGGTCGCCTGCTGGCTGGCCGCAACCAAGGCGGGGGCGGTGGTGGTCAACACCATGCCCATGCTGCGCGCCAAGGAGTTGTCCCAGATCATCGACAAGGCGCAGGTGACGCACGCGCTGTGCGACACGCGGCTGATGGATGAGCTGGTGGCGGCTGCCAAGGGCTCGGCCACGCTGACCACCGTGGTGGGGTTCGACGGCACCGCGAACCATGACGCGGAGCTGGACCGCGCGGCGCTGACGAAACCCGTGCGCTTCGAGGCGGTGCGGACCGGGCGGGATGACGTGGCACTGTTGGGGATGACGTCGGGTTCAACGGGCGAGCCCAAGGCCACGATGCATTTCCACCGCGACCTGCTGATCATCGCCGATGGCTATGCGCGGGAGGTGCTGGGAGTCAGGCCGGACGATGTCTTCGTGGGCTCGCCGCCGCTGGCGTTCACGTTTGGGCTGGGCGGGCTGGCGGTGTTCCCGCTGCGCTTCGGGGCCAGCGCGGTGCTGCTGGAGAATGCCTCGCCCCCCAACATGATCGAGATCATCGAACGCCATCGCGCCACGATCTGCGTGACCGCGCCCACGGCGTACCGGGTGATGCTGCGCGCGATGGATCAGGGGGCGGACCTGTCCAGCCTGCGCGTGGCGATCAGCGCGGGCGAAACCCTGCCCGCCCCGATCTGGCAGGACTGGCACGACCGCACCGGCAAGCCGATGCTGGACGGGATCGGCGCGACCGAGATGCTGCACATCTTCCTGACCAACCGGCTGGACGACAGCCATCCGGGCTGCACCGGGCGGCCGGTGCAGGGATACCGCGCGCGGATCGTGGACGATGCGGGACAGGAGGTGCCGCGCGGAGAGATGGGGCGGCTGGCGGTGATCGGGCCGACGGGCTGCCGCTATCTGAACGATGCGCGGCAGGCGGAGTATGTGCAAGGCGGCTGGAACCTGACCGGCGACACCTTCTGGCAGGACGATGACGGGCGGTTCCATTTCGCGGCGCGCTGCGACGACATCATTGTGTCGTCGGGCTATAACATCGCCGGGCCGGATGTGGAGGCGGCGTTGCTGGCGCACGCGGACGTGCTGGAATGCGCGGTGATCGGGGTGCCGGACCCGGAGCGCGGCCAGATCGTCGAGGCGCATGTGGTGCTGGCCCCCGGCGTCGTGCCCGACACCGCGACGGCGGAGCGGTTGCAGCGGCATGTGAAGGACGTGATCGCGCCCTTCAAATATCCCCGCCGGGTGGTCTTCTGCGAGGCCCTGCCCAAGACCCAGACCGGCAAGATCCAGAGGTTCAGGCTGAAGCAATGACCATCGACCCTGCACAGGAAGGCGCGCGCATGTCCTTCGACGGGCGCATGTCCTATGGCGATTATCTGGGGCTGGACCGGCTGCTGACATCGCAGCACCCCCTGTCGGATGCGCATGACGAGATGCTGTTCATCATCCAGCACCAGACGTCCGAGCTGTGGATGAAGCTGGCCCTGCTGGAGATGGGGGCGGCCCGCGACCGGATCGCTGCGGGTGATCTGCGCCCCGCCTTCAAGATGCTGACCCGCGTGGCGCGGATCATGGAGCAGCTGAATTCGGCCTGGGACGTGCTGCGCACCATGACGCCGTCGGAATATTCGACCTTCCGCCCCGCGCTGGCCGAAAGCAGCGGGTTCCAATCGCATCAATACCGGATGATCGAATTCGTCGCGGGCAACCGCAACATGGCGATGATCGCGCCTCATGCGCATCGTCCCGACCTGGCCGAGGCGCTGCGGGCGGAGGCCGCGCGGCCGTCGCTCTATGACGAGGTTCTGGGGCGGCTGCGGGCGGCGGGGTTCGACGTGGCGGCACGCACGTCGCTGGACGCGCCCCATGCGCCGGACGCGACGGCGCGGGCGGCCTGGGCGGCGGTCTATCGCGAACCGGGCCGTTATTGGGAGCTGTATGAGCTGGCCGAGAAGCTGGTGGATTTCGAGGATTACTTCCGCCGCTGGCGGTTCAACCATGTGACGACGGTGGAGCGGATCATCGGCTTCAAGCGCGGATCGGGCGGCACGTCGGGGGTGAACTATCTGCGGCGGATGCTGGACGTGGTGCTGTTCCCCGACCTGTGGGACCTGCGGACCGAACTGTGAGCGGGGCGGACGACCGCGCCTGACCGGCCCTGACGGGCCGGGGTCGCGGCCGTCGGTGGCGCCCGGACCTGCGGTCCGGGCGCGGTCGGTCCGGTGGGTCAGGCGGCGGGGCCGTAATAGGCGTAGCTGCCGGCGGCGGTGAAGCCGAGGCTGGCATAGGTGGCCTGCGCCGTGGTGTTCGCGCGGCTGACGGCCAGGCCGATGCGTGTGGCACCGAGATCCTGCGCCCAAGCGGCGGCTTGGCGCATCATCCAGCCGGCGAGACCCTGGCGGCGGAAGGCAGGCAGGACTTCGACGGCGTGGACCATGGCGGTGCGGTCATGCAACGCGACGAAGCCTGCGCCTGCGGCGCGGTCCCGGATGCGGCCCAAAAGCGCGGCCTTGGGCAGGGGCACGCGGTCGATCACGGCCTGTCTTGCGGGGGTGATGTTACCCGCGCCCCAGATCTGGCGCTGGATCGCCAAGGGGGGCCAGATCGCGAAGGCGGTGACGGGCGGGATCGGCCGGTCGGTCAGCGCAGCGATGGGCGCGGCCATGACCTGGGTCGGGATATGCGCGCCGAGGCCGCGCGCGGTCAGGGCGGCGATCAGGTCAGTCTCATCGTCCCAGGCACGGAACAGCGGCGGCTGGCCCCATGCGGCATGCCGGGCGCAGGCGGCGTCAATGTCCGCATCGCCCCACGGACCGACTGCGATGGCCGAGCTGACGCGCCCGCCCGCCCCTGCGCCCCGCCCGACCAGGAAGCCGCCGCAGCGGACGGTGTCAAACGCGGGCCAGGTCGCCTCGAAGGCGGCGGCCAGATCGGGGTCGGGCCTCACAACCCGATGCGTCCGCGCAGCGCCGCCATGGCCTGATCGACCCGCGCGGCATCCAGGCCCCGCACGACCAGGTTCGTACCCCAGCCCGTGTCGTCGCGGAACGGATAGGACCCAAGCGACAGGTCGGCATATTCGGCGGCGACGGCCTTGAGGTCCTCGGCCACCTCGCTCTCGCCGCGGCGGACTTCGACGGTCAGGGATTGCACGGGTCGACCCACGGGCAGCTGCGGGATCAGCCAGGCGACCATGGCGCGGAAGACCTCGGGGACGCCCGCCATCACATGGGTCGCGCCGATGGAGAAGCCGGGCGCGGCCGATACCGCATTGTCGATCAGCGTCGCACCCACGGGGATGCGGGCCATGCGCAGGCGGTTCTCGTTCAGCTCGACCCCCATGCGGTCGCAGCGCTCCTGCAGCAGGGCGCGGGCGGTGGGGTTGACCTCGACCGTGGTGCCATGGGCGGCGGCCACGGCGTCGGCGGTGATGTCGTCATGCGTGGGCCCGATGCCGCCGGAGGTGAACAAAAGGTCGTACGCCCCGCCCAGGGTCCGGTCCAGCGCGCGGATCGCATCCACGATGCGGTCGGTGTCGTCGGCCACGACGCGGATCTCCTGGAGGTCGATGCCGGTGGCGGTCAGCACCTGGGCCAGGTGATGGGCGTTCCCTTCGCGGGTGCGGCCGGACAGGATCTCGTCGCCGATGACCAGGATGGCGGCTGTGGGGTTGTCGGACTGCATCAGGCTCTCCCTTGGGTGTCGCGCCCCATCTATGCCCGCAGCCGGGGCTGGAACAAGTGGGCGCGCGTCTCTATCTAGGGCGGCAGACAGAAAGGATCAGCGATGGACGAAGGCCGTATCACGAGGGAAGGCATCCGCCTGCACATGCCCGGGGATTTCGCAGGCATGCGGGCGGCGGGCGCCCTGGCCGCACGGATCCTGGACGAGGTGGGGCCGATGGTCGCACCGGGCGTCACCACCGGCGCGCTGGACAATTTCATCCGGGGCCGGGTGACCGAGCTGGGCGCGACCTCGGCCACGATCGGCTATCGCGGGTACCAGCATGCCAGCTGCATCAGCGTGAACCACGTGGTCTGTCACGGCATCCCCGGCGACAAGAGCCTCAAGGACGGCGATATCCTGAACATCGACGTGACGGTCATCCTGGACGGCTGGTTCGGCGATACCAGCAGGATGTACGCGGCGGGCAAGCCGTCGCTCAAGGCGCAGCGGCTGCTGCAGGTGACCCATGACGCGCTGATGAAGGGGATCGAGGCCGTGCGCCCCGGCGCGACCTTCGGCGACATCGGCGCGGCCATCCAGACCTATGCGGAAGAACGGCGCATGTCGGTCGTGCGCGACTTCTGCGGGCACGGGATCGGGCGGGTGTTCCATTCGCCGCCCAACGTGCTGCATTTCGGACGCCCGGGAAAAGGCCCGGTGCTGGAGGAGGGCATGTTCTTCACGATCGAGCCGATGATCAACCTGGGCCGCCCGGAAACCAAGGTCCTGGCCGATGACTGGACGGCGGTGACGCGCGACAAGTCGCTCTCGGCGCAGTTCGAACATTCGATCGGCGTGACGGCCGACGGTTGCGAGATCTTTACCCCTTCGGACCGGTTCTTCCCCGAACTGGCATGATCGATTGCGTCCCGCGGTGGCCGGGGGCGCTCCGCCCCCCGGACCCCCCGGAGGTCGCAATCATTCATTGGTTATGAAAACACCGCAAGGCGTCCTCCGCCCCAGGGGGTCCGGGGGTGGAACCCCCCGGCACCGCGCGGGACGCAAAATTCAGGCGCGGCCGGACGCCGCCGACAAAAGCGACGGATCGATCCCTTGCGCCCGCAGCGCGCGCTGCCACTTGTCCTCGTGCGACAGATCAAAAATCAGGTCCTCGGCGCCATCTCCGGTCAACCAGCCATTGGCCAGCATCTCGGTCTCCAGCTGCCCCGGCCCCCAGCCTGCATAGCCAAGCGCCAGAACCGCAGGGTCCGGGCCATAGCCCTGCGCCAGTTCGACCAGGATGTCGCGCGTCGTGGTCATTGCCAGCGCTTGGCCGATCCGCAAGCGGCCCTCGGGGTCCTGCCCGTGTTCGGCCACCTTGTGCAGCACGAATCCCCTGCCCGGCTCGACCGGGCCGCCAAAGCGAACCTCGATCGGCCGCGCATCCTCCTCGGCCTCGATGCCCAGCTGGTCCAGCAGATCGCCAAAGCCGATCTCGGGCAGCGGGCGATTCAGCACCAGCCCCATCGCCCCCTCGTCGGAATGCGCGCAGACCAACACCACGGACCGCTCGAAACGCGGATCGCTCATGCCGGGCATGGCGATCAGGATCTTGCCGGTCAGGTTGCGGTCTTGGGCGGAATCACCGGTGATGCTGGTCATCATGTCTCCTTTTCATGACAGATCGGCACTGGGGCGGGATGTTGCAAGGCTTGCGCGGAATTGTGACTTTCCGCCCCCGCTGCGCGGGCGCTAGGACAAGGGCATGACACATTTCCCCCGCCCGCTTCTTGCCACCGCCCTGGTGCTTGTCCTGACCGGACCCGCCATCGCCCAGGACGACCTGCCGCCCGGCCTGCGCGGCGCACAGCTGCTGCCCGGATGGACCGAGCCCGGCGGCGCGCGCATTCTGGCGTTGGAACTGTTGCTGGAGCCGGGCTGGAAGACCTACTGGCGCAGCCCCGGCGACACCGGCCTGCCGCCCCAGCTGGACTGGGCGGGGTCACGGAACCTGTCCCATGTCACCCTGCACTGGCCCGCGCCCCAGGCCATCCGATCCGGAGAGACGCTGGAGATGGGCTATCACGACCGCCTCGTGCTGCCCCTGACCGCCCATCCGCAGGACCCCGGCAAGCCCGTCGACATCGCCGCCCAGATCGATCTGGGCCTGTGCGAGAACATCTGCGTCCCCGTGCACCTTGAACTGCAGGCGCCGCCCGTGGGCACGCAGTCGGACCCGGTGATCGCCAGCGCCCTTGCGGCGGAGCCGCAGCGCCTGGACGGCAACCCCGCCTGCGAGGTGACGCCACTGGCAGACGGGCTGCGCGTCGCGATGGACCTGCCGCAGGGCCCGGCCACGCTGGCCGCGGTCGAACTGACCGACAATCCGCAGGTCTGGGTCTCGGCGGCGGACATCCTGCCCGGACCCACGGGCCCCCAGGCAGTGGTCGAGATGGTCGCCCCCTCGGGCAAGCCCTTCGATCTGGACCATGACGCGCTGCGCCTGACGGTGATCCCCGCCGATGGGGGACGGGCGACCGAAACCACCGGCTGCGCCGCGGACTAGGCCCACGCGCGGCGCCCCCGCCGGACCTGCGCCAGGGTCGCCCCCGCCATGATCGCCGCCAGCATCGCCAGATAGGCCAGCAGCGCGCCCCCCGCCCCCGGCCACCCGCCGGGCGCGGCCAAGCCCATCGCGGGCAGCACCGTCACCGGCCCCAGGATCAGCACCAGCCCCGCGACGGCCGCGACCACCGCGCCGCGCATCACGCCGCGCACCGGCCCGGCCCGCAGGCTGCGGCGAAAGGCCCGGCGGGCGCGGGCCAGATCGTCGCCTGCGACCAGCACGGCCGGCACCACCAGCAGCACCAGCACCATCCCGAACCCCAGCCCATAGGCCAGCGTGACCACCGTGGGCTTGAGAAACAGCGCCTGCGACGAACGTTCGTACAACAGCGGGGCCAGGCCCAGGACCGTGGTGGCCGTGGTCAGCAGCACGGGGCGGAACCGGTCGGCGACCGCATCGACGATCGCGGGCCGCAGGGCCCGGGTGGCCCGGTAATCGTCGATGGTCGAGATCAGCACGATGGAATCGTTGATGATGATCCCCGACATGCCGATCAGGCCCACCACGGAAAACAGGCTCAGCGGCAGGCCCCAGGCCGCATGCCCCCAGACCGCGCCGATCAGCCCGAAGGGGATGACCGACATCACCACCAGGGGCCGCGTCCAGCTGGCAAAGATCCACGCCAGCACCATGTAGATGCCGGTCAGCGCCAGCGCGAAGCCGATCAGCGCCTCGGACAGGAACGCGCGCTCCTGCTGGGCCAGGCCGGTGACGTCATAGGTCACACCGAACTGCGCGGCGATGTCGGGCAGCAGGCGGGTCTGCAGGTCGGCGGTGATCGCCGCCGCCCGCGCCGGATCGTCGCCCGAAATGTCGCCGGTAACCTCGATCATCCGCTCGCCGTTCTCGCGGCGGACGACCGAGAAGCCCGCCTCGGTGCTGACCGACACGATGTCGCCCAAGGGCACCCAGGCCCCGGACGCGGTGCGCATCTGCATCCGGTCCAGGAAATCGGCGCGTCGGTCATCCTCGGCCAGTTCCACGGTGATGGCGCCGGTGCGGGTGCCCTCGGGCCAGGTTGCGGCCTCGATCCCGCCAAGGCGCTGGCGCAGCTCGCGCGCAAGCCCGTCGGTGGTAAAGCCCAGGGCCTCGCCCTGGGGCGTCAGGCGCAGCGCCAGCTCGTCCTTGTCGTAATCCAGGCTGTCCTCCAGCGCCGAGACCTCGGGCGCCTCGGCCAGCCGCGCCTTCAGCGCCTCGGCGGCGGCCTTCAGCGTCGCGGCATCCGCGCCGGTCATCAGCACCGAGATGGCATCGCCCCCCGGCCCCGACCGCCCGCCGCGAAAGCTGATCGTTTCCAGCTGAGGGTCGGTGGGCATGGCCTCCTGCAAGGCGGCGACCAGCTCGAAGCTGGAATAGGGGCGGAAATCGGGGTCGATCAGCTCCATCTGGACGGCGCCCAGCAGGTCGGCATCCTTAGTCTCGGCCCCCGGCAGGGGACGGCCCGCATTGCCGCCGACCTGGGTCATCACGTGGGTCAGCGGGCTGATGCCAAATTCTGCCTCATATTCGGCCGCGACCCGGTCCACCGCGTCCTGCACCAGTCCCATGACGCGCAGGGTGTCGTCGCGGGTGGCCCCCTCCAGCATGGCGAAATTGCCCGACACACTGCCCTGTTCGGGCGAATCGAAGAACCGCCACGGCACCGACCCGCTGATCAGCGCCGCCGTGGACCAGGAAAAGCCCACCATGACCAGCGCCAGCACCGGATAGCGGGCGACAAGCACCAGACGCGCCAGCGGGCGCAGAACGCCCGCCACGAACCGGTCCAGCCAGCGGTTCACGACGACCGACGGCCGGTCGTACCAGCGGTCCTTGCCGTGATGGGCCAGCGCGTGCGCCATGTGGTTGGGCAGGATCAGGAAACATTCGATCAGCGATGCCGTCAGCACCAGAATGACGGTCAGCGGAATGTCCGACACCAGCGACCCGAACTGTCCGCCGATCAGCACCAGCCCGGCAAAGGCGATGATCGTGGTCAGGGTCGATGCGATCACCGGCGCGCCCATCGCGCCCGCCGCCCGTTCGGCGGCGATCAGCGGCGGCTCGCCCAGCTTGCGGGCGCGATAGTCGGCATGTTCGCCCACCACGATGGCGTCGTCCACGATGATGCCCAGCGTCAGGATCAGCGCGAACAGAGAGATCATGTTGATCGTCATGCCGACCGCGTACATCATCGCCACCGCCGCCAGCAGCGCCGCCGGGATGCCCGCCGCGACCCAGATCGCGGTGCGGGCGTTCAGAAACAGGAACAGCAGGCCTAGGACCAGCCCCAGCCCCATCAGCGCATTGTCCAAAAGCAGCGACAGCCGGGCCGAGATCTGTTCCGCCCGCGCCCGCACCAGTTCCGCCGTGACCCCCTGCGGCAGGGTCGGCGCCAGCGCGTCGACGGCCGCCTGCACGTCCTGCTGCATGCCGATCGCGTCACCCGATGCGCTGCGCTGGACGGACACCGTGACCGCAGGGTTGCCGTCGACGAAATAGGCCACGCCCCGATCGATGCCCGTGTCGCGCACCTGCGCCACGTCACCGATGGTCAGCTGCGTCCCGTCGGGCAGCGCGGTCAGGACCAGAGCCGAGACCTGTTCGGGGGTGCGTGTCTCGGCCCCCGTGCGCACGCGCGATATGCCCGATGCCACGTCGCCCGCAGGCGTGGGCGCGGCGGCGGCGGCGATGGTCGCCGCGATCTGGTCCAACGTGATGTCGTGCTGCACCAGGGCGGCCATGCGCAGCTGGACCAGGGTTTCGGGGGCGGACAGGCCGGTGACGGACAGCCGCGTCACCCCACGGGCGTACAGGCGGTTGGTCAGGTCGTCCGCGATGCGGCCCAGCTGGTCCAGGCCCACGGGTCCCGAGATCACCACGTCGGTGACCGCGTCGCGCCAGGCGCGGCGCGTGACCTCGGGGTCCTCGGCGCCCTCGGGCAGGTCGCCCGCGGCGGCGATGGCGGCCTCGACCTCGCCGGTGGCGCGGGACATGTCCCAGCCCGGCTCGAACTCCAGGGTGATGCGGGCGCTGCCTTGGCTGGACTGGCTTTCGGTCAGGGACACGCCCTCGACCGCGATCAGCGCGGGTTCCAGCACGCCGACCACCGAGCGGTCCACATCATCCGCCCCGGCCCCGTCCCAGCGGACGGCCACCTGGATCTGCTGGACGACCGTGTCGGGAAAGAACTGCGCCCTGAGGCGCGGCGCGGAATAGAGGCCCGCCACCACCATCACCGCCAGCAGCAGGTTGGCCAGCGTGGCATGGCGCACGAAGGTGCCGATCAGGCCCGGGCGCCTATCCACGGGTGGGGCCCCGGCCCTGCGCCCGCTGATCGGGCCCCTGCGCGGGCACGGGGGCTGCGGCGTCGCGAACGCGGATGCCGGTGCCCAGCTGCGGCGCGCGTTCGGCCACGATGCGCGCCCCTGCCAGGTCGGCCGGCACCGCGATGATCAGATCGTCACCCTGCCGGCGCAGCACGGTCACTGGCGTCGCCTGCAGGCGGCCGTCCTCCCCCGCGACAAGCACGCCGCCATCCGACCCTAGGGCCGCCGCCGGAATGATCGCCGCGTCGGACAGCGCCGGTTCGGCGATGCGCGCGGTCACGAAATCGCCCGGGCGCAGCGCCTGCGCACCCTGGACCAGCCGGGCATAGACCACCCGCCCCGCCGTCCCTTCCGCGACCGAGGCCGCCGCCCGGTCCAGCCGCGCCTGCGCGACCAATGCGCCGGCGCTGCCGTCCAGCGTCACCGTCACCTCGCGGTCCAGCAGGGCGCCGTCCGGGCCCAGCAGGCGCCCGAACTGGTCCAGCGACAGCGGGATCTGCAGTTCCAGCGCCGCGGGATCGATGATCGTGGCCAGCTGTTCGTTCACGCCGACCAGCGCGCCCTCGACCGCGGTGACGGCGGTGACGCGCCCGTCGAAGCCCGCGCGCAGTTCCGTGTCGGCCAGTGCGCGGCGGGCCTCGGTCACGGCGATCTCGGCCCGGCGCAGGGCGTTCTCGGCCGCGGTCACGGCGCTTTGCGCGTCGGCCTGGGCGGCGCGGGCGGCGATCACGGTCTGGCTGGCGGTGGATGCGGCCAGTTCGGCGGTCTCGCGGTCCAGGCTGGTGCCCAGGCCGCGGTCGGCCAGCTGCTCCTGCCGCGTCACCGCGGCGGCGCGCAGTTCGGCCTGGCGGTCCGCCGCGGCCACGTCCTGGGCCGCGATGTCGACGCGGCGGCGCGCATCCTCCAGCACGCCCTGGGCGTCGGCGCGTTCGGCCTGGCTGCTGTCCAGCGCCGCCTGTGCGGCGGACGGGTCGATGCGCGCCAGCAGCTGGCCCGCGACGACCGTGCCGCCCTCCTGCAAGGCGGGGTCCAGCTGGACGATGCGGCCCCCGGCACCCGCGCGAAGCTGCAGTTCGCGTCGCGACAGGACCTGGCCGAATACCTGCATCTGCGGCTGGACCACCCCCTGCGCGACCGTGACCAGCCGCGCAGCATAGACCTGTTCGGCAGGGGCGCGCACCGCGGGTCCGTCCCCGTCCGGCGTCACCGCACGCCACAGGATTCCCGCGGCCAGCATCAGCAGGGCCAGCGTCAGGAAGGTCAGGAACAGCCCCAGAAGGCTGCGGGACAGGAAACGCATGCGGATGGTCCATCTATGGGATGGCCGGGATAGCGCATGATGGGCAAACGAAACCTAAACGGAAAGCGATTCCAGCCGCGCCTGCAGCGACAGAAGGTCCGCCCAGGCCTCGCGCTTGGCGGCGGGGTTGCGCAGCAGATAGGACGGGTGCGTCATGGGCAGCGCGGGCCGTCCGAACGCCTGCACCCACTGGCCGCGCAGGCGCAGGATGCCGCGTTTCTCGATCGCCGCCTGACAGGCGATGTTGCCCATCAGCACGATCAGGTCAGGCGCCACCAGATCGACGTGGCGGCGCAGGAACGGCAGGCTCACGGCAATTTCATCGGGCTCGGGGTCGCGGTTGCCGGGCGGGCGCCATGTCAGGACGTTCGTGACATAGAAGGCGCGTTCCGCATCGACCCCGTCGCGCGACAGCCCGATGGCCGCGAACATGCGGTCCAGCATCTGTCCCGCGCGCCCCACGAAGGGGCGGCCCTGCCGGTCCTCCTCGTCGCCCGGCGCCTCTCCAAGGATCAGGACGCGGGCCTTGGGATTGCCATCGGCAAAGCAGAAATTGCGGGCGCCCTTCTTCAGCTCGATCCCGTCGAACCCCTGCTGGGCCTCGGCCAGCGCGGCCAGGGTGCCAGCCCCGTCGGCCAGTGCCTGCGCCAGGGCCACGCGGCCGGCCAGATCGTCGTCGGCGGGCGGCGGCGGGGCCTGGGGCACGGGGGCCGCGGGCGCCACGCGGGTCGGCAGGTCGAACCGGTCGACCGGCGCATCCAGCATGGGCACGTCGCAGCCCATCTCCAGCTGCCAGTCCAGCAGCGCCAGCGCGCTGTCCCCGTCCAGCGTGATTCCCCGATATGTGGCCTGATCGTTCATCGCCGCACGCTAGGGCCGCGGACCGCCCTAGTCCACCACCAGCATGTAACCGGTGCCCCGCACCGTCTGCAGGAACCGCGGCTCGCGCGGGTCGGGCTCGATCTTGCGGCGCAGGCGGGTGATCTGGACGTCGATGGCGCGCTCTCCGTTCTCGTCCTCGCCGCCGCCCCGGCCCAGGTCGTCGATCAGGTCGGCGCGGCTGACCGGCTGGCCCCGGCTGGCCGCAAGACGGCGCAGCAGCGCGGTTTCCGTGCCCGTCAGGCGCAGGGGCGCGTCGCCGTTCCACAACTCGCCCTTGTCCGTGTCATAGCGCAGCGCGCCAAGCGTCAGGTATTTCGGCTGCGCCACCTCGACCACCGGCACCCGGCGCAGGATCGCACCGATGCGCAGCAGCAGTTCGCGCGGCTCGAACGGCTTGGGCAGGTAATCGTCGGCGCCGCTTTCCAGCCCGCTGATCCGGTCCTCGGTCTCGCCCTTGGCGGTCAGCAGCAGGATCGGCGTGTCGATCCGCTCGCGCAGCGCCCGCGTCAGGGCCAGGCCGTCCTCTCCGGGCATCATCACGTCCATGACGATCAGGTCGAATTCCAGCCCCGCCAGCAGGCGGCGCGCCTGGACCGCGTCACGGGCCATGGTGACCATGTATCCGTTCTTGCGCAGGAACCGCCCCAGCAGCGCGCGGATGCGTTCGTCGTCGTCGACGATCAGCAGGTGGCAGTCGGTATGCGTCATGGCGGCCTCAGCGGTCTTCGGGAAGATCCTTCAGCGCCTGATACTGCGCCCGGGTCTCGGGGTCCATCATCGCTTCCAGAACCTGGCGGAACCCCGACACGGCCTGGGGTCCGGCATTGCGATAGGCGGCGCGCATCCGTGCCCGCTGCGCCTCGGACAGGCGGCGTTCCAGGGCGGTGCCCTTGGCCGTCAGGTGCAGCTGGCGTTCGCGCCGGTCGCGGCGGCCGATGCGGCTGTCGACCAGCCCGTCCTCGATCAGGGTGCGCAGCACGCGGTTCAGCGACTGCTTGGTCACGCCCAGCACCGCCAGCAGCGAGGTGACCGTCAGCCCCGGATCGCGGTTGACGAAATGCAGCGCGCGGTGATGGGCGCGGCCGTAATCCAGCTCGGCCAGGATCAGGTCCGGATCGGCGGTGAAGGCGCGATAGGCAAAGAACATCGCCTCGATCCCGCGGCGCAGCTGGTCGTCGGTCAGGAACAGCAGGTCCTCGCCCATCATCGCCTGGATCCGCGCTTTTTCCTGCATCTGCACCCTCTGTTCGTCACCTGCCCCGGATATGGCAGCGTTGTTGACTTTCTAATCCGTGATTGCTAGCCGTCAAGCATCTTGCGTAACAAACATGCCAAATCCGCCCTGACAGGCGCAAGAATCGAAAAACCGGGCGGCGGATGGAGACATATGATGCTGGCTTACGACGATCGCGACGGCAAGATCTGGATGGACGGGGACCTGGTGGACTGGCGCGACGCCAAGGTACACATCCTGACCCATGCGATGCACTATGCCAGCTCGGTCTTCGAGGGTGAGCGGTGCTATGACGGCAAGATCTTCAAGGGCCACGAACATTCGCTGCGCCTGATCGAATCGGGCCGCCTGCTGGACATGCCGATCCCCTATTCCGCCGAGGAGATCGACGCCGCCAAGGAGGCCGTGCTGAAGGCCAACGGCTTCGAAAACGCCTATGTCCGCGTCGTCGCATGGCGCGGGTCGGGCCTGGACATGGGCGTGTCCGCGGCGCGCAACCCGGTCCGCATGGCCGTCGCGGCCTGGGAATGGGGCAGCTATTACGGCGACGCGAAATGGCAGGGGGCGAAACTGGACGTGGCCAAGTGGAAACGCCCCAGCCCCGAGACCATCCCCACCGCCGCCAAGGCCGCGGGCCTCTACATGATCTGCACCATGTCCAAGCACGCGGCCGAGGCCAAGGGCTGTTCGGACGCGCTGTTCATGGACTGGGAGGGTTACGTGGCCGAGGCGACCGGCGCCAACATCTTCTTCGTCAAGGACGGAGAGGTCCACACGCCTCTGGCCGATCGCTTCCTGAATGGCATCACCCGTCAGACCATCGTGCAGATGCTGAAGGACAAAGGCTATACGGTTCACGAACGCCGCATCACGCCCGACGAGCTGGAGGGGTTCCAGGAATGCTGGCTGACCGGCACCGCGGCCGAGGTGACGCCCGTGGGCCAGATCGGCGACTGGCATTTCCAGGTGGGCCAGATCACCCGCGACGTGGCCGAAAGCTATGAGGCGCTGGTCCGCGCCTGAGGCCTGAATGCGGGACCGCCCCTGCGGGCGGTCCCCGTCGGGGTCACTTCAGGTGACCCCGCGCGATGCGGGCGTATTCGGCGGCCTTGCGGCTGTCCTCGGCCCGGGCATGGGGGCGCGCGTGCAGGGCGCGGATGGCGCTGTGCATCCCGCCCTCGCGGTCCAGGCGCAGGAATTCGCGCAGGCGCGCCGCCCCCTGCATCCGCGGCTTGTCGGCATGATGTCTGGTCATGGTCAGCCCTCCCGTGGGTGTCACCCCCTGGACTATAGGGCCGATCCGGTCCGATTTGAACAGTGTTGTTCGAAAGGCAGGCTCAGGCAGCCTTGATCCCCTGTGCCGCCGACAGGACCGCGTGCAGCGCGACGGGGTCGTCATTGGCGCGCAGCTTGGCACGCAGGTCCTGATCGCGCAGCGTGCGCGACACCAGCGCCAGCGCCTTGAGGTGGTCCACGCCGCTGCTTTCGGGGGCCAGCAGCGCAAAGATCAGGTCGACCGGCTGGCGGTCCACCGCGTCGAAATCCAAAGGCTTGTCCAGCCGCAGGAACAGCCCCGCGACCTTGTCCAGCCCGTGCAGCCGCGCATGCGGCAGCGCCACGCCCTGCCCCACCCCGGTCGGCCCCAGGCTTTCGCGTTCCTGCAGCGCGTCCAGCACCTCGGAGGCATTCAGCCCGTATTCCGCATGGGCCAGATCGGCCAGCTCCTGGAACAGCCGCTTCTTCGAGGTGACCTGTCCCAAGGAACGGACCGCCCCGGGCCGGAGGATTTCAGCAAGTTGCATGGCGCCTTTGTCTTTCCCAAGCTGTCCGCCCCCCGGACATGGCTGTCAGGGGGGCGGCATCCAGTGCGGCCGTCGTCCCGCGTCGTCTGGACGCGGACGTGCGGTCAGCCGTTTCCGCGCGGATCGATCCAACCGACGTTGCCGTCGTCGCGGCGGTGGACGACATTGACGCCGCCGTGTTTCTCGTTGCGGAACACCAGCAGAGGGGTGCCCGACAGTTCCATCTGCATCACCGCATCGCCGACCGACAGGGTGGGCACGCGGCTTTGCATTTCGGCGATGATGATCGGCTGCAGGCTGTCATCCTGCGATTCCCACGCATCCTCGTCGGCGGCCAGCACATAGCTGCCTGCCTCGCCGAAGACAACCGGTTCGGGCCGTTCCTTGTGGTGGTCCTTCAGGCGGCGCTTGTAGCGGCGCAGCTGCTTGTCCATCTTCTCGCGGCAGGCCTCGAAGGCGGCATAGATGTCGGTATCCGTCCCGCGCGCGGCCACGTTCAGGCCGGTGGACAGGTGCACGACCGAATCGCACATGAACTGATGCGCGTCCTTGGAAAAGGTCACCGCCGCATCGGTCGGACGCTGAGAGTACTTCTCGATCGTGGCGCCCAGTTCGGTCTTTACATGCGTGCTGAGGGCATCACCCACATCGATGTGTTTTCCGCTGATGGTATAGCGCATCGTCACTCCTCTCCGGTTGCCCGTCGTCGCGGCGCCTGCCCGCCACTGGTGCCGGCAAGGGCGCGAACGGGTTGAACGGGGCGGCATCTCCGCACCCGCATATCTCAATTTGGTGACAGCGCGCGCCGACTGTCAACGGCCCACACGGGGGCGTGACCCTGAATCGGATTTCCGCGCGCTCAGGACAGCGAGAAGCTGTCGCCCAGATAGACCTCGCGCACGCGCGGATCGGCCACGATCTGGTCGGTCGTGCCCGACATCAGCACATGCCCGTCATGCAGGATATAGGCCCGGTCGACGATGCCCAGGGTCTCGCGCACGTTGTGATCGGTGATCAGGACGCCGATCCCGCGCGACTTCAGCGCATGGACCAGGGTTCGGATCTCGCCCACGGCGATGGGATCGACGCCCGCAAAGGGTTCGTCCAGCAGCAGGAAGCCCGGATCGGACGCCAGGCAGCGGGCGATCTCGGCCCGCCTGCGTTCGCCGCCCGACAGGGCCAGCGCCGGCGCCCCGCGAAGATGCGTGATCGCGAAATCGGCCAGCAGCTCCTCCAGCCGGTCGCGCCTGTGGCGGGGGTCGTCGACCGCCACCTCCAGCACCGCCATGATGTTCTGCTCGACCGTCAGGCCGCGAAAGATCGACATCTCCTGCGGCAGATAGCCGATGCCCATGCGCGCGCGGCGGAACATCGGCAGGCGCGTGACGTCGCGACCGTCGATCAGCACCTGCCCGGCATCGGCCGTGACCAGCCCCGCGATGCAGTAGAAGCACGTCGTCTTGCCCGACCCGTTCGGGCCCAGCAGGGCCACGACCTCTCCGCGCTGCAGGCTGACGGACACGTCGCGGATCACGGGGCGGTTGCGATAGGACTTGCGCAGGCCGCGCACGTCCAGCCCGGAACGGTCAGTCATCAGTTGGACCCCGGCTGCAGGACGGACCGCACGCGCCCCTGGACCTGCGCCGCGCCCGTCGCCAGGTCGACCGTCATGCGCTCTCCGGCCAGCACGTTGCCCCCCTGGGTCAGCAGCACGTCCCCGGTCAGAAGGACCGACCCCGCGGCGACGTCATAGACCGCCTCGGCGGCCTCGGCCGCGTCCTCCCCAGACACCAGGGTCACGTTGCCGGTCGCGGTCAGGCTGTCGATACGCTGCTGGTCGCCGGATGCGTACTGCACGGCGACGCGGTCCGCCGACAGGCGCATCTCTCCCTGGCCGATGACCACGTTGCCGGTGAACAGCGCGGTGCCGTCGGCCTGGTTGACGTCCAGATTGTCGGCCGACACCTCGACCGGGGCCGAGGTGTCGGCCTGCATCCCCCCGAAGGTGGTCTGCGCCAGGGCAGGCAGCGGCGCGGCCAGCGCCAGCGCGATCAGCAGGGGGCGAAGGGTCATCGGGTCCTCGATAGGGCTTCGGGCGGAAAGCGGCCCGGTGTCAGGGTTGGTATATCAGACGCACGCCGTCCGAGAAATTCAAGACTGCGGCCCCGTCGCCCGCCGAATCGCCCGCAGCGGCCCCGGCATCGGCATCGGTCGCAGCAGGGGCCAGCCGCATGCGGCCCGCGGTGATGCGGCCAAAGGGCGCCTGCGCCTCGACCCCGCGGTCGGCCTGGAGGACCGACGTATCGGTCCGCGCGTCGATCTGCGGCGTGTCCAACTGCCAGCCGCTGCTGGTGGTCATGCGCACGCCGCCCTCCAGCCGCACCAGCCCGTCCAGCAACCCGCCCTGCGGCGCGGTCAGATTCGCGCGCAGCCCGTCGGGGCGCAGCCAGTCCAGCGCTACGTCCCCCGCCGCCCCGCCGGACCCGCCCGGCGTGACCTGCGCCGCGCGCAGGGTCAACTGCGCCCCGTCGCCGGTCACGCCGCTGTATTCGGGCGCGACAATGCGGTTGTCACGCGCTGCGGCCTGGGCATCGACCTCGGCATAGGGAATGCGCGATTCCACGTCAGAGCCGCGGCTGAACAGGAACATCGTCGACAGCATCGCCAGCGCCACCAGCGGCAGCAGCACGCGCAGCCAGCGGACGATGCGGGTCCGCGACATGGTCAGACCAGCCCCGCACGCAGGCAGTCGTGGATGTGCAGGATGCCGCGGGGGCGCCCGTCCTCGACCGCGAACAGGCAGGTGATCTTGCGCTCCTGCATCTGCGCCAGGGCGGCCTCGGCCAGGGCGCCGGGCGCGATGGTGCGCGGGGCGGGCGTCATCACGGCGCGCGCGTCCAGGTCCAGCAGGCCCTGCATGTGGCGGCGCAGGTCGCCGTCGGTGATGATCCCCGCCAGCAGACCGTCCCCGTCCACGACCCCGGTCACGCCATAGCCCTTCTGGCTGATCACCAGCAGCGCCTCGGACATGGGGGCATCAAGCCCGACCAGCGGCAGGTCGGTGTGCATCAGATCGCCCACCTTCGCCAGCAGCGCGCCCAGCTTGCCGCCGGGATGAAAGGTGCGGAAATGCTCGGGCGTGAACCTGCGATGCTCCATCAACGCGATGGCCAGCGCATCGCCCAAGGCCAGCGTCATCGTGGTCGACGTCGTGGGCACGATCCCGTTGCCGCAGGCCTCCTGCGCGGCGGGCAGCACCAGCCCCAGGTCCGCCTGCCGCATCAACGTCGATTGCGGCCGCGCCGCAACCCCGATCAGCGGGATCGAGAACCGCCGCGTATGCGCGATCAGATCGGCCAGCTCAGGCGTCTCGCCGCTGTTGGACAGGACCAGCGCCAGGTCGGATTCGGTGACCATGCCCAGATCGCCGTGGCTGGCCTCGGCCGGGTGCACGAACTGCGCGGGCGTCCCGGTGGAGGCGAAGGTCGCCGCGATCTTGCGGCCCACATGGCCCGACTTGCCCATGCCCGACACGACCACCCGGCCGCGCACCGCCAGGATCATCTCGACCGCGCGCGAGAACTCGTGGCCCAGACCCGCCGACAGGGCCTCCAACCCTGCGATCTCGACCCCGATCACCCGTCGCGCCGTCTCGATGTAATCCGCCACGCCCTGCCCTTCTTCTTTGTCCAAATACCCGTTGCCCGCTCAGTGGCGAAAGATGTCGCCCTCTTCGCCCCAGCCCAGCAGGTCCAGATGGGCACGCGCGGGCAGAAAGTCAAAGCAGGCCTGCGCCAGGCCCAGCCTGTTCTCGCGCTTCAGCCGCTCCTCCAGGGCATCCTTCAGCTTGTGCAGGTGCAATACGTCCGACGCGGCATATTCCAGCTGCGCGTCCGACAGGTCGGCGGCACCCCAGTCGCTGGTCTGCTGCTGCTTGCTGACATCGACGCCCACCAGCTCCTGCAGCAGGTATTTCAGCCCGTGCCGGTCGGTGAAGGTCCGCACCAGCCGCGAGGCGATCTTGGTGCACCAGACGGGCGAGGTGACCACCCCGAACGCGTTCTCCAGCGCGGCGATGTCGAAACGGCCGAAATGGAACAGCTTGACCACCTTGGGGTCGGTCAGCAGCTTGGTCAGGTTCGGAGCCTCGGTCTGGCCCCGGTCGATCTGGACCAGATGCGCCTCGCCGTCGCCCGACGACAGCTGCGCCAGGCATAGCCGGTCGCGGCGCGGGTCAAGGCCCATCGTCTCGGTGTCGATGGCCACGACCGGGCCCAGCATCAGATCGTCGGGAAGGTCGTTCGGGTACAGATGGATGCTCATCGCCGGTCCTGCCTGAATTGCGCGCCGCCCGGCCCGTCCCCGGACCCGCGGCTTGGCGCCCCTTCGACCAGAAACCGGCCCGCCAATCCAGCGAAAATCGCGTGACCGGTCAGGCAGGGGGCGTCCAGGCCGGGGGCGCGGGCTCCTCGCGATGCGCAAACCGCATCAGGTGGCTTTCGATCACCGCGCGCAGCCGCTCCAGCGATTCAGTATCCGCGGCTTCCAGCGTCAGGTGCAGGGACGCGTCCTGCGCCTCGATCCGGGCCACGCCCATCTCGAAGGTCAGCACCGCCAGGCGGTCGTCATGGGTCACCGGGATCTTGTGACCGAAATGCTTGGCCATCGTGCCCGTCAGCGCGGCGGCGCGGGCGGTGGGGAAATCGGCAGTCATGCGCATGGGATGTCCTTTCGCGAATGCGCCGCAGCTAGGATGCCAAATTGATTGAGTCAACAATTCGCCGCGATATTCCGACAAAAAGACCCTGACATTCTTGCGCGGCGCGCGCGACGGCGCTAAGCCCGCCCGGCGTGCAGCCAGGATCCAGCCACCACGCGCAACCTTGATCGAAAGGATCGCCATGCGCCGCATCGCATCGCCCGCCCTGTTGGCCACCGCCCTGATGACCGCGCCGGTCGCGGCCCTGGCCCAGGTCACCGTCGATACCGCCCAGGGACCCGTGACCCTGCAGGACAATCCCGACAGCGTCGCGGTCTATGACATGGCCGCGCTGGACACGATCACCGCCCTGGGCGTGACGCCCACGGGCAGCATCGACAACATCCTGGTCCCCGCCCTGCGCGATGCGGCGGCGGGCGCCACCCCCGTCGGCACCCTGTTCGAACCCGATCTGGAGGCGCTGGCGGGGCTGGCGCCCGACCTGGTGATCGTCGGCGGCCGCTCCTCGACCCAGCTGGCGGCGGCGTCGCAGGTGGCGCCGGCCATCGACATGACCTTCGGCCCGGATCTTCTGGCCGATGCCCGCGCCCGGATCGACGCCTATGGCGCGCTGTTCGCCAAGACCGCCCAGGCCGAGGAAATGACCGCCACCCTGGACGCCAGGCTGGCCGACCTGCGTGCCGCCGCTGATGGCCAGGGCACCGCGCTGATCGTGATGACCAACGGCCCCAAGATGTCCGCCTATGGCGCAGGGTCGCGCTTTGGCTGGATCTTCGACGCGACCGGGCTGGAGGAGGCCGTGCCGGGGCTGGACGACGCCACCCACGGGCAGGCGATCAGCCATGAATTCATCGCCCAGGCCGATCCCGACTGGCTGCTGGTCGTCGACCGCGGCGCCGCCATCGGCGAGGACGGCCAAGGCGCGATGGAGACGCTGCGCTCGGACCTGGTGGCGGGCACGACCGCCTGGACGCAGGATCAGGTGATCCAGCTGGACCCGGCGGCGACCTATATCTCGGCCGGGGGCTACGGCTCGACCATGGCGGTGCTGGACCAGCTGACGCAGGCCTTCGCGGACTGATGCGCCCCCTGCCCGCCCTGGCATCGGCGCTGGTCGCGCTGATGCTGGCCAGCCTGACGGTCGGCGCCGCCGACATCCGCGTGACGGACGCCTTCCGCGATCCGCAGGCCATGCTGGTCCTGCTGGAATCGCGGCTTCCGCGCACGCTGTCGGTGGTGCTGACCGGGGCCGCCCTGTCGGTGGCGGGGGTGCTGATCCAGGCGCTGGTCAGGAACCGCTTCGTCGGCCCCGACACCTCGGGCACGGCCGAGGGCGCGGCGCTTGGCCTTCTGGCCATCACCATCCTGTGGCCCGCCAGTCCCCTGTGGCTGCGCATGATCGCGGCCAGCCTGTCGGCCATGGTCACGACCGCGCTGTTCCTGGCCGTGATCCGCCGCCTGCCCGTGCGCGAGGTGATGCTGGTCCCCATCGCGGGGCTGGTCCTGTCGGGGGTGCTGGGCTCGGTCGTGACCTTCGTGGGCTGGCAGAGCGACCTGATGCAATATGTCGGCACCTGGCTGTTCAGCGGCGAATTCTCGGGCGTGATCTCGGGGCGCTATGAACTGCTGTGGATCGCGGGCGCGGCGGCGGGGCTGGCGTGGTTCTCGGCCGACCGTTTCGCGATCCTTGGCCTGGGCGATCAGGTGGCCACGGGGCTGGGCCTGTCGACGGCGGCGGTGATGCGCCTTGGGCTGGCGGTGGTGTCGGTGGTGACCGCGATGGTGGTGACGACGGTGGGGATGATCCCCTTCGTGGGCCTGGTCGTGCCGAACCTGGTGGCGCGGATCATGGGCGACAACCTGCGCGCATCCCTGCCGGTGGTGGCGCTGGCCGGGGCGGTGCTGGTCTTGGGCTGCGATCTGGCGGGGCGCCTGGTCATCCACCCCTATGAGATTCCAGCCGGCACCATCCTGGGCGTGCTGGGCGCGCTTCTGTTCCTGTGGCTGCTGCATCGCCGCCCCGCCCGGTCGGGGGCCGCCCGTGGATAAGCGGGCGCGGATCATGCTGGGCGGGATGGCGCTGCTGCTGGCGGCGCTGTCGGCGGTCTGGATGCTGCAGGGGCTGGGCGGCGGCAATCGCGGTTTCATCCTGGGCCTGCGCGCAACCAAGCTGGCGGCGCTGGTCACCGTGGCGACCGCCATCGGGGTCGCCACGATCCTGTTCCAGACGGTCGCCGCGAACCGGGTGCTGACACCCTCGATCATGGGCTTCGACGCGTTGTACGTGCTGCTGCAGACGGGCTTTGTGATGGCCTTGGGCAGCGCAGGCCTGACCGCCCTGCCCGCGGGCCCGAAATTCCTGGCCGAGATCGCGGTGATGACCGCCCTGGCCGTCCTGCTGTTCGGCACGCTGCTGCTGCGCGGTGCGCGGGACCTGCCGCGGATGATCCTGACCGGGGTGATCCTCGGCGTGCTGTTCCGGTCGCTGTCGGGGTTCCTGGGCCGTATCCTGGACCCCAACGAATTCGCCGTGGTGCAGTCCGTCACCTTCGCCAGCTTCAACCGGGTCGATGCCACGCTGCTGCCTTGGGCGGCGGCGATCACCGCGGCGGCGGTGCTGGTCGCGTGGCGGCTGTCAGCGCGGCTGGACGTGCTGGCGCTTGGACGCGATCCGGCGGTGTCCCTGGGGCTGGCCCATCGCGCCATGGTGTTGGGCGTGCTGGGGCTGGTGGCGGTGCTGGTCTCGGTCTCGACCGCGCTGGTCGGGCCGGTGGCCTTCTTCGGGCTGATCGTGGCGGGGCTGGCGCATGGATTGATGCGGACCGCGCGCCACGCGGCGCTGCTGCCCGCGGCGGCGCTGTCGGCGGCGATCCTGCTGGTGGGGGGACAGTGGCTGTTCGAACGCCAGCTGGGCCAGGCCGCCACGCTGTCGGTCGTCGTGGAATTCGCGGGCGGCCTGTTTTTCCTGTATCTGCTGCTGAAGGGGCGCATCCGATGATCCAGATCGAAGGGGTCTGCCACGCGATCGCCGGCGCGCCGATCCTGCACGACATCACGACGACCCTGCCCAAGGGTCGGCTGACGGCGCTGATCGGCCCGAACGGGGCGGGCAAGTCGACGCTACTACGCCTGATCGGCCGGCTGGAGCCGCTGCAGCGGGGCCGGGTCACCGTGGCCGGCCACGACGTGACCACGACACCGACCGACCGGCTGGCGCAGGTGATGGCGATCCTGGGCCAGCAGACCGCCATCGCCAGCCGCCTGCGCCTGTCCGAGCTGGTGGCCTTCGGCCGCTGGCCGCATCACAACGGCCGCCCGGGTCCGCAGGATCAGGCGCTGGTCTGGCTGGCGCTGAAGACCTTCGCCCTGACCGATCTGGCCGACCGGTTCCTGGACGAGGTGTCGGGCGGTCAGGCGCAGCGCGCGCATATCGCGATGGCCTGGGCGCAGGATACCGACTGGCTGCTGCTGGACGAGCCGCTGAACAACCTGGACATGGCCCATGCCCGCGCCCTGATGGGCCGGCTGCGCGGGCTGGTGGACCAGAGCGGGCGCAGCGTGGCGATGGTCGTGCATGAGATCAATTATGCCGCGGCCTGGGCCGATCACGTGATCGCCATGAAGGACGGCCGCGTGGCCGCCAAAGGCACCCCGGCCGAGGTGCTGACCGAGGCGGTGCTGTCGGACCTCTACGACGCGCCGATCCGCGTCGGCGCGCATCAGGGCCGCCCGCTGGTCCTGCACCACGTCTGACGCGCCGTTGCGGGGCCTGCAGCCCGGCGGAGCCCCGGGGGGCTGCACCCCCCGGACCCCCCGCGCCGGCCACGGATCGCACGGGACGATCCTCACGGCACCGTACCGCGGGGGCGCAGCCCCCGGCGCAAGACGCCCCTTCGATGGGGGCGGCTTGCGCGACCCTGCGGTCAGCGGACGTCCAGACGGATCGGCAGCGTGAACGAATAGATCGGATCGGTCAGCGCTGCAGGAGCTGCGGGACAGCGCCCTGCGCGCTGCGCGGCGGTCAGCGCCGCCTGGTCCACGTTCGGGCTTCCTGACGATCCGGCGATGCCAACACCCTGGATGGCACCGCTTCGCGAGACCGTCAGCGCCAGATTGACCCGCCCCCCCTGACGAACGTTCCGGGGCAGCGATGCGCGCCGCTGGATGCAGGCCCCAACCTGCGCGCCCCAAAGCGATGCGGCATCGGCCGCAGCCTGCCGAGAGGCCCCGCCGCCCTGGGCATTGCCCGCCGGGCGACTGGTCTCGGCCTGACCGCGCTGCCCGGCGGCCTGTGCCGCCTGTCGGCGTTGCGGTTCGGGCTGACGCTCTGCCGCCGGTTTCGGGTCGCGGCGCAGTTCGGGTTCGGGTTGCGGCTCGGGACGCCGCTGCGGGCGGGTCGAGCTGTCCAGAGCCAGCGCCGTCCGGACCGGAATGTCGGGGGGCGCGAACTGCCGGAAATCGGGCAGGTCCAGCGTCGCCGGGTCGATGGGTTCGACCACCTGATCGGGTTCGGGCTCGGCTTGGGGTTCGGGCTCGGCCTGGGGTTCGGGCTGCGGCTCCTCAGGCAAAGGCTCCTCCTCGGCCTCGACTTCGGGACGGGCGTCCGAGCCGGCGGCAGCCTCCGCGCCTTGGGGCATGTCGGCGGCAGGCGGCATCGCGGGGGCAAGGTCGACGAAGACCGCATCGGGCAGGCCCGGCGGGGCGCCCGCATCCGCGCGCCCCATGATCCAGATCCCCGCCCCCACATGCGCCGCCAGCACCAGGACCGAGGCACCCGCCCACAGCCCCCCCTCGCCCAGCATGCGCAGGGCGCGACCGCTCATGGCGCGGCACCCGCGGCGGGCACGGCCGCGGCCTCGGGCGGGGCCTGCACGGCGTCCAGCCCCACCAGGGCGATCTTCAGATAGCCGGTGTCGCGCAGCGTGTTCATCACTCCCATCAGGTCGCCATAGGCCACCGCACGGTCCGCGCGCAGGAAGATGCGCTGTTCGCGGTCGCCGCCTGTCGCCGCGGTCAGGGCCGCGGCCAGCGCGCCGGGGGCCACGTCGTCATCGCCCACGGCCAGGCTCAGATCGGGCCTGACGCTGACATAGACGGGCTGCTCGGGGCGTTCGGCCTGGGTCGCGTTCGACACCGGCAGATCGACGTTCACGTCGACGGTCGCCAGGGGCGCGGCCACCATGAAGATGATCAGCAGCACCAGCATCACGTCGATGAAGGGCGTGACGTTGATCTCGTGGTTGTCGGCCAGGTCGTCGGTGTCGCGGATGCCTCCGGCCATGGCCTAGACCCCCGCCGCAGGGCCGCGGCCGCGGAAGTCCAGGTCGCGGCTGACCATCTGCTGAACCCCCGCCGCGGCATGGCCCAGACGCATCCGGTAGCCGGTGACGGCGCGGGCAAAGACGTTGTAGATCACCACGGCGGGGATCGCCGCGACCAGGCCGATGGCGGTGGCCAGCAGCGCCTCGGCGATGCCCGGCGCCACTACGGCCAGGTTGGTCGTCTGCGATTCGGAAATGCCGATGAAACTGTTCATGATCCCCCAGACGGTGCCGAACAGACCCACGAAGGGGGCGGTCGACCCGATGGTGGCCAGCACCCCCGTGCCCCGTGCCATGCGGCGACCGGCTGCAACCTCGATCCGGTCCAGCTGGGAGGCGACGCGCTCCTTGATGCCGTGATCGCCCGCCTGCGCCAGGGCCGGTTCGGACCGGCGGTATTCCTCGGCGGCAGAGCGGATCATGCGCGACACCGGATCGCGGCGGCGCCCGATCCCGGCCAGGGCGTCCGGCAGGGACGGCGCGGCCTGGATGCGCCGCGTGGCCGACGTGACCCGGCGCGAGGCGGCCCACAGCTCGATCAGCTTCACCAGAAGGATCGTCCAGGTGATGACCGACGCCACCGCCAGCCCGATCATGACCCCCTTCACGACCCAGTCCGCAGCCAGGAACATGCCCATCGGCGACAGGTCATGCGGCAGGCCGGGGTCGCGTTCGGCCACGACCGGCACCGGTTGCGCCGCATCGGCAGGGTCAGCAGGGGTCGCGGTCTGGCCCGGCGCGGCAGGTTGCGTCGGGGACGGGGCTTGCAAACCCGCTGCAGCGTCATCCGGGGTCGCGGCGTCGGGGACGGCCGTAGGCGCCGCGGCCTCGGGCGCAGCCACCGGTGCGGCCGCGTCGGCGGCGGGTTGCGGGGCGGCAGGAACTGCAGCCTCTGGCTGGCCCTGGGTCGTCGGCACGTCTTGGGCCAGGCCTGCACCGGCCAGCGTCGCGGCGACCAGAAATGCGGCAAGCCCCGCGCGAAGCGGCTGTCTGGGCAGATGGGTCATGGCGGTCCTTGCATCCAGTTGGTGTCGGGCAGGCGGGCGCGAAAGGGCGTCGGGCCTGCGGCGGTCCGGGGCGTTATCGGCCCACCAAGCAAAACTGTCAACTATTGGAAACGCGGTGATGCCTTGTGCCGCCGATGCGGCGGGGCCACAGTCGCGCCATGACATCCCCCCCCCGCATCCCTGCCCTGATCCTTGCCGGAGGCCGCGCGACCCGCATGGGCGGCGGCGACAAGCCCCTGATGGCGCTGGCCGGGCGACCGATGCTGGCGCATGTGCTGGACCGCCTGCGCCCGCAGGCCGGGCCGCTGGCGCTGAACGCCAACGGCGATCCGGCGCGCTTTGCCCGGTTCGGTCTGCCCGTGCTGCCCGACAGCCTGCCCGACCGCCCCGGGCCGTTGGCGGGGGTGCTGGTGGCGATGGATTGGGCGCGGGACCTGGGGGCCGCGCATGTGCTGACCGTGCCGGGCGATTCGCCCTTTCTGCCACCGGACCTGGCGGCGCGGCTGTGGGCGGCGCGGGGGCCCATGGGGCTTGCGCTGGCGGCGGGCGACGATCCGCAGGGGCCGCGCGATCATCCGACCTTCGGGCTGTGGCCCGTGGCGCTGCGCGACGATCTGGCCGCGACGCTGGCCGCGGACCAGCGCCGCGTCCGCCGCTTTGCCGAACGCCATCAGCCGGGGCGAGCGGTCTGGCCGGACGCGGTCTTTGCCAACATCAACACGCCCGCCGACCTGGCCCGGGCCGAGGCGCGTCTTGCCGCGCTTTGACCGGATCGTGGTCCTGGACTGGTCGGCGGCGGGACGCCCGACACGAGGGGCCGATTCGATCTGGATCGGTGACGACCGCGGCCTGCTGGCCAACCCGCCGACCCGGATGGAGGCTCACCACCTGCTGCAGGGATTGGCCGAACCGGGAACACGGCTGCTGATCGGAGCGGATTTCGCGTTCGGCCATCCGTCGGGGCTGGCGCGCCAGATCACCGGACGGGCCGACGCGCTGGCGCTGTGGGACCACCTGGACGCGCAGCACAGTGACGGCGCGCGCAACTGCAGCAACTATCGTGACGTGGCGGCGGGGCTGAACCGGGCGCTGGATGCGCCGGTCTTCTGGGGGGACGGGCGGCGGCTGCCCACGCCGGACCTGCCGCGGCTGAGGCCCCCGCCCCATCCCGGCCTGGCACCGCACCGCGTGACGGAAACCCCAATTCCCGGAGGCCCGCGCCCGAAATCGCCCTTTCAGCTGGCCGGCGCGGGTGCGGTCGGCGCGCAGAGCCTGACAGGCATCCCCTGGCTGAACCGCCTGCGCCAGCGGGCGGGCACGGCGGTCTGGCCGTTCCAGCCATGGCAGGACGCGGAACTGGTGCTGGCCGAGGTCTATCCCTCGATGCTGGGGCGGCTGGATGTCGCGGGCTGGCCCTGCCTGGATGCGGCACAGGTGGGGCTGCTGGCCCGCACGTTGCGCGCGCTGGACGACCGCGACGCGCTGGTGCCGATGCTGGCCCCCGACCCCCGCATCACCGATCTGGCGGCCGAGGGGCAGATCCTGGGGTTCGGCCATGACGCGGCCCTGCGCGCGGCGATGCCCCGGACGGGCGACGGGCCGATGCCCTAGGCCGGCGGCGCGGTGGACCGGCCGACGACCAGTTCGGCCTCCAGCAGCTCCTGCACCGGATCACCGGGACCGCCGGTGATCCGGTCGATCAGCAATGCCGCACAGCGCGCCCCCGCCACCCGCACCGGCGACCGCATGGCGCTGAACACCGGCACCGCATCGCGGTTCGCGTAATAGGACAGGTCATCATCAAAGGTCAGCACCGACACGTCGCGGCCCAGGACCAGCCCCCGCTCCTCGATCGCCTGGCGCACGCCGGTTGCGATCATCGTGGCCGCGCACAGGAACGCGGTCGGCGCCTCGGGGCCCGCCAGCAGGGCGCGGGCCTGGGCATAGCCATAGGCGGCCGTCATCTCTCCGGTGGTCATCAGCGCGGGCCGCGGCGCATGGCCCGCATCGCGCAGCGCGCGCAGGTATCCGTCGCGGCGGCGGCGTGCGAAATCCAGCCGTTCGTCCCCGTTCAGCAGCGCGATGCGCAGATGACCAAGCTGCAGCAGGAACCCCGTCCCGCGTTCAAAGGCCCGCAGGTTGTTCACGTCCACCCAGCTGTAGGGGCCGTCATGCCCGGTCACCCGCCCATGCACCACGTAAGGCAGTCCGATCCGGTCCAGCAGCGCGGGGCGCGGGTCGTCATGGCGTGGGAACTGCACGATCACGCCGCCGATCAGACCCTTGGACGACAGCGCGCGATAGGCGTCGGGCTGATCCTCCTCGGGGACGACGGTCAGGTTGATCTCGAACCGGCGGCGGGCGCATTCCTCGCCGACCCCGGCCAGGAAATCGGCATAGATCGGGTTCACGATCTCGTTCCGACCGCCGATGGGGATCACGCAGCCGATGGTGCTGGCATGGCCCATCGCCAGAAAGCGCGCATGGGCGTTCGGCTGATAGCCGTGCTGGCGGGCGGCGGCGACAAGGCGGGCGCGGGTCGCCTCGTTCACCTCGGGGTGGCCATTCAGGGCACGGCTGACCGTGGTCGCGGACATGCCCACCAGCTTGGCGAAATCCTTGAGCTTCATCGTCTGCACGGGCCATCGGGCTGCGGCGCGGTGTCGCGCCGGGATGCGGGGGCCCTATCCATGGCGCGAACGCGCGCCCATGGCAACCGCCGCGCCACCCTGCACGTTGACAAACGCGCACAACGCGCCAACCTGCACCCCGCGACCCAGCAGAAAGCCCTGCCCATGCCGAACCGCACCCTTGCCCTTCTGGTCCTGCTGGCGGCGGTGGCCTTTGCCGTCTCTCCGCTGCTGTTCCCGGGCTTTGCGGGCTACGATCCCGACCGCTTTCCGATTCCCCAGCCGGACCCGCCGATCCAGCCCGCGGGCTGGGCCTTCTCGATCTGGGGACTGATCTATCTGTGGCTGATCGCCGGCGCCACCTTCGGCCTGTGGCGCCGTGCCGACGACGAGGGCTGGCTGCCGCTGCGGGCGCCGCTGCTGGTCAGCCTGGTCATCGGGTTCTTCTGGTTGCCGGTGGCGCAGCGCCTGCCGGGGCTGGCCACGCTGATGATCATCGCGATGCTGATCAGCGCCATCGTCGCGATGATCTGGGCCGGTCGCCGCGACCGCTGGCTGGAGGGGCGGCCCATCGCGCTTTACGCGGGCTGGTTGACGGCGGCGTCGGGCGTGTCGGTGGGGATCTGGCTGGGCGGTCACGGCTGGCTGTCGGCCCAGACCGCCGCGATCCTGTGCCTGATCGCGGTCAGCGCGCTGGCGCTGGCGGTCCAGTCGCTGCGCCCGCGCGAATGGGCCTATTCCGCGGCCGTGATCTGGGCGCTGGCCGGGATCGTCGTCGCCAACTGGGGCGCCGGAAACTGGCCCGTGATCCTGATCGCAACCCTTGGCGCCGCCGCGCTGGCGGGTCGCCTTGCCACCGCCCGATGAGTTGACCCGCACCCGAGGAGAAAGCCCATGAGACGCCGCCTTTTCCTGTCCCTTGCCACCGCCCTGCCCGCCCTGGGCCTGACCCGCGCGCGGGCAGAGGACGTGCCGCATTTCACCTTTCCGTCCGTCGACGGGGGCAGCTATGACACCGCGCAGTGGCGCGGCAGCCCGGTCCTGGTCGTCAACACCGCGTCGATGTGCGGCTTTGCGGGCCAGCTGGCCGACATGCAGGCGCTGCACGATGCCTATGCCCCACGCGGTCTGGTGGTGCTGGCCGTGCCGTCGGACGATTTCAACCAGGAACTGGCCAGCGGCGCCGAGGCCAAGGAATATTGCGAGCTGCAATACGGCCTGACCCTGCCGATGACCGACATCCTGCACGTGGCCAAGGGGGACGTGCACCCGTTCTATGCCTGGGCGCGGGCGCAGACAGGATTCGTGCCGCAGTGGAACTTCAACAAGGTGCTGCTGGACCCGCAGGGCCGCATCGCGGGCACCTGGGGGTCGTTCGTCAAGCCGGGCGGGCGTCAGATCATGGGCGCCGCGTCGCCCTATCTGACCTGATCACCACGGCACCCGCGCGCCCTTCCAGTCCCAGAAGCTGCCGGTATCGTCGGTCGTCAGCCCGTCGATCACCGCCAGCAACGCCTCGGCGCTGCGGTCGGGGGTGATGGTCGGATAGCGGGAGGCGTATTTCGCGGTCAGCGGCGTCTGGACCGTGCCCGGATGCAACGCGACCAGGATCGCGTGCCGATTGCGGCGGCGGTATTCGATGGATGCGGTGCGGATGATCTGGTTCTGCGCCGCCTTGGCCGCGCGATAGCCGATCCAGCCGCCCAGATCGTTATCGCCGATCGAGCCCACGCGCGCCGACAGCGACGCGAACACCGCCCGCCCGTCCCGCGCCAGCAGCGGACCAAAGGCCTGGATCGCCAGCGCGACTCCGGTGGCGTTCAGCGCGAACTGTCGCGCCATGGCATCCGCATCGACCGCGTCCAGCGACTTTTCCGGCTGGTGCCCGTCGATGACCAGCGCGCCCGTCGTGTTCACGATCAGGTCAAAGGACTGCCCCGCCAGCCGCGCGGCGTGTTCCGTGACCGTGTCGGGCCGCGTCAGGTCCATCCCGTCGGCTGATCGCGACAGGCCCGTGACCTGCGCCCCCTGCGCCTCCAGCCGCGCGGACAGCGCCTGCCCGATGCCGCCCGTCGCCCCCAGGATCAGCGCGCGTGTCACGATTTTACCTCCTCATAGGCCGTCAGCGCGCGGGCGCGGCCCTCGGCCAGCGAGATCCGCGGCATGGCGCGTTTCGTCAGGTCCAGGTCCCAGGCCCGCGGAATGGCCGCCGCGAATTCCCGCGCGCCGGGCGCGTCGGGGCGCATCCAGTGGTCCTGGTACTGGCTCTTGCCGTCGAACTTCTCGGCCTGCGTCTCCGGATTGAAGATCCGGAAATAGGGCGAGGCATCCGGCCCGCAGCCCGCCACCCATTGCCAGTTCATGGCGTTCGACGCCGCGTCCCAATCGGCCAGGCAATGTTCGAACCACGCAAGCCCCACGCGCCAGTCGGTCAGCAGATGTTTTGTCAGATAGCTGGCGGTGATCATCCGCACGCGGTTGTGCATCCGCCCCGTGACGTACAGCTCTCTCATCCCGGCATCGACGATGGGCACGCCAGTGCGGCCCCGCCGCCAGGCCTCGGCGTCGTCATTGTCGGCGCGCCAGGGAAAGTCGTTCCACTCCTTGCGCCAGCAGCTGCGGTCCATGTCGGGCGTCTCGAACATCAGCTCGCGCGCGAACTCGCGCCAGCAGACCTCGGACAGGAACGGCTCGATCCCCGGAATGCCCTGCTCGAACTCTCCGCGGCAGCGCGACCAGATGCGCCGGGCGCTGATCTCTCCGACGGCCAGCGCATCGGACAGGCCCGACGTGGCCTGGGGACGCCAGGGATGGTTGCGCTCCTGCTTGTAGCCCGCAACGTCGCCCGACATGAACTCCTCCAGCCGGGCATGGGCCTCCTCCTCTCCGGCGCGGACATGGGCGGCCATGACATCCCAGCCCCGGTCCATCGCGGCGCGGGCCTCGGGCCAGTCGGTGCCGTCGCTGTCGGGCCAGGCATCGGGTGCGGACAGCGACGGTGGCGCCACGGGCGGCGCGATGTCCACCTGGCGCACCGCCTTCCAGAACGGAGAGAAGACCTTGTAGACCCCGCCCGACCCGGTCAGCACCGACCCCCGCGGCACCAGATCGGCCAGGTCGTGCAGATGCAGCCGCGCCCCGCCGCGTTCGACCACCTCTGCCAGCCCGTCGTCTGAGGCGAAGGGAAACCCCACCGTGGTGTGCACCGCATCGGCCCCGGTATCGTTCAGGACCTGTTCCAGCACCTTGGCCGGATCGCCCCGCCGCACGATCAGCCGGCTGCCGATCTTGCGCAGCGCGCGGTCCAGCGGCGCCAGCGCCATCGCCTGGCGCTGCGCGCTGGCGGGCCGGTCGCTTGCCTCGCGCGGGTCCAGGATCACCAGTGGGATCACCGCGCCCGCGGCGGCCGCCGCGACCAGCGCCGGGTGGTCGTCCAGCCGCAGAACCCGCCTGAACCAACAGATGACCGTCATCGCATTCTCCCTTGATGCCCGGATGATCACGCGCCAGCGGCGATATGGTTTCATCGCCCGTGCCGCGTGCAAAGAAAACGCGCGGCATTGTCACACCGGGCCGGGGTGGTATAGCTGAAACCCCGCCCGCCCATAAGGCCCACAGCCCTTGTCCGATCCCAGCTTTCCCCCCGGCTTCGTCTCGCTTGTCTCGGCGGGTCCGGGCGATCCCGACCTGCTGACGCTGAAGGCCGCGCGCAGGCTGGCCCATGCCGACGTGGTGCTGTTCGACGACCTGGCATCGGGACCGGTGCTGGACCATGCGGGCCCGCAGGCCGACCTGATCGCCGTGGGCAAGCGGGCGGGCCGCCCGTCGGCCAAGCAGGACGCCGTGAATGCACTGATCGTGCAGCATGCGCAGGCCGGGCGCCGCGTCGTGCGCCTGAAGTCGGGCGACAGCGGCATCTTCGGCCGGCTGGAGGAGGAGCTGGTGGCCCTGACCGCCGCCGGCATCCCGTGGGAGATCGTGCCCGGCGTCACCTCGGCCAGTGCCGCGGCGGCGGCGATGGGCATGCCGCTGACCCGGCGCCTGACCGCGCGGCGGGTGCAGTTCGTGACCGGCGCCGACATCACCGGGCAGCTGCCCGGCGACATCAACTGGGCGGCCCTGGCCGACCCGCTGACCACGACCGTGGTCTTCATGGGCCAGCGCAGCTTTCCCAAGATGGCACAGGGGCTGATCGACCACGGCCTGCCCCCCGACACCCCCGCCCTGCTGGCCGAGGCCGTTGGCCATCCCGGCCAGCGCCTGCTGCCCGGAACGGTGGCGTCGCTGGCCGATCTTCTGTCGCGCGACGGGCCGGCCAGCCAGCCGGGGTTGATCCTCTATGGACCGCTGGCGCTGCCCGCCTGAGGGTTCCCGCCCCGGCGCGGGCCTTTGCCTAAAATGCACGTCAAGCAAGACTGGCCAGGCGGCGCGGTTAAGACCATCTTAACACCTGCCCCCTGTTCCCGGCGCCGATGGCCGGACAACCCGCAGTATTGCCATGATCGTGTATCGCCACGTGACGACCTTTGGCGTCACGGAACAACGCTGGCTGTCCAATCTGACCGACCTCGAGATCGTCGAGGCCGACGGCCGCCTGCTGCTGGTGGCGGCGAACCAGGTCCGGGGCGGGATCAGCACCTATGCAATCAGCGACCCCGCGGCCCCCATCACCATGCTGCGCACCCGCCCCTATCTGGCCGACTTCACCTATCAGGGACCGCCGCAGATCACCGCGATCCACATGGGTGGCGACACGCTGATCCATGTGGGCCAGATGGGCGGGGCCAGCAACCTGGGCGTGACGCTGCGCGGCGACATCGGGGCGATGTCGACCTTTGGCTGGCTGTTCGGCACCAGCCTGGGTCCGCAGGTGACGGCCCTGGGCCAGGTGGACACGGGCCAGGCGCAGGTGCTGTATTCGGCGCAGGGCGGCGGGCTGACGCTGACCACCCACCGGATGGGCGCGGACGGCGCGCTGGTCCGGGCAGGCCAGGCCACCATTGCCACCCCGGCGGGCACGACCGACGCGAACCTGGACAAGATCACCGATGTCAGCGTGGACGGGCAGCGGATCCTGATCTCGATCTCGGGGAACGGGAACTTCATCGCGACGCATCTGGTGTCGGCGTCGGGCGCGCTGACGCCGGGCATGGTGCACGGCGCGGACCGCGGCACCGGCTATGACGTGCCATCCGACGTGGATGCGGTGCAGTTCGGCGGCCGCACCTATGTGGTGATGGCGGCGACAGGGTCCGGGACGCTGACCGTGTTCCGCCTGACCGCCGACGGGCGGCTGACCACCGTCGATCACGTCCTGGACGAGGGGACGACCCGGTTCCAGAACGCCACCGCGCTGGAGACCGTGGTCCTGGGCGGGCGGGCCTTCGTCTTTGCGGGCGGGGCCGATGACGGGATCAGCGTGTTCACCATGCTGCCCGACGGGCGGCTGCTGCACCTGACCACCATCATCGACACCGACGCGATGACCCTGGCCGATGTCACCGACATCGAGGCGCGGGTGATCGACGGCCGCATCCTGCTGTTCGTCGGTTCCGGGACCGAGACGGGCGTGACGCAACTGGTCTTCGAGCCCGGCCCGATCGGGGCCACGGCCACGGCGGGAGCGGGCACCGCGCGTGGCGGCACCGGGGGCGACCTGCTGGTCGCCGGCGCCGCCACCACCCGGATCGAGGGGGGCGACGGCAACGACATCCTGGTCGCGGGCGCGGGCCCGGTGACCCTGATGGGCGGCGCGGGGGCCGACATCTTCGTGCCGTCGCGGGTGACCGGGCGGATCACCATCCTGGACTATGACCCCGCGGTGGACCGGCTGGACATGTCGATGCTGGGCAACATCCGCAGTGTCTGGCAGCTGCGCTTCATCCCCACGGCGAACGGGGTGATGATCATCTATGGCGACACCATCCTGGACATCACCACCCGCACCGGGCGCGGCCTGACCGCGGCCGATTTCTCGAACGCGCTGTTCCCGGTGGGCCACTATCTGGCACCCGAGACCGACCCCGTGGTGACGCCCCCCGTCCCGCCCCCCTCGACCGAGGCGCTGTGGATCTTCGGTACGGCGGACGCCAATCACCTGATCGGCGGCGCCCGGCGCGAACAGATCATGGCCGGGTCGGGCAACGACACCGTCTCCGGCGGCGCGGGCGACGACACCTTGCGCGGAGAGGCGGGCAACGACTATCTGCGCGGCGGCGACGGCCATGACAGCCTGCATGGCGGCCCGGGCCGCGACACGCTGTTCGGGGATGCGGGCGACGACCTGCTGCACGGCGACGATGACGACGACCTGCTCTATGGCGGCGACGGAACGGACACGCTGCATGGCGATTCGGGCAACGACACGCTGTATGGCGGGGTGGGCAACGATCGGCTGTCGGGGGGCGACGGCAACGACGTGCTGTCCGGCGAGGTGGGCAACGACTGGCTGGAGGATCTGTCCGGCAACAACCGCCTTCTGGGCGGGGACGGTGATGACACGCTGATCGCCGGGGCCGGAATCGACTACCTGGACGGCGGCGCAGGCCATGACAGCCTGCAGGCGGGCGACGGGCGCGACACGCTTTTGGGCGGGGATGGCGACGATCGGCTGTTCGGCGATGGCGGCGATGACCTGCTGATCGGCGGGGCGGGCAACGACCACCTGGAGGGGGGCGACGGCACAGACCGCCTGTCAGGCGGCACCGGCCGCGACACCCTGCTGGGCGGGGTCGGCGACGATGTCCTGGAGGGAAACGAGGATGACGACCAGCTCGACGGCGGCGAGGGCAACGACACGCTGTTCGGCGGGACGGGGGGCGACCGCCTGCTGGGCGGTGCCGGGCATGACGTGCTGTGGGGCGGTGACGGCAATGACATGCTGTGGGGCGGCGATGACCAGGACACGTTGTGGGGCGGCTGGGGCTGGGACACGCTGTACGGCGATGGCGGCAACGACGTCCTGAACGGCGAGGGCGGCAATGACATGCTGTTCGGCGGCATGGGCGACGACCGCCTGTTCGGCGGATCCGGCAACGACCGCCTGTTCGGAGAGGACGGCAACGACCTGTTGATCTCGATGGTCGGATGGAACGTGCTGGACGGCGGCACGGGCAATGATACGCTCACCGCGGGGATCGGGCGCGACCGCCTGATCGGCGGGGTGGGCAATGACGTCCTGCAGGGCGGAGCGGGCGACGACACGCTGGATGGCGGGACGGGCAACGACCGCATGAACGGCGGCCCCGGGCATGACCGTATGTTCGGCGGCACGGGGTTCGACCTGCTGATGGGGGGGGGCGGCAACAACGTCATGTCCGGCGGCATGGGCAACGACACCCTGCTGGGCGGCGGCGGCAACGACTGGATGAACGGCGATCTGGGCAATGATATCCTTCGCGGCGGGGCCGGCAACGACCGCATGTCCGGCGGCGCGGGGGCGGACCGCCTGTTCGGAGAGGCCGGCAACGACCGCATGTTCGGGGATGCGGGCGACGACGTCATGGATGGCGGCATCGGGGCGGACTGGCTGGTTGGCGGGCTGGGCAATGACCGCCTGAACGGCGGCTGGCACAACGACACGCTGGACGGGGGCGTGGGCAATGACTGGCTGTCCGGAGGGCCGGGCAACGACCTGCTGCGCGGCGGGCCGGGGTCGGACCGGATGCTGGGCGGGCCGGGCAACGACGTGCTGGTCGGCGGGATGGGCGGCGATGTGATGCAGGGCGGTGCGGGGCGCGACACGTTCCGGTTCTTCGGCGCGATGGACAGCCCGCGCCGGGCCCCCGACCTGATCACCGATTTCCGGACGGGCGAGGATCTGCTGGACCTGCGCGCGATGAACCTGACCTATGCCGGGTCGGGCGGGCATCAGGGCCAGCGATCCCTGCGGTGGGAGCATGTGGGCCAGCAGACGCACCTGCTGATCGACGTGAACGGCGACCGACAGGCCGACATGCTGATCCGGCTGGACGGTCGGCTGTCGCTGGACGGCGACGACTTCCTGCTCTAGCGCGCCAGCCGCGCCGCGGCCCAGGACGCGGCCTCGGCCACGACCGGATCGGCGTCCCCGGTCAGCCCCCGCGCCACGGGTGCCAGCGCGGCGTCGCCGGAATTGCCGATGGCGTACAGCACGTTCCGGACAAAGCGGTCGCGCCCGATCCGCTTGATCGGCGACCCCGAAAACCGCGCCCGGAACGCCGCGTCGTCCAGTCCCGCCAGCTCCGCCAGCGGCGGCGCATCGATGATCCCCCGATAGCGCATCTCGGAGCCTGCCTGCGCGAACTTGTTCCACGGACAGACCGCCAGGCAATCGTCGCAGCCATAGATCCGGTTGCCCATCAGCGCCCGCAGGTCGGGGTCCACCGGCCCCTTGTGCTCAATCGTCAGGTAGGAGATGCAGCGCCGCGCATCCAGCTGATAGGGCGCAGGAAAGGCCCCGGTCGGACAGACGTCCAGACAGGCGCGACAGGACCCGCAATGACTGACCTGCGGCGCGTCCGGTGGCAGCGGCATGGTCGTGAAGATCGCGCCCAGAAAGAACCAACTGCCCAGATCGCGCGACAAAAGGTTGGTGTGCTTGCCCTGCCAGCCCAGGCCCGCGGCCTGCGCCAGGGGCTTTTCCATCACCGGCGCGGTGTCGACAAAGACCTTGATCTGGTGCCCCGGCTCGGGCGCCGTTTCCAGCATCCAGCGCCCCAACCGCTTCAGCCGCTTCTTGACCAGATCGTGATAATCGCGCCCCTGCGCATAGACGCTGACAGCGGCGCGGTCGCGCTGATCCAGCACCGCCAGCGGATCGCCCTCGGGGGTGTACAGCTCGGCCAGCATCACCACCGACCGCGCCTCGGGCCACAGCGCCGCCGGATCGCCGCGCCAGCTCATGCGTTCGGCCATCCAGCCCATCTGCCCGTGCCGCCCCTGGGCCACGAAATCCGCCAGCCGCCCGGCCAGCTCCGGCACGCCGTCCGGGCGCATGACGCCCATCGCGGCAAATCCCACCGCGCGCGCCTCGGCCTGAATCCGGGCCTTCTGCTTTGCCCAAATACCCCGGGGGGGATCGCCGCCAGGCGATGGGGGGCTGGCCCCCCCGCCCTCAGCCGAAGTCAAGCTCGGCATAATGCGGCGCAGGATGGATGCCCGGCACCTGGTCGGCCAAGACCGACCGGAACGCGGGGCGGGACTTGATGGTCGCATACCAGTCGCGCAGACCCTCGGACCGGTCCCAATCCACGTCCGAGATGTAATCCAGGCACGAGAAATGCGCGGCCGCAGTGAAATCCGCCAGGCTCAGCGTGTTGCCCGCCAGCCAGCGCCGCGTCTCCAGCAGGGACGACAGATAGTCAATGTGGTCCTTGACCGCGCGCAGCCCATCCTTGACCACGCGGCTGTCGGGATACCCCGACCGGGTGATCTTCTTCCAGACGCGCTCGTTCAGGATGGGCTGGGTGACCTCGGTGTGGAACTTGTCGTCGAACCAGGCGCACAGGCGGCGCACCTCGTGGCGCTCCAGCGGGGTCTGCGGCATCAGCGACGGGGCGGGCACCGCCTCGTCCAGGTATTCGATGATCGCCTGGCTTTCCGCCAGCAGGTTGCCGCGATAGCGCAGCACCGGCAGCTTGCCCGCCGGATTGCGGCGCTTCAGATCGGGCGATCCCTCCCAGTACCGCTCCTCGACCAGTTCGACCTCGATCTTCTTCTCGGCCAGGACCAGCCGCACCTTGCGGCAGAACGGGGACAGGGCGGTGTGGTACAGTCGCGTGGTCTGCGTGTTGGTGTTCATGGCTGCTCGAGACCTTCTTCTTATTGTCGCAACGCCCCGTTGATACGCCCCGACCCCGCCGCTTTCAACCGCAGCCCTCAGAAGCAGGCGGCCCGCCCGTCCCGCGCGATCGTCTCTGCCCCGTCCAGGATGGCCCGCGACCGCGCCGACGGCCCCGACGGGCTGCGCTGGCGCGGGTTGGGCAGGACGGCGGCCAGGCGCGCGGCCTGCACGGGGGTCAGCCGGTCGGGGGTGGTGCCGAAATGGTCGCGCGCCGCGGCATGGATGCCGAAGATGCCCGGCCCGAATTCGGCCAGGTTAAGATAGACCTCAAGGATGCGGGCCTTGGACCACAAGGCCTCGATCTGCGGCGTCAGGATCGTTTCGGCGGCCTTGCGCGGCCAGCTGCGCGTCTGCCACAGGAACGCGTTCTTGGCGGTCTGCTGTGTGATCGTGGACGCCCCCCGCGACGACCCCGACGCGACCACCTTGCGGATCTCGACCATGTCGAAACCCCAGTGGCTGCAGAAATTCGCGTCCTCGGCCGCGACCACCGCACGGCGCATCACGGGGGCGATGTCCGCCAGCCGCGTCCATTCGCGCGGGGTCAGCGGGTGCTGGCGCGCGGCGCCGACCATCGTCCAGGTATGCGGCGGGTTCACGACGCCATAGATCGCCACCGACCCCAGCATCACCAGCACCGCCCGCAGCGCCAGAAAGCGCAGCCAGAACATCGGCCTGCCGCGCCTGCGGGCGGATCGGGCCGGTTCGGTCTTGGGGGGGTGGGCGCGGCGCAGGATCATGCCCGCATGTCTCATGGTGCGGCGCTTTGCGTCAAGCGCACCTTGCCAGCCGCGCGGCCCCGCGCCACCCTGCCCGCGAACAACCGCCCCGAGGATGCCATGACCCGACATGCCGCGCCGATCCTGCCCCTGCTGCTGGCCCTTGCCGCCCCCGCGCTGGCACAGCCGATGCTGTCCCTGCCGCTGGCGCCCGATGCCACCATGACCAGCGTCACGCATGATTGCGACGACGGGCGTCAGGTGGCGGCGACCTATGTGACGTCGGGGGACGATGCCTTGGCGCTGGTCACGCTGGAGGACGGCCCGCGGATCTTCGTCAACGTGATCGCGGCATCGGGTGCGCGCTATGTCTCCGGGGCGCTGGAATGGTGGACCAAGGGCGACCAGGTGACGTTCATCGACGCCATGTCGGACGCGGACCCCGTCACCTGCACCGCCCGGCCCTAAAACGCAGCGCGGCCCCGCAAGGGGGCCGCGCCGGATGTCATTCCGCGGGAACCGCGCGGGTCTGGTCCACCGCCTCGATGGGGTGGGACAGGTGCTGCAGCATCTCCTTGGGGCAGACCTGCAGGAAGTTGCCCTTCTCGCGGTCCCAGTTCGACAGGATCTCGTCGGCGCGACGCGATCCGGTCTCCTTGAGGTGCCGTTCGATCAGGCCCTTCAGCTGATCCTCCCAGTGGTCCTGGGTCACGGCGCACATCACCAGCGTTTCCGGGTTGATGTAGTCGCGCGCTAGCCCCTCGGGGTCGTACAGATAGGCCATCCCCCCGGTCATGCCCGCACCGAAGTTCGCGCCGATCCGACCCAGGATGACGGCCACGCCGCCGGTCATGTATTCGCAGCCGTTCGACCCGCAGCCCTCGATCACCACGCTTGCACCGCTGTTGCGGACCGCAAAGCGTTCGCCCGCACGGCCCGCCGCGAACAGATGCCCGTTCGTCGCGCCATAGAGGACCGTGTTGCCGATGATCGTGTTGTCGGCCGCGACCAGCGGGCTGGCCATCGGCGGCCGCACCACGATGGTGCCGCCCGACAGACCCTTGCCGACATAGTCGTTGGCATCGCCCGAGACCTCGATCTTCAGCCCCGGGGCCGCGAAGGCACCAAGCGACTGCCCGGCGCTGCCGGTCAGGCGGATCGTCAGGTGGTCGGGCTGCAGGTTGTTGCGCATCCCGAACTTCTGCACGATCAGCGACGACGTGCGCGTCCCGATGGTGCGGTGGGTGTTGCGGACCGCATAGGACAGCTGCATCTTCTCGCCGTCCTCGAAGAAACGGGCGGCGTCCTTGACGATTTCCGCATCCAGCGTGTCCAGCACGGCATTGCGCGGCTTGGTGCGATCATAGACGATCTTGTCCGCCCCATCGACGGTGATCAGCAGCGGGTTCAGGTCCAGATCGTCCAGGTTCGCCGCACCCCGGCTGACCTGGGTCAGCAGGTCCGCACGACCGATGATCTCGTCGATCGACCGCGCGCCGATGGAGGCCAGGATCTCGCGGACCTCCTGGGCATAGAAGGTGATCAGGTTCACCACCTTGTCCGCCGACCCGGTGAACATGGCGCGCAGCTTCTCGTCCTGGGTGCAGACGCCCACCGGGCAGGTGTTCGACTGGCACTGGCGGACCATGATGCAACCCATCGCGATCAGCGCGGCGGTGCCGATGCCGTATTCCTCGGCGCCCATCATCGCCGCCATGACGATGTCGCGGCCCGTGCGCAGACCGCCATCGGTGCGCAGCGTCACGCGCTCGCGCAGGCGGTTCATGGCCAGGACCTGATGCGCCTCGGTCAGGCCCATCTCCCAGGGCAGACCCGCGAACTTGATCGACGTGGCGGGCGAGGCGCCCGTGCCGCCGTTATGGCCGCTGATCAGGATCACGTCGGCCTTGGCCTTGGCCACGCCCGCCGCGATTGTGCCCACGCCCGATGATGCCACCAGCTTGACGGTGATCTTGGCGCGCGGGTTGATCTGCTTGAGGTCATAGATCAGCTGCGCCAGATCCTCGATGGAATAGATGTCGTGGTGCGGCGGGGGGCTGATCAGCGTCACGCCCGGCGTCGAGTGACGCAGACGCGCGATCAGCTTGGTGACCTTCATGCCGGGCAGCTGGCCGCCCTCGCCGGGCTTGGCACCCTGGGCGACCTTGATCTCCAGCTCCTCGCAGGCGTTCAGGTATTCGGCAGTGACACCGAAGCGGCCCGAGGCGACCTGCTTGATCTTGGCGCAGGGGTTGTCGCCGTTGGGCAGCGGGTGGCTGTGCGCCGGGTCCTCTCCGCCCTCGCCCGAATCGGACTTTGCGCCGATCCGGTTCATCGCGATGTTCAGCGTCATGTGCGCCTCGGGCGACAGCGCCCCAAGCGACATGCCCGGAGTCACGAAGCGCTTGCGGATCGAGGTGATCGATTCGACCTCCTCGATCGGCACCGGCTTGCCGAAGGGCTTGATGTCCAAGAGATCGCGGATGTGGATCGGCGGGTTGGTCCGCATCGTGGCGCTGAACTGCTTCCAGATGTCATAGGACGCCTTTTCGCAGGCCACCTGCAGCAGCTTCATGGTGTTGGCTTCCCAGGCGTGCTTCTCGCCCGTCCGCCGCAGCTTGTAGAAGCCGCCGACCGGCAGCATGTCCACGTTGTCGGTGCGGAAGGCGACCCGGTGCAGCGCCTCCAGCTTGGCCTGCAGCCCGTGCAGGCCGATGCCCGAGATCCGCGACTGCATGCCGGGGAAATATTCGGCGACCATGGCGCGCGACAGGCCCACCGCCTCGAAGTTCAGACCGCCGCGATAGGACGACAGGACCGAGATGCCCATCTTGGCCATGATCTTCAGCAGGCCCGCGTCGATGGCCGTGCGATAACGGCGCATGTTCTCGACCAGGGTTCCGGTCAGCAGCCCGCGCGCGATCCGGTCGTCGATCGAATCCTGCGCCAGATAGGGGTTCACCGTCGTCGCGCCGCAGCCGATCAGCACTGCAAAGTAATGCGGGTCGATGCATTCCGCCGACCGCACGTTGACCGAACAGAAGGTCCGCAGGCCCTTGCGGGTCAGCCAGGAGTGCACCGCGCTGGTCGCCAGGATCATCGGCATCGCGACCCGGCCAGGGCCCTGCGCGTCGTCAGACAGAACCAGATGGCCCGCGCCCGACCGCACGGCATCCTCGGCCTCGGCGCGGATGCGCGCCAGGCCTTCGCCCAAGGCGTCCGGCCCTGCGCCTTCGGCGAAGGTGCAGTCGATGACGGTGACGGTGTCGCCGAACATCTTGACCATCTCATCGTATTCGCCATTGGCGATGAACGGGCTCTCCAGCACCACGATCTCGGTCTGGGCACTGCTTTCGTCCAGCACGTTCTTGAGGTTGCCGAAGCGCGTCTTCAGCGACATCACCCGCGTCTCGCGCAGGCTGTCGATCGGCGGGTTCGTCACCTGGCTGAAGTTCTGGCGGAAGAAATGGCTCATCGGGCGGTACTGGTTCGACAGGACCGCGGGGGGCGTGTCGTCGCCCATCGACGCGATGGATTCCTTGGCGTCCTCGGCCATCGGGGCCAGGACATGCTCCAGATCCTCATGGGTGAACCCGGCCGCGCTCTGCCGGCGGCGCAGGGCGTCGCCCTGGTACCGCACGACCTCGGGCAGGTCGCGCATGATGTCGTTCAGCTCGGTGACCTTCTCGATCCACTCGCCAAAGGGCTGGCTGCCGGCCAGGCGGTCCTTGATCTCGGTGTCGTGGTACAGCTTGCCGTCCCACATATCGACCGCGATCATCTGCCCCGGTCCCAATGCGCCCTTCTCGCGCACGCCGGTCTCGTCCACCGGCACCATGCCGACCTCGGAGCCCGCGATCAGCAGGTTGTCGCCCGTCACGACATAGCGCATCGGCCGCAGCCCGTTGCGGTCCAGGCCGCCGCAGACCCAACGCCCGTCGGTCATGGCCAGCGCCGCGGGGCCGTCCCACGGCTCCATCACCGCGTTGCAATAGGCGTACATGTCCGCCCAGGCCTTGGGCATGTCGGTCGTGGCCTTGGACCAGCTTTCCGGGACCAGCATCGTCTTGGTCATCGGCGCGGACCGCCCGGACCGCACCAGAACCTCGAACACCGCATCCAGCGCCGCCGAATCCGACGACCCGGCGGGCACGATCGGCTTGATGTCCTCGGCCGCGTCGCCGAAGGCCGACGATGCCATGCGGATCTCGTGGCTGCGCAGCCAGTTCAGGTTGCCCTTCAGCGTGTTGATCTCGCCGTTATGGGCCAGCATGCGGAAAGGCTGGGCCAGCCACCATTGCGGGAAGGTGTTGGTGCTGTAACGCTGGTGATAGATGGCGAAGGCCGATTCAAATCGCTCGTCCTTCAGGTCGGGATAGAATTCGGCGACCTGCTCGGCCAGCATCATGCCCTTGTAGATGATCGACCGGCAGGACAGCGAACAGAAATAAAGCTCGCGCACCTGCGCCGCGATGGCGGCCTTCTCGATGCGGCGGCGGATGATGTACAGCTCGCGCTCGAAGCGGACCTGGTCGATGTCCTTCTCGCAGCGGATCAGGATCTGCTCGATCTCGGGGCGGGTGGCGTTCGCCTTCTCGCCCAGCACGGCGGTGTTCACCGGCACATGGCGCCAGCCATAGATATAGTGCCCCATCCGCAGGACCTCGGATTCCACGATGGTCCGGCAGGCCTCCTGGGCGGCAAAGTTCGTGCGCGGCAGGAACACCTGGCCGACCGCGATCAGCTTGTTCTGATCGGGTTCGTGGCCCGTGCGGCGCACCTGGTCATAGAAGAACGGCACCGGGATCTGGACGTGGATGCCCGCGCCGTCGCCGGTCTTGCCATCCGCATCCACCGCGCCGCGATGCCAGATGGCCTTCAGCGCGTCGATGCCGTTCTGCACGACCCGGCGGCTGGCCTTGCCGTCCAGATCGACCACGAAGCCCACGCCGCAGGACGAATGCTCGTCCTCCTCGCGGTACAGGCTGTTCTGGTCCATCCATGCGCGGCGGGCTTCTTCCTGTGCTTGCCAGTCCATGGTCATGATGCGGCCCTTTCCTGCGGGATCTGCGTCAGCAACTGATCGCAGTCGAATTGTGGGGTTGTGGAACCGAACCCGGCCTCGCCGGGAAAGGTGAACAGCACGGGGCTGTCGTCGGTCTCGGTCTTGGCGCCGGTCCAGTCGCTGCCGGTCTCGGTCCCGCCATAGAAGCGGTTGAACTCGCGGCTGATGTACTGGCTGCCCTCGCGGGTGATCAGAACCTCGCCGCCGGCGTCGCGGGTGGTCAGCCGGAAGCGGGTCCGTTCCAGTGCCTGGCCATCGATCGTGACGGTCTCTCCGGTCAGGGTGTCGGCGCCCTGGTGGTGCAGGCGCTGGCCGTCATCGGTCTGGGTCCAGAAGTCGAAATCATCGCGCCCCGTGGCCAGCAGCTCGCTGAAGCTGGCATGGTCCTCGGCCTCCTCGACCAGCCGGTCGACCAGGCCTGACGACATGCTCTGGCTCTCGATCCAGCGGGTCTCGGCGTCGATGGTGGACAGGTGGTACAGCCCCTCGCGCCCGAAATGGGCGCTGTGCTGATAGCCTTGGGGATCGGCACTGCAGGTATAGTACTGGCTGACGGTGCAGCTGCGGTTCTGCACCGTGACGTTCAGGGTGCAGCCCGCGGGCGGCGTGAAGCTGGCCGCCCCCGCCTGCCCCGCCGCCAGCATCCCGTCCGCCAGCACCAGAAGCGTCAACAGGCCCGACATGATCCCGATAGCGGGGACGGCCCGCGCCGCCGCTGCTCCATGCCGCCGTCCGCACGCTGCACGCCCCGTGTCATGGTGGTGCGCCATCGCCCTGCCCCTATTCGGCGGCGATGCGGGCATCGCCCGTCAGGAAGGTCACGATCGCGTCCGCGGCCTCGCGCCCGTCCCGGATCGCCCAGACGACCAGGCTGGCGCCGCGCACGATGTCGCCCACCGCGAATACGCCGGGGATCGAGGTCTGGTGCGTCTGGAAGTTCGCCTTGATGGTGCCCCACCGCGTGACCTCCAGCCCGTCCACGCCCCACAGCTTGGGCAGGTCCTCGGGTTCGAATCCCAGGGCCTTGATGACCAGGTCGGCGGGTTCGTCGTAATCGGCGCCCTCGATCAGCTCGGGCGACTGGCGGCCGGTGACGTCGGGCTGACCCAGGCGCATCTTCTGGATGCGCACCGAGGCGATCTGCGGCAGGCCGTCAACGTCACGCTCCTGCGCCTCGGCGGCGATGCCGGTCACGTGGCCCGCAAAGGCGCCGGGGGCCGACAGCCAGACGAACTCGACGCCCTCCTCCTCGGCGTTCTGCACCTCGCGCTGGCTCCCAGGCATGTTGGCGCGGTCGCGCCGGTACAGGCACTTGACCGATTGGGCGCCCTGACGGATGGCTGTCCGCACGCAATCCATGGCCGTGTCGCCGCCGCCGATGACGACGACGCGCTTGCCCTTGGCGTTCAGCTCTCCGTCGTCGAAATCAGGAACGTCGTCGCCGAACTCGACCTTGTTCGAGGCGGTCAGATAGTCGATCGCGCGGACGATCCCGCCGTGATCGGCGTTGTCCAGGTCCAGGTCGCGGGTCTTGTAGACGCCCGTGGCGATCAGCACCGCATCGTGCTTGCCGCGGATCGCGTCAAAGCTGATGTCCTCGCCCACGTTGCAATTCAGCACGAACTCGACGCCGCTGTCCGCCAGCAGCTGGTTGCGGCGCATCACCACGTCCTTCTCGAGCTTGAAGCCGGGGATGCCATAGGTCATCAGCCCGCCCGCGCGGTCATAGCGGTCATAGATCGTGACCTGGAACCCCTGCTTGCGCAGCATGTCCGCGGCGGCCAGGCCGCCCGGCCCGGCCCCGATGATGCCGACCGATTCGGCACGCTCCTGCGCGGGCTTGAAGGGCTGGACCCAGCCGTTGTCCCAGGCGGTGTCGGTGATGTACTTCTCAACCGCGCCGATGGTGACGGTGCCGTGGCCCGACTGCTCGATCACGCAGTTGCCCTCGCACAGGCGGTCCTGGGGACAGATGCGGCCGCAGATCTCGGGGAAGGTGTTGGTGGCCTGGCTGACGCGATAGGCCTCCTCCAGGCGACCCTCGGCGGTCAGACGCAGCCAGTCGGGGATGTTGTTGTGCAGCGGGCAGTGCGACTGGCAATAGGGCACGCCGCACTGGCTGCAGCGGCTGGACTGTTCGGCGGCCTTGGCTGCGGCGAATTCGCGATAGATCTCGTGGAAATCCTCGCTGCGGTCGGCAGCGGCGCGTTTTTCGGGCATCTCGCGCGGGGTCGAGACGAATGTCAGCATCTTCTGCGTGGCCATGGCTGCGCTACCTTCCCTGAAAGGACTTCGGCAACCGCAATAAACCAAGGCTTTTGCGATGAAAAGTCAGCAGTGCTGACCTAATCGCCACTTTTTCGGTGCGCGGGCCAAGTTTTTGTCCGCATACCTGCCATATTAGGTCAGCATTGCTTACATACCCAGTACAAGCGCCAGCAATGCAAGGCTTCCGACAATGATGCGCCACCATGCGAACAGCCCGTATCCGTGCTGGGACACGTAACCAAGCAGCCAGCGCACCACCACGACGGCGGCCAGAAAGGCGGTGATGAAGCCCACGGCGATGTCGTTGATCGCGCCCGCATCCAGCACCGCGCGATTCTGCCACAGGTCCAGGCTGAAGGCGCCCAGCATCGTGGGCATCGCCAAGAAGAACGAGAATTCGGCGGCCGACCGCTTGTCCGCGCCCATCAGCAGCGCACCGACGATGGTGGCCCCCGACCGCGACACGCCGGGGATCATGGCAAGGCACTGGAACAGGCCGATGCGGAAGGCCATCGACAAAGGAATGTCCTCGGCCCGGGTATAGCGGGGGGTGGCGGCGCGGCGGTCGACCCACAGCAGGACGAAGCCGCCCAGGATCAGCATGACCGCGACCAGCATCGGCGTCTCGAACAGCACCGTCTTGATGAAGCCGTGCGCCATCGCGCCGATCACCGCCGCCGGGGCGAAGGCCAGCAGGACCGCGCCGATGAACCGCCGGGCGACCGGATCGTGGGGCGCGTCGCGCACCACCTGCACCAGCCGGGCGGCGTAAAGGCCCAGGATCGCCAGCAGGGCGCCCAGCTGGATCAGCACCTCGAAGGACCGGGCGGGCGAATCGAAGCCCAGGAAATGACCGGCCAGCAGCAGGTGGCCCGTCGACGACACCGGAATGAACTCGGTCAGGCCCTCGAGAACCCCGAGGGCGGCGGCGACGATCGTGTTGTGGTCCATCAGTGCTCGCGCAGGTTCTTGGCGGACCGCTTGATCGAATCGTACTGGCCCGACGGGCGGAAGCGCACCAGATAGTCGTCCAGAACGGACCCGGCCGCCGTGGGCACGATGCCCAGATCCGCGAAACCGCGGGCGCCGGGCGTGACGACGTTGTCCTTGCGCAGCAGGGCCAGCTGGTCGCGGCTCAGCGGGCTGGTGAACAGGCCGCCGGTGACCGCCTGCGCCACGCCCATCGCGGCCGATGCCAGTCGCGCGATCGGGAACGGCAGGTTCACCACCGCGCGGCGGCGGTGGACGGCGGACAGCACCTGCCCCACGATCTGGCGGGTGGTCAGGATCTCGGGGCCGCCCAGCTCATAGATGCCGGGGGCGGCGGTGCCAGTGGCGCCCATCACCGCCGCGCGGGCGACGTCGCCCACGAAAACCGGCTGCATCCGGGTGTTGCCGCCCACGATGGGCATCACCGGCCCCATCCGCGACATGCCCGCAAAGCGGTTGTAGAAATTGTCGTCGGCACCGAAGATCACCGACGGGCGCAGCACGACCGCATCGGGACGCGCGGCCAGCACCGCGGCCTCGCCCCGCGATTTCGACGCGATGTACGTGCTGTCCGATTCGGGATCGATCCCCAGGCCCGAGATATGGACCAGCCGCGCGACGCCCATCTCCGCCGACAGGCGGGCGATGTTGTCGGCGCCGGTCTCGAACACGGTCTTGAAAGTGCTCTTGCCCTGCGCGTTCAGGATGTTGACGCAGTTGATCGCGGCATCCGCCCCGGTCAGGGCAGCCCGGACAGAGTTTTCGTCGCGGATGTTGCACATGACGGGGACGACCTGCCCGACCGCGCCATAGGTGCGGGTGAACAGCGCCTCGTCGGGGCGGCGGACGGCTATGCGGACGCGCCAGCCCTCCTTGGCCATCAGCCGGGCCACCTGCCGGCCGACAAAGCCCGATCCGCCAAAGATCGTGACCAGTTTCGCCATGGGCGTCTCGCCTCCCTCTGATAGGCCGAATGTCGCGTGATCCTTACCCCCGACGCGCGTTCCGGGCAAGGCTGCGCAGGGTCGCGGGCAGCTTCGCGCACCGCCTTGGCAGGTCTTGGCAAAAAACTGTCGAAAAACTTTCACGACCCCCATTGACGCCCCCCCGCACTCGCTTTAATCAGCCGCTCATACCACCTGCCCAGGTGGCGGAATTGGTAGACGCGCACGGTTCAGGTCCGTGTGCCGCAAGGTGTGGAGGTTCGAGTCCTCTCCTGGGCACCAAAAACAAAACCCCCGAAAACCTCGTGTTTTCGGGGGTTTTGCTTGTCCGGCGGGACGATCCGACCTTGGGGCTTTTCATTTCCGCGCTGGTCGCGTTCCCTCTGGCGAAACATGGGGACGTGATGAGCTTGTATCTGGGGATCGACGGGGGCGGCACGGGCTGCCGGGCAGCCATTGCCGATGCGGCGGGCCGCGTGCTGGGCCGCGGTCAGGGCGGGCCGGCAAACATCAATTCCGATCCATTCGGCGCGGTGACCAGCGTGCTGGCCGCGGCGACGGCGGCGATGGCTCAGGCCGGGGCCTCGCCTGCGGACCTGACCGCGGTGCTGGGCCTGGCGGGGGGCGGCATGCAGGACGCGGCCCGCGCGATGCAGGCGCGCCTGCCCTTCGCCCGCAGCCTGGTGGTGAACGATGCCGTCACCGCCGCGCGCGGCGCGCTTGGCGCGGATGACGGCATCCTGGTCGCGGTCGGCACCGGGTCGGTGCTGGCGGTCCAGCGCGGCGGCCAGCTGCGCCAGATCGGGGGGCGCGGCTTTCTGATGGGGGACGAGGGCAGCGGTGCCGTCCTGGGCCGCACCCTGCTGGCGCGGACGATGCGGGCGGGCGACGGGCTGGTCCCGGACACGCCCCTGCTGTCCGCGCTGCGCGACGAATTCGGCGGGTTCGAGGGGATCATCGCCTTCGGCACCAGCGCCGCGCCCGCGCGCTTTGCGGAACTGGCCCCGCGCCTGGTCGCCTCGGACGATCCCGCGGCCCGCGCGATTCTGGACCAGGCAGTGGCCCAGATCGGCGACGCGGTGCGCGTGCTGCAGGATGGCGACCGCCTGCCGGTGGTCTGCACCGGCGGGCTGGGCCCCTTCTATGCCGCGGCGCTGGCGGCGGACTGGCCCGTCGTTCCCGCCCGCGGCACAGGCGTGGACGGTGCGCTGGACATGGCACGGGCCTGGGCGCCATGACCCTGCAGACCCTGGCCGCCACCACCCTGTTCGACGGCGCGCAGCTGCTGGACGACATGGCGGTGATCCTGCGCGACGGGGTGATCGAGGCCATCGTGCCGCGCCCGGCAGGCGTGGTTCCGATGCCCGGCATCCTGGCCCCCGGTTTCGTCGACCTTCAGGTGAACGGCGGCGCCGGGTTGATGGTCGGCGCAGGAACCGACGCCTCAGCATTGGCGCGCATCTGCGCGGCACATCGCGATCTGGGCTGCGCGGGCATCCTGCCGACGCTGATCACCGACGGACCCGAGGTCACGGCGCGCGTGCTGGACGCCGGGATCGCCGCCGCCCGCGTCGACACGCCGGGCTTTCAGGGCCTGCACCTGGAGGGGCCGCATCTGGACCCGCGCCGCGCCGGGGCGCATGACGCAGCCCTGATCCGCCCGATGACCGATGCCGACATGGCCGCCCTGATCGCCGCCCGCGCGGACCTGCCCGCGCTGATGGTGACCCTGGCCCCCGAGGCCGCCACCCCCGCCCAGATCGCCGCCCTGACCGCGGCGGGGATCATCGTCAGCCTTGGCCACAGCGACTGCACGCTGGATCAGGCGCAGGCGGCCTTTGCGGCGGGGGCGCGCTGCGCCACGCATCTGTTCAACGCCATGAGCCCGCTTGGCCACCGCCAGCCCGGTCTGGTCGGCGCGGTCCTGTCGGGCGATGCGCAGGCCGGGATCATCGCGGACGGCACCCATGTCGACCCGGCGGCGCTGCGCATCGCGCTGCGCGCACGGCCTGGGGGGTTGTTCTTGGTCAGCGACTGCATGGCTGTCGCGGGCACCACGCTGACCGAATTTCCGTTGCAGGGCCGCCGCATCCTGCGGCGCGACGAACGGCTGACGCTGGCGGACGGCACGTTGGCCGGCGCGGACCTGCGGCTGGACCGCGCGGTGCGCGTCGCGGTGGCAGCGGGCGCGGACCCGGCGCAAGCGCTGGCGATGGCGACGTCGGTCCCGGCCGACCTGATCGGCGCCAAGGCCGGGCGCATCGCGCCGGGCCGCGCCGCGGACCTGATCCTTCTGGACGCGGACCTGCACCTGACCGGCATCCGCGACGGCGCGGGCTGGCGCGCGCCCCGGGCCTAGCTGCCGCGCAACCGGCTTTCGATCAGCAGCCCTTCGTCCTGCAGGATCGGATGGGCGACCGAGACCGCATGGGCGTTGATGCGCTTGAGGTCGCGCAGCAGGTCCAGATGCAGGGACGAGGTCTCGCGGCTTTCGGTCTGGCCTTCGCGCAGGCGGATCAGGTGGCGCTGCGCGGACTGGCGTTCCAGGTTGCGGATGGTGACCTTCTGCTCCATCAGGCGGCGGGCCATGTCGCGGTCGCGCGTCATGAACACCGTCTGTGCCATGCGCAGGTTCTCCTGCGTCAGCAGGAACAGCGCGTCCAGTTCGCGGAACCCCTCGCCCGAAAAGCGCAGGCCCAGGCCGATCTTCTTGGCCACCTCGGGGGACAGGCCCCGGTCGATGATGTCGCCGATATGTTCCAGGTTGATGACGTAATCCAGGATGTCGATGGCCTGCCGACGCTCGGCCTCGGTCGCGTCGCCGGTCAGGCGCGACAGATAGTTCTTGACCTGCTGCTGTCGCCGGTCGACCTGATCCTCGATCGCGCGGACCTCGGCCAGGGGGGCGGGATCGTGCTTGCGGAACGCCGCGCGGGTCTGGGCCAGCATCCGCTCGACGCTGTCGCCGATGTCCAGAACCTCGCGCCGGGCGCCGGTCAGGGCCAGGGGCGGCGCGTCCAGAACCTGCGCGTCCAGCCAGCGCGGCGCGGTCGAGGCCGCATGCGCGTCCTGCGGCATCAGCACCGCCACCAGACGGCAGACCAGCCCGTTGAAGGGCCAGATCAGCGCCGCCAGCGCCAGGTTGAACGCCAGGTGGGCGCTGACCGCCAAGGGCCCCACGGCCAGGGGCATGGCATTCAGCGCGCCCGCCGCCAGCCCCGCCAGCGGCAGCGCGATCAGGCAGCCGATGGCGCGCACCGTCAGGTTGCCCAGCAGCACCCGCCGCGCGGCGATGTCCAGCGTGGCCCCCGCCAGCACCGGCGCCATCGCGCCGCCCAGGTTCGCGCCCAGCACCATGACCACCGTCAGGTCGGGCGGCAGAACCAGCGACCCGATCAACAGGACCGCCGCCAGCGATGACGAACACAAAAGCGCGATTCCCGCCGCAAAGGCCAGGGCCACGGGCCAGGCCTGATCCAGCATCGGCAGGAAGGCGGCCATCTGCGGCGAGGCGCGCAGCGGCGCGGTCGCCTGGTCCAGCAACGTCAGCGACACCAGCATCAGCCCTACGCCGATCAGCGCCGTGCCCACCCCCGACGTCACCGTCGTGCCCCGGCGGCGCAGGCCGTAACCCAGCAGAACAAGGACCGGCGCGACCGCGGTGATGTCGGTCGACACGATCACCGCCGTCATCGCCGTGCCGACATTCGCGCCCAGCAGCACGATCTGCGCGCGGCGGGTGGCGATCATCTCTCGCTGGACGAAGGACGCGGTCAGCAGGGCGGTGGCCGTCGACGATTGCAGACCCAAGGTGGCGACAAGCCCCGATGCGAAGGCCCGCAGCCCCGTGCGCGTGCCCGCGCCCAGGATCAGCTTCATCCGCAGGCCGAAGGCCTCGACCATGCCGTCGCGCACCAGTCCCAGACCGAACAGCAACAGCGCCACCGCGCCTGCCAGCTGCAGGAACCCCAGAATCGATGCCATGTGCCTCTACCATCCCTTTCCGGGCTGCCCGCGCGGGCCGTCACAGATCCGACTTGAAGCCGCCCCTTGCATCCTGTGAAGGGGATAACGACGCAGCGGGCGCCGGTGTTGCACAAAGCGCACAGGATTTGGGCCGATGCCATGCCGCGCGGCAGGCGGGCACGCCATGGGGCAGGCCGGGCGCGCGCCGACAACCACAGGGTGGCATATCCCTTTGAGGAACCCGCGCCGCTCTGATATGGACGGGGTCACGACACAGGAAACCCGTGCGGCCATGAACAGCCTGTCCCCCGATCTTTCGTTCCGCTGGAAATCGAACGCGACGCGGACCATCGTCACGACCGTCAAGAACGAGGGGCCGTTCCTGCTGGAATGGCTGTGCTATCACCGGCTGATCGGGTTCAACCGCTTTGTCATCTATTCCAACGACTGCACCGACGGCACGCACCAGATGCTGCAGCTGCTGGACCAGGCGGGGATTGTCATCCACTTCGACAACAGCGACCTGATCGCCGGCCTGCCCGACGACCCGCAGCGCCGCGCCTATGCCCGCGCCATGGCCCTGCCCGAAGTGACGGGCAGCGACTGGATCGCGGTGCTGGACGGAGACGAGTTCTTTCACGTCAACACCGGCGACGGCACACTGGACGCACTGTTCGCGGCCCTGCCCGACCGCACCGACGCAGTCGCCGCGCAGTGGCGCATCTTCGGCAACGGCGGCGTGATCCCGTTTAGGGACGAGCTGCAGATCCGCCAGTTCACCATGGCCTCGCCCACGGACATTCCGTTCACGCACAGCCAGTTCGCCATCAAGACCATCTTTCGACCACTGCCGGTGCAGCACTTGGGCGTCCACCGACCGGTCTTCAAGAACTTCTACGGCCTGCCCGCGCATCCGCTGCTGATCGTGAACGGCTCGGGAGAGGACGTGACCCGCGACCTTCTGCGGCAGCGGTGGACCACCTCCCCGAAGATGGCGGGGTATGATCTGTGCCACGTCAACCACTACATGATCCGCGCCAGCGAGGTCTTCCTGATGAAGCGCTGGCGCGGCACCGCCAACAGCGCGGATGCCGACCGGATCAACTTCGACTACTATGACCAGCACAATCTGAATGTGGTCGAGGAGACCGGCATCACCGCATGGGCCGACCGCGTGGCGCAGGCGCGGGCCGAGCTGGTCGGGCTGATGCCCGCCCTGGGCGCGCTGCATGCCGAGGCGGTGGGCCGGTTCCGCCGCCAGATCGACGTCCTCTCCGCACAGCTGCTGGCCGAGGCGCCGGACCAGCACGCCCGCCTGTTCGACCCCGCGGTCCTGCAGGCCGAGACCGAACGCCGCCAGGCCGAACTGGCCGCCCGCCGTGCGCGGCAGGCGTCGATCGCGGCCGCCCCGCCCCCGCCGCCCCCGGCCAAGCTGCCCGCGCGCCCGGTGATCGCATCGGCCATCCTGCTGGCACCGCTGCCGGACGGTCCGCCGGTGCCGACCATGCCGCTGCTGTCGATGACGCCCTGGGCCACCATCCCCGAGACGCCCGAACCCGCCGCCCCCGCCGATCCACCCGCCCCCGAGGTGCCGCCGCAATGGCTGGTCGACCTGCGGCGCTCGCCCTACCGCCGGGGCTTCTACCACTCGGAGGAGGAGTTCGCGGCGCTGCACGTCGAACGCGAACGGGCGCATCTGTTCGTCAGCTTCGACAACCTGTCCCAGGTGGGCCAGGACCAGATCGACCGCGAGGCCTGGGGATACGAATTCGCGCGCAAGTCAGGCTGGTCCCAGCTGGGCATCTTCGCGTTCCGCGCCAACTGGTTCCGCAATCCGACGCTGTTCGCCTATCTGCGCCAGCTGCGCGACAACGGGCTGTTCGCGCGCTATCAGACGGTGACCTTTGCGGGAACCTCGATGGGGGCCTATGCGGCCTGCGCCTTCTCCTCGGTCGCGCCGGGGGCGCAGGTGATCGCCTTTTCCCCGCAGTCGACGCTGTCCCCGGCCCTGGTCCCGTGGGAGGCGCGCTTTCCCAGCGGCCGCGCCGCGGACTGGAGCGGCGATTTCGCCGATGCCGCGGCCCAGACCGCCTCCGCGCGGACGGTCTTTCTGGTCTATGACCCGACGGAACCCGCGGACGCCGCCCATGCGGACCGGTTCACCGGGGACAACATCGTGCGGCTGCGGACTCCGCGGGCAGGCCACAAGACCGCGCTGCGACTGCGCCAGACCGACATGCTGTCCACGGTGGTCCGCGGCCTTGCGACGCGCACGATGGATGCGGCGGCGTTCCACGCCCTTTATCGCCAGTCGCGCCTTCAGCCGTGGTACCTGGACACGCTTGGCCAGCGCCTGCAGGCGCGGGGCCGGACCGCCTGGCTGCGGCGGCTGTCCGACATCGCGGCCCGCAACGGCCGGCCCGGCATGGCCAAGGCGCTGGAGACGCGCGCCGCCGCCCCCGTGCCGCACCCGTCCTGACCCACGCCGCAACCGAAAGCGCCCGCATGCCCCGCAAGACCGCCCCGCAGCCTCAACCCGTCCCGGCCGGCCCGGACATCGCGCTGCACATGCTGATGAACGACAGCGCGCCGGTCCTGCTGGACTGGGTGCTGCATCACCGTCACGCGGGCTTTCGCAGCATCACCGTCCACGGCGACGGCGCCAACGCGCAGGCCACGGCGCTGGCCCAGGCCCTGGCCGCGGCAGGCCTGATCGACTTCGTGCCCACGACCCGTCCCGGCATCGCCCATGACAAGGCCCGCCAGATCCGCGCGCTGGACCTGGCGCTGGAGACGGCGCTGCGCGATCGCCACGATCACCTGCTGTGGCTGGAACCGGACGATTTCGTCATGATCGACACCGGGGCCGGCACCCTTGCCGACCTGGCCCAGGGGCTGGGACGGTTCCCCGACCTCCTGTCGCTGACCGTCCAGGTCGCGGGCGGGTCGGGGCAGAACCGCTATGCCGATCTGCCTCTGGTCGAGCGCTTTCGCCGCGGCACCGGCGGGGCGGCAGGGCGGATGACGGTGGCCACACCCCTACGCACGATCTTTCGGCCGCAGCTGGCCCGCGGGCTGAAGCCCGCGCGCCCCACGCTGAAACCCAAGTTCGCCCGCGGCAAGGAGCCCGTGACCTGGTTGAACGGCGCGGCCGAGGACGTGGCCGACCGCTATCTGCAGAAGGGCTGGATGACGATGCCCGACCAGCCGGGGCTGGGCCTGGCGCATGTCATCGCCTTCATGGCCCAGGACCGCGAGACGTTCCTGCTGCGCCGCACCGGGGCGGGCAAAACGCTGCCCTTCGTCACGCCCGACCACCTGCGGATGACCATCCAGCAGTATCAGCGCCTGAACTTCACGATGGCCGATACCGGTCCTGACCAGGCGTTCGTTCAGGCCCACCGCACGCGGCGCGCCGAGTTCCTGGCCAGCCATCCAAAGGTCGCGGCGCGCCATGCGGCGGTGGTGACCGAATTCGCAGGGCGGCTGGACCGCCTGCTGGCGCATCAGGACCCCCAGGCGGCCAGGATCATCACTGCCTTCGTCGAGGGGCGCCCGATCCAGGGCCTGGCCTTCGACTGGTCCGTGCCCTTCGGCGTGGCCGCGACGCCCCCCGCCCTGTCCGAGATGGATTCGGCCTGGGCTGAACGCCTGTCCCGCCCCACCGAGGAGGATGCCCCGCCGGAGGAGGACTGGGACGACACCGATGACGACACCCAGGGCCACGACGCCGTGCCCCAACAGCCCGGCACCGCCACCCCCGACGGCGCGCCCCAGATCGTGGCGCCCGCGTGGCTCAGCGACTTGCGGCTGTCGGGACAGGCGCACGGATTCTATCATTCGATGCCAAATTATGCCTGCACCTATGTGGCACGGTCGCGCGAACATCTGCTGGTGTCCTTCGACAACCTGGCGTCGGTGCGCGAACACCCGGTGACCCGCGAACCTTGGGGTTACAAGTTCATCCGCAAGGAGGGCTGGTCGCATATGGGCATCCTGTCCTATGTGCCCGGATGGTTCCGCGACGCAGCGCTGCACCGCTATCTGATGTCGCTGCGCGACAGCGGCTTTTTCGGACAGTTCGACCAGGTGACGCTGTTTGGGACGTCGATGGGGGGCTATGGGGCAGCGGCCTTCGCCTCGCTGGCGCCGGGATGCCGGGTGGCCGCGTTTTCGCCCCAGTCGACGCTGTCGCCGCGTCTGGCGGGATGGGACCAGCGCTATCCGACCGGCAAGCGGGCTGACTGGACCGGACCGTTCGCCGATGCCGCCGCCGAATCGCGCAGGGCGTCCCAGGTCTGGCTGTTCTATGACCCTGCGATTGACCATGACCGCCGCCACGTGCAGCGCTTTGACGGTCCGAACGTAACGCGGGTGCCGCTGCGCCATGCCGATCACAAGACGGCGCTGATGCTGCGCAACGGCCGCGTGCTCAGCGACGTGATGCGCGACATCGCGACCGGCCGGGCGACCCTGCCGCGGATGATGCAGCACTACCGCGCCTGCAGGCACCTGCCCGACTATCTGGCAGGCGTCCGCGCGCGGGCCGAACGCGGCGGCGATCCCGCCCGCGCCGTGCGCCTCGACCGCGCGATCGCACGTCTGGCACCCTGATCAGAGACCTGCGCCGTGATCCCGTGAAGGCGGTAATAAACCGGCCGCCGGACCCTGATCGGATCCTTCTGTCGCGAATGCCAGTCTGCGGGCGATAGATGGGCGGATGCGGCAAGCAGTGGATCTCAAAGCACGCGCCGTGCTGTCTGGCGGTTGCATGGCACGCGTCTGGCGGAAGGGAGGCAGCCGCGACGATGATTTGCCCTGTGGCATGCTGATCTGCTAATCTTGGCCGGCAGATTAATGACATGGCCTTGGTTCGGCGTGACATCCCCTGGAGAGGGAAAGCCCGGAGCCATGATCGTCACCGTCACGCGCCACGGGGTCGGTCTTCACCGCAGCCCGGGATCGGAAGCACCTGCCCCTGTCTGATCGGCACAGCCGTGGCCGCGGCAGGCCTTCCAAGGAGGGGTTTGGTGACGCGGTTCGAAACTGACCCTATGTTTCACCTTGGCGGCAGAGCTGTCGATCTGCTGATCAACGTCGCAGCTGAGGCTTGCCTTGCGCCCCGCCTGCCGGCTGTCGGTGACAGCCTCGGACCTGCGCCGGACCGGTCAGCCCCAGGCTTTACCGGAACGCGGTCCAGCCCTGGTGCCACCGCAGGATCGTGGTGACGCCGCAGGCCGCGGCAAAGATCCAGGCCAGCAGCGGAAAGGATGCGGGGACCAGGCACATCGCCAGGAACAGGACGATCGTCTCGAACCCCTCGGTCAGGCCGCCCAGATAGTAGATGCCCTTGGTCGGAAAGGCCGCCGCCCGGTCGCCGCGCCGGGCGGCGATGGCGGCAAAGGCCAGAAAGGACGATCCGGTCCCCACGAAGGCCGCGATCAGCACCGCCGCGGGCAGCGCGTTGGCCGCAGGGTCGTGCAGCGCGAACCCCACCGGCACCAGCGCATAGAAGACGAAGTCCAGCGCAATATCCAGAAAGGCGCCGCGGTCGGTCGGGCCCTGGATGCGTGCGACCGCGCCGTCCAGCCCGTCCATGATCCGGTTCGCCGCGATCAGCACCAGCGCCGCGGTCCACCACCCCAGGGCAAGCGCGGCCACCGCCAGCAGACCCACGGCAAAGCCCGCGATGCTGATGGTGTCCGCCTTGACGCCGCGGGCGGCCAGCATCTGCGCCGGGTGCCGCAGGGCCGCGCGCTGCAGCGGTTGCAGTCGGGCGTCGATCATCCGCGCCTCCATCGATGATAGCGTTCGACCAGCGCCAGCAGGCGCGGGTTCACATGGGCGCGCCGCCAGGTGCCGGCAACCGCCTTGTTGGCCTCGGCCCAGGTCGGATAGATGTGGATCGTGGCCAAAACCTTGTTCAGGCCCAGGCCGTGCTTCATGGCCAGGACGAACTCCGCGATCAGGTCACCGGCGTGATCGCCCGCGATGGTCACGCCCAGGATGCGGTCGCGCCCCGGCGGGGTCAGCACCTTGACGAAGCCGCGCGCTGCCCCGTCGGTGATGGCGCGGTCCAGGTCGGCCAGGTCATAGCGCGTGACCTCGACCGCGATGCCCCGGTCGCGGGCCTCGGTCTCGGACAGGCCGACGCGGGCGATCTGCGGGTCGGTGAAGGTGGCCCAGGGGATCACGCGGTCATCGACCTTGAACCGCCTGAGGGTGCCGAACAGCGCGTTGACGCTGGCGAACCATGCCTGGTGGGATGCGGCATGGGTGAACTGGAACGGTCCGGCCACGTCGCCCGCCGCCAGGATGTGGGGAAAGCGGGTCTGCAGGAAGGCATTCGTGACGATGGTGCGGTCGGTCTCGATCCCCAGGCGGTCCAGTCCGAACCCCTCCAGCCGGGCGCTGCGGCCCACGGCCACGATGATCTGGTCAAAGCCGATGCGGCGGGCCGCGCCGTCCCGTTCGACCTCGATCCACCTGCCCCCGTCGATGCCGCAGCGGATCGCGCGGTGTCCGGCCAGCACCGTCACCCCGTCGGCGCGCAGGGCGTCCGCGACCAAGGCCGACACCTCGGGGTCCTCGCGCATCAACAGGCGGGGGGCCATCTCGATCTGGGTGACGTCGGACCCCAGCCGCGCAAAGGCCTGCGCCAGCTCGCAGCCGATCGGCCCGCCGCCCAGCACGACCAGCCGCCGCGGCGCGTGGTCATGATCCGCCAGCCGCGACCACAGCGTCTCCGAGGTCAGCGGGTCGACCAGGTCCAGCCCCGGCAGCGGCGGCATGACGGGCCGCGCACCGGTCGCGATGATGATCGCCCGCGTGGTCAGCCGCCGCTCGGCGCCTTGCGGGTCGGTGACCGCGACCGTCCAGGGGTCGATCAGGCGGGCGTGGCCCTGCAGCACATCGACCCCCAGCCCGGCATAGCGGTCGACGCTGTCATGGGGCGCGATGTCGGCGATGACCCGGCGGATGCGGTCCATGACCGCGCGAAACGGGACCGCGGGCGGTGTGTCGGCCAGCCCGAAGCGCGCGGCATGGCGCATCTGATGCGCCACGGTCGCGCTGCGGATCAGCGCCTTGGACGGAACGCAGCCATGGTTGAGGCAGTCGCCGCCCATCGCGCCGGCCTCGATCAGGGTCACCTTGGCCTTGGTCGCCGCGGCGATGTAGGCCGAGACCAACCCGGCCGAGCCCGCGCCGATCACCACCAGATTGCGGTCGAACCGCCGGGGTCGGGTCCATCCGGCATAGACGCGACGGCGGCGAAGGATGCCCACGATGGCGCGGGCGATCCACGGAAACACGGCCAGCGCCGCAAAGGACGCCAACAGGGGCGGCGACACGATCTCGGACAGGCTGTGCAGTGCGGCCAGCTGCGTGCCCGCGTTCACATAGACCGCGGTGCCCGCCAGCATGCCAAGCTGGCTGACCCAATAGAACGTCCGGGTCCGGATCGGCGTCAGGCCCATCAGCAGGTTCGTGGCAAAGAACGGCATCACCGGGATCAGCCGCAGCGAAAACAGATAGAACGCCCCGTCCCGCGCCAGCCCTGTCTCGATCCCCTTGGCCCGCGCGCCCAGCCGCGCCCGCACCCAGTCCCGCAGCAGGTACCGCGCCGCCAGAAAGGCCAGCGTCGCCCCAATGGCCGACGCGAACGAGACGATCGCCAGCCCCGCCCAGAATCCGAACAGCGCGCCCCCGGCCAGCGTCAGCCAGACCGCGATCGGCAGGGACAGCGCGGTGATCGCGACATAGGCGGCGGCGAACAGCGCCGCGACCAGCACCGGCCGCTGCTGCTGATACTCGGCCACGGCGGCCAGATGCCCGCGCAGCGACTGCAGCGTTACGTCCTGACCGCCCAGCAGCCACGACCCGGCCAGCACAAGCGCCGCGACAAGGATCAGCAGAAGGGGTCTGGTCACGGCATGTCCTTCATCACGGCCTCGGGGCACCTATCCGACAGGTCGTCAGGATGCCCGAAGTCTTACCGGACCGCCGCGACCCGCACGGTCACGTCCCCGTGTACACGCGGCCCCCTTATCCCCGTCGGAGCCGTCGGAGCCGTCGGAGCCGTCGGAGCCGTCGGAGCCGTCGGAGCCGTCGGAGCCGTCGGAGCCGGATGGGTCTTTTGGCCTGTCATGTCCACACCTGACAACAAGGCTGGTCAATAACGGCTCGATCCGATGCATCTACGGAACGGTAACGCCCTGCGGAAACCGGTCTCCAATGCCCCTTGGTATGACCGATTACGCCCCTGCCGGACCCCAACGCGCGGCGATGGTCTGCGCCAGTCCGGCAAGATCGGGGGCCGTCACGTCAGGCTGCGGCACGCCCGGCAGCATCAGCGCCGCGTTCACGTCATGGGTCACCAGCGCGCCTTTGCCGCCCAGCGCCTGCATCCCGATCGTGTCCCAGACGTGGCAGGCCACCAGGCAAAGATCGGACAGAGGTACCGCCAGTGCCTCGGCCACCAGTTGATAGGTCTGGGGCGCGGGCTTGAAACGGTTGGTCGGCTGGACGCTGAAGCTGGCCTCGAAATACTGCGCCAGGCCCGAGCGGTCCAGCGCGGTCACTCCCCCAGAGGGCGGCGAGTTGGTTAGTGTCACCAGACGGAACCCCCTGTCCCGCAGATGGACCAGCGCCGCCTCGGCATCGGGATGGGCGGGCAGCGTGCCCATAGTCCGGCGCAGCGCATCCTCATGCCCCTCGGTGATCGCCACGCCCCTAATCTCTCCGATCATGCGCAGCACCGCGACGGCCAAGGTGCCGAAATCGCTGCGCAGTCCGGTGATTGTCAGGGTCTGGGAATAGAGGATCAGCTGCGCGAACCAGTCGCGCATGACGGCCCCGTCGCCGAAGATGTCGTCGAACAGCGGACACAGGTGGTCCAGGTCCAGCAATGTCTCATTAACGTCAAAGACCAGGATGGGGCGCGGGGACATGGGGGCGATCCTGATCGGTTGACGATCATGCAGAACCATTGGTCGCGATTATCGTTCCTTGCGATTGCCCTCCGGCGAAGTTCTGGCCAATGCAGGTTGGACGCCCCTGCTGACCACCATCGCAGGCGGCAGCCGATGCAGCCTTTCCGGTAGCGAATGGCGCGCCGTAACCCACGTTTTTTCATTGTCACCCGCATGATCCACTGCGCCTGGCCCTGACCGAGAACCAGTCAACCTATGGTGCGGTACTGGATGCCACATGGAAGGCGGTGCGGAACGCCATCGGACCGTCCATGGCCGGGTCTATCACCATCATTGTCGGTTCGTGCCACGCCGGGCCTGGGTCGATCGAGCATCGGCCATGCGTTCGCCTCAGCACCAGAAGGGTGCTGAGACCGTCCGTCATCGCAGTCCCGGTCATCGGCCTCTGGGGCCGCCTCGCCTTTGCCAATCTGCCGCCGCGTGAGGTCCAGGACGGGCAGACGGTCAGCCCGAACGTGGTCGATGTCCCGCTTGCATTGAACATCCGGGCGTTCAACTTGGGCGTTGCGTTGCGTACCGGGATCGGCGGCATGGTGCAGAGGATGCGGGTCTGACCGCTGCCCCCTGTAACCGTCCAGTGACACGCCAGTTGGGTCTCCATTCCGGATCAGGTGCGATCTCCCTCCCCCGTCCACCCGTCCACGCCAAGGTTTGGCAATCCCGGCACGTTCATGCCACAAGGCCCCTTCCGCAACGGGATCGGAAGGGATGCCATGTCGTCGTTCATGCAGCAGATCGCGGGACTGGACGCCGTGGTCCTGGCCCGTCGGCTGATCGGTGCGCGGCTGACCGTCCGCGGCGCCGGCGGGACCATCATCGAGACCGAGGCCTATGCCCCCGACGATCCCGCCTCGCACAGCCATCGGGGGCCGACGCCGCGCAACGCCTCGATGTTCGGCCCGGCGGGCCACGCCTATGTCTATCGATCCTACGGCATCCACCTGTGCCTGAACGTCGTGGCGACCCCCGGCGCGGCCGTGCTGATCCGCGCGCTGGACCCCGACACCGGCCTGGACCTGATGCGCGCCCGCCGCCCCGCCCCCCCGCTGTGCAGCGGGCCGGGGCGGTTGACGCAGGCGCTGGACATCCGGCCCGACGACGACGGCGCCGCCTTCGACGGTCCCGATTTCGGCATCGTCCTGGCAGCGGCGGTGCCCGATCTGCTGGTCGGGCCGCGGATCGGGATCAGCCGGGCGCAGGACCTGCCATGGCGGTTCGGCCTTGCCGGGGCGGCGGGGCTCAGCCGGCCATTCCCGCGGGCGCGCCCGGATCGCTGACGGCGGGGCTGCGGAAAAGACACTGTGCATTCCCGCCGCCCTACAATACAGATGCGGGCCGACAAGCCGTCCAATGCCGGGGATCATCGATGGATTTGCACAGCAGCGACCACCCCAGGCAGGACCACGCGGCCTATCAGGCCGGACAGCATGATTTCCAGTCCGACATCCAGCGCCTGGCCGAGAACGAGCTGGTCGGGACGATCCTGGAGACGGTGATGCTGGCCACGCGGATGCGCTTTGCCGGGGTGGCGCGCGTCACCGCCGACCGGTGGGTCGCCTGCCGCACCGTCGACGACCTGAAATTCGGGATCGCCGCGGGCGACGAGATCGAGATCGGGTCGACCTTCTGCCAGACGGTCCGCAAGACCTCCGAGATGATCATCTTCAACGAGGCGTCGTCCGACCCGGTCTATCGCGACCATCCCATCGCCGCCGCCTTCGGCATCGTCAGCTATGCCTCGGTGCCGATCTTTCGCGGCGACGGCAGCTTCTTCGGCACGCTGTGCGCCATCGACACCGAAACCAAGGACGTGAACAACGCCCGCACCGTCGCGATGCTGAAGATGTTCGCCACCATCATCGGTGGCACGCTGGACACCGCCGAACGGCTGGACGCCCAGGAACGCATGATCGAACAGGAACGCATGCTGGTCCGCATCCAGGAGGAGTTCACCGCCATCCTGGGCCATGACCTGCGCAACCCCGTCACCGCCCTGCGGTCGGGCATCCGCATGCTGGGCAAGGAGCCGCTGACCGAACGCGGCCGCGGCCTGATCGGGCTGATGCAGTCCTCCCTGCACCGGATGGGAGAGCTGGTCGAGAACATGATGCTGCATGCCAAGGCGCGGCTTGGCGACGGGATCACCGTCGCGGCCACGCCCGACGCCCCTCTGGGCGACGCCATCGCCCAGGTCGTGGCCGAGATCCGTCTGGCCGCGCCCCGGCACCGGGTCACGACCGAGCTGGATTTCGGCGGGCCGGTCTGCTGCGATCCGTCGCGCATCGCGCAGGCGGTGTCGAACCTGGTGTCGAACGCCATCAACCATGGCGACGCCGACACCCCGGTGATCGTCCGTGGCCGCCGCACCGACGGCGCCGTCGTGATCGAGGTCCAGAACGAGGGCGAGCCGATCCCAGAGGCCGCCCAACGCGCCATCTTTCAGCCGTTCCAGCGGGGCCGGACCGCCGAAAGTTCCGGGCTGGGCCTGGGCCTGCACATCGCGTCGTCCATCGCGCAGGCGCATGGCGGCACGATCGCCGTCGCTTGCGGGGACGGCACGACGACTTTCAGCCTGACCTTTCCGGTCCTGCCCGCCTGACCGCGCGCGCCATCCGAAACGGTTGCCCCCCATCGCCCCGATCGGCCATTCTGCCCCCTGACGCAATCGCCAGTCGGGACGATCGATGACCAGACCCCCAGGACGCCACCGGCTGCCCCCCATCGCGGTGATCGCGATCGCGCAGCTGTTCGGGACATCGCTGTGGTTCAGCGCCAACAGCGCGGCAGAGGGGCTGATGCAGGCCTGGGGCGCGACCGCGGCCGATATCGGCCTGCTGACCAATGCCGTGCAGGCGGGCTTCATCGTCGGCACCCTGGTAATGGCGCTTGGCGGCCTGGCGGACCGGTCCGCCGCCAGTGCGATCTTCGTCGTCTCGGCCCTGGCGGGGGCGGCGTTCAACCTGGGTTTTGCATGGCTGGCGCAGGATGTCGCGACCGGCGCGGGGTTCCGGTTCCTGGTGGGGCTGTCGCTGGCCGGCATCTATCCCATCGGCATGAAGATGATCGTCAGCTGGGCGCCCGACCGCGCGGGACAGTCGCTGGCCCTGCTGGTGGCGATGCTGACGCTTGGCACCGCGCTGCCGCATCTGCTGCGTTCGACCGCGGGGGCGGTGCCGTGGCAATGGGTGGTCGCGACCTCGTCGGGTCTGGCCGTCATCGGCGCCGCGATGATCCGCGCCCTGGGCGACGGACCGCATCTGGCGCGCCTCGCCCATCGCGGCAGCGCCGGCGCCCTGCGGGCCTTTGCCATCCCCCGGTTCCGTGCCGCCGCCTTCGGCTATTTCGGTCACATGTGGGAGCTTTATGCCTTCTGGACCATCACCCCCCTGCTGGTGGCCGCGACCGGTCTGGCGGACGCCTATCCAGGCCTTGGCGTGTCGGGCCTGTCCTTCCTGATCATCGGTGCCGGGGCCGCGGGCTGCCTGGCGGGCGGCAGCCTGGCCCGTGTCCTGGGCAGCGCGCCGACAGCCCTTGCGGCGCTGATCCTGTCCGGGGCCAGCGCCCTTTGCGTGGTCACGCTGTGGCCGGTGCTGCAGCCGGGCTGGCTTCTGGTCCTGCTGGTGGTCTGGGGCGCCACCGTCGTGGCGGATTCGCCGCAATTCTCGGCCCTCTCCGCGCGCGCCTGTCCGCAGGATGCGGTGGGGGCCTCGCTGGCCATCCAGAACGCCATCGGCTTTGCCATCACGGTCGCATCGATCGCGCTGACGACGGCGCTGTTCCAGCGCATCGGCCCCACGGCCGTCTGGCTGCTGATCCCCGGGCCCGTCGCGGGTGTCCTGGGCTTCCTGATCGCCACGCGACCCCGGCGGTGATCCCGATCAGGCCGGCAGGGCAAAGCGGTCGATGCGAAAGCCGTCATGCACCGTGCTGTCCGATGGTCCCAGGACATTCTGCAGAATGGCCACGGCCCGTGGTCCGTCCAGCGCCTCGTCGGTCGGGCCGGTCCAGTTGACGGCGATCACCGGGCCCGTCGCCCGGGCGCGCAGCCAGCCGCCAAGACCGGTGATCTCCTTGGGGGTCAGGAAATACAGCACCTCGGACAGCAGGACCAGATCGGGGCGCAGGTCCGGCAGGTCCTGGGGCGCGCAGCCCTGCAGGACGGTGACCTGCGGCAGGGGGTCCAGCACCTGCCGCGCCGACCGGATCGCGGCGGGGATGCAGTCCATCACCGTCAGGCGGTCGCACCGGTCGGCCAGCCGCCGCGCCAGCGTGCCATTGCCGCACCCGATCTCCAGCGCGGCCTTGAACGGGCCGTGCCCGATGGCGTCAAGCGTGGCGGCGTACTTGCCGGCCTCATAGGGGCTGGTGCGATGATCCCAGGGATCGTCACTGGCGGCATAGAGGCGGGCCAGATGGTCCAGCGTTTCCCTATGGGGCAATGACGATCTCCGGATGGGTCAGGAAATGGGCCTGATGGGTGTCGGTCATGACGAACCCCGTCGGGTCGTCGTCGATCAGCCCGGTCATCTGCGACCTGTGACAGGACAGCGCGCGCCGCTTGGCCGCCACCGCCGCATCCGAAGCCGCGATCAGCCGGACCTCCGCCGCGCGGTCGGTGAACCGCCCCCAGACCGGATAGAAGGCCAGCGCGAGATCCGCCCGCATGGCGGCAAGGCGCATGGCAAGACGCGCAACCTGCTGATGATCGACATGCGGGTCGTGCTCCCAGGTCGCAAGCACCAGCGCGTCGGGCGCGATCAGCGCCGACACCCGTTCCGCCGCCTGCGCGTCGTCGGAGGCGGCACAATCGGGATAGCCAAGGCAGGTGACCCGCGCCGCGGGTGCCAGGATCGCGCAGGCGGCGCGCAGTTCCGCCGCGCGGGTTGCGGCCAGCACCGGGGCGGGCCAGCGCCGCGATCCGGGATGCGAGCGCGTGCCGTCGGTCACGCAGATGACGTGACACGGGGTGCCCTGCGCGGCCGCATCGAACAGCAGCGCGCCGCAGCCCAGCGTCTCGTCATCGGGATGCGGGGCCAGGATGACCAGCGGGCGGCCCTGCACCAGCGAACCGGGCGTCATCGACGGGGCGGATGCCGCATGGTCCAGAAAGCCGCTCATCCGATCCACCGCCGGTGCAGGTCGGGGTCGGCCAGGATCCGGTCCACCGATGACAGGGCCAGGGCATCCGGGCCCGCCTGCCGCAGGTACAGGCCCAGATCCCGCCGGATGCGGTCGGCCGGATGCGCCGTGGCGAATGACGCGGCCCCCAGCGCCTGGTCCATGTTGGCCAGCAGGGCCACGGCCTCGTCTGTCGTGCGCAGGCGGGCCAGGATCGCGGTCTGGGCATAGGCTGCGGTCGCGCCCGGACGCTCGATCCGGCAGGCGGCCTGGGCCAGCCACAGTCGGGCCGTCTCGCAGGCCGTGATCATGCGGTGCAGGCGCATCGCCTGAAGGGGGGCATCCTGCTGGCCGCGGGCGCGAAGCTGATCGGCGGTCAGGGCCGTCAGCCTGCGCATCGCCCCCAGCTGGACCGCGGCATAGCGCCAGACGCCGCCGTGGAAATGCGGCTCGGTCAGATAGGCGTCGGGCGCGCCCAGGGTCACGGCCTCCGCCACGGCCAGCCCGTCCAGGTCGCAGCGACCCGATGCGGTGGCCTTCATCCCCGACATGTCCCATTCGCCGGGAAACAGCCGCCCGTCCAGCTGATCGCGCGCGAACATCATCAGGTGCAGCCCGGCATCCGACCGCACGGTGACGATCATGTGGTCCAGCACGTCCGCACCGCTGGCGAACAGCTTCTGCCCGCGGATGACCGAACCCTCGATCCGCGCGGGGTCAGGACCGTCGGCGCCCCAGATGCCGTAGAGCGCCCCCTGCGCCACGGGCGCGGTCGGGCCGCCATGCAGCATCAGCAGCTTGACGGCGTTCACATGCCCCTCGAACAGCCGCCCGGCCGACAGGTTCGCGCCGCCCACCCGCTGCAGCGCGTCAAGCAGCCGCAGCGGATCACGCGGGTGATGCGCCAAGGTCAGGCATTCCGCCAACAGCCCGCTGTCGCGCAATGCGGCGGCCAAGGCAGGGCCCGACGGGCCGTCGGCACCGTCCGGCAGGGCATCGGCGATCATCCGTTCGGCACGGTCGATGGCGTTGGTCATCCGACCACCATCGCGGCGTGCCGGTCGGACCACCGGGCAAAGTCCGGATCGACGGTCCCATCGACCAGCGCCGCCAGATCCGCCAGCCGCGCCTCCAGGTCCGAGGCGCGCAGCGTCGGGCCGGCCGGAACGCTGCGGTCGGGATAGGCGCGGATGGTCCCTGACATCGCCTCGTCCCACATCGCGCGCAGCGCGTCGGGCAGGATCATGGCCTGATCGGCCAGCGGATCGGCATCCTGCATCCGATGGCGCAGGCAGGCAGCCATGCCGCCATCGGCGCGCCCCTGCAGTCGCCCGGACACGCGCGCCGTCATGTCGCAGGAATAGCGGACGGCCAGCCCATGCGCCTCGGCCCGAAAGACGAGGGCGCGATCCTCTCCGAAATCCAGCGCCGGCAGGCCGCCGATGGCCCGGTACAGATCCGCGCGGATCGCCATCGACGCGCCGGATTCCATGTAATGCGGGGTCTGCGACTGCGCGGCCTGGCGCCCCGCCACCTGGTCCAGCCGGTGGCGGACCCGGCGCAGCAACGCGCTGTAGGCCTCCTCGGCCCGGGTGATGCGCGCGCCCGAAGGCGTGGCCAGAACATGCGGGACGTCGGCGCTGATCGATCCGCAGATCAGATCGGCCCCGTCACCCATCGCGTCCAGCGCAGCCCGGATCCAGCCCTTCGCCGGGATCGCGTCGGCATCCGTCGTCATCAGCAGCCCGCCGGTCCTGGCGGCCAGGTCCATCGCCACCCGCCGCGCGCGTCCGGCACTGGCGGTCGATACCGGAAAGGTGACGGAATGCACCGACACCTGCAGCGCAGGGCTGCGAAAGGACCGGGCGATCCGTTCGCTGGCATCCGTACAATTGTTGGCCAGCACAAGGGCCGTGACGGGCAGATCACAGGCTTGGGCGGCCCCGGCCAGCGCCTGCAGCAGCCGGTGCAACCGCTTGGCCTCATCGCGCACGGGGATGGCGATGGTAACGTGGCGCAGTGCGGGACGGGTATCGTGCCAAGGGGTCATGGGCATCCGTATTGTGCAGGAAGGTCCGGCCGAGGCGGTCGAGCGGCGACGGATGCATGACCGAAGTGTCCTGCGCATCCCCCTGCAAAACGGACGCATGACAGGGCAGTTCCTGAACCTGCGCCTGATAAAGATCAGGCATCATGGCATCGGTTCCCTGAAATCGGCGTGAATTCAGCAGGCTATGGACAAGTGCAGGACGGCGACTTTCTTCAGGCGCAGTGTCCCGCCTGCGTTCCATCAGCCGGTGATGGCCTTTCCACCTGTCCAAGCGTCTTCGGCCGCTGTCCTGACCGACCGCAACGGGTGGGACAGGCGAGGACCGACAGGTCTTACCTCAAGACCCGGTCCGTAGCCCCATGCCGCGGCACGCTCTGCCTGCGACGGGGTCATCTGCGGCGCCGATCCGTAGTCCAGATTGCCGTCTCGGACCGTCGCGTCCATCCGGGACGGGGAAAGCGACATGAAGGCGTGAACGCTGTTCACCACCGCCGCGGGCGATGCCACTAAGTCCTCGTACCGGATGACCATGGCCGCGTGCAGGTGGGACAGGTCCTGCTGCATCTGAGAGTGCGCGTCCAGCCAGTGGTCGATCAGCTGATGGGCTGGCCCATCGACCCATTTTGCGACCGCCGCCGCAACAGCCTCGGGGTGGCGGATGATCAGCACGAATTGCGACAGCGGGAACAATTGCTGGTACAACCGCGTCCGCGTCAGGTTCACCGGCGACTTCTCGACCCGCCACGGACGATCGCCGTCGAACCATGGGTTCCAGTCGTGTTCCAGGCGCAGGCGGGTCTCCAGCTGGTCCAGCGTGTGGCCCTCGGTCAGGTGCTGACGCGGATCGGTCGCGAAATGCATCGGTCGGCCGTGCTGCGCGGTATGGGGGATGGCGCCCTGCAGATAGCATCCCTCGTTCTCGGGCACCGGCGCATCGCTGATTGCAGCCACCGCGTCATGCGCCGCCACCAGCCGCGTCAGAAGCGATGTCCCGGACCGGTGCAGGCCACCGATGAACAGATAGCGGTGATGCTGCATCAGGATGCCGTTCCCCTGTCGAAATATCGCTTGATCGTCTTCAGGCCGAGGTCGTTGAAAGACCTGCGGACGGCATGCCGGCCCGCGGGTCTTTCGGGATTGCGATGGGTCAGGCCCGGGGGGCGACCTCGCCCTCTTCCTCGCCGTCCCAGTAATGGACGCGCACGGCGGCGACCTTGATCAGCGCCATGCCCGGCGTGTCGATGCCGTCCGGAAACCACCGTTCCAGATCGCTGGTCCAATGGTCGGCGAACGTGGCCTTGTCGCGGATGATGCCGGCCTCGCCCTCGACGGCCACGAACAGCGGCGGCGCGCCCAGAATGCCTGCGCGCCCCTGGAACGACAGGGCGACATGGGGATCGCGTTCGATGTCGGACACGGTGCGCGTGTCGTCATAGGTGAAGTAATAGCTGTCGCCATCCCATTCGACATCGGAATTGTTGCTCATGGGACGGGTGGCAAGCTGACCACCCTCGGTCCGGGTGGTCAGCATGGCAAAGTCGATCTTGCCCATCGCCTTTGCCAGATCGCCTATGGTTCTGTCGGACATGTGAACTCCTGACTGCCGTATCGGCTTCTGGCACATGAACGCGCGGCCGTGGTCATTCGATCCATGCCCCCTGCATCGCGGTGATCCTTCGCGCGATAACCGGCATTCACATGACCGGCAGGGTGCGGCAACCCACGCGCCGGTCGGGGGGTGTCCTTTGCTCCGTTGTCGGAGCCAGCATCAGGTGCATGACGATGACCCCAACCTTTCCAGGGATTGCCTTGGCGACCGCGCTGACGCTTGCCTTGGCCGCACCCGTCGCGGCCGATCCGGGCCGCGGACGCCATCACGACAACGACCGCAACCACGCCCATCAGGGGTGCCCGCCGGGCCTTGCCAAGAAATCGCCGTCCTGCGTTCCACCCGGTCAGGCAAAGCGCGATGACATCCGCTATGGCCGCGGCGTCGGCGACAGGCTGCGCGTCGAGGACTATGTCCTGGTCCGCGACCTCAACCGTTACGATGTCGAACGCCGAGAGGGTTGGCGCTATTACCGCAGCGACGATCAGTTGTACCGGGTCGATGCCGAGACGCGTCAGATTCTGGCCGTAATCAACCTGGCCCGCGCGCTTTTCAACTGAAGATTGCACTTTATGCATTTGTGAACGGACCGGTTCGGAACCGCCGATCCGTGCGGCAAGTTTGCACCGCATCATCGGGCAGCATGCCCGAGAGACAGGAGATTACCATGAAAGCGTATCTTGTTCCGACCTTGGTTGCGGCCCTGACGGTTGCGGGGGCCGCCTCGGCGCAGGTGACGGCCACCGTTGCAACGGATTTGAACGTCCGGTCCGGCCCGGGCGTCCAGCACGGCGTGATCGGCGCCATCGGCGCGGGGGACGAGGTGTCGGTCCTGGGCTGCATCGACAGCGCGAACTGGTGCCAGGTCAGTGATGACGGTCTGGAAGGCTGGGCCTATGGCGACTATCTGAACGTCAAGGCGGGCGACGAGGTCGTGTCGCTCTATCCCAACCGCGAGACGGTCGGTGTGACCATCATCGAGGCCCCCGTCGAGGACCCGACCACCGGGCAGGACGCCGCTGTGGGCGGTCTGGGCGGCGCCGCGATGGGTGCGCTGATCGGCGGCCCGGTCGGGGCGGTGGCCGGTCTTGCCATCGGCGGCGCGACCGGTGCTGCCGCAGCCGAGGAGCCCACGACCGAAGTGACCACCTATGTCACGTCGAACACGGTGGATCCCGTCTATCTGGACGGCGAGGTCGTGATCGGCGCGGGCGTTCCGGAAAACGTGATGATCTACGAGATCCCGGATCAGCCGGATTATCGCTATGCGCAGATCAATGGCCAGACGGTGCTGGTGAACCCTCAGGATCGTCAGATCATGTATATTTATCGCTGACCTTCGCGGAGACGGCGGGCGTGGCCTTTGGCTCGTGCCCGCCGGACAGAGTGTTCTGAAAGCGTAGGGCTGACGGTCGCGGCCCATTCACCCAGTCATTGGGTCTACCGGCAAGGGCAATTTCGCGTTTCAGCCTGTCCACGACAGATCGACCACGTCAGCCCGATTTCGCGGAACCTTACAGGTCGCAATCTGAAATCGGCTAACGCCCATCCCCACCGTCCGCTGTTCCACAGTCACCGCTGCGCCCTGATGCCGGGCGCAGCGTGTCGTCACATCGCCTCCAGCTGGTCGACCGCTTCCTGACAGGCAGCCTCGTCCCCTTCGGCAAGGGCGCGTTCCGCATCGGCGATCAGGCTGTCGCGATCGGGCATGGCCTCGTCTCCCTCGGCCTCTTCCGCGGCGGTCGGTTCGCCTTCCTGCTGCGCCTGGACGTCGCTGCCGGACATGGCGACGGCCGTTCCGGGCTCTGCCTCCGTTCCCTCCAGCGGCGCAAGCGAGCCGTCCTTGGCGATGCCCTCGCCCGACGCGCTGTCGGCCCCATTGGCTGCAGGCATGTCGGCTGCGGGCATGTCGGCTGCGGGCATGTCGGACGACGCATCGGCCGACGCATCGGGGGCATCCGCTTGGGTGTCATCGCCCGCCGGCTGCTCCAGGGGCGCCAGCGATCCGTCCTTGGCAATGCCCTCGGTCCCGCCTGACGCAGCACCCGTGCTGTCGCCGGTCATCGCGGTGGTATCGGTAAAGCGTGCCAGATCGGCGGCGCAATCCGCCTGCGCCATACCGGCAAATGCGCAGATCGCGCAGCCGGCCATCCAGGTCATCGAATACTTCATGTCTCGTCTCCCATGATGCAGCGTCTCCTCCTCAGAAGACGTAACGAAGCTCCTGCCTACGCCCGATGTTCCAGCAGATGACCTATAACGTTTGCTAATCGGCACCCTTCCGGCCGGGCGGTCGGCACCGGACGCTACGATCCGCCAAGCCGATGAAAGGCAAAGGGTTCGCCCGAACGGCGGATGGCACAGAATGCAAAACCTGCCCCAGCAACGCTGACATTAATCAAGTTGCGTGGTCGTGAACCCTGATCTTAGCTGAAACATGTCGTGAACATCGCGATGTCCTACGGCGTTTTCTTTCAGCGGCGGCCCCATGCATTCTCGTCGTCTTGTCGTCATCTCGGATCATTGCAGCGATGGTCCGCCGGTCCCGGTGACGCATCCGGCGCAGATCGACACCATCCTGCCGCCGCCCCCGACGGGACAGGTCACCGTCACCGGCGGCTATCTGGAACGTTTGCCCTTGGCAGCCATCGCGGCGGGCATCGTCGATACCGCCGAGATCTGGAGCTTTGCCGGGCGCTGCGGCGAATCCGATGCCAGCCGGGGCCTTGCCGCGGGCCGGGCCGATCCGGACCGCCCCGGCCTGACGCGGCGCGTCTTTCGCGCCGACGCGCATGACGCCCCGTACGGATCGGCCGAGGCGGTGCGCCATCTGCAGCAGACCGGCGCGCCGGACATCCTGTGCGTCTGGGGCCTGGGGGTCGGGCACGACATCATGGATGCGGCACGCGGTGCGGTCACCATCTACAATTCCATCGACGCCCCGGCACTGCGGATCCCCTACGACTTGGCGGCGCGGTTCGATCTGTTCCTGACCGGCGCCCCTTGGCAATCGACCGAAATCAGGGCGCGTATCCCCGGCGCCCGCACGCGCGTGCTGCCCATCGGCCCGAACTTTGCGTCCGACGTGACCTTTCATCCGACCGGTGCGGCCAAGGATCGCGACGTGGTCTATGTCGCCTGCGCGCAGCCCTACAAGCGCCACGACATCCTGTTCGACGCGATGGAGCGCCGCCCCGGCACCACGGCCCTGCTGGTGGTCGGATACGGCGACGACGACCTGCGCGACGACGCCGACCGCCGCGGCCTGGACGTCGAGATCGTGGGGCCACCGGGGGTGGATCATGATGCCGTCAACCGGCTGATCAACCGTGCCCGCATCGGCGTGGTCTGCGGTCAGCATGACGGCGCCCCCGCGATCCTGACCGAATATCAGCTGGCCGGCCTGCCGGTGCTGGCCAATGCGGACCTGGTCTGCGGGCTGGACCACGTGCCTGCATCGGCCGGGACCATCGCATCCCCCGGCGCGCCCTTTGCCGCCGCGCTGGATGGGCTGCTGGCATCGCCGCCCGCCGATCCCCGCCCCGACGCGATCGCCCGATGGGGCTGGCGCGCCAGCATCGCCTGCCTTGGCCAAGACATCGACGCGATCCGCAGCGGTCGCCGGAAGGAGCCGTCATGACGCCCCGCGACCTGTCGCACCCCGCGACGACCGACAAGCCCGCCCTGATCTGCCTGTCGCATCTGCGGTGGGATTTCGTGACCCAGAGGCCCCAGCACCTGATGGACCGCTTTGCCCGCGATTACCGCGTGCTGTTCTGGGAGGAGGCGATCCCCACCACGCATCACCTGCCCTATCTGGAGTTCCACGCCTTTCACGGCACGACCGTCCAGGCCGTGCGCCCCCGCATTCCCGACCGCTGGTCGCCCCAGGATCAGGCCGCGGGCCTGGTGGGTCTGTTCGACCAAATGCTGGCGCTGAACGGGATCGTGCGCCCGGTCCTGTGGCTGTACACGCCGATGATGTGGCCCGTCGTGCAGCATGTCGATGCCGCAGCCGTGGTTTATGACTGCATGGACGAGCTGGCCTCGTTCCGCTTTGCGCCGCCCGCGCTGGCCGGGTTGGAGGCCGCGCTGATGGCCTCGGCGGATCTGGTGACCACCGGCGGCTGGTCCCTGTGGGAGGCGCGGCGAAACGATCACGCCAACATCCACGCCTTCCCCTCCTCGGTCGAGACGGGGCATTTCGCGACCGCACGGACGAGACCTGCCGAACCTGACGATCAGGCCGGCCTGCCCGGTCCGCGGCTTGGCTGGTACGGGGTGATCGACGAACGCGTCGATCTGGACCTGATCGCGGGACTGGCCGCGGCGCGGCCCGACTGGTCGGTGGTGATGATCGGTCCGGTGGTCAAGATCGACCCCGCCAGCCTTCCCCAGGCGCCCAACCTGCATTGGCTGGGCCAGAAGAGCTATGACCAGCTGCCCGCCTATCTGGCGGGGTGGGACGTGGCGCTGATGCCCTTCGCGATGAACGAGGCGACGCGCTACATCTCTCCGACCAAGACGCCGGAATATCTGGCCGCCGGATGCCCGGTCGTGTCCACCCCGGTGCGCGACGTGGTGCGCCAGTACGGCCATCTGCACGCGGTCCGTATCGCCGACGGCCCGGCGGCCTTTGTCGCTGCCTGCGCCGATGCGCTGGCGGATGCCCCGGCCGACATCTGCACCGAGGCCGACGCGGTGCTGGCCCGCCAAAGCTGGGACCTGACACAAGCCCGCATGGCGGCGCTGCTGGACCGGGCGGTCGACCGACGCCGGCGGCCTGCCATCCCCCGTCCCCGCCGCGCGCGGCCCCGTCCCGACGTGACCATCTGCGGCGCGGGGTTTGCCGGCGCGGTCATGGCGCGCCAGCTGGCCGAACAGTCGGGCAAGCGGGTGCTGGTCGTCGACCGGCGCGACCATATCGGCGGCAACGCCTTTGACGAACAGAATGCCGACGGCCTGCTGATCCACCGCTATGGCCCGCACATCTTTCACACCAACGCCACCGAGGTCGTCGATTTCCTGTCGCGCTTCACCGAATGGCGGCCCTATGCGCACCGCGTGCTGGCCGATCTGGGCGATCGCCGGGTGCCGATGCCGATCAACCGCACGACGCTGAACATGCTCTATGATGCCGGGCTGACCGGCGACGCGGACACCGCCGCCTTCCTGGCGGCGCGCGCCCGGCCCGTGGACCCGATCCGCACCGCGCGCGATGTCGTCGTCTCGGCCGTGGGGGACGATCTGTACCGGCTGTTCTTCGAGGGTTACACCCGCAAGCAATGGGGGCTGGATCCGTCCCAGCTTGACCCCTCGGTCACGGCGCGGGTGCCGACGCGCACCGATACCGACGACCGCTATTTCACCGACCGGTTCCAGGCGATGCCGCGCGACGGCTATACCGCGATGTTCGCGCGCATGCTGGACCATCCGGGGATCGACGTGCGCACGGGCACCGATTTCCATGACATCGACCCGGCCGATCGCGGCGCGCTGACCGTCTATACTGGGCCGATCGACGCCTATTTCGGCCACCGCTTCGGCGCGCTGCCCTATCGCAGCCTGACCTTCGCGCACGAGACCCTGCCCCAGCGCCAGTTCCAGCCGGTGGGTGTCGTGAACTATCCCGACCCGGACGTGCCCTTCACGCGGATCACCGAATACAAGCACCTGACCGGGCAGGACCATCCGATGACGGCGATCACCCGCGAATATCCGTCGGACCGGGGCGATCCCTATTATCCCATCCCCTGCCCGGAGAACCAGGCGCTGTTCCGCCGCTATCAGGCGCTGGCCGATGCGGAACCGAACGTGATCTTTGCCGGTCGTCTTGGCAGCTACCGCTATTACAACATGGACCAGGTGGTGGCCCAGGCCCTAGCGCTGCACCGGCGCATGATGGCGGTCCCCGTGCATGCCTGACCGGTTGCTGCTGGTCACCGACAGCGCCGAGCCGTCTGGCGTGGGCGCGCATATGGTCGCCCTGGCCACCGCGCTGGCGGAGTGGGGGCTGCGCCCTGAGACGCTGTGGCCCGACCATCCGGCGGGCCGCGCCTTAGCTGCGCAGGTCACAGGGGCGGGCGGCATGGCCACGGTGACGGATACCGGGGTGATGGCCCAGGCGGTTGCGGACTGGGCGGGGCAAGGCCGCGGAACGGTCCATGTGCACGCCGGCATCGGGTGGGAGGGGCACGCCCTGACCCGCGCCGCCCATGCTGCCGGCGCGACCGTGCTGCGGACCGAACATCTGCCCTGGCTGCTGACGGACCCCGATCAGATCGCCGAATACCGCACCGCGCTGGCCGGGGTGCACGGCGTGATCGCCGTGTCGCGCCAGGCCGCGGACGGGTGGCGCAGGGCACTTGGCCCGGGAACATCCGTCCGCGCGGTGCCCAACGGCATCCACCACCGCCCTGCGCCACAGGCGGACCGCGACGACCGGATAATCCTCTGCGTCGGTCGCCTGACCCCGCAAAAGGCGCAGCGCGTCCTGTTGGGGGCGCTGGCCCGGCTGCGGCGGGGCGGCGGCGATGCGCGGGTCGTGATCGTCGGCGACGGTCCGGGCCGGCTGCTGCTGGAGCGCGCGATCTGCCGGCTGGGCCTTCAGGACCATGTGACCTTGGCCGGGCGACGCGACGACGTGCCCGCGCTGATGGCGCAGGCCGGCATCCTAGCCCTGCCCTCGCGGTTCGAGGGGCTGCCGCTGGTCGCGCTGGAGGCGATGGCCGCCGGCCTGCCCGTCGCGGCCAGCCGGATCGGCGGCACCGTCGAGGCGCTCGGCCCCGACCACCCTTGGCTGCACCAGCCGGGCAACAGCCGCGCCCTTGCCGACCACCTGGCCGCGGCGCTGCGCGATCCGCAGGCGCGCGCACGCGTGGCCCGGGCACAGCAGGACCGTTTCACCGCGCATTTCACCGCCGCCCGCATGGCCGGCGACACCCTGGCCGCCTATCGCGCCGCCCGCGCAAGGAAGGAAAAACCGCCTATGGACCGTATCAGACTGGGCTTCATCGGGGCGGGCGGCATCGCGCATCGCCATTTCGGCGTGCTGCAGACCATGCCCGACGTCCAAGTCGTGGCCATCTGCGACACCGACCCCGCCCGCGCGCAGGAGGCCGCAGACCGCATGGGGGCCAGGGCCCATCACGATCACGACGCGATGCTGGCCGCGCATGATCTGGACGCCGTCTACATCTGCGTGCCGCCCTTTGCGCATGGGGCGCCCGAACGGGCCTGCATCGCGCGGGGCCTGCCGTTCTTCGTCGAAAAGCCGATTACCCTGGACGTCGATCTGGCCGAGCGGATCGCGGCAGAGGTCGAGCAGGCCGGGCTGATCACCGCCGTCGGCTATCACTGGCGCTATCTGGACACGATGGACGAGGCGCGCGCCCATCTGGCGACCAATCCCGCGCATCTGATGCAGGGGTTCTGGATCGACCAGACGCCGCCGCCGGAATGGTGGTGGCGGGCCGACGGATCGGGGGGCCAGGTCGTCGAACAGGCCACCCACATCATCGACGCGGCGCGGTTCCTGGCCGGCGACGTGACCGAGGTGTTCGGCCTGTCCGCGCGGCGCGACCGCGACGACTTTCCCGGCCTGACCGTCCCCACCGCCACCGCGGCCACGCTGCGCTTTGCGTCGGGGGCGGTGGCCAACCTGTCGTCGACCTGCCTGATGCGGTGGAACCACCGCGTCGGCCTGCATGTCTTCAGCGACGCCATGGCGATCGAGATCACCGACCACGACCTGATGGTCGACGTGGGCCAGGGCCGACCCGTCCGGCAGGCCAGCGGCGATCCGGTCTGGCGCGAGGACCGCGATTTCGTCGAGGCCGTCATGGGCCGCGAGAACCGCATCCGCTGCGACTATGCCGAGGCGCTGCTGACCCATCAAGTCGCGCTGGCCGTGGGCCGGTCGGCCGAAACCGGAACCCTTGTGCGGATGGAGGGGCTGCGGGCCGACCCGCAGCCCACCTTTTGTCCTGCCGCTGCGGCGGGCGCCGACGATGCCGCATGAACATCGCCACATCCGGTCGCTGGCCATCCTGGACCAGGGCCGTCCGGACTTCTTCGGCTATGACGAAGGGCCGGCGGGGGACGGGCAGGTTCGGCTGGACCTGCTTTATACCGGGCTGTCTGCGGGGACCGAGCTGACCTTCCTGAAGGGCACCAACCCCTATCTGCACAGCCGGTGGGACGATGTCGCGGGCCGCTTCGTGCCCGGCGAGCCGTCGGCCCGGTTCCCGGTCAATTTCCTGGGCTATATGGAAAGTGCCCGCGTGATCGACGCGCGCGCGCCGGGCTGGCGGAACGGTCAGGTGGTCGGCACCGCCTTCGGTCACAAGACAGGCCACACCGCCGATCCGTCCCACGACCTGTTGACGGCGCTGCCCGACGGGATGGACCCGATGCTGGGCATCTTCGTGGGCCAGATGGGACCGATCGCCGCGAACGGCATCCTGCATGCCGATGCCGAGGCCTTCGGCGCCGCCGTCCCGCATCTGGGCGCCAGCCTGGACGGGCGCCCCGCGCTGGTCTGGGGTGGCGGCACGGTGGGCCTGTTCTGCGCGCTATTCGCGCAAGCCGCCGGCGCGTCCGAGGTGGTGGTCGTCGATCCCTCTCCCTTCCGCCAGGACATCATCCGCAAGCTGGGCATGACACCGATGGACGAGGACGCGGCCGTGGCCCATGCCAAGTCCGCATGGCACGACCGTCACGGCGGCCGCGGCGCCGAGGTGGTGTTCCAGACCCGGGCCCATTCCGACAGCCTGCACCGCGCGCTGGCCGCCCTGCGCCCGCAGGGCACGGTGATCGACCTGGCCTTCTATCAGGGCGGCCTGCCGGACCTGCGCCTGGGCGAGGAGTTCCACCACAACGGCCTGCGCCTGATCTGCGCCCAGATCAACCGCATGCCGCGCCGTCTGGCCGCCGACTGGAACCAGCGGCGGCTGGCCGCGGAGACCGTTCGGCTGCTGGAGCGCATGGGCCCCGCCATCCGTCAGCACCTGATCACCCATGTCGTGCCCTTCGACGAGGCGCCGCGGTTCCTGGAACGCCTGGTGGCCGAGCGGTTCGATTTCCTCCAGGTCGTCTTCGCGACCTGATCCCGCCAAGGAGCGATCCGATGAACGACGATCTGAACCAGCCCTGGGGCGTTCAGCCGCCCCAGGACCTGCCCGTCCCGCACCCTGACGCCGGCAAGATCCGCATCCTGTTCGTCCTGGCCTGGCTGGTCGTCGGCGGAGAGGAGACGGAACTGCGCCTGCTGGCCCGCACGCTGCCGCGCGACCGGTACCGGATCGACGTCATCCCCTGCTTTCGCAAGGAGGGGATGCCCGACCAGACGACCGACCAGCTGCGCGCGCTTGGCATCCATGTCGACACGACGCCCTATGCGCTTGGGTTCGACGACACCATCGACTATCTGCGCCGCAAGATCTGCGGGGCCGACGTGGTGGTCAGCTGTCAGAACGTTGCCGACATCTATCCCGCAATGGAGCGTCTGGCCCTGCGCCCGCCGCTGATCGAACATGGCGGGCTGGTCAGCGAGGCGCTGGCCGGGCCCAAGCACCTGACCGCGCGCTATGTGGGCGTCTGCGACAGCATCCGCGCGGCGGCGGCGGGACGCATGCCCGACCGGCCCGACCATGCGGTCGAGATCCCGTCGATGGTCGATCTGACCGAGTTCGATCCGGCACGCCGGGCACCCATCCGCGCGGCGCTTGGCATCGCCGACGACCAGGTGCTGATCGGATGGGTCGGGCGCTTGGACCGCAAGAAGCGGGTCGAGGATTTCCTGGCCGCCGCGATGCGCGTCGCCGCCAGCCATCCGCAGGCGCGGTTCGTCGTCATCGGCGGGCCGGACGCCTTCATGCCGGAATACGCGCTGCAGCTGCAGGCGCTGGCGGCACCCCTTGGCGACCGCGTGATCTTTACCGGCGACCGGGCGGACGTCCCCGACCTGCTGGCGGCGATGGATGTCTTCTGCTGGCTCAGCCGGGGCGAGGGCATGCCCCATGTCATCGCCGAGGCCGGGGCCGCGGGCCTGCCCGTCATCGCCACCCCCGACAACGGCGCCCTGCAGCAGATCCGCGACGGCGTCAGCGGCCTGTTCGTGCCGCACGAGGATCCTGCGGCGGTGGCCGCCACCATGCGTCGGCTGATCGACGATCCGGCCTTGCGGCACGGCCTGGGATCGGCGCTGCAGGCCCATGTGCGCGCAACCTATTCCGCCGCGGTCGTGGTGCCGCAATGGCAGGCGCTGATCGACACCGTCCTGGCCGAACAGGTCCCGGCGCCGGCGCCCACGCTGTTCGCCAGCATGATCCAGGGGGGATGGGAATCCTCGACCCATCGGCGGCGCGACGGGCGGCGGCTGGATGTCATCGCGGCCATCGGTCACGACACCCATGCCGCCCAGGATTACCTGCAGCTGCAAGGCCTGGGCATCCGCACCTGCCGCGATGCCCTGCGCTGGCCGTCGATCGACGCGGGCGGCGCGCTGGACCTGGGATCCTGGACCCCGATGCTTCAGGCGGCGCGCGACACCGGCACGCAGGTGATCTGGGACATGATGCATTACGGCTGGCCTGACGATCTGGACGTCTGGTCCCCGGCCTTCGTCGACCGCTTTGCCTGGCTGGCCCGCGCCGCCGGTCGGCACCATCGCCAGGTGACGGATGCCGTCCCCTTCTGGTGCCCGGTGAACGAGATCAGCTTCCTGTCCTGGGCCGGCGGGGATGCGGGCTATCTGAACCCGTTCGCCGGGGGCCGCGGGTTCGAGCTGAAGGTCCAGCTGGCCCGCTGCTATCTGGCCGCCCGTGCGGAGCTGCTGGCCATCGACCCGCGGGCGCGCTTCGTCACCGCCGAGCCGCTGATCGCGGTCCAGCATGCCGATTGGACCGGCCGCCCGCTGTTCGAGGCGCATGGCTGGCACGACGCCCAGTTCCAGGCCTTCGATCTGATCGCGGGCCGCATCTGGCCGCAGATCGGCGGGTCCGAGGCCGCGCTGGACGTGGTCGGCGTCAACTATTACTGGAACAACCAATGGATCCATGGCGGCCCGCCCATCGACGTCGACCATGCGCTGCACAGCCCCCTGTCAGATCTGCTCGTCGAGGTCGCGGCGCGCTATGACCGCCCCGTGATGCTGGCCGAGACCGGGACCGAAGGCGCGCGCCGCGCCGCGTGGTTCGATCATGTCATGACCCAGACCCATCACGCCCGCCATCGCGGCGTCCGGGTGGAGGGGGTATGCCTCTACCCCATTGCCGACCACCCCGGATGGGACGACGACCGCATGTGCCCGAACGGCCTGCTGGGCGCAGACCCCAGCAGCGGCACACGCGACGTCCACGTCCCCTTGGCACGCATGTTGCGAGGCGTGTCACATTGGTAATGCCGAGGGATATGAGCACAGACCCGCCGCAGCGCTGGTTATCCAGTTTCAGCGAAATGCGTTAGCTTGGTATCCCAAGTGAATCATCGCTAGAAGTGGCGTTGACCTATCAACCAGTCTGAATTGGTTCGGCAAGGTTTACCGGTAGAACCGATATTTCACGCATCTGTTTGCAGGTAAGGGGCTGACTGGATCGCAGCCTCTGACACCTTGTTGACTACGTTTATTGCGATCCGGTCATGCGTTTCAGCTGCTGATCATCAGTCAGCCGTTCGATGCCAAAAGCTTCCAATGCTTTGACGATGATGTTCGTGGGCGAATCTCCCGCTTCGGCTGCCGCGGTCTCCAAGCCACGGCGAAGGTCGTCGGGAAGGTCAATTGGTGGGGTCGAACCGGTCATGTTCCGCTCTCCTGTATCGTTTCATTGAACATGTCAGCGCGTCAGGCGGTTCCCAAGCTTGCACGTCCTGTCAGGTCTCCTCACCGATAAGCCAGGCGCCACTCCTGAGGTTACAAGCACTCGAGAAAGCAACATACTGCGTCCGAGTTTCCAAATACGGTCGGGAATGGATCGGTCGTCGCTGGTGGCACGACGCCTTCGAACCAGCGCTTTGCCCGAAACGTTGACGTCGTCATGGCCAGGAACATTTGCTGCGGCTGCCGGTTGGCGGACCTCCACCGACAAGGAGGATCCGATGAACCACCCACGCGTCTTTGCAGTCACATGCGCCGACACCGTCCCGACCCCGTCGAGGCTCAGGCTCGCTCCCCCTGTCATTGGCGCCACGCCGACGATCCTGCCGGCAAGCGACCTTTTCGGGTGGAACGTTCATATGGCAAGCAGGCGTATGACAGCCGGCACAGCGAGCAGCTGCGTCAGCCGGCACCTCTGCCAGCATCAGACTGCCGCCGTGACTGCTGACAGAGTGCCAAGCGTCGATGATATCGCCAACCATGCCGCCGCCGCAAAACCCCTGCGCGCAAGGCAGGCAAGCCCGACGTTCGATCTCACCTTACCGGCCAGCCAGATCTCCGACCATGAGCCGCCCCTGACCGTGCGTACAGCCCATGCCCCCGACATCACCGAACAGCCGCTTTGGAGCGTGCCTATGGGCGCCACGCCGACCATCGGCACGCCTTTGAACGGACAGTAAATGGGGAATGACGGAATGCAGACCTGGTTGTGCCTGTCCGGCGGAAACGCATTGGGGGCCTTTCATGCGGGCGCATGGAAGGCAATTCAGGACGCAGCGCTGAACGTCACACGCATCTCGGGCGCCTCGATCGGGGCGATCGTCGCGGCGGTCATCGCGGGCAATCCGCCAGACCGGCGGGTCGAAAGCCTGGACCGCTTTCTCAACGACATCGCTCAGTCTGCCTTGTCGGGAAGCGGGCGCCGCCGGTTGGTCACGGGCACGTTGCTGTTCGGAAACCCTGCGCTGTTCAGCCCATCGGTCCCCGGGTTGGCCGAAATCCTCCCCGGTGTGCCGCCCGACAGGGCAGTCTTCCATCGCAGGGCGACCCGTCGGCTGATCGAGGAATACGTGGATTTCGATCTGCTGAACGCGGGCGGCATCGAGGTCACCGTGACCGCGACGGATGCCGAAACCGGCACCGTGGCGGCGTTCCGCAATACGGTGGAACCGCTGACGGTGGATCATCTTATGGCCAGCAGCGCGTTGCCGGTCCTGTTCCCCCCTGTCACCCTGAACGGGCGGCATTTCATGGATGCGGGCCTGGCCGAGAACCTGCCCCTGCGCACGCTGCTGGATCGAGATGACGACGCCCTGATCCTGGCCTGCGATCTGTACAGCGCAGCGGGGCCGCTGCGCCAGACGATGGACGGCATCGCCGACCGGGCACAGGAGCTTGCCTTCGGGTGCCAATCGCGCCGCGCGATCGCGGCGTGCGACCTGACCGGACGTCGCTTTCATCATGTCATCCTGTCGGACCCCGAGGACGACTTTTCCGGAAAGTCCTTCGATTACAGCCAGGCGTCGCTGCGCCGCCGATCCAAGCTAGGACATATGCTGATGGCCCAGGCGCTTGAGAGCATCATCGCTGAACCCCCGACATGAGAGGCCCATCATGATCCCATCCCGACTGCACGCCGCGCTTGATGCCGTGTCCGCGGCCCTGCTGGTCCTGGGGCCGGCATCCATGAAACGAAACGCCGGCCTTCGGGCGCCGTTGACCGCCCTCGGGTTGGGGGTGGCCGCGTATTCGCTGGCGACATCCTATCGCGGTCGCTCGCCCGGGCGGCCGATCCGCATGGACCAGCACCGATTATTGGATGCCGCGCAGGGTGCGGCCTGCCTTGCCTTGGCACGCGACGTGGACGACCAGACGGTGCGCACGATGCTGCGCGGCTATGGGGCGTTCTCACTGGCGGTGGCGGCGGCGTCCTCGCCCCCCGGACCGACCGGCATTGCCGTCCCTGCGGAGGCTTGGGCGACTGATCTTGGCGACGATCTGGCCTGTTTGCGCTGCGGCATCGTCAATGTCGCGTTCATCGGTGCTGCCGGTGCCGGCGACCGGGACTGGTATCTGGTCGATGCGGGCGTGCCGGGTTCGGCCGCGGCCATCCTGCAGGCGGCACGACGGCGCTATGGCGCATCCCGCCCCGCCGCGATCCTGCTGACGCATGGGCATTTCGATCATGTGGGCGCGTTGCATCATCTGGCAGAAACATGGGACGCGCCCATCTATGCCCACCCGGCCGAGCATCCCTTCCTGACCGGCCGCCAAGCCTATCCCCCTGCAGCCCCCGAGGTGGGGGGCGGTATGATGGCGGAACTGTCCTGGCTGTTCCCCCGGCATCCGATCGACGTGTCGCGCCATCTTCGGGCCCTGCCGGAGGATGGCCGCATTCCGGATCTGGAGGATTGGCGGTGGATCCATACGCCCGGCCACACGCCGGGTCATGTCTCGTTCTGGAACGCCGGCACGCGGGCCTTGCTGGCGGGCGATGCCGTCATCACGACGCGCCAGGAGTCCCTCCGAGGTGCCCTGATGCCGCAGGGCCACCTGCAGGGCCCCCCTGCCTATTTCACACCCGATTGGACAGCGGCCGATCTGTCGGTCCGGCGACTGGCGGACCTGGAGCCCCGGATCATGGTGACAGGTCATGGCCCGGCACTGCAGGGAGATGCGCTGTCAGAACGGCTGCATGCGCTGGCGACGACATTCCGTCAGCGTGCACTGCCGAACGACAGCCGCTATCTTCGCCAACCATCGTAAGATGGTGGATTGCCGTTTGTTGATAGCAATGATTGCCGCATGGATTTTGGCCGAATGTACGGGCAGGCGCGCGTTGTTGATCCACAACAGATGTCGACGCGGAGCGTTATTCTTGGCGGCACGACGACGGCGCGCCTGTGTCGCATCCTGACCAGGGATCACGTGTCCGAAGATCCCCCCGTGCCAGCGTGACCGAAGCTTAACCGAAAGCCCCCGAAACTCGCTGTTGCCCAAGGAGGGTACGCCTGCAGTTCAAGCCGCCCTCCGTCACAGCAACCACAGCACGGCACCCGTTCCCCAAATGCCGATCGACAGCAGCACAATGAGGAATGCGATCCGGATTGCGGGTTGGGCCCGGGCCGCATGCACGGACAGTCTGCGCCGGGATGTGCGGTTGGCCCACCAAGCGAACAGAAGCATCATCTGTGCCGCGAGAAGAAACACCGTCGCCACGGCTTTCGGAACCCAGGTGGGCTGAAACGGGCCGAAGACGGCCTGCATCCCGATTGCGACCGCAGCAGTCGCCAAACCAGTCCTGATCCAGCCAGAGAACGTGCGTTCTACCGCCAGAATGGTACGATCTTCGGCAAGATCCGTGCGGTCTTCGGCGGGCTGGTCCTTGCTTGCCATGATATGCTGCTGTCGGTTTCGATGCTGTCGAAGAGCCGTTGAGGCCGTTTGCACTTGAGGAGGGAGCCACGGCCTCCCCGTGCCTCTGGGCGGTGCCTTTGCGGTGGGCTGACTGGCCAGCGCCTGCCCTGCTCAGAAGAGAGCGTGTCTTGAAAGCACGTGTCGCCATCACGTCCGCCAGATGGCGCCTTTGGAACACTGCAACCTGGTATCCGGTGCCGCACTTCTTCTTCGGCAAAGACAACGCCGACGATCACGACAAGCTCGGGTCGGAACAGAGCTTCGCGAAAACGACAGCCCCGCTGATGCGAGGCTGCCAAAGATGCTTTAGACGCTTAGACTTTTGCCGACCCCGGCATACCTGTCGGAGAGCTGGCTGTCCGGGGGGCCGTGGAGGATTGGGAATGGCCGGATCCGGAGGATGCCTTGCCTTCTTCCGCGTCCGTCAACTCGTCCTGTGCGGCGGCCACGACGCTGGAGGCGGCTGATTTCGCCTCGTCCAAGCCCGCTGATACGGCGTTTCCAATGCGGCTCTTCTCCTCCGCATAGATCGCCTCCGCCTCGTCGAACAGCTGATCACGATAGTCGCCCATCAGCTCGCCCTCCTGTCGCGTGCCGGGCAACAGGGCACCCAAGGCCGCGCCGCCGATCAGTGCCAGCGCACCGAACAGCAAGGGCTCGTTGTCATAGCTGCGGGCGACCTGCCTGTTCGCCCGCGCCATCTGGCGGCTGGCCGCGTCGCTGGCATCCAGTGCCTTGCGGCGTGCCGTCTCGATCCGGCGACGGGCCTCTTCGCTCATCCCCTCGGTGCCCTCTCCAAGACGGTCGCGGAAATGGCGCGCGCGATTGCGCAATGCCGTCGAGCCGTCACTGACGCGGTCCCGCAGGTGGCCGGCGGTCTCTCTGGTTCTGTCCATCATGCTATGCTCCTTGTCGGATCCGGTGCTTTGGTCGAATGACGATCCGGTCGTCATCGGGCGACGGTCCGAACTCCAATCCGTGGTCGATGCCACGCCGCGCGGGGGCGGGGTGCCGTAAGCCCGCGTCGATGCCGTCTGGTCGTCGCGCCGTCCGGAAGATTGGCCAAGGCCATGGACCGGGTCATGCCCGCGACCGAAGATCATCCATGCCAGCCCGATACCGGTCAGGCCCAAGGCAACAGGGTTGGCACGGGCGGCTGCGCTGGCCGATTCCGCCCATTCCGCGCCGTTCCGACGAACGGAGCCTGTCAGGCGGCGCGACAGGCCGTCCAGGGACAGTTCGTCCTGCAGGTCGTTCAGCGTGCGGCGCAGCGCGTCACGGTCCTTCTCGATCTCGCGTTCGATATGATCCGGGTTGTCTGCATCATGCGTCATGATAGGACTCCTTGACCGTGTTCGCGTCGCGCTGGACGTTCTCGACCGTGCGCGTCGGCATCAGGTTCTCGGGTTTCAGGTCGGCCATGCCCTTGCGCAAAAGGCCATAGGCCAGGATCGCAAGCACAACCCCGACGATGACCGCGCTCCAGATCGGGCCAAGATCGGTTTCCGCCAAGGCGGCCACCAAGGCCGCCGTCAGCACGTTCAGCGTGACGATGCCGATGACGGCGGCAGCCACGATCATCCCCAGCCCGGCACCGGCATGGCTGAGATTCCGGCGCATCTCTGCCTTGGCAAGGGCGATTTCCTTGCGGACAAGATCCCCCGACAGCCGCAGTGCATCGGTGGCAAGCGTGGCAGGGTTCTGGGAGCGGACAGGATCAGTCATACGAACCTCCGATCGTGCGGCTGCCCGAGAGGCCAGGGTTGCCGGATGACGCTGCGCCGGTGCCGGTGCCAGACACAGGCTTGGCCCCCATGCCCGTGTGATGATCTGGGCTTGCAGCACCCGTTTGGGCGACCGCTGCGCGATCACCGGAGCTGGTCGGCCGGGTCGTGCCGGTCATGCCATACCTACCGGACCTGGTCATGTCCGACGAACTGGCGGACCCTGCCCGCAGAAAGCGGACCGCGGCAAAGCCTGCCAACGCCGACAGACCCAGAAAGGCGCCCGGCTGGCGACGCGCAAAGCGACGCACATCACCCAGCATCTGTCCGGGGTCCGTCGAATTCAGGCTCTCCGCCAGTCCGCTGACGCTGTCGGCGGCACGGTCGAACATCTGTGCGACAGTCGAATCCGGATCGATCTCGGATCTGGCCTTGCGCAGACCTTCGGCCACGCTCTCGGCACGGTGCGCAACGCCGGAACGCAGGTTTTGCTCGCGGCGCGCGACCTCGTCCTTGACCGTTTCGGCCAACCGCGACGCTTGTTCGGAGGCCTCGGCCCTGATGCTGCCCTGTTCGGACGTATCAGTCTCCCTGAGGTTCGGATCGTTGATGGACATCTGAGATCTCCCTTGTCTGGCTGAAGACGAGCATCACAGCGACCCGCCGACAGGTTTATCGGGGCCCCAACCAAGCGACGGAGATGATGTTCCAGTAACGTTAATCAACTTGAAGATTTTTCACGCGGCAACAATGCCAAAATAGGGAAATTATCTTTTTACTACATTGTCTTGAATTTTTTAAGTTATTAGGCTGATTTTTTATTTCGCTGAAAGCGCCATGTCGAAACGGACCGTTCTACGATTATATGGTTTCGGTCTCTTGACCGTGGGAATAATGACTCGGATTATCTATTAAGGAGGGATAGACCTCTATACAAATCAACCGAAGATTGCAAAAAAGAGGCAGGCCGTCCATTCAGTGATATCGAAACACCCCGCAGCACACGTGATCATATCCGTATCAGATATGGCAGTGCACAGATTTCGACTGCCGCGCATATAGTACGCCATGTTTTCATCAGCATTTATTATGATCGCAGAACGCTGACCAACCGTTGCACCCCGCGACTTCGTCAGCAGTAGTCCTAATGTTTTGCCCTCATAGAGAACAGGCGGCATCACCTTTAAACGTCATCGGAAACCTCTCCTAGCTTACGACGCCCTTGCGAGCATCGGCAAACTTCACAGCCATAACAGGCCGCGGGAGAGGCACCAATCCTTTGATCCAGAGCCAACGCCACCGTTGAATTTGCTCTTAGTCTTCTCCGATATGACATAGCCGACAGAATCTACGCTATTTGTACCGATAATCGCTTGGAAAATCATACAGCAAAGCGGTCAGCATAGCGTCTACAATTAACACTGGAAGTGCAACCGCAATAGCAACTGCCTCCGTGAAACATGGCCTTGGAACCAAGGCCGTGAATCTGAAATTCGCGCCTTCATAAGCAAGGCAGAACAATAGAAAATTTCAAAGGGACAAGAAGTCGCGGCAACCCTTGATTAAATCAATTTGTCAACGGCGGCGTAAAAACCGGCCACGCGGCGGCGCAAAACCAGGCCAGTGGCGGGGCGCCAAGCGCCATGGCGCGCGCGCTCCCCAAATAGCTGGCGCGTGCCATGGCGCTTTGGCCCGCAGGGCCAATCTCGCAAGGTGCGATTATGTGGTTGCTTCAGCCTTTCGGGCGCGGCTTTGTCCGAGCCGATAACTGTCGCCGTTCATCTCGAGGATATTGACGTGGTGGGT
>NZ_JYGY01000005.1:0-2594 GCF_000967825.1 Paracoccus sp. 228 | reverse complement strand
TACGCTGTCGCGCGCGATGTTGAAATGACGCGCTGCCTCGCGCTGGCTCATCCCCTCGGCACAGGCCAGTCGCACTCTACGATACAAGTCCACGGTGAAAATCCTCCCGCCCTCCCTGTCGCCAGAAAGGGTAAAGGTGGACGACTTTTACGCCGCCCGCAGCAGGATCATCCCGCCGCTACCGTGGCCGACTTTTGCACCGCCGTTCTCAGGAGGTGTGTCGCGACCACGGTGGCCAGGCTTGCAACGATCGTGATGAGCTAAATCAGCCAATCCCTGACGCCGTTCGATCAAATCAGAGCGGAGCAGGCCTGCCGTATGAAACCGGGCCTTTCAATGCCATAAAGACCGGCTGACCTCATCTTCCCACTATTGACCGGACAAAAAATGGCGCGCGACCACTGTTTGTGCCATAGTTATGGCGGTCATACACTAAACGCTTATTCCTGCTGCGAACCTGCAGCCGGTGGCTTCCCGTGATAAGACGATACCCACCTCGCTGCCAAAACCACGCGCACCAGACCTTCCGTTCACGACCTGACCGGACCTTGAGAGCAGGGAGATGGGGATCCAAACACCATGATCCCTTTCTCTCTGATGTTCCTAGAACCGGGTGATGATCGTGGCGCCGACGGACTGAAACCTGTCCATGTTCACCAAGGCCGCGGGGGCTTCGGCAAGGCTGATCCGGTCCCCCACCAGCCGCGCGGGATCAAGCTTGCCACTGGCCACCATGTCCAGCATCGCGCCGTAGCGATGAGCCTGCATCCCATGCGAGCCCAGGATCTCGATCTCTTGACCGACGATCCTGGGCATGGGCACGGCCGGTGCCGCGTGATCGCCCAGCATCAGGCCCACTTGGATATGCTTGCCGCGCGGCCGCAGACAGAGGATGGAATTGGTCATCGTCACCGTATGCCCAAGCGCATCGATCGACACGTTCGCGCCACCCCGAGTGATCTCCCGGATCGCTTCGGGGACATTCTCCTGCCTGCCGTCGATCACGAAAGCCGCACCAAGCGCACGGGCCAGATCCAGCTTTGCCGGATCAAGGTCCACGCCGATGACGTTGGCCCCGGCCGCTGCGGCGATCATCACCGCGGACAGACCCACCCCGCCACATCCGTGAACGGCCACCCATTGCCCCGCACTGACCCGCCCCTGATCGACGACAGCACGAAAGGACGTGGCGAACCGGCAACCCAAGCTGGCAGCGGTGGCGAAATCCATGCCGTCCGGCAGGGCAACCAGGTTCAGGTCGGCTCTGTGGATGGCAACATATTCAGCAAACGAACCCCAATGGGTGAAGCCCGGCTGCTCCTGGTGCAGGCAGACCTGCTGATGTCCGGCATGGCACTCCGAGCAGCTGCCACAGCTGCAGATGAACGGGACGGTGACCTTGTCCCCCACTGCCCACTTGGTGACGTCCTTGCCGACGGCCACCACCACCCCTGCCAATTCGTGGCCCGGAACATGCGGAAGCTCGATGTCGGGATCATGCCCCTTCCAGCCGTGCCAATCGCTGCGGCAGACGCCCGTCGCCTCCACCTTGAGAACGACGCCATGCGCGGCTGGGGTCGGGTCCGGAAGGGTGACGAGCGTGGGCATTTCCCCGAACGTCTCAAACATCACGGCTTTCATGGGGTCAGCTCCTTCAGGTGGTGAACCATCGGCTGTCATCCTAGCCACATGGCGGGAAAGCGCTTTGCCAATCTTCTTATCATTTGCCATCATTGAGGCAGACTCTGCCCTTTTGATGTGCCAACCCACGGATACTCTGCTCCATGACCAAGATTGACGCCGTCAGTATGCAAATGCTTACGTTGCTTCAAGACGACGGCCGCATGACAAATGCCAAACTGGCCGAGACGCTGTCGATGAGCGAAACGCCATGCTGGCGGCGTCTGAAGCGGCTGGAGGAAAGCGGCATCATCGAGGGCTATCAGGCCCGGTTGAACCGCCGGAAGATCGGACTGGGCGTGATGGCATTCGTCCAACTGCGCTGTTCCGAACACGATGCGACAGCGACCGCTACGTTTCAGCGCATCATCGAAACCTCGCCCAATATCCTGTCCTGCCACAACACGACCGGCGCCGACGATTTTCTGCTCATCGCCGTCGCGCGAGATCTGGATGACTACAGCACCTTCGTCGAGACCACGCTTCGACGGCTTCCCGGCGTCACCAGCATCCGGTCGAACCTGTCGTTGCGAGAGATGAAATCCTCAAGCCGGCTACCAATCATGCGAAGCGACAGCTGACGCCTTCTCCAAGCGTGATGCGTCGAGCACCAAGGCGTATAGCCCCGAATGCTCCTTCAAGTCGGGCAGACGCTACATTACCGCAAAGGAAATTATGACCCACGGTTTTCCACTTTTAGGTAAGCTTGCGGCGATTCTTGGCCTTGCGGAAGGCCAGGCCGGCATCAGTCGCCCGGACATGCGAAAGCCCCGGCGTTTGGCCGGGGCTGGTGGTGAGTCTTTGACGGTGGTTGCGGGGACAGGATTTGAACCTGTGACCTTCAGGTTATGAGCCTGACGAGCTACCGGGCTGCTCTACCCCGCGCCAAGGTTGTCCTGATCGGGTTTGTATTA
>NZ_JYGY01000032.1:0-1068 GCF_000967825.1 Paracoccus sp. 228 | reverse complement strand
TGAGAACGTTTCGGAGAAAGTCGTCATCCCAGCCTGCCCTCTTGAGCTTGATGGAGAGCGAGCCCTTCGACGTGTCCCTGCGCATGACGTCGAGAGCACGGCGACGCAGGATGGCGATGTTGCCCGGGCTGTTATCCTTGCGGTTGCGTGCCGCGTCTTCGCGGAACGACACGTCCAGCTGCCAGTGCAGACTGTTCTCGATAGCCCAGTGGGCGCGTACGGTCGCCAGCAGGACCTCCGGTGTCGGCACCCAGGACAGCGCGAAGTACCTCGTTTCCGAGGTTGTGCCCTCGGCTGTTTTTCGGGTGGCCTCGACCCGTCCAAAAGCCTTCAGGCCCGGGAATTCATGATGCTCTGCCAGAGCCTTGCTCGAAACGACGGTCGCCTTTCGGGTTTCCGTCCGGCCGTGGCCGATATCCTCGGAAAGCGCGCTTGGGTGCGCGTCTGGCTCGGCCCCGAAGCTGGCCCGGGCATCGGACAGGAGCGAGTCCTGGTTGGCCTTGAGCGCCAGGCACCAGTCGCCACCACCCGCGTTAATCGCAGCAACCGTACGGCGATTGCAGTGCAGGGCATCGGCGGTCACCACCTTCCCCTTGAGCGCGATCAGGCCAAGCGCTTCGATGGCGGCCTCCAGTTCCGTACCCCGATCGGCCGGCACGCTGGCCAGCGTCAGGCGCAGCCGCGCCGCATAGGCCGAGACCATCATCCGCGTCCGGCCGCTCTCTCCCGCATCGCGGGCCCCGCGCAGGGCCTTGCCGTCAACGGCGATCACGTCGCCATCACGAAGGAGGGCCGCGACATCGGCCAGCACGCGCCCGAAAGCCGCATCGAGCGCCTTGGGATCGATCATCCGGAACACGGCCGAGAAGGTGTCATGCGACGGAACCGCGTGCTTGAGCTTGAGGAAACCCCTGAAAACGCTTTCCTTTGCGCGCCCGAAGGCCGCCATCTCGGCGCAGGAGGTCGCGCCGCAAAGGACCGACACAAAGGCGATGACCAGCAGCTCACCCAAGTCATGTCGCGTGTTCTCGGCGCGGGGATCGGGGACATCTTCGAAGGCGGACAGGA
>NZ_JYGY01000031.1:0-1059 GCF_000967825.1 Paracoccus sp. 228 | reverse complement strand
GCCTGAACTATAGAACTAAGAAGAACAAGAAGGGGCTTCGCCCATTTTGCTTCTTATTTTGGTACTTGAGAGGCCTGTTTTCTGCTTTATCCAACCTGCTTGGCATCTCTGTCAGGATACCGCGAACAGGGCTACTGCCCTCATCCCATGCATCGTCCTTCGACTTGAACCAATGGTCGATTACAGGTTCGCCCCGGCCTTTGCTCAACGGTTCACTGCTCTTTGTCTTGCCAGATGACACAGGCCCATTCGTCCCCGGAGGGCATGGTTCTTCCGCCGAGGTCTCTGCAGGCTGGATCGGAGGCGTCGCGGCTGATCTCGACGCCTGCTTCGCGGAGGACGGTGAACCTGTTCACGGGTTCGCGCATGAGAAACCCCACAGCGCCGCAGAGCGCCCCGATGAGGGCGATGATGCCCGCCCTGCGCCACTTGCCCTGCTGATGGGCCTCCAGGGTTCCCAGGAGCCGCTCTGCGGCTCTGTCGAAGGCCTTGCTGGCATCCATCTGCGCCACAGCGGCATCCACGGCCCTGTGGGTGATTTCGATGGATGTCCCGCGCATGTCGCGTGCGGCCTCACTGACGGCATGCAGGGCGGCGCGATCCTGCCGCAGGGCATTGTCCAGGATGGCAGCGATCTTCTTGCCGTTGGTCTCCCAGTCCGTGTTCTTGACGACCGTTGCCATGTAGGTGCGGGCATCCTTCACGGAGGCCGCTGTTGCAGCTGCCTGGTGCTGCACGTCGATCAGCGTGGTGGTGTTCTCCGCGGTGACGGAGACCAGGGCTTCCAGCATCTCGTCCTGGGGTGTGGGGGCGGCGGCGGGGTGTCTCGGATCAGCCATGACGCGCGGCCTTCTTGTCGAGGCTGGCCAGGAGCTGCTGAATGTCTTTCACATCGAGCTCGCGTGTCACCCGGTCGCGCAGCAGGCCTGCCAGCTTTGCGGCAGCATCTGGGCTTTCCAGTGCCGCCTTCAYGACGACAGCCCCGACGATAATCTTGCGGCGAGTGTCGCTGGCCTTCTGTCGGGTCTTGAGGCGGTTCAGCTTGGCCTGTGCCTCGGC
>NZ_JYGY01000004.1:2500-395118 GCF_000967825.1 Paracoccus sp. 228 | reverse complement strand
CGATCAGGACAACCTTGGCGCGGGGTAGAGCAGCCCGGTAGCTCGTCAGGCTCATAACCTGAAGGTCACAGGTTCAAATCCTGTCCCCGCAACCACCGTCAAAGACTCACCACCAGCCCCGGCCAAACGCCGGGGCTTTCGCATGTCCGGGCGACTGATGCCGGCCTGGCCTTCCGCAAGGCCAAGAATCGCCGCAAGCTTACCTAAAAGTGGAAAACCGTGGGCGCCCGGCGCAGCAGCCTCCGGCACCATCCGGATCTTACAGATCAGACCCCGCAAAATCCCCGTCGCCACAGATCGCGTGGACGGCCTCTGCATTGCCTCCGCCAGGCAGCCGATCTCCTGGCGGTAGCGCTCGCCCAAGGCCGGGTGCAGCCGCAGGGCAGGGGCTCGGGCGTCGCCGCAAGCATCCGGGTCAGCTCCGCCTTGCGTCCCTCAAGAGCCTCCATCTTCGCTTTCATCGACGGGTAATACATCCCATCCTCAATCGCGGTCAGGAGGCCCGCGATCTTCGCCTCGGCCTGCGCGAGCGCCGTACGGGCGGCGTCATGATCGCTGCTGCGCCGCCCGGCTGCCTCGTTGAAGGCCAAGCGATAGGCCTCCACGAAGGCGGCGATCAGCTCCGGATGCATCAGGCGATCCCGGAGCCCGCCTAGCACCCGCTCTTCCAAATCCTCGCGTCCGATCGTCGCCCGGTTGGTGCAGACGGCTGCACCGCGGTTGCGCGCCCCGCTGCAGCCGAGGCGGGTCCGATTGATCATCGAGTATCCAGACCCGCAGCAATCGCGACGCACCAGATCCGATAGCAGGTAAGCCGGTCGCCTCGCGCATTCCGGCCCTATGCGGGCATCGTTGACTCCGGCGGGGTTCATCGCTTCGCGGATGCCGGCCTGCCGCGCCTTTACCCGATCCCACAGCGCCGCGTCGATGATCCGTAGCTCGGGCACCTCGGTCGTCACCCACATCTCCGGCGGATTCAGACGCGCCTGGCGCTTGCCCGTGTCGGGGTCTTTCAGGAAGCTCTGGCGGTTCCAGACCCGCACCCCGACATAGAGTTCGTTGTTCAGGATCCCCGTGCCGCGCCGCCAGTTGCCCTGGATGGTCGATGATCCCCAGCTGCCAGAGCCCGTCCCGCCGCTACGGGGCGGCGCCACGCCTTCACCGTTCAGAGCCGCCGCGATTGTCCGTGCCGAGAGGCCGCTGTCGTAATCCGTGAAGATCCGGCGGACCACGGCAGCCTCACCTTCGTCGATATCCCGTTCGCCCGTGATCACCGAGCCGCCCGCATCGAAGCCGCGCCGCACCCGGTAGCCGTAGCTGTTGCCACCGCCCGATTTGCCCGCCGTCACCCGGCCCTCGAGGCCGCGGCGTGTCTTCTCAGCCAACTGCTTGAGGAACTGCGACGACATCAACCCGCCGAAGCTGATCCGCATCTCGTCAATCTCGCCCTCCGACCGGGTTATGATCTTGACCCTGTGATAGGCCATCCGCTTGTGGAGGCCCGCCATATGCTCCTGGTCCCGGGACAGCCGGTCCAGCGCCTCGGCCACGATGACATCGCAGATGCCGTCCCGCACCGCCTTGTGCAGCCGCTGAAGGCCCTGACGCAGATGCGGGGCGCAGCTGATCGCCTCATCCCGCATCTCCTCGACCACGTGCCATACATGCGCCTGGAAAAGCCGTCTGAAGACATGGGATTTTTTCTTCATCTGCGACTAGAATCCGCCCCAAGGAAAGGACGGACGATGAAGCGAACGATACGAAGCGATCAGCAGATCATCGGGATCGTGCAGGAATACGAGGCAGGCGCGAAGTGCGCTGATCTGTGCTGCAAGCATGGAATGTCGGAAGGCACGTTTTATGCCTGGAAGGCGAAGTATTCCGGGATGACAGTGTCCGAGACCAAGCGGTTGAACACGCTGGAATGAGACGCATATCGCCGAATGAGAACGCGAAGCTGAAGAAGTTGGTGGCAGAGCAGATGCCCGACATGGCGGCGATGAAAGAGCTACTGTCAGAAAAATGGTAGCGCTCGCCGCGAAGCGCGAGGCTGTCGCGCAGCTGAAGGCCCGGTTCGGGCTGTTGTAACGCCGGGCGTGCCGGATTGCTACGGCAGACCGGAAGATGGCGCGCTATCAGTCGCGACGCGCACCTGACACGGCGCTGCGGGGTCGGTTGCGAGACCTGGCCAATGAGCGGCGTCGCTTTGGGTATCGGCAGCTTTTTGTGCTGCTGCGGCGCGGTTGGGAGTTGTCGGACATCAACCGCATTTATCGGCTCTACCGCAAGGAAAGGTTAACCGTCCGCAAACGCAAAGCGCGCCGCAAGGCGCTCGGCACGAGGGCCCTGATCCTGATTGAGGCGTGCGCCAATGCCCACTGATCCCTCGACTTCGTGCATGACCAGTTCGCCTGCGGGCGACGGTTTAGGGTGCGGAACGTAGTGGACGACGTCACAGGGGAATGCCTGGCGGCGATCCCCGACACATCGATCTCGGGCCGCCGTGTCGCCAAGGAACTGACGACGCTGGTCGAACAGCGAGGCAAGCCCGGGATGATCGTCAGCGATAATGCGACAGTGCTGACCCCCAACACCATCCTGAAGTGGTGCCCCGAGGCCAAGGTTGAATGGCACGACATCGCGCCCGGCAAGCCAATGCGAGACACGGCCTCGTAGAAAGCTTGACCGGCCGGATACGGGACAAGTTTCTGAACGACGTCCTGTTCCGCAACCTCACCCATGCCCGCGAACTGATGGCGGCCTGGGGGACCGACTACAACACCGGGCGTCCGCATTGTGCGCGTGGCTACAAAACCCGCGCAGGCTTCGCCCTGCACCTGACCAAAACGCTACTGCCCTACCTGCTGCACGCGATAAGGGTTCCGCGCGCTGGGCGATTGCTCAAGCCGCGCCAACCTGCATAAATCCCAACCGAAATCCGGTCGTGGCTGGATGAAAGATAAGTGGCAGGTCATTGCGAACCGCCCTCGTTGAAAGACTTTGGTTATAAATGGGAGAAAAAGTTGCTAGAGGGTCGGCCTTGGCTCGTACCCCCGGAAATCAGCGGATGTGCGACCGGACATGGAGAGCGCGGACCTGTCGTGCAAATTCCTCGACAGGGCCGTCGACCGGCGTATCGCTGATCACGTCGCGGATGGGCAGCGGGCGAACCCGGAACGCGGGGACGCCCAGGTCGGAAAGCCACGCCGTCATCTGGGCTGCAGAGCTTGCATAGACGATTCGACCAAGCCCCACCCAGCCATGGGCGGCGGCGCACATCGGACAGTGTTCGCCAGAGGTATAGACCGTGGCCTTGGCGCGATCCTGAACGTCCATGTTGTTCGCCGCCCATCGGGCGATGGCGAACTCCGGGTGCTGGGTGTGGTCACCCCCGCCGATGCGGTTGTAGTCCTCGAACAGCACCTCACCCTCGGACGACACAAGCACCGATCCGAAGGGCTCGTTGCCGCGGCCCAGCGCTTCGGATGCCAAGTCGACACAGCGCTGCAGGTGCTTTCGATCCGTGTCATCGATCATGATACGCCTTTCCTTTCAACGGACCTGGTCTGGCTTTCGAATGACCGGGCGCAGCTCTCCTGTGACGACCTGATGGCATAAGACGGCCGCGGGACCATCACTCCAAGGCCTCGGAGATGGCGTCGAACACGACCAGCGGATCGACCGGTTCGCGTCCGACGGGCTTCGGTTGCGCCATATGCGTCGCGATGACGACGTTCCGCGTGGGGTTGATGTAGATGTTCTGCCCCTGGATGCCGATGGCGGCAAAGGCACCGTCGGCGATGGACGGCTCGGTCCAGCCCGGCCACCACATGTATCCGTAATCGATCGTCTCGCCGCTTTTCAGCTCCTGCGGTTGGCCGGCGGTCTCCGTCCATCCGTCGGGCAGGATGGTGCTACCGTCGATCACCCCGCCCTCCAGGAAGAACTGCCCGAAGCGGGCGAAGTCGCGCAGGGTGGCGGACAGGCCGCTGCCGCCGATCTCGACCCCGTCGGGACTGTCCAGCCACCAGTTTGCGTCGGCCTCCATCCCATAGGGCTGCCAGATCTTTTCCGCCAGATAGTCAGACAACGGCTTGCCGACCGCGCCATAGACAACCTCGCCCAGAACCTGCGTCTCGCCGGTGGAGTAGGTGTGGTGGGTTCCGGGTTCATGCGCGCGGGGCAGGGCGGCCATCACCTCCATCGCGGCGCCGGGGCGCTGTTCGATCTGCGCACGCAGCAGGTCGCGGCGGTCGGACTGGGGGTCGGTATAGGTCTCGTTCCAGTCGACGCCCGACGCCATCAGCAGGATGTCGCGGATGCTGACCCCGTCATAGGCGCTGCCAGCCAGTGCGGGGACGTAGTCGACCACCATGTCGTCCACGCCGCCGATATGGCCATCGACGATCGCCGCGCCGACCAGGGTCGAGGTGATCGACTTGGCCACCGACATCGACATCCAGCGCGTGTCAGGCGTGTTGCCGCGCTGATAGGTCTCGTAGACGACCTTGCCGTCCTTCAGCACGATCATCCCGGTGACATTGTCCAGCGACAGAAAGTCGTAGAGGTCATAGGTTGCGTCATCGACCTGATAGGTCACCATTTCCGGCAGATCGACCAAGGCCTCCGGCAGGTCGCGGGGCGTGTCGCCGGCCGGGATGGCCCGGGTGGGGAACAGCCGGTCGATGTTGCGGAAGGTGCTGACCGCCAGGTCCGGCGTCAGGTGGCCGTCATAGACGTCCTCGACCGTGCCGATCGGTTCGTCCGCATGCGGATAGTCCTGCGCCTGCGCCTGCACCGCGCCGGGCAGGGCCAGGCACAGGCCCCCCAGGGTCAGCAGGAACCGCGTGCGGTGAAGCGGCCTCAGGGTCATGACATCCTCCCATCCGTTTCGATCCATGAAAGGGCAGTTTTGCAGCATGTGCAAGGCTGGTCATGTCCGAAAGAGGGGCCGTCAGGTTGGCCGATTGGCGCTGGAGCGGTTGCGGCGCGTGCTGGCGCGGGGGATCAGCTGAAACCCCAGGTCGACCGCATGGCCGCGGGGCGCATCCTGTCCGGCCAGGCGCGCGCGGATCAGGCGGATCGCCTGAGCGCCCATCGCCCGCCGATCGGTGGCGACCGAGGTGATGGGCGGTTCGGCCGCGGACATCATCTCGTGGTCGTTGAACCCGCAGATGCCAAGGCGGGAGGGCACCGCGATGTTGCGACGACGCGCCTCGAACAGCACGCCAAGCGCCAGATCGTCGTTGTTGCACAGGACCGCATCCGTCTGCGGCAGGCGCGCCATCAGATCCGCGAACAGCCGGCACCCCAGGCTGACCGAGGACGGCTCGGGTGTGGTGACGACGGGATCGTCGCCGCCCAGCCCGGCGGCCTCCAGGCAGGCGCGGAACCCTGCCAGGCGGCGCTGGCTGCGCGGGTCCATCTGAGCACCCAGGAAGGCCGGCGCGCGGTATCCCTGCGCCAGAAGATGCTCGGCGGCGGCCCGCGCCCCGTCGAAATGCGACAGGCCGACGGCCAGGTCGATGGGATCGGGGCCGACCTCCATGATCTGCACGACCGGGCATTCCGCCCCGGCCAGCAGGGCGCGGGCGGCGGGGGATTGATCGTGGCCCGCGACGATCAATCCCGCCGGGCGCTGTGACAGGAACACGCGGATCAGCTGCTCCTCAGTTAGTGGAGAGTAGCGCGTGGTGCCCAGCTGCACGATCAGCGGGCTGCCCTGCAGACCTTCGTCGATGCCGCGCATCACGTCGGCGAACACGTTGTTGCTGACCGACGGGATGATGACACCCACGATATCGGTGCGCCCCGATGCCAGCGCGCGCGCCGCAGGGTTCGGCACATAGCCCAGTTCGCGGATGGCCCGGTCTATCCGGTCGCGGGCCAGCGGCGACACCTTGGACGGGTCCCGCAGCGCGCGCGACACGGTGATAGGGCTGACATCGGCGGCCAGCGCCACATCAGACAGGGTGATCCGCGAGGTTTTGTTCATGACGCGCGCAGATTACGCCATCGCCGCGCAAAGAAAAGGGGCTTGACCGATGACAGCGCTGTCATCCATGATTGCGCTGTCATCGGGAGGAGACATCATGGACGCGCGGCCGATTCTGGTCATGGGCATCTGCGGCACGGGCAAGTCGACCGTGGCCCGTGGCATCGCCGACCGCATCGGCGGTAGCTTCATCGAGGCGGACCTGTATCACGACGAATCCAGCGTGGCGCGCATGCGGGCCGGGCTGCCTTTGACCGACGACATGCGGTGGGGCTGGCTGGACCGTCTGGCGGCGGCGACGCGTGCGACGCCCCATCGCGCCGTTCTGGCCTGCTCGGGGCTCAGCCAGGCGCATCGTGACCGGCTGCGGGCCGGGGCAGGGGCGATGGACATCGTGTTCCTGCACGGCGACCGCGACCTGATCGCGGCGCGCATGGCGGCACGGCGCGACCACTACATGCCCGCCAGCCTGATCGACAGCCAGCTGGCCGCGCTGCAGCCCCCCGATCCCGCCGCCGAAGGCGCGCTGTGGATCGACGTGGCGCTGCCGCCCGACCAGATCATCGACCGCGCGGTCGCGGCCCTGTCCGACCCGCGCCTAGTTTCAACCGGAGGAGAGACACCATGACCAAGATGACCCGTTTCCTGATGTCGGCCAGCGCCGCGATGGCCTTGGCCGCACCCGCCATGGCCCAGGATCACAGCTTCCGTTTCCAGTCGTCCGACCCGTCGGGCAACCCGAACTTCGTCCTCCAGCAGGGCTGGGCCGCGGATGTCGCGGAAAAGTCCGGCGGCCGCATCGCCATCGACCTGCTGCCGGTCGAATCCATCGTCGCCCATAACGAAACCCAGGATGCGATCGCCACGGGCATCCTGGACGGTCACGTGACCGACCTGTCGTATTTCTCGGGACGCGATCCGGCCTTCGGTCTGATGGGCAACCCGGTCGGCGCCTGGTCCGACCCCGAGCAGATGCTGGACTTTGTCGAGAACGGCGGCGGGGCCGAGCTGCTGAACCAGATCATGAACCCCTATGGCCTGCAGTTCATCGGCGCCACCACGCCGGGCCTGGAGGCGCTGGTCAGCGCCGTGCCGCTGGACGGGGTCGATGATCTGGCCGGCGTCAAGATCCGCGCGCCCGAAGGCCTGGTCCAGTCGGTCTTTGCCGCCGCCGGCGCATCGCCGGTGAACCTGCCCGGCTCCGAGGTGTTCACATCGCTGGACAAGAAGGTCATCGACGCGGCCGATTACAGCGTCTTTTCGACCAACCAAGCCCAAGGCTTGAACGAGGTCGCGCCCCATCCGGTCTATCCCGGCTTCCACTCCATGCCCCTGGTCGAGATCTCGATGAACAAGGAGAAATGGGACGCCCTGCCCGAGGACCTGCAGCAGGTGATGACGCAGTCGGTTCGCGATTTCGCCCGCGTCCAGGTCGCAGCCCTGGCCGAGGCCGACGCGGCCGCCGTGGCGGAGGCCGAGGCCGGCGGGACGATCACCGTCCACGACTGGTCCGACGAAGAGCGCACCAAGTTCCGCGGCATCGCGATGGGCGAATGGGAAAAGGTCGCCGGACAGTCGCCCGCGGCGCAGCAGGTCTATGACGCGCTGACCGCGTACCTGACCGAAAAGGGCCTGGTGCAGTAAGCGCCGCAGGATCGGGCGTCCGCGCCCGGTCCCTTCCAGGGAGGAGGACATGATGGACGCATCCGAAGCCATTCCGCGCGAGGAACACGAGGCCGTGCCCCAGTCGGGGCGCCTGGGTCGCGTGATCGACCGTCTGGCGATCATCCCGGCCCTGGGCCTGGTGGTCGCCATGCTGATCCTGATCCAGGAGGTCGTGCTGCGTTACGTGTTCGGCCGCCCGACGAACTGGGCGCACGAGACGACGGTGTTCCTGTGCGCGATCTCGTTCGTCTACGGGGGCTTGCTGTGCACCGCGCGCGACCGGCACATCCGGGTCGTCCTGGTCTATGACCTGCTGCCGCCCGCCGCGCGGCGGGTGGCCGACATCCTCATCTCGGCGATCTGCGGCCTGTCCTCGGGCGCCTTCGCCTGGGCGGCCTGGCAGATGGTCAAGCGGTCCGCCTGGCGCCCCGACGGCAGCTTTCACCTCGAGACCTCGGGCTCGGCCTGGAACCCGGCCTATCCGGGCGTGCTCAAGGTGCTGCTGATGGTGGCGCTGGCGATCATGGCCCTGCAATTCGCCATCCTGACCGTCAACTATGCCCGCGGGCACAAGGGAGCCCGCTGATGGAGATCTTCGGTTCGCTGCAATCCCTGGGGATCGAGGCCGGGACGGGCCTTCTGTTCGCGCTGCTGCTGCTTTTGCTGCTGACGGGCATCCCGCTGGCCTTCGTCACGCTGCTGGTCACGCTGATCTTCGCGCTCGGGTGGTTCGGTCCGAACGTCGTGCCGCTGATCACCAGCCGCGTCTATACCTTCGTGTCCAGCTTCGTCTTCGTGTCGGTGCCGATGTTCGTGCTGATGGCCGCGATCCTGGACCGCAGCGGCATCGCCCGCGACCTGTTCGAGGCGATGCGCCTGGTCGGCGGCCGCATCCGCGGCGGCGTGGCGGTCCAGACGATCTTCGTGGCCGTCATCCTGGCCGCCATGTCCGGCATCATCGGCGGAGAGGTCGTGCTGCTGGGCCTAATCGCGCTGCCCCAGATGCTGGCCCAGGGCTATGACCGCAAGCTGGCCATCGGCGTCGTCTGCGCGGGCGGCAGCCTGGGGACCATGGTGCCGCCTTCGATCGTGCTGATCATCTATGGCCTGACCGCGAACGTCTCGATCGGCGACCTATTCACGGCCGCCTTCGTGCCGGGCTTCATGCTGGCGCTGCTCTATGTGGCCTATGTGCTGATCCGTGCCTGGCTGACGCCGGGCGACGTGCCCCCGGCCGTCACCGCCCGCGTCCCGCGGGACGAAAAGCTGCGCCTGCTCAAGGGCCTGTTCCTGCCGATCCTGGTCGTGATCATGGTGCTGGGCTCCATCTATGGCGGCATCGCATCCGTGACCGAGGCCAGCGCCGTGGGCGTGGCGGGCGTGCTGATCTCGACCGTGATCCGCGGCGAATTCACCTGGGGCCTGCTGCGCGGCGCGGCCATGCAGACGCTGCAGACGGTCGGCATGATCGTCTGGATCGGCATCGGTGCATCTGCCCTGGTGGGCGTCTTCAACCTGATGGGCGGCATCAACTTCGTGTCGGAACTGATCACCGGCATCAGCGACAACCCGACGATCATCATCCTGTTCATGATGGCGATCCTGTTCGTGCTGGGTATGTTCCTGGACTGGGTCGGCATCGCGCTGCTGACCATGCCGATCTTCGTGCCGATCATCGTCAGCCTGGGATACGACCCCGTCTGGTTCGGGGTGCTGTTCGCGATGAACATGCAGGTCAGCTTCCTGTCGCCGCCCTTCGGGCCCGCCGCCTTCTACCTGAAGTCAGTGACCCCGCCGGACATCTCGCTGGGAGAAATCTTCCGCGCCCTGCTGCCCTTCATCGGGCTGCAGATCCTGGCGGTGGGCCTGCTGATCCTGTTCCCGGCCCTGGCGATCTACTGATCGCCTGCCGTGGATCGGGGGGCATGCCGGATGCGGCGTGCCCCCTTTTCGTTCGGGGACAGGAATGTTGCACCGGCAAGCGGATTGACGGACAATCGGGGTCCGTCACCCAAGGCTGACCCATCATGCACGACCCCGAACCCGTCCCCCGTCCGGACCTGTTCACGAACAAGGACCATGACGCCTGGCTGGAGCAGTTCCTGTTCCTGCGATACACCCTGCACATGCCGGCCGAACGCATCGCCCAGATCGACTATGGCCTTGACCCTGACCATCCCGAAGCCCCGATCGCCGGCCTGTTCTGGGGCAGCCAGATCGAGCGGGACTATCCCCGGCTGGACCTTCGCCACCTGTGGCGAAAGAGGCCCGGCCAGGTTTGAAGCCCTGCGGTGTCAGGCGCTGGATCGCCCGGTGGTCTGACGCCCTATATCCGACCCCCCATCAATGCCTGGCAGGAAGGACTGGGACCAACTCCTTCCTCCGCAGGGCGCCAGCGCGTTCGACCAGCGGCGCACCGGTCGCCGGGATCAGGCTGGCATAAGCGGCGGGTGTCACAGGTGCGTCGGCCGTGGTGGCCGGGTCGGCTGCGGGCTGCTTGCCGCGGCAGTTGACTTTGTCCCCACCCGGCGGCATTTCCGTCCGTGATGGTTCCCGTGCCGGCCAAGGCCCCGGCAGGGTGAAAAGGGAACGTGGTGAGGTGTAGCCATCAGGCGCCGAATCCGCGACTGCCCCCGCAACTGTAAGCGGTAGCCGACCCCATGATGCCACTGGCGCCCCCTGCGCCGGGAAGGCGGGGAAGGCCGCGACCCGCAAGTCAGGAGACCTGCCATCATGACCTGAACCAACCCGGGCGGGGTGCCCCGGAGAAAGACCGCATGCGCCGATCCACGGCCTTCATCCGACGCGACCGCGAAGGTGGGTGGGACCCCGGTGACGCCGCTGCGCCTTTTTCAGCCCCGTCCTTCGTTTCATGAAGGACGACCATGACGACCAGAATCTTCCTGACGACCGCGGTGGCGCTGGGCCTGGGCCAGGCGGCCCTTGCCGCGCCGACCGACTATCCGCTGGTGATCGACAATTGCGGGCACCAAGTGACCATCCCCGCGCGTCCCGACAACGTCGTGTCGATCGGCCAGTCCACGACCGAGATCCTGTATGCGCTGGGCCAGGCGGACCGGATGGCCGGGACCGCGCTGTGGTTCACCCCGGTGCTGCCCGCCTTTGCAGAGGATGATGCCAGGGTTGACCGCATCAGCGACGACACGCCCAGCTTTGAATCGGTGGTGAACCGGCGCCCCGGCTTCGTGCCGACGATGTTCGCCTGGATGATCGGGGATCAGGGGGCGGTCGGCACGCGCCGGCAGTTCGCCGATCTGCGCATTCCGGCCTATGTCATGCCCACGGACTGCCAAGGCAAGGACAACAGCGTGGGCGCCGACGGCACCCGCCTTGCGCCCTTCGACATCGCGACGCTGTGGGACGGCATCGACCAGATCGCGCGCGTCATGGACGCGCAGGACGCGGGCCAGGCGCTGATCGCCGACCTGCAGGCCCGAGAGGTGGCGGTCGTGGAGCGCGCGCGGGCGATGGACCTGCCGGATGCGTCCGCGGCGGTCTGGTTCTCCTCGGCCGATCTGGCGCTGGACCCCTACATGGCGGGCGGGATGGGCGTCCCGGCCTGGATGATGGACCGCCTTGGCCTGCGCAACGTCGTGACCTCGGACGAGGAATGGCCCGCCGTAGGGTGGGAGACGATCGCCCGTGCCGACCCCTCGGTGCTGGTGATCGCGCGCATGGACCGCCGCCGCTTTCCTGCCGACGATGTCGAGGCAAAGCTGCGCTTTCTGAAAACGGACCCGGTCACGCGCCGGATGACCGCCGTGCGCCGGGATCGCATCGTCATCCTGGACGCCGAGGCGCTGCATCCCGGCATTCGCATGATCGACGGGCTGGAGGCCTTGGCGGCGGGCATGGACGGGCTGTCCGAATGACCGCCGATGTCGGGGTGCCGACCGTCCGCCGCCCCTTGGCCCCGGTCTGGCTGTGGGTGTCGCTGCTGATCGTGGCGGCCCCCCTGGCCGGCACCGCCCTGGGGGAAACGCCGATCCCCCTCTCGACCGTCTGGCAGGCGCTGGCCAACCAGATGCTGGGTGCGGGCTATCCGCTGGACCCGATCGATCAGGGTATCGTCTGGGCTTACCGCCTGCCGCGCGCGCTGGTGGCAGGGGCCTGCGGAGCGGGGCTGGCGATCTCGGGGCTGGTCCTGCAGACGCTGTTGCGCAACGCACTGGCCGACCCCTATCTGCTGGGCATCTCGGCGGGGGCGTCTACGGGGGCCGTGACGGTCGCGGTGGCGGGGATCGGCGCGGGGTTCGTGCCGATGTCGGCGGGCGCGCTGCTGGGCGCGATCGCGGCCTTTGCGTTGGTGGTGGGGTTGGCGCGCCTGTCGGGTGGCGGTCCGGGCGCGCGGGGTGCCGCGCAGATCGTGCTGGCAGGCATCGCCGGGTCGCAGCTGTTCAACGCCCTGACCAGCTTCATCATCGCGCGGTCGGCCAGTGCGGAACAGGCGCGCGGCATCATGTTCTGGCTGCTGGGCAACCTGTCGGGCGTCCGGTGGGACGATGTCGGCCTGTCGCTGGCCGCCGCCGTGACCGTCCTTGGCGCGGCCGCATGGCACATCCGCGCGCTGGACGCCTTTGCCTTCGGCACGGAATCGGCGGCGTCCCTGGGCGTGCCGGTCCGGCGCGTTCAGGCCGTGCTGATCCTGGCGACCGCCATGGCCACGGCGGTCATGGTGTCGGTCACCGGTGCGATCGGCTTTGTCGGGCTGGTCGTCCCGCATGCGGCACGGTTCCTGGTGGGCACGCGCCACGCGCGGCTGGTGCCCGTGTCGGCGCTGATCGGCATGGTCTTCCTGATCGCCGCGGACGTGATCGCGCGGATGCTGGTACCCGGCCAGACCCTGCCCATCGGCGTCGTGACCGCGCTGGTCGGCGCGCCGGCCTTTGCGGCGATTCTGATCCGCGGGCGGTCCGCGTCATGATGCTGATCGCGCGTGATCTGACCCGCCGCCTGCGCGGACGCGCCCTGGTGGCCGGCGTCACCCTGGACATCCGCCCCGCAGAGATGCTGGGCCTGATCGGCCCGAACGGGTCGGGCAAGTCCACGCTGCTGCGGATGCTGGCCGGGTTGGTCCGCCCCGACGGCGGCCAGGTCGCGCTGGACGGCCGGCCGCTGCGCACCATGCCTGCGCGCCAGGTCGCCCGCCACATCGCCCTGGTCGCCCAAAGCGCCGAGACGTCGGACCGCATCACGGTCCGCGATGCCGTGGCCTTGGGGCGCACGCCCTGGCTGGACGCCCTGCGGCCCTGGTCCCCGGCGGACGAGGCGCATGTGACGCAGGCGCTGGCGCGGGTCGACCTGGCACATCTGGCGGGGCGCGACTGGTCGACTCTGTCGGGGGGCGAACGCCAGCGCGCCCATATCGCCCGTGCGCTGGCGCAGGCGCCGCGGATCCTGCTGCTGGACGAGCCGACGAACCACCTGGACATCCGTCATCAGCTGGCGATCCTGGATCTGGTGGGCGGCCTGGGCCTGACCACGGTGATCGCCCTGCATGACCTGAACCAGGCGATGCGCTGCGACAGGCTGGCGGTGATGCAGGCCGGTCGGTTGGTGGCCCTGGGCCCGCCAGACCGTATCCTGACCGCGGACCTTCTGGCGCGCGTCTTTCAGGTGCGGGCAAGCACGCTGACCGATCCGCAGGACGGCAGCCGCGTGATGCGGTTTCATCCGGTCGTCTGATGCCATGAGAGGGATTGGAGCGGGTGACGGGAATCGAACCCGTGTCTCTAGCTTGGAAGGCTAGGGTCTTACCATTACACAACACCCGCGCGGGGATCGGTATAGTCCGCCCGCGCGGCAGGTTCAAGCGGTCGCGTCACCGTCGTTGCGCAAAGAACCGCCGCAGCAGGTCGCGTGATTCCGGCGCGGCCAGGCCGTCATAAACCTCCGGGCGATGATGGCACTGCGCGTGCCGGAACACCTGCGCGCCATGGGCGACGCCCCCCATGCGCGGGTCCGACGCCCCGTAATACAGCCGGGCGATCCGCGCGGCCGAGATGGCCGCCGCGCACATCGGGCAGGGCTCCAGCGTGACCCACAGCTCGTGACCGGGCAGGCGTTCGGACCCCAGGGCCGCGCAGGCGGCACGGATCGCCAGGATCTCGGCATGGGCGGTCGGGTCGGACAGTTCGCGCGTGCGGTTGCCCGCGGCGGCCACCACGCGGCCCTGCGGGTCGGTCACGACGGCGCCCACCGGCACCTCTCCGCGCAGGGCGGCGTCGCGGGCTTGGGACAGGGCAAGCGCCATATGGGTGGTGAAGGGGACCATGACCGTCTTGTCGCAATCCCCCGCGCGGCGCGCAAGCCGGGGAAAGAAACGCTTCCCACACGGCCCTCTTGGGCGTATGCACCCCTCTTTGCCCCGCAGCGATGCGAAGGAGACGCGCATGACCGACGATCAGATTCCCGACCGCAAGGCCCCCCAGGTCGCCCCCCGCACCGAAGCCGACCGCATCGCCAAGGTGATGGCGCGCGCCGGTGTCGCCAGCAGGCGCGAGGCCGAGCGGATGATCATTGAGGGCCGCGTCAGCGTAAACGGCAAGAAGATCGACAGTCCCGCCCTGGACGTTCTGCCCACCGACCGGATCACCGTCGACGGCAAGAAGCTGGAGGAGCCGCAGGAGACGCGGCTGTGGCTGTACTACAAGCCCCTGGGCCTAATCACGTCGGAAAACGACGAGCTGGGCCGCCAGACCGTGTTCGACGCGCTGCCGCGCGACATGCCTCGGGTGATGACCGTGGGGCGTCTTGACCTGAACTCCGAGGGCCTGCTGCTGCTGACGAACGACGGAGAGCTGAAGCGACGGCTGGAGCTGCCGGCGACGGGCTGGCTGCGCCGGTACCGGGTGCGAGTGAACGGCACGCCCTCGGACATGACCTTCGACCCGCTGCGCCGCGGCGTCACCATCGAGGGAGAGGACTTCGCCCCCATGGAGATCAAGCTGGACAGCCAGCAGGGTGCGAACGCTTGGATCAGCGTGGGCATCCGCGAGGGCAAGAACCGCGAGATCCGCCGCGCGATGGCCCATGTCGGCCTGCAGGTGAACCGCCTGATCCGCATCGGCTATGGTCCGTTCAAGCTGACCGGCATGGACAAGAACCAGGTGACCGAGGTCAAGCGCAAGGTCCTGCGTGACCAGCTGGGCGGCCTGCTGACCGGAGAGGTCGAGGACAAGCCGCGCGAGATGCGCCCCCGCGGGGCTGCCGGCGAACGCGCCGCCCGGTCCGAGGGGGGCGATGCCGGCCCGCGCCGCTTCGGCCCCAAGCCGGGCTTTGACGGCAAGCCCGCCGGCCGCGGCTTCGGCGACCGTCCGCGCGACGGTCAGTCCGACCGCCCGGCCCGCAGCTGGGGTGCCAAGCCCGCGGGCACCGACGGCGCACGCCCGCGCTTTGGCGCCCGCGACGATTCGGCTGGCGGTTTCGGCGACCGCCCCCGGCCCGCAGGCGACAAGCCGCGCTGGAAGAAATCCGGCCCCGGCGAAGGGGGCGGCCGCATGTCCGGTCAGGGCGACGATGCCCGCCCCGCGCGCTTTGCCGGCAAGCCCGGAGAGGCGCGCAAGCCCTTTGGCGGCCCGCGCGGCGAGGGTGGCGAAGGCCGCAAGCCGTTCGGTGGTCCGCGCCCTGAGGGGAAGCCCTTCGGCAAGCCCCGCGCCGATGGCGACCGCAAGCCCTATGGCGCACCGCGCGGCGAAGGAGCCGAAGGCCACAAGCCGTTCGGCGGCCCGCGTCCCGAGGGGAAGCCCGTCGGCAAGCCCCGCGCCGATGGGGACCGCAAGCCCTATGGCGCACCGCGCGGCGAGGGGGCCGAGAGCCGCAAGCCGTTCGGCGGTCCGCGTCCGGAGGGGAAGCCTTTCGGCAAGCCCCGCGCCGATGGTGACCGCAAGCCCTATGGCGCGCCGCGTGGCGAAGGGGCCGAGGGCCGCAAGCCGTTCGGCGGTCCGCGCCCGGAGGGCAAGTCCTTCGGCAAACCCCGTGCCGATGGCGACCGCAAACCCTATGGCGCACCGCGTGGCGAAGGGGCCGAGGGTCGCAAGCCGTTCGGCGGTCCGCGTGGTGATGCGGGCGGCAAGTTTCAGGGCAAGCCGCGGCCGGGTGCGGCCAAGCCGTTCGGCGCTGCGCGCGGAGATCGCCCGCAGGGTGGTGGCCGCCCCGGCGGCAAGCCCCGCGGCTGACAGGCGACAGCACGCATGACGAAAGGGCCGCCCGGGAGGGCGGCCCTTTTGCCAAGGTCGATCGACTATTTCGTCAGGATCAGCTTGCCCGCACGGGTGATCCGCAGCTGATAGACCTGCTCGTCCAGGACGATCAGCGCCTGGTTTCCGCCCTGCGTGAGGGCGGTGGCGTCATGCTGCGGCATCCGGGCCAGAATGGCGGTGCCGGGACGGGTGAAATCGGCGGGGCGCGTTGCGGTCATGGTCAGCCTCATGCTGGGACAGTGATGATGCCCCAATGCTGACAAATTCGTTCAGGTTTGTCAAAGTAAAATAGTCAGGATTCTTCACGATCAGATTTCGACCCGCTGACAGGTGGTCCGGACCGCCGCGAAGGCGGCCCGGACGGGCGATCACTGATCGGCAAGGCAATCGACGATGGTGTCTGCCATCTGAGTCAACAGAACCTCGTACTGGCCCGCGCCGGGGGACAGCGTGCCGCCCTCGGGGCTCAGTTCGCCGCCGGTGCGGATGTCGCTGCCCTCGGTCACGGTGGTGATCAGGCCGGCATCATGGGCGTATTCCGGAAAGGCGCAGACGGCCCCGGACTCGGCGATCTGGGTGCGGATCTGGTCGATGCGCGCCGCGGACGGGGTCGAGGCGTCCCCAAGCGACACGGCGATTGCAGGCTGCAGGCCAAAGTGATCGGTGAAGTGGCCATAGGCGTCGTGGAACACGACGAACCGGTCCTGCGCATGCGGGGCAAGGCGTTCGCGCAACGTGTCGTCGAGGGCAGCGATGCGTTCGGCCGCCGCATCCGCGTTGGCGCGATAGGTGGCGGCGTTCTGGGGGTCCTGCTCGGACAGCGTCGCGACGATGGCGTCAAGCCAAGGCGCCGCGTTGGCGGGGTTCAGCCAGGCATGGGGATCGGTGCCGGCATGGACATGATCATGCCCCGCATGGTCCCCGTGGTCGTGGTCGTGGTCGTGGTCGTGGTCGTGGTCGTGGTCGGCATGATCGCCGTGATCGTGACCGGCGTGATCCGCGTGGTCGTCATGACCCGCATGGTCGCCATGGTCCGCGTCACCCTCCGACGCTGCACCGGCATAGTCGCGCAGGGCGACGCCCTCGACCTCCAGCAGGCGCAGCTGCGTGGCCCCCGACAGGGTGTCCGACGCCCGCGACAGCCAGGGCGTCAGCTCGGGTCCCATCCAGATCACCACATCGGCACCCTGCAGCGCCTGGGCGTCCGACGGGCGCATCTGGTAATGATGCGCGCTGGCCCCCTGGGGCAGCAGGACGCGCACCTCGGCCAGATCGCCCATGACCTCCTGGACCAGGGCGCCGGTGGGGACCAGGTCTGTGACGACCTGCGGGGTGGCCAGGGCAGGGGCGGCGGTCAGTGACAGGATGGCGGCAAGGGATGCAGGGCTGCGCATCGGGATCTCCTTTGCAGGGCGGGTTTGTTGCGATGGCAGGGTTCTGTGTGTTACAGGGTAACAAGTCAACCGCATTGTAATAAAGTAACGCATCGCTGCGTGAAGGACCCCCGTGCCAGACCACGACCACGACCATGTCATCGCCGCGACCTTTGCGCCGCATGACCACCGCGAATGCGCCCACCGTGCGCTGGACGAGGCTGCGGCCCGGCTGGCCGAGCAGGGCGCGCGCCTGACCCCCGTCCGCCGCCGCACGCTGGAGATCCTTCTGGAGAGCCACCGCGCGATGGGCGCCTATGAGGTGCTGGACCGCTTGGCGACCGAAGGGTTCGGCCGCCAACCCCCCGTCGCCTATCGCGCGCTGGAGTTTCTGGTCACGCATGGGCTGGCCCACCGGCTGCAGCGACTGAACGCCTTTGCGGCCTGCCTGCATCCGGGGCACGACCATCATCCGGCCTTCCTGATCTGCCGCAGTTGCGACAAGGTGGCAGAGGCCGCCGCCGCCCCGATCCGCGATGCGCTGACCGCGGTCGCGGCCCAGGGCGGGTTCCGCGTCGAACGCGCCACGATCGAGGCGCTGGGCCTCTGCGCCACCTGTGCCGCCGAAGGCGTCGCATGACCCCGCTGATCGAATCCCGTGCGCTGACGATCCATCGCCCCGGCACGACCGAACCGGTGCTGGCGCAGGTCGATTTTCGCATCCGCCCCGCCGAGATCGTGACCGTCGTCGGCCCGAACGGGTCGGGCAAGTCGTCGCTGATCCGGGCGCTTTTGGGGCACATGCCGCTGGCCTCCGGCGCGGTGACGCGCCGACAGGGGCTGCGCATCGGCTATGTCCCGCAGCGGGTTCAGTTGGACACGGCCATTCCGATGACAGTGCGCCGGTTCCTGTCGCTGCCCGTGCGCGTATCCGACGACCAGGCCGAGGATGCGCTGGTCCGCACCGGCGTTCCGGGCCTTGGTGCGCGGCAACTGACCCAGCTCTCGGGCGGCCAGTTCCAACGGGTGCTGCTGGCGCGGGCCTTGTTGGCGGACCCGCATCTGCTGGTCCTGGACGAACCCACGCAGGGGCTGGATCAGCCGGGCATCGTAGCCTTCTATCAGCTGATCGAGGAGGTGCGCCGGCAGACCGGCGCGGCCGTGCTGATGGTCAGCCACGACCTGCTGGTGGTCATGCGGTCGTCGGACCGGGTGGTCTGCCTGAACGGGCATGTCTGCTGCGAGGGCACGCCCCAGCATGTCAGCACCGCCCCCGAATACCGCGCCCTGTTCGGCGCCGGGGCCGAGGGCACGCTGGCGCTGTATCAGCACCGCCACGACCACGACCACGACCTGACGCCGCATGTCCACGGGCCGGGATGCGGCCATGACCACGCCGACCGGGCGCAGGGGTGACCATCGATGCTTGACGATTTTTTCATGCGCGCCGTTCTGGCGGGGTTGGGGCTGGCCCTGGTGGCGGGACCGCTGGGCAGTTTCGTGGTCTGGCGGCGGATGGCCTATTTCGGCGATTCGACTGCCCATGCCGCCATCCTGGGCGTCGCGATGGCCCTGGCCTTCGAGGTGTCGATCTATGCCGGGACACTTGCGGTTGCGGTGGCGATGGCCTGCCTGGTGTCGGCGCTGGTGACGCGCGGCCAGGCGATGGACACGATCCTGGGCGTGCTGTCGCATTCCGCGCTGGCCGTGGGCCTGGTCGCGATCAGCTTCGTGCCTGCCGCGCGGTCCGATCTGTCCAGCTATCTGTTCGGCGACATCCTGGCGGTGGGCCGTGCCGACCTGGTGCTGATCTGGACGGGGGCGGCGCTGGTTCTGGCGGTCCTGGCCCTGCGTTGGCAACGGCTTGTGACCAGCAGCCTGAACGAGGAGCTGGCCATGGCCGCGGGGATCGACCCGCGGGTCGAGCGCCTGGTCCTGTCGCTGGCGCTGGCCGTGGTGGTCGCGCTGGCGATTCGAGTGGTGGGCTCGCTCCTCATCTCGGCGATGCTGATCGTGCCGGCGGCGGCGGCCCGCACATGGGCCCGGACCCCCGAGCGGATGGCCGCCGGCGCCGCCCTGATCGCTGCCGCATCCGTCATCCTGGGGTTGTGGGCCAGTTTGCGACTCGACACGCCGGCGGGTCCCTCGATCGTGACCGCGGCGGCGATCTTTTTCGTCGTCTCACAGGCACTTCGCCGGGCATAGTGCCGAATTGTCACAGTTTTTCCGGGGGTTTGCGGGGGCCGGAACCAAGTGCCGAAACAGGTGTTGGCCAATATGCAACAGTGGTTGCAAGCCCACGGGGGAATCAATTCAATGCTGCTTTTCAACTGTTCGGGTTTGTGTAACTGTCGCCTCGATGTTGCCAGAAATGGCAGCCGTCAATCGAAACGGAGCATGATCATGACCAAATTCGCTACTTTCGCGGCCGCTCTCGGCCTGACCGCAACCTCGGCTCTGGCCGGTGGCTATGTCGCCCCCGTCGTGGAAGTCGAGCCCGTCATCGTCGAGGAGCAGCCCGCTTCCTCGAACGCTGGCCTGGTCGTCCCCGCCCTGCTGCTGCTGGGCGTCATCGCCGCAGTCGCTTCGGACGACGACGACAGCTGATATCGGATCGGATCGTCCGCACGGTCCGAGCCACAAGGGGCTGGCCTTTGGCCAGCCCCTTTTTCGTTGTCCGCAGGCCTGCCCGCCATGGCACCCGCGCATGAAAAAACCGGCCCCGCAAAGGGCCGGTCTTTCCGTTCCGGTGTTGCCTGTCAGGGACGCAGCGTCTGGATGGTCACATAGCCCATGCCCGGCCCGATCCATTGGCGCGATACGGGGATCTGCCCGTTCTGGACCAGATAGTTGTTCTGGAAGGTCGCACCATGCCCTTCGCAGGTCTCCAGGATCACGCCGGGGTTGGGGCCGGGCGCAGTGGTGCAGGAAAACTGCAGCGGCCGTTCCAGCCCGTCGCCCGACAGATAGCGCATGACGCGCGTGCCGCTGCCGGACTGGCCTGCCCGGATCAGCGCCTCGGTCCCCGGTTCCGCCACCGACAGGTCGCGGCCCAGACCGCGCGTGCCGATCAGCATGCCGCCGCGCAGGATCACCGCCTGTTCGTCGGGAGTCATGTAGGTGCGCATGGCACCGTTCGTCCCCGTCAGCGCCAGGACCTGCGTGCGGGCAGGGCTTTCAAAGGTCGCCTGGATCAGCGGGCCGGGATTGACGCGCAACGCCTCGGCCGCGGCCTGCTGGGGGTTGCGGGCGGGTTGCGCCGGCTGGGCCGCCCCGCGGGCCGTGATGGCCTGGGTCGCGGTCTGGGCCAGAACCGACAGCGGGCTGGCCCCGGCCTCGTCCGCGCCGGTATTGCCGCAGGCCGACAGGGCGGCCAGGGCCACTCCGGCCAGGATTGCGCGCGTCTGCATCGCTCTGCTCATCGCCAGAACCTCCCCCAGCCTTCGTAAAGATCGACGGTGTGGCTTTCGCGAACACGGTCGTACAGGCGTCCGTTGACATTGACCCGCGATCCGCCGTCGCGCGACAGCGAGCGGATGTTGGTCGACACGCGGTCGCGGCTGGCCTGGCCCGTGGCCCAGCCAAGCGGGATCGACAGGGTCACGCCCTTGTCGAAGCTGCCCTCGCCGAATTCCTCGGCCGACAGGTCTGTCTTGGTGGCATAGGCGCCGATCTGCCATCCGTTCGCGAACTCGCGCGCCAGGGTCACGGTCGCACCGACGTCCCCCGCCAGGTACTGGCCGACATCCAGCTGGGCGGTGAAGCCTTGCGTGAACTCATAGTATGCCGAGACGTGGCCGGTCGTGACCTCATAGTCGCGGAAGTCGAACAACTGGTCGAAGTCGCGCTTGCGGACGCGGTTGATCTCGGCGCCAAAGCCCAGGGGCGAATTGGCGGGCTTCCACAGCGCCTCGGCCGAGACGCCGCCATAGGCGCGTTCCAGCAGGCCCACGGTCACGCGGGTATAGATCGCGTCCGACGGCTTGGCGTACCAAGCCAGCGTCAGTTCCGGGATCACCGGGCTGGAATTGCCCGTGTACATCCGCGTGTCGGACCGCACCCGCGGCACGCCCTGCGGCGTGGTTTCCAGGGCGGGGTTCGATTCATACTCGTCGGGGCTGTAATATTCGCCCCGCTGGCCCGGAATGCCCGGTCCGCGCTGACCGATGTCGCCGAAGGCGCGCTGGCGCAGGGCCCCGGTGGCGATCAGGCCGGGCATCAGCTCATAGCTGGCACGCGCCTCGGCGCCGACCTCGTGAGTCAGCCCGTCCTCGGCGCTGAAGATGCCCAGGTCCAGATAGGGCTTCACCGACCAGCGGAACCGCGGATAGAGGCCCTGGCTGGCCACCAGCCCCGGCGCGCCCGGTGCGGCGTCCGACAGGGTGGATGCGGCGGCGATCTGCCCGGCCTCGGTGTTCTCCAGCCGCTCGACATCGCTGCGGCGCAGGGTCACCGACGAGGTCGGCATCCCGTCGCTAGTCGAGGTGATCACGAAGGTCTCGACCGACGGGGGCAGGGCGCGGGTCATCAGGCGCGCGGTGCGGCCCACGGCCTCGGCCTGGTTGATATAGCGCTGGTTGCGCAGGCGGACCTCGGCGCGGGTCGGCGCCAGGGCCATGCTTTCCAGCAGCATCCCCTCGTCGGCCATGCCGTCGCCCAGGGCCTTCTGGATGGCGGGCTGGGCGGTCGGGTCCTGCGACCAGCCGCCCGACCAGCCCTCGGGGTCCTGCGCGGGGGCCGGCCGCGGACGCACCGGGGCCGGCGCGCTTTCCAGGCCCGATGGATAGGTGGCGTCGCGCGGGTTCAGCGCGATGGTGAACTGCGCGCCGATCGTCTCTCCGCCGATGGTATAGAGCCCGGCCTCGTAGTTGCGGCCAAAGCGATAGTTGGCGGCAAGGTTGATGTTGCTGCCCGGCTCGTCGCCCTGCTGGTATTCGTTGCCGTCGCTGTAGCGGGCGCGATAGATGTCGTTGGAGTATTCCGCGACCAGGTTCAGGCGGTCGTTGACCTGCCAGCTGACCGAGGCGAAGGGCTTGGCCCCGCCGGTGAACCAGTCCTCGACATTGGGCGTCCCGCCCTCGTCGCCGACGTCGATGATGCGCGGCTTGCCCGCCAGCGTGCCCCAGCCCAGGCCGACCGATGCGCGCACCGTCGGCGTCACGTTGCGCGTGGCCACGATGTATTCACCCGAATAGACGCCGGTGCCCAGGAAATCCTGGAGGCCGACGGCCACCGCGGGGCGCCAGCCGTCCTCGTCCACGATCTGATAGCGCAGGTCCAGCGAGCGGTCCGAGATGAACCCCTCCTGCCGGTAATCGTTGATCCCGTCGACGCGACCATAGCGCAGGACCGTCGTCAGCCCCGGCAGCGCCTGGAAGAAGACGTTGCCGCGCCGGGCATAGTCGGACAGCGACAGCGTCGCGCCCAGGCTGCCGTCGGGCATCGTCTCGGCCGTGGGCGTGTCGATGCCGCCGGGCAGGCCATAGGTCGACATGTTGCGCCCCAGCATCGGGTCGGCGGTCGCGACGCCGACGCCCGACCCCACGATCAGGGCCAGGGGCAGGGTGGTGGCCATCAGCTGGCGGGTCAGTCGCGAGCGGCGCATCGGCGGCTTCCTTTCGGCGGCAGGATCAGGGCGGGCAGGGCAGGATCGTCAGGCGCAGTGGCAGGCTTTGCGGCACGGATCGACACACGAATGCGTGAGCCGTGCGCGCGCGTCAACCGGCGGCGGCCGGTGCGGCCTCGGCTGTGGCGGGTGCGGCCGGGGCGGCGGGCTGTGCACAGCCGGGCTGGGTCTGGCCGTTCACGGTCAGGCGTGCGGTCAGCGGATAGGTCTCGTCGACCATGCTGTCCTTGCATTTCGCCGCCCGCAGGTTCAGCACGAAGGGCCGCCCGCCCAGCACGCCGATGTATTCGACGCCCTGGCTGAAGACCAGGCGGTTCACCGGGATCTGGCGCCCGGCCTGGTTGTCGGGCGTGCGATAGACGGCCGTGTCGCCGCTGACCTGGACATTCCAGGCGGGTTCGTTCCCGCCCGCCACGAAGGCGGTGGTGCGATAGGTCACAGGTTCCGCGGTTGGCACGACGCGCCCGACCGTGCCCGTCTCGATCGGCTGTTCCAGCGGAGAGACGGCGGGCGGACGCGGGCCGGTCGGCTCCTCGGGCTGGGCTGCGGCGTCGTCCAGGCCGACCCCGCGTCGCAGGTCGGTCATCACCTGGGTGTCGCAGGCGGCCAGGGGCAGGGTCATCAGGGCAAGGATGGCAAGGCGGGGGAACATGGGGCTTTGGCCTTCTGGTTCTGGGCGGATTTGTCGCGGGATCACTGTCCGCCAAGCGTTAGCAACCGCAGCCTCAGGGGGCAAGCGTCACGCCCCCGTCCCGGCATGTCGCCGCCGCATGGATCGGCCGCACCGGACGGTTCACCTTGTTGATAAATGATGATTATTGGTGCGAAACCGGCTGCATCGAGGGTTATTCGTTGAATATCATACGGGAACCGGCATAGGTTTCGGTGATGTTCTCTCTGGTGGCACCCACATGACGGGATCGGCACAGCACGCCCGGGGCCCCGCCGCGCGGCCCGAACCGGCGCGATTTTCCTGGGACGACGGGCCGATGGCGCGTGCGACCGGAAACTTTGACTGGCAAGCCACGCCCCTGGGGCCGATCTCGGGCTGGTCGGTCGCGCTGACGACCGCGGTGCGGATGATGCTGGCGCAGCGGCATGCGTCCTGCATGTTCTGGGGCCCCGAGCTGATCATGCTGTACAACGACGCCTATGCGCCCGTCCTGGGCCGCAAGGAGGCGCGGGCCCTGGGTCAGCCCTTTCAGCAGATCTGGGCGGATGTCTGGGACGACGTCAAGCCGCTGGTGGACCAGACGCTGTCAGGCCGCGGCACCTATTCCGAGGAGATGCGCCTTGTCATGACCCGCAACGGGTTCGACGAGGAGACGTTCTGGACCTTCAGCTACAGCCCGCTTTACGACGACGACGGCAGCGTGGCCGGTCTGATGAACATCACTGTGGACATGACCGCGCTGGTGCTGGCGCGCCGCAACCAGCAGGTCATGCAGGAAGAGCTGCTGCACCGGATCAAGAACATCCTGTCGGTGACTTCGACCGTGGTGTCCTCCAGCCTGCGCAACGCGACCAGCATCCAAGAGGCCCGCGACACGGTCGGCGCGCGCATCATGGCGCTGGCCAAGGCACAGGGCCTGTTCACGGGCCTGGGCGAAAGCGCCGACATCACCGAGGTGATGGCCCGATCCATCGGCGCCCATCTGGTCGGGAACGACCGCATCCGCCTGTCCGGCCCGCCCGTGCCGCTGAGCAGCCAGCAGGCAGTCGGCCTGTCGCTGGCCCTGTACGAACTGGCGACGAATGCGGCAAAATACGGCGCGCTGGCCAGCCCGCTGGGCATGGTCGACCTGACCTGGTCGGTCATGGGCGACGACTTCGCGCTGGACTGGCAGGAGACCGGCGGTCAGGTCGTGGCCGCGCCCACGCGCGAAGGGTTCGGGTCGCGCCTGGTGAACATGATCGTCCCGGCCTATTTCAACGGCGAGGGGCAGGCCGAATTCCTGCCCCAGGGCCTGCATTACACGCTGCGCGGGCAGCTGACCCCCTAGCAGTTCGGGACGTTCACGGCCAGGCCGCCAAGCGACGTCTCCTTGTACTTCTCGGACATGTCGCGGCCGGTCTGGCGCATCGTCTCGATGGCGGCGTCCAGGGGCACGATGTGGCTGCCGTCGCCGCGCAGCGCCAGGCTGGCGGCCGCCACGGCCTTGATCGCGCCCAGCCCGTTCCGCTCGATGCAGGGCACCTGGACCAGGCCGCGCACCGGGTCGCAGGTCATGCCCAGGTGATGCTCCAGCGCGATCTCGGCGGCGTTCTCGACCTGCTGGGGGGTGCCGCCCAGGACGGCGGCCAGGCCCGCGGCGGCCATCGCGGCGGCCGATCCGACCTCGGCCTGGCAGCCGCATTCCGCGCCCGAGATCGAGGCGTTGTGCTTGATCAGCCCGCCCACCGCCGCCGCCGTCAGCAGGAAATCGGGCAGCAGCCGTTCGGACGCGCCCGGCACATGGTCCAGCCAATAGCGGATCACCGCAGGCACCGTGCCGGCGGCGCCGTTCGTGGGTGCGGTGACGACCTGACCGCCGGCCGCGTTCTCCTCGTTCACGGCCATCGCATAGGCCGACATCCAGTCGTTGATGACATGGGGCGCGGTCATGTTCAGGCCGCGTTCCTCGACCAGCTTGGCGTGGATCGCGCGCGCGCGCCGACGCACGTGCAGCCCGCCGGGCAGGACACCGTCCGTCGACAGGCCGCGGTCCATGCAGTCGCGCATCGCGGTCCAGATGCGGTCCAGCCCCGCCAGCATGTCGGGACGGGACCGAAAGCACAGCTCGTTGGCCTCCTTCATGCGGGCGATGGACTTGCCCGAGGCCTGGGCCATCTCCAGCATCTCGGCCGCGCTGGCAAAGGGATAGGGCACGCTGGACGTGGCATCGCTGCGCACGGCGCCCGCCTTGTCGGCCAGCTCCTGGTCGGTCATCACGAAGCCGCCGCCGATCGAGTAGTAGATCTGGTGATAGATCACGTCGCCCTGCGCGTCTGTCGCCGACAGGGTCATGCCGTTGGCATGGCCGGGCAGGGTGTGGTCGTAATCGAACCGCAGGTCGCGTTCGGGGTCGAAGACCAGCGGGCCCAGCCCCTGTGGCTCCAGCAGGCGGGTCTCTCGGTTGCGGGCCAGCGCGGCCTCGGCCGCGTCCATGTCCATGCTGGCGGGGGTAAAGCCCGCAAGACCGAGGATCGTCGCGCGGTCGGTTGCGTGCCCCTTGCCGGTGAAGGCCAGGCTGCCATGCAGGCTGGCGCGCAGCCCATGCGCGCGGAACGGCTGCACCCGCAGGGAGTCGAGGAACCGCTGTCCGGCCACCATCGGCCCCATCGTGTGCGAGGAGGAGGGCCCCACCCCCAGCTTGAACAGATCGAACACCGACAGAAACATGGCACCCCCTTGCATTTCCGCGCCCATCCAAGCACGACGCAGGCCCCGCCGCCACCACCGTCCACGTCGCTTCCGGTTCCGGTTGCGACATCGGCCCGCTTGCAGCCTTGGCGCGCGGTCTGCTTAAGATGATTGCAACATGCCCGGTTTGCAGGCAACCGGGACGCGCCTGCGATTTGGGCAGGCCAGCCGCCCCCTGCCGTTCTTGCGGGCGGTCTGCCCCGGGGTGAAGGAACAGAACATGCGATTGCCCGACCCGATCATGCTTGGTGACACACCCCTTGGCCCGCCGGTCTTCCTGGCGCCGATGGCCGGGATCACCGATGTCCCCTGCCGCCGCGCGGTCGCGCGGTTCGGCGCCGGCCTGATGGTGTCCGAGATGGTCGCCTCGACCGAGATGGTGACACCGCGCCCGTCGACCCGTGCCGCCGTGCGCGCCAAGGCGCTGACCGAAGGGGCGCTGCCCGTCAGCGTCCAGATCGCGGGCCGCGAAGCCGCACCGATGGCCGAGACCGCGCGCATCGTGGCCGGCATGGGGGCGCGTGTCATCGACATCAACATGGGCTGCCCCGCCAAGAAGGTCACCGGCGGGCTGTCCGGCGCGGCGCTGATGCGCGACCTGGATCATGCGATGACGCTGGTCGATGCGGTCGTGGGGGCGGTCGACGTGCCCGTCACGCTGAAGATGCGGTTGGGCTGGGACGACGACTGCCTGAACGCGGCCGATCTGGCGGCGCGGGCGCGCGATGCGGGGGTCGCGATGCTGACCGTGCATGGCCGCACGCGGGCGCAGTTCTACAAGGGGCAGGCCGACTGGTCCGCGATCCGCGCCGTGGCCGACCTGCCGGCGCGCCCGCCGCTGGTGGCCAATGGCGACGTCGTCGACGCCGCCAGCGCCCGTGCGGCCCTGGAGGCGTCGGGGGCGGATGCGGTGATGGTCGGTCGCGGCGCACAGGGGCGGCCCTGGATCCTGGCGCAGATCGCGCATGACCTGTGGGGCACGCCCGCGCCCGGCGTGCCGCAAGGCGCGTCGCTGGCCGATCTGGTGGCCGAGCATTACGAGGACATCCTGGACTTCTATGGCACCGACCTGGGCCTGCGCGTCGCGCGCAAGCATCTGGGCTGGTATGCCGATGCGAACGGCGCGCCGCTGCGCGACCAGATGATGCGGGCCGACACGCCCCGCGCGACGCTGGACCTGATCGCCCGTGCCTTCGGCGATGCCGCGGGGGTGGCCGCATGACGCCTCGGCCGCGCGATTTCCGTGAGGCGGCCCCCGGACCGGGCTGGGCGGCGCTGCCGCTGCCCGCGCTGATCCTGGACGCCGACGGACGCGTGGCCGCGATGAACGACGCCGCCGAGATCTGGCTGAACCTGTCGCGCAACTCGACTCTGGGCCGCGCGCTGGACGGGGACGAGATGTCGATGCGCCTGCGCCTGCAGCCCGGCCTGGGGCCGCTGCTGGCCCGCGTGCGCGCCAGCGAGGAGGCGCTGTACCAGACCAGCGTCCAGTTCGAGATCGGCGACCGGACCGGCAACCACCAGGCGCGGCGGGCGGCCGTGCATGCGGGGCCCGCGGACGGGGCAGGCGGGTCGGTGTCGCTGCTGATCGTGCCGCAGGACGATGATGGCGCGCACCAGGCCCGCCATGTCCGCAGCGCCGCCCGCAGCGCCATCGGCATGGCCGAGATGCTGGCCCACGAGATCAAGAACCCCCTGGCGGGCATCCGCGGCGCGGCCCAGCTGATGGCCATGAACGCCACCCCCGAGGACCGCGAGATGGCCGAGATGATCGTCGCGGAATCGCGCCGTATCGTGGCGCTTCTGGACCAGGTCGAACGGTTCGGCGACACCTCGGCCCCGCGCCTGTCGGCGCTGAACGTGCACGACGTGCTGGAACAGGTGCGCCGGTCGGCCAAGGCGGGCTTTGCGCGCGACGTGCAGATCGTGACCGATTACGACCCCTCGCTGCCTGCGGCGCTGGCGGATGCGGACCAGCTGGTGCAGGTCTGCCTGAACCTGGTCAAGAACGCGTCCGAGGCGCTGGACGGCAAGGCCGGCGGCGCGATCCGCCTGCGCACCCATTACGACCACACGCTGCGCCGCCCCCCCGACGAGACCGATCCCACGGGCCGCCCGCTGCCCCTGCAGATCGAGATCGAGGACAACGGCCCCGGTTTCCCCCCGGCCATCGCCGATCAGGTGTTCGAGCCCTTCGTCTCGGGCCGCGAGAACGGCACCGGGCTGGGCCTGGCGCTGGTCAGCAAGATCATCACCGACCACGGCGCGCTGATCCGGGTGGACAGCCGCCCCGGTCGCACCGTGTTCCGCATCTCCCTGCCCAAGGCATAAGGACCTGAACCCATGGACGGCACCGTTCTGATTGCTGACGACGATCGCACCATCCGCACGGTGCTGACGCAGGCGCTGACCCGCGCTGGATGCCGCGTCCACGCCACGGGCAGCCTGGCACAGCTGCTGAAATGGGTCGAGGAGGGGCGCGGCGACCTGGTCATCACCGACGTGATGATGCCCGACGGCAACGGCATCGACCGCATCCCCGCCATCCGCGAGGCGCGGCCCGACCTGCCGGTGATCGTGATCTCGGCCCAGAACACCATCGTCACCGCGATCCGCGCGACCGAGGCCGAGGCGTTCGAATACCTGCCCAAGCCCTTCGATCTGCCGGACCTGATGTCCAAGGCGAACCAGGCCCTGTCGCGCCGCCCGCGCAAGTCCGACCCGATCCCCGAACCGCTGCCCGCCCCGCGCGAGGCGGCGGACCCGGCCATGCCGCTGATCGGCCATGCGCCGTCGATGCAGGCGCTGTTCCGCATGGTCGCGCGGGTGCTGAACGCCGACCTGCCGGTGATCATCGCCGGAGAGGCGGGGGTGGGCAAGACCACCATCGCGCGCAGCTTTCACGAGCTGTCGGACCGGCGCGACCGGGGGCTTGCGGTCCTGACCTCGTCCGACGCGACCGAGGAGGCGATCGCGCGCGCCGCCGACAAGGCCCGCGGCGGCACGATCATCATCGAGAACCCGGCCGGGTTCGACACAGGCGCGCAGGCCCGCCTGATCGGCCTGATCGAGACGATGGAGGCCGGCCCCGACCGCGCCCATGCGCCCCGCATCGTGGCGACCACCGGGTCCGATCCGCAGGCCGACGTGGCGGCCGGGCGGTTGCGGTCGGACCTGTATTACCGCCTGGCGGGCGTCACCGTCAGCGTGCCGCCCCTGCGCGCGCGGGTGGACGACATCCTGCCGCTGGCGGCGCATCTGCTGGCCCGTGCCGCCGCGCAGGGCCTGCCGGAGCGGATGCTGTCGGACGATGCGGCCGCCATGCTGCGCGCCCATCCGTTTCCGGGCAACGTCCGCGAGCTGGAGAACATGATGCGCCGGCTGGCCCTGACCGCCAGCGGCCCCGCCATCAGCACCGCCGAGATGCGCGAGGCGCTGTCCCAGCAGTCGGGGCACCGCACCCCCGCAGCGGCGCCGGTATCGGCCCTGACGCCCGCGCCCGAACCCGCGGGCGTCGTCAGCCTGCCCCAGGTCGGATCGCGCCTGTCGGATTCGGTCGAGGCGCATCTGCAGCGCTATTTCGACCTGCATGGCGACGCGCTGCCGCCGCCGGGCCTTTATGACCGCATCCTGCGCGAGGTGGAACGCCCGCTGCTGCAGGTGGCGCTGGATGCGACCGGCGGAAATCAGCTGCGTTGTGCCGATCTGCTGGGGATCAACCGCAATACGTTGCGCAAGAAACTGACCGAGCTGAATATCGAGGTGACACGGAGGCGCAAACTGATGTAAAACCGCCACAGGGACCAGCGCGAAGGACACGCGCGCCCGCAACAAAAGCCGCGAAAGACGGCAAGTGGGGGATATGGCAGGTTTGGCATCGGGGCTCAGCTGGGACAGGCTGGCCCGTATCCGATTGCCCCGACCGTGGCGCGGGGCGCTGACCTGGGGCATCGTGCTGTCGGGCGTGGCGCTGGCCGTGGCGACGCTGGCGGTGATGGGGCCGTTCGGTCGGGGCATGCAGGGCGCGACCCTGCGGGTGGTCCTGCTGGCGGATCTGGCCTTTCTGATCGTGCTGATCGGGTTCATCGTCGCGCGCATGGCGCGGCTGATCTCGGCCCGGCGCAGCACGGCGCCCGCATCGCGCCTGCATGCACGGCTGGTCGCGATCTTTGGGGGGCTGGCGCTGGTGCCCACAGTGCTGGTCGCGCTGTTCGCGGGATTTCTGGTCAACATCGGGCTGGAGGGCTGGTTCTCCGACCGCGTGCAGCAGGTCGTGACCACGTCCCAGGCCGCGGCCGAGGCCTATCACGCGGAACATCGCGGCGATCTGACCGAGGATGCGCGCGCGCTGGCCAGCATCCTGACCCGTGCGGGGCGCGCCAATCCCCTGATCGAGGACGGAGAGATGCGCGAGCTGCTGGTGCAGGGCCAGGGCCTGATCCAGCGTGGCCTGCGCGAAGCCTATATCATCAACGGTGCCGGAGAGATCCGCGCCCGGGGCGAGCGGAGCTATCTGTTCTGGTACGAGGCGCCGGGTGCCGACCAGCTGGACCGCGCGCAGGCCGACGGCATCGCCCTGATCGAGGATTGGGCGAATGACGAGTTCCGGGCACTTGTCGCGCTTCCGCCTCTGGCCGACCGATACCTGTACGTGACACGCGACGTGGATGGCGACCTGTTGGGGCTGGTGGACGACACACGGGCGACCGCGGGCGATTACCGCCAGCTGGAGGCGATGCGCAGCCAGGTCCTGTTGGAGTTTTCGCTGGTCTATCTGGGGTTTGCGCTGCTGCTGGTGGCGGCGGCGATCTGGCTGGGGCTGTGGTTCGCGTCCCGCCTGTCGCGGCCCATCGGTCTTCTGGCGCAGGCGACCGACCGCGTGGGGCGCGGCGATCTGGACGTGCAGGTTCCCGAGGTCCGCACCGGGGACGAGATCCAGACCCTGGGCCAGGCCTTCAACCGCATGACCCGCCAGCTGAAGACGCAGCGCGAGGAGCTGGTCGAGAGCTATCGCCTGTCCGATGACCAGCGGCGGCTGTTCGACAACGTGCTGACCTCGGTCACGTCGGGGGTCATCGGGCTGGACGCGGCCGGAGAGATCGACTTCGTCAACCGCTCGGCCAGCCGGCTTCTGGGGCTGGATGCGAAACGCGATATCGACGCCCTGCTGTCCGAGGTGGTGCCGGAATTCGCGCCGCTGTTCGCGCGCCTGTCCGCCTCGGTCGCCGAGACGATCCAGGACGAGGTCCGCCTGATGCGCGAGGGCCGGGTGGAAAGCCTCTTGGTCCGCATGGCCGTGCGCCGGGGCGCGGACGGCGCGCTGGAGGGATACGTGGTGGCCTTCGACGACGTGACCGAACTGGTCAGCGCGCAGCGGATGGCCGCCTGGGGCGACGTCGCCCGCCGCGTGGCCCATGAGATCAAGAACCCGCTGACGCCCATCCAGCTGTCCGCCGAACGCCTGCGCCGCAAGTTCGGCCCGCTGGCGGCCGAGGGCGACCGCGCCGCGCTGGATCAGTACACCGAGGTGATCATCCGCCAGACGAACGACCTGCGCCGGATCGTGGACGAGTTCAGCCGCTTTGCCCGGATGCCCGAACCCGACCGGGCCGAGACCGACCTGGCCGCGCTGCTGCGCCAGGTGCTGCTGTTGCAGCAGGATGCCCTGCACGCGACCATCGTCCGCGACATTCCGGAGGAGCCGGTGATCGTCGACTGCGACGCGGGGATGATGCGCCAGGCGCTGACCAACCTGCTGAAGAACGCCGGAGAGGCCATCGACGAACAGGCCGCGACGGCGATCCCCGGCTGGACGCCGAAGATCGCCGTCGCGCTGGAGGTGCAGCCCGAATCCGTCTGCATCCGCATAACCGATACCGGGCCGGGCCTGCCCGCCGACCGGTCGCGGCTGTTCGAACCCTATGTGACGCTGAAAAGCCACGGCACCGGGCTGGGCCTGCCCATCGTCAAGAAGATCGTCGAGGAACATGGCGGCAGCCTGTCCCTGACCGATGCGCCCGATCCGCCGGGTGCCATGGCCGAGATCCGGCTGCCCCGCGAACGCCATCCCGTGCGGGGGCCCAAGACCAAGAGCAGACAAGAAAAAGACGAGGCGACACCATGAACGACATCCTGATCGTCGATGATGAACGCGACATCCGCGAACTGATCGCCGACATCCTGCGCGACGAAGGCTTTGACACCCGCATGGCCGCGAATTCGGACGAGGCCGTGGCGGCCCTGAACGACCGCGAGCCGTCGCTGATGATCCTGGACATCTGGCTGAAGGACAGCCGCATGGACGGGATCGACATCCTGAAACAGGTCAAGCGCAACAATCCCGACGTGCCGGTGATCATCATCTCGGGGCATGGCAACATCGAGATCGCGGTCGCCGCGATCAAGCAGGGGGCGTACGATTTCATCGAGAAGCCCTTCAACATCGACCAGCTGATGGTCGTCATCAACCGCGCGATGGAGACCGCCCGCCTGCGCCGCGAGAACAGCAGCCTGCGGCGCGGCGGTGACCGCGTGGCCGACATGCTGGGCCAGTCCGCGGCCTTCAAGCGGCTGCGCGACGCGCTGGACAAGGTGGCGCGATCCAACGGTCGGGTGATGCTGGCGGGCGAACCCGGCACCGGCAAGGAAAGCGCCGCGCGCTATATCCACGCGCACAGCCCGCGCGCGTCGGCGCCCTTCGTCACCGTCCCCTGTGCCACGATCGAGCCCGAGCGCATGGAGGAGGTGCTGTTCGGCCGCGAATCCCCCGAACGCGGGATAGAGCCGGGCCTGCTGGAGCAGGCCCATGGCGGCATCATCTATTTCGACGAGGTGGGCGACATGCCCATGGGCACCCAGCCCAAGATCCTGCGGGTGCTGACCGAACAGCAGTTCGTGCGCGCGGGCGGCGCGGACAAGGTGCGGGTCGACCTGCGGGTGCTGTCGTCGACGAACCGCGACCTGGTGGCGGAGATCGCCGCCGGCCGGTTCCGGCAGGAGCTGTTCGACCGGCTGAACGTGGTGCCCATCGCGGTGCCGTCGCTGGCCGACCGGCGCGACGACATCGCGGCCCTGGCGCGCCATTTCATTGAGCAGTTCCACAAGAGCCAGGGCCTGACGCCGCGCGATCTGCCCGAGGAGACCGTGGCCGCGCTGCAGTCGATGCGCTGGCCCGGCAACATCCGCCAGCTGCGCAACGTCATTGAACGCGTGCTGATCCTGGCGGAAAGCCACGGGCCGATCCTGCCGTCCGAACTGGAGCCCCAGGGGGCCACGCCGGACAACAGCGACACGCTGAGCCTGGGGCCATCGGTCACCGCGATGGCGCTGCGCGAGGCGCGCGAGCTGTTCGAGCGCGAATACCTGGTTGCCCAGATCAACCGGTTCGGCGGCAACATCAGCCGCACCGCGCAGTTCGTCGGCATGGAGCGCAGCGCGCTGCACCGCAAGCTGAAGTCGCTTGGTGTCGTCGGCGGGATGCGCGGCGAGGACGAGTTGATGATGGGCAAATAGCCTGCCGCTTGCGCGGACCGCGCGCCCGGCTTAGGCAAGGGGGCGCGGGACAGGAAGGGTGACGCATGAAGATCATCATCTGCGGGGCAGGGCAGGTCGGCTGGCAGATCGCGCGCCACCTGTCGGGCGAGCGCAACGATGTCACCGTCATCGACAACAATCCCGACCTGGTGCGCCGGGCCACGGAATCGCTGGACGTGCAGGGGGTGACGGGTTTTGCCAGCCATCCCGACATCCTGGACAGCGCCGGCGCGCGCGACGCCGACCTGATCATCGCCGCGACCCATTCGGACGAGGTGAACATGGTCACCTGCCAGGTCGCGCATTCGATCTTCCAGGTGCCGCGCAAGATCGCCCGCCTGCGGTCGGGCGCCTATCTGGACGCGATCTATTCCGATCTGTACCGCACCGAGCACCTGCCCATCGACGTGGTCATCAGTCCCGAACGCGAGGTCGCGCTGGCCGCCCTGCAGCGCCTTTCGGCGCCGTCGACCTTCGACGTCGAGACCTTCATGGACGGCAAGATCCAGCTGCTGGGGATCGACCTGGAACCGGACTGCCCGGCGCTGAATACGCCGCTGCGCCAGCTGACCGAGCTGTTCTCCAGCCTGCGTGCCATCGTGGCGGGGGTGCGCCGCAAGGGGCGGCTGTTCGCGCCCGAGCCGGGTGATCAGCTGTTCGCCGAGGACCAGATCTATGTCTTCTGCCACATCGACGACGTGGCGCGCACGCTGGACATCTTTGGCAAGCCCGCCCGCAAGCAGGAGCGCGTGACCATCATCGGGGCGGGCAATGTGGGCCTGTCGGTGGCGCAGGCGCTGGAGGCGCGGCCGGACCGCATCCGCGCCAAGCTGATCGAACGCGACCGGGGGCGTGCCGAATTCGCGGCCGACCGTCTGGAACGGACCATCGTGCTGAACGGCGACGGCTTGTCCGCCGAGATCCTGGACGAGGCCGCCGTTCCCCAGGCCGACGCCGTCCTGGCGGTCACCGACGACGACAAGACCAACATCCTAGCCTCGGTGCGCGCCAAGCAGGCGGGGGCGAAAATGGCCATTGCGCTGATCAACGATCCCACGCTGGTGCCGCTGATGGGGGCGCTGGACATCGACGCCTATATCAACCCGCGATCGACGACCGTGTCCACGATCCTGCGCCACATCCGTCACGGGCGCGTGCGCGACATCTATTCCGTCGGCGATGCCGAGGCCGAGGTGATGGAGGCGCAGGTCCTGTCCACCAGCCCCATGGCGGGCCGCGCGATCCGCGACATCGACTTCCCCGAAGGCGCGCTGCTGGGTGCGGTCCGCAAGGGCGATCGGGTGGTCAAGCCGCTGGCCGACACCCGCATCGACGAGGGCGACATCGTGCTGATCTTTGCCCTGACCAAGGACGTCCCCGAAGTCGAGCGCCTGTTGCAGGTCTCCATCGACTTCTTCTGAGGGTCGGGGGATGACGGGCTTTCTTCTGCGAATGCCGCTGCTGGTACTGCTGGTCGGGCTGGCGGCGGTGCTGATGCTGGCGCCCGCGGGCTTTGCCTCGGTCACGGGATACGCCGCAATCGCGCGCAACTTCTTCTATGCGGCGCTGCTGACGCTGACCTTCTGCGGGCTGATCGGGCTTGCGGCGCAGGCCAACCCCCGCGGCCAGACCGCGCGCGAGATGCTGCTGCTGATGCTGGGGGTCTATGGGCTGCTGCCGCTGCTGCTGGCCGTGCCCTTTGCGGAAAGCCAGCCCGACACGGGGTTCTTCAACGCCTGGTGGGAGATGGTGTCGTCGCTGACCACCACCGGGGCGTCGCTCTATTCGGCCGACCTGCTGCCGCTGCCGCTGCATCTGTGGCGGTCGATGGTGGGTTGGATGGGGGGCTTTTTCGTGCTGGTGGCGGCGGTCGCGATCCTGGCGCCGCTGCGCGTCGGCGGGTTCGAGATCATGTCGAACCCCTATGGCCGCGAGGAATACCGCGAGCACCTGCCGCCGTCGGACCAGCCGCGCCGCCCGGTCCTACACCTGTCCGATCCCAGCTTCGACACGCAGCTGGCCGATCCCGCCAGCCGGCTGGGCCGCGCCGCGCTGCAGGTGGGCCCGCTCTATCTGGGCTTCACGCTGGTGCTGTGGGTGGGGTTGCTGATGCTGGGCGATCCGTCCTTCGTGGCGCTGACGCGGGCGATGGGGACGCTGTCGACGTCGGGCATCTCTCCGGTGATCGGGCCGTCGGGCGAGGCTTCGGGCATTCCCGGAGAGATGCTGGTCTTTATCTTCCTGATCCCTGCCCTGTCACGGCGCTTCTGGCCCGGGGGCGCGGAACTGCGCGCGACCGAGCGGCTGATCGAGGACCCCGAACTGCGCATGGCGCTGGGCCTGGTCCTGGGGGTGGGCGTCATGCTGTTCCTGCGCCATTTCCTGGGCGCGATCGAGGTCGACCGCGCGGCGCCCCCCGATCCGACCGGCATGGCCGAGGTCAGGCGCGCCCTGTCGGCCATGTGGGGCAGCATGTTCAGCGCGCTGAGCTATCTGACCACGACCGGCTGGACCTCTGTCGCCTGGGCGGGGGCGCGGTCCTGGTCGGGGCTGGACGCGCCGGGGCTGGTCCTGGCGGGGCTAGCACTGATGGGGGGCGGGATCGCCACGACCGCGGGGGGCGTCAAGCTGCTGCGCGTCTATGCGCTGGCCACCCACGGCCAGCGCGAGATGGAGCGGATCATCCACCCCCATTCCGTGTCCGGCGGCGGGCGAATCGCCCGCAGGTTGCGTCGCGAAGGCGCCTATCTGGCCTTCATCTTCTTCATGCTGTTCGCGATTTCGATCGCGCTGGTGGTCAGTTTGGTGTCCATCCACGCCATCGAGTTCGAGACCGCGACCATCCTGTCCATCGCCGCGCTGACCAATGCCGGCCCGCTGGCCAGCGCCATTCCCCTGACGCCCGCCTTCGAAGGCACTGCCGGCATCGCCTCCGCGCCGTGGGAGGGTTGGTCGGGCCTGCCCGATTTCACCAAGGCGGTGCTGGCCTGCGCGATGGTCCTGGGCCGGATCGAGACGCTGGCGGTGCTGGCGCTGTTCTCTCCGGAGTTCTGGCGCCGCTAGGTGTGGCCCAAATGTTGCCTTCGCGTTTTCGCGAAATCCGCCATGCTTGCATGGGGTGGGGCATCGGCTTAGATGTTGAACGGACAGGGACAGTGAAAAACGGACGATAAACAAATGGCTGGCGACAAGCAGAACCTGCAGGATGCGTTCCTGAACCATGTCCGCAAGGCCAAGGTGCCCGTCACCATCTTTTTGATCAACGGTGTCAAGCTGCAAGGCGTCATCACCTGGTTCGACAACTTCTGCGTCCTGCTGCGTCGCGACGGACAGTCGCAACTGGTCTATAAGCATGCGATCAGCACGATCATGCCGGGCCAGCCCATCACCCTGTACGAAGGCGAGGATTGATTGGCCGAACTGACGGAAACCGCAGCCAAGCCGACACGCGCCTATGTGATCCACCCCGATCTGGGCCGCGCCCGTACCCAACGGCGCGAGCCCGAGCATGCGTTGGCCGAGGCCGTGTCGCTGGCCCTGGCCCTGCCGGGCATCGAGATGGTCGGGTCCGAGGTCGCCAACCTGCGCGAACCCAATGCCGGCAAGCTGTTCGGCAAGGGCAAGCTGGCCGAGATCAAGGAGCGCCTTGAGGCGCTTGAAGTCGAACTGGTGCTGATCGACGGGCCGGTGACCCCGGTCCAGCAGCGCAACTTGGAGAAGGATTGGGGCGTCAAGCTTCTGGACCGGACCGGGCTGATCCTGGAGATCTTTGCTGACCGCGCCCGCACCCGCGAGGGCGTCCTGCAGGTCGAGCTGGCGGCGCTGTCCTATCAGCGCACGCGGCTGGTTCGTGCCTGGACCCACCTGGAGCGTCAGCGCGGCGGGTTGGGCTTCGTGGGCGGTCCCGGCGAGACGCAGATCGAGGCCGACCGTCGCGCCATCGACGACCAGATGACGCGCCTGCGCCGGCAGCTGGACCGCGTGGTCAAGACCCGCAGCCTGCACCGCGCATCGCGTGCGAAGGTGCCCTATCCGATCGTCGCGCTGGTGGGATACACCAACGCCGGGAAATCGACGCTGTTCAACCGGCTGACCGGGGCAGACGTGTTCGTCAAGGACATGCTGTTCGCGACGCTGGACCCGACCATGCGGGCGATCCGCCTGCCTGACGCGCAGGGCGCGAATTCGGGGCGCAAGGTGATCCTGTCGGACACGGTGGGCTTCATCAGCGATCTGCCGACCGAGCTGGTCGCGGCCTTCCGCGCCACGCTGGAGGAGGTGCTGGAGGCCGACCTGATCCTGCATGTGCGCGACATCAGCCACCCCGAGACCGAGGAGCAGGCCCACGACGTGGCCGCGATCCTGGACAGCCTGGGCGTGGACGAGGACGTGGCCGCGATCGAGGTCTGGAACAAGATCGACGCCCTGGGCGACGACACCCGGGCGGCCTTGCGTCGCACCGATGCCCGCACCGAGGGCGTGCAGGCGGTCAGTGCCCTGTCGGGCGAGGGGCTGGACGACCTGATCGCCGCCATCGACCGTCAGCTGGGCGAGGTTCTGGACGAGCCGCGCGTGGAGGGGCAGGTCGTGCTGGATTTTGCCGATGGGCGCAGCCGTGCCTGGCTGCACGAGGCCGGCGTGGTCGAGCGTGAGGAGGCAGGCGAGGACGGGCTGCATCTGGATCTGCGCTGGACCGCGCGGCAGAAGGGCGCGTTCGAGGCGTTCACCGGCTCGGCCACCGAGGCCGACGAGGATGACGAACCCGAAGAGCCGCGCAGCGGCGGGTGGCACCCGGCGGACTGAGCCCGTTGCGTCCCGCGACGGAAGGGCGGGGGGCCAGCCCCCCGCACCCCCCGCCGGGATGGGGCTGCGCCCCTCCCGGACCCTCCCCCAGATCAGGCAGGCATTTCGTGTGACCAGGGCGGGTTGGCACCGGGGCGCGAGACGGTGACGGCGGCGGCCTGCGCGCCTAGCGTCAGCGCCGCGTGGATCTGGGCGGGGGTGATCGCCGCGATGGCGTCCTTGGTCAGCAGGCCCTGGCGGTCCAGCGAGGCCAGCACGCCCGCGTTGAACGTATCGCCCGCGCCGATCGTGTCGGACACGGTGGCGCGCACGGCGGGGGCGTGGACTGTCTCTCCGGCCCAGATCGCCTTGGCGCCGGCCTCTCCTCCGGTCTGCAGGACCAGCTTGGGGCCGGTGGCCAGCACCGCGCGGGCGGCGTCTTCGGGCGACAGGTCGGGGTGCAGCCATTCAAGGTCGTCGGCCGACAGCTTGACGATATCGGCCATGGGCAACAGCCGGGCCAGCCGCGCACGATAGGCGCCCGCATCGGTGATGAAGAACGGCCGGATGTTGGGATCGATCATCACCGGCAGGCGGTCGTGATGCTGCGCGATCAGCGCCTCGATGGTGCCGCCGCAGGGGTCGGGCACCAGGCTGATGCCGCCGGCGAAGAGCGCGGTCACGGTATCAGGCAGCGGCCCGATATCCTCGGGCAGCAGCATCCGCCCGGCGGAGCCCTCGTCGTAGAAGGAGTAGCGCGCCTCGCCGTTCGTCAGCGTCACCAGCGCCAGCGTGGTCAGCCGGTCGGTGCGGGGGCACAGGTCGGTGTTCACCCCGGCCTCGGCCAGCGGCCGCAGGATCTGGTCACCGAAGGGGTCGCGGCTGATCGGCCACAGATAGCCCGTGTCCTGGCCAAGCCGCCCAAGCGCGATGGCGGTGTTGTAGACCGCGCCGCCGGCCAGCGGGCGGAAGGTGCCGTCGGACGGCACCATGTCGATCAGCGATTCGCCTGCGCACAGGATCATGGTCGGTCCCCCTTGGTTCGGCCCTATTGGGTCAGATACAGGATGGCTGCTAACGCTACCAGTGCCACGGCGACGGCCCCGGCGATTTTCCATGCCGAATACGGGCGTTCGCCCATGACCTTGCCGGTCTGGCCATTGACCACGAAGCGGTAGCTTGCGCCGTTGTAGCGATAGGCCGCCGCCCAGATCGGCAGCAGCACGTGCTTGAAGGTCTCGTTCACGAAGCGGCTGTCGACGTGATCGACGCGCTGTTCCGCGCCGCCGATGCTGCGGCGGGCGTCCTGGTGGATGACCTGCGCCATCTGCTGGCGCGCAGCCCCGTGACCGTCCGCCAGGGGGACGGTGTACCCCTCTGCCTCGAACCCCGACAGAAAGCGGGGGTCGTATTCCGCCACGGCCGACAGATCCCAAGGCTTCATCGCCTCGGAGAAGCGCGGCGGCAGCGCGGTCGATGCGGGGATCAGCACGTCGTTGAACTGGCGCGCGACCTGACCCGACACCGGGGTCCAGCGGATGCGGCGTTCCTGGCGGCTGACCGTCTGCGTCCGGCCGTTCACGGTCTGGGTGCTTTGCACCATGACGTAATACGCATCGCCCCGCTGGCCGCGATAGCGCGACGTCGTGTCGGCGTCGAAGGTCCAGAAGGGGGAATAGATCCCGCTCAGACGCCGATCCTTGCGCGCATAGGCCGTCAGGCCGGAGGGCGCAAACCACAGGCTGCCCAGCCACGCCTTCATTGCGGCGCGGGCCTGCGCCTCGGTCAGGGTAAAGGGCATCACCCCCTGCGGCTTGATGCGGCGGGTGGGGCCGGTGTCGGTGACGACCGGCGTTGCGCAGAAGGGGCAGGCGCTGGCGTGATGGTCGGCGTCCAGATCGACCTGTGCCCCGCAGTTCGGACAGGACAGGGTACGGACGGTCTGCACGATGTCCGCGGCACCCTGGGACAGATCCAGCCCCTCGGCCAGGGGGATCTCGCGAAGCGCGGGGCCCGGCGCGCGCGGGCCCTCGGACCATTGCAGGGCGGGGTCGGCGCTGCTGTCATCGGCCTTGCGCCCCGGCGCGCGGGCGGGGCCGGGGCCGATGGCCTGGCGGTGGCCGCACCAGTCGCAGACAAGCTCCTGCTGGCCGGGGCGAAAGGTCAGGCTGGCTCCGCATTGTCCGCAGGGAAAGCGGTGTTCGGCCGGGATCATCCGGTCCTCAGCGCGGCAGGGGCGGCGGCGTCGCACCAAGGATGGCGGCCAATGCCGGGACCTGACCGGCCTCCAGCCAGCCATCTTGGCCTTCGGTCCAGACCAGCGTGGCAGGGGTCAGGCGCCCCTCGGCCACAAGCCGCGGCAGGTCGGATTGCGCAAAGGGCCCCGAGGCCGCGCCGTCGATGGCCACATGCCAGCGCGGTGCCGTGCCGCCGGGCAAGGGCGGCGGGGCCGCCGGCGGCGCTGCGGGTTGCGGGGCGGCCGAGGGCACGGCGCCCCAGGGTCCGCGCATCGTGGCGCCCATGGCGGCCCCCATTGCGGCGCCCAGGCCGGCACCGGCGCCCCCCTCGTTCCGCGCGGCCGCCAGCATGGCCTCGGACGCGGCATACTGGCCGAAACGATCCAGATCGCCGATGATCCCCATGCTGGTGCGCTTGTCCAGCATCGCCTCGACCTCGGCGGGCAGGCTGATGTTCTCGATGTAGAATTCCGGCAGGACCAGGCCATAGGCCTCGATCACCGGGGCAATGGCCTTGGCGACCAGCCCACCCAGCTGGTCGGTGTTTGCGGCCATGTCCAGAACGGGAATGTTCGACGCGGCGATGGCGCGGGAAAACTCCTGCACGATCACGTTGCGGATCTGGAAGGTGATCTCGTCGCGGGTGAAGTCGCCATCGGTGCCGACGATCTCGGACATGAACCGGGCGGGGTCGCTCACCCGCATCGCATAGGTGCCGAAGGCCCGCAGGCGGACCGGGCCGAATTCGGGGTCACGGGCGATGATGGGGTTGCGGGTGCCCCATTTCAGATCGTTGAAGCGGGTCGTGCTGACGAAATAGACCTCGGACTTAAAGGGGCTGCGAAAGCCGTGGTCCCAGTGCTGCAGGCGCGTCAGCACCGGCAGGTTGTTCGTCTCCAGCAGGTACAGGCCGGGGCCGAACACGTCGGCCAGCTGGCCCTCATGGACAAAGACGGCGGCCTGACCCTCGCGGACGGTCAGCTTGGCGCCATACTTGATCGCGCGCCCGACGGTGTCGAAGCGCCAGACCATCGTGTCGCGGTCGTCGGCCGTCCATTCGATGATCTCGATGAATTCGCCGCCCAGGATGTCGAAGATGGACATAGGTGCCTCCCGCTGACCTCGCCCCTTTCTAGGGGCGGGCCGGGGACGGGATCAAGCGTTCTCGCCCAGCAGCTCGGTCGCGATGCGGCGGACGATGGGGGCGGCCTCCGCCTCGGACATGCCGGGACGCAGGCGGGGATCATAGAGGATCCGCAGCAGCAGCTCGTCATGGCGCGTCAGCAGCGCGAATTCCTCGTCGTCGTTGAAGATCGACGGACGCGCACCGGGGCTGTCATTGGCCAGCCCCATTCCCTGCGCCAGCTCCTCGTGGATGCAGGACGTGCGCAGCAGCGGCGGCAGTTCGGCCCGGATCACCGCCACGGCGCGGGCATAGTCGGCAGCCGCGCCCTGCGAATAGGCGAAGACCGCGCAACTGATCGCGGCGGGCAGGTCCGTCATGATCGACACGTCCTGCGCCGGGATGCCCGGCACAAGCTGGGCCAGGCGCGGGCCGATGGCCCGGCGCTCATCCTCGGTCAGGACCAGGATGGTAAAATTTCCGCCCTCGGCCGTCAGCGACACGGGATGGCGCGTGGCGTCCGACAGGCGGCCCGCGAAATCTGCGACCTCCGATCGCCAGGCGGGGCGGGCGGCCATGTCGGTCGAGGCGCCGAATTCCAGCTGCATCCGCACCGGACCCTGCCAGCGGCGCAGGGGCGCCGCGCGGGACTGCGACACCAGCCCGCCGTCGGTCTGGCTGTATTCGTCGCGCAGCGCGATGTCGATGAAGTTGCGGGTCAGGATCTCGGCGTCGATCGGCGCGTCCAGCGGGGTCCGGTCGCGGCGCAGGCGACCCTGCGCCACCAGCCGCCGTTCCGCCGCGGCATAATAGTCACGCTGTGACTGGCTGGCTTGGCTGGGCGAGGCCGAAGCCTGGCGCGCAACGGCATTCGCGGCGCGGTTGCGCTCGGCCCGCGCGCGGCGCAACTCGGCCTGGCTTTGCGCGGCCGAGGCGGCCTCGGGACGTGCCTGCGGGCGCGGAGAGCCGGGCGTGTCCGTGAACGGGTCGGGGGCGCAGCCGCCCAGCAGCAGCGCCAATCCCAGGGCGGGGGCAGCCAGGCGCCGCATCAGCGCCGCCCACCGGGGCCGGTGACGGCCGCAGGCTGCCGCGAGGATGCCGCCGCCAGCGCATCGCGCAGTTCGGCCTCCATGCGCACCAGTTCGGTCTCGGCCGAGGCGCGCCGCGAGCGACCTTCGTCGGCGATGCGCAGGCTGTCCTCGATCGTGGCGATAAGCTGGGCGTTGGCGGTCTGAACCGCCTTGATGTCAAAGACGCCGCGTTCCGTCTCGGCCCGGATCTGGGCGTTCGCCTGACGCAGGTTGTCAGCGTTGCGCGTCAGCAGCTCGTTGGTCAGGTCGTTGGCCTCCTTGACCGCGCGGGCGGCCTCGGCGCTGCGCTGGATGGTGACGGCCTGGGCCAGCTGCGTCTCCCACAGGGGCACCGTGTTCACCAGGGTCGAGTTGATCTTGGTGACCAGCGACTTGTCGTTCTCCTGCACCAGCCGGATGGAGGGCAGCGACTGCATCGTCACCTGGCGCGTCAGCTTCAGGTCGTGGACGCGGCGTTCCAAGTCGTCGCGCAGGGTGCGCAGGTCGCGCAGCTCCTGCGCCTCGATCACCTGGTCGGGCTGCGCCTTTGCGGCCAGTTCGGCCTCCTTGGCGGGGATCGTCTCTCGGTCCAGCTCGGCCAGCTTTTCGGTGCCGGCGGCGATGTACAGGGCCAGCTCGTCATAGAAGGTCAGCGTGCGGTCATACAGGATGTCCAGCGACTTGATGTCCTTGAGCAGCTTCTGCTCGTGCCCCTCCAGCTCGGCCGTGATGCGGTCGATCTGGGTCTGGACCTGTTCATAATTCGCCACGAACTTGGCAAAGGGCGCCGACCGGCCCAAAAGCCTTTCCCACCAGCTGCGGCTTCGGCGCATGTCCAGCTCGCTGGTCGAGAACCCGCGGATCGTGGTCACGACCTCGCGCAGGCTGTCGCCGGCCGGACCGACCTCCTTGGCCTTGACATCGGCCAGCATGGACTGGCTGATCTGCTGCAGATCGGCCTGCGCACGGGTGCCGAAGCGGAGGATGGAATTGCTGTCCTTCAGGTCGATCTCGGCCATGCGGGCGCGGATCTGGGCCTGGACGGCGGGGTCGGCATCGGACAGGGACTGCGCCGCAGGAGCAGGCTCGGGCAGCGGGGCCGAGGCGATCGCCTCGATCTGGGCCTGGGCAGCTTCGGCGCGGCGTTTCGTCTCGTCACTCATCGGCATGTCCCCTTGTCGGCCATCCGCCCGTCGGGCGGTTCCGTTGTCGCAGCATATGACTAATTTCCGCGGCTTCAACGACGGCCAGACCGGAAAGTTTCGTCACATGGCAGGGCGGACACAGCGGGTGGTGCGGATGGGCCACAAGCGCGGCCCATCCGGTGGTGTCAGGCCGCGGCCTTGCGCCCATAGAAGCTGTCACCCTTGGCGGCCATGTCGCGCAGCATCTGCGGCGCCTTGAAGCGGGCACCGTGCGCGGCCTCCAGCCGGTCGCAGATCTCGACCGCCTTCTGCGCGCCCAGGATGTCCAGCCAGCCGAAGGGACCGCCCGACCAGGGCGCAAAGCCCCAGCCCAGGATGGCGCCCACATCCCCTTCGCGGATGTCCTCCAGCACGCCGTCCTCCAGCGCGCGAACGGCTTCCAGACTTTGCGCGAACATCAGGCGGTGCTGGATCTCGTGCAGGTCGGGCTGATCGGCGCTGCGCGGGTACTGCGCGTCCAGACCCTCCCACAGGCCCTGCCGCTTGCCGTCCTCATAGGCATAGAAGCCCGCGCCGCCCTTGCGTCCCATCCGGCCCTGGTCGGCCATCCAGAACAGCACGTCGTCGACCGCGCCGTCGGGATAGGCATCGCCCATCGCGGCCTTGGTCGCCTTGGCGATCTTGACGCCCAAGTCGATCGAGGTCTCGTCGACCAGCTGCAGCGGACCCAGGGGCATGCCCATCATCTTGGCGGCGTTTTCCACCAGCGTGGGGTTCACGCCCTCGGCCACCATGCGGATGCCTTCGTTGATATAGGGGATGATGCAGCGGTTGGCATAGAAGAACCGTTCGTCGTTCACGACGATGGGGGTCTTGCGGATCTGGCGCACGAAATCCAGCGCCTTTGCGACCGCCACGGGACCGGTTTCCTTGCCCTTGATGATCTCGACCAGCAGCATCTTGTCGACCGGGCTGAAGAAGTGGATGCCGATGAACTGCTGGGGGCGCGCGCTGGCACGCGCCAGATCGCTGATCGGCAGGGTCGAGGTGTTGGTCGCAAAGATCGCGTCCTGCGGGATCACGGCCTCGGCCTTCTTCGTCACCTCGGCCTTGACCGACGGGTCCTCAAAGACCGCCTCGACGATCAGGTCGCAGCCCTGCAGGGCGGCGTAATCCGTGGTGGCGGTGATGCGGTCCAGCACCTGGGCCTTCTTCTCCTCGGTCGCCTTCTTTCGGCTGATGGCCTTGTTCAGAAGGCCCGTGGAATAGGCCTTGCCGCGGTCGGCGCTGTCCTGGGCCGCGTCGATCAGCACGACCTCGATCCCGGCCATGGCGCTGACATAGGCGATGCCCGCGCCCATCATGCCCGCACCCAGGATGCCGACCTTGCGGACGGTCTGGTCGGGGGCCTCGGGGCGGTTCGCGCCCTTCTCAAGGGCTTCCTTGTTAATGAACAGGCTGCGGATCATTGCGGTGGACGAAGGGTTCATCAGCACGTTGGTGAACCAGCGCGCCTCGATCTTCAGCGCCTGGTCGAACGGCACCATCGACCCCTCATAGACCGCCGACAGCAACGCCTTGGCCGCCGGATAGACGCCCATCGTCTTGCCGTGCACCATCGCGGATGCGCCCACGAAGGTCATGAAGCCCGCCGGGTGGAACGGCTCTCCGCCCGGCATTTTGTAGCCCTTGGCGTCCCACGGCTTGACCAGGTCGGCCTCCTTGGCCTCCAGCACCCAGGCCTTTGCGGCGGCCAGCGGGTCTTCGACGACTTCGTCGATCAGCCCGGCCGATTTCGCCTTCTTGGGGTCCGACAGCTTGCCCTCCAGCAGGAAGGGTGCGGCCATCATGGCGCCCAGCTTGCGCGTCAGGCGGGTGGTGCCGCCAGCGCCGGGAAAGATGCCGACCATGATCTCGGGCAGGCCGATCTTGGCCTTGGCATTGTCGGCCGCAAAGATGCGATGCGTCGCCAGCGGCAGTTCCAGCCCGATGCCAAGCGCGGTGCCGGGCAGGGCGCTGGCGATCGGCTTGCCGCCCTTCTTGGTCTTGGGGTCCATGCCCGCCAGTTCGATCTTGCGCAGCAGGTGGTGCAGCGTCATCACGCCGTCGAACACGCCCTGCGCGCCATTCGCGTCCTTCATGCCCGCGATGACCTTCAGGTCCATCCCGGCGGCAAAGTCCTTCTTTCCGCTGGTGATGACGATGCCTTTGACGGCATCGTCGGCCAGCGCGTCGTCGATCAGCCCGTTGAGGGCGGTCGCGCCGTCCATCGACAGCACGTTCATCGACTTGCCCGGCACGTCCCAGGTGATCACCGCGACGCCGTCGGCGCCTTTTTCCATCGTGAAATCGGTCATGTCCGGGCTCCTCACACGCGTTCGATGATAGTGGCCGCGCCCATGCCGGACGCGATGCACAGGGTCGCCAGACCCATGGTCTTGTCCTGCCGCTCAAGCTCGTCCAGCAGGGTGCCGATGATGATCGCGCCGGTCGCGCCCAGGGGGTGGCCCATCGCGATGGCGCCACCGTTCACGTTGACCTTGGAATGGTCCACGTCGAAGGCCTGCATGAAGCGCAGCACCACGGATGCGAAGGCCTCGTTCACCTCGAACAGGTCGATGTTGCCGATGGACAGGCCGCTGTCCTTCAGGATCTTCTCGGTCACGGGAACCGGGCCGGTCAGCATGATCGTGGGGTCGGTGCCGATCTTGGCGGTGGCGCGGATGCGCGCGCGGGGCTTCAGGCCATGGGCCTGCCCGAATTCCGCGTTGCCGATCAGCACGGCGGCGGCGCCGTCGACGATGCCGCTGCTGTTGCCGGCGTGGTGGATGTGATCGACATGGGTCAGGTGCGGGTATTTCAGCATCGCGACCTTGTCAAAGCCGGGCATCATCTCGCCCATCTCCTTGAAGGCCGGGCGCAGCTTGGCCAGATCGTCCGCCGTGGTGCCGGGGCGCATGTATTCGTCGCGATCCAGGATGGTCAGGCCGTTCTGGTCCAGCACCGGGACGATGGATTTGGCAAAGCGGTTGTCGGCCCAGGCCTGCGCCGCGCGGCGCTGGCTTTCCAGCGCCAGCGCATCGGCGTCTGCGCGGCTGAAGCCGTATTCGGTCGCGATGATGTCGGCGCTGATCCCCTGCGGTACGAAGTACGACCGCATGGCCAGTCCCGGATCGACCGCGATGGCCGCCCCGTCGCTGCCCATGGCAACGCGGCCCATCATCTCGACCCCGCCGGCGATATAGGCCTGGCCCGCGCCGCCCTTGATCTGGTTGGCGGCCAGGTTCACGGCCTCCATGCCAGACGCGCAAAAGCGGTTGATCGACAGGCCGGGAATGCTCTGGTCCAGGTCCGATGCCAGCACGGCGCTGCGCGCCAGGCAGCCGCCCTGTTCCTTGACCTGGGTCACGTTGCCCCAGATGACATCCTCGACCGCGTGGCCTTCCAGCCCATTGCGGTCCTTGACGGCGTTCAGCAGGCGCGCCGACAGCGCCAGCGAGGTGACCTCGTGCAGGCTGCCATCGGGGCGGCCCTTGCCGCGCGGCGTGCGGGCGGCGTCATAGATGAATGCGTCGGTCATGTGTCCTCCTTGGGCGCCCGGTCGGATGGGTTGCCGGGCATCAGATCATATGGGTGTTTCCAGCCGGGCAGCGCGGCGATGCCGTCCAGCCAGCGATCGATATGGGGCCAATCCTTGCGGTCAAAGCCGAAGGGCTCGGGATAGTACAGGTAACCGCACAGCGCGAAATCGGCGATGGTCGGGCCGCCGGGTGCGACCCAGTCGCGGTCAGCCAGATGCGCTTCCAGCACCTGATAGGCCCCTTTCAGCCGTCCCTGCAGGTATTCCGCGGCTCCTGCCGGACGCTTGTCCGCGGGCAGGAAGTTCAACAGGAACCGCGCCGGTCCCGCCTGGCCCGAGACCTTGTGGTTGTCAAACATCAGCCAGCGCAGCGTCTCGTTGCGGTCGCTGCCCAGGAACCTGCCGGTGCGTTCCGCGACGTGCAGCTGGATGACGGCCGATTGGGTCAGGGTCACATCGCCCTCACGGAACACCGGGACCTCGCCCATCGGGTTCAACGCCCGAAATGCGGGGCTGCGCCCCTCTCCGTTAAAGAAGTCGACGTAGACGGGCTGCCAGTCATAACCCGCCACTTGCATCGTCAGGGCCGGTTTGTAGGCGTTCCCGGATTCGCCAAAGCACCAGAGTTGCGCGGTCATCTTTCCTCCTCGACGCCGGGGGCTGCGCGCCCCCGGACCCCCCGCAGGGTATTTGGGCAAAGAAGAAGCGGCGTTAACCACTTCTTCAACTGAGCGGCATTAGTCTGGTCCTGCGGTACAGGCTGGGGAGCCGATGACCGCCAAAGGAGAAGTCGCCCCGGCCTGTGGGCCGACAACGCCTGACCCGACAACAATCGGGAGAGGTCGGGGCGCATCCTGCTTCTTCTTTGCAAAAATACCCAATCCGACCTCTCCGCCCTTGCTGCCGGATCAGAAGGCTTCTGCCTCCAGCTCCATCACCGTGGCTGCTCCGGATTGGATGCGGGCCAGATGCGTGGCGGTCATCGGCAGCTGCCGTTTCATGTAGTAGCGGCCGGTTGCCAGCTTGGTCTTGTGGAACGCCGGGTCCGCGGTGCCCGCATCCAGCGCCGCCTGTGCGGCGACCGCCATCCGGGCCCACATGTAACCAAGGGTTACGTGACCAAACAGGTGCATGAAGTCGTAGCTGCCCGACAGCGCATCGTTCGGGTTCTTCATGCCGCGTTCCATGAAGAACATGGATGCCGCCTGCAGGTCCTTGGACGCGGCCTTCAGCGGTTCGATGAAGTCGCCGGCCAGTGCCTGATTGCCGGACTGTTCCTTGCAGAACGATTTGACCATGTCGAAGAAGGCCATCACATGCTTGCCGCCATCCTGGGCCAGCTTGCGGCCGACCAGGTCCAGCGCCTGCACGCCGTTCGCACCTTCGTAGATCATGGTGATGCGGGCATCGCGGACGAACTGGCTCATGCCCCATTCCTCGACATAGCCGTGGCCGCCGAAGACCTGCTGGGCCAGGACCGTCGCCTCGAAGCCCTTGTCGGTCAGAAAGCCCTTGATGACCGGGGTCATCAGCGACACCAGCCCCTCGGCGTCCTTGTCGCCGGCCAGGTGGCCGCGGTCGATCAGATGCGCGCCCCACAGCGCCAGCGCGCGAGCACCCTCGATAAAGCTCTTCTGGTCCAGCAGGCTGCGGCGGATGTCGGGGTGCACGATCAGCGGATCGGCGGCGCCCTGCGGATTCTGCGCGCCGGTCACCGCACGGCCCTGCAGGCGGTCCTTGGCATAGGCCAGCGCGTTCTGATAGGCGGGCACCGCCGCGGCATAGCCCTGCAGGCCCACGCCCAGACGCGCCTCGTTCATCATGGTGAACATGGCGCGCATGCCCTTGTGCAGGTCGCCCAGCAGCCAGCCTTTCGCGCCGTCATAGTTCATCACGCAGGTCGCGTTGCCGTGGATGCCCATCTTGTGCTCCAGCGCGCCCACCGACACGCCGTTGCGATCGCCCAGAGAGCCGTCCGCGTTCACCAGGAACTTCGGCACGATGAACAGGCTAATGCCCTTGGTGCCCTCGCCGCCGCCGGGCGCCTTGGCCAGGACCAGGTGGACGACGTTCTCGGCCATGTCGTGATCACCGGCCGAAATGAAGATCTTCTGGCCCGTGATCAGATAGCTGCCGTCATCCTGCGGTTCCGCCTTGGTGCGCAGCAGGCCCAGATCGGTGCCGCAATGCGGTTCCGTCAGGTTCATTGTGCCGGTCCAGTCGCAGCTGACCATCTTGGGCAGATAGGTCTGCTTCTGGTCGTCGGTGCCGTGAGCGTGGATCGCAGAATAGGCGCCGTGGGTCAGGCCCTGGTACATGTTGAAGGCCATGTTGGCCGACACGAACATCTCTCCGGTGGCCACGCCCATGGTGTAGGGCATGCCCTGGCCACCGTATTCGGGGTCGCAGTCCAGCGCGGTCCAGCCGCCCTCCTTGACCTGCTCGAACGCCTCGCGGAAGCCCTTGGGCGTGCGGACGACGCCATTCTCCAGAACGCAGCCTTCCTGGTCGCCGGACAGGTTCAGGGGCGCCAGCACCTCGGCGGACAGCTTGCCGGCGGCTTCCAGCACGGCCTCGGTAAAGTCGGGGGCCAGTTCGTCATGGCCGGGCAGGTCGGATTGCGACAGCTTCAGAACGTCGTGCAGGACGAACTGCAGGTCGCGGATCGGGGGCGTGTACGAAGGCATGTCGGGATCCTTTACGGCTGTTCTGTGGGGGCTGCGGAAAGCCGGCCTTCGGCATCCAAGATCTGCTGGCGAAGGTCGGCGATCGCCTCGCTCAGTTCGGCATATTGCCGTTCCATGTCCGCCAGGCGGTCGCGGCCGACATCGATCGTGGCCGCGATCTGCGCGCGGTTCGTGCCGCCGGGTTCGTACAGCTGCAGCAGCTGGCGGATCTGTTCCAGGCTGAACCCGAAGCGCTTGCCGCGCAGGATCAGGATCAGCCGGGCCCGGTCGCGCCGGTCATACAGCCTGTGCTGGCCGCGGCGCTGGGGAAAGATCAGCTCTCGTGCCTCGTAGAACCGCAGCGTGCGCGGGGTCACGTCAAAGGCGTCGCACATCTGGCGGATGGTCATCAGATCTTCGGACATGGGTGCGGCTCCTCCTCAAACCGGCTTTCCGTCCTTCCCTGAACATAGCCCCAAGTTGACGCGAACGTAAGCAGGACGCGGCGTCACAAGGGCGCGTGCCGCCGCGTCAGCCCATCTTGGCCAGTTCGGCCACGGTGGTCTGGCGCAGCTGGTCCAGGTCCGCCCGCGCCGCCGTCAGGTCGGCGATCTGCCCGTCCAGCACGGCCAGCTGCCGGTCGGCCATGTCGATCCAGACCTGGTACTGCTCGCGAGAGCCCTTCTTGTCATAGATCTGCAGCCACTGGCGGATCTCCTCCAGGCTGAAGCCGAAGCGCCGCCCGCGCAGAATCAGGGTCATGCGGGCGACCTCGCGCGGGCCATAGAACCGGGCGCGGCCTTCCTTTCGGGGCTGCAGCAGTTCGATGTATTCGTAATAGCGCAGCGTGCGGGGCGTCACCTCGAACCGTGCGCACATGTCCTTGAAGCTGATGCGGTCTTCGGTCACCCGGCACCTCCCTGGAAGATTTCCCTTGGCGTCAACCTAAGCGCAGCCGCATCCTTTCTCAACCGAATCGCGCGCCGGGGCTTGATCCGGGTCCCGACCGGACGCTACCCCTCGCGCAAAGAAGGACGCCCCATGACCGATCCCGACGATCACGCCCGCATCGCCCAGCAGTTCATCGAGGCGATCCCCCATGCGCGCGCCCTGGGCATGCGGGTCGAGGAGATCGGCGCGGGCCGCGCCACGATCAGCATGCCTTGGGCCGAACACCTGGTCGGCGATCCGCGCACCGGGGTGATCCACGGGGGTGTCGTCTCGGCGCTGATGGACACCTGCTGCGGGGCGGCGGTGATGGCGCATCCGACGAACCCGCGATCGACCGCGACGATCGACCTGCGCATCGACTACATGCGGGCCGCTACGCCGGGACAGCGGATCACCGCGCGGGCCGAATGCTATCACATGACCCGCAGTGTGGCCTTTCTGCGCGCCGTGGCCCTGGACGAGGACGAGGCCAATCCCGTCGCCGCCGCCACCGGCGCCTTCACGGCGGAGCGGTGATCATGGGCGACCGCAACGAACCCCTGCACCAGATCAAGTCGCGCCGCGATTCGGCCCTGGCGGCGATGGTCACCGGCGTGCCCTACATGACCTGGCTGGGCATCCGCTTCGACCGGCGCGGGGACGAACTGACCGCGATCCTGCCCTATGACGACAAGCTGATCGGCAACCCGATGCTGCCTGCGATCCATGGCGGGGTCACCGCGGCCTTCCTGGAGGTCACGGCGATCATCGAGCTGGGCTGGGCCGCGATGTGGGAGGATCTGGAATCAGGCCGCATCGCCCCCGACGCGGCCGTTCCCGACAGCCTGCCACGGCTGCCCAAGACCATCGATTTCACCGTCGACTACCTGCGCTCGGGCCTGCCGCGCGACGCCTATGCCCGCGCCCGCGTGGTGCGGTCGGGACGCCGCTATGCGTCCGTCCATGTCGAGGCGTGGCAGGACAACCGCGCCCGCCTGATCGCCCAGGCCACCGGTCACTTCCTGATGCCGCAGCCTTGAGCCTGCTGACCCACCGCCGGGTGCTGCAGATCGCGGTGCCCATCGTGCTGTCCAACCTGACGGTGCCGTTGCTGGGGCTGGTCGATACCGGCGTGGTGGGCCAACTGGGCCAGCCGCAGGCCATCGGCGCGGTGGGGATCGGCGCGATCATCCTGACGTCCATCTACTGGGTGTTCGGGTTCCTGCGCATGGGCACGTCCGGTCTGGTGGCGCAGGCGCATGGCGCGGGCGACGCGCCCGAGGTCGGCGCCCATCTGCTGCGCGCGCTGGCCATCGCCGCCGCCGCGGGGCTGGTCTTCATCGCGCTGCAGGCGCCGATCTTCTGGGCGGCCTTCCGGCTGGCCCCGGCCTCGGATGCGGTCGAGGCGCTGGCCCGCGACTATCTGGCGATCCGGATCTGGGGCGCGCCTGCGACCATCGGATTGTACGCGATCACCGGCTGGCTGATCGCGGTCGAACGCACCCGTGCGGTGCTGGCGCTGCAGCTGGTGCAGAACGGGCTGAACGTCGCGCTGGATGTGTGGTTCGTGCTGGGCCTGGGGCTGGGCGTGGCGGGCGTCGCCTGGGCCACGCTGATCGCGGAGCTGTCCGGCGTGGCGCTGGGCCTGTGGCTGGCGCGGCACGTGCTGGGACAGGCGCGGCGCGCGGCGGGGCTGTGGGCGCGCGACCGGCTGACGCGGCTGGCGCGGGTGAACAGCGACATCATGATCCGGTCGGTCCTGCTGCAGGGCTGCATGACCAGCTTCCTGTTCCTGGGGGCGGGGCAGGGCGACGTGCCGCTGGCCGCGAACCAGGTGCTGCTGCAGTTCGTGGCGCTGACCGCCTATGCGCTGGACGGGTTCGCCTTTGCCGCCGAAAGCCTGGTGGGACAGGCCGTGGGCGCGCGCCGGCCGGACCGGGTGCGGCGGGCGTCGCTGCTGACCTCGGCCTGGGGGCTGGGGGGTGCGGTCGTGATGGGGCTGGTCTTCATCGTCGCGGGGGGCGCGATCATCGATCTGCTGACCACTTCGGACGCGGTGCGGCAGGCGGCGCGCATCTATCTGCCCTGGCTGGCGCTGGCGCCTCTGATCGGGGTGGCGGGCTGGATGCTGGACGGCATCTTCATCGGGGCCACGCTGACGCGGGACATGCGCAACGCGATGATCCGGTCGGTGGCGGTCTTCGCGGCCTGCGTGCTGATCCTGCCGCCCTTCTGGGGCAACCACGGCCTGTGGGCCGCGCTGATGGCGCTGAACCTGGCCCGCGCGGTGACGATGCTGCGCCGCTATCCCAATGCCGAGGCCGCCGCCGCCTAGCCCGCCATGCGGCGCAGCAGGCGGTCGCGCAGTACGACCTGGTGGAACAGCGCCATGGCGATATGGCCCAGGATCAGCACGCCCATCACCCAGGCCAGCTCTCCGTGAAAGTTCGACCCGATGTCGGTGGCAGTCTTGACGACCTGGTCCGGGGCGCGCGGCGCGAAGATCTGGAACCCGAAGGGCGCAAAGCCCCGTTCCCCGCCCCAGGCCCGCAGCAGCGCCGCCGAGGGAACCGCCAGCATCAGCGCATAGAGCGCGACATGCCCCAGCCTTGCCGCATGGCCCAGCAGGCCCGCCCGGCGGGGCGGGCGACGATCACGGTTCACGGCAGCCCAGACCACGCGCAGGACGATCAGCACGAACAGGATGGTTCCGACCTGGGTGTGGTTGGCGGTCAGTGCGACGGCCAGGGGCGCCTCGTCGCCCAGCAGGCTTTCAGACAGCATGCCGCCGAACTGCCACGCCATCAGGGCGGCGATTCCCCAATGAAGCGTCCGGGTCACGGCTCCATAGCGGTCCTGATTGTCCCAAAGCATGTTCCGGCATCCTGTCGTTGATAGGGCAGACCCTTTCATCCCACGGTTCGGCAGGAACGCGACGGCAAAAATGCCGGGTCACCAAAGCTTGACCCCGGCTGCCTTGCGCGCGTGCACCGCGGGAAGGAATGGAAAAGGGGGGCGCGATGCCCCCCTGATCCGGTCTGCTGACGATGGCGGCTCAGGTCTCGTCGATGACCTGGCGGCGGGCCTCGTCCATCAGGCGGGCCATCTGCGCGCGGATCGTTTCGGCATCGGCGACGCCTGTCAGGTCGGCCTCGACCTTGCGGAAGACGTCCTCCTCTCCGGGCTCGGCGAAATCGGCGCTGACGACGGTCATGGCATAGGCGCGGGCGTCGTCGCCGGTCTTGCCCAGCTGTCCGGCCGCCCATTCGCCCAGCAGGCGGTTCCGGCGCGCCTCGGCCTTGAAGCGCAGGTCGGCGTCATGGGCGAACTTGGATTCGTAGGCGCGCTCTCGATCGTTGAACGTGGTCATCGGGCCCTCCTGTGCGGCGTCTGGGACAAGATATGCCCATCGGCATGCCTTGTCGCAAGGCTCGTATTGCCCCCGACCGGCAATCCGGGGTAAGCGGCATCTTCAGGGACATGCGAAAGGACGGTGGGCCCATGGCACCGCGGCGCAAGAAAGTTTACGAAGGCAAGGCCAAGATCCTCTACGAGGGCACGGAACCCGGCACGCTGATCCAGTACTTCAAGGATGACGCGACCGCCTTCAACGCGCAGAAGCGCGCCACCATCGAAGGCAAGGGCGTGCTGAACAACCGCCTGTCCGAGTTCTTCATGAACGGGCTGACGAATATCGGCGTCCCGAACCACTTCATCCGCCGCATCAACATGCGCGAGCAGCTGATCCGCCAGGTCGAGATCATCCCGCTGGAAGTGATCGTGCGCAATTTCGCGGCCGGGTCGCTGTCCAAGCGCCTTGGGCTGGAGGAGGGCACGGCCCTGCCGCGGCCCATCGTCGAGTACAGCTACAAGAACGACGAGCTGGGCGACCCGATGGTGTCCGAGGAATACATCATCGCCTTCGGCTGGGCGACCCAGCAGGACCTGGACGACATCGTCAGCCTGGCGCTGCGGGTGAACGACTTCCTGTCGGGGGTGTTCTACGGCGCCGGCATCAAGCTGATCGATTTCAAGATCGAGGTCGGACGTGTCTGGGACAATGATTTCATGCGCCTGATCGTGGCCGACGAGATCAGCCCCGACAGCTGCCGGCTATGGGACGTCAAGACCGGGCAGAAGCTGGACAAGGACGTGTTCCGCCGCGACCTGGGCAACCTGACCGACGCCTATACCGAGGTGGCGCGCCGGCTGGGCCTGATGCCCGCCAACACGACCAGCCTGAAACCGACCGCGATCAACTGAGAGGGACTGCCGCCATGAAAGCACGTGTCACCATCATGCTGAAGGACGGCGTCCTGGACCCCCAGGGCGAGGCGATCCGCCATGCCCTGGGCGGGCTTGGCCACCAGGACGTTACCGGCGTCCGCCAGGGCAAGCTGATCGAGCTGGACCTGGCCGCCACCGACGTCGAGGCGGCCCGCGCCGAGGTCGCCAGGATGTGCGAGGGCCTGCTGGCCAACACCGTGATCGAGAAATACTCGATCGAGATTGCGTAAGCGTTCGGCTGACGCTGCGGCAGCCTGCCCTTATCGGCAGGTTGCCCCCTGCACCCCGTTGCAAAACGCGCGCGTTTGACGCCCAATGTGCGGATGATGAACCAGACCCCGACCCCTCACAGCGCCGCCCCGGTCATTTCGATCAACGGGTTGCACAAGTCCTATGGTCCGCTTGACGTCCTCAAGGGCGTGTCCATGACCGCCCCGCGCGGCCATGTGGTCAGCCTGATCGGGTCGTCCGGGTCGGGCAAGTCCACGCTGCTGCGCTGCTGCAACCTGCTGGAAAACAGCCAGGCCGGAGAGATCCTGTTCGAGGGCGAACCGGTCCGCTGGAAGGGGCAGGGGCAGGGCCGCCATCCCGCCGACCGCGCCCAGGTCACGCGGATGCGCACCAACCTGTCCATGGTGTTCCAGCAGTTCAACCTGTGGGCCCACATGACGATCCTGCAGAACGTTATGGAGGCCCCGGTCACCGTGCTGGGAGAGGATCGCGCCGCAGTCGAGTCCCACGCCCGCGATCTCTTGGCCAAGGTCGGCATCGGCGACAAGGCGGACGCCTGGCCCGCACAGCTGTCGGGCGGCCAGCAGCAGCGTGCCGCCATCGCCCGCGCGCTGTGCATGCAGCCCAAGGCGCTGCTGTTCGACGAACCCACCAGCGCGCTGGACCCCGAGCTGCAGCAGGAGGTCGTCCGCGTCATCAAGGATCTGGCCGGAGAGCATCGCACGATGATCCTGGTCACCCATGACATGCGGCTGGCCGCCGATGTCAGCGATCACGTCGTGTTCCTGCATCAGGGCGTGGTCTGCGAAGAAGGCCCGCCGGATCGCCTGTTCGGGAACCCGCAGACCGACCGTCTGCGCCAGTTCCTGTCCGCGACCATGGCGACATAAGAAACCAACAGGAGAGACCCCGAATGAAATCCCTGACGATCGCGGCCGTCGCGCTGATGCTGACCGCGGGCCTGGCCCAGGCCCAGACCATCCGCATGGGCACCGAAGGCGCCTATGCGCCCTACAACTTCATCGACGACGCCACCGGCGAGGTCACCGGCTTCGAGATCGAGCTGGGCAACGAGCTGTGCAAGCGCGCCGAGCTGGACTGCACCTGGGTGCGCAACGATTGGGATTCGATCATCCCGAACCTGGTCTCGTCGAACTACGACACGATCATGGCCGGCATGAACATCAACGCCGAACGCCAGGCAGTGATCGCCTTCACGCAGCCCTATACCCCGCCGACGCCGTCGGCCTATGCGGCGCTGGCGGCTGACGTCGACGTCGAAGGCGGCATCGTCGCGGCCCAGACCAGCACCATCCAGGCGGGCTATGTCGCCGAGAGCGGCGCGACGCTGATCGAGTTCCCGAACCCCGACCAGGCCGTCGCCGCCGTCCGCAACGGCGAGGCCGACGCGATCCTGGCCGACCGCGACTTTCTGGCCCCCATCGTCGAGGAATCCGGCGGAGAGCTGGTCTGGGTCGAGGGCATGGACCGCGTCGCCCTGGGCGAGGGCATCGGCATGGGCCTGCGCCAGTCCGACACCGAGCTGCTGGAGAAATTCGACGCGCAGATCACCGCGATGAAGGAAGACGGCAGCCTGAACGACATGATCAAGAAGTGGTTCGGCGACGACGCGCTGCTGTTCGAATGATCTGACCCGCCGCCGCGGACCCGTGCCGCGGCGGCCCTTCGGGAAGTCCCATGTTCGCATATTGCACCGATCCGTCCCTGCTGCAGGGGCTTGCCTGGCTGTCGTGCTACCTGACATCGGGCACGCATCTGCTGTTCTATACCAGCTTCGGGACGGTGCTTCTGCTGTTGGCGATCACCGCGCCCATCGCACTGCTGTTCGGCTTTGGCGGCGCCATGGCCAGCCGCTCGCGCATCGCGCCGCTGCGGTGGTTCGGGGGGATCTACACCTCGATGGTGCGGGGCGTGCCGGATATCATCTTCTTCCTGTTCGTGCCGATCGCGCTGGACCAGGGCTTCGAATGGGTGCGCCATCAGGTCCTGTGCGACAGCGATGCGCCCGTCCGGCAGGGCAACGATTTCGTCGTTTGCGCCGCGGCCAAGCTGCCGCTGAACGACGCCGCGCCCTGGGTGCATGACGTCTATGGCATCTTCCTGGCGGTCATCGCCTTCTCGATCGTCTTCGGTGCCTTTGCCGCGAACGTGCTGTCAGGCGCCATGGCGGCCGTGCCCCGCGCCCAGCTGGAGACGGCCGAGGCCTATGGCATGTCGCCCGCGCAGGTGAACCGCCGCGTGCTGATTCCGCAGATGTGGACCTATGCCCTGCCGGGCCTGTCCAACCTGTGGATGATCCTGATCAAGGCCACGCCACTTCTGTTCCTGCTGGGGGTCGAGGACATCGTCTATTGGGCGCGCGAGCTGGGCGGGTCCAAGACCAGCGCCTTCACCTATCCGCATCCGGACTGGCGGCTGTATTACTTCCTGGCGATCCTGGTGTTCTATCTGGGCATGACCTGGATCTCGGAACGCGTGCTGGGCCGCGTCACGCGGCGGCTGTCGCGCGGCCAGGCCACGCTTGGCGGCGAGGCCGAGCGCAAGGGAGCCCCGGCATGAGCTGCATGCAGACCATCCAGGACTATGCCCTGCGCTCGATCGGCTATGGCGAACGGCTGTTGCCGCGCGAGGGATATGATCTGTGCCAGCAGGCGGTGTTGATCGGGTCGGGCCTGATCTGGAACCTGTATTTTGCAGTGTTGGCGTTGTCGGTCGGCTTCTTCATCGCGACGGGCGTGGCGCTGGCCAAGGCCAGTGCCAACCCCTGGCTGCGCAAGCCCGCGAATGCCTTCATCTTCGTCTTCCGCGGCAGTCCCTTGTTCATCCAGTTCTTCATCGCCTATGAATCGCTGGTGCTGCTGCCGCGGGCAGGCATCGACGTCCTGGGGATGACCATCCAGACCAGCTGGCTGACGCGGGCCTGGGCCGGGGCGCTGATCGTGCTGATCCTGAACACCGCGGCCTATAGCGCGCAGATCTTTCACGGCGCGCTGATGTCGGTCCCCAAGGGAGAGGTTGAGGCCGCCGACGCCTATGGCCTGACCGGGTGGAAGCGGTTCCGGCGGATCGTCTGGCCCACCATGCTGCGCCTGGCCTGGCCCAGCTACACGAACGAGGCGATCTTCCTGTTCCACGCCACGACGCTGGTCTATTTCAGCGGCTTTCCGGCGTTCCAGCAAAAGGGCGACGCGCTGTACTATGCCAGCTACTTCGCGGACCGGACCTTCAACCCCTTTGTCGCCTATCCCATTGCCGCCGCTTATTTCATCGCTGCCACCTTGGCATTGATCTGGCTTTTCGGCAGGGTGAACAGGCGGCTGAACCGGCATCTGCCGGGTGCGACCAGCCGCGTCCGGTACCGTCCCCAGTTGATGAGATAATCCCATGGAATGGCTGCGCGAACACCCTGAGGTCAAGACGATCCGCGTCGCGGCAGCAGACCTGAACGGTGTCGCGCGGGGCAAGCGCGTGCCCGCCCGCTATGCCGGCAAGCTGCTGGAGGAGGGGACCAAGTTTCCCTATTCGGTCCTGAACCTGGACATCTGGGGCGAGGATGTCGAGGACAGCCCGCTGGTCTTCGAATCCGGCGACCCCGACGGGCTGCTGCTGCCCACCGAACGGGGGTTCCTGCCCATGCCGTGGCTGGACGCGCCCACGGGGCTGCTGCCTTTGTGGATGTTCCATCCCGACGGCACCCCCTATGACGGCGACCCGCGCCAGGCGCTGGCCCGCGTGGCCGAACGCTATGTCGCGGCCGGGCTGGTGCCGGTGGTGGCGACCGAGCTGGAATTCTTTCTGATCGACGACAGCGGCAAGACGCTGCGCGTACCGCCCAGCCCGAAATCCGGCAAGCGGCGCACCGGCGGCGAGGTCCTGTCGCTGCGCGCCCTGGACGCGTTCGACCAGTTCTTCACGACGCTCTATGACGCCTGCGAGGCGATGGACATTCCCGCCGACACCGCCATCTCGGAGGCGGGGCCGGGACAGTTCGAGATCAACCTGATGCATCAGGCCGATCCGCTGAAGGCCGCCGACGACACCTGGCTGTTCAAGATGCTGGTCAAGGGCATCGCCCGGACCTATGGCTTTGCCGCCAGCTTCATGGCCAAGCCCTACGAGATGTTCGCGGGCAACGGGATGCACATGCATTTCTCGATCCTGGACCGGGCCGGGCGAAACATCTTCGACAATGGCGGAGAGGAGGGCACCGAGGCGCTGCGCCAGGCCGTCGCGGGCTGCTTGCGCGCCATGCCCGGATCGACCCTGCTCTTTGCCCCGCACGAGAACAGCTTTGACCGCCTGGTTCCCAACGCCCATGCCCCGACCGGCATCGGCTGGGCCTATGAGAACCGCACCGCCGCGATCCGCATCCCGTCCTCGGGCCCCAAGGCCCGGCGGATCGAGCATCGCGTGGCCGGCGGCGACGTGAATCCCTATCTGACCATCGCCGCCATCCTGGGGGCCGCGCTGAACGGGATCGAGGACCAGCTGGTCGCCCCCGCGCCCTTCAAGGGCAACGCCTATGACCAGAAGCTGGCGCAGCTGCCCGGCGACTGGGGCGCGGCGATCGAGGCGTTCGACAGCTGCCCCGAGATCCGCCGCATCCTGCCCGCGCATCTGGTCGACAACTATCTGATGACCAAGCGCCAGGAGCTGCATTACATGGCCGAGCTGTCCGACGAGGAGACGGTCGAGCTGTACCTGGACACGGTCTGATCGCGACGATGGCCCGCCCGCCCGTTTCCGGGCAGCAGGGCCGTGGGCAATGTTCGCCGTCCGTGACGGCAAGTGAGGCGGTGGATGAGCAGGCCAGGCCTTGATGCGACCGACATCCGCATCCTTGCGGCCGTGCAGCAGCACGGGCAGCTGAGCAAGGCGCGACTGGCCGAGCTGGTGAACCTGTCGCCCACCCCCTGCTGGGCGCGGCTGACGCGGCTGCGCAAGGCCGGGCTGATCCGGGGATACCGGGCCGACATCGTGCTGGAGCGCATTGCCAATGTCACCCAGGTCGTCGTCACCGTATCGCTGGCGCAGCACCGCAAGGTCGATTTCGACCGGTTCGAAAGCCATATCGGCGCCCTGCCGGAGATCACCGAATGCATCGCGACCGGCGGCGGGATGGATTATGTCCTCAAGGTCGTCACCCAAAGCCTGACGGCGTTCCAGACCCTGATGGAATCGCTGCTGGAGGCCGATCTGGGGATCCAGCGCTATATGACCTATATCGTGACGCGACAGGTCAAGGCGGCACAGCCCGACCTCAAGGCGCTGACACGCGCGCCCGCGCACCCCGCCTGACCGGCGCGGGATTCTCCGGCCAAGACCGTCCGGTCTGCAGTCCACCCCAAGAACAGCCCGACCGGCCTGTTTGCGCGCCGGATTTGGCCCGTGCGTCGTCCGCATACGCGCTTAGATGGCAGATGTCCCGCCCCGGCCACCGGCCCATTTTCGTGGAAGAAGACGCCAGATGACCCAGATCCAAGATTTCGGTTTCGGAACACAGATCCGCAAGTCCCCCTATTTCGACGCGACCGTCCGATGGGGCGCCACGGGGTTCTCGGTCTATAACCACATGTACATCCCGCGCGACTTTGGCGATCCGGTGCAGAACTTCTGGAACCTGATCAACGACGCGATCCTGTGCGACGTCGCCGTCGAGCGTCAGGTCGAGATCACCGGCCCCGACGCGGCGCGGTTCGTCCAGATGCTGACGCCGCGCGACCTGTCCAAGATGGCGGTCGGACAGTGCAAATACGTGCTGATCACGAATGCCCAGGGCGGCATCCTGAACGACCCGGTCCTGCTGCGGCTGGCGGAAAACCATTTCTGGATATCGCTGGCCGACAGTGACATCCTGCTGTGGGCGCAGGGGGTCGCGGTGCATTCGGGAATGGACGTCACGATCAGGGAACCGGACGTGTCGCCCCTGCAGCTGCAGGGGCCGAAATCGGGTGCGGTGATGCGGGCGCTGTTCGGCGACGCGATCATGGACCTGCGCTATTACTGGTTGCGCCGGGTCGATCTGGACGGCATCCCGCTGATCGTGTCGCGCACCGGCTGGTCCAGCGAACTGGGATACGAATTGTATCTGCAGGACGGCAGCCGCGGCGACGCGCTGTGGGAGCGCATCATGGCCGCGGGTGCGCCCCTGGGGCTGAAGGCGGGCCACACCTCGTCGATCCGCCGGATCGAGGGGGCGATGCTGTCCTATCACGCCGATGCCGACATCGACACCAATCCCTATGAGCTGAGTCTGGACCGGCTGGTCGACCTGGACATCGAGGCCGATTTCATCGGCAAGGACGCGCTGCGCCGGATCAAGGCCGACGGCCCCGCCCGCCGCCAGGTCGGCGTGGTGATCGACGGCGCGCCGCTGAAGGGGCCGAACACGACCTTCTGGCCCGTCACCCGTGACGGCCAGGTCGTGGGCAAGGTCACCTCGGCGATCCATTCGCCGCGGCTGGATCGCAACATCGCGCTGGCGATGCTGTCGGCCGGATCGGCACAGATGGGCGCCCAGGTTCAGGTCCGGACCCCGGACGGCACGCGGTCCGCGACCATCGTCGAGCGGCCCTTTCACGACCCCAAGAAGACCATCGCCGTCGCCTGACCCTGCCCCCGGATCACGGAGCCTCAGACATGTCCGATCTGTCCTGCCCCCCGACGCGGATGGTGCCTCTGTCCGGGGACCGCCGCGTGCTGATGTCTGAGGATGCAGATGCGCGATAAGGCGATGTCGCTGCAGCCCCCCGGGGCAGGGCGCACCTTTCCGGCGACGCGTGGTGCAGTGTCGTCCTGCGCCTTTATGTGGCTGGTCGCGTATTCGCGGGTGACCAGGGTTGCCCGGGTGCGTCGCCCGTCTGGCACCCTGCGAACACGCCGGACCTCTTCAATCTCCTCGCCCGATCGGGACGCGCGTGCTGCGCGATCAGGTCGGGCGTCTGAACGCGGCGACATGATGGGCAACCGGCCTTCCCTGCGGCGGGGCGGATAGCATGTACCGCCTTCGCCGTCTTGCCGTCCGGCATGCCCGCGCCTTCGAATGGGTCTATGTCCGGTTCGAGGCCGCTCTGGTCGCCCTGGACCCGCTGTTCCGGCGCATCGGGTATCACCGGCTGGAACGCCCCGTCGCCGCGGTTGAGCGGTTGACCAAGGGCCTGCTGTTCGACTGTCGGATGTGCGGGCAATGCGTGCTGTCCTCGACCGGCATGTCCTGCCCGATGAACTGCCCCAAGACATTGCGGAACGGTCCCTGCGGCGGCGTGCGCCCCGGCGGCTTCTGCGAGGTCGATCCGCAGATGCGCTGTGTCTGGGTGATGGCCTGGGAGGGGGCCGCCCGGATGCGCGACGGCGCGCGGATCGGCGACGTCCAGCCGCCCGTGGACCGCAGCCTGCAGGGGTCGTCGTCCTGGCTGCGCGTTGCGCGCGAAAAGGCGGCGCACCCGGTCGGGCCGCCCGACGCCCCCCGCGGCACCATCGCCCGCGCCTTTCCGCAGGCCCGCGCCCATGAACCGGCGGCCGCGCCCCTGGCGGTCGAGCCGCGACCGGCCGACCGTGGGCCGCGCCGATGACCGACCTCCCGCCCGTCGATTTCGACCGCTGGCAGCCGTCCTATGACCCGCCGCCCCCCGGCCACGTGTCGGGCAGCCGGTTGGAGCGGGTGCTGCGCCAGGGTCAGTTCGCGGTCACCGCCGAACTGAACCCGCCCGACAGCGCAGACCCCGCGGATGTCTTTGCCGCCGCGCGCCCGCTGGCCCGGGTCGCCGACGCGATCAACGCGACGGATGCGTCGGGGGCCAACTGCCACATGTCGTCGATCGGCATCTCGGCCCTGCTGACGCGGGCGGGGATCGGGACGGTCTATCAGATATCCTGCCGCGACCGGAACCGCATCGCGATCCAGGGGGACGTGCTGGGGGCGGCGGCGATGGGCGTGCGCAACGTGCTGTGCCTGACCGGCGACGGGGTGGGGGTGGGCGATCAGCCCGGTGCGCGGCCGGTCTTCGATCTGGATTCGATCTCGCTGCTGCGCACCATCCGGACGATGCGCGACGATGGCATGTTCCTGTCGGGCCGCCGCATCACCAGCCCGCCGCGCATGTTCCTGGGCGCGGCCGAGAACCCCTGCATCGCGCCGTTGGACTGGCGTCCCGACCGCCTGGCCAAGAAGGTCGAGGCGGGCGCGGACTTCATCCAGACGAACTATATCTTCGACGTCCCGACCTTCGCGCGCTTCATGGCGCGGGTGCGCGACCTGGGCCTGGACCGGCGGGTGTTCATCCTGGCCGGGGTCGGCCCGTTGGCCTCGGCGAGGGCCGCGCGCTGGATGCGCAGCAACGTTCCCGGCGTCCATATCCCGGACGCGGTGATCGCCCGGATGGAGCGGGCCGCCGATCCCGGCGAGGAGGGCAAGCGCCTGTGCATCGAGCTGATCCAGCAGATCCGCGCGATTGCGGGCGTCAGCGGCGTGCATGTCATGGCTTATCGCCGCGAACACCTGGTGTCCGAGATCATCGCCCAGTCCGGCGTGCGCGAGGGGCGCCCGGCGGACTGACCGCCGTCAGCGATGCGCCAGGTATTCTGCCGCCACATAGCCCGAGACGCTGGGCCGGTCGGCAAGCATCACCCTGCACCAGACCTTGCCGTCGGTGGTCACGCAGTTCTGGCGCGTCAGGCGCGTGCCGTCAGGCAGGCCGATGATGATCCTGTGGTTCAGCCCCGGCCCCTCGCGCAGCTTGAGAAGGTCGTCGGGGCCGGCACCCTGCACCACCGCGCCGGAGCCGACCGCGCAGGCCGTGACCGTCATGAGCGCAAGAAAGGCCGCAAGATATGGTCGCATCGTAGGTCCCTGATCGTTTCGCCGCCGATACGACACCATCGCGCCGATGACGGCAATCGGGTTCGCAGCTGTCACGGTCGATTGACGCTGCTTTGGATGACGGAAAGGTGGCGTTGCTCAAAGCATTGGGGACATTGGTCAAGGAAGAACCCCCGGTAAAAATTGTGTGCAAGGCGAGTTGGGTGGCCGATACTATTTTTCGTCGATGCCCTTTCTGCACGTTTAACGGCGATACCAGATCATCTGCGCCGCTTTACAGCAAAAATATTGTATGCATTATCTAAAGGCGCCGGCGCTCGGGGAGGAGCGGCCGGATCACGGCGAGGGGCCGGGAATATCAGGGAGGAAGTGATGAAACACGCGATAGCGGCTGCCGTCATGAGCGGCGCGATGTGCCTGATGGCCGGAGATGCATCGGCCGAGCGGACCTTGCGCATGACCGTCCAGGTCGGTGCCAACCACCCCGTCGGCGCGAACACCCATTATTTCGCCGAGCAGCTGAACGAGATTTCCGGCGGCGAGATGACTGTGCGCGTCTTTGACAGCGCGTCGCTGTTCAAGGGGCAGGAGGTGCCGCAGGCAATCTCCAGCGGCGCGATCGACATGGGCATCGTGCTGGCCGACGAATATGCGGGGTCCGTCCCGGCAGCCGGCATCTTCTCGGTCGCGTTCATGTTCCCGGACTATCAGATCCTGGCGCGCGCCGCCGACCGCGAGGGCGCGTTCCGCACGACCTTTGACAACCTGCTGCTGGAGGCCGGGTCCAAGGTGCTGTGGTGGCAGGACTACGGTCCCGTGCAGATGCTGTCCAAGGGCGCGCCGGTCGTCTCTCCGGAGGACATGCGCGGCAAGATGGTGCGTGCGACCGGCAAGCCGACGGGCGATCTGATCGAGGCCGTGGGCGGATCGGCGGTGGTCGTCGGCGGCGCCGAGCAGTTCGTGGCCTATCAGCGCGGCCTGGTCGCCATCGGGATGAGCGGGACCACCGCGGTCAAGTCGCGCGCTCTCTATGAGGTGATGGATCATGTCACCATGACCAGCCACGGCCTGGCCGAATTCATCGCGGTCATCAACCCGGCCCTGTGGGACAGCATGTCCGAACAGGAGCAGGCCTGGATGACCGAGGCCGCCATCCGCGCCGAGGAGAAGATGCGCGCCGAGACCGAGGCCGAGAATGTCGAGGCCGCGCAGTGGCTGGCCGAGAACGGCCATGCGACCGTCACCGAACTGACGCCCGAGCAGATCGCCGTCTGGCAGGAGGCCACCCGCCCCGCGGTCGAGCAGTTCCGCCAGGAGGCGGGCGAGGCGGGAGACCAGCTTCTGACGGCGCTGGACGCGCTGCGCTGAGGGCAGGGGCATGACTGCATCCCGTGGCGCGCTGCGCCTGGCGGACGGGCTGTCGCTGATCGCGGCGCGCCTGTCCGAGGTGGGCATCGTCGCCATGACGATGCTGCTGACCTATGAGGTGGTGGCGCGCTATGTCTTTCGCGCCCCCACGCATTGGACATCGGACGTCGCGACCACGGTGATGATCTGGCTGACCTTCCTGGCGATGGGGTATTGCCTGCGCGACGGGCACATGATCCGCATCACTGCCGTCATCGGGCAACTGCCGCCCGCAGGCCGCAAGGCGGCCGAGGCGCTGAGCCTTCTGGCGATCCTGGGGTTCTCGATCTTTGTTCTGTGGGTCGCCACGGGGTCGATGCTGGATTCGATCGCCTTCGGGCGGCGCCAGCCCTCGATGCTGCGGATGCCGACCTGGATCGCCGAACTGCCGATCATCCTTGGCTTTGCGATCCTGGCCTTGCAGGCGCTGGCGGACCTGATCCGGCTGCCGGGCCGTCCCGCCCCCGATTTCGCCAGCAGCGCCGAACAGGAGCTGTCGCACAACGCCCCTGGGGAGGCCGGACGATGACCCCGTTCCTGATCTTCGGCGCGCTTCTGGCGCTGCTGATGACCGGCATTCCGGTGGCCTTCACGCTGGGCATCCTGGGTGCGGGGCTGTTGGCCATCGACGGGTTGCCGCTGTCGATGGTCGCCAGCACGCTGTTCGGCGGCATCAACGATTTCGTGCTGCTGGCCATCCCGCTGTTCCTGCTGATGTCGAACCTGCTGCTGCGCGGGGGGATCGGGCGCGACCTGTTCGTCGCAATGCAGAGCTGGGTCGGGCATTGGCCCGGCGGCCTGGGCATCGCGGCGCTGCTGTCCTGCGGGGTCTTCTCGGCCATTTCGGGCAGCTCGATCACCACGGCCGCGACCGTCGGCACCGTCGCCATCCCCGAGATGGTCAAGCGCGGCTATTCGCGCAGCCTGACATTGGGCCTGATGGCCGCGGGCGGCACGCTGGGGATCATCATTCCGCCCTCGGTCCCGCTGATCATCTACGGCGCGATCACCGAACAAAGCATCGGTCAGCTGTTTCTGGCCGGCGTCGGTCCGGGCATCCTGCTGATCGTGCTGTTCGGCGTCTATGTCGTCATCGCCTCGGCGATCCAGGGCACGCATCAGGCGATGCCGCGCGCGACCTGGCCCGAACGTCTGGCCGCGACGCGGCGCGCCCTGCCGACGCTGCTGCTGGCGGGCACGATCCTGGGCGGCATTTATGGCGGGATCTTCACCCCGACCGAGGCCTCGGGCATCGGCGCATCCGTCGCGTTGCTGATCCTGGCGGCGGGCGGACGGCTTAGCCGTGCGGTGTTCCTGGGCGCCGTGCGCGACACGGTCAAGACGACGACGGTCATCTTCCTGATCGTCATCGGCGCCAAGATCTTCGGCCAGGCGATCACCCTCTATCAGCTGCCCGCGCAACTGGCCTGGCTGTTCGAGGACTACTTCAACACGGCGACGCTGGCGCTGCTGCTGATCGCGGTCATGCTGATCTTCATCGGCTTCTTCCTGGAAAGCATGTCGATGCTGCTGATCATGGTGCCGGTGCTGATGCCGACGGTGATCGCGCTTGGCATCGATCCGATCTGGTTCGGCATCTTCTTCGTGCTGCTGATCGAGGTCGCGCTGATCACCCCGCCGGTCGGGCTGAACCTGTTCGTGATCCAGTCGCTGGACCGCGCGCCATTGTCGGTGGTGGCCAAGGGCGCGCTGCCCTTTGTCGCGATCATGCTGGGGTCGGTGTTCCTGATCGCGCTGTTCCCGCAGATCGTCCTGGCGATACCGGGGCTGTAGTGATCGGCGCCCGGCCGGACGGCCGGGCGCCGACGCAGGTCAGGCGCCGAACCAGCCCGCGCGGGCCAGCTGGCCGGTGATCTTGTCGGGCACGCGTTCGGCCAGCCACTCCACCAGCAGGGCCAGCCGGTCGTGATCCAGGCCGGTGTCGATCCCCTCGCGGTGCAGCAGGTAATGCACGTCCTCGGTCGCGATGTTGCCGGTGGCGCGGGGCGCGAAGGGACAGCCGCCAAGCCCCCCGATGGACGCATCGATGATGCCGGCGCCGCGTTCCAGCGCGGTCATCAGGTTGGCATAGCCAGTGTTGCGGGTGTTGTGCAGGTGCACGCCCCAGGCAATGCCGTCCAGCGCGTCGCGGCAGGCGTCATGGACCCGCGCGATGTCGCGGGGGGCGGCGACGCCGATCGTGTCGGCCAGCACGATCCGGTCGGCACCCGCCCCGCGCAGCGCCTCTGCCATCTGCGCGATCCGCGCGGGCGCGATCTCTCCCTCGAACGGGCAGCCATAGGCGGTGGCGATCACGCCGGTCAGCTGCCGCCCGGCCTGGCCGACCATCGGCGCCACGGCGGCAAAGGCCGCCAGGCTCTCGTCGCTGCCCATGTTCTGGTTGCGCCGGCAGAACGTGTCCGACGCGACGACCGCAAAGCGCAGTTCGCGCACCCCGGTCGCCAGCGCCCGTTCGGCCCCCTTGCGGTTCAGGACCAGGGCCGACAGCTGGACCGCCGGCAGGGGCGGCAGCGCCTCCAGCACCGCCTCGGCATCCGCCATCTGGGGGACACGGGCCGGGTTCACCATGCTGACGGCTTCGATCTGGCGCAGCCCCGCGGCCGCCAGTTCGGCGATCAGATGCGCCCGCTCCTGAACCGAGAACAGGCGCGGCAGGTTCTGCAGCCCGTCGCGCGGGCCGACCTCGCAGATCGTGACGCTCATATCACGCCCCGCGCCTTGAGATCCTCGATCGTTTCCCCGCCAAGGCCGATCCGGGCATAGATCTCGGCGTTGTGCGCGCCTACCTCCTGCGGGCCCAGCCAAGCGATATCGCCGGGCGTCTCGGACAGGACCGGGAAGACGCCGGGAACGGTGATCGTGCCGAAATCGTCGTCGTGATGGTCACGCACCATGCCGCGTTCGCGGAAATGCGGGTCCTGGACCACCTCGGCGATCGAGTTGATCGGGCCGAAGACCACGCCGAACTGTTCCAGCCGCGCGGTCAGGTCGGCCACGTCCAGCGACGCGGACCAGGTCGCGATCATCGCATCCAGCAGCTCCGCGTTCTCGCCCCGCGCGATATGGGTCACGAAGCGCGGATCGTCCGCCAGATGCGGCTGGCCCATCGCCTGCGTCAGACGGCGGAACATCGCATCCACATTGGCCGCGATCACCACATAGGTCCCGTCCTTGGCCGGATAGATGTTCGACGGCGCGATCTTGGCAAGCCCGGTGCCGGACGGCTGGCGGACCTCTCCGGCCTTGGAATATTCCGTGACCGTGCTTTCCAGCATCGCAAAGCAGCTTTCGGTGATGGCCGCGTCCACGACCTGGCCGCGCCCGCCGTTCCGGTCGCGGTGATACAGCGCCATCATCATCCCCTCGAACGCGAACAGCGCCGTCAGCGTATCACCAAGCGAGATGCCATAGCGCGGCGGCGGCATGTCCGGATAGCCGTTGATATAGCGCAGCCCCGACATCGCCTCGCCCACCGACGCAAAGCCTGGTCGCGCCGCATAGGGGCCGGTCTGGCCAAAGCCCGAGACCCGCACGATCACCAGTCCGGGGTTCAGGGCGTGCAGCTGCTCCGGGCTCATGCCCCACCGTTCCAGGGTGCCGGGCTTGAAGTTCTCGATCAGGACATCGGCCTGCGCGATCAGCGACCGCGCCAGCTCCTGCCCCTCGGCGGCACGCAGGTTGATCGAGACGGATTTCTTGTTGCGTGCCATGATCGGCCACCACAGCGTCTTGCCCTCGTGCTGCAGGCGGCCCCAGCTGCGGATCGGATCGCCGCTGCCCGGCGCCTCGACCTTGATGACCTCGGCCCCGAAATCGGCGCAGCGGCTGCCGACGAACGGTCCCGCCAAAAGCTGCCCCATCTCGACGACCCGCAGGCCCTGCAGCGGCCCGAACGGTGCTTTCCCTGTCATTGCCATCCCTCCCTGATGCGTTCATGACGGGTGTAATCCGCGCGGCCTAAAATTTGTATCCAATTTTTGGGCTGAAGATCGATTTTCTACGGTACCAGTGAAGCATGCCGGCTTTCCTGCACTCATTGCCGGGGATTGTAATGCCCCCGACCAGATGATGAACTGCGCCCCAGCAGCACGTGGCGGAAGGGTTCGAGATGCAGCCGGAATCAGCGGAAAGTGCGTCCAGGCGGGCCTATCGCGAACTACGCCAGGCGATCCTGGAGCGACGCCTGCCGTCCGACCACAAGGTGACCGAGGTCGGGCTGGCCGAGGACCTGGGCATCTCGCGCACGCCCATCCGCGAGGCGATCAAGCGGCTGCTGCTGGAGGGACTGCTAGAGCGTCGCAAGGGGCAGGGGCTGTGGTGCGTGGTCCCCGACGCCGACGAGGTCCGCGAGATCTTCGAACTGCGATTGCGGCTGGAATCCTATGCCGCCGCCAAGGCCGCCGAACGCGCGACGCCCGCCCAGATCGAGGCGCTGACCGCCTCCGCCCACCGCATGCAGGCGCTGGCGCAGGTCGCCGAGGACAGCGAGGCCCTGATCGCCGGCATCGACCAGGAAAACGCCCGGTTCCACGCGCTGATCGCCGAGGCGACGCAGTCCCCCAGGCTGATGCACCTGATCCGCGCGACGGTCGACGTGGCGCTGGTCACGCGCACCTTTCGCCGCTTCACGCCCCAGCAGCGGCGCCGTTCGGCCCAGCATCATCTGGAGATCGCCGCCGCCATCGCCGCCCGCAAGCCGCACTGGGCCGAACGCATGATGCAGGTCCACATCCTGTCCGCCGAGGATACGATGGACAGCGATCCCGCCCCGGACGCGTCCGCCGAAACCCTGTTCCAGGCCGGCGGCCATGACTGATCGCACCCGACCAACCATCGGAACGCGGCCATCTGCGGTGCCGGTATCCCGCCGGATTTGCGGCACATGAACTGGTTGCCGGCGGGCCCGCACGCAACGTCCCGATCAAAGGCGATGGCATGAGATTTCGCCTTGCCGAACCTTCCGATGCCCCGATGCTTGCCGCCATCTCGATCGAGGTCTGGCTGGGCACATACATCCGTCGCGGCGTCAGCGACGCTTTTGCCACCTACGCCCTGACACAGTTCACCCCCGCAAGGCTGGCCGCGGTGATCGGCGACCCGGACGAACATGTCATCGTCTCTCAGAACGACGACGGGCCGGACGCGTTCATCCGCATCAGCAGTGGAAAGGCGGCGCCCGTCGCTGGCTGCTCCACGACCGAGATATCCACCCTCTATGTCCAGCCGCGGCACCAAGGCCGCGGTCTGGGTCGGGCGCTTCTCCACCAGGGGTTGGATCATGCGGCGGGCAAGGGCGCCGGTTCGGTCTGGCTGACGACGAATGCCGAGAACGCCCCGGCGATCGCCTTCTATCAAGGGAACCGGTTCGACAGGGTAGGCACCACGGCGTTCCGGATCGCCGATCAGGCCTATCCGAACGCCGTGTTCAGCCGGGCCACCGCCCGATAGGGCCACGACACCGCGGCGCGCCGGACGGGAATGCCGCCGGGGTGGATTGCCGCGGTCATACCGTCCGTCCGAACGGCATTTGCTGCATTTGAGCGTGGCCGGGGCGTGTAGCGGCTGGACCGGATCGTTCCGGTCCTGTACCGTTCTCTCCTGAGTTGAAGCATCATGTACCATTTCATCCCGAAGATTTGCAGCCATCGGAGCGTTTGACGATGTTCGACCTCGAAGCCCCCGACGATCTGGTTCTTGTTCAGGACGCGATCCTGGTGCCACCGCCCGTTGACGGGCGGGGCCGCCAGCAGGCGTCGGGCGTTCTGACACCCGACGGGCGGATGGTCGAAAACTCGATCAGCTGGTCGAACAGCCGAGAGCCCGTGAATGCCGCCCCCGCCATGCCCGACACGGTCGAAACCCTGTCCGGCAGCTGGATGTTCGGGGGGACGCTGTACGGCCATTTCGGCCATTTCATCACCGAAAGCTTTGCCCGTGCATGGGCGTTGGACGCGCTGCGGGGCCAGATCGATGGCGTGCTGTTCACGCCCAAGCAAAGCTCGGCCAACCTGGAACCGATGCTCAAGGCCCTGCGGCCGCTGATGGATTCGCTGGGGCTGGATGTGCCGGTCCGCTGTATCACCACGCCCACCCGGGTCGAGCGTCTGCACGTGCCGCGCCAAGGCGTCGGCATGGGCGATCTGACCGTCGGCAGCGCCAAGTTCCGCGACTTTGTCGGCGCGCATGCCGGCGCGGGGATCGACCCGGCGGGGCCCGAACGGATCTATGTCTCGCGCAGCCTGCTGCCCGCGCAGCGCGGCGGCCTGATCGCCGAAAGCCTGCTAGAAGGGTATCTGGCCCAGGAAGGCTATCAGATGTTCCATCCGCAAAAGCACCCGGCGGCGGTCCAGATCGCGCACTACAAGGCCGCGCGGGACATCATCACGGTCGACTGCTCTCCGCTGCACATGATGGCCTATGTCGGCAATGCCGCGCAGCGGGTGGCGATCCTGACCCGGCGCAGCATGGATTTTGCACCCGGCTTCGTGCGCCAGCTGCAGACCTTCACCGGCATGACCGCGTTCGAGATCAACACTTTGGAACGCGACTGGGTTCAGGGCGGCGCGCTGCGCCCCGGACGTGGGTCGTTCGGCGAGATGGACTTTCCGCGGACCTGGCGGATGCTGCGCGACCGGGGCATGATCAGCGGCGACACGCCCTGGCCCGCGCTGACCGACAGCCAGCGCGACGCGGATCTGCAGCGAATCGCCGACCTGCACGGACAGGCCTTCAACCCGTTGGACGAAAATCTGGAACGTCACGCCAGAAGAACGGCCAAGGCCTCGGCATGAGGGGCCATGATCTCTCTGCATCGGGCAGGTCCGGCCGGGTGTCGCTGCCCCGATGACCCGCGGCAACGCGTCCGACGGCTCGACCCCGGGGTCAGATGGCGCATCGGTGCCCGCGCCCATGGTCCTGACGCTGCCTGACACCCCCGGACAGTCAGGTCGCCACGGTCACGCTGCGGGGCCAGCGCGACCTTTCGCTCAGGGCGCATCCGCCCGGCACGGTTCTGTCCGCCGGGCCGGACGGGATCAATGTTGTCCGGGGCACCAGCCTGCGATGCGTCCTGCCTGCGGCGGGATATCTCAGTGCCACCGCCGTGCTGCTAGAGTTCAGCTTTTCTCAGGACGCGCCATCTCCTCATGCGACCATATTGTCCTTGATCGATGCTAATGGGCGAAACCTTTTGTTTCGGGATATGGGGACGCGGTGGATTGTACGGGCTGGTGCCGCGCGGATGGATTTCGTCAGTCGATTGCAAGATCGGCAAACGCTGACCTTCCTAATGACTGCGGACGGTCATCTGATCACCTATCACAGTGACGGTATGATCGAAGAGAGCAGGTCCCACGATCCCATTGATCAGCTACAAATCCGTCAGATTCAATTCGGCAATAAAGCTCCCATAAGGCCGCACGCGTTGCGAATGCATCTTTTTGAGAGGGGCGGGTACGCTGACTTACGAACGTGGATGTCGTCATGGTGGGCATCAGCCGAAAAACTGGTGCCCGGATCGCCAATGCTTATCCATTTTAATGGCCAGTCGCTGGCGTTAGGGCCGGATGTGCCTGCGAACGACAAGCTGGAACTGGCCGACTTGGGCCGCCCTGATGTAAAGATGCTCAGTGGGCTCTACACCGGATCTGAAAGACGTTTAGTCGATCTCCAAGGGCTACAAATACGTGTTGGGCCTGTCGATTTTTCTGAAGCCGTCTTCGCACGCGTTAGGATAGCAGGGCCGATGCCACCGGCGCTTTCGATGGCTCAAGCGCTGTCCGGCCTAAACAGCGAGTATGCCGGTCATTGCAGGTACGCACCGATTGCTGATTCAGGCAGCCCAGTCTCCGGGCAGACCATCGCCGTTTTGGATCAGTCCGACGGGCTGGTCCGTCAAAACATGGACATGATCATCAACGGCACGCACCTTGCGTATTTGCGGGAGGGGAGCGCGCCAGAGACGGTCGTCTATTTCTGGATCCAGGGAGAAGCGGACCGCCAAGGCCGCGCCGGGTGTGTATCTGAACGCCTTGCAGGCGCACTGGAACCGCATCCGGGCCCGGCTGGACGATCTTTACCCCGCCGCGCGCAAGATGATCCTGTTGATGCAGACCGCGGGGTCGGACCAGTCGCATCACGGCAGCGACACGAACCATGCCGCCGCCGATCAGCTGGCTTTCGTGGCCGGGCGCGACGATGCCGTGATGGTGGGGCCGATCTATCCCTCGGCCCTGTCCGACCGCGTGCACCCGGACCTGCACCATTCCCGCATCATGGGAGAGCTGGCGGCATGGGCCCTGCGAGAAACCATGGCAGGGCGCGGCTGGACGATCCCGCGCCCGACCGCACGGCGTCAGGGCGACCGGATCACGTTGCGCTTTGCCCTGCGCCCGGACGAAGCCCTGGCGGCCCATCAGGCCTCGCCCTATGGCGGCCGGGGCATCGACGCGTTTCTGGGCGTCGAGGTCACCGGCGGCGGCACGATCACCGCGCTGGCCCTTGACGGCAATGATCTGCACCTGACCATCGACGGGCCGGTTACCGGCGTACGCTACGCGATGCAGCGCCAGAACATGCGGGTCGAGGGGAATGCCCATCCGGCCCGCCGCGGCCTGTTGCGCACGACGCTGTCGCGCCCGGCCGTTCACCTGCCGGGGACGATGCTGCACCGCTGGCTGCCAGGCTTCGAGATCGACGTCTAGACAGGCCGGCCTTGCGGGTCGGCTCAGCTGTCTGAAATGTCAAGGAAAGTCTAATGGTGGAGCCAAGGGGAATCGAACCCCTGACCTCTTGAATGCCATTCAAGCGCTCTACCAACTGAGCTATGGCCCCACCGTGAGGTCCGCGAAGCGCGTCTGCGCCGCCGCGTGTGGGGTCTATAGGAGGGGGCGCGGCGGGGTGCAAGCGGAAAATCGGCGGTGCCGTGCAGTTTCCGGAAATTCCCCCGGCAGGCCTGCGCGGCGCTCCGCATCGGTGCGCCGCAACGAAGAAGGCCGCGCCATTTCGGGCGCGGCCTTGGGTCTTATTCCTCTTCGTCGCCCGCGACATCGGCGATGTCGTCCAGCGACACGTCGCCGTCGTCGTCGTCCTCTTCCAGCAGATCGTCGTCGATCTCGCCCGCGTCGTCGGCGATATCCTCTTCGTCGTCGACCAGTTCGTCGTCATCGTTCGCCGCGGCCGTCTTCTCGGTCACCAGCGTCTTGCCACGACCGTCGGTCAGGCTGGTCACCGTGAACGTGTTCCCGCAGGCCGGGCAGGTCATCGGATCTGCCTTCAGGTCGTAAAAGCGGGTGGCGCAATGCGGGCACAGGCGTTTGGTGCCCCATTCCTCTTTGGGCATGGTATTCTCCTTCAGCCGCGATTAGGGGAAATCGGGTGATCCCCTGCCACAGAGGCCAAGGGGTGTCAAAGGCTTTATCTGGCAGGCCAAGGCGGGCATGGCAAGCGGCGATCAGCGGATCATCATCGAAGAGGGGCTGGCGGTGCGTCTGCGACGGTCGCCGCGCGCACGGCGGATGACCCTGCGCGTGCCCCGCGACGGGTCGGGCGCGGTGCTGACCCTGCCCGTGGGCGTACCCTTGGCCGAGGGGCAGGATTTCGCGCGGTCGCGCCGGGACTGGCTGCGCGCGGCGGTGGGCCGGCTGCCCCTGCGACAGGCGGCGGTGCCCGGCGCGGCCCTGCCGGTCGAGGGGCGGGCGCTGATCCTGACACCGGCGCCGGTGCGGCGCGCCCAGGTTCAGGACGGCCGCCTGCTGATCCCCGAAGGACGCCCGGCGGGCGCCGTTGCGGCCGCCTGGCTGAAGCATCTGGCGATGCTGCGCCTGCGGGTGGCCTGCGACCGGTTCGCGGAGGCACTGGGGCGCCCCTATGCCGCCATCGCCCTGCGCGACACGCGGTCCCGGTGGGGCAGCTGCACCCATGACGGGCGGCTGATGTTCTCGTGGCGCCTGGCGATGGCGCCGCCGGCCGTGCTGGACTATGTCGCGGCGCACGAGGTCGCGCATCTGGCGCATATGGATCATTCGGCCCGGTTCTGGGCCCAGGTCGAGGCGCTGATGCCCGGTCATGCCCCGCATCGGGCGTGGCTGCGCGCGCAGGGGGGCGATCTGATGCTATGGCGGTTCCGCGATTGACGCAGCCCGGATTTGTGATCACATCATGGCCATGAGCCCGACCGACCCCACCGCCCATGAACGCCTGTATCGCAGCCTGCGCAGCCAGATCATGCTGGGGGAACTGCCGCCGGGCAAGGCGCTGACGCTGCGCGGCATCGCGCGCGATCACAACCTGTCGATGACCCCCGCGCGCGAGGCCGTGCGCCGCCTAGTCGCCGAAGGCGCGCTGACGCTGTCGGGATCGGGACGCGTGGCCACACCGGCCCTGTCCGACGACCGGATCGAGGAACTGGCCGCCCTGCGCGCGCTGATCGAGCCCGAGCTGGCGGCCCGCGCCCTGCCGCGGGCGCATTTTGCGCTGATCGACCGTCTGGCGGTGATGAACGGGCGGATCGCGGATGCCGTCGAGCGCCACGATGCCGTGGGTTATATCCGCTGCAACTTGGATTTTCACCGCATGCTGTATCTGCGGGCGCAGGCCCCCGCGATGCTGGCCATGCTGGAGACGATCTGGCTGCAGCTGGGACCGACGATGCGCGCGCTTTATGGTCGTGTGCGGCGCAACGAACCGCCGCGCCATCACCGCATGATCCTGGCCGCGCTGCGCGCCGGTGACGAGCCCGCGCTGCGCCTGGCGGTGCGGGCCGACGTGACGCATGGCCTGCGGCACCTGACCTCGACCGAGGGCGCCTGACGGCAATGTGACTTTGCCCGCGTCCCCCGCAGGGCATCATGGCATCCCGACCACAGGAGATGCCCAATGATCGACCGCCGTCAGCTGTTGCAAAGCCTGGCCATCGCCGCGCCGTCCGTGCTGGGCATCGGGGCGGTGGGGCAGGCGCTGGCCCAGGATGCCCGTGCCGCCCGGCTGATCGCCGCGAACGTCTGCCAGGTGACCCCGGCGACGACGCAGGGGCCGTTCTACTTCGATCCGCGCCTGATGCGCGGCGACATCCGCGACGGGCGTGCGGGCTATCCGCTGGCGCTGCGGTTGCAGGTGGTGGATGCGGCCTGCCGGCCCATCCAGGGCGCGCGGGTGGATGTCTGGCATTGCGACGCGCAGGGCAATTACAGCGGGTATCCCGGCCAGCAGCAGGGCGACCTGAGCGGAGAGACCTTCCTGCGCGGCGCGCAGGTGACCAACCAGGCCGGGCGGGCGGCGTTCCGCACCATCTGGCCCGGATGGTATCAGGGCCGCACGGCGCATGTGCATTTCAAGGTGCTGCTGGGGGAACGCGACCTGCTGACCGGTCAGATCTTCTTTCCCGACCGCTTCAGCCGTGCGGTCTTCGACCAGCTGCCCGATTACGCCCGCGACAGCACGCGGGGGCAGATCTTCAACGATCAGGACGGCATCGCGCGCCGCGCGGGGCAGGGCGCCTATGCCGAGGTCACGCAGGTCGAGGGCGGGTTCGAGGCCGCGATGGTCATCGGGCTGGCCGATGACCGCGGGGCGCTGTTGTCGCGGTCCTAGCCCTGCACGCCCATCGGCGGCAGGCCCAGATTGCCGAACTGGACGTTGGGCAGGGCCGAGGGGATGACGCGGGTGTATTTCGTCCCCTCGATCGCCGCACCGGCGATCAGGCCCGACTGGCCGAAGATCATCGCCACGACCGGGAACTGGGCGCTGAACGTATCGGCCCCCACCGCCATGCCGCCCGACGGCAGCGCGTAATAGGCCCCGGCACCCGCGGTCCAGCCCGGTGCCGCACGGAACGCGGTCAGCGCCTGTTCGTCCTGGAAGATCAGCACATGCGCGTATTGCTGCGCGCCCGCCTGAAGCCCCACGGTCGCGCGGGTGGCCGAGTAATAGTCGACGGTCTGCCCGCCGATCCGCAGCGCGCCCTGGCCATAGGCGCCGCCAAAGCCAAGCGCGGCTTCGGTCATCAGGGGCATGTACAGCACGCCGCGGGCGTTCTGCAGCAGGGGTTGGGATGCGGGATAGGTGGTCACCAGATACTGGTGCGTCTGGTCGACGCGCGCATCCAGCTGGGCGGCCGCGTCGCTGCCGACCGCGTTGCTGCAGCCTGCGGCCAGCAGGGCCGCGCCCCCGGTCAGCAGCAGGTTGCGACGGGACAGGTGGATCGGGTGGGTCATGTGTCGCCTCGTGTCGGGGTGCGGGGCTCGTCTCGGCCCGTTGGCGCGCAAGATACGCCAGCCACCGGCGTCATGCCAGCATTTCGGCCACCGTCGGCGCAAAGTAGCTAAGCACCCCGTCGCAGCCCGCGCGGCGGAAGCCCAGCAGGCTTTCCACCATCGCGTCGCGCGACAGCCAGCCGTTGCGGATCGCCCCCTCGATCATCGCGTATTCGCCGCTGACCTGATAGGCGAAGGTGGGCGCACCGAATTCGTCCTTCACGGCCCGGCAGATGTCCAGATAGGGCATGCCGGGTTTCACCATGACCATGTCCGCGCCCTCGGCCAGGTCGCGCGCGACGCAGCGGATCGCCTCGCCGCGGTTGGCGGGGTTGATCTGATAGGTCTTCTTGTCGCCCACCAGCCTGCCCGACGCACCCACCGCGTCGCGGAACGGCCCGTAGAACGCGCTGGCGAATTTCGCCGCATAGGACAGGATCGCGACGTTCTTGTGGTCATGGCGTTCCAGGGCGGCGCGCAGGGCGGCGATGCGCCCGTCCATCATGTCGCTTGGCCCCAGGATGTCCGCGCCGCAATCGGCCTGGACCAGCGCCATGCGCACCAGCGCCTCGATGGTCTCGTCGTTCAGGATCTCTCCGTCCCGGACCAGCCCGTCATGGCCGTTGGCGTTATAGGGGTCCAGCGCGATGTCGGTCATCACGACCAGGTCGGGGACCTCGTCCTTGACCGCGCGGATGGCCAGGTTGCCGATATTGTCGGGATCCCATGCGCGGGCGCAGTCGTCGGTGCGGCTGGCCTGGTCGGAATGGGGAAAGATGCAGATCGCGGGGATGTTCAGCCGCGCCGCCCGTTCCGCCGCCCGCCGCGCGCCGTCCAGGGTCAGGCGTTCGACCCCGGGCATCGAGGCGATCTCGCCCTCGGCGCCGGCGACCTCGGTCACGAAGATCGGCCAGATCAGGTTGGCGGGGGTCAGGTTCCGCTCCGACACCATCGCGCGGATGTTGGCGTTGCGGCGCAACCGGCGCAGGCGGCCGGCGGGGAAGGGGGCGATGATGGGACTGGCCATGGGGGCCTCCTGTCTGGGGTGGGGCAACCGTGCCGCTTTTCCTTGGTTGAAACCCGTTCTAAGGTCGCGCGCAGACAAGGACAAGGAACTGCCCGTGCCGCAATTCGACAACCTGATCGGGCTTCTGGGCAGCCGGTCCTTTTCGACGATCTGGTTCTGGCTTGTGCTGATCGGCATGTGGTCGGTCGCCGGGCGCAGCGTGCTGGGCATTCCGACCGAGGTCCTGGCCCGCGCCCGGGCGTCGCTGGCGGGCGACGATGCGCAGGGACCGGCGGTCATCACGCTGCTGGACTGGCTGTCGCTGATCCTGCCCCGCTGGCAGCTGCGCCCGCGCGAGGGGGCGGCCTTTCTGGGCGTCACCAGTTTTCTGATGACCTCGCTGGCGGTGCTGGGGTTCGTCTTCTGGCTGGAGATGGCGCAGGCGCTGACGCTGCTGTTGCTGCCGTTCTGGGTGCTGTTCTGGATGCGCGTGCGCCTGGCACGGCGTCTGGTGCCGCTGGTCCATGCCGCGCAGGAGGGGCGCGCCCCCGTGTCGCAGGCGGCGGGCGATGCGGCCCGCGCGATGGTCTGGCACAAGCGCTTCGTGACGATCCTGTCGATGATCGCGGTCGCGGTGACGGCGTTGTGGGGGGCATTGTGGACGGTCCTGCATCCTGTGGGCTTCTAGCCCGCTTGACTTCCCCGCGCAGCCGCTTAGGTCAGCATCCATGTCCGACAAGCTGATCCTGTCCGGTGCGCCCGAAGGCTATGACGCCGCGCTGATCGCGCGCGAGGCGGCGCGACCCGAGAACCGTGGCGCGCCCGTGATCCACGTGGCCCGCGACGACCGCCGCATGGAGGCGATGCGCCAGGCGCTGGCCTTCATGGCACCGCATCTGCCGGTGCTGGATTTTCCGGCCTGGGACACGACGCCCTATGACCGCATCTCTCCGGCGCCCGAGGTTCAGGCCGCGCGCATGGCGACGCTGGCGGGGCTGGCGCAGGGGCGCATCAAGGGACCGTTCGTCCTGCTGACCACGCTGAACGCCGTGCTGCAGCGGGTGCCGGCCCGCGATCTGGTCCGCGGCACGGCCTTCATCGCGCGCGTGGGCGACCGCATCGACGAGGTCGCCCTGCGCGAGTTCCTGGTGCGCATGGGGTTCGCGCAGACCGCGACCGTGACCGACCCGGGCGATTACGCGATCCGTGGCGGCATCATCGACATCTATCCCCCCGGCACCACCGGCCCGATCCGCATGGACTTGTTCGGCGACGTGCTGGACGGCGCGCGGCGGTTCGATCCCGACACGCAGCGCACCACCGAAAAGCTGGACCGGATCGAGCTGGCGCCGATGTCCGAGGTCATCCTGGACGAACCCTCGATCACCCGGTTCCGGCAAAGCTATCGCACCGAATACGGCGGCGGGACCAGCGATCCGCTGTACGAAAGCGTCAGCGCGGGCCGCAAGACGGCCGGCATGGAACATTGGCTGCCGTGGTTTCACGTCCGGATGGAGAGCCTGTTCGACTATGCCCCCGGCGCGTCGGTGGTGCTGGACGATCACATCGGCCAGGTGATCGACGCCCGCCGCACGATGATCCGCGAACAGTTCGAGGCGCGTCGCGCCGCGATGGCTGCCAAGGGGCGGGCCGACACGGTCTATAAGCCCGTGCCACCCGACGCGATGTTTCCGACAGATGCCGAATGGGACGCCTGGCTGGCCCCGCACCGGGTGCTGCGCCTGTCGGTCCTGCAGCAGCCGCCCGGGCCGGGCGTGCTGGACGCGGGCGGCCGGCAGGGGCGCAACTTTGCCCCCGAACGCCAGGCCGAGCAGATCAACCTGTTCGGCGCGCTTGCCGATCACGTCAAGGCGCTGGCGCGCACCCACCGCGTCATCATCGCCAGCTTTTCCGATGGCGCACGCGAACGCCTGTCTGGTCTTCTGACGGACGAGGGGCTGGCCGGGGCCAAGCCCATCGCGGACATCCGCGACCTGCCGGACCAGCCGGGCAGCATCGGCCTGACCGTCTGGCCCTTGGACGAGGGTTTCGTGGCCGACGGCAGCGCCTTGGGGCGGCTGGCGGTGATCTCGGAACAGGATGTGCTGGGCGACCGGCTGATCCGTGGCGCCAAGAAACGGCGCAAGGCCGACAACTTCCTGAAGGACACCCAGACCCTGTCGCCGGGCGATCTGGTCGTGCATGTGGAACACGGCATCGGCCGATACACCGGCATCGAGACGATCATGGCGATGAAGGTGCCGCATGACTGCGTGGCGCTGGAATATGCAGGCGGCGACCGGCTGTTCGTGCCCGTCGAGAACATCGAGCTGCTGTCGCGGTACGGCCACGAGGAGGGCCTGCTGGACCGGCTTGGCGGCGGAGCCTGGCAGGCCCGCAAGGCCAAGCTGAAGGAACGCATCAAGCTGATCGCCGACAAGCTGATGCGCGTCGCCGCCGAACGCCTGCTGCGTCCCGCCCCGGTGATGGAACCCGACGACCACGACTGGCAGGCCTTTGCCGCGCGCTTCCCCTATAGCGAGACCGACGACCAGCTGTCCGCCATCGAGGACGTGGCCGGCGATCTGGCCATCGGCCGCCCGATGGACCGCCTGATCGTGGGCGACGTGGGGTTCGGCAAGACCGAGGTCGCCATGCGCGCGGCCTTCATCGCGGCCAGCCAGGGGATGCAGGTCGCCGTCGTGGCCCCCACGACCCTGCTGGCCCGCCAGCACTACCGCAGCTTCGTCGAAAGGTTTCGCGGCACCGCCATCACCGTCCGCCCGCTGTCGCGCTTTGTTAGCGCCAAGGACGCGTCGGCCACCCGCACCGGCCTGTCTGACGGCAGCGTGGACATCGTCGTGGGCACTCATGCAGTGCTGGCCAAAGGCGTGCGGTTCAAGAATCTGGGCCTGCTCATCATCGACGAGGAGCAGCATTTCGGCGTCGGCCACAAGGAGCGGCTCAAGGAGCTGCGCAGCGACATCCACGTGCTGACCCTGACCGCGACGCCCATTCCGCGCACGCTGCAGCTGTCGCTGACGGGGGTGCGCGACCTGTCGGTGATCGGCACGCCGCCGGTCGACCGCCTGGCGATCCGCACCTATGTCAGCGAATTCGACACCGTCACCATCCGCGAGGCGCTGCTGCGCGAGAAGTATCGCGGCGGGCAGTCGTTCTTTGTCGTGCCCCGCCTGACCGACCTGCCCGAGATCGAGCACTGGCTGACCGAGAACATGCCCGAGCTGTCCTATATCGTGGCGCATGGCCAGCTGGCGGCGGGCGACCTGGACAGCCGCATGAACGCCTTCTACGATGGCAGCCACGATGTGCTGCTGGCGACGACCATTGTCGAATCGGGGCTGGATATCCCGACCGCGAACACGATGATCGTCTGGCGCGCCGACATGTTCGGCCTGTCGCAGCTGTACCAGATCCGCGGTCGCGTGGGTCGTTCCAAGGCGCGGGCTTATGCGTACCTGACCACCAAGCCGCGTGCGCCGCTGACGCCGCAGGCGATGCGGCGGCTGAAGTTCCTGGGCAACATCGACGGCCTGGGCGCGGGCTTCAACCTGGCATCCCAGGACCTTGACCTGCGCGGGGCCGGCAACCTTCTGGGAGAGGAGCAGTCGGGCCACATCAAGGAGGTCGGGTTCGAGCTGTACCAGGCCATGCTGGAGGAGACGATCGCCAAGCTGAAATCCGGAGAGTTGGAGGGCACGCCCGAGGACGAATGGGCGCCGCAGCTGAACCTGGGCGTGCCGGTGACCATTCCCGACAGCTATATCCCCGATCTGGACGTGCGGCTGGGTCTTTATCGACGCCTGGCCGACCTGACGACCAAGGTCGAGCTGGAGGGCTTTGCGGCAGAGTTGATCGACCGCTTCGGACCGCTGCCGCGCGAGGTCAACACCCTGCTGCTGGTGATCCGCATCAAGGCGATGGCAAAGCGCGCCAACATCGCCAAGCTGGACGTGGGCCCCAAGGGCATCACGGTCCAGTTTCATCAGGACAAGTTCCCCAACCCCGCCGGGCTGGTCGATTTCCTGTCCGACGAACGCGGCACCGCCAAGGTCACCGACAACAAGGTCGTGCTGAAGCGCGACTTTGCCACCGACGGCGAACGCATCAAGGGCGCCTTCGCCGTGGCGCGCGATCTGGCGGCCAAGATCAAGGAAGGTCGCGCCGCCGCGAAAAAGGCCGCCACGTGACGGGCGGGCAGATCCGGTTCGACACCGGGCCCCTGGGCGACGGCACGCTGTTCCGCGCCCCGAAGGCGATCATCCGGGCGGACAGCGCGGTGGGCGTGGGGCCGGCTCTGGCCGCGATGCAGGCGGCGACCGAGCGGGGTTGCTGGCTTGCGGGGTATCTGTCCTATGAGCTGGGTCACGCGCTGATCCCGCGGCTGGCCGGGCTGATGCCTGCGGACCGACAGATGCCGCTGATCCTGATGGGGGTTTTTGACGGCCCCCATCCCGCGGATCCGCTGCCGTCACCCGACGGCGTCGCCATCGGCGCGGTGCGCCCCCTGTGGGATCGCGCGCGCTATGACGCGGCCATCGCGGCCGTGCACGGGCTGATCGAATCAGGCGACACCTATCAGATCAACCTGACATTCCCGCTGCAGGCCGAGGTCGAGGGCGATCCCCTGGCGATCTATGCCGCGCTGGCCGCCCGGCAGCCGGTGGGCGAGGGGGCCTTTGTCGATCTGGGAGGGCCGGTCGTCCTGTCGCGCTCGCCCGAGCTGTTCTTTGCCGTCGATGCCGACAGGCACATCACCACCCGCCCGATGAAGGGCACGGCCGCACGCGGCGACACCCCGGCAAATGACGCGCAGGCTGCGCAGGCGCTGCACGGATCGGCCAAGAACCGGGCCGAGAACCTGATGATCGTCGACCTGTTGCGCAACGACATCAGCCGCATCTGCCTGCCCGGCACCGTTCGCGTCCCGCAGCTGTTCCATGTCGAGACCTATGTCACCGTGCATCAGATGGTCTCGACGGTGCAGGGTCAGCTGGCTCCCGACGCGGGGCTGGCACAGATTCTCGCGGCGCTGTTTCCCTGCGGGTCGATCACCGGAGCGCCCAAGGTCAGGTCGATGCAGATCATCGCCGATCTGGAGGGCGCCGCGCGCGAGATCTATTGCGGGGCCATCGGATGGGTCGATCCGGCAGGGCCAATGCGGTTCAACGTGGCGATCCGGTCGCCTTGGGTGGAAACGCCGGGGCGGTTGCGCCTGAATGTCGGCGGCGGCATCGTGCATGACAGCCAAGCCGGGTCCGAATGGGAGGAAGCACTGTGCAAGGCCGCATTCTTGGGCCGATCCCCGACGGTCTGACCGTCTTCGAGACCATGCGCGCCGAGGCGGACGGCCGTATCCCCCTGTGGCCGCGCCACTTGGCACGTCTGCGCCGCGGCTGCGCAGCCACCGGGATCGCGCTGGACGAAGACAGCGTCACGGCGGCGTTGGCGGGGCTGCCGCATGGTGCGGCTCTTCGGGCGCGGCTGTCGGTGGATCAGGGGGGGCAGGTCGCCCTGACCCATGCACCGCTGCCGCCGAACCCGGCGGTCTGGCGGGTGGTCCTGTCGGACATGCGCCTTGAGGCGGGCGACCCATGGTTGCGGATCAAGACATCGCATCGACCGATCTATGACGCCGCCCGCGCGGCGCTGCCCTCCGGCATCGACGAAGGGTTGCTGAGGAATGCCGACGGGGAGCTGTGCGAGGGCACGATCACCAACATCTTCCTGCGCCGCGATGGTCGACTGCTGACGCCGCCGTCGCGCAGCGGGTTGCTGCCGGGCGTCCTGCGCGAGACGCTGCTGGCCGATGGTCGGGCACAGGAGGCCGTGCTGACGGTGGCGGATCTGCAGCAGGGCCAGCTTTACTGCGGCAACGCATTGCGCGGCTTGATCCCGGCACGGCTGATCACACCTTGATCGGGAGCGGGGCGGACCCCCATCGAGGGGGCCCGCCCCGCGCGGGGGCGTTGCCCCCGCCTCCCTTGTCGCGATCGTCGGTTCTGGTTCATGGCCGGCGGCGTTCAGGAACGCCGGCCCATGACGAAAAAGGCCCCGCCGTGGTGGCGGGGCCTTTCGCGCTTATTCAGCAGTCAGCAAGGGTGTCTTGGACTTGCCGATCCGTGGGGCATCGGGGCCGGTGATGTCGAAGGCCGGCTTGTCATCCTCGATCTTGACGCGCACCACGCCACCCTTCGTCAGGCGTCCGAACAGCAGTTCCTCGGCCAGGGGCTTCTTGATGCTTTCCTGGATCACGCGGCCCAAGGGGCGGGCGCCCATGCGGTCGTCGTATCCCTTTTCGGCCAGCCAGTTTGCAGCCTCGGGGGTCAGTTCGATATGGACGTTGCGGTCCATCAGCTGCGCTTCCAGTTGCAAGACGAACTTCTCGACGACGTGGACCACGACGTCGCGTGACAGCGGCGCAAAGGAGATGATCGCATCCAGACGGTTGCGGAACTCGGGCGTGAAGGTCCGTTCGATCGCGGCAGTGTCCTCGCCCTCGCGCCGGTCGCGGCCGAAGCCGATCGCGGCCTTGGCCTGATCCGCGGCGCCCGCGTTCGAGGTCATGATCAGGATCACGTTGCGGAAATCGACGGTCCGGCCGTTATGGTCGGTCAGGCGACCCGCATCCATGATCTGCAGCAGAATGTTGAATACATCCGGATGCGCCTTCTCGATCTCGTCCAGCAGCAGCACGCAATGCGGGTGCTGGTCCACGCCGTCGGTCAGCAGGCCGCCCTGGTCGAAGCCGACATAGCCCGGAGGCGCGCCGATCAGGCGGCTGACGGCATGCTTCTCCATGTATTCCGACATGTCGAAGCGGATCAACTCGACCCCCAGGCTGGAGGCCAGCTGCTTAGCCACCTCGGTCTTGCCGACACCGGTCGGGCCCGCGAACAGGTAGTTGCCGATGGGCTTCTCAGGCTCGCGCAGGCCCGCACGGGCAAGCTTGATGGCGCTGGACAGCATCTCGATGGCATTGTCCTGGCCAAACACAACGCGCTTCAGACCGGCTTCCAGATCGCGCAGGACCTCAGCGTCGTTCTTGCTGACGTTCTTGGGCGGGATACGGGCGATCTTGGCCACGACGGCCTCGATCTCCTTGGGGCTGATCGTCTTGCGGCGCTTGCTCTCGCTGACCAGATGCTGGGCGGCACCGGCCTCGTCGATGACGTCGATGGCGCTGTCCGGCAGCTTGCGGTCGTTGATGTAGCGCGCGGCCAGCTCCACCGCCGACTTGATCGCGTCATTGGTATAGCGCAGGTCGTGATGCGCCTCGAAATGCGGCTTCAGGCCCATCAGGATCTTGATGGTGTCCGGCACCGAAGGCTCGTTCACGTCGATCTTCTGGAACCGGCGGCTCAGCGCGCGGTCCTTCTCGAAGTGCTGGCGATATTCCTTGTAGGTCGTCGAGCCCATGCAGCGCAGCTTGCCGCCCGCCAACGCGGGTTTCAGCAGGTTCGACGCATCCATCGCCCCGCCCGAGGTCGCGCCCGCACCGATGACGGTGTGGATCTCGTCGATGAACAGGATGGCGTCGGGATGCGCCTCCAGTTCCTTGACGACGGCCTTCAGCCGCTCTTCGAAGTCGCCGCGATAGCGTGTGCCGGCCAGCAGCGCGCCCATGTCCAGCGAGAAGATCGTCGCACCGGCCAAGACCTCGGGGGTTTCGCCGCGGGTGATCTTCAGCGCCAGCCCCTCGGCGATGGCGGTCTTGCCCACGCCCGGATCACCCACCAGCAGCGGGTTGTTCTTGCGCCGGCGGCACAGGACCTGGATGGCCCGCTCGACCTCGGATTCGCGTCCGATCAACGGGTCCACATCGCCCTTCTTGGACTTGACGTTCAGATCGACGCAGTACTTGCCAAGCGCGGTCTCGTCCTTGGGGTCGGGGGCGGCCTCGGCCTTGCTCTGCTCGACCGGCTCCTCCGATCCGACCACCTTGCGGGGCTCGTTGAAGGACGGGTTCTTGGCCACGCCATGGGCGATGAAGTTGACCGCGTCGTAACGGGTCATGTCCATCTCCTGCAGGAAGAAGGCCGCATTCGATTCGCGCTCGGCAAAGATCGCGACCAGCACGTTCGCGCCGGTGACCTCCTGCCGGCCCGAGCTTTGCACGTGGATCGCCGCGCGCTGGATGACGCGCTGGAACGCGGCCGTGGGCACGGCCTCCGAACCTTCGACGTCGGTTATCAGGGTCGACAGGTCATCCTCAATGAAATCGACCAGCGTCTTGCGCAGATCCTCGAGGTCCACGTTGCAGGCGCGCATGACCTTGACCGCATCGGGTTCCTCGGTCAGCGCCAGCAACAGGTGTTCCAGCGTCGCAAGCTCGTGTCGATGTTCGTTCGCCAGCGCAAGCGCCTGGTGAATGGCCTGTTCCAGGGAGGTCGAGAAACTTGGCACGGTCGTCTCCTGTCAGTCGGCTGGCGGTATGGGCTGTTCGCGGCCCACCTGCCCAGACTGTCACGGTAGGGTTAAGATTTGGTGGATTTCGTTCGGCTTCAAGTGATTTTTCAGACAGGTGCCACGATTTTCCCACGCTTGAGGCAGATGTGATGTCGCAAAGCCCGCATTTCAAGCGCGGGGCCGGCACGCCCCCGCGCGCCGATGCCGCAGGCCTCAGAAATCGTCCTTCATCCGGCGCAGGCGGGCAAAGACCTGCGCGTCGTCCGCCCCCGCCATCCCAAGCGCCGGTGCCAGCGCGGCGGGGCGCAGGAAGGGGTTCGTGGCGCGCTCCATCTCCAGCGTGGCGGGGGCACAAGGGATGCGCGCTTCGGCGATGGCCGACAGGCGGTCCTGCAGCGCCGCGTTGTCGGGATCGACCGACAGGGCAAAGGCGCCGTTGCCCGTGCAATAGTCGTGCCCCGAACAGATCAGCGTGTCGCCGGGCAGGGCGTTCAGCCGCGACAGGCTGTCCCACATCATCGCAGGGTCGCCCTCGAACAGGCGACCGCAGCCCAGGGCCATCAGGCTGTCGGCGGTGAAGGCCATCGCACTGTCCGGAAAATGAAACGCCACGTGGCCCACGGTATGGCCCGACACGTCGATCACGTGGACGGGTTCGCCCAGAACCTCCAGCGGCTCTCCGGGCGCGACGCTGACGTCCAGCGGCGGCAGGCGATGCGCATCGGCGGCGGCCCCGATGACCCGCGCACCGGTGGCGGCGACGATCTCCGGCACGGCCTGGATGTGGTCGTCGTGGTGATGGGTCAGCAGGATCGCGTCCAGCCCCCAGCCCCGCGCCTCCAGCTCGGTCAGGACCGGAATGGCCTCGGGCGCGTCGATCAGCACGGTGCCCGCGTCGGAATGCAGCAGATAGGCGTAGTTGTCCTTGAGACAGCGCAGCGTGACCAGTTCCAGCGGCATTGGCAAATCCTTGACCATGTGTTCACCTGAGCCTGTCAAAACCGGGACCCGCGCGCAATGCACCACGACATCGACCAGCTGCGACGGTTCTACTACCAGCGGGCGCTGGGGCGCGTGGTCCAGCGGATCCTGCGCGACCGGCTGACCGCGCGGTGGGACCCTGCGCGCAGCAGCGGCATGACCGTGGCGGGGTTCGGGTTCGCGGCGCCTATGCTGCGGCCCTATCTGCCGACCGCGCGGCGGGTGACCGCGCTGATGCCCGGCCCGCAGGGGGTGATGGGCTGGCCCGCGGGCATGCCCAACCATGCCGTCCTGTGCGACGAGACCGCATGGCCCATCCAGACCGGCAGCCTGGACCGGTTGGTCATGCTGCACGGGCTGGAGACCAGCGAGCATCCCCGCGAACTGCTGACCGAGGCATGGCGCTGCCTTGGGCCCGGCGGGCGGATGATGCTGATGGTGCCGAACCGGGCGGGCCTGTGGGCCGCCTCGGACCGCACGCCCTTCGGCTTTGGGCGGTCCTACACCACCGGTCAGATCGAGGCGCAGATGCGCCGCGCGGGGTTCCAGCCCGATTGGCACGGCAGCGCCATCTACATCCCGCCCTCGGACCGGCGATTCTGGCTGCGCAGCGCCCAGTTCTGGGAACGCACCGGCGCGCGGATCAGCCGGGTGCTGATCGCCGGCGTCATCATGGTCGAACTGTCCAAGCACGCCCGCGCGCCGGTCGGCCCCGGGGTGCGAATCCATGTGCCGAGTCCGCTGGAGATCCTGGACGGGGTGGCCCGTCCGCGTCCGCAAGCCGCCCCGACGGCCCGCGAAATCGACTGAAACCGGCCCCTGATGCGACATCCTGCCGCACGGTGCGCGGGCTCGGGATGCGGGGTGTTAGCGCTGTCCCCGTGGGGTTTCGCCGATCCTGCGCCGTTTGTCGCAAAGGCCCGCGTTTCAGGGCCCTGGACGGTTGCCGGGCGTCAAATCACCTGCTAGAGACGCCCCAGATTTGCGCGCGACCTTCCATCAGCCGCGCGACCGCGACCCGCACCCCGCGACAGACCAGGCAGCAGCCCGGCCCGCCAGCGGGGTTTGCGCAAACCGTAAAGGATGACCGTGGCCAACTCTGTTTCCATCTCCCAGAGCATCGCCGGACGCTATGCGCAGGCCGTCTTCGAGATCGCAAAGGAAAGCGGGGGCATGGACGCCCTGGCCACCCAGACCGACGATCTGAACGCCGCCCTGCACGACAGCGCCGAGCTGCGCGACCTGATCGCCAGCCCGATCTATTCCCGCGACCAGCAGGCGGCCGCGATCGGCGCGCTGTCGACCCGCATGGGCCTGTCGCCGGTGCTGGCCAACACGCTGCAGCTGATGGCGAAGAATCGCCGCCTGTTCGTGCTGCCGCAGCTGACCGCCCGCCTGGCGGAGCTGATCGCCACGGAGCGGGGCGAGGTCACCGCCGACGTCACCAGCGCCATCGCGCTGACCGATGCGCAGATGGACCGCCTGAAACAGACCCTGGCCGAGAAATCCGGCAAGACGGTCAAGCTGAACACGCGCGTCGATGAGACCCTCATCGGCGGCATGATTGTCAAGTTGGGCTCGCAGATGATCGACAGTTCGGTCCGCTCGAAGCTCGCTTCCCTGCAGAATGTCATGAAAGAGGTCGGATAATGGGAATCCAGGCTGCCGAAATTTCGGCGATCCTCAAGGAGCAGATCAAGAACTTCGGCCAGGACGCCGAAGTTGCCGAAGTTGGTCAGGTCCTGTCCGTCGGTGACGGCATCGCGCGCGTCTATGGTCTGGACAAGGTCCAGGCCGGCGAGATGGTCGAGTTCCCCGGCGGAATCCGCGGCATGGTGCTGAACCTCGAGACCGACAACGTCGGTATCGTGATCTTCGGCGACGACCGCTCGATCAAGGAAGGCGACACCGTCAAGCGCACGCGCTCGATCGTGGACGTTCCGGTCGGCAAGGCCCTGCTGGGTCGCGTCGTGGACGGCCTTGGCAACCCGATCGACGGCAAGGGCCCGATCGAGACGACCGAGCGTCGCATCGCCGACATGAAGGCCCCCGGCATCATGCCGCGCAAGTCGGTCCACGAGCCGATGGCGACCGGCCTGAAGTCGGTCGACGCCATGATCCCCGTCGGCCGCGGTCAGCGCGAGCTGATCATCGGCGACCGTCAGACCGGCAAGACAGCCATCGCGCTAGACACGATCCTGAACCAGATGAGCTACAACGGCCGTGAGGCCGAGGGCATGAAGACCCTGCACTGCATCTATGTCGCCGTCGGCCAGAAGCGCTCGACCGTGGCCCAGCTGGTCAAGAAGCTGGAAGAGACCGGCGCCATGGCCTACACCACCGTGGTGGCCGCGACCGCGTCCGATCCGGCGCCGATGCAGTTCCTGGCGCCCTATTCGGGCACCGCGATCGGCGAATACTTCCGCGACAACGGCATGGACGCGCTGATCATCTATGACGACCTGTCCAAGCAGGCCGTGGCCTATCGCCAGATGTCGCTGCTGCTGCGCCGTCCGCCCGGACGCGAAGCCTATCCGGGCGACGTCTTCTATCTGCACTCGCGCCTGCTGGAGCGTTCGGCCAAGCTGAACGAGGCCAACGGCTCGGGCTCGCTGACCGCGCTGCCGATCATCGAGACGCAGGCGGGCGACGTGTCGGCCTATATCCCGACTAACGTGATCTCGATCACCGACGGCCAGATCTTCCTGGAGACCGAACTGTTCTTCCAAGGCGTCCGCCCTGCCGTGAACACCGGTCTGTCGGTCAGCCGCGTGGGTTCGGCCGCCCAGACCAAGGCGATGAAATCCGTCGCGGGTCCGGTCAAGCTGGAACTGGCGCAGTACCGCGAGATGGCCGCCTTCGCCCAGTTCGGTTCGGATCTGGACGCCGCGACGCAGCGCCTGCTGAACCGCGGTTCGCGCCTGACCGAGCTGATGAAGCAGCCGCAGTACCGTCCCTTGACCAACGCCGAGATCGTCATCGTGATCTATGCCGGCACCAAGGGCTATATCGACAACGTGCCCGTGCGCGACGTCGTTGCCTGGGAAGACGGTCTGATCCACTTCCTGCGCGGCCAGAAGTCCGACCTGCTGGAGGACATGACCCGCAACGACCGTAAGGTCAGCGGCGAGCTGGAAGCCTCGATCAAGGCGGCGCTGGACGAATACAACCGCACCCGCGCCTGAGGGGGGAATAGATGCCCAGTCTCAAGGATCTCAAGAACCGGATCGGAAGCGTCAAGAACACGCGGAAGATCACCAAGGCGATGCAGATGGTCGCCGCCGCGAAACTGCGCCGGGCGCAGGACGCGGCGGAAGCCGCGCGTCCCTATGCCGACCGCATGGCGGCCGTCATGGCCGGCCTGACCGCGAATGCGGCAGGCCAGTCCGGCGCGCCCCGCCTGCTGGCCGGAACGGGCGACGACAAGCGTCATCTGCTGGTCGTGATGACGGCGGAACGCGGCCTGGCCGGCGGCTTCAACAGCTCGATCGTGCGTCTGGCCCGCCAGCACGCCGATCGGCTGCGCGCCGAAGGCAAGGACGTCGCGATCCTGACCGTCGGCAAGAAGGGCCGCGAGCAGCTCAAGCGCGACTATGGCAGCCTGTTCGTGCACCATGTCGACCTCTCCGAGGTCAAGCGCATGGGCTATGACACGGCCCGCGCCATCGCCGACGAGGTGCTGACCCGCTTCGACACCGGCGATTTCGACGTGGCGACGATCTTCTACAACCGGTTCGAATCGGTGATCAGCCAGGTTCCGACCGCGCGCCAGATCATCCCCGCCGAAGTCCCCGAGGGCGCGTCCGAGACGAACGCCCTCTACGACTACGAACCGGGCGAGGAGGAACTGCTGGCCGATCTGCTGCCCCGTTCGGTGGCCACGCAGATCTTTGCGGCGCTTCTGGAGAATGCGGCGTCCGAGCAGGGCGCGCGGATGAGTGCCATGGACAACGCCACGCGCAACGCGGGCGACATGATCGACAGGCTGACGACGCAGTACAACCGCTCGCGTCAGGCTGCGATCACCACGGAGCTGATCGAAATCATTGCGGGCGCCGAGGCGCTCTGACCGTAAAGCAAAGGTGACAACATGGCAGAGGCCACTGGTAAAATCACGCAGGTGATCGGCGCCGTCGTTGACGTGCAGTTCGAAGACCGGCTTCCCGCGATTCTGAACGCGCTGGTAACCCAAAACAACGGCAAGACGCTGGTGCTGGAAGTTGCCCAGCATCTGGGCGAGAACACCGTCCGCACCATCGCCATGGACGCGACCGAAGGTCTGGTCCGCGGCGAGGTCGTGACCGACACCGGCAACCCGATCATGGTGCCCGTGGGCGACGTGACCCTGGGCCGCATCCTGAACGTCGTGGGCGAGCCCGTGGACGAGGGCGAAGCCCTGGCCACCAGCGAGACCCGCGCCATCCACCAGGCCGCCCCCGACTTCGCCGCGCAGGCGACCAGCTCGGAGATCCTGGTGACCGGCATCAAGGTCATCGACCTGCTGGCCCCCTATTCCAAGGGCGGCAAGATCGGCCTGTTCGGCGGCGCCGGTGTGGGCAAGACCGTTCTGATCATGGAACTGATCAACAACATCGCCAAGGTGCACTCGGGCTATTCGGTGTTCGCCGGCGTGGGTGAGCGCACCCGCGAGGGCAACGACCTGTACCACGAGATGGTCGAATCGGGCGTCATCGTCCCCGACAACCTGGTCGATTCGAAAGTGGCCCTGGTCTATGGCCAGATGAACGAGCCGCCGGGCGCCCGCATGCGCGTCGCCCTGACCGGCCTGACCCTGGCGGAGCAGTTCCGCGACGCGTCGGGCACGGACGTGCTGTTCTTCGTGGACAACATCTTCCGCTTTACCCAAGCCGGTTCCGAAGTGTCGGCTCTGCTGGGCCGCATCCCGTCCGCCGTGGGCTATCAGCCGACGCTGGCCACCGACATGGGCGCGATGCAGGAACGCATCACCTCGACCAAGAACGGCTCGATCACCTCGATCCAGGCCGTCTACGTCCCGGCCGACGACCTTACCGACCCGGCGCCCGCCACGACCTTCGCCCACCTGGACGCCACGACGGTTCTGTCGCGCGCAATCTCGGAACTGGGCATCTACCCGGCCGTGGACCCGCTGGACTCCAACTCGCGCATCCTGGACCCCGCCGTCGTCGGTGAGGAGCACTATCAGGTGGCGCGCGACGTGCAGGGCATCCTGCAGAAGTACAAGTCGCTGCAGGACATCATTGCGATCCTGGGCATGGACGAACTGTCCGAAGAGGACAAGCTGACCGTGACCCGTGCGCGCAAGATCCAGCGCTTCCTGTCGCAGCCCTTCGACGTGGCCAAAGTCTTCACCGGTTCCGACGGCGTCCAGGTGCCGCTGGAGAAGACCATCGCCTCGTTCAAGGCGGTCGTCGCGGGTGAGTACGACCACCTGCCGGAATCGGCCTTCTACATGGTCGGCGACATCGACGACGTGAAGGCCAAGGCAGAGCGTCTGGCCGCAGAAGCGGCGTAAGGGGGCAGAATGGCCGATACCATGCAGTTCGACCTCGTGTCGCCGGAACGGAGCCTCGCCTCCGTTCCCGTGCGCGAGGTGCGCCTGCCGGGCAGCGATGGCGATCTGACCGCCATGCCCGGCCATGCGCCCACGATCGTGACCCTGCGTCCGGGCATGGTGATCCTGGTGGGTGCCGACGGCACCACCAGCGAATTCGCCGTCACCGGCGGCTTTGCCGAGATCAACCAGGACAGCGTCAGCCTGCTGGCCGAACGCGGACACCCGCGCGAGGAGATCACGCAGGACGTCTATAACGACATGATGAAGGACGCCCACCGCGCCCATCGCAGTGCCAAGGATCGGCGCGAACATGTCGGCGAAGAGGTCGTGACCGCCGCCGTCAAGCTTCTGGGCGACATGCAGGCGCTTGGCACCCATATCGGGCTGGACCCCAATCAGTCGACGGTTCCGGACTGATCCGTCCGACCATCGACATCTTGAAAGGCCCCGGCACTGCCGGGGCTTTTTTTTCTCCATGGCCGCCGCTAGCATCGCCGCGCGGGTGACGGGAAGGACCGGATGATACGATTTGCAACCCACGAGATCGGGATCGCACGCGGTGCGGTCACGATGGTCTCTGATTTCGACACGCAGGGGCCGATGTGGACCGAGACGGGCGACCGGTCGCACCGCCAGCGCGTCGAGTTCGGCGACCGCTTCGTGGCGCCGCCTGTCGTGCATCTTGGCGTCGGGATGTGGGACCTGGACAGCGATCGCAACCAGCGCGGCGACCTGCAGGTCGAGAACGTGACCCTGACCGGGTTCGACATCCTGTTCCGCACCTGGGGCGACACCCGCATCGCGCGGATGCGGGTGGAGTGGATGGCCATCGGGGCCGTGCCCGACGAACAGGACTTCATCCTCTAGGCGCGGTCCAGGTTGACCCCGATCAGTCCCGCGACCTGTTCCGGATGGGTCAGGGGCGCCATGTGGCCGGCACCGGGGATCGTGGCGCGCCCGACATCGGGCAACCTGCCCGCCAGCGCGTCGATGATGCCGCCGATCGCCGCCGGGCTGTCGGCCCCCTGGACCAGCAGCACCGGTGCGTCGACCTGCTCCAACCCGCCCTCCCGCAGGATGCGGGCGCTGTCATGGCGAAGCGCGTCTCCGGTCCCGGCCACCAGCCGGATCTGGCGCACCATCTGGGCGCGGGCCTCGGGGGGCAGGCGGTCGGGGTCCTGCGCGCCCCAGACCGACAGGAAGGCCGCCATGGCCTGGTCGTCCTGGCCCTGATCCAGAAGGACGGCCATGCGGGCATCCAGCGCGTCCTGGGCCGGGTCTGGGCAGGCGGCGAACAGCACCGGTTCGATCAGGGTCAGGCTGCGCACGGCATCGGGCGCCGCGACGGCGATGCGCAGCGCCACGGTCGCGCCGAAGCTGTGACCGATCAGATCCAGCGGCCGGTCGATCATCGCTGCGGCCAGACGCGTGACCGCGGTGTGATAGTTGGGGCTGTCGGGCTGGGGCTGCCAGTCGTCGCTGCGCCCGTGGCCCGGCATGTCGAAGCCTCGCAGATCGACGCGCCCCTCCAGCAGCCGCGCGATTGGACCCCAGGCCGACCCGCTGCCCATCATGCAATGCAGCGCCAGTGCCGGGCGATCCGGATCGCCCGGCCAGTGCCGCAGGTGCAGTCCGCTCATAGCGCGGCCAGATGGCGGTCCAGAAAGTCCAGCCGGTCCTGGCCCCAGAACCGCTGATCGGTCTCGCGCACGACATAGAAGGGGGCGCCGAAGGCCCCGGCGGCCACCGCCTGTTCCAGGTTGCGGCCATAGGTCTCGGCGCCCACGAACAGGCCCGTGTCGGCCAGGGACGGGTCGAACTTGTTGGCGCCCAGGATGTCGCGGATCACCGCGTCGTCGCTGATGTCGCGATCCTCGGCCCAGACCGCCCGCAGAAAGCCCTGGACCAGCGCGCCGACATCGCCCCCCGCCGCCTGCGCGGCGATGATGGCATAGGACGACGGCGCCATGTTGACTGGCCAATGCGCGGGCTTGAGGTTCAGGGGCATGTCCAGATGGTCGGCCCACCGGGGCAGTTCCTGGTTGCGGTAGTCCATCCGGCTGGCATGGCGCTGCGCCGGGCGCACCCCGCCGGTCCGGTCGAACAGTTGCAGCAGGTCCAGGGGCTTGTAGGTGATCTGCGCACCGTGCTGGGCGGCGATCTGTTCCAGGCGGTCGCCGGCAAGATAGCACCAGGGGCTGATCGTCCCCAGATAATAGTCGATATGGGCCATGGCCTTGTCCTTTCCGGGTTTGCCCGCAGGCTAGCCCGGTGCTAAGGCAACCGCAATCTGACGCAACCGCCAAAGGCCCGCCCCATGCCCGTCATGACCGAACCCAAGCTGATTTCCGGAAACGCCAACCGACCGCTGGCCCAGTCCATCGCACGGCGCATGTCCCTGCATCGCGGCATGAGCGTCAACCTGCTGGACGCCCGCGTCGAACGCTTCAACGACCAGGAGATCTTCGTCGAGGTCTACGAGAACGTCCGCGGCGAGGACATGTACATCATCCAGCCCACGTCGAACCCGGCCAACGACAACCTGATGGAGCTGCTGATCATGACCGACGCGCTGCGCCGGTCGTCGGCCGCGCGCATCACGGCGGTGATTCCCTATTTCGGCTATGCCCGCCAGGACCGCCGCGCCAAGGCCCGTACCCCGATCAGCGCCAAGCTGGTCGCGAACCTGCTGACCGAGGCGGGCGTGGACCGCGTCCTGACGCTGGACCTGCACGCGGCCCAGATCCAGGGCTTCTTCGACGTGCCGGTGGACAACCTCTATGCGGCGCCGGTCTTTGCGCTGGACGTGCAGCATCACTTCAAGGGGCGGATGAACGACCTGATGGTCGTGTCGCCCGACGTCGGCGGCGTGGCCCGGGCCCGCGAACTGGCGACCCGGATCGGTGCGCCCCTGTCCATCGTCGACAAGCGCCGCGAGAAGGCCGGAGAGATCGCCGAGATGACCGTGATCGGTGACGTGGCGGGCAAGGCCTGCATCATCGTGGACGACATCTGCGACACCGCCGGCACGCTGGTCAAGGCGGCGCAGGTGCTGACCGACAACGGCGCGACCGAGGTCCATGCCTACATCACCCACGGCGTCCTTTCTGGCCCGGCGGTCGAGCGGGTCACCAATTCGGTGATGAAATCGCTGGTCATCACCGATTCGATCCAGCCCACCGATGCGGTCAGGAACGCGCCCAACATCCGCATCGTGCCGACCGCACCGATGTTCACGCAGGCGATCCTGAACATCTGGAACGGCACCTCGGTCAGCAGCCTGTTCGAGACGGACACCCTTCTGCCGATCTACGAAGGGCTGTATTCGCCGATCTGACCGGATCGTCCCGACGGCGTCCAAGGGCCGGCCCCGCCGCGGGGCCGGCCCTTTGTCATGGGTTCACAGCGCGCGCCAGCCGATGTCGCGGCGGCAGAAGCCCTGCGGCCAGTCGATCGCGTCGACCAGCGCATAGGCGCGCTGATGCGCCTCGGCCAGGGTCGCGCCGCGCCCGGTGCAGGCCAGCACGCGCCCACCGGTGGCGACAACCGCGCCATCGCGGTCGGCCGTGCCTGCGTGGAAGGTCATCTGAAAGCTGGTTTCGGGCAGGGCCTGCAGGCCGCCGATGACGGTTCCCTTGGCATAGCTGCCGGGATAGCCCTGGGCCGCCATGACCACCGTCAGGGCGTGGTCGTCGGCCCAGGTCACGGGGGTTTGGGCCAGCCGCCCTTCGGCGCAGGCCAGCAGCAGGTCCAAGACCTGCCCGCCAAGCCGCATCATCAGCACCTGGCATTCCGGGTCGCCGAAGCGGACGTTGTATTCGACCAGCCTCGCCTGTCCGTCCGCGATCATCAGCCCGGCATAGAGTACCCCCTGAAAGGGCATGCCGCGCCGCGCCATCTCGGCGATGGTCGGGCGCACGATGCGCGCCACCACCTGGTCCTGGATCGCCTGCGTCAGCACCGGGGCGGGGCTGTAGGCGCCCATCCCGCCAGTATTCGGGCCGGTATCGCCGTCGCCCACGCGCTTGTGGTCCTGGGCGGTGCCGATGGCCAGGCAGTCGGTGCCGTCGGACAGGATGAAGAAGCTGGCCTCCTCTCCGTCCATGAACTCCTCGATGACGACGGACATGTCGCCGAAGGCCCCGTCGAAGATGTCGTCGATGGCGGCATGGGCCTGGTCCACCGTCTCGGCCACGGTAACGCCCTTGCCGGCAGCCAGCCCGTCGGCCTTGACCACGATAGGCGCCCCCTGGGCGGTCACGTAATCGCGCGCCGCGGCGGCATCGGTGAACCGGGCCCAGGCCGCGGTGGGGGCGGCGCAGGCGTCGCAGATCTCCTTGGTGAAGGTCTTGGAGGCCTCCAGCTGAGCCGCGGCCTGCGACGGGCCAAAGACCAGGAAGCCCGCATCGCGCAGCGCGTCGGACACCCCCGCGGCCAGGGGCGCCTCGGGGCCGACGATGACGAAGTCGACGGCGTTCTCCTGCGCGAATTCCAGCACTTCGGCCCGCGACAGCACGTCCAGGTCGGCGCATTCGGCCACGCCCGCGATGCCCGCATTGCCGGGTGCCACGATCAGGCGGTCGCATTTCGGGTTCTGCCGGATCGCCCAGGCCAGCGCATGTTCGCGCCCGCCGCCGCCCAGGATCAGGATATTCATCTGCCGCCCTTTCGCTTGACCTTGCGGCGTTCTAGTCTGGCCCGGACAAGGGAACAAGACGCATGGACCTGCTGGACGACGACATGGACGATGCCCCGGAACCGGGCAGCAACGCGCATGAATTCACCGTGTCCGAACTGTCCGGCGCGGTCAAACGCAGCATCGAGGATCAGTTCGGCCGCGTCCGCGTCCGGGCCGAGGTCGGGCGCGTGTCCCGTCCCGGATCGGGGCATCTGTATTTCGACCTGAAGGACGACCGCGCCGTGCTGGCCGCCGTCACTTGGAAGGGGCAGGCCGCCCGCCTGATCCAACGTCCCGAGGAGGGGATGGAGGTCATCGCCACCGGCCGCCTGACGACCTTTCCGGGCCAGTCAAAATACCAGATGATCGTCGATCAGATCGAGCCCGCCGGTGCGGGCGCGCTGATGGCCATGCTGGAGAAGCGTCGCAAGGCCCTGGCGGCCGAGGGGCTGTTCGATCAGGACCGCAAGCGCGCGTTGCCGTTCCTGCCGCGGGTGATCGGGGTGGTGACCTCGCCGTCCGGTGCGGTGATCCGCGACATCCTGCACCGGCTGCGCGACCGCTTTCCGACCCGCGTGATCATCTGGCCGGTGGCCGTGCAGGGGGAGGGTTGCGCGCCGCAGGTGACGGCCGCGATCCGGGGCTTCAACGCGCTGTCGCCGGGCGGGCCGATCCCCCGGCCGGACCTGATCATCGTGGCGCGCGGCGGCGGGTCGCTGGAGGATCTCTGGGGCTTCAACGAGGAATCGGTCGTGCGGGCGGCGGCGGAGAGCGGCATCCCCCTGATCTCGGCCGTGGGGCATGAGACGGACACAACGTTGATCGATTATGCCTCGGACCGGCGGGCGCCGACGCCGACGGCCGCGGCCGAGATGGCGGTGCCAGTCCGCGCCGATCTGGCCGCGCGCCTAGCCGAGACCGGGGCGCGGATGGCGCGCAGCAATGCGCAGGCGATCCAACGCCCGCGCCAGCGCCTGCGCGATCTGGCCCGCGCGCTTGGTCGTCCTGCTACGCTGACCGAAGGCGCGCGGCAGCGGCTGGACCTGTGGGGCGGGCGGCTGGAACCCGCGCTGCGGCAGCTGGCCCGCGCGCGGCGGCAGCAGCTGGCCTCGCGGCCCATGCCCGCGGCGATGCTGCGCCAGTTCACCCAAGGCAAGCGCGCGGGGATGGACCGCGCGCTGATGCGGCTGGAGGGCGCGCGCGCCCGGCGGCTGGAGCGTCCGCGCGACCGGCTGGCGCAGCTGCGCCAGCGGCTGGACAATTCGCTGGTCCGGGTCCTGGCGGATACGCGGCGCGTGACGGCGCAGCAGGGCGCGCGCCTGGCCGATCTGGACCGGCGGCTGGTCGCGGCGATGGCCCGCATCCGCCGTCAGCGGCAGGATGCGCTGGTTCGGCTGGACCGGATGCGGCTGTCCCTGGGGCATGAACAGACGCTGCGGCGCGGCTTCGTGATCCTGCGCGACCCGGAGGGCGGGGTGATCACCACGCCCGAGGTCGCCGCCCGGACCCCGCGGATGGAGGTGCAATTCGCGGGCGACCGCCGCGTGGCCGTGCGCCCCGACGCCACGCCCGAGAAGCCCAAGCGCCGCAAGCCCGCGCCGCCCGAGCAGAAGACCCTGATCTGACCTCAGGCGGGGCGGGGGCGCATGACCAGCCAGATCAGCGCCCCGCCCGCCAGCACCAGGAAGGGCAGCATCGCCAGGTTCACCGCGTTCCAGCCCGCGACGATGGACCCGCCCGAGCAGTTCATCAGCCCGCCCGAGGACAGGGACGCCAGGAACACCCCGCCGAAGACCACGAAATCGTTCATGCCCTGCACGCGGCCGCGTTCCTCGGGGGCATGGGCGCGGGTCAGCATGGTGGTGGCGCCGATATAGCCGAAGTTCCAGCCGATCCCCAGCAGGATCAGGGCGATGAAGAACTGCTCCAGTTCCACCCCGGACAGGGCGACGGCGCCCGCGGCGGCCAGGATCGCCAGGCCCAGCCCGACGATCCGCTCCGGTCCGAAGCGTGCGATCAGGTGGCCGGTGACGAAGCTGGGCGCGAACATGGCCAGCACATGCGCGCTGACGATGTTGGCGGCATCCGCCGTGTCGTAGCCGCAGCCCACCACGGCCAAGGGCGTGGAGGTCATCACCAGGTTCATCAGCGCATAGGAGACCATGCCGCAGACCATCGCCACGGCGATGGCGGGGGTCCGCAGGATCTGCCCCATCGGGCGTCCCGTGGATGCGCCCGCCGCCGGAGCGGGCGGTTTGGGGATGTCCAGGAAGGCGAATAGCAGCGGTCCTGCAAGGTTCAGGCCGATCACCGCCAGATAGGTCGCCAGGAACGGCACGGCGGTCAGGTCGCTGGTCATGCGCACCAGCGCCGGGCCGATGATGGCGGCGGCCAAGCCCCCGGCCATGACCAGGCTGATGGCCTTTGGAGCGTAATCCTCGGGCGCGGTGTCGGTGGCGGCAAAGCGGTAGAAGCCTTGCGCCGACATGTAGATGCCGGTCAGCCCCGACCCCACCATGAACAGCGCAAACGAGCCCAGCCACAGCCCCGCCGCCGCGATCGCCGCGCCCAAGGCCCCCGCCGCCACGGCCAGCAGGAACCCCGCCTGCCGCCCGCGCGCCTGCATGAAGCGTGCCAGGGGCCGTGCCGACAGGGTCGAGCCCAGGATGATCATCGACAGCGGCAGCGTCACCAGGCAGGGATGCGGCGACAGAATCTGTCCCGCAAGCCCCCCCACGATGAAGATGACCGACATCTGCGCGCCCAGGATCGCCTGTGCCAGCACAAGGACCGCGACGTTGCGCCGGGCGCGCGCCAAATCCATCGTGTCAGCCGCGCAGCGCCGCGGCGGTGCGGGCGCGATCCTCGATCGCCTGCCAGTTGCCGGCGGCCATGTCGGCGTCCGTCACGATCCAGCTGCCGCCAACGCAGATCACGTTGGGCAGCGACAGATAGCTGCCCGCGTTCTGGGGTGTCACGCCGCCCGTGGGGCAGAAGCTGATGCGGGGCAGGGGGCCTGCCAGCGATTTCAGCGCAGGCGCGCCGCCCACGGCCTCGGCCGGGAAGAACTTGAGCATGTCGAAGCCCGCGTCGGCAGCCCGCATCACTTCGGAGGCGGTGACGGCGCCCGGCAGCAGCGGCAGGGCCAGATCCTCGCAGGCGGCGATCAGTCGGTCGGTCAGGCCCGGAGAGACCGCGAAGCTGGCGCCCGCGTCCTTGGCGCGCTTGGCGTCGTCCGGGGTCAGCACGGTGCCCGCGCCGACATGGCCGCCCGCGACGCCGCTCATGGCGCGGATCGCGTCAAGCGCGGCGTCCGAGCGCAGCGTCACCTCCAGCACCGGCAACCCGCCCGCGACCAGCGCACGGGCCAGCCCCTCGGCATGGGCCACGTCCTTGATGACGATGACCGGGATCACCGGCGCAAGCTGGCACAGGGCTTTCGTCTGCCGGGACTGATCTTGGGGGGTCATGGCGGGCCTATCGCTTATGAATGGAACTGCTGCGAACCTGAACCCAAGCCCCGCCCGATGCAAGGGTGCCGCCATGCCGATGTTACCGCTATCTGCAGGAATGCAACAGCGAATCCGCTTGCCTTTCACCCGCGCAGGGGCTATCGCGCGCCTACTTCACAGGCAGGGGAGGGCCTTGCGGGACATATCCGCAACGGTCCACCGGTTGGGGCATCCGCCCTGAGACCCCCTGCCAAGGCGCAAACCGGAAAGGAACTCCTCATGGCGCTTCCCGAATTCTCGCTGCGTCAGCTTCTTGAAGCTGGCGTCCACTACGGTCACCAGACCCAACGCTGGAACCCCCGCATGGGCGAGTTCATCTATGGCGACCGCAACGGCATCCACATCCTGGACCTGACGCAGACCGTGCCGATGCTGGACGCGGCCCTGCAGGTCGTGCGCGACACCGTCGCCAAGGGCGGCCGCGTCCTGTTCGTCGGCACCAAGCGCCAGGCACAGCGTTCCATCGCGGAAGCGGCTGAAAAGTCGGCACAGTTCTACATGAACCACCGTTGGCTGGGCGGTACGCTGACCAACTGGAAGACCGTCAGCCAGTCGATCAACCGCCTGAAGGCGATCGACGAGACGATGGCCGGCGGCGCCGAGGGCCTGACCAAGAAAGAGCGCCTGCAGCTGGAGCGCGAGCAGACCAAACTGCAAGCCTCGCTGGGCGGCATCCGCGACATGGGCGGCCTTCCCGACCTGCTGTTCGTCATCGACGTGAACAAGGAAGACCTGGCCATCCTGGAAGCCAAGAAGCTGGGCATCCCGGTCGTGGCCGTGGTCGACACCAACTGCTCGCCCGACGGCATCGACTACATCATCCCGGGCAACGACGACGCGGCCCGCGCCATCGCGCTGTACTGTGACTTGGTCAGCCGTGCGGCCCTGGACGGCATGACCGCGCATATGGGTGCGTCGGGCGTCGACCTGGGTTCGCTGGCCGAAGCGCCGGAAGAGCTGCTGGACGAGCCGGCGACCGAAGAGGCCGCAGCCGAGGCCTGATCCGCCCCGGAACCACCCATTCATCGGATTGTCGTCAGGCGGGGATATGCCCCGCCTGACGCGTTGAACAGATAGGAGACGGATATGGCAATCACCGCAGCGATGGTGAAGGAACTGCGCGAGACCACCGGCGCAGGCATGATGGACGCCAAGAAGGCCCTGACCGAGAACGACGGCAACATGGAAGCGGCCATCGACTGGCTGCGCACCAAGGGCCTGGCGAAAGCCGCCAAGAAGGCCGATCGCGTCGCCGCCGAAGGTCTGGTGGGCGTGCAGGTCTCGGGTGGCCGCGGCGTCGCCGTCGAGATCAACTCGGAGACCGACTTCGTCGCCAAGAACGCCGATTTCCAGCAGCTGGTCCGTGACATCACCGGCGTCGCGCTGAACGGCGCGGGCGAGATCGAGGCCCTGAAGGCCGCCGATCTGGACGGCAAGCCCGTCTCGGACGTCGTGACCGGCGCCATCGCCCGCATCGGCGAGAACCTGACCCTGCGCCGCGTGCAGGTCCTGGAAGGCGAGACCGTCGTGTCCTACGTGCACAACGCTGCCGCCGACGGCTTGGGCAAAATTGGCGTGCTGGTCGCGCTGTCGGGTCCGGCGGACAAGGCGCAGACCGTGGGCAAGCAGTTCGCGATGCACATCGCGGCGACGAACCCCGTTTCGCTGTCCGAGGCGACCATGGATACCGCCGCGCTGGAGCGCGAGCTGCAGGTCCAGACCGCCAAGGCTCTGGAAGAGAACGCCTCTTCGGCCAAGCCGAAGCCCGAGGCCGTCATCCAGAACAACATCATCCCGGGCCGGATGAAGAAGTTCGTGGCCGAGAACACGCTGCTGGGTCAGGCTTTCGTGATGAACCCCGACCTGACGGTCGAGCAGGCCGCGGCCGAGGCCGGCGTCCAGATCACCGGCTATGCCCGCGTGATGGTCGGCGAAGGCATCGAGAAGAAGGAAGAGGATTTCGCAGCCGAGGTCGCCAAGACCCTCAGCGGTGCCTGATCCCTTCTTGATCGAACGACACGAATGCCGGCCCCCTGGGCCGGCATTTCGCGTTCCGGACCTTGGTGGCGGCGCCCGGCCAAGGCAACCTTGCCGCACGCCGCCTGTTCCTGACACTTGCGTGTCACCACTCACGGAACGTCGCGATGTGACGCGGTTTCGGGGGCGGGCGAAACGGTGGAAAACCCTACCCCTGGCCCCCCAGCCTCAGCGAGGCGGCGGCAGGCTGGAACAGCTGATGCGTCACATGGGCCTTGAGCACGGCCTGGGGCGTCGTCTCGACCCCCAGGGCCTCGCGGGCCAGGCGCATGTGCTTTTCCACGGTGGCGGCGGTGATGCCCAGGATCACCGCGATCTCTCCGACGGTCTTGCCGGCCGAGCGCCAGCCCAGGACCTCGCGTTGGCGCGGGGTCAGGGTGGCCTTGGGCAGGTTGCGCTGCATCGTCGCGATGCGCATGTGCATCACCCAGGACAGCACCCGGACCTCGCGGCCCGACCGCGCCCAGGACGCCTGCAGGTCCTGTGCATCGGCACCCCGCCGCGGCATCACCACCACCGCGCCCACGCTGTGAAGGACCTTGTCGCGCAGGCTGATGATGCGGGCATGGCCCAGCCCGTGTTCCGCCGCCAGCCCGAAGGACCGCGACAGGCCGAATTGGTCCTGCAACGCGTCGGACGCGATGTCGCCGTCATTGTCGCGCACCCATTCGACCCAGGGGTCTTGATCCAGGTCGCGCAGCCGCTGGGCCTGTTCGATCAGGTCGGGGGGCAGGTTGCTGAAGACCACGGGGTTGTCGCGCAACAGCGCCCTGGGCACCGTCAGCATGAAACGCGCGGCATAAAGGGCGTGATCGTAGCCAAGCTGGCCGACCGCTTCCAGAAATACGGAGCGGATGTCGGCAATGGTCGGGGCGTCCAGAAGACGTTCGATAAAACCTGATAACATCTATGTCTAAAACTCAATGCGTTCTTAAAGTCCCATAGGACGGCGCAGCGCAGAGATTGCCAAGGGGTAATGTCGTGAAAATATCGCGATGGCCGGTGATCTGAATATTGCGCGTGGCGGTCCGGGGGCGGGGGTGCTGGACGCGTGGCCCCGGGCATGCGAAGGGTGCGGGACATTCCGTTCTCAACGCCAACCGACAGATCGCCTGCCATGCCCTTCATCATCGCCATCGACGGACCGGCCGCATCGGGCAAGGGCACCATCGCCCGCGCGCTGGCCGACCGGTTCGGATTTCACCACCTGGACACGGGTCTGCTGTACCGGGCGACCGGCGCCAAGGGGGGCGATCCGGTCGCGGCGGCCCATTCGCTGAACGCGGAGGATCTGGCCCGCCCGGACCTTCGCAGCGCCGAGGCGGGTCAGGCCGCCAGCCGCATCGCGGCCATTCCCGACGTGCGCGAGGCCCTGGTCGCGTTCCAGCACCGCTTTGCCGCGCAGGACCCCGGCGCCGTGCTGGACGGGCGCGACATCGGCACGGTCATCTGTCCCGATGCGGCGGTCAAGCTGTACGTGGTCGCCTCGGATGAGGTGCGGGCGGCGCGTCGCGCAGCGGAATTGGGCGCCGACCCCCAGGAGATGCTGGCCCAACTGCGCGAACGCGATCTGCGCGACAGCCAGAGGGCGACGGCGCCGCTGCGCCCGGCCGAGGATGCGGTCGTGCTGGACACCAGCACGCTGAGCATCGACGATGCCGTGGCGCGCGCCGTGGCCGAGGTGTTGCGCGTCCGGGGCGACTGACGGGCCTGGTGCCCGTCCCGCGCCTATGCCGGCGGGGTCAGGGGGCGATGATCTCGAATTTCGCGACATCGACCATGCCGCGATCGGTGATCTTCAGTGCGGGAATGACCGGCAGGGCAAGGAAGGCCAGCTGCAGGAACGGCTCCTCCAGGGTCGTGCCCAGGGTCCGGGCCGCCTCGCGCAGCGCGATCAGCGTGTCGCGTACGGTCTCGAACGGCTCAAGGCTCATCAGCCCGGCGACCGGCAGGGGCAGTTCGGCCAGGATGCGGCCGTCGCAGGCCACGACGAAGCCCCCCTCCAGATCGGTCAGCCGGTTGGCCGCCAGCGCCATGTCGGCGTAATCGACGCCCACCACGGCGATGTTGTGATGATCATGGCACAGCGTCGATGCGATGGCCCCGCGCGCCAGCCCGAACCCCTGCACGAAGCCCGTGGCGATGTTGCCGTTGCGCCCATGCCGCTCGATCACCGCGATGCGGGACAGATCGCGCGCGGGATCGGGGCACTTGTCGCCGTCCTGCGGCGGGATGTCATGGGTCAGGTGTTCGGTGATGATCTTGCCTTCCAGGATGCCGATCACCGGGGTTTCCGTGCGGTTGCCGGTGCAGCGGAAATCCTGCGGCGTCACCTTGGGCGCCTTGACCGAGGCGCGGCCCACCGGCGCCACCGTCCCGCGCGCGGCGAAGGCCGCGGCATCGACGATCCGCCCGCCGGTCAGGACCAGCTGCGCGTGGCACCCCTCCAGGCTGTCGATGGCCACGATATCGGCGCGCAGGCCCGGCGCGATCAGTCCGCGATCCCTCAGCCCAAAGGCCTCGGCCGCCGACAGCGACGCCGCGCGATAGGCCGCCAGCGGCGATGTGCCAAGCGCGATCAGCCGGCGGATCATGTAGTCCAGATGCCCATGCTCTCCGATGTCCAGCGGGTTGCGGTCGTCGGTGCACAGGCACAGATAGGCGCTGGTCGCCTCGGTCAGGATCGGCTGCAGCGCGTCCAGGTCCTTGCTGACCGAGCCTTCGCGGATCAGGACGCGCATCCCCTTGCGCAGCTTTTCCAGCGCCTCCTCGGCGGTCGTGGCCTCATGCTCGGTGCGGATGCCGGCGGCGACATAGGCGTTCAGGTCCAGACCCGTCAGTTGCGGGCAATGCCCGTCGATATGGCCGCCCGCGAACAGGCGCAGCTTGGCCATCGCGCCCGGATCGCGGTGGATCACGCCGGGATAGTTCATGAATTCGGCCAACCCGATGGCCGAGGGGTGGCCCATGACCTGCGCCAGATCCCCCGCCTCGATCCGCGCGCCGGATGTCTCCATCTCGGTGGACGGCACGCAGGAGGACAGCTGCACCCGCAGGTCCATCAGCAGATGCTCGGAGGCCGCCTGGAAATACCGGATCCCGTCCAGGCCGATGACATTGGCGATCTCGTGCGGGTCGCAGATGGCCGTGGTGACGCCGCGGGGCGTCACGCAGCGGTCGAACTCGAAGGGCGTGACCAGGCTGCTTTCGACATGCAGATGCGTGTCGATGAAGCCCGGCACCAGGATCAGCCCGGTGACGTCGATCACGCGGTCGGCGGCGTAATCGCCGATGCCTGCGATGCGGTCGCCGCAGATCGCCACGTCGCCCGCCATCATCGTGCCGGTGATCAGATCGAAGACCCGGCCGCCGCGCAGGATCAGGTCGGCGGGCTGATCGCCCCGGGCCACGGCGATGCGGCGTTCCAGATCATCCATCACTCTCTCCTGTCCGTTTGCGGCACATGACCGCAAACGGCGCCCGAGGTCCAGTGACCCCTCAGGGGTTCCAGCGCAGGAAGTTGGCGATCAGGCGCAGGCCCACGGCCTGGGACTTCTCGGGGTGGAACTGGGTGCCGACGATATTGTCGCGCCCGACCACCGCCGTCACCGCCCCGCCGTAATCGACATGGGCCAACAGATGGGCGGGGTCCGTTACCTGGAACTGCCAGCTGTGGACGAAATAGGCGTGATCGCCGGTCGCGATCCCCTCCAGCACGGGGTGGGGGCGGTCGATGACCAGATCGTTCCAGCCCATATGCGGCACCTTGAGGCCGGGGGCGGCGATGGCGCGGATCTCTCCGCCGATCCAGTCCAGGCCGGGCGTCTCGCGGTATTCATGGCCCGTGGTGGCCAGCATCTGCATGCCGACGCAGATGCCCATGAAGGGCACGCCGCGGGTGATCACCGCGTCCTGGATCGCCTCGGCCATGCCGTCCACCTCGCCAAGGGCGGTGCGGCAGGCGGGAAAGGCCCCGTCGCCGGGCAGCACGATGCGGTCGGCGCGGGCGGCGACTTCGGGGTCGGAGGTCACGACGACCTCGGCGCCCGCGTCGCGGCCCATCAGCTGGAACGCCTTTTCGGCCGAATGCAGGTTGCCGCTGTCGTAATCGACCAGCGCGACCCGCATCACAGCGCCCCCTTGGTCGAGGGCAGCACGCCCGCCATGCGCGGATCGGGCTCGACCGCCTCGCGCAGCGCGCGGGCCACGGCCTTGAAGGCGGCCTCGGCGATATGGTGGCTGTTCAACCCGTGCAGGCGGTCCACATGCAGCGTGATGCCGCCATGCGTGGACAGCGCCTGGAAGAACTCGCGCACCAGTTCGGTGTCGAACGTGCCGATCTTCTCCGACGGAAAATCGACGTTCCAGACCAGATAGGGCCGCGCCGACAGGTCCAGCGCCGCGCGGACCAGCGAATCGTCCATGGCCAGCAGGAAGCTGCCGTAACGGCGGATGCCCTTCTTGTCGCCCAGTGCCGCGACCAGGGCCTGGCCGATGGCAATGCCGGTATCCTCGACCGTGTGGTGGTCGTCGATATGCAGGTCGCCCTCCGCGCGGATGGTCATGTCGATCAGCGAGTGGCGCGACAGCTGGTCCAGCATGTGATCGAAGAAGCCCACGCCGGTCCGGTTGTCATAGACCCCGGTGCCGTCGAGGTTCAGCGTCACCTCGATCGAGGTTTCCGAGGTCTTGCGGGTGATGGTCGCCTGGCGCATGGGATGTCCTTCCTGTCAGGGCGCCTTATAGGGGCGGCGGGCGCATCAGCCAAGGTGCACTTGGCCCGCGGGATATCGCACCCGCGGCACCATCCGCGTGGCCAGGAAGAACCCCAGGGTCAGCGGCCCGACCCGGCCCAGGAACATCACCACCATGATGACCGCGCGCCCGAATTCGGATAGTTCAGGCGTATAGGCCCGCGACAGGCCGACCGTGCCGAAGGCCGACGAAACCTCGAACGCGATGTCGACGAAATCGCCGCCCTCGCTGATCAGCAGCAGAAAGATCGCGGTGACGATGACGGCCGAGGCCATCGCCATCAGCGCCATCGCCTTGAGCACGTCGCCAAGGGGGATGGACCTGCCGAACCCCGTCACCTCGGTCCGGCGGCGCAGGAACGCCCAGGTCGCCAGCAGCATCACGAAGACGGTCGTCACCTTGAGCCCGCCGCCCGTCGACGTGGGGCCGGCACCGATGATCATCAGAATCATGTACATGAACGAGGTGGAATCCTCCAACCCCGCGATGTCGGTCGAATTGAACCCCGCGGTGCGGGTGGTCACGCCCTGGAACCACGCGACGGTCAGGCGGGCGGTGATGCTGTGATACTGTGCCAGCGTGTTGGGGTTGTCCCATTCCAGGATCGCGGTCATGGCGACGCCGCCTACGATTAGGATGGCGGTGCCGACCATCATCATCCGCGTGTGCAGCGACCAGCCGCGCCAGAACGCGCGCTGGTACAGGTCGGCGATGACGACGTAGCCGATGCCGCCCGCGATGAACAGGACCGGGATCACCACGTTGACCACCGGGTCCAGCGCGTATCCCGTCAGCCCCGGAGAGAAGGTCGAGAAGCCCGCGTTGTTGAACGCCGAGACGGAATGGAAGATCGCATGCCACAGCCCCGGGCCCAGCCCGTGATGGGGCATGAAGGACAGGCACAGCAGCATCGCGCCCGCGACCTCGGCCATGACGACGATGCGCAGGATGGTCCAGACCAGCCGCGTCAGCTTGCCGTACGAGGTCTGGTTCAGATCCTCGCGCAGATAGGTGCCCTGGGTGATGCCCAGGGGGCGGCCCAGGGCCGACCAGATCAGCACCGCGAAGGTCATCAGGCCCAGCCCGCCCAGCTGGATCAGCACCGCGATGACCAGCTGTCCCCAGAACGCATAGACCAGTTCTGTGTCGACTACGTTCAGCCCCGTCACCGTCACCGCCGAGGTCGAGGTGAACAGCGCATCCGACAGCGTGATCGGCGTGTGCGTCATCGGCGGCAGCATCAGCAGCAGGCCGCCCACCGCGATCAGGGTCAGGTACCCCACCGCCAGCACGGCCGGCGGCGGCGTGCGCGCTAGCCAGCGCCGCAGCGCCGAGGGGCGGGGCCGCTTCACAGCCGGTCGCCGAAACCGGTCAGGTCGACCCGCTTGCCCAGCAGCAGCAGGCGGTCGTTGGCCTGCAGGACCGGGTCCTCTCCGCGGATGTCGCGATATTCGGTGCCGCGCATCATGCCCAGGATCTCGATCCCCGGGCCGGGGTTCAGCTGCGACAGGGTGCGGCCCGACAGGCGGTGCGGGATCATCAGGTTCACCACCGAATAGCCGTTGCCCAGGCTGACATAGTCCTGGACCGCCGGGTTGTTCAGCATCTGCGCGGTGTGGCGGCCCATCTCCAGCCCCGGCATGACGACGCGGTCTGCGCCGATCTTGGACAGGATGCGGTGATGGGTGCGGTTGTCGGCCTTGGCCCAGACCGTGCCCACGCCGACCAGCCGCAGGTTCATCGCGGCGATCACGTTGCTTTCCAGGTTGTTGCCGATCGACACCAGCCCCACGTCATAGCGGTCGACGCCCGCCTCGCGCAGCGCGCCTTCGTCGGTGGCGTCCAGGATCAGCGACGCGGGCAGCTGTTCTGCCAGCGCCGCCACCCGCCGCGGGTCCTTGTCGATGCCCATGACCTGGTTGCCGAACCGCGCCAGTTCGGCGGCCACGACGCTGCCGAAGGCGCCAAGCCCGATCACGACAAAGCTGCGGTTCACTTTTCCCATCGGGTCCTCGCCACGGCGCAAAACGCGAATGCTTGGTCACGGTCGCCGGCAAAGTCAACGGTCGGGCCGGGCGGGCCGGTGGGAACCAAATGTCCGGCAGTGGCCTTTCTGACCGAAATGTGAGAAGGAGTGAGCCTCCGCGGCGGATTTCCGCCAAGGGTCCAAGGACCTGCCACCCGTTCGAGACCAAATCTGAAAGGGACAGATGTCACAAACACCACCGAAAGGTCCGGGAACGCCGGGCACCCCCCGCGACCGGACGCGCGAACAGGACGCCCTGAGCGGCCGTTACCCGCCCCATGCCCCCAAGGCCCCGCCGCCCAAGGCAGAGCCCGCCCCCGCCCCCGATGACGGCATCGAGCCGCTGCCCGAGCCCGAAGGCCCGACAGAGATCATCGAGACTGACTATACCATCGGTCAGGACAACATCGAGCATCAGGGCAAGGTGCCCTTCGACATCCACAACCCGGTCTTCGGCATCTCTGCCGCGGCGGTGGTGCTGTTCACCGTCGCCACCCTGATGTTTCCCGGCCAGCTGGAACCCCTGTTCGGGGGCATCCGCGACGGGCTGACATCGAACCTGGACTGGTTCTTCATGCTGGCCGGCAACGTCTTCGTGCTGTTGTGCCTGGCGCTGATCGTGTCGCCGCTTGGCCGGATCCGTCTTGGCGGACCCGAAGCCACGCCCGATTTCAGCCTGACCGGCTGGTTCGCGATGCTGTTTGCGGCGGGCATGGGCATCGGCCTGATGTTCTATGGGGTCAGCGAACCGCTGGGCCATTTCGAGGCCGCGCTGGGCGGTCCGGTGACCGAGGGGGGCGTGCGCACCGACTGGGCCCCGCTGGGCGGCGCCGTCGACGACCCCGATGCCGCGCGCCGCATCGGCATGGCCGCGACGATCTTCCACTGGGGTCTGCACCCCTGGGCGATCTATGCGGTGGTGGCGCTGGCACTGGGCCTGTTCGCCTATAACAAGGGGCTGCCGCTGACGCTGCGCTCGGTCTTCTATCCGATCTTCGGCGAACGGATCTGGGGCTGGCCGGGCCACGTCATCGACATCCTGGCGGTGCTGGCCACGATCTTCGGCCTTGCGACCTCGCTGGGTCTGGGCGCGGAACAGGCGATGGCCGGGCTGGCCTATCTGTTCGGGTTCCAGAACACCGGCCTGAACAAGATCCTGCTGATCGTCGGCATCACCTTCGTCGCCGGGGCCTCGGTCGTCCTCGGCGTGGAAAAGGGCGTCAAGCGCCTGTCCGAGCTGAACATGATCCTGGCCATCGTGCTGCTGATCTTCGTCATCGCGGTGGGGCCGACCATGGCCATCCTGGGCGGCTTCTTCAGCAACCTGGGCGCCTATGGTGCCGAACTGATCCCGCTGTCGAATCCCTTCGGCCGCACGGACGACAACTTCCGCCACGGCTGGACCGCGTTCTATTGGGCATGGTGGATCAGCTGGTCGCCCTTTGTCGGCATGTTCATCGCCCGCGTCAGCCGCGGCCGTACCGTACGGCAGTTCCTGATCGCGGTGCTGATCGTGCCTTCGCTGATCTCGATCCTGTGGATGACGGCGCTTGGCGGCACGGCCATCGACCTGACCGTCAGCGGTTTCTCGGGCATCCTGGATGCGCCGCTGGAACTGGAGCTGTTCACCATGCTGGGGCAGCTGCCCCTGGCCTCCATCACCTCGCTGGTGGGGATCGTGCTGGTGATCGTGTTCTTCGTGACCTCGTCGGACAGCGGATCGCTGGTCATCGACACGATCGCGGCGGGCGGCAAGATCAACGCCCCCGTCCCGCAGCGCATCTTCTGGGTCACCATCGAGGGGGCGGTCGCCATCGCCCTGCTGGTGGGCGGCGGCCTGGTCGCGTTGCAGGCGATGGCGGTGTCGACGGGCTTTCCCTTCGCCATCGTGCTGCTGGGCGCGTGCTATGCCCTGGTCAAGGGCCTGATGGCCGAGCATCGAGAGCTGCGCTGACACCTGGATAATCGAAAGGAACGGGCGGGTTTTCCCGCCCGTTCTTGTCTTACCGGGCCTGCAATGCGAAAACGTCTGACAGACGCCACCAAAGGACCCGCGCCATGAGCGACATCACTGCCAGCGAACGCAGGCTGCGCGCCGCGCTTGACCGGATGGACAAGATGCTTGACGTGCCCCCACGTCCGGCCGAAGCGGCGGCACCAGCCCCGTCCAGCGCCGCCGATGACGGCGCCCTGGCCGAGCTGCAGGCCCGTCTGGACGCCGCGACGGAACAGGCCGCGGGCCTGTCCGCCGCCAACGAGGAACTGATCACCGCCAACCGCGACCTTCTGGAGGCGCAGGAGACCGGCGGCATCGGGGCCGATGAACAGATGGCCGCCCTGCAGGCCGAACTGTCCGCCCTGCGCGCCGCCCGCGCCGCCGAGATGGCGCAGATGAGCGAGATCATGGCAGAGCTGGAGCGCCTGCTGGCCGACGAACCGCCGATCCTGGACGGCGCCGTGCCGGACGAGGCCGGGGGCGATGCGGGCGGTCTGCCCGAGGATCTGCCGCCCAACCACGAGGAGCGCTGACATGGCCGAGGTCGAATTTACCATCGGACACAAGGAATACCGCGTCGGCGCCGCCGATGGCGAGGAACGCCTGCTGCAACGCGCCGCCGCCATCCTGGACGGAGAGGCGCGCCAGATCCTGGAACAGGCCGGTCGCGTCCCCGAGCCGCGCCTGCTGCTGTTGGCCGGGCTGATGCTGGCCGACCGTTTCGCCACGCTGGAGGATCGCGCCGAAAAGGCCGAACGCCACATCAATCGGCTGCAGCAGAACCCGCCCCGCGTCGAGGTTCCGGTGATTCCCTCTGACCTGCGCGAGGCGATGGCCGAGCTGGCCGCCCGCGCCGAATCGCTGGCTGACCGGTTGGAGGAGCAGCGGCAGGATTAACCTGCCGTTAACTTTGCCGGGCGATGATGGGGGCATGATGCGCATGACCGCCCCCCTTGTACTGATGCTGGCCCTGTCGGGCTGCACCACCCCGTCGCCCGGCTTTCTGGCCGCCGCGCGTCAGGACGTGACGGTCGACGGCATGCGCTTTGCCGTCTATCCCCGCGGGACCGAGGCGCAGGTGATCAGGCTGGACCGCCTGCGCCGCGCCGATCGCGTCCGTATGCCCGACCTGATGATGCGCGCGGCCGCCCAGGCCACCGGATGCCGGCCCATCGACAACAGCCTGACCCCGCAGGGCGGCCCCCATTCGGCCGTCGCACTGGTCGATCTGCGCTGCTAGCGGCCGTCGCCCAGAAAGCTGACCAGCGTTTCGGCCACGGCCTCTGGCGCGTCGGCATGCAGCCAGTGCCCGGCATCCTTCAGCGTGACGATGCGCACCTGCGGAAAATGGGCGCGCAGGGCGGCCTCTCCGGCATCGGCGACATAATCGGACCGGGCCCCGCGCAGGGCCATGACCTTGCGGGGAAAGCTGCCTTGCGGCAGGTCGTCGGGCCAGCCCACGATCTGCGGCATCGCCGCGCGCAGCGCGGGCAGGTTCAGCTTCCACGCGGGCGGCGTGGCCTTGAGGTCCAGGTTCTGCAGCAGGAACGCCCGCACGCCCGGTTCGGGCACGTCCGCGGCCATCGCCGCATCGGCTTGGCTGCGGCGGGTGATCGCGGACAGGTCCAGCGCCTCCATCGCATCGATATAGCGGGTCTGGTCGTGGTCATAGGCGATGGGCGCGATGTCCATGATCACCAGCCGCCGCACCAGGTCGGGCTGCATCAGGGCCAGCACCATCGCCGCCTTGCCGCCCATCGAATGGCCGACAAGATCGACCCGCCCGCCTAGATCGCCGATCAGTCGGGCCAGATCGCCCGCCAGCGCGGGATAGTCGGCATCCATGTCCTGGGGGCTGTCGCCGTGGTTGCGCAGGTCGACGGTGACCACGCGGCGCGTCTGCGCCAGCCTGCGGGCCTGCGCGCCCAGGTTGCGGCCCTGGCCGTACAGTCCGTGCACCAGCAGGACGGGAAGGGCGCCCTCGGGGCCCGCGACGGTGTGATTCAGCTTCATGCGGGCAGCTTACGGCGTCTGGCGCGCGGCTGCCATCCCGTCTATCCTGACCCGATGATGCGCAAGGGTCACAGCTTCGAAGACATTCCCGTCATGGCCGACGAGATCGCGGTCCTGATCGCGTCCCGGTTCGGCGGCGCCCGGCGCGGCGAACGGGGGGCGCTGCCGGCGCGCCTGCGCCGCCGTGCCGCCCGCCTGGCCGAGGCCGACCGCCTGTCGGCCCAGCCCAAGGTCGCGCGGCAGCTGCCCGCCGAGCGTCTGGCGCGCGATCACGCGGCGCTGGCCGCGCATCTGCGCCCCTTGGGCGAGATCACCCGCTGGCAGGGCAGGGCGGTCAGCTTTGGCGCCTCGGTCGCGTTCGGGGTGCTGGTGGTGGCCGCGCTGGCGATCTGGGTCGCGGTTCAGCGCGGGTTGCTGTGACGCCTTGCACATGATGCAAGGCTGACCTGTCCCCGCAGGGCTTGCCAAAACCGGCCCAAGCTGGTGTGAGGGCTAACACCCCCGTTCCAGGAACTCCGCATGACCTCCACCCCTGATTTTCGCGCCGCGATCCTGGCGCTGGCGCTTGGCGCATTCGCCATCGGCACGTCCGAATTCGCGGCCATGGGCCTGCTGCCCTATTTCGCCGCCGACCTGGCCCTGACCGAACCGCAGGCCGGGCACGTCATCAGCGCCTATGCCCTTGGCGTCGTGGTCGGCGCGCCGGTCACCGCGATGCTGGGCGCGCGGCTGCCGCGCAGGCGCTATCTGGCGGCACTGATGGCCTTTTACGGCGTCGTGAACCTGCTGGCGGCCTTCATGCCGGGGCTGGCGACGCTGGTCGGGGTGCGGTTCCTGGCCGGCCTGCCGCATGGCGGCTTTCTGGGCGTCGCGATGCTTTACGCGGCGGACGCGCTGCCCGTGGGACAGCGGGCCCGGGGCGCGGCACGGGTGCTGCTGGGGCTGACCATCGCCAACATCGTCGGCGTGCCGTTGGCGGGCTGGATGGGGCAAAGCATCGGCTGGCGGTGGGGCTTTGCGCTGCCCGGCGTGATCGCGCTGCTGTCGGCGTGGCTGATCCTGCGCGTGGCGCCCCGCGTCGGCGGCAATCCCGACGCCCGCCCGTGGGACGAACTGGCGGCGCTGCGCAACCCGCGCGTCCTGTGGGTGCTGGCCGTGGGGGCCATCGGGTTCGGCGGGCTGTTCGCGGTCTATGCCTTCCTGACGGCGGCGATCCTGGCCACCACCGACGCGCCGGGATACGTGATCCCGCTGACGCTTGCGGCCTTTGGCGTGGGCGGCACCCTGGGCACCTGGGGCGCCGGCCGCCTGACCGAGATCCTGGGCATCGACCGTGCGGCATTCGCCAGCCTGGCCGCGATGGCCGCGACCCAGGGGTTCGCAGCCTTGGTCGTGGGCAGCTGGCCGCTGATGGTGCTGTCGTCCTTCCTGATCGCCGCCGGTGCGGGGCTGGTCATTCCGCTGCAGACGCGGCTGATGGACGTGGCGGGGTCGGCCCAGAACATGGCGGCGGCGATGAATCACGCGGCCTTCAACGCGGCCAACGCGCTTGGACCCTTCCTGGCCGGGCTGGCGCTGGCGGCCGGATGGGGGTGGCGCGCGCCGGGGCTGGTGGGCGTGGCGCTTACGGCCGCGGGGGCGGTGGTGCTGACGATCGCTGTCCGACAGGACCGGAAAGCCCGGCGGACAGCATCGGGGGCGGCAGCGACCGCAGGATGACCTGGCGCGAGGTGGACGCGAATTCGCGCCGCCACGTGACCCACAGCACGATCGCCGTGCCCAGCATCAGCGTCCAGGCGCCGGTCAGCCAGCCAAGCGCGCCAAGCGCGAAATAGACGCTGCGCAGCCCGGCGTTGAAGCTGCGGGCGGCGGTGATGTTCAGGTCGGCCGCCTGCATGGCGCGGTCCATCGTCTCGGGGTGGTCGGCGCGGTTCGGGACCGCCGCCATCATCACCGCGCAATAGCCGAACAGCCGGTGCGCCCAGACGAACTTCAGGAACGCGTTCACCACGAAGAACATCGGCACCAGCAGGCGCAGTTCCCACCCCGTGCCGGCGGTGGGCGTCAGCTCCAGCCCGCTGGCGACGCTGCGCAGCCGCTCGCCGTTGCCGATCAGCGCCAGCAGACCGCCCGTGGCGATCATGCAGGCGCTGGCAAAGAACGCCGTCCCCTCGCGCAGGCTGGCCAGGATGTTGCCGTCGAAGATGCGCGGGTCGCGTTCGACGAAATGGCGCATCCATTCCCGGCGATAGCGCGTCATCAGCACCGAGACCGACGGCCGCCCCGCCGGCGGGCGTTCGGTGAACCAACCGATCCCCAGCCAGGCGACGAACAGGAACGCCAGCGCGGCCATGTCGCGCAGGGCCATCGGAGCGGCGGAAATCTGGTCCAGCAGGTTCATGACGCGACATTAGGGCCGGACGTCGCGCCTTGAAACCCCCCGTGACGCAGCATACCGTCGGGACGACAGGCAGGGAGGAGAACCGGCCATGATGCAGATGCCCCCACCCGACGCGTCCATCCTGGCGCGCAGGCAGGCGATCACCGATGCGCTGCAGCAGGCGCTGCCTGACGCGGTCATCGACGACCCGGCGGAAACGCGGGCCTATGAATGCGATGCGCTGTCGGCCTATCGCTGCGCGCCGCTGGCGGTGGTCCTGCCCCGCAGCACCGAGGAGGTGTCCCGCCTGCTGCGCCTGTGCCACGACCTGCGCGTGCCGGTGGTGCCGCGCGGCGCGGGGACCAGCCTTGCGGGCGGGTCCATGCCCACCGCCGACGCGGTCGTCATCGGCCTGTCGCGCATGACCGACGTGCTGGAGATCGCCCCCGAGGATCGGCTGATCCGGGTCCAGGCGGGGCGCACGAACCTGTCGGTGTCGGGTGCGGTGGACGGGCTGGGCTTCTTCTATGCGCCCGATCCGTCCAGCCAGCTGGCCTGCGCCATCGGCGGCAACATCGCCATGAATTCGGGCGGCGCGCATTGCCTGAAATACGGGGTCACCACCAACAACCTGCTGGGCGTCACGGTCGTGCTGATGGACGGCTCGGTCGTGCATCTGGGCGGCCCGATGGGCGAGGGGCCGGGGCTTGATCTTCTGGGTGTCGTCTGCGGGTCCGAGGGCCAGCTGGGCATCGTGACCGAGGCGACCCTGCGCATCCTGCCCAAGCCCGCCGGCGCCCGGCCCGCGCTGATCGGCTTTGCCGCAGCCGAGACCGCGGGCGCCTGCGTCGCCGCGATCATCCGGGCGGGCATCATCCCGGTCGCGATCGAGTTCATGGACGCCCCCTGCATCAAGGCGACCGAGGAGTTTTCGGGCGCGGGCTATCCCGACTGCGAGGCGTTGCTGATCGTCGAGGTCGAGGGCACGGGCCCCGAGATCGACGAACAGCTGACCCTGATCCGCGACATCGCCATGACCTTCGACCCGGTCGAGTTCCGCGAGAGCCGGTCCGACGACGAATCCGCCCGCATCTGGAAGGGCCGGAAATCGGCCTTTGGCGCGATGGGCAGCATGGGCGACTATATCTGCCTGGACGGCACGATCCCGGTGACGGCCCTGCCCACGGTCCTGGCGGGCATCGGCGATCTGTCGCGGCAATACGGGCTTGCCGTGTCGAACGTGTTTCACGCGGGCGACGGCAACATGCATCCCCTGATCATCTATGACGCGAACAAGCCGGGCGACCTGGACCTGGCCGAGGCGCTTGGCGCCGACATCCTGAGGCTGTGCATCAAGGTCGGCGGCTGCCTGACCGGTGAACATGGCGTGGGCATCGAAAAGAGAGACCTGATGAGCGAACAGTTCGCCCCCAACGACCTCGAGGCGCAAATGCTGGTCAAGGATGCGTTCGATCCGCACTGGCTGTTGAACGCGGCCAAGGTCTTTCCCTTGGATGTCAGCGCCCCGCGCCGCGACCGCCGCCTGAACCGGCCCGCCGATGCGGCCTGAAACCGAGGGCCAGCTGGCCCAGATGATCCGCGACGCCCGTGGCCCGATCGCCGTGACCGGTGGCGCCACGCGCCTGTGGCCCGGAGAGGGGCAGGGGGACCGGATCGACACGACCGCCCTGACCGGCGTGACGCTGTACGAACCCGAGGCGCTGACGCTGGTCGTCCGTGCAGGCACCCCGCTGGAGGAAGTGCGCCAGACCTTGGCCGCCGAAGGCCAGATGCTGGGGTTCGAACCCCCGGTCATGACCGGCTCGACCATCGGCGGCGTGGCCGCGACCAATGCCAGTGGCCCGCGCCGGGTTCAGGCCGGGGCCGCGCGCGACGCAATGATCGGCGTCCGCTTCGTGGACGGGCAGGGACAGATCGTCAGCAATGGCGGGCGGGTGATGAAGAATGTCACCGGCTATGATCTGGTCAAGCTGATGGCCGGCAGCCGCGGTACCTTGGGCGCGTTAACCGAGATCAGCTTTCGCACGGCCCCCATCCCGCCCGTGACCGCGACCCTGGCTTTGCCGGACCTGGACGCCGCGGCCGCCATCCCAGCCCTGTCCAGCGCGCTTGGCGGCCCTTTCGACGTGTCCGGTGCGGCGTGGCTGCCCGGCCACGGCGCGCTGATCCGGGTCGAGGGGCTGGCGGCATCGGTCAAGGCACGCGCGGCGAACCTGACCGCGCGCCTGTCCGCCTTCGGTACCGTGCAGGAGGGCGACCCTGAGGCTTGGGATCTGCTGTGCCGGACCAGCCACCACCCCGACCTGGACACCTGGCGCATCACCTGTCGGCCAAGCGAGGCGCCGGCCCTGCTGGCGCGGCTGCCGGAACCCCGGTCGCTGGACTGGGGCGGGGCATTGATCCATGTCCGCCTGCCGCGCGCGCAGATGCCCGACCTGCCGACCTTTTCGGGCCATGCCCGCCGCATCAGCGGCGCGCCGGGCATCCTGCCCGCCCCCGACCCCCTGACCGACCGGCTGGAGCGTGACCTGCGGGCACGGTTCGACCCGCGCGGCCTGTTTGGAAATCTTGCCTGATGCAGACCCATTTCTCGCCCGAACAGCTGTCCGACCCGCTGACCGCGCGGTCGAATAAGATCCTGCGGACCTGCGTGCATTGCGGCTTTTGCACGGCGACCTGCCCGACCTATCAGGTCTTGGGGGACGAGTTGGACAGCCCCCGCGGCCGTATCTACCTGATCAAGGAGATGCTGGAATCCGGCCGGCCGGCGGACGAAAAGACGGTCAAGCACATCGACCGCTGTCTGGGCTGTCTGTCCTGCATGACGACCTGTCCGTCGGGCGTGCATTACGGTCACCTGCTGGAACATGCACGAGAGCATATCGAGGAGACCTATCGCCGTCCCGTCGCCGACCGCTTCCTGCGGTGGGTGCTGAAATTCGTGCTGCCGCATCCGGGCCGGTTCCGGCTGGCGCTGATGGGCGCGCGGATCGCGCGGCCCTTCAAGGGGCTGATGCCGGACCGCCGCCTGCGCGCGATGCTGGACATGGCGCCCAGGTCGATCCCCCCGGTCAGCCGAAACGACGACGGCCAAACCTTCCCGGCGCAGGGCACCCGTCGCGCGCGGGTCGCGCTGATGGTCGGCTGCGCGCAGCGGGCGCTGAACACCGACATCAACGATGCCACCATCCGCCTGCTGCAGCGGGCGGGGGTCGAGGTGGTGATCCCGCAGGATTTCGGCTGCTGCGGGGCGCTGACCCTGCATATGGGGCAGGAGGCCGACGGCAAGGCCCGCGCCCGCGACAGCATCCGCCGCCTGCTTGCGGCCGAAGAGGGGGGTGCGCTGGACGCGGTGATCATCAACACCTCGGGCTGCGGAACGACGATCAAGGATTACGGGCACCTGTTCAAGGGCGACCCGATGGAGGCCGACGCGCGCCGTGTCGCGGGCTTGGCCCGTGACGTGACCGAGTTCCTGGTCGGGCTGGGCCTGCCCGCGCGGGCGGGCGATCAGGGGCAGGGAATGCGCGTCGCCTATCATTCGGCCTGTTCGCTGCAGCACGGCCAGCAGATCCGGTCGGCGCCCAAGGACCTGCTGTCGGGCATGGGCTTCACCGTGCTGGAGCCCGCGAACCCGCATCTGTGCTGCGGGTCGGCGGGGACATATAACCTGCTGCAACCGGAACTGTCGTCGGAGCTGAAGGCGCGCAAGGTCGAGACGCTGGAGGCGGTCGCACCCGAGGTGATCGCGGCGGGTAATATCGGCTGCATGATGCAGATCGGCGGCGGGACGCAGGTACCGGTGGTGCACACGGTCGAGCTGCTGGACTGGGCCACGGGCGGGCCGAAACCTGCCGCATTGGGGTCTTGAAACGCGGTTCGGGAGATCTAGATTCAGGAAACCGGCGGCCATGACGGCGTCGGTTTCCCTGCCCGCCCAGTTTCGGGGGGCAACTCTGACATCGCTTTGAACAGGATGTGACACATGCGTAATTTCGACCTGACCCCGCTGTACCGGGCCTCTGTCGGCTTCGACCGTCTGGCCGACGTCATGGACCGCGCCATGACCGCCGACGTGGCCAGCACCACCTATCCCCCCTACAACATCGAGAAGACCGGCGAGGACGCATATCGCATCTCGATCGCGGTAGCCGGCTTTGCCGCCGACGACCTGAACGTCGAGGTCCGCGACGGCGCCGTGATCGTGTCGGCCCGTAAGGCGGACGAGGACGAGGGCCGGACCTTCCTGCATCGCGGCATCGCCACGCGTGCGTTCGAGCGCAAGTTCACGCTGGCCGACCATGTCCGCGTCGATGGCGCCAGCCATGTCGACGGGATGCTGCATATCGACCTGGTCCGCGAGATCCCCGAGGCGCTGAAGCCCCGCCGGATCGAGATCGCCAAGACCCCGGCACGTGTCGGCAAGCTGGACGCCTGATCGCGTCCCGCGACGGCCGGGGGGCCAGCCCCCCGGACCCCCCGTCCGCCCAAGATCCGATGGAGAGGCCGCGTCCCCCGACGCGGCCTTTTGTGGTTACAACCTGCGACGCGCGCGCAAGGCGGCGGTGATGGTGCCGTCGTCGAGGTAATCCAGCTCTCCGCCGATGGGCACGCCCTGGGCCAGGCCCGTGACAGTCACGGGTGACCCCTCCAGCGCATCGGCGATGTAATGGGCGGTGGTCTGACCGTCGACGGTGGCGTTCAGCGCCAGGATCACCTCGGTGATGCTTTCGTCGTCAATGCGCGCCAGAAGGGTGGGGATCCCCAGGTCCTCCGGTCCCACATCGTCCAGCGCCGACAGCGTACCGCCCAGCACGTGATAGCGGCCGCGAAAGGCCCGGCCGCGTTCCAGCGCCCACAGGTCGGCCACGTCCTGAACCACGCAGATCTCTCCGGTTGCGCGGGCCGGATCGGTGCAGATCGCGCATTCGTCACGGTCGGTGATGTTTCCGCAGACCACGCATTCGCGCGAGTTCTGCGCCACCCGGTCCAGCAGTTGCGACAGCTGCACCATCTGCTGGCTGCGCCGGCGCACCAGCTGCAGCACGATGCGGCGGGCGGATCGCGGGCCCAGCCCAGGCAGCCGCGCCATCAGCGCGATCAGCGCCTGGATGTCGTCGCTGCCCTGTTCCATGCCGCTCAGAAGGGCAGCTTCATGCCGGGGGGCAGGCCCAGGCCTTCGGTCATGCGCGACATCTCGGCCTGCATCTTCTCCTCGGCGGCGCGTTGGGCGTCCTTGATGGCGGCCAGGATCAGGTCCTCGACCACCTCCTTTTCCGACGGCACGAATATCGACGGGTCGATCTCCAGCGCGGTCAACTCGCCCTTGGCGGTGCAGGTCGCGCGCACCAGGCCCGCGCCGGATTCGCCGGTCACGGTGATGCGGGCCATGTCCTCCTGCATCTGGCCCATCTTGTCCTGCATGTCCTTGGCGGCCTTCATCATCTTGGCCATGTCGCCAAAGCCGCCCAATCCCTTGATCATCGTTCAGTCCTCATCCTCGAAGGGGTCCCATTCCTCAACCTCGGCCACCGGGCCTTCGGTTCCGTCATGGGGATTGGCCGCACCCTCGGGCAGGTCGGCGACCTGGGCCTCCGGGGCGACGCGGGTGATGCCGGTCAGGGTCGCGCCGGGAAAGGCGGCCAGCACCTGCTGCACGATGGGCAGGGCCAGGGCGCGGTCGCGGTCGGCACGGGCCTGCGCCTCGCGAGTTTCGGCGATGGTGGGGGCACCGTCCTCGTTCGTGATGGTGACGGCCCACCGCTGTCCGGCGGTCCAGCCGCGCAGACGTTCGGCCAGCCGCTGCGCCAGATCGGCGGGCGGGTTGTCGCGGGGCTGATACTCGATCCGCCCGGGGCTGTAGCGCACCAGCGACACGTGGCGTTCCACCAAGACCAGCAGCGTCATGTCGCGCATCCGGGTGATCAGCTCGATGACGGACGCGAAATCGGGATAGCTCTCGACCAGTTCGGGCGTCACGGCCAGGGCCTGGGCCGCGGCGCCGTGCGCCTGGACCGCCGGCGCCGGGCGGGCGCGGCGCATCGCCTGCGGGGCTTGGGCCGCGGGCGCGCCCGCCACCGAAGGTCCGCGCGCGAACTCTCCTGCCGTCTGCGCCTGCTGGACGCGGCGGATCAGCGCCTCGGGGTCGGGCAGGTCGGCGACATGGGTCAGGCGGATGATCGCCATCTCGGCGGCCATCATCGCGTTGGGCGCGGCGGAGACCTCCTCCAGCGCCTTCAGCAGCAGCTGCCACATCCGCGACATGACCCGCATCGGCAGCCGGTCGGCCAGGTCCTTGCCCCGCGACCGTTCGTCCGGAGAGATCGTCGGATCCTCCAGCGCGTCCGGCGTGATCTTGACGACGGAAATCCAGTGCACGATCTCGGCCATGTCGCGCAGCACCGCGACCGGATCGGCGCCATCGGCATATTGCGACTGCAACTCGGTCAGCGCCGATGCAGCGTCGCCGCGCATCACCATCTCGAACAGGTCGATCACGCGGCCGCGGTCGGCCAGGCCCAGCATCGCGCGCACCTGGTCTGCGGTGGTCTCGCCCGCGCCATGACTGATCGACTGATCCAGCAGGCTGGTCGCGTCGCGGGCCGACCCTTCGGCGGCGCGGGTGATCAGCGCCAGCGCGTCGTCGGTGATCGTCGCACCCTCGGCCGCGGCGATCCGGCGCAGCAGGGCGATCATCACCTCGGGCTCGATCCGGCGCAGGTCGAAGCGTTGGCAACGCGACAGGACGGTCACCGGAACCTTGCGGATCTCGGTCGTGGCAAAGATGAACTTCACATGCGGGGGCGGCTCCTCCAGCGTCTTCAACAGCGCGTTGAACGCGCTGGTCGACAGCATGTGGACCTCGTCGATTATATAGATCTTGTAGCGCGCGGACGCCGCCCGGTAATGCACCGATTCGATGATCTCGCGGATATCGCCCACGCCGGTGCGGGACGCGGCATCCATCTCCATCACGTCGACATGGCGGCCTTCGGCGATCGCCACGCAATGTTCGCACACGCCGCAGGGTTCGGTCGTGGGGCCGCCCTGGCCGTCGGGGCCGATGCAGTTCATGCCCTTGGCGATGATGCGCGCGGTGGTCGTCTTTCCGGTGCCGCGGATGCCCGTCATGATGAAGGCCTGCGCGATGCGGTCGGCGGCGAACGCGTTCTTCAGCGTGCGGACCATCGCGTCCTGTCCGACCAGGTCGGCGAACGTTTCGGGCCGGTATTTCCGGGCCAGAACCTGGTAGGCGGGCTTGGTGTCGGTCATCGATCCCTCGGGCACAGCGCCACCTTAGCGGGGCGCCGCGGGGGCCACAACCGGGTCAGGCAGCCAGCAGGCCGATGCCCCGGGCGCCCGCGATCAGGTCGGTCGCCAGAAAGTCGGCATTCTCTCCCGACAGGGGCACCATGTCGGGCACCTGCACGACCGTCATCCCGGCCGCGCGTGCGGCGATGGCGCCGACATCGCTGTCCTCGAAGGCCAGGCAGCGGGCAGGCTCGATCCCAAGCCGGCGGGCCGCCAGCAGATAGACGTCGGGGGCGGGCTTGGGGCTGGGCACGTCGCTGCGCGTCACCACGATGTCAAAGCTGTCGGTCAGCCCCGCCGCCGCCAGCTTTTCCCGCGCCTGATCGCCCGTGCTGGAGGTCGCGATGGCAAAGGGCAGTCCCGCCGCCCGCAGCGCGTCCAGCAGCGTGTGGACATGCGGGCGCAGCGGGATTCCGTCGCGGTCGCGCCGTTCGATCATCGCCTCGGCCCACATCCGGTCCAGGTGCGGAAAGTCGAAATCCGCGCCCAGGTGGTCGCGCAGGATCCCGCGCGAGGTCGGCTCGTCGATGCCCACCAGCGATGCCAGCAGCCCGTCGGGGGCCACGCGTCCCATGCGGGCCAGCGCCGCCTCTCCGGTCTCGATGGTCATCTGTTCGGTGGCCAGCAGGGTGCCATCCAGATCAAAGATCACGGCATCGAAACGGCGGGCGGTCATGGGTCATCCTTTCAGGTCTGTCAGGCGCTAACATGGCGATTTGCGCGGCGATCGGCAAGGCATGGCTGGGTTGCAGGCCGCGACGGGCCGCCTAGGGCTGCGTCCAGGCCGGGGAATGGCAGGGGTGGTCGATCAGGGCGGTCAGTTCCTCGTCCAGGTGCAACGCGGTGATCGACACGCCTGCCATGTCCAGCGAGGTGTAGTAATGCCCGATCAGCGTGCGATGCACCTGCACGCCCCGTGCGCGCAGACGTTCACGCAGCCGGCGGTTCAGGATGTACAGCTCCATCTTGGGCGTGCCGCCAAGCGAATTCACCAACAGGGCGACCCGGTCGCCCTCGGCGGGGCGCATCTCGTCCAGGATGCGGTCCACGATCAGGTCGGCGGCGCCGTCCGCGCTGGCCAGGGGCGCACGGGCGATGCCGCGTTCGCCATGCACGCCCACGCCGATCTCCATGTCACCTGCGCCAAGGCGAAAGCTGGGCTTCTGGCTGTCGACCGAGGCGCCTGGTTCCAGCGCGATCCCCATCGTGTAGCAGCGCTGGTTGGCGCGCAGCGCCAGCCCCGCGCAGGTTTCCAGCGGCAGCATCCGGTCGCAGGCGGCCCCCGCGACCTTGAAGACGAAGACATTGCCCGCCACCCCGCGCCGCGCCGCCCGCGTGTCGACGGGGGCCGAGGCGATATCGTCGGTGGTCACGATGGTGCGCACCGGCACGCCGCGGGCGGCGGCCATCTCGGCCGCCATCTCGAAGTTCATCAGATCGCCCGAGAAGTTGCCGAAGATGTGCAGCACGCCCGCCCCACCATCTGCGGCCAGCGTCGCCGCCAGGATCGGGTCGGGCGGCGGTGCGGCAAAGACGTTGCCGATCGCCACCGCATCCGCCAGCCCGCGCCCGACATAGCCGAAGAACCCCGGCTCGTGCCCCGACCCGCCGCCGATGACCAGGCCGACCTTGCCCGCCCGAGGGGCGCCCGTGGCCCGCAGGGCGCGCGGCGCACCGGTGATGGGGGCCAGCATGTCCTCATGCGCCAGCAGCGCGCCCGCCACCGTCTCGTTCACGGCGTCCTGGGGGCGGTTGATGAACTTCTTGACCCGCAGGCGTTCGGGCAGGGGCTGGGGCGTCTGGTCGCGGCGCCGCGCGGGCGTGTCGTCATGCCCTTCGGAGGTCAGGATGGCGCGGGCGGTGTCGGCATCGGTCACCATCACGTTGATGTAGTTCCCGCGCAGCGCGGCCAGGATCGCCTGGACCTTGTCCATGCCCCCTGCAACGCCGATCCGGCAGGGCACGGACCGCAGGCCGCCCAGGTCGATGCCGATGGTCCGCCCCTCCAGCGGACCGTCGACGGGCTGGCCTTGGGCGTCGATAAGCCGTCCCGCGATGCTGCCCACCGCGGCGTGGTAATGGGCGTGCATGGCCACGTCGTCGAAAAAGCCGCTGCTGTGGATGGTGCTTTCCGGCCGCAGCGAGGAAATGCCCAGCACGATCCGGTTGGCCTGCGCCAGCACCGCCATCTGTTCTGCCACCACCGGCTCTCGCAGCAGCAGCGCGCGCATGTCGGGCGATGACACGATCGCCGGGGCCGAGATCGGGATGCACCGCGCGCCCATCGATTCCGCCAGCCGCGTCGCGCAGGCTTCGGGCGTCCAGGGGATCTTGGCGGTGGTCCCGCCCGTCGCCTGCACCACGCGCAGGTCCTGCAGCCCGGCGCGGTCGACGCGGCTGGCCATCGACAGGACGGTCCGTCCCCAGGTCACCGCGATGGTGTCGGCCGACCGCGCCAGACGCGACAGCACCTGCGCCGCGGCCGCGCCAAGCCGGTCGATCAGCGGGCTGTCGCGGCCTTCGGACGGGATCACCAGGCAGTCGGTCAGGCCGAAATGGTCCTGCATCGCCTGCGCCAGGCTCAGCGCGCGGAACCGTTCGGGGTCGATTTCGATCGAGACGATGCCGCGGGTGCGCGCATCCGCCAGATAGGCGTTCACCGAGGCGCGGGACACGCCCATCTGGGTTGCGATGTCGCCCTGGGTCAGGCCCTCCTGGTAATACAGCCAGGACGCCCACAGCAGCGGGTCCTCGCCAAAGCGCAGGGGCTGGCGGGAGGTGGTGGTCATGGGCGCGACCCCTCCGCGCGGCGCCGGGCCCAGTGCGCCAGGCTGTCCAGCAGCGCCGCGGCCGATACCGCGCCGGGGTCCAGATGGCCCACGCTGCGTGGTCCAAGACGCGCGGCGCGGCCGCGGCTAGCCATCATCGCGCGCGTCGCCTGTGCGCCGTCGGCGGCGCGAGCCGCGGCGGCCAGCACCTCGGTCGCGGGCTGGCCCGCCTGCAGGCCCGCGCGGGCGGCATGGGCTGCGGGGGCCCAGGCATCGACCATGGTCTTGTCGCCGGGCTTGCCCTGGCCGCGGGCGGCGATCCCCTCGGCCATCGCGACGATGACCTCTGGCAGGCGGGACAGGGGTACCTGCGTCTCGGCGCCAAGCGCCGAGGCGGCGCGCAGCAGGGCGCTGGCATAAAGCGGGCCGGTCGTTGCGCCCACCGCGTTGTGCAGGGACGACGCGGCCAGGGTCAGCCCCTGTGCCAGCGTCTGGTCCGCCCCGCCCGCCTCGCCCAGGGCGCGCGCCGCGGCGGCAAAGCCCCCGGCCATCGCCACGCCGTGATCGGCATCGCCGATCTCTCCGTCCAGTTCGGCCAGATAGGATTGTTCCGCGGCCATGCGCTCGGCCAGGCTGCGGAACAGGTCGGTCAGATCATGGCGCGAGAACGTCTGCATGTCGGACCTCATTGGCACGGCCCGCCGCAGGGTTGCAAGCGGTCCCGGAACGGCACGTCACGGCTGCGACAGGCGGCGTTCCACGCTGTCGGCCAGCGTCGTCAGGATCAGGCAGCAGGACGTCGCCCCGGCATCGGGCACCCCCCGCGACCGTTCGCCCAACCGCGCCGCGCGGCCCAGCTTGGCGACCATGTCGACGGTGCTGTCGCGCCCCTGCTGCGCCGCCAGCGCCATCGCCCGCAAGGCCGCGGCGAACCCGTCGGGTCGTGCCGCGTCGAAGGCCGCGATGGCCGGGTCCAGACAGTCGATCAGGGTCTTGTCGCCGACCTTGGCGGCGCCCGTGGCGGTGACGGCGGACAGCCCCGCCTGAAGCATGGTCAGGAACCCGTCCGCGTCGATGGCGGCGCGGTCGCGGATGGTGCGGCCCATGTCGCGGAACATGAAGCCGTAAAGCGGCCCCATCGATCCGCCGATCTCGGACATCAGCACGTCCGACAGCACCAGGAAGGCCCCGTCCAGCGGCTGGCCCGACAGGCGTTCGGCGGCGCGGCCAAAGCCCTTGGCCATGTTGATCCCGTGATCGCCGTCGCCGATCAGGCCGTCCACCTCGGACAGGTGCGCCTTGTTGGCGACGATCACCGCGGCCAGTTCCGCCACGATGTCGCCCGATTGCGCGGCGGACAGGCGGGGATGGCCCGCGGCCTCGGGCGCGCGGGGGGCGGTGTCGGCGGCCGCGGCGGCGGCGCGGTGGCGCGGACCGCCCGACAGGGCGCCCACCGGCGCGGGCCGTGTGCTCGCGACGGTCAGGCCGGGCGCCGCGCAGTCCATGTCCAGCAGGGGCTTCAGGTCGTCGTCCAGCGCCATGACCGTCAGCGTGGCCCCCACCATCTCCAGCGAGGTGAAATAGTTTCCGACGAAGGCCCGGTGCACCCGCAGGCCCGCGCGTTCCAGCCCGACCTCGATCCGGTCGTACAGCACATAGAGTTCGTTCACGGGCGTCGCGCCCAGGCCCGAGACCAGCACCGCGACCTCGGTTCCGTCGGGCAGGGCGTGATCGTCCAGCACGATCCGGACCATGTCGTCGGCGACCTGGTCGGCGGTCTTCAGCGCCTCGACCCGCGTGCCGGGTTCGCCGTGATGGCCGATGCCGACCTCCATCGTGCCGGGCGCGATCTGGAAGTTCGGATGGCCCACCGCGGGCAGGGTGCAGGGGCCAAGGCCCACGCCCACCGACCGGCAGGCGTCGATCGCCTGCTGGGCCGCGGCCCGAACCTCGGCCAGGGTGCCGCCAAGCGCGGCCTTGGCGCCGCCGATCTTCCACATGAAGATCTCTCCGGCCACGCCGCGGCGCTTGGCGCGTTCGGATGCGGGGGCGGAACAGACGTCGTCATTGGCCACCACGGTCGCGACCTCGATCCCGTCCTCGGCCACCATGCCCGCGGCCATGCGCACGTTCATGTTGTCGCCCGCATAGTTGCCGTAGAGGACCGCGACCCCGGCACCGCCATCGGCGGCCCGGATCGCATCGGCAAAGCTTTTCGCGGTGGGCGACGAGAACAGCTCTCCGACGGCCACGGCATCGACCAGGTTGCGGCCCGCATAGCCGATGAAGGCCGGTTCATGCCCCGACCCGCCGCCGGTCACGATGCCGACCTTGCCGTCCTGGGGCGCAAAGCGCGACAGGACCACGCGCGGGTTGGCCGGGTCCTTGCGCACCAGGTCGCGATGCGCCTTGATGAAGCCCGCCACCGTCTCGTCGACGATGTCGTCGGGGTCGTTGACGAAACGCTGCATCGCCTTGGTCGTCATGTCGTCCCCCATCATCGCACCGTGTATCCGCCGTCGACCAGCAGGTCGGCGCCGTTGATCATCGCCGCCGCGTCCGATGCCAGGAACACCGCCGCCGCGGCGATCTCGTGGGGTTCGGCAAAGCGGCCGGCGGGGATCAGCGCCTTCATCGCCTCGCCCTTGGGGCCCTCCCAGGCCTTGCGGCCCAGATCGGTCATTACCACGGTCGGAGAGATGGAGTTGACGGTGATCCCGTGCCCGCCCCATTCCAGCGCCAGCGTCTTGGTCACGCCGACGATGCCGAACTTCGACGCGCAATAGGCGACATGCCCCTCGATCGCGACCGAGCCTGCCTGGCTGGCCAGATTGATGATGCGCCCGCCCTTTGCCCGCGCGATCATCCCGCGGCCCACGGCCTGCGCCATCAGGAAGCTGCCGGTCAGGTTGACCGCGATGGTGCGCGTCCAGGCGCCGTCGCTCAGATCCTCGGCCGAGGCCAGGTCCACGATGCCCGCGGAATTGACCAGGATGTCGATGCCGCCAAAGGCCTGCGTCACCGCATCGACGGCCGCGCCGATGCTGGCCGCGTCGGTCACGTCGCAGGCAAAGGCCTGCGCGTCGGGCAGGGCGGCTGCGGCATCCGTCGCGGCCGCCAGGTTCATGTCCAGCAGCGCGACGCGCGCGCCTTGGGCGGCAAAGGCCTGCGCGATGGCGGCGCCGATGCCCGATCCGGCACCCGTCACCACGGCGGTCCGGCCGCCCAGGCTGAAATCAAGTGAAGCGGCCATCCGCAGTCCTTTCGTGGGTCAGGTGGCCCCTCCGGCAGGCGTGCCGCCGAAGGGGGTGGTCGTTACTGGCGCGTGGCCAGCAGGGCGTCGACGTTCTCGGCCGTCACCGGGGTCCAGGGCACGTTGTATTCCTTGTCCGCGCCGTTGTTCCACGGCATGTCGGGATACTGTTCCCAGATCGCCGACATGGGCTCATAGTCGGGCTTGACCGCCTTGATCGCCACGTCGATCGAGCCCAGGGCCTGGGCCTCGCCGTCCTGCAGGATCGAATCCATCTGGCCCGCCTTGACCGCGTTCAGCGCGTCGGTCACCCCGTCCACGCCCGCGATCGCGAAATTGGCCACGTCCATGCCGGCGGCCTTGATCGCCTCGATGGCACCCAGGGCCATCTCGTCGTTCTGGCCGATCACGCCCTTGATGTCGTTGCCATGCGCGGTCAGCCAGTTCTCCATCAGGGCCTGCGCCTCGGCGCGCGACCAGTTGCCGGTCTGGCGTTCCAGGATCTTGACGTCGGGGCATTCGGCCAGGGCCTTCTCGTTGCCCTCGCCGCGCTGGATTTCGCCGGACTGGCCGATCGGGCCCTCGATGATGACCACCGCACCCTGGCAGCCCATCTTGTCCAGGACGGCCTTGGCCTCCAGATAGCCGGCCTCGACGTCGTTCGATCCGACATAGGCGGTCAGCAGGTCGCTGTTGACCCGCGCGTTCGATCCGACGACGGGGATGCCCGCATCGACGGCCAGCTGGACGGCGGTGGCGCCGGCCTCGACGTCCATCGGCGCAAAGACGATCGCGTCGAAGCCTTGGGTGATCATCGTCTCGAACTGGTCCTGCTGCACCAGCGCGTCATAGCGGCCGTCAAAGATGGTCAGCTCGACCATGCCGGATTCGACCGCCGGGTGCTTTTCGCCCGCCGCCGACCACAGCTGCATGAACTCGGCATTCAGGCCATAGGCGGCCATGCCGATCTTGATCGGGTCGTCCTGCGCCTGCGCCGCGCCAAGACCCAGGCCAAGCGCCAATGCGCTGGCCGTCATCATCATCTTCGTCGTCATCTGGTTTCCTCCCTCGGTGACACCATGTCCCGGCACGCGCCGGATCTCAGTCTTCGGTCTTGCGGGACCGGTCCAGCATGACGGCGGCCACGATCAGCGCCCCCTTGATCACCTGCTGGTAATAGGATTCGACCCCAAGCAGATCGAGGCCGTTGTTCATCACCCCGATCAGCAGCGCGCCGATGACGGTCCCGGTGACCCGGCCCACGCCGCCCGCCAGGCTGGTACCGCCGATCACGACCGCCGCGATGGCGTCCAGCTCATAGGCGACACCCGCTTGGGGCAGGGCCGAGCCGGTCCGCGCGGCCAGGATCATCCCCGCGATCCCCGCCAGCGCGCCCGATATGGCATAGACCGAAAACCGGATGGCCCGGACGGGCAGGCCCGACACCTTGGCGGCGTGCGGATTGCCGCCCACGGCATAGACATGGCGGCCGAACCGGGTCCGGGTCAGCACGAAATGCGACAGCGCAAAGACCAGGCCGAACAGGATGATCGGCACCGGGATGCCCGCGATGTCGCCCGTCCCGATCCAGCGATAGCCGTCGGTCAGCGCCGGGACCGGCCGTCCGCCCGAATAGATCAGCGTCAGCCCGCGCGCCGCAGACAGCATGCCAAGCGTCGCGACGAAGGCCGGAACTGCAAAGCGCGCGACCGCGATCCCCGACAGCGCGCCCATCGCGGTGCCGGTGATCAGGCCCACCGCGATCGGGATCAGCGGCATGTAGGGCGCGCCGGGAATGAACCCCGCCGCCGAGGTCGTGGCGAAGCTGGCCGAAACCACGCCCACCAGCGCGACCACCGATCCGACCGACAGGTCGATGCCGCGCGTCAGGATGACGAAGGTCATCCCGATCGCCAGGATCCCGTTGATCGAGGTCTGGCGCAGCACGTTGATGATGTTGCGCGAGGTGAGGAAATTCTCGCTGACGATCGACAGCACGATGCACAGCAGCGCCAGCGCGATCAGGATGCCGTATCGCTGCGCGTCACGTCCGATCCGCGCCGGGATCATGCGGCGCGGCTGCGCTGCGGTCTTGATCTGGTCTTCCACCCTGTCTCTCTCCCGTTCATGCATCCGTCGACGGCGTCCGTCCCGGCGCGTCAGGCCGCCAGATGCAGCAGTTTCTCGGCCGACATCGAGGCCCGGTCCAACTCGCCCGCCACGCGCCCGTCCCGCATGACGACCGCGCGGTCGGCCATGCCCAGCACCTCGTCCGTCTCGGACGACACCATGATGACCGCCCCGCCCGCGCGGGCGAAATCGGACATCACGCGATAGATCTCGCGCTTCGCGCCCACGTCGACGCCGCGGGTGGGTTCGTCCAGCAGCAGGATGCGCGGCTCGGTCAGGAACCACTTGCCCAGCACGACCTTCTGCTGGTTGCCGCCCGACAGATGCGCGACGTTCAGCCGGTCCGAGGCGGTGCGGATGTTCAGCGTGTCGATCATCCGGGTGGCGGCACGGCCCTCGGCGCGGGCGTTCATCACCGGGCCCGCGGACATGCGCTCCAGCGTGGCCAGGCACAGGTTCTCGCGCACGTCGCCGGTCAGGACCAGGCCGGACCGCTTGCGGTCCTCGGTCACATAGGCCAGCCCGGCCTCGATCGCCTCACGCGGGGTGGTGATGCGGGCGGGGCGCCCGTCGATGGTCACGGTGCCGGCCGTCTCGGCCGACAGGCCGAACAGGCGGTCGAATATCTCGGTCCGGCCAGACCCCATCAGGCCGTACAGCGCCAGGATCTCGCCCTCGTGCAGATCGAAGCTGACGTCCCGGACGCCGCGATCGGCGGCAAGCCCCGCGACCGACAGCAGGCGGCGCGCCTGCGGGGTGTTCTCCTTGACGAATTCCTCGGTCAGGGGGCGGCCCACGACCAACTGGATCAGGTGGTCCTTGTCGATGTCGGCCAGGTTGCCCGTCTCGACGAAGCTGCCGTCGCGGAACACGGTATAGCTGTCGCAGACGCCGAAGATCTCGGACAGGCGGTGGCTGACATAGATCACCCCCTTGCCGCGCGCCTTCAGCGTGTCGATGGCGGCGAACAGCTGGTCGGCCTCGGCCTCGCCCAGGGCAGAGGTCGGCTCGTCCATGATGATGACCTCGGCGTCATAGCTCAGCGCCTTGGCAATCTCGACCAGCTGGGTCTGGGCCACGGTCAGGTCCATCATCAGGCTGTCCGCGCGGATGCCGAACTGGAAGCCGTCCAGCAGCGCCTGGGCGCGGCTGTTCATCTCGCGGAACGCGATGCGCCCGAACATCCCCACCGGTTCGCGGCCCAGATAGATGTTCTCGGCCACGGTCATGGCCGGGACGGGGCTCAGCTCCTGCTCGATGATCGAGATGCCGTGCGCCAGGGCCTGGGACGGGTTGTCGAACACCACCGGCTGGCCGTGGCACAGCAGGGTGCCCGCATCGCGGTGATGGATGCCCATCAGGATCTTGAGGAAGGTCGACTTGCCCGCGCCGTTACCGCCGCACAGCGCATGCACCGATCCCGGCTCCAGCCGGAACTGGCCCAGCTTCAGCGCGGGAACGCCGTCAAAGGATTTGCGAAAGCCCGAGGCCTCCAACAGCGGCGTGGTCATGTCGTCCCCCCCATGCCGGACGCCCACCGGGCTGCCGATACATATGTCAGTCTCCCTCTGACATTTGCACGCTAAGCGGCGCGGGTGACTTCTGTCAACAGGGATGTGACATAGTTCAGATGCGATCTGCCAGTTGTCCGCGCGGCCCGCCTGCTGCTAAGCGTTGCGAAACAACAAGGCTGCAAGGGCAGGGACAGGCATGGGTTTTTCGAAGGGGATGCTGCGCGGCGCCGCGCTGCTGGCGGTGCTGTCATCGTTGGCCGCCTGCGGCGGTTTCAAGCGTCAGAGCGAGCTGGAATGCATGGAACGCGCCATGTATTTCGAATCGAACCGGTCCAGCCGGGACGGGATGATCGCGGTGGGCAGCGTGGTGATGAACCGCGTCCAGTCGGGCAACTATCCGCGGTCGGTCTGCGGCGTGGTGGGGCAGAAGAACCAGTTCGCGCCCGGCGTCCTGACCAAGCGGATGGACCACGCGTCGGCTCCGCGCCTGCGCGAGGCGGCCGTGTCCGTGCTGCGCGGCGAACGCCATCCGATGATCCAGAACGCCCAGTTCTTTCACGCGGCCAGCTATCGCGCGTCCTACAACAACATGCATTACGTCGTGACGGCGGGCGGCAACGCGTTCTATGAACGCCGCCGCCCGGAACTGGTGACCCAGCCCCGCGTGCTGCCGCAGATCGAGGGCATCACGGGTCGCTGAGGCGGATCTAGCGGGCCTTCATCCGCGACAGGATGTTGGCCACCAGCGCGCCTGAAATGTTGTGCCACACGCTGAAGATCGCCGCCGGCACCGCCGTCAGCGGCGAGAAATAGGCGGTGGCCAGCGCCGCGGCCAAGCCCGAATTCTGCATGCCGGTCTCGATCGCGATGGCCTTGCGGGCGGCCAGGTCCAGCCCGGCCAGCCGCGCCGCAATGAACCCGATCAGATAGCCCAGCATGTTGTGCAGTACGACCACGGCAAAGATCATCAGCCCCGACTGGACGATCGCGCCCTTGGATGCGCCGACGACGGCGGCCACGATCAGCACGATGCCCGTCACGCTGACCAAGGGCAGGGCAGGCACCGCCGCGCGCACGAAGGCCGGCAGCAGCTTTTGCGCCGCAAATCCCAGGGCCAGCGGGAACAGCACGACCTTGACGATGGACTGGAACATCGCCCAGGCATCCACGGGCAGGTATTCGCTTGCCAGTATCAGCATCAGGAAGGGTGTCACGATCGGTGCCATCAGCGTTGTCACGCTGGTGCAGGCGACCGACAGCGCCACGTCGCCCTTGGCCAGATAGGTCATCACGTTCGACGACGTGCCGCCGGGGCAGCAGCCGACCAGGATCACGCCCGCCGCGACCTCGGGGGACATCGGGATGATCATGGTCAGCGCTACCGCCAGCAGCGGCATGATCAGGAACTGCGACGCGACGCCCACGCCGACATTGACCGGGCGGCGCAACACCTCGGCAAAGTCGCGCCCCGAGATGGTCAGCCCCATCCCGAACATGATGATCCCCAGCAGGGTGACGATCCACGGTGTCAGCTGGCGGAACAGGTCGGGCAGCAGAAAGCCCAGGACCGCGAACAGGACGACCCAGGCCGCAAAAGTATTGCCGACGAACCGCGAAAGTGATGCCAATGATTTCACCGATGCCTCCTCTGGCACAGCTTTCCTGCGCCCTGACGTTTCGGCATGGGCCATAGTGCCGCCCGTGGCGGGCTTCAACCCGTGGTGGCGGAAAAACCGGCCCGGCGCCGTGAGTGGTCTGGTCCGCGCCGGCGCATCATCCCGGCCTGGAGGCACTCCGGTTGCGTCCCGGCCCGGCTGCGCGTGCGCGCCGACTGCGTCCTTGCCGCGCCCCCGGGCCGGCTGCCCCCCTGTGCGGTCCGGTCTGTGCCGGGCCGTCGGCGGGTCAGGACCCGGCGCGGACCACGACAGACATGCCGGGGCGCAGGGCGGCGCGGTCCTGGTCGGGATCGATGGTGATGCGCACCGGCAGGCGCTGGGCGATCTTGGTGAAGTTGCCGGCGCTTGCGGTGCCCGCCATCAGGCTGAATTCCGATGCGGTCGCGGGCGACAGCGATTCGACCTGACCGGTGAACCGGCGGTCCTGCAGCGCGTCCACGGTAAAGCTGACCGGGGAACCCGGCGCCAAGCCCCGCATCGCGGTTTCGCGAAAGTTGGCGATGACCCACAGGTCGGTGCCAACATGAGGGACCAGTGCGGTGCCGGGGGTCACGTACTGGCCGACATGGACGGCGATCTGGCCCAGGCTGCCGTCGGCGGGGGCATGGATGACGGTGTTGTCGACCTCGATCCGGGCCAGCTGGACGGCGGCCTCGGCGCTGGCGATGTCGGCGCGTCGGGCGTCCAGCGCGACATTGGCTGAACGGATCGCCTCGGTCTGGACGTCCAGGCGGGCGCCGGCCTGGATGCGGGCGGCCTGGGCCTGTTGCAGGGCCAGGCGGACCTGGTCAGACGACGACTGCGACGTCACGCCCCGGTCCAGCAGCTGCCCCGCGCGGTCGGCCTGCGACCGGGCATTCTCCAAGGCGCCGTCGGCAGCCTCGACGCCCGCCTGTTCGGCGCGGGCCACGGCCTCGGCCGACACGACGTCCTGTTCGGCGACCTTCAGCGCGGCCTGGGCGCCTTGCAGCAGGGCCTCGGCCTGGGCCAGCTTCTGGCGGGGGATGCGGTCGTCGATGCGGGCGATCACGTCGCCCTTCGCGACGGTCTGATAGTCCTCGACCTCGACCGCGGTGACATAGCCCGACAGCTGCGGGGCTATCATCGTGACCTCGGCGCGCAAATAGGCGTTCTCGGTCTGGGGGGCGGCGGTCGAGAAGGGCGGCAGGCCCCATGCGAACAGCAGCAGCAGCGTGCCCGCCAGGCCCAGGATCAGGGCAATGGCGGTCGGGACAAGGTTCTCTTTCTTCATGGCGTGGTTCCGGTGTTCTGGACGGCGGCCCGGCGGGCCATCACGTCGCGCAAAAGGTGAAGCAGCAGCACGGCCGCCGCCAGCAGGGCGGCCAGCGCGGTCAGCGCATAGGCATCGGCATAGGCGCTGACCCAGGCCTGGGCCGCGACCTGCTGGCCCAGATCGGTCGCCGCCTGCGCGCGGCGCGCGGCGGCATCGGGGATCTGGGCGGCCAGCATCGCGGCCCGGCCCGCCAGGGTCGCGACCGTGGCCGGATCGGTGGCGGTCAGCTGGACGGACAGGTCCTGCAGGTGCAGCGCCTCGCGCCGGGTGGTGAAGGTGTTGAACAGGCCCGACCCCAGCACGCCGCCCAGGCTTTGAGTCGAGATGAAGACGATGACGAAGGACAGGATATATTGCGGCCCCTTGGCCAGGGCCGACAGCAGGCCCGCCATCATCGCGGGCGGCATGAACAGCATCGCGGCAAAGCCGATCAGCGCCTGGCTGACCACCATCTGCGCGGGCCGGGTCAGCACGCCGGCACCGCTGTCCAGCCAGGCTCCGGCGGCGATCAGCAGCAGGGCGGCCAAGTGGAACTGGGGCACGCGGGTGGGCCGCATCCAGGCGATGCAGGCCAGCGCGCCCATCAGGCTGGCCAGGGCGATCACGGCAAACAGGACGGTCATCTGCTGGGGCGCGACACCCAGCACCTGGAACATGCGCGGCGCGCCCGCCGACTGTTCCGACAGGATCAGCCGGAACAGGAACAGCGTGCCGGTCAGGTGCAGGATGGCCGGGCTGGCCAGCCAGCGGATGTCCAGCAGGGGGGCGGTGCGGTTCAGCTCCACGACCACCGCCAGGGTCAGCGACAGCGCCGCGCCGGCCAGCAGCCAGCCGATCCACGCGACATCCGTCCAGTTGTAGATCGGCCCCATGACAAAGGCCACGATCAGCCCGCCGAAGCCTGCGCCGATCAGCACGAAGCTGGCAAAGTCCAGCGGCTCGATCACCTTCTGGCGGGGGATGGGGCGCAGGGGCAGGCAAAAGACCAGCATCAGCGACACCAGCGCCATGCCCAGGCCCGTCACGTGGACCGCCGTCATGCCCCCGTCGCCGATCAGGTGCGGCCCCACGACGCGGGCCAGCGTCGGTCCGGTCATCAGCACCGTCATCGCCAAGGGCAGGCCCAAGGTCATCTTGGCCTGCGGGGACAGAGGCTCCAGCATATAGAGGAAGGCCAGCGTCGACAGGGGTGCCGCGGCAGCACCCGCCAGGAACTGCAGCACCAGCGCCGAGCGGAAATCGACCGCCCACAGCGACGCCAGCGCCACCAGCGCATAGAGGATGATCCCCAGTTCCGCGAACCGCCGCAGCCCGTACTGGGTGCGGATCTTGATCAGCAGCACCGGCAGCGCCGCGCGCGGGATCATGTAGACCGCCAGCAGCCAGGCCGCGCTGGTCGTGGTGATGCCCAGATCGCCCGCAAGCTGGGGCAGGCTGGTGGACACGAAGCCCTGCTGCAGGCCCTGCGACAGGCCGATCACGGTGGCGGCCAGCATATAGGCCACGGCCTGCAATCCGGGCAGCGGCGGATGCGGCGGCGGGGGTGCGGCAGGGGCGCTCATGTCCGGTCCATCCGTTCGATGTTGCGGGCGATCCGGTCCAGCACCTGGGCCGCGCGGTCCAGATCCTGCGGATCGATTCCCTCTAGCACTTCGCCGCGCAGGCGGTGCGTGAATTCGACGATGGCGCTGTCGCGACCGCGTTCGGTCACGACCAGCCCGTTCTTGCGGCCGTCGCCATCCAGAGGACGCCGTTCGACGAAACCGCCAGCGACCAGGGCGTCGATCTGGCGTTTCAGGGTCGGCGCCTCGATCGCCAGTTCGGCGGCCAGTTCGGTCTGGGTGATGCCGTCGTGATGCGCCAGCGTCGTCAGCGCGCGCGCCCGCGACAGGGTCAGGCCCACGTCCCGCGCCCTGCGGTCATAGCTGCGCCGCAGGGTCCGCATGACCCGCAGCAGGGTGTCAAGGATCGGGCTTTCGCGGGGCATGACGCGTCCTTTCGGCTGTTTCGTTAGCTAGCTAAGGATATCGTCGGTCGGCATCAATGCCCTGACCGAAAGAAATTTGCAGGATGTGCAATTTCGAGGCGCAGACGCATCACGGTTGCCAGCCGCGGATCGTGAACCTTAGTATACACTAATGATCCGGTCCCATTTCGGGCTGGCCGCACAGGGCGTCGCCAAGCGCCGGAACCGATCGGGAGACATCGATGAAGCTGACCACCTTTCTGGCCACGGCCCTGGGCACCGCCGCCATCGGCGGCATGGCCGCCGCGGCCGACCTGCGCATCGGCCTGAACGAGGACCCGGATTCGCTGGATCCCGCACAGTCGCGGACCTTCGTGTCCTCGCTGGTCTATGAATCGCTGTGCGACCGGCTGCTGAACACCAATGCCGACATGGAGATCATCCCCGAACTGGCCACCGACTGGGCCTGGTCCGATGACGGCAGGACGCTGACCCTGACGCTGCGCGAGGGGGTGACGCATCACGACGGCACACCCTTTGACGCGCAATCTGCCCGCCGCGTGCTGGAGCGGAACATGACGATGCAGGAAAGCCGCCGCAAGGCGGAGCTAGGATCGATCGACCGGGTCGAGGCGACGGGCGATCATGAACTGACCATCACGCTGACTGCACCCGACGTGACGCTGCTGGCGCAGCTGGCCCATCACGCGGGGCGAATGTATTCGCCCGATGCCGCCGATGCGGCCGGCGCCGCCTTTGGCCGGGCCCCGGTCTGTTCGGGCCCCTATGCCTTTGTCGACCGGGTCGAGGGCGACCGGATCGTGCTGGAACGCTTTGCCGATCACTGGGACGCGGACCAGTTCCATTACGACCGGGTGATCTATCTGCCGATCCCGGACACGACGGTGCGGCTGGCCAACGTGCGGTCGGGCGATCTGGACATCATCGAACGCACCGCCCCCGCCGACGTGCCGGGCGTGCGGGCCGACGACCGCCTGCAGCTGTTCGAGGTGCCCAACATCGGGTATCAGGGCATCACCATCAACGTCGGCAACGGACCCCGCGCGGAGGCGCCGCTGGGCGCCGATGCCCGCGTCCGCCAGGCGCTGTCGCTGTCCATCGACCGCCAGGCGCTGAACCAGGTCGTGTTCGAGGGGGAATACGTGGTCGGCAACCAATGGGCCGCGCCGGGCACCCCCTATTACGACGACCGCGATCCGATCCCCGCGCGCGATCCCGATGCCGCCCGCGCCCTGCTGGCCGAGGCGGGTGTCCAGACCCCCATCCGCGTCGAGATGCAGATCGGAAACAACCCCATCGCCCAGCAGGTCGGCCAGGTGGTCCAGGCCATGGCGGCCGAGACGGGGTTCGACATCTCTCTGCGCGCGACGGAGTTCGCGACGCTGCTGTCCGAGAACGTCGCCGGCAATTTCGACATGTCGCTGCAGGGCTGGTCGGGCCGGATCGACCCGGATGCCAACATCCACCCCTTCGTCGGGTCGGACGGGGCCAACAACGACCAGCATTACCGCAACGCGGAGATCGATGCCCTGCTGGCACAGGCCCGGTCTGAACCCGACACCGCGGCCCGCAAGGCGCTGTACGACCAGACGCGCGACATCCTGAAACAGGATCTGCCGCTGATCTACCTGTACCACATCAAGTACTTCTACACGATGCGCCAGGGGATCGAGGGGTTCGAACCCTATGCCGACGGCATCATCCGGCTGCGCGGCGTGTCGGGCTGATCACGGCCGCACGCCCCCGGCGGGGCGCGCGGCTCAGGCGGCGGTCCGTGTCCACAGGCCCCGCACGGCCGCGGCGCCGCCGATCTGTGCCACGCGGATGACGTCGGCCCGCGCGCCCGGTGCCAGCCTGCCGCGATCGTGCAGGCCCACGGCCTGGGCGGGCGCCTGCGTCACGGTTGCGATGCCGCGCGCCAGATCGCCCCACAGATCGCCCAGCATCATCGCCCCCGACAGCAGCGAAGACGGCACGTAATCCGACGACAGGATGTCCAGCAGGTCGGCCCGCGCCAGGTCGCTGGCCGCGACGTTGCCGCTGTGCGATCCGCCGCGGATCAGGTTGGGCGCGCCCATCATCACGCGGATGTCGTGGTCGCGGCAGGCCTGTGCGGCATCCGCCGTGGTGGGGAATTCCGCGAAATGACAGCCATGCGCCGCGCTGACCGCGACCTGAGGCGCGGTGGTGTCGTCATGGCTGGCCAGCACCGCACCATAGCGGCGCGCCTCGGCCACGGCGGTCGCCTCGTGCAGCTCGCCCACGCGGGCGCGCAGGGCCTGCTGGTCGGCGACATGGTCCAGGAACTGGGCATCCGACAGGCCCTTCTTGCCGCAGACATAGTCGCGCAGCTTGCCGATGTCGCGGAACTGGCGTTCGCCGGGGGTGTGGTCCATCAGGCTGACGATGCCGATGCGGTCCCGGGGGCCGAACTTGGCCATCTCCTCGGGCAGGGTCTGGGAACAGATCTCGGCGCGCAGGTGCAGGAAATGGCTGATCCGCAGCGCCCCCTGGGCGCGCAGGCCCAGGATCTCGTCGGCCAGGGCGCGGGCATATTCGCCATAGCCCGCATTGTTCGACGTCACGACCGACCCCACGCGCAGCGCGTCGAAGACGGTGGTGATGCCCACGCTGGCCAGTTCGGCGTCATGGGCGATGATCGCATGGGCATGGGGCCAGTCCACGCCGGGGCGCGGCTCGATATGGCGTTCCAGGTTGTCGGTGTGCAATTCGATCAGGCCCGGCATCAGCAGGTCGCCCTGACAATCCAGCGCGCCCGCGGGCAGGGCGCGGCCCTGGCCGATCTCTGCGATCAGCCCGTCGCGCAGGACCAGGTGGCCGTGGATCACCTCGGTCGGCAGGACCAGGCGGGCGTTGGCAAGGATGATGTCGGTCATGCGGTCGGGTTCCGTCTTGAAGGATCATGTCGAAGGGCGTCATCTGGCAGACGGCTGTCACAGCCGTGTGACACAACGGTCTTAGGGTGCCGCGCATGCAGGATTTCACACGATATGCCGTCTATTACGCGCCGCAACCCGGCATCTTCGCGGACCGTGCGGCGGCGTGGTTGGGCTGGGACCTGGCGGGCGGCCATGCGGTCGATGATCCGTCCCTGCCGGCGCGCCCGGTGGGCCAGCCGCGACGATACGGGTTTCACGGCACCATCCGCGCGCCCTTCCGTCCCGTTGTCCCCGAAGCGGACCTGATCGCGGCCGTCGACGCGCTGGCCAGCAACCGTCCGGCGGTGACCTGCGGGACGCTGGCGCTGCGCGATCTGGGCGGGTTTCTGGCGCTGATGCCCACCGGGGGCCAGCCCGAACTGATCGCGCTGGCCGATGCGGTGGTGCGCGCCACCGATCCGCTGCGCGCGCCGCTGACGGCCGAAGAGGTCGCGCGGCGGCGCCCCGACAGCCTGACCCCGCGCCAGTGCTCCCTGCTGGACCGGTGGGGCTATCCCTTCGTGATGGAGGAGTTCCGGTTTCACCTGACCCTGACCGACCGGCTGTCCGCCGCGGAACGACCCGCAGTGCAGGCCGCGGCTCAGGCCTGGCTTGGCCCTGTCCTGCCGCGGCCTTTCGTGATCGCCGACCTGTGCCTGGTGGCCCAGGATGCGCAGGGCCGGTTCCACCTGCGTCATCGCGCGCCCCTGTCGGGCTGAAGCGCGGCCAGAAGGCGCGCGGTCCCCTGCGCAAGGCAGGCATCGTTGCACACGGTCAGGTGGGCGATCCCCGGCGGCATGGCAAAGGCGGCGCGGCGCAGGCGGGCGGCGATGTTGGCCGACCCCTCGCGGCCGCGGTCGGCCAGGCGGCGCGCCAGCACCTCCGCCGGGGCGGTGATCAGGATCACCCGCAGGTCCGGCAGCCGGGCCAGCGCCTGCGGCAGGGCCGCGCGGCTGCCGTTGAAGATCACCGACGGCCCCGTCAGCTGATCGTGCGGGATGCCGTAGCACAGGCCATGCGCCCGCCAGTCCAGCGCGAAATGTCCGCCGTCGCGCAGGGCCGCGAAGCGTGCCGGGGTGACGCCGTCGAAATCCTCTCCTCCGGCGTCGGAGGGGCGGGTGATCACCCGCCGCGCCAGGCGCAGATCGGGCCGCGCGGCGCAAGCCGCGGCGATCAGCGTGTCCTTGCCCGCGCCGGATGGTCCGACGACCGCCGCGATCATGCCGCGCGTCCCGGCGTGAACCCGGTCACGTCCACCAACCGGTCGCAGACCGCGTCGCGTGCCTCGGCGTCGTGAAAGATGCCCAGGATCGCGGCGCCGCGGGCCTTGGCCTCGGCGATCAGGGACAGGACGACCTGCCGGTTCGCGGCGTCCAGGCTGGCCGTGGGTTCGTCCAGCAGCAGCACGGGATAGGGATGGACGAAGCCGCGGGCGATGTTGATGCGGTGCTGTTCGCCGCCGGAAAACGTGGTGGGCGACAGGCCCCACAGCCGGCGCGGGATGTTCAGCCGCCACAGCAGGCCCTCGGCCTGCGCGCGCGCTGTCGCGGCGGGCACCCCAAGCGCGCGCAGCGGTTCGGCCACCACGTCCACCGCAGGCACCCGCGGCAGCACGCGCAGGAACTGGCTGACATGGCCCAAGGTGCCCCGCCGCAGCGCGGTGACCGTGCGGGGCGCGGCGCCCACCAGTTCCGTGCCGGCGATGCGGATGCTGCCGCCGCCCGGCAGATAGTTGCCTTGGATCATCCGCATCAGCGTGGATTTGCCCGCCCCGGACTGGCCCACCAGCCCCACGCATTCGCCGGGATCCACGTGCAGCGCGGCCCCGGCCATGACCGGGATGACGGTGCCGCCCTGATTGTGCAGGGTGAAGGACTTGGAAAGGTTTTCGACCTGGATCATCGTCACACCTGCAGGACGGAGGAGACAAGAAGCTGGGTATAGCCGTGCTGCGGATCGTCCAGCACCTGGTCGGTCAGGCCCTGTTCGACCACGCGGCCCGATTTCATCACCATCAGGCGGTCGGCCAGCAGGCGCACCACCGCCAGGTCATGCGTGACGATGACGACCGACAGGCCCATGTCGCGCACCAGCCCGCGCAGCAGGTCCAGAAGCCGTGCCTGCACGCTGACATCCAGCCCGCCCGTGGGTTCGTCCATGAACACCAGCCGCGGCCCGGTCACCAGGTTGCGCGCGATCTGCAGCCGCTGCTGCATCCCACCGGAAAAGGCCTGCGGGCGGTCGTCGACGCGGTCCTGGGCGATCTCGACCCGGTCCAGCCAGTCGATGGCGGCGGCGCGGATGTCGCCGTAATGGCGCTGGCCCACGGCCATCAGCCGTTCGCCGACATTGGCCCCGGCGCTGACGCCCATGCGCAGCCCGTCGCGTGCATGCTGGTGGACATAGGCCCATTCGGTGCGCGCCAGCCGGCGGCGTTCGGTTTCGGCCATCGCCAGCACGTCGCGCCCGTCATAGGTGACGGTGCCCGCATCGGGGCGCTGATGCCCGGCCAGACAGGACAGCAGCGTCGATTTCCCCGACCCGCTTTCCCCGACGATGCCCAGGACCTCTCCGGGCCACAGATCAAAGCCGACGCCGGTGCAGCCGATCCGCGCGCCATAGCGGCGTTCCAGGGTCCGGACGGACAGGATGGGGGCGTTCATGCGGCCTCCGCGGCCAGGCGGCCCCTGTGCCCGGCGGCGACCCGCGCGGTGCAGAAATCGGTGTCGGAACAGACGAACATCCGCCCGCCCGCGTCATCGGTCACCACCTCGTCCAGATAGCTGGCGTCAGCGCCGCACAGGTCGCAGGCGTGATCGGCCTTCGAGGGGCTGAACGGGTGGTCGTCGAAATCCAGGCTGACGACATGGGTATGCGGGGGCAGGGCATAGATGCGCTGTTCGCGCCCTGCCCCGAACAGCTGGATCGCCGGGCTGTCCGACAGTTTCGGGTTGTCGAATTTCGGGATCGGCGACGGGTCCATGACATAGCGCCCCTCGACCTTGACCGGATAGGCGTAGGAGGTCGCGATGCGGCCGTGCCGGGCGATGTCCTCGTACAGCTTGACGTGCATCAGGCCGTATTCCTCCAGCTCGTGCATCTTGCGGGTCTCGGTTTCGCGCGGCTCCAGAAAGCGCAGCGGTTCGGGGATGGGCACCTGATAGACCAGGATCTGGCCCTGGGTCAGGGGCGTCTCGGGGATGCGGTGGCGGGTCTGGATCAACGTCGCGTCGGCGGTGGCGGTGGTGACGGCGACCCCCGTCGTGCGCTGAAAGAACGTGCGGATGCTGACCGCGTTGGTGGTGTCGTCGGCGCCCTGGTCGATGACCTTCAGGCGGTCGTCGGGGGTCAGGCAGGCGGCGGTCAGCTGCACCCCTCCGGTGCCCCAGCCATAGGGCATGGGCATCTCGCGGCTGGCAAAGGGCACCTGGTATCCGGGGATCGCCAGCGCCTTGAGGATGGCGCGGCGGATCATCCGCTTGGTCTGTTCGTCCAGATAGGCGAAGTTGTAACCGCTCATAGCAGCCCCCGTCGGATCAGGTCGTCCTCCAGCGCGGCGGGATCGGTGAAATGATGCGCGGCCATGCCTGCGTCGCGCGCGCCGGCGACGTTGCGGGGGCTGTCGTCTATGAACAGGCACTGGTCGGGCGCCACGCCCGCCCGGTCGCACAGCGTGGCAAAGATGCGCGGGTCGGGCTTCAGCACGCCCTCGATCCCTGACACGATGGTCACGCCAAAGGCTGTGGACAGCCGGGGATGGGTCGCAAGGCCGATGGGCCAGGTCTGCGCGGACCAGTTGGTGATCGCGTGGACCGCGTGGCCCCGCGCCCGCAGGCGGTCCAGAAGCGCCCATGTCCCCTCGATCGGCTCGCGGATCGAGGCCGCGTGTCCGGCCCGATAGGCCAGAAAGGCCGCGCGGTCGCGGGGATCGGCGATCGCCTCGGCCAGATCGTCGAAGCACGCGCCCCCGTCCGCGCGCTGGTTCAGGGTGGCGAAATCCACGCGATCCAGGAAGGCCAAGACCGACGCACGGTCGCCCAGCAGGGGCAGGAAGGCGGCCACCGGGTCCCACCGGACCAGCACGTTGCCGATGTCGAAGACGATCGCCTTGATCATTGCGCATCCTTTGCGTTGTCGTCCCGCAGCCGGCGCACCAGCTCCAGTTCGGCCTGGAAATCGACGTAATGGGGCAGCTTGATGTGCTCCAGGAACCCCGTCGCCTGGATGTTGTCGCAATGCGACAGCACAAATTCCTGGTCCTGCGCGGGGGCGCCGGTGAAATCCTCGCCCAGTTCCTGCCAGCGCAGGGCGCGGTCGACCAGGCTGACGGCGATGGCCTTGCGTTCCGACTGTCCCATGACCAGGCCGTATCCCCGCGTGAACTGCGCGGGTTCGGTGCGCGAGCCCTTGAACTGGTTCACGGTCTCGCATTCGGTCAGCGCGATCTCTCCGATGTCGATGGTCAGGTCCAGCTCGGGGATGTGCATCTGCACGGGCACGCGGCCGATGCGCAGTTCGCCGACAAAGGCATGGGTGCGCCCGTAGCCACGCTGGGTGGAATAGGCCAGGCCCAGCACGAACCCCTCGTCCGCGCGGGCCAGCGCCTGCAGGCGCAGCGGGCGGTTCGCGGGCAGTTCCAGCGGTTCGCGGGTCAGGTCGGGGGCGGGGGTGTCGTCGCGGGGGCTGGGTTCGATCAGCCCGTCGCGGTCCAGGATCGCCATGACGTGGGGCATGGCGCCGGCGTCGGGCGCGGCCAGCGGCGCGGGGTCCACCGCCGCCTGATCGGCAAAGTCCAGCAGGCGGTGCGTGTAATCGAAGGTCGGGCCCAGCACCTGACCGCCCGGCACATCCTTGAACGTGGCCGAGACGCGCCGGTCCACCGCCATCGCGCCCGTGTCCACCGGTACGGACGCACCGAACCGCGGCAGCGTGGTGCGATAGGCGCGGATCAGGAACACCGCCTCGATCAGGTCGCCCCGTGCCTGGCGGATCGCCAGCGCGGCCAGGTCGGGGTCGTAGAGCGAGCCCTCGGCCATGACGCGGTTCACGGCCAGGGCCATCTGCGCCTTGATCTGGTCGACCGACATCAGCGGCAGGTCAGGGTCGCCGCGGCGCTCCTCGGCCAGCCAGGCATGGGCGTTCTCGATGGCGCGTTCGCCACCCTTGACGGCGACATACATCAGGCGGCCTCCACGCGGGTGCTGCGCGGCAGGCAGGCCAGCCGGTCGCCGCAGGTCAGGATGAAGTCCAGGCCCATCGGGAACAGGGTGCGGTTGGCCCGGAACGGCGCAGTCGCGGGCAGGGACAGCGTTGCGCGGTCGCGGATGCCCGGCCCGCGCAGGACGGGACCGTCCGCGTCCAGCCGGTCCAGCTCGACGATCAGCGTGGCCGAACGGTCGGGATAATCGGGCAGGCCCACCGCAAAGCGGTCCAGCGGCAGCAGATCGGGCCAGCGCCCCACCGCCAACGCGGCCGACGGTGCATCCGCCATCGGGCAGCCCGCGTGAAACCGCAGCCACGGGGCCAGGTCGGGCAGCGCGCCCGCCAGATGCACCGGCGTCGTCGGATCGGCCAGCAACAGCAGCACCGTCGCGGCGGCGGGGCCGACCCCGGGGGCATGGGCCTGATCCAGGCGGTGGATCGTGCCGGGCCGGGCCATGGCCTCCATCAGCACGCGGAACCCCTGGGCCGATTGGCGGGAGGGATCGGTGAATCCGTGGCCGGTCATGCGTCCTCTCCGCGTTGCAGGGTGAAGAACTCGACCCGGGTGGCGGCGGCCTTGGCGGCGCGGGTGTCGCGGGCGGCCTGCGCGTCGTCGCGCAGCGCGGCGATCAGGGGGGCGTGGGCGTCGGGGTCGGTCTGCATCAGCGCGTCCATCGCCGCGGCCCGCCGCGCATGGGCGTGCGACCGCCCCTGCACATGGCCGTGGCCCTGCGTGCCGCAGGGCAGGCGCAGGGCGCAGCGGGTCACGGTCATCTCTCCGACGTTGAAGGGCGCGCCGGTGGCGCCGATGCGGCCCTGGACCATCACGGTGCCGGTCTCGGGCGCGCGCAGCAGGGCGTGATCGGGCAGGTCGGGCAGCAGCTGCGCCAGCCGGTCGGGGGCGCTGCGGGCCAGGATCGACAGCCAGTCGCGGCGATGGGAAAGGGGGGAAGCTGACATCTTGCCGGGGTGTCCCGTTATCTATACAACTAGACATGTGATAGCGCGCCCGCGCCATGTTCTCAACCGGAACCGTGTGAATTTTTGATGACGGACAAGACCCCCCTGTGGCAGGCCATCGCCGACACCCTGCGGGCCGAGATCACCTCGGGCCACTATCCCCCCGGCGACCGCCTGCCGTCCGAGGCGGCGCTGGCCACCCGTTTCGGGGTCAACCGCCACACGGTGCGCCACGCACTGGCGCAGCTGGCCGACGCGGGGCTGGTCCATGCGCGGCGCGGGGCGGGGGTCTTCGTGACCGCGCGACCGACCGACTATGCCCTGGGCCGCCGGGTGCGGTTTTCGCAGAACCTGGCGGCGGCGGGGCGCACGGGGTCGCACCGCTTCACCCGGCTGGAAACCCGCCCCTGCGACGCGGTCGAGGCGCAGATGCTGGACCTGTCCCCCGGCGATCCGGTCCACGTGGTCGAGGGGCTGTCGCTGGCCGACGGCCAGCCGCTGGCGCTGTTCCGGTCGGTGCTGCCGGGATGGCTGGCGGGGTTCTGTGACCAGGCCCGCGACCATCAGTCGATCACCGCGGCGCTGGCCGCCTGCGGGGTGGCCGACTATACGCGGGCCAGCACCCGCATCACGGCCAAGCTGGCCAATGCCACGCAGGCGGTGGCCCTGCGGATCCCGCAGGGCACGCCGGTGCTCCGCTCGGTGGCGGTGAACCTGGATGACCGAGGCCGGCCCGTGGAATACGGGCGGACGTGGTTCGCGGGCGACCGGGTCTCACTGGTGCTGGCGGACTAGGACCCGCGGATCAGGCGGCGGCGCAGCCAGCCCGACAGGCCATCCATCGCGATGACCAGCACCACGATCAGCAAGATGTAATAGGCGACCTTCTCCCAATCCTGCGTGGTCTGGATCGCCTGCGTCAGCATCAGTCCGATGCCGCCCCCGGTGATCGCGCCGATGATCGTCGCGCTGCGGGTGTTGCTTTCCAGAAAGTACAGCATCTGCGACAGCAGGACCGGCATCACCTGGGGGATGACGCCGAAGCGGTAGCGCTGCAGCGCGCCCGCGCCGGTCGAGCGGATGCCCTCGATCGGCTTGGCGTCCACGTTCTCCAGCGCCTCGGAGAACAGCTTGCCAAAGCTGCCGGTGTCGGTCAGCAGGATCGCCAGCGCCCCGGTCAGCGGCCCCGGACCGAAGGCCCGCGACAGGATGATCGTGAAGATCAGCGCGTCAACGCCGCGCACGAAATCGAACACGCGCCGCACCGCAAAGCGCAGCATGCGCGACAGGGCAAAGTTCTGCGCCGCCAAGAAGGCCAGCGGCAGGGCCACGAAGGCCGCGCCGAAGGTGCCCAGGAACGCCATCAGGATCGTCTCGAACAGGGCCCAGGCCACGGCCCCGTGCTGCCAGATGTCGTTCGTCCAGAACTCCGACAGGGCCAGCGACAGGTTGGACCGCGCCGGGTCGATCCGGTCGCCCCACAGGACCGCCGCCGCGACCTGTCCCGCGGACAGGCCGGCCAGCGGGCTGGACAGGTCGAAGAAGAACATCTCCCACCCCCAGAAGTAGCGCAGGGTTTCCGTGCGGGCGCGGGTGGCGGTGACGCGGCCCTGATCGGTGGTGATGGTTACGCGGGCGGGGCTGGCGTTGATGAACGCGGGCACCTGCCCGTCGGGCGTGTCCAGCGTCACGCCGTCGCCTACGGTCAGCGTGACGGGGCCGTAATCGGGAATGTCATAGGTGGTGCGCGGCCCGTCATAGGTGACGACATGGCCCGCGCCCAGGTCGATCACCGTCCGCGACCCCTCTGCCGCGACCCAGTCCGGCAGGCGGTCGGTGGCAAAGGTGGCGCGGGCGCTGCCCTCGACGCTGACGGAAAGGGCGTCGCGGCGGTTGTCGCGGGTCACGTGGATCTTGTGGCTGACCGTGTCGGCCATCAGCACGGCCGCGTTGTCCAGCCGCGCCCGCTGCGCCAACCCCGCCAGATCGAAGCTGATCGCGGCATAGACCAGATAGGCCAGGATCAGCGCCGGCACCGCCAGCGCCATGCGCCGCCTGCGGTCCATGATGCGGATGGTGCGGTCCTGCAGGGTCATCGTGGTCATGCGGGGGCCCCATGCGTCAGGCGGTTGCGGGCCAGGCCCGAGATCTGGTCGACGACCACGATGGTCATGAACAGCAGCAAAAAGATCGCCGCCGCCTGATCGAACTTGCCCTGACCGAAGGTCATCGCGTTGCGCAGCTCGTATCCGATGCCGCCCGCGCCGACGAAGCCCAGGATGGCCGATGCGCGGATGTTCACCTCCAGCCGCAGCAGCCCATAGGACAGATAGTTCGGCGCGACCTGCGGGAACACGCCCAGCCAGATGCGCTGCGACCAGGTGGCGCCGACGGATGCCAGACCCTCGACCGGTTTCAGGTCGACGTTCTCGTTCACTTCGGAGAACAGCTTGCCCATCGCGCCCGCGGTGTGGATCGCGATGGCGATGACGGCGGGGACCGGGCCGCCGCCCAGGATGAAGATCAGCACCAGCGCGATGACGATTTCCGGGATGGCGCGGCAGACGTCCGACACCCGCCGCGCCACCAGCACCAAGCGCGGCCACCGGGCCAAGCCACGCGTGGCCGCCAGAGACAGGGCGGTGCCCGCGATGCAACCCAGAAGCGTGGCGACCAGCGCGATGTTCAGCGTCTCGACCAGGGCGGGCAGGGCGCGGATCATGTGGCCGGGCAGGTTGGCCGATCTCTGCACCGCCTCGGACACGAGGGCCGCGGGGAAATCGCCCACCTGGTGCAGCCCCTGCCAGAACCCGCCGGCGTTGCGGGCGTCGGCCACGCGGAACCCCGACACCATCATCGCCACGAAGATGACGACCAGCAGCCCGCCATAGAGGCGTCGCCGCCGCGTCAGCGCCAGATAGTCGTGCTGGATTTCGACCAGTGCCATGCTGCCTCCTGGATATGCGAAGGCCGGGCCCTGTTCGGGGCCCGGCCCGGAAAGGGTGGCGATCAGTTCATCTCGGCGCGGCGGATGGCGATGATCGTCTCGTATTCCGCGTGGGTGACGGGGCTGAAGCCCGCGGTCTCTCCGGCGGCGACGCCATAGGCGCATTCGGGGTCCGATGCGTGCAGGCCTGCGACCAGGTCGATCATCGTCTGGCGCACGTCCTGGGGCAGATCCTTGCGGACGACCACCGGGCCTTCCGGGATGGGCGAGGATTTCCAGATCTCGACGATGTCGTTCATGTCGACGATGCCCGCATCGGTCGCCTTGCGCAGCGCGCCGGAGTTGTAACCGTCCTCCCACGCGCCCTGGCCGTCGGCCCAGGTCACGCCGGCGTCGAAATCGCCGTTGACGACGCCGATGATCGACTGTTCATGACCGCCCGAAAACGCGATGCGGCTGAAATACTCGCCCTCGGTCATCGAATAGCCCGCCTCGGGCAGTTCCACGTTCGGGATCAGGAACCCCGAGGTCGAGTTCGGGTCGGCAAAGGCAAAGCTCTTGCCCTCCATGTCGTCCAGCGAGGTGATGCCGCTGTCGGCGCGCGCGAAGCCGATCGAGTGATAGGTATAGCTGCCGTCCAGGTTGGTCTTGACCAGCACCGGCTCGACCGCCTCGGGGTCGGCGACGTACACGGCGGCATAGGCCGACGCGCCCAGCCACGCCATGTCCAGCGACCCGCCCAGCAGCCCCTGGATGACGCCGTTGTAATCGGCGGGGGTGAACAGGCGGACGGGGACGCCCAGGGCCTGTTCGGCATAGTCGCGCAGGCATTCGTTCGACGCCATGCGGTCCTGGGCGTTCTCTCCGCCCAAAAGGCCGATGCGGAATTCGGTGATCTCCTGCGCGTGCAGGGGGGTGGTCAGGGCGGCGGTCGCGGCCAGCAGGCTCAGCAGTCGGGTCATGGTGCTCTCCGGTTCGGGATCAGGCCAGCATGCGGGCGGCGTATTCGACATCCGCGCTGGTATCGGTGGGCATGGCGGTCGAGGTCGCGCTTTCGTTGAAATCCGCGTCGGCGCCATAGATGTCGCGGGCCACGCCCGTGGTCAGCTGCGACGGCAGCCCGTCGAACACCACGCGCCCGTCGCGCATGCCGATCACCCGGTCGCAATAGCGCCGCGCGGTGTCCAGCGTGTGCAGGTTGGCGATGACCATGCGGCCATCCTCGACGTTGATGCGGCGCAGGGTGTCCATCACGATCTGCGCGTTCATCGGGTCCAGGCTGGCGATGGGTTCGTCGGCCAGGATGATGCGGGGGTCCTGCATCAGCGCGCGGGCGATGGCCACGCGCTGCTGCTGGCCACCGGACAGGGCCTCGGCACGCTTGGGCGCCTGTTCGGCGATGCCGAGGCGGTCCAGGATCTCCAGCGCGCGGAGGATGTCGCCGCGCGGCCACAGGTTCAGCACGGTCTGCAACGTGCCGCGCCGGTTCAGAATGCCGTGCAGCACGTTCGACACCACGTCCATGCGCGGCACCAGGTTGAACTGCTGAAAGATCATCGCGCATTGGCTTTGCCACTGGCGGGCGGCGGCGCCGGTCAGGGCGGCAACGTCGCGCCCTTCGACCAGGATCCGGCCGCTGGTGGCGGGGGTCAGCCCGTTCATCATGCGCAGCAGCGTCGATTTTCCCGCGCCGGACCGGCCGATGATGCCGACGAAGGCCGGGCCGTCGATGCGGAAGGAAACGTGGTCGACCGCAGCCTTGCGGCCGAAGATGCGGGTGGCGTCGCGAATGTCCAGCATGGGGCCTCTCGATGTCATGGGGGCCGTCTAGCGGCGGGGCGTGACACCCATCCGACGATGCGGTGACGATCGGGTGACAGGGGTGACGGGCCCGCGCGCGATCCGGGCTTAACAGGCGGCGGCTTTGCCCCTATGAGGGTGGGGTTGCCAGCCCGGCCCCGCGCCATCGCCAGCCATTGACCCGATGGATGGAGAACCCGATGACGCGACACCCCTTGGCCGCCCTGATGCTGGGCACCGCGCTTGCCCCCCTGCCCGCCCTGTCCCAGCCGATCCTGCTGGACGAGATCACCCTGACGGCCGAGGGCGAGGCCCCGGCCCGGATCGCCCCCAGCGCGGAACAGATCGAGGATGCCCGCACCGGCACCATCGAGGACGTGTTCCGCGCCGAACCCAGCGTGACCGTCAGCAGCGGCATCGCCATCGCGGAACGCGTCTTTGTCAACGGCATCGACGAACAGCAGCTGTCGGTCAGCGTCGACGGGGCCGCGCAGAACAACCGCATGTTCCACCATACCGGCACCAACATGATCGATCCGGGCCTGTTGAAGGCCGCGCGCGTCGATCCGGGCGTGGCGCCGGCGGATGCGGGCTTTGCCGCGCTGGGCGGCAGCATCGCGTATGAGACGAAATCAGCCATCGACATGCTGGAGGACGGGCGCGACCGCGGCGGGCGTGTCACCATCGGCTATGGCGACAACGGCGGCACGGCGACCGGGGCGGTGACGCTGTACGGGCGCCAGGGGCCGGTCGACGCGCTGATCTATGCCAAGCGGGCGACGGGCGACGCCTATCAGGACGGGAACGGCCGTACCGTGGCCCGCACAGGGGCCGACCTGAACAGCGAGGCGCTGAAGCTGGGGGCCGAGTTCGGCGACTGGCGGGCGGAGCTGGGCACGATCCGGTTCCGGGACGACGCGCTGCGCCCCTATCGCGCGAACTTCACCGGCACGATCGGGGGTCGCCCGGTCCCCGAGACGCGCCGCTATGCGCTGGAACAGTCGACCCAGACGTTGACCCTGCGCCGCACGGTCGCGGAGGGCCTGCTGGACCCCGAGATCCGCATCGCGCGCAGCCGCAACCAGCTGGACACCGTCGACCTGCCCACGCCCGACGCCCCCGTTTCCGATTTCAACAATGGCGATGCGGATACCGTCAGCGTCGTCCTCCAGAACCGCATGACCGTGCACGGGGTCGAACTGACCGCGGGCCTGGACAACTATCGCACGCGCGCGACCTATGACGGGGTGTTCCGCGGCACGGCCGCCGCGTTTCGCGAGGACCGAACCACGACCGGACTGTTTCTGCAAGCGCGGGGCACGGCGGGGGACATCGACTACAGCGCGGGGCTGCGCCATGATTTCAGCCGGTTCACCGGTGCTGGGGGGCAGCGCCTGGACACCGACGGGACCAGCGCGAACGCCGCGGCCACCTGGCACGCGACCGATGCGCTGCGCCTGAACGCGGGCTGGTCGACGGTGTTCGGCGGCACGCAGCTTGCCTCGGTCTATGAGCTGGACGCGCCCTATGTCGCGCCCAGGGCCTATGACGCGCTGGAGCCCACGCGGGCGCGCAACGTGGTGATGGGCGTCGAATGGCAGCCGGGTGCGACGACCTTGGGGGCCGAGCTGTTCCAGACCCGCATCGACGGGGTCCGCAAGGGGCTGGTGTCGCGCGATCTGGAAAGCCGGGGGTTCCGTCTGTCCGCCCGCCGCGACTGGCAGGGCGGCTTTGCCGCGCTGCGCTACAGCGACACATCGGTCGAGCTGGACGGCCAGCCGGCCTCCAGCTTTGACCTGCGCGAACTGGGCACCGTGCCGGGCGGCATGCTGTCGCTGGAGGCGCGCCATGCCGTCATGGCCGGGCTGACCCTGGGCGGCGTCATCCAGCACGCGATCGAGGAGGACGGGCAGGGCGTGGATGTCGACGGCGACTGGCCCGGCTATACCGTCGTGGACGTCTTTGCCGAATACGAACCGGCCGCGTTCCGCAACGTGACCCTGCGCGCCGAGGTCAACAACCTGTTCGACCGCGCCTATGCCGACCGGGCGACCTATGGGGCGGATTTCAGCACCGTCGTGCAGCAGCTGGAACCGGGGCGCAGCATCGCGCTGACGGCCGATCTGCGGTTCTGATGGCCCCCCGCGGTCCGGGAAACCGGGCCGCACCCCTCGAAATGTCCCGAGGAAGTGGCGTTTTCCGTCTGGAATCCCTCGTCTTTCGTTCAGGTTGCGGTTATGTTCCCCTTCCGCCCCCCTGGGGTCGGACGCGCAACGAGAAGACCTGGACCGATGACCCAATCCCAGCCCGCCGCCCTGACCCGCACTCTGGATGCCGCCCGCCGCAAGCTGCTGGAGACGGGGACGCGCAACCGCCTGATCCATGTGAACCGCGACAATCAGCGCGCCAGCTGCCTGAACATCATCCACGAACGCAGCGACGAGGTCTGGCGCCTGCTGCGCATCCAGGGCAAACGCATGCGCTTTCGCGCCATGGGCAGCGACACGGCCACGCCCGAGGGCGTGCTGCTGCTGGCCGCGCCCGGTGCGCAGACCCAGTCCGACAGCCAACTGGAGACCCCCCTGGGCCCCGAGGCGCTGGCCCGCCGCCTGCTGCGCCTGTCCCACGACGCCCGCACCGCGGAGGAGGAGCAGGGCCTGAACGTGCTGTACCTGGCGATGGGGTTCCTGCGCTGGCGCGAGGCGCCCGGATCGCAGGTCCTGCGCGAGGCGCCGCTGATCCTGCTGCCTGTGCAGCTGGTGCGCAACGACCGCAGCTCGACCTTCGACCTGATGGCGCGCGAGGATGACCTGACCGCCAACCTGCCGTTGCAGGAGCGTTTGCGCCAGGATTTCGGCATCCATCTGCCCGAGATCGAGGAGGACGACAACTGGACGCCCGGCGACTATCTGAGCCTGGTTCAGGACGCCGTGTCCGGCCAGCAGGACTGGCAGGTGGACCGCGACGGAATGCAGCTGGGGTTCTTTTCCTTCGCGAAGCTGCTGATGCACCGCGACCTGGACCCCGCCAACTGGCCCGAGGGGGCGTTCGACGGAAACCCACTGCTGGACGGGCTGCTGGCGCAGGGGTTTGCGGGCGACGCGCCGCTGTTCGGCGATCGCGACCGGCTGGACGACCGTTTGGACCCGGCGCGCATCATCCAGGTGATCGACGCCGACGCATCCCAGACCAAGGTCATCGAGGAGGTCCGTGCGGGCGCCAGCCTGGTCGTGCAGGGCCCGCCGGGCACGGGCAAGTCGCAGACCATCACGAACATCATCGCCGCCGCCGCCCATGACGGCAAGACGGTGCTGTTCGTGGCCGAGAAGATGGCCGCCCTGTCGGTCGTCCACGACCGCCTGGCCCGCGCGGGCCTGCGCGACATCTGTCTTGAGCTGCATTCGCGCAGCGCCAACAAGAAGGCCCTTGCGCAGGAGCTGGGCCGGACCCTGATGGCCGGGGCGCATCCGTTGCCCGCCACGGCGGACCCCGCGCGCCTGCGCCAGACGCGCGACATGCTGAACGCGGTCACGGGCCTTCTGCACGACCCGTTGCCGCCCTGGGACGAGGCGCCCTATGCGGCGCTGTCGCGGATCATCGGGTTCATCGGACAGGGCGCCCGCCCGCCGGCCATCCCGCTGGACGGCCTGGAGGCGCTGGACGCCGCCGCACGCGAACAGGCGGCGCAGGCCATCGCCCGTTTCGTGGCGGCGCGCGACCGGGCCGGTTCGCCCCAGGCCCATCCGTTCCGCGGCGCGCGGGCGCTGGACCTGCAGCCGACCGATCTGGCGCGGCTTGGCGACGACCTGCGCGCCGCGCTGGCGGCGCTGGCGGCGGTCGCGGCACAGGGCCAGCCGACGCTGGACCGGGCCGAGGCGCGGGTGCGGATGCTGCGTCTGCTGGCACGCGCCCCCCAGGGGGCGGCGGATCACGCCGCGACCCTGTTCGCCGCTGCCCGCGATCCCCGCCTGGTGCAGGCGCTGCAGGCGGGCGCCGAATGGGCGGCGGCCCAGGAACAGGTGTTGACCCGTTTCACCCCCGCCGCGCCGGATCTGGACCCCGCGCCCCTGCGGGCCGGGCTGGCGCGCGGGGTGGGGTCATTCTTGGGCCGGCTGTTCGGCCCCTATCGCAGGGCGTCGGCACAGCTGCAGACGCTGCTGGTCGGACCGATGCCGTCTGCGGCCGCCGACCGGCTGGCGCTGGCGGATGAGCTGGTGGCGCTGCGCCGCCTTCGCCGCATCTTGGCCGACGACGAAGCCTATCTGGCGGCGACCCTGGGGACCGACTGGCGGGGCGAGCGGACGCCCTTTGCGCGGCTGGCGGCGGTGGCGGGCTGGCTGGGAGAGCTGGACGGCTGCCTGCCGGACGGGGCGGCGGTGGTGCAGGCGCTGACCGACATTCCAGACCCCGTGGCACAGGGCGATGCGCTGGCGGCGGCAGTGCAGGATGCGCGGGCGGCGCTTGCGCGGGTTCGCGACAGGCTGGACCTGGACGCGGAGGCCGCGGGCCTTGTGGGCGATGCGCCGATCGCCGATTGGCAGGCGGCGCTGTCGGGCATGGCCGACGCGCCCGCCCGCTATGCCGAATGGGCCGATCTGGCGCGCGACGCGCAGGTGGCCGGCCGCCACGGCGCGGCCGCGGTGGTCGAGGCCGTGCGCGCCGGGCAACTGGCCCCGCAGGACGCCGCGACTGAGTTCGCCTATGCCTGCGCCGAGGCGCGCTGGAACGCCGCCCGCCAGGCGCGTCCCGCGCTGAACGATCTGCCGATGCTGGATCGCCACGACCTGGTCGGCCTGTTCCGCCAGCTGGAGGCCGAGCGGATCGAGGCCACCAAGACGCTGATCCTGTCGCGACATTTCGATCAGCTGCCCCGCGGCACGCAGGGAGAGATGGGCCTGATCCGCGGAGAGATCGCCCGCCGCCGCGCGCACAAGCCGGTGCGCTGGCTGATGCGCAACGCGGGCGCGATGGTCCAGCGCATCAAGCCGGTGATGCTGATGAGCCCGATCTCGGTCGCCCAGTTCCTGCCGCCCGATGCGGTCAGCTTTGATCTGCTGGTCATCGACGAGGCGTCGCAGATCCGCCCCGAGGACGCCTTGGGCGTCATCGCGCGCGCGCGCCAGATCGTCGTGGTGGGCGACCAGAAGCAGCTGCCGCCGACATCGTTCTTCGACCGCCTGGTCGACGATGCCGAAGACCAGGACGAACCCGAGGACGGCCCCCAAGGCGCGAACGTGGCTGACATGGAGAGCATCCTGTCGCTGTGCGAGGCGCGGGGGCTGCGGTCGCGGATGCTGGAATGGCATTACCGGTCGCGCGACCCGTCGCTGATCCGGGTGTCGAACGCGGAATTCTATGACGACCGGCTGGTTTTGCCACCGTCGCCCCTGCAGTTGGACCCCGATTACGGGCTGAAGTTCCGTCGCGTGTCCGGCGCCTATGCCGCGCGCGGCAGCGGGCAGGGGCGTGCGGGGACGAACCGGATCGAGGCCGAGGCCGTCGTCGCCGCCATGGCCGATCACGCCCGCAACTGGCCGGGCCTGTCCCTGGGCGTGGTCGCCTTCTCCAAGGCGCAGGCCGACATGCTGACCGAGGTGGCGGATGCCGCCCGCCGCCGCGACCCGGCGCTGGACGCGCTGCTGCGCGAGGGCGGGGCCGAGGATGTGTTCGTTAAGAACATCGAGAACGTGCAGGGTGACGAACGCGACGTGATCCTGATCTCGGTCGGCTACGGCCCATCCGAACCCGACGGGCCGCTGACGCGGATGCAGTTCGGCCCTGTGAACGGCGAGGGCGGAGAGCGTCGTCTGAACGTGCTGTTTTCCCGGGCACGCATTCGCTGCGAGGTGTTCGCGTCCTTTGACCCGGGCCAGATCGACCCGTCGCGGACCACCCGCGAGGGGCCGCGCGTCCTGAAGCGGTTCCTGGATTTCGCGCAGTCGGGCATCATCGAGGAACGCCGCACCACGGGTCTGGCCCCCGACAGCCCGTTCGAGGAGGATGTCGCGCGCGTGATCCGCGATCTGGGCTATCTGGCCGATCCGCAGGTCGGCAGCGCGGGGTTCCGCATCGATCTGGGCGTGCGCCACCCCGACCGTCCGGGCCAGTACCTGGCGGCGGTCGAATGCGACGGCGCCGCCTATCACGGTGCGCTGTGGGCGCGCGAACGCGACCGTCTGCGCCAGGACATCCTGGAGAATCTGGGCTGGCGGTTCCACCGCATCTGGAGCACCGACTGGTTCCACCGCCGCGAGGCGGAGATCGCGCGGCTGCGCGACGCCCTGTCGCAGGCCCGCGATGCGGCGCAGCACGGCATCCGCCCGCGCGGCGCGAACCATGGGGCAGGGCCCGTCGTTCAAGACGACCGCGAACCGATCCTGGAGCTGGCGCCGCCCTTGCTGTCGGTGCCGCCCTATCGCCGCGCGGACCTGCAGGCCCCGCCCGAGGGAGAGCCCCATGACCAGCCCGACGCCGTCCTGGCCGACCTGGCCGCGGCCGTCATCCGCACGGAGGGACCGGTCCATGCCGACGAGGTGGCGCGGCGCATCGCCGCGGCCTTCGGCAAGGCGCGCACCGGCAGCCGGATCGGAGAGGCCGTGGCCCGGGCCACCGCACTGGCCCTGCACCGCGATGCCGACCTGATGCGGCAGGGCGATTTCCTGATGACCCGGGCGCAGGCCGACAGCCCGTCCGTCCGCGACCGCAGCGCCGAGACGGGCAGCCTGCTGAAGGCCGCCTGCCTGCCCTCGCAAGAGATCGCCGCCGCCGCGCGGATGATCCGGACCGAGAACGGCGGCATGACGCCCGACCAGCTGACCCGCGCCGTGGCGCGCCTTCTGGGCTTTCAGCGCGTGGGGCCGGACCTGTCCGAGGCGATATCGGGGGTGCTGCTGGGGATGGCCGCGGCCTGAGGCCTATTCCCCGCCGGGCGGAATGCGATTATGGCTGCCGCACAAGGCAAGGGAGCCGGACCGATGCGCGTGGACCTGATCATCTTCGACTGCGACGGCGTCATCGCCGACAGCGAGGTGCTGTCCGCGCAGGTGCTGATCGACCAGCTGGCGCGTCTGGACATCGTCGTGACGCCCGACGATGTGCGCCGCGATTTCCTGGGGCGCAGCTTTCCCACGGTCGCGGCGTCGATCCGCGACCGCTTTGCCCTGACCCTGCCCGCCGATTTCGAGGCAACCTATCGGGCCCGCCTGCTGGCGCGGTTCGACACCGATCTGCGCACGACACCGGGCTTTGCCGATGCGCTGGCGCAGATCCGGCTGCCGGTCTGCGTCGCGACCTCGTCCAGCCCGCCGCGGGTTGCGCGGACGCTGGCGGTGCTGGACCTGGCGCAGCGGTTCGGCGCGGACGTCTTCACGGCCAGCCAGGTGGCGCGCGGCAAGCCCGCGCCCGACCTGTTCCTGTTCGCGGCCGAACGGATGGGCGTCGATCCCGCCCATGCCCTGGTGATCGAGGACAGCCAGCCCGGCCTGCAGGCGGCCCGCGCGGCGGGAATGCGGGTCCTGCAGTACCGCGGCGGCGCCCATCTGGCGGGACAGCCCGCAACGGACGAGGGCTTTGACTGCTGGTCGCAGTTCCCCGACCTGCTGGCGCGCATCCAGGTGCCGGCATGAGCCAGAACCACTTTACCCCCGAAACGACCCGCCTGGACGATGCCGCCCGCGCCGGCTGGCTGTACTACGTCGCCGGAAACACCCAGGACGAGATCGCGCGCAAGCTGGGCGTCAGCCGCCAGACCGCGCAGCGTCTGGTCGCGATGGCGCTGGCCGAACGGCTGGTCAAGGTCCGCCTGGATCACCCGATCGGACGCTGCATGGACCTGGCGCGCGCGCTGCAGGACCGGTTCGGCCTGCTGACCGCCGAAGTCGCGCCCTCGGACCCCGAGGCGCCGGACCTGTTGGCGGGCATCGCCATCGCCGCCGCCGCGCATCTGGAACGCGTGCTGAAATCGCCCGAACGGCGGATCGTCAGCCTAGGCACCGGGCGCAACCTGCGCGCCACGGTGGAACAGCTGCCCCGCATGACCTGTCCCCAGCATGTCGTCGTGTCCCGCCTCGGCAACATGATGGAGGACGGGTCGGCCACCCCCTACAACGCCACCATCCGGCTGGCAGAGCGCATCGGCGCGCCGCACTTTCCCTATCCGCTGCCGGTGCTGGCGCGCGACGCGGCGGAACTGGCGGCGATGCAGGGACAGCAGGCCGCCCGCAACACCATCGACCTGTGCGCCCGCGCCGACCTGTCGCTGGTGGGCATCGGACAGATGGACATGACCGCGCCGCTGCATGTCGACGGCTTCCTGAGCGAGGCCGAAATGGCGCAGCTGGCCCGCGCCGGTGCCGTGGGCGAGATCACCAGCTGGGTCTACGACGCCCGGGGCCAGGTGATCGATTGCGACTTCAATCGCCGCGTGGCGTCGGCGCCGCTGCCCTGCGGGAGCGACCGTCCGGTGATCGCCGTCGCCTCGGGACAGGCCAAGCTGCCGGCCATCCGCGCGGCGATGGTGGGGGGGCTGATCAACGGCCTGATCACCTCGGAGGCAACGGCGGAACGCCTGCTGGCCTGAAGAATTGCAATGTCGTCAAGCTGTTACACCCTCGCTGCGCTGCGGCGGGGAATCTGCGTTGACAGATTCGCAAGACGGCGCGAGTATATGCCCATCGGAAGGGCAAATGCCCAACCGCCAAGGGAGGACTACATGACCATGACATTCCGCGCCCTTCTGGGCGCTACGGCCCTGTGCGCCGTCGGCAGCATGGCCGCCGCGCAGGACAACGTGACCCTGACGATCGCGACCGTGAACAACGGCGACATGATCCGCATGCAGCAGATGACCGCGCCCTTCACCGAGGCGAACCCGAACATCCAGCTGGAATGGGTCACGCTGGAGGAGAACATCCTGCGCGAGCGCGTCACCACCGACATCGCCACCAGCGGCGGGCAGTATGACGTGCTGACCATCGGCACCTACGAGGTGCCGATCTGGGCGGCGCAGGACTGGCTGACGCCCCTGGACGACCTTCCCGAAAGCTACAACGTGGACGACCTGGTTCCCGCCGTGCGCGCCGCCCTGTCGGTGAACGACACGCTGTACGCCGCGCCGTTCTATGCCGAATCGGCGATGGTGATGTACCGCACCGACCTGGCCGAGGCCGCGGGCGTGACCATTCCCGACAACCCGACCTGGACCGACATCACCGCCGCCGCCAAGGCGATGACGGACAAGGAGAACGAGGTGTATGGCATCTGCCTGCGCGGCAAGCCGGGCTGGGGCGAGAACATGGCCTTCCTGACCGCCATGGCCAACAGCTATGGCGCGCGCTGGTTCGACATGGAATGGGCGCCCCAGTTCGACAGCCCCGAATGGCAGGCGACGCTGACCGACTATCTGACGCTGATGAACGAATACGGTCCTCCGGGCGCGTCGTCGAACGGCTTCAACGAGAACCTGTCGCTGTTCCAGCAGGGCAAGTGCGGCATGTGGATCGACGCGACCGTCGCCGCAAGCTTCGTGACCGACCCCGAGGATTCGACCGTCGCGGACAGCGTGGGCTTTGCACAGTTCCCCAACAAGGAAGGCGTCGACAACCACGGCAATTGGCTGTGGGCGTGGAACCTGGCCATCCCGGCCTCCAGCCAGAAGCAGGACGCGGCCAAGACCTTCGTGGCCTGGGCGACCAGCCAGGAATACACCAACATGGTGGCCGAAGCCGAGGGCTGGCGCGCCGCACCTCCGGGCACGCGCACGTCGCTGTACGAGAACCCCGACTATCAGGCCGAGGCTCCGTTCGCGGCGATGACGCTGGAATCGATCAACGCCGCCGACACGCAGAAATCGTCGGTCCAGGACATTCCCTACACCGGCGGCCAGTTCGTCGCGATCCCGGAATTCCAGGGCATCGGCACGGCGGTCGGACAGACCTTCTCGGCGGCGCTGGCAGGCCAGATGTCGGCCGAGGACGCCCTTGCGGCGGCACAGTCCAGCACCGCCCGTGAAATGGCGCGCGCGGGCTATCCCAAGTAAGCCGCGACCCGCGCCGCCCCTGACATGCGGGGCGGCGCACCCCCGCTTTCCCCAAAAGGACGCAAGCCATGGCCACCCGCCAGACCGCAAGTCTTGCGCGCCTGATGCGCGCACCTGCCATCATCCTGCTGCTGATCTGGATGATCGTCCCGTTGGGGATGACGCTGTACTACTCGTTCCTGAACTACAACCTGCTGAACCCGGCCTCCGTCAGCTGGGCAGGGTGGTTCAACTATCAGTATTTCTACACCGATCCGGCCTTCTTCGACGCGATCTGGAACACGCTGGCCCTGGTGCTGGGCGTGCTGGCGATCACCGTCATCGGGGGCATCGCGATCGCCCTGCTGATCGACAAGCCGATCTTCGGACAGGGGATCGTGCGGATCCTGATCATCTCTCCGTTCTTCGTGATGCCGCCGGTGGCCGCGCTGATCTGGAAGAACATGATCATGCACCCGTCCTATGGGGTCTTCGCCGACATCGCGCGCGCCATCGGCGTGCAGCCGGTGGACTGGTTCGCGCAATATCCGCTGACCTCGATCATCATCATCGTGGCCTGGCAATGGCTGCCCTTCGCGACGCTGATCCTGCTGACCGCCCTGCAGTCGCTGGACGGCGAACAGATGGAGGCGGCCGAGATGGACGGCGCGGGCGCCGTCAGCCGGTTCATCCACCTGACCCTGCCGCACATGGCACGCGCCATCACCGTCGTGGTGCTGATCCAGACCATCTTCCTTCTGGGCATCTATGCCGAGATCCTGGTGACCACCAATGGCGGTCCGGGCAATGCCAGCACCAACCTGACCTATCTGATCTATCGCGCGGCCCGTCTGAACTTCGACATCGGCGGTGCGGCCGCGGGCGGCATCATCGCGGTCATCCTGGCCAACATCGTCGCGTTCTTCCTGATGCGCGCCGTCGGCAAGAACCTGGATTGAGGAGCATCCCATGGCACGCGCAGTAAGCACCCGCACCAAGGTCGGCTATACCATTGCCGCCTGGATCGTGGCCTTGGTGATCTTCTTCCCGATCCTCTACACGATCATCACCAGCCTGAAGACGGAACAGGAGGCCATTTCGGGCTTCAGCCTGATCCCGTCCTTCACCCTGTCCAGCTTCGAGGCGGTGCAGACCCAGAACAACTACTGGAAGCCCTTCACCAATTCGGTGATCCTGGCGGTGGGTTCGACCATCCTGGCGCTGATCGTCGCGATCCCGGCGGCCTGGGCGATGGCGTTCTCTCCCACCAAGCACACCAAGGACATCCTGATGTGGATGCTGTCCACAAAGATGATGCCCGCGGTCGCGGTGCTGGTGCCGATCTATCTGATCTTCCTGCGCTCCGGGCTGATGGACACGCGGATCGGCCTGACGGTCATGCTGATGCTGATCAACCTGCCGATCGTGGTCTGGATGCTGTACACCTATTTCCGCGAGATCCCCGGAGAGATCCTGGAGGCCGCGCGCATGGACGGCGCCACGCTCAAGGACGAGATCCTGTACGTGCTGACGCCCATGGCTGTTCCGGGCATCGCGTCGACCATGCTGCTGAACGTCATCCTGGCCTGGAACGAGGCGTTCTGGACCATCCAGCTGACCACCACCAACGCCGCGCCCTTGTCGGCCTTCATCGCCAGCTTCTCCAGCCCACAGGGGCTGTTCTGGGCGAAACTCTCGGCGGCCTCCGTCATGGCCATCGCGCCGATCCTGATCATGGGCTGGTTCAGCCAGAAACAACTTGTCCGCGGCCTGACCTTCGGCGCGGTGAAATAAGGGGACCATCATGGGACGCATTACCCTTGAAGCAGTGACCAAGCGGTTCGGAGACGTCGAGGTCATCCCGCCCCTGAACCTGGACATCAACGACGGAGAGTTTGTGGTCTTCGTCGGCCCCTCGGGCTGCGGCAAATCCACCCTTCTGCGCCTGATCGCGGGGCTGGAGGACACGTCGGGCGGGCGCATCCTGATCGACGGCAAGGATGCCACCGACACGCCCCCGGCCAAGCGCGGCCTGGCGATGGTGTTCCAGTCCTATGCGCTGTACCCGCACATGTCGGTCAAAAAGAACATCGCCTTTCCGATGCGCATGGCGGGTGTGCCGCAGGACGAACAGGACCGCCGCATCACGGCGGCCGCCAAGGCGCTGAACCTGACCGATTACCTGGACCGCAAGCCGGGCCAGCTGTCGGGCGGCCAGCGCCAGCGCGTGGCCATCGGGCGGGCCATCGTGCGCGAACCGGCCGCGTTCCTGTTCGACGAGCCGCTGTCGAACCTGGACGCCGCCCTGCGTGTCGGCATGCGCCTTGAGATCAGCGAGCTGCACAACCGCCTGAAGACCACGATGATCTATGTCACCCATGACCAGGTCGAGGCGATGACCATGGCCGACAAGATCGTGGTCCTGCGCGCCGGCAACATCGAACAGGTCGGCAGCCCGATGGAGCTGTACCGCGCGCCTAGGAACCTGTTCGTCGCGGGCTTCATCGGCAGCCCCAAGATGAACCTGATCGACGGGGCGGCGGCCGCGGAATACGGTGCCCACACCATCGGCATCCGGCCCGAACACATCGCGGTGTCGCCCGATCACGGCAAGTGGCGCGGGCGCGTCGGCGTCAGCGAGCATCTGGGGTCGGACACGTTCTTCTATGTCGAGGACACGGGTCTGGCCGACACCATCACGGTGCGCGCGGGCGGCAACATCGACCTGCATCACGGCGACACCGTCTGGCTGACCCCGGACGAGGCGCAGATGCACCGCTTTGACGCCACGGGGGCGCGGGTGGCATGATGCTGTCGGGAAAGACCGCCCTGATCACCGGGGCCGCGCGCGGCATCGGGCTAGCATTCGCCCGCGCCTATCTGGATCAGGGGGCGCGCGTCGCCATCTGCGACATCAACCTAGAGGCCGCCCGCGCGGCGGCCGCGGGTCTGGGCGAGGGTGCCATCGCGGTGGCGCTGGACGTGACCGATCAGGCCAGCATCGACGCCTGCGTGGACTCCGTGGAACAGCAGTTCGGCGGCATCGACATCCTGATCAACAACGCGGCCCTGTTCACCGCCGCCCCCATCGCCGAGATCACCCGCGCCGATTACGACCGCATCATGGCGGTCAACGTGTCGGGCACGCTGTTCATGATGCAGGCCGTCGCGCGGTCCATGATCGCGCGCGGCAAGGGCGGGCGGATCATCAACATGGCGTCCCAGGCCGGCCGCCGTGGAGAGGCGCTGGTCGCGGTCTATTGCGCCAGCAAGGCCGCGGTGATCAGCCTGACGCAATCGGCGGGCCTGAACCTGATCGCCCACGGCATCAACGTGAATGCCATCGCGCCCGGCGTGGTCGACGGCGAACATTGGGACGGCGTGGACGCGTTCTTCGCGAAATACGAAGGCAAGGCCCCCGGCCAGAAAAAGGCCGAGGTGGGCGCCGCCGTCCCCTTCGGCCGCATGGGCACTGCGGCCGACCTGACCGGCATGGCGGTGTTCCTGGCATCCGACGGGGCCGACTACATCGTGGCCCAGACCTACAATGTCGACGGCGGCAACTGGCTCAGCTGACTGCCGCACCCCCTGCAATTCCCGGCCCCCCGCGCGCATCCTGCGCCGCGGCCACGGGGCGATTTGACGAAAGGTCCGATCATGGCCATCCAACTGACCCAATCCGCGCTGGCCGGGCTGCCCGACACCGTGGCACGCCCCGCCTATGACCGCAGCGCCCTGACGGCGGGCATCCTGCATGTCGGCGTCGGCAATTTCCACCGCGCGCACATGGCGTGGTACCTTGACCGGCTGTTCGCCCAGGGGCGCGACCACAGCTGGGCGCTGATCGGCGCGGGCGTGCGTCCGGGCGACGCCGCGATGCGCGAACGGCTGGCGGCCCAGGACTGGCTGACCACGCTGGTCGAGCTGGACCCCGCGGGCCTGTCCGCACAGGTGCTGGGCTCGATGATCGATTTCGTGGCCGTGGACCCTGCCGCCACCATCGCCGCGATGGCCGATCCGGCGATCCGCATCGTCTCGCTGACCATCACCGAGGGCGGCTATTATGTCGACGCCAAGACCGACGGGTTCGATGCGGGCCATCCGGACATGGTCCATGACGCGGGCGCGCCGGATGCGCCGCGCACCGTGTTCGGCATGATCCTGGCTGCGCTGCGGGCGCGGCACGCGGCGGGGCATGCGCCCTTCACCGTCCTGTCCTGCGACAACCTCCCGGAAAACGGCCATGTCTGCGCGCGTACCCTGACGGGGCTGGCCCGCGCGCAGGACCCCGCGCTGGCCGATTGGGTTCAGACCAACGTGGCCTTTCCGAACAGCATGGTCGATTGCATCACCCCGGCGACCAGCGACCGCGAACGCGCCCTGGTCCGCGACCGCTTTGGCATCGAGGATGCCGCCCCGGTCGTCTGCGAGCCCTTCCGCCAATGGGTGCTGGAGGACAACTTCCCCCAAGGCCGCCCGGCGCTGGAGGTGGTCGGTGCCGAATTCGTCGCCGACGTCAGCCGCCACGAGCTGATGAAGCTGCGCATCCTGAACGGCGGTCATGCGGCCATCGCCTATGCCTCGGCGCTGCTGGGGCACCATTTCGTGCATGACGCGATGGCGGACGCGGACATCGCCGCCTGGCTGCGCACGCTGGAGACGCGCGAGATCATCCCGACCCTGCAGCCCATTCCGGGCGTCAGCTATGACGAATACCTGGCGCTGATCATCAGCCGCTTCTCGAACCCCGAGATCGGCGACACCATTCCGCGCCTGTGCCTGGACGGGTCGAACCGCCAACCGAAATTCATCCTGCCGACGCTGCGCGACCGGCTGACGGCGGGCGCGCCCATCGGCGGGCTGGCCCTGGAGCTGGCGCTGTGGTGCCGCTATTGCGAAGGCACGACCGAGGCGGGCGCGCCGATCGCACCCAATGACGACGCCCATGCGACGCTGCGCGACCATGCGCTGGCGGCAAAGGACGATCCGCAGGCGTTCCTGTCCCAGCACGCGATCTTTGGCGATCTGGCGGGGTCCGCGCCCTTGGTCGCGGCCTTCGGCGACGCGCTGGCCGCGTTGCGCCGGGACGGGGTGCGGGCGACGCTGGCGGCCTATGTCGCGGGCATGCCCCACCGCTGAAAGCTGGCGGCCAGGTCAGGGCAATCGGCTGCGGCCTGGGCGGGCGTCAGGCCCGCGCCGGCCGCAGTCCAGGCATTGCGGATGGCGCGCACCCCGGCGGCCGGTCCGTTCGGATGCCCGTGGATGCCGCCGCCGCCCAGATACATCAGATCCAGCGTGCCGCCTGTGCGGGCCCAGGTCTCGAAGGCTTGCCCGCCCCATTGGCCCGAGCAGACCACAGGCAGCGCCCGGTCCGTGTCCGAGAAGATTGGCGTTGTAACGTCCTGGAACGACTGCACGAAGCTGTCGTCGCCCTCCCAGTATTTCGCGCCGATGCCGTTGATCTGGAACTGGTCGACGCCCAGCAGGCGCCAGATCTTTTGCCAGGCGCGAAAGTCGAAGCCCAGGCCCGGATGGCGCGTCAGCAGGTCCCACCCGTTGCGATGCGCATGCAGGCACAACGCCGACCGCTTTCGCAGGAAGGCCATCGCCCCCGGCCCGATCGAATTGATGTTCACCACCGCCGCATTGCCGCCCCGTGCCACGACGTGATCGTGGCGGCGCATCATCACGTCCGGGTCCGCGGATGACAGGCCAAAGGCATACATCACCCGCTTGCCCGTCCGCTGTTCGTGATCGCGGATCACCGCCATGACGGCATCGACCCGCGCCTCGAAGGGGGAATAGGCGGGCGACATCATCTTTTCGTCGTCCTTGATGAAATCGACCCCGGCCTCGCACAAGGTGCGCACGACCTCGGCGGTCTGATCGGGGGTCAGGCCAAGCGAGGGCTTGATGATCGACGCGATGATCGGCCCTTCTGCCACCCCGGTCAGGCGGCGCGAGCCTTCGATGCCGAATTGCGGCCCCGGGTGGGCCGCGAAATCGGGCGTCAGGTGGAAATCCAGCACCCGCATGCCGGTCAAGCCGCGCGCCGCGAACAGGCCGCCCGTGGTGACCGTCAGCAGCGCCGCGATGTCGCCGCCGATGCTGTCGGGCGAAAAGGCGATGGTCGCGCGGGCGCGCCGCACCGGCCCCCCGCCCTCGGGCAGCGAGGGCTGGGGCAGGGGCTCCAGCAGGGTCACGTCCTCGACCCGGGCGGCGTGGCGGGCGCGCAGGGCGTCGGTCTCTCCGGGCAGGTCGGTGAAAGTGCCGGTGGACTGGTCGGCCGCGATCTTCTCGGCCATGGCGCGCGGGTCGCCCGGGGTCTCCAGCAGATAGGTGACGCGGATCATGGCTGCTCCTGATGTCGGGGGCCGCCGCCGTCGCGGATCCAGCCGAAATAATCGGTCGAGCCCATCTGCCCGCCCTTCAACGCGATCTCCAGCCCGTCATGCGGGCCGTCACCATAGGCCCGGCACAGCGCGGCGCCGGGGATGGTGGGGGCCAGCGCGGTCAGGGCGCTGAGGCTCAGCTGCCGCATCGCGTGCCCCGAGGTGTCGCCCCCCGAGATCACCGCGCGGCGGATGCCTGACCCGCGCAGCACCCCGTCCAGGATGCGGCCCAGCCCCTCTCCGATGCGCCGGGCGGCGGTCTCGGGCGCCAGGCCGGAGGCCGACAGAGCGCTGCGGAACGCGCCGACCTGTGCGCCGTCATGGCCCGCAGCCGAATGGATCAGCGGGCTGGAGCCGTCACTTGCGGCACGCAGGGCGGCGGCGGTCAGGCGCGCGACCTCGGCCGCCAGATCGGCCTCGGACCCGCAGGCTGCCCGCGCGTCAAAGGGCAGCAGCGCAAAGCCGTGCCGCCCCGCCCAGTCCAGCTGCGCCGCCGTCACCGGCGAGACCGATCCCGACACCGCCGCGATGCGCGCCACGCGCCCGGCCGAGGCGGGCGGCGGCGGCGCGGGCAGGTCCCCCGTCTGCTGCCAGTGGCGCACCAGCGCGTATTCGACCCCCTGACTGCCCGCGACGAAACCCATGCGCGCGCGGTTCCGCCAGATCAGCGCGCCCGCCGCGGCCTCCGATGCCGGGTCCATGCCGTCGATGGACAGGATGCGCGCGCCCTGGGTCAGCGCCTCCTCCTGCCGGGCCTGCGGGTCGGTTGCCAGCGCCTCCAGGTCGATCAGCGCGCCGGGCAGGTCGGTCTGCGCGGACAGATGGGCCAGCAGGTCGGATTCGGCCATGGGCGTCGCGGGGTGGTGCGCCATGACCGGGTGCCGGTCCAGCCGGAACACCCCCTGCGGGCTGCCCGCGAAGAGATGCCCGAAGGCCTGATAGCGGCGCATGGCGGGGGCGGCGGTCAGCAGGGGCACGGCTCGGGAGGGGCGCACCGAAAGGCCCGCCGCGATGGCGGCGCCGATCGAGCCCATATGTGGCGACGAATCGAAGGTCGAGCAGATCTTGTAATGCAGGATCTGCGGCTGCAGCGCGTCAAGCGCGGCGAACAGCGGTGGCAGGTGTTCGGCCATCCAGTCCGGTCCCTGTGCGCGGGCGGTCGTGGCCAGCCCCACTGCCGCGCAATCCGCGAACCGCGCCATCATCGCGGCTGTGGGCGGTTCGGTGAACAGGACCGATGGCAGGCCGGCGAAGGTCAGCACCTCCATCACCGCGGCGGCGCCGGTGAAGTCGTCGCCCAGCCAGGCCAGCCGCAGATCGGTCATTCGCATCCCCTCTTGACGTAACGGAATAATTATCACCTCATCATACCAGTTAGGCAAGTGATTCCCGAAGGCCGGAGGAGACCGAGATGACCAAGGTGGCGCTGCTGGGGGCGGGCGGTAAGATGGGGGTGCGTCTGGCGACGAACCTGGCCCGGACCGATTTCGAGGTGGCCCATGTCGAGGTCAGCCCCGCCGGACAGGCCCGGCTGAAGGCCGAGACGGGGCTGGGCTGCGTCCCGCAGGAGGCGGCGCTGGCGGGCGCCGAGGTGGTGATCCTGGCGGTGCCGGACACGGTGATCGGCAAGGTCGCGGGCGCGGTCGTGCCGCAGCTGGCGCCGGGGACCATGGTCGTGGTGCTGGATGCGGCCGCGCCCTTTGCGGGCCATCTGCCCGAGCGGGCCGACATCACCTATTTCGTGACCCATCCCTGCCACCCGCCGATCTGGAACGACGAGGACACGCCCGAGGGCCGGGCCGACCATTTCGGCGGCGTGGCGGCCAAGCAGGGCGTGGTCAACGCGCTGATGCAGGGCCCGCGCGAGCATTACGCACTGGGCGACAGCATCGCCCGCGCGATCTATGCCCCCGTCGCCCGCAGCCATGAGGTGACCGTCAGGCAGATGGCCATGCTGGAGCCGGGCCTGTCCGAGACGGTCTGCGCCTCGCTGCTGGCGGTGATGCGCGAGGCGCTGGACGAATGCGTGGCGCGCAGCGGCGTCAGCCACGACTGCGCCCGCGACTTTCTGCTAGGCCATATGAACATCCTGGGCGCGGTGCTGTTCAACGAGCGCGAGGGCGCGTTCTCGGACGCCTGCAACAAGGCCATCGAATTCGGCAAGCCGATGCTGATGCGCGACGATTGGAAGCGCGTCTTCGACTGGGACGAGGTCGAGGCCAGCATCCACCGCATCACCTGATATCGCGCGGCGGGCGGGGGAGCGTCCGCCGCGATCACCAACACAAGGGAGGAGACCTTCGATGACCAAGATGATGACCGCCGCGTCGATGCTGGCCATGCTGCTGGGTGCGGGACCGGCGCTGGCCCAGGCAAAGGTGATGAACCTGGCCTTCACCCCGCCCGCCGACAGCCACTACGGCGACGCAGCGCGCGCCTTTGCCGACACCATCGCGGAACGGTCCGACGGTGCCTTCGAGATCGCGCTGCGCCCGGCAGGCGCCCTGGGCGGCGAACGCGACGTGATCGAGGGGCTGCAGATAGGCACGGTCGAGCTGACGATCTCCTCGACCGGACCCATCGGCAACTTCGTCCCAGAGGTCTATGCACTGGATTTTCCGTTCCTGTTCGATGACTACGCCAGCGCGCATGCGGTCCTGGACGGAGAGATCGGACAGGAGCTGCTGGCCAGCTTCCAGCCGCACGGCATCGTGGGCCTGGCCTGGGCCGAGAACGGGTTTCGCCACATCACCAACTCGGTCCGTCCGATCCGCGAGCCTGCCGACCTGTCCGGGCTGAAGCTGCGCACGATGGAGAACGAGGTGCATATCGCGGCCTTCCGCGCCGCCGGGGCCGCCCCCACGCCGATGAGTTGGACCGAGGTGCTGACTTCGCTGCAGCAGGGCACCATCGACGGGCAGGAGAACCCCATCCCCATCGTCACCGCCAACAACATGTGGGAGATCCAGGACAACATCACCCTGACGGGCCATGTCTACTCGCCCGCCGTGGTGGCCATGTCCGCGATCCACTGGGACGGCCTGACCGAGGAACAGCAGGGCTGGTTCGTGGAGGCCGCCCAGGCCGCCGCCGCCGCATCGCGCAAGACCGTCGCCGCGAACGAGGAATCGGGCATCGCCCTGATGCGCGAGAACGGGATGGAGGTGATCGACGGCATTGACAAGGCCGCTTTCGCCGCCGCGGTCCAGCCGGCCTATGACGAGTTCGCCGACCGCTATGCGCCCGAGCTGATCGCGCGCATCCGCGCGGCGCAGGACTAGGGCGTCCGGCGGGGCCGCCTGTGGCCCCGCCCCATATCGGGGTCATCACCATGAGACATGTCGAAGCCTGGGCCGAGGGCGTCGTCCGGCTGGCCCACAACCTGGCCGCGCTGCTGCTGGCGGTGGCGACGGGGCTGGTCTTCTTCCAGGTCGTCACGCGCTTTGGCCTGGGCCATGCCGCCGGCTGGTCCGAGATCCTGGCCCGTGGCCTGATCATCTGGTCCACGCTCTTGGTCGCGGCGGCGGGCTTCCGCCTTGGCGCGATGATCCCCATCGACTTTCTCCGCGGGCTGCTGCCCGGCCCTGCGCAGATCTGGGTGATCCGGCTGGTCACGCTGCTGACGCTGGCCTTTCTGGCGGTGCTGGTCTGGCAGGGCTGGTCCATGACGCTGCGGGTGCAGGCGCAGCGGGTCGCGATGCTGGGCACCTCGATGAGCTTGTTCTATGCGGCGATCCCGTTGGGCGCGCTGATGGCCATTCCGGGCGTGCTGCTGCGCCATGTTGATCAGGAAAGGGAACGCCCGTGAACTCTGCCCTCGCTGCCGGGCTGATCGCCCTGTTCACGCTGTCGGTACCGGTGGCGGTGTCCATCGCGCTGGCCTCGATCATCGCGATCCACTTCTTCTCGAACCTACCGCTGGTGGTCGTCCCGCAGAAGATGTTCACCGGGCTGGACAGCTTTCCGCTGATGGCGGTGCCGTTCTTCATCCTGGCGGGCGCGATCATGACCCAGGGGGGCATCTCGGCCCGGCTGGTCGATCTGGTGAAATCCATGGTCGGGAACATCCAGGGCGGGCTGGCCAGCAGCTGCGTGCTGACCTGCATGCTGTTTGCGGCCATCTCGGGGTCGTCGGTGGCCACGACCTTCGCGGTGGGGTCCATCCTGATCCCGGCGATGCTGCGCCACGGCTATCCGGTGGGCATGGCGGGCGCGATCCAGGCGTCATCCGCCGAACTGGGCGTGATCATCCCGCCCTCGGTGCCGCTGATCCTCTATGCGGTCTCGACCGAGACCTCGATCACGCGGCTGTTCCTGGCGGGCATGGTGCCGGGGCTGATGATCGCCGCCGCTCTGGTCGTGATGGTCCAGATCTGGTGCCGAGTGAAGGGCCACGGCAAGCGGGACGGCGAGGGCCGCCGGGCCATCCTGCCCGCCGCGCGCCGCGCCTTCGGGGCGCTGATGATGCCGATCATCATCGTGGGCGGCATCTATGGCGGCGTCTTCACGCCGACCGAGGCCGCCGCCGTGTCGGTCATCTATGCGCTCATCCTGTCGATCTTCGTCTATCGCGAACTGTCCTGGTCCGACCTGCCGGGCATCTTCCGCGCGGCGGCGGTGTCGTCGGGGGCAGTCATGCTGATCATCTCGGCGGCGGCGCTGTTCAGCTTCCTGATCAGCCTGTCGGGCCTGCCCGGCGCCGTCGGCACCTGGGCCCAGGAGAATTTCGGCAGCGCGCTGACCTTCCTTCTGGGCGTCAACCTGCTGCTGCTGGTCGTGGGCATGTTCATCGAGACCAGCGCCGCGATCCTGGTGCTGGCCCCGATCCTGACGCCGGTGGCGATCAGCTTCGGCATCGATCCGGTGCATTTCGGCATCGTCATCGTGGTGAACCTGGCCCTGGGCATGATCACGCCGCCTTTGGGGGTGAACCTCTTCGCGGCGGCCGCCGTGGCGAAGGTTCCGGTGCAGGCGCTGTTCCGGTCGCTGGTCTGGCCCATCGCCACGGTTCTGGCGATGCTGGCGGCGATCACCTATGTTCCCGCCATCTCCCTGGGGCTGGGCTGGTGGATGATGCCATGATCAAGGTCGGACTGATCGGCTGCGGCTTCTTCGCGGTGAACCAGATGCAGGGCTGGGCCGATGCGGAAGGGGCCTGCGTCACCGCGATCTGCGACCGTGACCCGGACCGTCTGGCCGCGATGGGCGCGCGGTTCGGCATCGCGCAGCGCTTTGACGACGTGGCGCGGATGATGCGCGAGGCGGATCTGGACGTGGTCGACATCGCCACGACCGTCCCGTCGCATCGCCCGCTGGTAATGGCGGCGGCCGAGGCCGGGCTGCACGCCATCTGCCAGAAGCCCTTTGCCGAGACGCTGGAGGATGCCCGCGCCATGGTCGCCGCGATGGAGCGCGCGGGCCGTGTCCTCATGGTGCACGAGAACTTCCGCTGGCAGTCGCCCGTCCGCGCCGTGCTGGCCGCGCTGCGCGAGGGCGCGGTGGGGCGGCCCTTCTTCGGGCGGGTCAGCTTCCGGTCGGGCTATGACGTCTTTTCGGGACAGCCCTATCTGGCGACCGATCCGCGCTTCATCATCCAGGATCTGGGCATCCACATCCTGGACATCGCCCGCGCCCTCTTCGGAGAGGTGGACCGCCTGTCGGCCAGCACCGCGCGCATCAACCCCGTGATCCGCGGCGAGGACGTGGCGACGATCCTGATGGATCACGTGGGCGGGGTGACCGCGGTCGTCGACTGCTCCTATGCGACGCGGCGGGACGAGACCTTTCCCCAGACCCTGATCGAGATCGACGGCACCGAAGGCACGCTGCGGCTGGAGGCCGGATACCGGCTGGTCGTCGACCGCGGCGGCGACCGGCAGGTGCGCGACGTCTCGCCCCCGCTGCTGCCTTGGGCCGAACGGCCCTGGCACAACATCCAGGAAAGCGTCGCGCTGATCCAGCGGGACTTCGTGGCCTGCCTGCGCGAGGGCCGGGTGCCCGAGACCTCGGGGCGCGACAACCTGGCCACGCTGGCTTTGGTCGAGGCCGCCTATGCCTCGGCCCGCGACGGCAGCCGGGTCCGGCCGTGACGCGGACGCTCTCCTGCGGGCCCGCGCGGCTGGTGCTGGAGGGCGACCGCCTGCGCCACCTGCATCTGGACGGGGTCGAGGCGATCCGCGGCCTGTCCTTCCTGGTCCGTGACCGCGATTGGGGCACCGTCGCGCCCAACATCTGCGATCTGCGCCTGTCCGACGGGCCGGACGGCCCACGCATCGCCTGGACGGCGCGGTATGACATGGGCACGGGCAGCGTGCGCGCCGCGCTGACGGTCGATCTGACGCCCGACGGGCTGACCGCGCGGGCGGTGATCGGGGCGCGGGGGCAGGTCTGGACGAACCGCACCGGCTTCACGCTCTTGCACCCGATCACCGGGGTCGCGGGGGCGCCGGTCACGGTCGATCACGCGGACGGCCCGCCCGAGCAGGCGCGCTTTCCTGCGCTGATCGCGCCGTGGCAACCCTTCATGGACATCACCGGCCTGACCCATCAGGCGGGCGGCTGGCGCGTCCATTGCCGCTTTGACGGCGACATCTTCGAGATGGAGGATCAGCGCCAATGGGGCGATGCCTCCTTCAAGACCTACAACCGCCCCCTGTCGCGGCCCTGGCCCTATCGCCTGGAGGGTGAGACCACCCAGACCGTCACCATCCGCTGGACCCCGGCCGCGCCCATGGCCCCGGTCCCCGGCCCGAAGGCCCGCGTGGCCGACCCGCGCTTTCCGCAGACGGCGCTGGCCCTGACCGGGGCGGATGCGGCGCATCTGGCCCGCGCGCCGCAGGATCTGGCCGCGATCGGGGCGCAGCGCCTGCTGTGCCATCTGGATGCGGCGGGTGACATCGCGCGCGACCTGGCGGGTTTCGCCGCGCTGCAGGCGGCGCTGCCCGGTCCGGCCTATGATCTGGAGCTGCTGGCGCTGTGCGACCCTCAGGTCGATCCGCAGGAGGAGTTCGCCCGCCATGCCGCGGCGCTGGCGGCATCGGGGCTGGTCGCGGCCACGGTACTGGTTCATGCGCGGCCGGACCGGCAATCGACGCCGCCGGGGTCGGACTGGCCGCCCTGCGCGCCCCTGGCGCACGTCCATGCGGCGGCGCGCGCGGCCTTCGCGGGGCATCCGGTGGGTGGGGGCGTGGCCAGCTTCTTTCCCGAACTGAACCGCAAGCCACCGCCGCCGGGACTGGCGGTCGTGACGCATGGGCTCTGCCCCATCGTGCATGCCGCCGACGATCTGTCGGTGGTCGAGGTGCTGGAGGCGGTGCCGCATATCCTGGCTTCGGGGCGCGCCCTTGCGGGGGATGTGGACTATTGGCTGGGGCCGTCGACCATCGCCATGCGCCACAACCCCTATGGTAGCCGCACCATCCCCAATCCGGGGCGCGGGCGCGTCTGCATGACCGATGACGAGCCGCGCCAAGAGACTGGCTTTGCGGCGGCCTGGGCCTGCGGGCTGGCCGCGGCCATTGCGCCCGCCGGGCTGTCGGTCTGGACCCCGGCCGAGGTCCTTGGTCCGCGTGGCCTCTTCGCGCCCGACGGGCGTCCGCGCCCGGTGGCGGGGGTCGTGGCCGCGCTGGCGGCGCTGGCCGGTGCGTGTGTCCTGGGCGCGCAGGGGGGCGGTCTGGTGCGGCTGCATCTGGGCGGGCGCGTCCTGCGCGCGAACCTCACGCCCCGTGCGCAGGCGGGGCTGGCGCCCTGGGGCTGGGATCAGGACGACGCGCCGGATTTGCAGGCGGGCGCGGGCCGTCCTAAACCATGGGCATGATGCAACCGACCGACCCTTCCGACCGAATCGTCCGGCGCAAGCTGTCCGACCAGGTGTTCGACCGCCTGCGCGACATGATCGCCAGCGGAGAGCTGCCGCCCGGCGCGCCGCTGCCGTCAGAACGCGACCTGATGGAGCGGTTCGGCACCGGCCGCCCCGCCGTGCGCGAGGCGCTGCAGCACCTGCACACCATGGGCCTGATCACCATCAGTCACGGCGAGCGAAGCCGCGTCAACGCGCTGAGCGCGGACAGCGTCCTCAGCCGCGTGGACGACGTGGCGCGGATGCTGCTGTCGTCGGAACCCGACCAGCTGGACCACCTGAAGCAGGCGCGGCGGATGTTCGAATGCGGGCTGGTGCGCATGGCCGCCCAGACCGCGACAGAGGCCGACGTGGCCGACCTGCGCGACCTGATCGCCGCGCAGCGGGACTGTCTGGGCGATGCCGCGCGCTTCGTCACCCAGGACATGGCGTTCCATGCGCGCATCGCGGCGATTTCGGGCAACCCGATCCTGGTCGCCACCAGCCAGTCGATGCTGCGCTGGCTGTTCCAGTATCATGGCGTGCTGCTGCACTGGTCGGGCAACGAACAGATCACCCTGCGCGAGCACGAGGCCATCACCGACCTGATCGCCGCGCATAATCCGGACGGCGCGGTGGCGGCGATGCAGGCGCATCTGGACCGCTCGGTGGGTCTTTACGCGCATCAGAACGCCCAGGGGTGAGCGGGGCGCCCATCCTGCTGCTGGGGGCGGGGCATGCCAATCTGCTGGCGCTGCCGCCGCTGCGGGCGGCGCTGCCGGACGCGGCCGTTCTGCTGGTCGACATGGCCGAACACGCGACCTATTCGGGCATGTATCCCGGCCTGATCGCGGGCCATTACCACACCGACCAGCTGAGCATCGGGCTGGCGGATTTCGCCGCGCGGCACGGGGCGGGTTTTCTGCGCGCGCGTATCACCGGGATCGATCCGGTCGCGCGCCAGGTGACGGCCGTGCAGCCCTGCGGCACGGCGCAGCGTCTGGACTATGCCCAGGCCGCGCTGGATGTGGGCAGCCACGGCGTCATGCCTGAAATCGCGGGGTTTCGTGACCATGCGCGTGCCGTCAAGCCGCTGCGCGCCGATCTGCCGTTGCCCGACCGGGGCCTGCCGTCGGTCGTGATCGGCGGCGGCGTGGCGGGGGCCGAGATCGCGCTTGCCCTGTCCCATCGCCAGCGCGCGCCCGTCACTTTGGTCGAGGCCGGGCCCCGCATCGCCGCAGCCCTGACGCCACGCGCCCGGACCCTGCTGCGCCGCGCACTGGACAGGGCAGGGGTCGCGATCCTGACGGAGGCGCGCGTGCATCGGGTCGCGGCCGATCACGTGGTGCTGGCCGACGGACGGCGGATCGACAGCGCCCTGACCCTGGGCATCGCCGGCGCACGTGCGCCGGACTGGCTGGCACGCGATCTGCCGGTGGACGAGGCGGGCTTTGTTTGCGTTGGGCCTTGCCTGCAGGTGCCTGGCCATCCCGACCTGTTCGCGGCCGGCGACTGTGCCTTCATGACCCACGCCCCCCGCCCAAAGGCCGGTGTCTTTGCCGTGCGCCAGGCGCCCGTGCTGGCGGCGAACTTGGCCGCGCGGCATCTGGGCCGCCCCTGCCGGGCGTTCCGGCCGCAGCGGGATTATCTGAAGATCATCTCGCTTGGCGGGCAGGAGGCGCTGGCCCAGTGGCACGGCATTGTCCTGCAGGGCCGCTGGCTGTGGCGGGTCAAGGACCGGATCGATCGGGGGTTCATGGCGCGCCTGAAGGGCTAGGCCGTCGATGGCCGTCGGGATCGATCGATTTGGTCACGTTCGACGGCGCCCCGGTAACGGATCGGAAACCTGTGGCTGCTATCCCGGCGGGACAGACCTCTTTCCCGACCAACCCCCAAGAGAGGGGCAAGCATGCCGTTCCGTTCCATCTCCATCCGCGCCAAGCTGGCCCTGTCCGCCGCCGCGCTGACCGCCTTTGCCATCGTCGCCGTGATCGCGCTGACGACAAGCCTGATGACGCGCGATTCGGCCCGCGAATCCGAGGCGCATGCCGGCGCGCTGATGACCGGCTATGCCGCGACCATCGCGCAGGAGGTCGGCAGCGTCATCGACACCGTCCGCACCGGCGTCGCCGGGATCGAGGGGGCGATCGCCGACGATCCCGCAAATCGCGACGCGCTTGCCTCTATCGTCACCACGATCCTGCGCACGCGTCCCGATCTGGTCGGCATGACGCTGGCGCTGGAACCCGACGCGCTTGGGCCGGATGGCGCCCATCTGGGCAGCCCCTATGCGGATGCCGCCGGGCGGTTCGTGCCGTATTTCTTCTACGCCCCTGACGGAAGCATCGGCATCGAACAACTGGACATGCGCCCCGAGGCCGGGACCGACAGCTGGTACGACCGGCCGCTGCGCGAGGATCGCAGCCTGATCACGCCGCCCTATCTGTACCCCGTGAATGGTGCCGAGGTGCTGATGACCACCGTCAGCGGCGTGGTCCGCGACGGCACGCGGCCGGTAGGCGTGCTGACCGGTGACGTATCGCTGGACCGGCTGTCGGCGCGGATCGAGGAGCTGCGTCCCTTTGGCGACGGTCGCGTGCGGCTGGTCAGCTCCGGGGGGCTGTGGATCGCGCATGAGGACCGCGCGCTGCTGGGCCAGCCGGTGCAGGCTGCGGACCAGGCGTTGATGGCGGCGGGACCGATGCACTACGCCGAGGTGGAGGGGCAACAGTCGATGGTCCTGACAGGGTCAGTCGCCTTTCCCGGCATGGACGAAAGCTGGACCCTGATGATGCATGTGCCGCGCGCGACCGTGATGGCGCACGTCACCCAGACGCGCGACCGGGCGGTTCTGACCGCGGCGCTGATGCTGCTGGGAACGCTGGTCGTCGTCTGGTTCGGCGCGCAGATCATCTCTCGTCCGATCGAGGGGATGACGGCGGCGATGACCCGTCTGGCGGATGGTGACCTGGAGACGCCGGTCCCCCATGCCGGCCGCGGCGACGAGATCGGGGCGATGGCCGGGGCGATGCAGGTGTTCCGCGACCGGGCGCTGACTGCCCGGCGTCTGGAGGCCGAGGCCGAGGCCGCGCGCGACGCCCGCGACCGCGACGCCCGCGCCGAGGCCGAGCGTCAGGCCCGCGTCGTGCGCGAGATCGGCACCGGGCTGGACCGGCTGGCCGCTGGCGATATGACGCATCAGATCGCCAGCCCCGCGCATGATCCCTTTCCGCAGGGCTATGATTCGCTGCGCCTGGCGTTCAACGGTGTCGTGGGCGGTCTGTCGGACACGATCCGCCGCATCACCGACGTCGCCAACCAGGTGCGCGGCGGCGCGGACGAGATCAACATGGCCGCCGGAGAGCTGTCCAGCCGCGCCGAGACCCAGGCCGCCACACTGGAACAGTCCGCCGCGGCCCTGAACCAGATGAACGAGAGCCTGCGCCAGACCGCCGAACGCGCCCGAGAGGCGGAGCGCGCCAGCGGCCAGAACCGCGACATCGCCCAGACCAGCGCGGCCGTCGTGGCCGATGCGGTCACCGCCATGCAGGGCATCCAGCGGTCGTCGGAACAGATCACCCGCATCATCGGTGTCATCGACGACATCGCGTTCCAGACCAACCTGTTGGCCCTGAACGCGGGCGTCGAGGCTGCTCGAGCCGGAGAGGCGGGTCGCGGCTTTGCGGTCGTGGCCTCCGAGGTGCGGGGCCTTGCGCAGCGCGCGGCGGAATCCGCGCGCGAGGTGCGTGGCCTGATCTCGCAAAGCGCGGCGCAGGTCAGGACCGGGTCCGATCTTGTGGGCCGGACGGGCGACAGCCTGGGGGTCATCCTGCAGAAGGCGTCGGACGTGTCCGAACAGATCGCGGCCATCGCCCTGGCCACCGCCGAACAGTCCATCGGCCTGTCCGAGATCAACAGCGGCGTGAACCAGCTGGACCAGGTGACCCAGCAGAATGCCGCGGTGGCAGAACAGGCGACGGCGGCGTCCATGTCGCTGCGCCAGCAGGCCCAGGTCCTTTCGACCGAGATGGGGGCATTCACCGTGACCGATCAGGCACCGCCCGCCCAACGCCCGTCGCTTGCACCGGACTTTGCGGTCGAGGCGCGCCCGATCCGGGTCGCGGCCCCGGCCGGTCGAGGGCAGATGCTGGAGTTCTAATGCCGCGCGATGCCGCCCGCATAAGCGCATGCTTGTGCGGGCGGCCGATTCGTGGTATGCGCCGCCCTGCGGACCGGGCCCCTCTGGCAGCATGATCGTCACGATCGGCTGCGATGTCGGACCGCATCGAGCGTGCTCGGTGCATCGGTGGCCCTTCCGTCGTCCCTTGCCCCGCACATTTTCAGTCTTGCGAGGGCATCGTGGAACTTCTTCTAAGCGAATTCTTGGGCAAGCCCATCTGGATGTGGCTGCTTTTCATGGGGCTGGTCATCGCCCTGCTGGTCTTTGACCTGGGAGTCCTGAACAAGGACGACCATGAGATCGGGATCGCCGAAAGCCTCAAGCTGTCGGCCATGTACATCACCTTGGGCATCGCCTTTTCGGGCTTCATCTACTGGACGATGGGCGGGGAGGCCACGGCGCAGTACCTGACCGCGTTCATCGTCGAGAAGACATTGGCGATGGACAACATCTTCGTCATCGCGCTGATCTTCAGCTTTTTCGCGATTCCGCGCGAATACCAGCACCGCGTGCTGTTCTGGGGCATCCTGGGCGTGATCCTGCTGCGCGGCATCATGATCGGCCTGGGCGCGACCATCGTCGAGAACTATCACTGGGTCCTGTACCTGTTCGCGGCCTTCCTGATCTTCACCGGCATCAAGATGCTGTTCGCCAGCGACGATCACACGGACATGGCCGACAACAAGGCGCTGAACTGGCTGCGCCGCCGCATGCGCGTCACGGACGAGCTTCACGGCCATGCCTTCACGGTCAAGATTCCCGATCCCAAGACCGGCAAGCTGGTCCGCTGGGCCACGCCCCTGCTGCTGGCGCTGATCGTGATCGAGATCGCGGACCTCGTCTTTGCTGTCGACTCGGTTCCCGCGGTGTTCACCATCACCACGGACCCGTATTTGGTCTACACCTCGAACATCTTCGCGATCCTGGGCCTGCGGGCGCTGTACTTCGCGCTGGCCGCGATCCTGCACCGCTTCGCCTATCTGAAATACGCGCTGTCGATCCTGCTGATCTTCATCGGTTCCAAGATCTTCATCGCGGACCTGATGGGCTGGGAGAAGTTCCCGCCGTCCTGGTCGCTTGGGATCACGTTCTTCATCCTAACGGTGGGCGTGGTCGTGTCGCTTGCCAAGACCCGCGGCCAGTCTCCCGAACCGCTGCCCTTCGGCGAGAACCGGAACTGACCCGGACTGTATGCTTTCCGCGTCGGCGCCCGAAAGGCCGCCGGCGCAAGTTCCGCTGTTCCCCTAGAGTGTTGACGAAACATTCCGAACGCGCACAGTGACCTGTCTTGGACGCAGAGAAGGCGCGCATGGGTGATCGTCAAGATTACCGAGCCGGGAGAAAATTTCATCCCGCCGTCATTGGGCAGTGATTTTAGATCGCCTTTAATCGGTCGCATCGGTTCCGAGCATGATGATCGGCTTCGTCACTAGTCCAGGCTTCATTCTCGGCGTCAGAGTAAGTCGTACTCGTAACGCTATCGGGCAATATCCGAGTTCCGACAAGTCAGTGTCCTCTCGCGCGTCCGTAGCTGGACGCCAGCAAGACCGCGGGGTCAGTATGGATGCTGCGGCACAATTTGATGATAACCTGTGACGGCATCATGGGATAAGAAACGTTTCCAGCGGCGCTTTTTCCTGTTCCGCTTTTTATAGATTCAGCCCTTCTGTCGGTTTTGCGATGGAAAGGAGGAACGCGCAGACCATGCAGAGATTTGCTGGTTAGGCTTACAGAGCATGCCATCCTAAAAAACGATATGCATGCGTGTCGCGTCGTTAGGACTGCTACACTGCCAAGGTCTTCGTGCGAGTGACTAGTCTCGCCTCGACAAGGACGTGAATGCTTTCTCCGCCGAGAGGCGTAGGAATGAAGGCCTCTGTTGATCGTTCACCACCGTGCTTTTACACAGGTCAATCCAACGAAAGCGGCTGACTGGCTGCATACTGTCGGCCCGAATGACGGCAGGGCCCTCTGGCAGGTTTATCACGACGTGCGACGACGCCGGAGGTCGTGTTCCGTCGCTTTACCAAGAACACAATTACAACTGCCATAACGTCCGTTTGTCAGGGCAGCATACTGTCTCAACATTATCGACGCACGACAGGAGCAACCTTGTCGTGATCATCACATTGAGCAACGATCCTCCTGTAAAACTGCGCTTAGGCCGTAGTGCCGTGGCTGGACGGAACTGGCTATCCGTCGATGGGTCACCTCAGCGAACCAAGGCGTGAGATTAGCATCAGCAACAATCCAGACCCGGAATTCAGATGATGACTTGCTTTTCTGCAGCGCCACAATCCGCGCAGGGCGTCCAGGAATCACCGCTATAGTGTTTTGCAAAAGCATCCGCAGAACGGCGTGTTGCATAGATATGCGACTGTCGGCACGGGCGGCACCAGTCATCGTCGTTCAACCATGTACGGTTCGATAACCGCGACTGTGCCCAAGGAATGCCCGGCGCGAGGTCAGGATCTTTTGTGGCGCTGGTATCGGCACCGACCCACGCATCTGTCAGCGCTCGCCGGAGCGCCGGGCTTGGGTCGGTAGAGACCGACGGGGAGCGCGGGTCGGTGCGGTCTTTACAGCTGCGCTATAACGGCCGTGGTGATGGCGTCGGTGGTGTCGCGGCCGGGGCGGGTGCCGATGCCGCGGGCGGTGGCGGCCTCCAGTGCGGCCATGATGCGGGCGGCGGGGGCCGTCTGGCCCAGGTGGTCCAGCATCATCGCCGCCGACCAGAACGCCGCCATCGGGTTGGCGATGCCCTGATCCGCGATGTCGGGGGCCGAGCCGTGGACCGGTTCGAACATCGACGGGTTGCGGCGCGTCGGGTCGATGTTGGCCGAGGCCGCAAAGCCCAGGCCCCCCTGGATGGCCGCGCCCAGATCCGTCAGAATGTCGCCAAAAAGGTTCGAGGCCACGACCACGTCCAGCGTTTCGGGCGCCATGACCATCCGCGCGCACATCGCGTCGATGTGGTAGCGGGTGACAGCGACGTCCGGGTATTCGGCGGCCAGTTCGTCGGTGACCTCGTCCCAGAATACCATGCTGTGGCGCTGCGCGTTCGACTTCGTGACCGAGGCCAGCTTGCCCCGCCGTGCCTGCGCCTGTTCGAAGCCGAAGCGCAGGATGCGTTCCACGCCAGCGCGAGTGAAGATCGAGGTCTCGACCGCGACCTCGTCAGGTGTGCCCTGATGGACGCGGCCGCCAGCGCCGGAATATTCGCCTTCGGTGTTCTCGCGGATGCAGAGGATGTCGAAATTGCGGGTCTTCAGCGGACCCTCGACGCCGGGCAACAGGCGGTGCGGGCGTATGTTGGCGTATTGGACGAAGGCCTTGCGGATGGGCAGCAGCAGCCCGTGCAGCGACACGGCATCGGGCACGCGGGCGGGCCAGCCCACCGCGCCCAGGAAGATGGCGTCGAAGCCGCGCAAGGTCTCGATCCCGTCCTCGGGCATCATGCGGCCGTGCTGCAGGTAATGATCGCAGGACCAGGGAAAGCTCTCGGTCGCGATGTCGGCGCCGCTGGCCTCCATGACGCGCAGGGCGGCCTCGGTCACGGGAATGCCGATGCCGTCTCCGGGGATCAGGGCGATGCGGTGGGTCATGGAAGGCTCCTCAGATTTCATTCGGCACGGTCTTGTGTTGGCCACGTTCGCGACAGGCCGTGCAGCCCGGATCGCTGCCGATGCCCGGTTACTCGCAGGCCCCGGCCGGCAGAGCATGATTGCACCAGCGACCATGGCGGTTGATCCGGACCGTGCCTGTCCGGAGCCGCCGCATGGCCGGTGACGGGGCGCGTGTAAAGTGCCGGCGCAGGGACCCTAGGTCGGATAGGCCGACAGGTCCATGGCCTGACCCGCGTTGTCAAAGCTGCACGGCGTCAAGAATGCGCTGAAAGCCCTCGTCCGGATGAAGTGCCAGTCAGGTGCCGCATTCGACCGGAATGCCGGGGACGCGGAGATGTCCGGGGCGGTACATCCTGGATTGCCCGATCACCGCCTAAGCGGAGCACCGCGCGTGGATTCCGCAGTCATCGTCACGGAAAGCGATGGGCGGGCCGGCGCTGTCACTTATGGCATCCGGTGGAGGGAGTATTGGAAGCGAGCAGCACATAGGAACCAGCCGCCGGTCGATCACACGACCCCGCGGGTGGGCGATGTTGTTGAGATCACAGAATGCAGCGATGATCGACTAGCCTGGAGCCACTGCCCCATCTCAGAATAGGGAATCCTTCACGAAATACAGTCGTGCGGGGCGACTGATCCGCTTTGTCCCATGATTTTTAGGCAGCCATGGCAGCGCCGGGCGGGGGCGGGGTTCGGCGGCCCGTCTGCGAGGGCCGTTGCACGCGGATTGCGTCCCGCGGTGGCCGGGGGCTACGCGCCCCCGGACCCCCCGTGGGCGCACGGTTACGCCACTGGTTCCGTATGAACCGCATCGTTTTGGACATTCTTGCATTCGACCGGTCTGCGGACGGACGACGCGTTGCGGGATATTGTGCACTTCAAGGATAGGGCAGGAGCACATCGTGACATCTGGAACCGGTGCCGACATGACGGCGCCCGAAACCGAGGGGGGTGCGTTGGGCGCGCTTTTGCCGGCGCTGGCGCTGGCGCTGGCGGGGCTGGTTGCGCTGGCGGGCCATGCATTGACCCGCCCGGGCGCGCCGGGACAGTTCCTTGTTATGACCAGTCCCGGCCTGCATCGGGCGCAGGTTCTGGACCTGGTCCATGCCGCCGGGGGCGGGGTGATCGCCTTTGGCGCGCTGCCCGGCCTGTCGGTCGTGCTGTCGGGCGACGACGGGTTCGAGGACCGCGTCCGCCAGCGGGGCGCATGGCTGGTGCTGCCCGCGCCGGGATCTTTGGGATGCGTCGCGTCGGACGCGGAGGGGGCACGATGAACGTCGAACTGAACGCGCTGCGGGCGCGCTATGGCCGGATGCTGGTCACGCTGTTCTGGGCTCATGTCCCGGTAATCGGCCTGGCCGCGCTGTGGGTGGGCAGCATGTCACCGTTTACGGCGATGGCACTGGCCGGGGGGCTAGCCGCGCTTTATCACCTGCTGTGGAGGCTGCGCCGCACTCGGCCGGTGACGCGCAACATCGCCGCCGTGGCCCTGGTGGGCGAGCCTGCGCTGTTCCTGTTGGTGTTCGAGGGGCACGCCTGGCAGATGGACATGCACATGTACTTCTATGCCGTGCTGGCGCTGAACCTGGCATGGTTCGATCGGTCGGCCCTGATCATGTCGGCGGCGGCGATCACTGTGCATCATCTGGTGCTGTTCTATCTGCTGCCGAATGCCGTGTTCTCGACCGACGGCGACGTGGCGCGGGTGCTGCTGCACGGGGCCATCGTGGCGTTTCAGACCGCGGTTCTGGTCTGGGTCAGCGACAAGGTCGTCCAGTCCTTCGACCGCATCGGCAAAATGAGCGATGAGATCGTGGCCAAAAGCGCCGCCCTGGAGGAACGCACCCGCGAGGCCGAGGAGGCGAACCGCACCAAGAGCATGTTCTTGGCCAACATGAGCCACGAGATCCGCACCCCCATCAACGCCATCCTGGGCTTTTGCCACCTGGTCCAGCGAACTACGCTGGAACCGCGCCAGCGCGAGCATGTCAGCCGGATCAGCACCGCGGGGGGCGTCCTATTGCGCCTGATCAACGACCTGCTGGATTTTTCCAAGAACGAGGCGGGGGCGCTGACCCTGGAGGCGCGGCCCTTCGACCTGCGTTCGGCGATGTCATGCCAGGTCCAGATGGTGGCCGACACCATGGCCGCCCGCCGCCTGACCTTGCGCCAGGAGATCGACGAGCGCCTGCCCGAGATGCTGGTCGGGGATGAGCTGCGCCTGAACCAGGTGCTGCTGAACCTGTTGAGCAACGCGACCAAGTTCAGCGAGGACGGAGAGATCGTGCTGACCGCCCGCCTGGTCGAACGGCAGGACGACCAGGCGCGGGTCGAGATCTCGGTCAGCGATTGCGGCATCGGCATGACGCCCGACCAGGTCGGCCGGCTGTTCACGCCGTTCACGCAGGCCGACAGCTCGACCACGCGGCGGTTCGGGGGGACGGGGCTGGGGCTGGCGATCTGCAAGCAGATCGTCCAGCAGATGGACGGCTGGATCCGCGCGGAGAGCGTGCCGGGGCAGGGCAGCCGGTTCACCTTCTCGCTGTGCCTGGGGATCGGACAGGTGGACGCCGCCGAGGCGATCCTGCCCTGCAGCGCGATCCGCGCCCTGCGCATCCTGATCGCGGATGACAGCCCCATCGCGCTGAAGATGCTGGAGGCGATCTTTGCCCGCTGGCAGATCCGGGTGATCCTGGCGCCCTCGGGCCGCGCGGCGCTGGACATGGTGCAGGCGGCTGATCAGCGGGGCCATCCCTATGACCTGGTGATCCTGGACTGGAAGATGCCCGATCTGGACGGGCTGCAGACGCTGCGCGCGCTGCGGCGGGTGGGTCTGCGGCGGATGCCCGCCACGATGGTGATGACCGCGCACGGCGTCGATGCCGTCATGGCCGAGGCCGGCGGAGAGACGATCGATCTGTTCCTGGCCAAGCCCATCAACGCGCGCAACCTGCTGGATGCGCTCAAGCAGCTGCCCGGGCTGGCCGAACGCCATGTCCCCGAGGTCGCGCCCGACCTGCCCGCCGCCCCCGTGCTGCCCGAGGCGATGCGCGGTCAACGCGTGCTGCTGGTCGAGGACAATCCGATCAACCAAGAGATCGCGGTCGCGCTTTTGGGCGATGCGGGCCTGCTGGTCGATTGCGCCGAGAACGGGCTTGTCGCCTGCCGGATGGTCGAGGCCGGTGCGGCGGGCTATGCCGCCGTGCTGATGGACATGCAGATGCCGGAGATGGACGGGCTGACCGCCACGCGGCAGATCCGCCTGACGCACACGGCCGAGGCCCTGCCCATCATCGCGCTGACCGCGCATGCCTATGACGACGAACGCCGCGCCTGCATGCAGGCGGGGATGTGCGATCACGTGACCAAGCCCGTCGATCCCGCGCGCCTGATCGCGGTGCTGGCACGCCACATGCGGATCGTGCCCACCGCCGCCGCCCCGGCCCCGCGGGCCGAGGGGGTGGGTGCCGCGGACCTGCCCGATCACCTGCCGCCCTTCGACATTCCCGCCGCGCTGGCGCGGGTGAACGGCAAGCGGCCGCTGCTGCGCCGCCTGATCCTGTCCTTTGCCGAAGGGAACCGCGATGCTGTCGCGCAGATCGCGCAGCTGATCGCCGACGGACGACGCCAGGACGCCCATCGTGCCGCCCATACCCTGAAGGGGGTCGCGGCCTCGCTGGAGCTGCCCCGGATCGCGGCCCTTGCCGGGCAGATCGAGGCGTTTCTGCAGGCCGATGACACGACCGACATCGACGCGCTGTTGGCGCAGCTGTCCGGCCCGCTGGCTGCAGCGATCGCCGCCGCCGACAGCCTGACCGCGGGGGCGGGCACGCCCCACGCGGCCGCATCGCCGCCCACCCCGGCCGGCGACAGCGCGCGGATCGCCCAGCTGCGCGGCCATCTGCGCGACCAGGTCCGCCGTCGCAGCATGGCCGCCCGTGCCAGCTTTGACGCGCTGGCCGAGGCGCTGCAGCTGGACCGAATGGCGATAGACGACCACCCCGTGCGCCGCGCGCTGCTGCGGCTGGATTATGCCGCGGCGGATGCGCTGCTGAACCGCCCCCACCCCGACACCGGTCAACCAGGGATATGAACATGGACAACCGCCCCGTCATCCTTGTGATCGACGACGAACCCGCCAACATCGAGATCGTCACCGCCGTGCTGGAGGACGAATACGAGATCTGCTTTGCCCTGTCCGGCGAACAGGCCGTGCAGGTGGCCCGCGAAAGCAGGCCGGACCTGATCCTGCTGGACGTGGTGATGCCCGGCATGGACGGCTATCAGCTGTGCCGCATCTTCAAGGCCGACCCGCTGCTCAGCGACATTCCGGTGATCTTCGCCACCGCCCTGGGCGATGACGAGGCCGAGTTGCGCGGGTTGGCAGTCGGTGCGATCGACTATGTCACCAAGCCGATCCGCCCGGCCGCCCTGCAGCGGCGCGTGCGCAACCACGTCCAGATGAAGCGGATGCGCGACCAGTTGACCGAGCAGGCGCTGCGCGATCCGCTGACGGGGCTGGCCAACCGGCGCATGCTGGAACGCCGCCTGCAGGCGGAGCTGCACCGGCAGGCGCGCGACGGCGGTCTGATCGCGGTGCTGATGCTGGATATCGATCACTTCAAGGGCTTCAACGACAGCTATGGCCACCCCGAGGGGGACATCTGCCTCAAGGCCGTGTCGCAGGCGCTGGCGCAGGCGATCCGCCGGTCGGGCGACCTGTGCGCGCGCTACGGCGGCGAGGAGTTCGCCTGCATCCTGCCCGGCACCGACCTGGACGGCGCCCTTCACTTGGCCGAGACGATGCGCGCCGGGGTCGAGGCACTGTCCATCCCGCACCGCGCCTCGCAGGTGGGGCAGGTGGTGACGATCAGCATCGGCGTGGCGTCCGGGCGATGCGACATGGGCAGCGACAACGCCTTCTGGCTGACCGGGGCCGACCGGATGCTGTATCGCAGCAAGCTGGCCGGGCGAAACCGCGTCAGCGGACAGGTGATGAGCGCCGATCACCCGCTGCGCGACGCGTCCGCGCTGGATGGGCCGGTCGTCGGGGATGTCAGGGCGGGCTAGGCCCTTCCCGTCGGGCCGGCCGTCAGATTGGCATTGAATGCCGGACGGGCCTGCGGCAGGCTGCATGACATGCAACCCCGCGACACAGCGGGGGCCGATCACCGACAGGAACCTCACATGACATATCCCCTGACCATGCGCGCCATGCTTCTGGCCTCGGCGCTGGCGCTTGCACCCGCGGCCTGGGCCGAGACGCCGGCCGACACCCTGGTCGTGGCCCACACGATCGACGACATCATCAGCCTGGACCCGGCGGTAAGCTTCGAGTTCGCGGGCAACGACGTCAACAACAACACCTATGACCGGCTGGTCGATTTCAACCCGCTGGACCCGGACGCGGGCTTCCAGCCCAGCCTTGCGACCGAATGGGCGGTGTCGGAGGACGGCCTGTCCATCACCTTCACGCTGCGCGAGGATGCGACCTTCCATTCCGGCAACCCCGTGCGCGCCGCGGACGCCGCCTGGTCGCTGCAGCGCGCGGTCAAGCTGGACAAGACCCCGGCCTTCATCTTGACCCAGTTCGGCTTTACCGCCGACAACGTCGATCAGATGATCACCGCCGACGGCAACACGCTGACGCTGACGATGGACAAGCCCTATGCGCCGACCTTCGTGCTGAACTGCCTGACCGCCAACATCGCCAGCGTGGTCGACATGGAGACCGTCATGGCCAACGAGGTCGACGGCGACATGGGCAATGCCTGGCTGAACACGAACGAGGCCGGGTCGGGCGCCTATGTGCTGTCGGCCTGGCGTCCGAACGAGGCGGTGCAGCTGACCGCCTATGAGGAGTACTGGCAGGGCGCCCCCGAGATGAAGCGCGTGATCGTGCGCAACGTCGCCGAATCCAGTGCGCAACGGCTGCTGCTGGAGCAGGGCGACATCGACGTGGCGCGCAACCTGACGCCGACGGACGTGGAGTCCATCGCCGCGGTCGAGGGCGTGACCATCCAGGACGAGCCGCGCGGCCGCATCCTGTACATGGGCCTGAACCAGAAGGACGAACTGCTGTCGAACCCCGCCGTGGTCGAGGCGATGAAGCACCTCGTCGATTACGAGGGCATCACCGGCAGCTTTCTGAAGGGTCAGTTCGTCACCCACCAGACCTTCCTGCCCCAGGGCTATCTGGGCGTGCTGGACGAGCAGCCCTGGACCTATGACGTGGAGAAGGCCCGCCAGATCCTGACCGATGCGGGGATCGAGGGCGGCACCATCACCACCCGCGTGCGCGACCTGCGCGAATACGTGGACGTGGCCCAGACCCTGCAGGCGTCGATGGCCCAGGTCGGCCTGACGCTGGAGATCGAGCAGATGACCGGCGCGCAGGTGCTGGACGCCTATCGCGCCCGCGAGGTTCCGATCTTCCTGGGCGAATGGGGGCCGGATTACTCGGACCCGAACACCAATGCCGCGACCTTCGCCTATAACCCCGACAACAGCGACGAGGCCGCGGCCGTGGGCCTGCTGGCTTGGCGCAACGCCTATGAGGTGCCGGCCGAGATGAACGAGGCCACTGTCGCCGCCACCCTGGAGCAGGACGCCGACGCCCGCGCCGCGATGTACCAGGACATCCAGCGCCAGTACCAGGCCGAGGCCCCGATCGTTCCGCTGTTCCAGCGCATCGAACAGGTCGGCCTGCGCGACGGCGTCCAGAACTGGTGGAGCGGCGGCGCCATCTCGTCGGTCATGTATCGCCAGGTGACGAAGGGCGAATAAATGGCCCTGACCGATCCAACCGGCGCCGCGACCGCACCGTCGCGGCGCCGCGCCCTGACCCGCCGGCGCCTGCGCAGCGTGGCGGGGACCGTCCTGTCGCTGACGCTGACGCTGCTGGGCCTGCTGCTGGTCACCTTCATCATCGGGCGGGTCATGCCGATCGACCCGGTGCTGAAGGTGGTGGGCGACCGCGCCACCCAGGCCCAGTACGACGCCGCCTATGTGGCGATGGGCCTGGACAAGCCGCTGATCGTGCAGTTCCTGTCCTATGTGGGCGACGTGCTGCGCGGCGATTTCGGGCGCTCCATCTCCACCGGGCAGCCGGTGGCACAGGACATCGCCCGCGTCTTTCCCGCGACCTTCGAGCTGGCGGCCCTGGGCACCTTCATCGGCGTCGTGATCGGCGTGCCCCTGGGCGTGATCGCGGCGGCGCGGCGCGGCGGCGTCATCGACCAGGTCGCCCGCGTCGTGGCGCTGGTCGGCTATTCGATGCCGATCTTCTGGCTGGGGCTGATGGGCCTGCTGATCTTCTATGGCATGCTGGGTTGGGTCGGGGGGCCGGGGCGGCAGGGGATCATCTATGACGGGATGGTGCCGAACGTGACCGGCATGATCCTGGTCGACAGCCTGATCGCCGGGGACTGGGGCGCGTTCCGCGACGCCTTCTCCCACATCATCCTGCCGGCCAGCCTGCTGGGCTATTATTCGCTGGCCTATATCAGCCGCATGACGCGCAGCTTCATGCTGGAGCAGCTGTCGGCGGAATACATCACCACCGCCCGCGTCAAGGGCCTGTCCGAACGCGCCGTCATCTGGGGCCACGCCTTCCGCAACATCGCGATCCCGCTGGTGACGGTCATCGCGCTGTCCTTCGGCTCTCTGCTGGAAGGGTCGGTCCTGACCGAGATCATCTTCAGCTGGCCGGGACTGGGCAGCTACATCACCCGCGGCCTTCTGTCGGGCGACATGAACGCGGTCCTGGGCGGTACGGTGGTCGTGGGCGTGTGCTTTGTCGTGCTGAACCTGTTCAGCGACATCCTCTATCGTTTCCTGGACCCGAGGTCGACATGAGCGCCATGACACGCCGCGATTGGTTGCTGTCCGACGCGCCCCAGACCCGCCGCCAGGCGCGGCTTGGCGCGATCTATCAGGGCTGGCTGACCTTTCGCGCCAACAAGCTGGCGATGGTCGGGTTGATCATCCTGGTGCTGCTGATCGGTATGGCGATCCTGGCGCCCTGGATCGCGCCGCAGAACCCCTATGCCCAGAACCTGGCCGACCGGCTGCAGCCGCCGTCTGCCGCGCATTGGCTGGGCACCGACGCCCTGGGGCGCGACATCCTGTCCCGGCTGATCCACGGCTCGCGCATCACGCTGTTCATCGTGGGCACGGTCGCGCTGATCGCGCCGGTCATCGGGCTGCTGATCGGCACGGTGGCGGGGTTCGCCGGGGGCTGGGTGGACCAGGTGCTGATGCGGGTGACCGACATCTTTCTGGCCTTCCCCAAGCTGATCCTGGCGCTGGCCTTCGTCGCGGCCCTGGGGCCCAGCATCGGCAATGCGGTGCTGGCGCTGGCGCTGACCGCCTGGCCGCCCTATGCGCGCCTGGCGCGCGCCGAGACGCTGACCATCCGCAACGCCGACTTCATCGCCGCCGCGCGCCTGCAGGGGGCGGGGCGGCTGCGCCTGCTGATCCGCCACATCTGGCCCCTGTGCCTGTCGTCGCTGATCGTGCGGGTGGCACTGGACATGGCGGGGATCATCCTGTCTGCGGCGGGCTTGGGCTTTCTGGGCCTCGGTGCACAGCCGCCGCTGCCCGAATGGGGGGCGATGATCTCGGACGGGCGGGGCTATATCCTGGACTTCTGGTGGGTCGCCGCCATGCCGGGCATCGCGATCTTTCTGGTGTCGATGGCCTTCAACCTGCTGGGCGACGGGCTGCGCGACGTGCTGGACCCCAAGGGAGACAAGTCGTGACCGAACCCCTTCTGTCCGTGCGCGACCTGCGCGTCACCTTCCCGACCCGGCAGGGCGAGTTCCAGGCCGTGCGCGGCATCGATTTCGACCTGGGCCGCGAACGCCTTGGCGTCGTGGGCGAGAGCGGGTCGGGCAAGTCCATGACCGGCCGCGCGATCCTGGGCCTGGTGCGTCCGCCCGGCCGGGTCGAGGCCGCCCGGATGGAGTTGGAGGGCCAGTCCATCCTGAACCTGCCCGACCGGCAGATGCGCAGCGTCCGCGGCGGGCGCATCAGCATGGTCATGCAGGACCCCAAGTTCAGCCTGAACCCGGTGATGACCGTGGGCCAGCAGATCATCGAGGCCTATCGCCTGCACGCCCGCGCGCCCCGCGCGGCTGCCCGCGCAAAGGCCTTGGAGATGCTTGAGGCCGTGCAGATCCGCGACCCCGAACGCGTCATGGACAGCTATCCCCACGAGGTGTCGGGCGGCATGGGTCAGCGCATCATGATCGCCATGATGCTGGCCCCCGACCCGCAGATCCTGATCGCGGACGAACCGACCAGCGCGCTGGACGTGTCGGTCCGGACCGAGGTGCTGCACATCATGGACCGGCTGGTCCGCGACCGCGGCATGGGGCTGATCTTCATCAGCCACGACCTGAACCTGGTGGCGCAGTTCTGCGACCGCGTGCTGATCATGTATGCCGGCCGCGTGGTCGAGACGCTGCCCGCCCGCGACCTGCACCGGGCCCAGCACCCCTATACCCGCGGGCTTCTGGACAGCCTGCCGCGGCTGGACGCGCCGGTGTCGCGCCTGTCGGTCCTCCAGCGCCAGGACAGCTGGCGCGACCCCGTCGTGAAAGGCCCCTGAGATGCTGAGCGTTGCCGATCTGACCGTCTGGTTCGGGCAAGAGCCCGACCGCGTCACCGCCGTCCACGATGCGGCCTTCGACGTGGCGCCGGGCGAAAGCTTTGGCCTGGTCGGCGAAAGCGGTTCGGGCAAGTCGACCATCCTGCGCACCATCGCAGGCCTGATCCCCGGCTGGTCCGGCCGGATCGCGGTCGACGGTCAGATCCAGAAGGGAGAGCGGCGCGACCGGGCGTTCTTTCGCACCGTCCAGATGGTGTTCCAGGACCCCTATGCCAGCCTGCATCCGCGCCATTCCGTCGATGCCGTCCTGGCGGAAACCCTGCGCCTGCAGGGCATGGACCGGATCGACCAGCGCATCGTCAAGCTGCTGGACGACGTGGGCCTGGGCCGGGGGTTCCGCTTCCGCTATCCGCACCAGCTGTCCGGGGGACAGCGTCAGCGCGTGGCAATCGCCCGCGCGCTGGCGGCGGAGCCGCGCCTGCTGCTGCTGGACGAGCCGACCAGCGCGCTGGACGTCAGCGTCCAGGCCGAGATCCTGAACCTGCTGGCCGATCTGCGCGACGAACACGGGCTGACCTATCTGATGGTCAGCCACGACCTGTCGGTGATCGCCCATATGTGCGACCGGCTGGCCGTGATGCAGCGCGGCCGCATCGTCGAGATCCTGCCGGCATCCCATCTGCGGGCGGGGCAGGGCGCCCAGCCCTATACCACCCACCTGATCGAGGCGTCCGCCGGATACCGCCCAGAGGTTCGCCCATGACCGATGCGCGACAGGATGCGGTCGCCCGCGCCGAAGGTTATTTCGACCAGGGCGGATTCCAGGCCGATCTGGCAGCCTTGGTGGCACATCCGACCGAAAGCCAGGACCCGGCGCAGCGGCCCCATCTGGACCGCTATCTGACCGAGGCGATGATACCGCGCCTGTCCGGTCTGGGTTTCGCCCCGCGGGTGCTGGACAATCCCGACCCGCGCGGCGGCCCTCTGCTGATCGCGGAACGGATCGAGGATCCGGCCCTGACCACGGTCCTGACCTATGGTCATGGCGACGTGGTCCGCGCCCAGACCGACCAGTGGCGCGACGGGCTGTCGCCGTTTGTCCTGACCGCCGAGGGCGACCGCCTGTATGGCCGTGGCGCGGCCGACAACAAGGGGCAGCACCTGATCAACCTCGCCGCGCTGCAGGCGGTCATCGATACGCGCGGGCATCTGGGCTTCAACACGCGGATCATCTTCGAGATGTCCGAGGAGACCGGATCGCCCGGCTTGGCCCAGGTCTGCCGGGACCATGCCGATGCGCTGGCGGCCGACGTGCTGATCGCATCCGACGGCCCGCGCCTGCAGGCCGACGTGCCGACGCTGTTCATGGGATCGCGCGCGGCGCTGGCCTTTGATCTGGTGCTGGAGCTGCGGTCGGGGGCGCATCATTCGGGAAACTGGGGCGGTCTTCTGGCGGATCCGGCGATGATCCTGGCCCATGCGCTGGCCACTATCTGCGATCGGCGCGGCCAGATCCAGGTCCCGGAATGGCGCCCCGACAGCCTGACGCCCGCGCTGCGCGACGCCCTGCGCGACCTGCCGGTGATCGAGGCGGGCGGCCCCCAGGTCGATGCCGATTGGGGAGAGGTCGGGCTGACACCCACCGAACGCGCCTTTGGCTGGAACAGCTTCGCGGTGCTGGCGATGACCGCCGGCGTGCCCGACGCACCCGTGAACGCCATCGCGGGCCGCGCGCGGGCGACCTGCCAGCTGCGCTATGTTGTGGGGACCGATCCGGACGACATCCTGCCGGCGCTGCGCCGCCACCTGGACCGCCACGGCCATCACGCGGTGCGCATCGTGCCGCGGGACGGCGATCCCGCCCATGCCACGCGGCTGATGCCCGACCATGACTGGGTGCGCCGGGTCGCGGTGTCGGTCCGGCGGACGACCGGGCAGGACCCGCATCTGCTGCCGAACCTGGCCGGGTCGCTGCCCAACGAATGCTTTGCGGAAATCCTGGGCCTGCCGACGATCTGGGTGCCCCATTCCTATCGTGGCTGCTGTCAGCACGCGCCCGACGAACATGCGTTGCAAAGCCTGTCGCGGCAGGCGCTGGCGATCATGGCGGGGCTGTGGTGGGATCTGGGGACGCCCGCGGATGGCACTTGACCGCAGGGGTGACAGATCGGCCGGGCGTCTGAACTCTTTAAACCAACCACCAAGGACGCCCGGCCGATAAGCCTCTTTTGTCTGAAGTCGGTGGCGGCGTCATCCTGTCCTTATGGACAGGAAAAGATGCACCGATTGGTGCGGTAAGGGTCTGAGCTGAAACGGAAAATGGCGACCCCGGCAGGATTCGAACCTGCAACCTATTGATTAGAAGTCAATTGCTCTATCCAGTTGAGCTACGGGGCCGGCGGGCTGGCCTTTCTTAGCGGCAGGCGCATCGGCAATCCAGACGCTAATCGCCCTGGCAAGCACGAACTTGTGCGCAGGGCCTTCCCATGACCACGGAACGGCACCCGCGGGGCCGGTGTTGATGTGCCACACCACCTGAAGGAGGTCGACATGGACCACGCAAACCACACGCGACTGACCCACAACGAACTGACCGAGGCCGTTCTGGACGGCGCCACCGTCTATGGCCCGGGCGACGAAACCGTCGGCAGCGTGTCGCACACGCATGGCATGGGCGCTTCGGCCAAGGTCGTTCTGGACGTTGGCGGGTTCCTGGGCATCGGCGCCAAGCCGGTCATGGTTCCGGCGACCGACCTGGATTTCATGCGCGACGAAAGCGGCACCGTACATGCCCGGACCAACTGGACCAAGGATGATCTGAAGGCTCTGCCCACGCACGAGCACTGATTGATCGACAGGAAGACGACGGCGCGCATCGCAGGATGCGCGCCGTTTGCATTACAGCATCAGCGTCATGAAGACCGAATGCGGGTCGGCGCGATAGCTGCCGAAGGGCGGGCATTCCGTGAACCCCTCGCGGGCATAGAGGCCACGCGCTGCGACAAATCCGGGCTGCACGCCGGTTTCCAGCGACAGCTTGGCATAGCCCGCGTTCCGCGCGTGACCCAGCATGTGCCGCAGCAGCATCCGCGACACGCCCCGCCCGCGCTGTTCGGACAGCACGTGCATCGATTTCAGCTCTCCCTCGGATGCGCCCAGGTCCTTGATGGCACCCATGGCCACAGGTTGGCCCGCGTCGCGCACCACGAAAAACGCGATGGCGGGGTTCTCCAGCGCCTCCTTGGGCATCATGTGGATCGATCCCGGCGGAGTATCGGCATGCATCTCGGCGGTGTGGCGTTGGAACAGCAGGTCCAGGTCGGGCCCAAGCGGGCTTTCCAGGTCGATCGTCAGCGTCATGTCGGGGTCCTGTCGCCACATGGTCACGGCGGGGCACTATCCCGCCGTGACGCGCGCGTCAAAGGCTTAGCCGCGCGGGGCGGTCGCCTGGTCCAGCACCGGCACAAGCCGGGCCATCGTGCCGTCGACATCGCGCAGCTTGTCCAGACCGAACAGCCCGATGCGGAAGGTCGAGAAGTCGGCCCCCTCATCCACGGCCAGCGGCACGCCCGCCGCGATCTGGGTGCCGAGGGCGGCGAAGGCACGGCCCGACTTGACCTCGGGGTCGTCGGTATAGCTGACCACGACGCCCGGCGCCTGGAACCCCTCGGCCGCGACCGAGCGGATGCCGCGCGCGGACAGTTCGTCGCGGACCGCCCGGCCAAGGCGCCATTGCGCGTCGCGCGCGGCAGCGAACCCCATCGCGCGGGTCTCCTCCATCGCGTCGCGCAGGCCCAGCAGCGCGTCGGTGGGCATGGTCGCATGATAGGCATGGCCGCCATCCAGATAGGCCTGCATGATCGCGCGCCATTTCTTAAGGTCCAGCGCAAAGCTGTCGCTGTCGGTGGTGGCCAGTCGTTCGGCGGCGCGATCGGACAGCATGACAAGGCCTGCGGCGGGCGACGCCGACCAGCCCTTTTGCGGGGCCGAGATCAGCACGTCGACGCCCGTGGCCCGCATGTCGACCCAGATGGCGCCCGACGCGATGCAGTCCAGCACCATCAGGGCGCCCACCTCATGCGCGGCATCGGCCAGCGCGGTGATATAGTCGTCGGGCAGGATCAGCCCGGCCGAGGTCTCCACATGCGGGGCAAAGACCGCGTCGGGGCGCGTGTCGCGGATGCGGGCCACGACCTCGTCGATGGGCGGGGGCGCATAGGCGAGCTGGGGCGCGTTCCCCTGCGGGCGGGCCTTGACCACGGTCACCTCGCGCGCGAATGCGCCCGCGTCGAAGATCTGGCTCCAGCGATAGCTGAACCAGCCGTTCCTGACGATCAGCGCATGCGCGTCGCGCCCGAACTGGCGCGCGACCGATTCCATCGCATAGCTGCCGCCGCCCGGCACGATCGCCACCTGGGCCGCGCCATAGACCTCGCACAGACCCGCCGACAGATCGCGCATGACCTGCTGAAAGCGTTTCGACATGTGGTTCAGGGACCGGTCGGTGAACACGACCGAGAATTCGTCAAGGCCGTCCGGGTCGATCTCGGGGCGCTGATGGGGCATGGGTGCATCCTTTCCGTTGCGCGCAGCCTAGCGCCTGTGCGTCTGCGCGGCCAGACCGCCAAAAGGCGCAAACGCCCCCCTTGCGGCCCCCCCTGCGGGGCGACTAGGCTTCGGACACAAGCAACATCAAGGTTTTTCATGCGGATCGGCATCCTTCAATGCGGCCAGTCGCCGGCGCAGCTGAAGCGGGATTTGGGCGACTATCCGGACATGTTCGTGCGCCTGCTGGCCGGGCGCGGATTCGACTTCACCACCTGGCATGTCGAGGGAATGGAGTTTCCACAGGACATCCACGATGCGGACGGCTGGCTGCTGACCGGCTCGCGCCACGGGGCCTATGAGGATCACGCCTTCATCCCGCCGCTGGAGGATTTCATCCGCCGCGTCCACGATGCGGGCGTGCCGATGGTCGGCATCTGCTTTGGTCATCAGATCATCGCGCAGGCCCTAGGCGGCACCGTGGTCAAGCATCCCGGCGGTTGGGCCGTGGGCGCGCAGGATTACGATTTCGGCGGCCAGCCCGTCACGCTGAACGCCTGGCACCAGGATCAGGTCTTGGCCCTGCCGCCCGGCGCGCAGGTCGCGGGCCGGAACGCCTTCTGCGAAAACGCCGCGCTGATCTACGGCGACAGGGCCTTCACCGTGCAGGCGCATCCGGAATTCGGCGACGACTTCATCCAAGGGCTGATGGACACCCGCGCCAAGGGTGTCGTTCCGGACGACCTGCTGGCCGGGGCTGCGGCCCGCATGGGGCAGGCAGACGGCGCGTCCCTGCTGGCCGACCGGATCGAGGCCTTCTTCAAGCAACCCCGCGCCCTGGCGCAAGCCGACAAAGGTGCCGTATGAGCGACTGGACCGAGAAACTGCCCCAGGCCGCGCGCGACTTCATGTCCGGGCGCCGCCTGGACGAGGTCGAATGCATCGTGGCCGACATGGCGGGCGTCGCCCGTGGCAAGGCCATGCCCGCGTCGAAATTCGCGCGGCAAAACCAGTTCTACCTGCCCAATTCGATCTTCCTGCAGACGATCACCGGGGAATGGGCCGACAACCCGTCGGGCGCCTTCACCGAACCGGACATGGTGATGGTTCCGGATTATTCGACCGCCACCGCCGCGCCCTGGACCGCGGACTGGACCATCCAGGTCATCCATGACGCGACCGACCAGCAGGGCAACCCCATGCCCATCGCGCCGCGCAACGTGCTGAAGCGCGTGGTGCAGCTCTATCGTGACAAGGGCTGGAACCCGGTCGTGGCGCCCGAGATGGAGTTCTTCCTGGTCGCCCGCAACATCGACCCGAACCAGCCGATCATCCCGCCCATGGGCCGCACGGGCAGGCGCGCGGCGGCCAAACAGGCCTATTCCATGTCGGCGGTGGACGAATACGGCAAAGTCATCGACGACATCTATGACTTTGCTGAGGCCCAGGGTTTCGAGATCGACGGCATCCTGCAGGAGGGCGGCGCGGGCCAGGTCGAGATCAACCTGAACCATGGCGATCCGGTGGCCCTGGCCGACGAGATCTTCTACTTCAAGCGGCTGATCCGCGAGGCCGCGCTGCGCCACGACTGCTTTGCCACCTTCATGGCCAAGCCCATCGAGGGCGAGCCGGGCAGCGCCATGCACATCCATCATTCGATCACCGATATCGAAACGGGCCGGAACATCTTTTCCGACGAAAAGGGCCGTGAGACGCCGGCCTTCCTGCATTTCATCGCCGGCATGCAGAAGCACCTGCCCGCGGCCATCGCGCTGCTGGCGCCCTATGTGAACAGCTATCGCCGCTATGTCCCGGACTTCGCGGCGCCAATCAACCTGGAATGGGGGCGCGACAACCGCACCACGGGCCTGCGGGTGCCGATCTCGGGGCCCGAGGCGCGGCGGCTGGAGAACCGGCTGGCGGGGATGGACTGCAACCCCTATCTGGGCATCGCCGCCAGCCTGGCCTGCGGCTATCTGGGCCTGCTGGAGGCCGAGAACCCGCGCGCCGAATGCCTGGGCGACGCCTACATGTCCGAGGACGAGCTGCCCTACAACCTGGGCGACGCGCTGGACCTGATGTCCGAGAGCGCACCCATGCGCGGCGTGCTGGGCGAGGATTTCTGCGCCGTCTACGAATCGGTCAAGCGCAATGAATACAAGGAGTTCCTGCAGGTCATCAGCCCGTGGGAACGCGAACATCTGCTGCTGAACGTATGAACCTGCTGCACCTGAACGACGGGCTAGGGGCCTATCCGCCCAGCCTCTATGCCGACCAGTGCGGGCCGCAGCCCGACCTGCCGCCCCTGCGGGGCGAGGCGCGGGCGGACGTCGCGGTGATCGGGGCGGGCTATACCGGGCTGTCCGCCGCGCTGCATCTGGCGCGTCGCGGCCTGTCGGTCCGGGTGCTGGAGGCGCAGCGCGTGGGGTTCGGCGCCTCGGGCCGCAACGGCGGCCAGATCGGGTCCGGCCAGCGGCAGGAGGTCGACTGGCTGGAGGCGCAGCTGGGCCGCGACATGGCCCGCCGCCTGTGGGACCTGGCCGAGGAGGCCAAGGCCGCCGTCCGCCACATCGCGGCCGAAGCGGGCGTGCCGGTCCGGGACGGCATCGCCCATGCCTGCCGCAGCGGGGCGGAGGTCGAACACGCCCGCCACATGGCCGACCATCTGGCACGGCATTACGGCTATGACCGGGTCACGCCCCTGGATCGCGACGGGCTGGCGGCGGCCTTGGGCAGCACTGCCTATGTCGGCGGCGATCTGGACCGCGGGGCGGGGCATGTGCAGCCGCTGGCGCTGGCCCTTGGGATGGCGTGGCTGGCGCGGGATGCGGGCGTCGTGATCCATGAGCGCGCGCAGGTCACCGGCCTGACCCATGGCGCGCCCAGCACCATCCGCACCGATCAGGGCGTGCTGCGGGCCGATCACGTCATCCTGGCCTGCAACGGCTATCTGGGCGATCTGGACCGGGGCGTGGCCGCGCGGGTCATGCCCATCAACAACTATATCGTCGCGACCCCGCCGCTGGACGACCACCCCGAGATCCTGCCGGACCGCATCGCGGTGGCGGACACGAAATTCGTCGTGAACTACTGGCGCGTCGACGACGACCGGCGGCTGGTCTTCGGCGGTGGAGAGACGGTCACCTACCGCTTTCCGCGCGACATTGCGGCGGTGGTCCGCCCGCATCTGCTGTCGGTCTATCCGCAGCTGCGGGACGTGCCCCTGACCCATGCCTGGGGCGGGACGCTGGCCATCACCATGAACCGGATGCCCTGCTTCACCCGCCCCGCGCCGAACTGCCTGTCGGCCAGCGGCTATTCCGGGCATGGCGTGGCGATGGCCACGCTGGCGGGGCGGCTGATGGCCGAGGCCGTGGCGGGCCAGGCCGAACGGTTCGACGCGATGGCTGCCGTTCCCACCCGGCCCTTTCCGGGCGGTGCGGCCCTGCGCAAGCCGCTGCTGGTGGCGGGGATGGCGTGGTTCGGGCTGCGCGACCGGTTAGGGTTCTAGGCCCGTCCGGGCCAGCACCTGCTGACGGATCTCGGCCGATTCGCGGTCGGTCATGCCCAGAAGGCTGGAGACCAGGCGGATCAGGCTGTCCTCATCCGCGTCGCGGCTGTTGTCGGCATAGGCGACCTCCCACAGCGCGGCCAGAACGGCACGACGATCCTCCAGCGCGATGCGGTCCTTGATCTGGCGGGTAAAGCGGACGGTGTCGCTGGCCTCCGCCTCCAGCGCCTCGGCCTGGGCGCGGCGGGCGGCGGCCTCGGCGGCGGTCAGGCCGCGGCGGGACAGGACCTGCTCGATCCGGTCGCGTTCGGCCTGATCGTAATGATCGTCGGCCCGCGCCAGGCGCACCAGCAGCGCGGCGATGGCCAGTTCGGCATCGTCGCGGTCGATCGGCGCGGCGGTATCGCCCATCAGGCGTGTCAGCAGGTCCATGAACATGGCCGAAGGATGCCCCCGAAGGTGCCTGCGGTCTAGCCGGGCCAGCCCTCGACGATGATCACATCTGCGGCAGAGACCGGCTCGCGCAGCGCCTTGGCCGCCTGATAGCCGGGACTGTCGTAACAGGCCTGCGCCGCCTCCAGCGAGGGAAACTCGATCACGACGCTGCGGGGGCGGGCATGGCCCTCGACCACCTGCTGCGCGCCACCGCGCACCAGGAAGCGCGCGCCGTATTCCGCAAAGGGCGCGGCATTGGCCCGTCGATAGGCGTCATAGGCGTCGGGGTCGTCGATCGTCACATGGGCGATCCAATAAGCCTTGGTCATGTGTCCTCCGGGATGCGGATGCGGCCTTGGGCCACGGGAACGGCACGGCCGGACACGCAGACCTGCGCCAGCGCGCCGCCCCTGACGGCGATGCGCAGGCCCAGCTGCGACGGGCGCCCCATCTCGACCCCCTGGCGCAGGGACAGGCGGCTTTCTCCCTCGGGCAGGACGCCTGCGGCCAGCAGGGGGGCGGCCAGGGTCGCGGTGGCCGATCCGGTGGCGGGGTCCTCGGGGACGCCGCTGCCGGGGGCGAACATGCGCGCGCGGAACCCCGCGCCGTCGGGGGCATAGGCATAGACCTTGCCGACCCGTGCCGTAAGCGCCTCGAACGCGGCCCCCGCGGGGCGGGCATCGGACAGGGCCTGCGCGTCGCGCAGCGGCACGAAGATGAAGGCCGGACCCGCATGGGCCACGACCGGCCGATGGTTGCCAAAGCCGATCCGGTCCGCGCCAAGGCCCAGGCCCGCGGCGGCCAGGTCAGCTGCAAACGCATCGCCCAGCTGCGGCAGCACGGGGGCCGCGAATTCGGCCAGGCCGTCTCGGATGGTCACCGGGACCGGCCCAGCCTCCTCCTCCAGCACCAGATCGCCGTCGCCCGCCGACAGGTGCAGCGCGCAGCCGATGGTGGGGTGGCCCGCGAAGGGAATCTCCGCCAGCGGCAGGAAGATGCGGACGCGGGCGCGGTGCGCGGGATCGCGCGGCGCCATGACGAAGATCGTCTCGGACAGGTTGAACTGGCGGGCGATGGTCTGCATCTGCCGTGTGCTCAGGGCATCGGCCCCCATGACCACGGCCAGCGGATTGCCCGCAAAGGGCCGGTCGGTGAAGACGTCATAGACATGATATTCTAGCATCGTCGCCCCGGTTCAGTATTTTTGCGGAACATACAGCTCGCGGGGGACCGCGTCGCGCTCATAATCGGGGTTGAAGACGCGATCGGGCAGCGTGATCTGTTCGTGGTCCACGTCGCCATAGGGGATCAGGCCCAGCAGGTGGTCGATGCAGTTCAGACGCGCGCGCTTCTTGTCGTTGCCGGGTACGATGTACCAGGGCGCCTCGGGGATGTTCGTGCGTTCGAACATGTCCTCCTTGGCCTTGGTATAGGCCTCCCACCGGACGCGGGACTGCAGGTCCATGGGCGACAGCTTCCACTGCTTGAGGGGGTCGTGGATGCGCATCTGGAACCGCATCTGCTGCTCCTCGTCCGTGATCGAGAACCAGTACTTGACCAGCCGGATGCCCGACCGGACCAGCATGCGTTCGAATTCGGGCACATCCTGGAAGAACTGTTCGACCTGATCCTCGGTGGCGAAACCCATGACGCGTTCGACGCCCGCACGGTTGTACCAGCTGCGGTCGAACAGCACGATCTCTCCGCCCGCCGGCAGGTGGGGGACATAGCGCTGGAAATACCACTGCGTCTTTTCCCGGTCGGACGGGGCGGGCAGGGCGACGACGCGGGCCACGCGCGGGTTCAGCCGCTGCGTGATGCGCTTGATGGCGCCGCCCTTGCCGGCGCTGTCGCGCCCCTCGAACAGGACCACGACACGTTCGTTGTTGTGGCTGACCCAGTCCTGAAGGCGGATCAGTTCGGACTGCAGGCGCAGCAGTTCGCGGAAATACAGCTTGCGGTCCATCTGGTCGGGATGGTGGCTGCGATAGATGCGCCGGATCTCGGCCGACAGGGCGGCGTCCTCCATCTCAAGCTCGATATCCTCGTCCAGGGTCTCCTGCAGTTCTGCCTGCAGCCAGTCCTTGTAGTCGTTCATCTGCGTCTCCGGTGGCTTTGCTGCGGTCTAGGGACGGAATGTGACGATAGGGTGTCAGCGCATGAACTGGCGCGCGCAATCGGGCGTGACCGCCAGCACCAGACTGCCGTCGCGCAGCCCGTCGACCGTGCCGCACCAGGCGCCCTGCACGGTGAACAGGCTTTTCGTGCCCCGCGCCGGGCGATAGGCGATGCGCCGGCCCTGGGTGTCGAACAGGTTCAGCACCCCGACCGCGTTCGGCGCGTAATAGCCTACCACCGACCCGTCCGAGGTGAAGATCACCCGCCCCTCGTTCACGCGGTCGGTGGGGCGGTTGCCCGGTGCAGTCGGCGCGTTCGCGGTGTTTCCGGCCGAGTTCCAGGCCGCATGGGGCGCATTGCCCGGCCGCGCGGGGCTGTTGGCGGGGTTCCCGGGCCCCAGGTCGAACGGCAGCTGCGTGCGGTCCAGCACCATCAGCGGCGCGTCGGCCAAGGCCGCGGGGGCGGCCAGCATCGTCAGAAACAGGGCAAGTCGCATCATCGGGGGCATCCTTTTCGCAGGCCCATCATGGCCAAACCCCGCGCCCTGCGCCAGAGGTTGCGCGGCCCGCCCCTGCGGCCTAAGGCGTGACGGGCGGCACCCTGCGCCGCCAGCCGCGAAAGGGCAGACCATGGCCGATGACGACTATGTCTATGACGAGGCCACGGGCGAATGGCGCCCCGCCGCCGAGGTCGCGGCCGAGGCCGCCGCCGCCGGCATCGTGCGCGACAGCGCGGGCACGTCGCTGGCCGACGGCGACCAGGTGGTCGTCATCAAGGACCTGAAGGTCAAGGGCAGCAGCACCGTGATCAAGCAGGGCACCGTGATCCGCGGCATCCGCCTGACCGACGACCCGGCAGAGGTCGACTGTCGCCACGACGGCATCAGGGGCCTGGTCCTGCGCACGGAATTCCTGCGCAAGCGCTAGCGGGTCAGGGCCTGCCCGACGTGGGCGAACTCGTCCCGGCTGCCGGGAATGCCAAGCCGCAGCCAGCGGTCCGAATACGGAAAGCGCCGCGTCCAGATATGTGCGCGGGCCAGCGTGTCTTGGGCCACCTGCGCGTCCGGTGTGTCGTACAGGCGGAACAGATGCGTCCCGCCCAGGGGCCGCCAGCCCGCACGCGCGGCCAGCCGGTCAAGGTTCAGCGCGGCTTCGGCGTGATAGGTGACGGTGTCGTCGGCCCAGGCCCGGTCGGCCATGGCGGCGGTCGCGATCTCCAGCGCGGGGCCGCTGACGGACCAGGGGCCTGCGGCCTCGCGCAGCTGCGACAGCAGGTCAGGCGCGGCCAGCGCAAAGCCAAGCCGCAGCCCGGCCAGACCCCAGAACTTGCCGAAGCTGCGCAGCACCACCGCATTGGCGGGCAGGGACCGGGCCAGCGACAGGTCGGGGCGCGCATCCGCAAAACTTTCGTCGACGATCAGCAGGCCGACCCGCCGTGCCAGCGCGGCCAGGACCAGGGGCGACCATTCCCGCCCGTCGGGGTTGTTGGGGTTCACGACGACGGCCAGGTCGGCGCCATCCAACCTGTCCAGGTCGGGGGCGGGGGTGACGCGCCAGCCCGCGGCGGTCAGGCTGGCCGCATGTTCGTTGTAGCTGGGCGTCAGCACCGCGGCATGGCCCGCGGGCCGCAGGCGCGGCAGCAGCTGGATCGCCGCCGTGGCCCCCGCCATCGGCAGGACATGGTCGTCCGCGCAGCCGAACCATTCCGCGGCGACCCGGATCAGCGCCCGTTCCGCCCTGGCCATCGGCAGCGCGCGAAAGGCCGTGTCCGACAGGGGCTGGACCGGCCAGGGCCTGCGGTTGATGCCGGTTGACAGGTCGATCCAGTCGCCCGTGCCGAACCGTGCCTGCGCCGCATCCAGATTGCCGCCGTGATCGCGTGCCATGCCGCCCCCTTGGTCCTGTCCGCCCCTGCTAGGACACCACCGCCGCGGGGGCAATTCGGACTTTACACCAGTGGTAAAGCCGACCACGATATGTTGTAAGCGCCATGGCCGCCGACCCCCGGTGTTGTGTGGCCACCCAAGGACCACCGCGGCGCAAGACCGCAGCCACAGGCAGACCATGACGCAGATCGATTCCTCCATGCGCATCGACGACATCCACCCGATCGACATCGTCGAGGCCGTGGCCACCCACCATGCCTGGGAGTTCGACCGCCTGGCCGAGGATCAGATCGTCATGGATGTGGACGGCCAGTGGCGCCGCTATGCGTTGACCCTGGCATGGTCGCCCCGCGACGCGGTCCTGCGGCTGATCTGCAGCTTTGACATGGACCCGCCGGCGGACCGCATGCCGGCCATCTATCAGACGATCAACCTGGCCAACGACCGGGTCTGGGACGGGGCCTTCACCTTCTGCGCGCCGCAGCGGCAGATGGTCTGGCGGTACGGGCTGGTGCTGGCGGGGGACGCGATCGCGCTGCCGGAACAGGTGGACCGGATGATCGGCACCGCCCTGGCCGCGTGCGAGCGGTTCTATCCTTCGTTCCAGTTGGCCGGGTGGGGCGGCACCTCGCCCGCCGCGGCGCTGGAGATTGCCTTGGGCGAAACCTACGGACGGGCCTGACATGAGCGATTTCGACGATATCAATGCGCGCGGACTGGTCCTGGTCGGATGCGGCCGCATGGGCGGGGCGATGCTGCAGGGGTGGCTGGCGCGCGGGCTGGACGCGGGCGCGGTCACGGTCATCGACCCGAACCTGGCACCCGAATGGCAGGACCGCGGGTTGCGCGTGAATGCGGACCTGCCGTCTGATCCGGCCGTGGTCGTGCTGGCGGTCAAGCCGCAGATGATGGGTGGCGCGCTGTCTGCCATGCCGGACCTGTCGGGCAGCCTGGTGATATCGGTCGCGGCAGGCACGACCATCGCGACCTTCGAGGCGGCCTTTCCCGGCGCACCCGTGATCCGGGTGATGCCCAACACGCCCGCGGCCATCGGTCAGGGCATTTCTGCGATGATCGGCAACGGTGCCGCAACGCCCGCGCACCTGGACCTGGCCGAGGCGCTGATGCGCGCCGTGGGCCGCGTCGTCCGGCTGGAGCATGAGGGCCAGATGGACGCCGTCACCGGCCTGTCCGGCAGCGGCCCGGCCTATGTGTTCCACCTGATCGAGGCGATGGCCGCCGCGGGCGAGGCGCAGGGCCTTTCGCCCGCGCTGTCGCTGGAACTGGCGCGCATGACCGTGGCCGGCGCGGGTGCGCTGGCCGTCCATGCGGACGAGGACCCGGTCGTGCTGCGCCGCAATGTGACCTCTCCCAACGGGACGACCGCGGCGGGGCTGGCGGTGCTGATGGACGACGATGCGGGCCTGACGCCGCTGATGGTGCGCACCGTGGCGGCCGCGACCGAACGCGGGCGGGAGCTGGGTCGCGGATGATCACATTTGACGATTTCCTGAAGGTCGACATCCGCGTCGGCACCATCACCCGCGCCGAACCCTTCCCCGAGGCGCGCAAGCCCGCGATCAAGCTGTGGCTCGACCTGGGCGATCTGGGAGAGCGCAAGTCTTCGGCCCAGATTACCCGTCATTACGACCCCCAGACGCTGGTCGGTACGCAGGTGCTGTGCGTCGTGAACTTTCCGCCCCGCCAGATCGGCCCCGTCATGTCCGAGGTGCTGGTCCTGGGCGTGCCCGACCCCGACGGAGAGGTCGTGCTGATCCGCCCCGACCTGCCCGTCCCCAACGGAGGCCGCCTCTATTGAAGGTTCTTGTCACCCGCCCGATGACCGACCGCGCCACCGCCGCCATCCTCGCGGCCTGCGACGCGACATTCCGCGACAACACGCCCCTGACCGTCGATCAGGCGGGCCAGGCGATGCGCGATTATGATGCGATCATCCCGACGCTTGGCGACGCCTTCGGGGCCGAGGCCTTCCAGGGCGATCTGCGCTGCAGGCTGCTGGCCAATTTCGGCGCGGGGTTCAACCATATCGACATCGCCGCGGCCCGCGCCGCCGGTGTGGCGGTCACGAACACGCCCGACGTGGTGACGGACGCCACCGCCGACATCGCGCTGACGCTGATGCTGATGGTGCTGCGCCGCGCGTCCGAGGGCGAACGCCTGCTGCGCGCGGGCGGCTGGACCGGCTGGAACCCCACGCAGCTGCTGGGCGCCGAGATGTCGGGCCGCACCGTGGGCATCGTCGGCATGGGCCGGATCGGCCAGGCCATCGCCCGGCGCGCGCATCTGGGCTTCGGGATGGAGGTGGTGTTCTTCAACCGCTCGACCGTCGCGGGGCTGGAGTTTCCGGCCCGCCAGATCGGCAATCTGCGCGCCATGCTCTCGGCCTGCGACGTGGCGGTGATCGCCGTGCCGGGGGGGGCGGCCACGCGCGGCCTGATCGGCGCGGCCGAACTGGAGGCCCTGGGTCCCCAAGGCGTGCTGGTTAACATCGCCCGCGGCGACGTGGTGGACGAAGACGCCTTGATCGCAGCCCTGGTGGACGGCCGCATCGCGGGCGCGGGCCTGGACGTCTATGCGCAAGAGCCGCATGTGCCCCAGGCCCTGCTGGATGCCCCCAATGCCACGCTGCTGCCGCACCTGGGAACGGCCACCGACGACACGCGCACCCGCATGGGCCTGCGCGCGCTGGCGAACCTGCAGGCCCATATCGACGGCGGCGTTCCGCCGGACCTTGTCCGCTAGGAACCTGCCACGGCTGTGGGCGTTATTCCGGCATATGAACGTCTGAAAAGGAGGCGGAAATGAACTGGGATATCATCGAAGGCAAATGGAAGCAGCTGAAAGGCGCGACCAAGGTCAAATGGGGCGAACTGACCGACGACGAGCTGGATCAGATTGACGGCAACAAGGACAAGCTGGCCGGCAAGCTGCAGGAAAAATACGGCTGGACCAAGGACGAGGCCGACCGCGAGATCGACGATTACTATCGCGACAAGTGATCGCCCTGCCGCAACGGCTGATCAGGGGCGTCCCATCCGGGGCGCCCCTTTCCACATCCGCTTGATCGTTTGTCCGCGGTAGGGCACCACGGGGGCGAACCGACCGGAGCGTCGCATGTATTACGCCTATTCCATCGAGAACGGTCGCCTGGTGCGCCTTGCCGCAGAACGCGATGTCGCGGACGCTGCATGGATTGACCTGATCCAGCCGAACGACGCCGAGATCGCGCAGCTGCGCGTGCTTGGCGTGCCTGTTCCCAGCCTGGCCGAGATGGAGGAGATCGAGCTGTCCAACCGCCTCTATCGCGAGGACGGGCTGGACTACATGACCGCGATGCTGCCGGGAGAGCGCGCCGGGGGTGACCGGATCTCGATGCCGGTGACGTTCATCCTGTCGACGGACCGGCTGGTGACGGTGCGCCACCATTCGCCGCGGCCGTTCCTGACCTATCCCGAACGCGCCGAACGCTCGACCCTGGGCTGCGGCACGCCCGACCGCCTGTTCCTGGGCCTTGTCGAGGAGATCATCGCCCGGCTGGCCGACATCCTGGAAGGGGCGGGCCGCACGCTGGACCAGACCACCTCCGCGGTGTTCGAACGCCGCGCGGTCGCCGCGGCCTCGGACCGGTTGCAGGCCGCGCTGCAGGATGTCGGACGCGAGGCCGAGACGATGGCACGCGTCCGCCTGGCACTGCTGACGGTCGAGCGGATGCAGGCGTTCTATACCGCCACGCTGGAGGACCGCCCCGAGGAGGGCCGCCTGCGCGCCGCCACCCGTGCCCAGATGCGCGACATCCAGGCGCTGGAGGTGCACGCCGATTTCCTGGGCGGGCGGGTCAGCCTGGCAGTGGACACCACGCTTGGCCTGATCAACCTGCAACAGAACAACACGGTCCGCATCCTGTCGGTCGTCGCGGCGCTGTTCCTGCCGCCGACGCTGATCGCCAGCGTCTATGGGATGAACTTCACGAACATGCCGGAACTGGACGAACCCTGGGGCTATGCCTTTGCCCTGATCCTGATGGGGGGGACGACCCTGGGGACATGGCTGTTCCTGCGTTGGAAGGGCTGGATCTAAAGATCGTCCAGCAGGTCCAACATCTCGGGGGGCATCTGGCCCTCGGAGAGGGTGATGGCGTGCGGGCCCGTCGCGTCCGTCACGGTGATCGCATAGCGCATCCGGTCCGGGCAGCCGGGACAGGGGGTGGCCGCCATGTCGGCCAACGCCTTGGGGTGGAAAACCGCGCACAGCTCCTGCGCCCGGGGTTCGGGCTGGGCGTCGGTGTCGATGCGGCGCGAGGTGGCGGCAGTGATGCCGCCAAAGCCGCCATGGCTGCGGATCTCTATGATCATGCGGTCCTCCGGTCCGCGGATCATAGGATCAGACCGCGATTCCCACAAGTTTCCACGCGCGCCGCAGCAGCAGCGCCTGTTGGCTGCCCGCGCCCGCCAGTGCCGCCGCGCTGCGCAGGGTCTGGTCGGCGAAATCGGAAAAGCTGGCCATCGGATTGTTCAGGTCCTGCAGCGTCCGGTACCAGATGCGGCCCGGCAGCTCCCACGCGTTGCCGCCCAGATAGCTGCAGAACAGGTAGAAGGCATGGTTCGGAATGCCCGAATTGATGTGCACGCCGCCATTGTCATCGGTCGTGGTGTTGAACTGATCCATGTGCCAGGGCTGGGGATCGGTGCCCAGCAGGTCGTCGGCATAGGCCGTGCCCGGTGCCTTCATGCTGCGCAGCGCCACGCCGTTGATGCCCGCGCCCAGGATGCCGCGCCCGATCAGCCAGTCGGCCTGATGCGCGGTCTGGCCCAGCACCCGCTGTTCGGCCAGCGCGCCGAAGACGTCGGCCACATGTTCGTTCAGCGCGCCGGACTGGTTCTCGTAGATCAGCCCGCCGGAATGCTGGATGACGCCATGGGTCATCTCATGCGCGATGACCGACAGCTGCAGAAAGGTCCGGAAGATCTTGCCGTCGCCCGTGCCATAGGCCATCTGCTGCCCGTCCCAGAAGGCGTTGTTGTAGTTGCGGCGGTGCTGGACCGTCGCCACCAGCGGCATGCCCCGCCCGTCCAGCGAATTGCGGCCGTATTCCTCGGCGAACATCGCGAAGACTTGGCCGGCGCTGTCATAGGCCAGGTCGGCATCCGCGATGCCGGACGGCGCGTCGCCCTCGGCCCGGACCAGGCGGCCGGGAAGGGCGGCGCGGAATTCGCCGTCGTGGATGCGCCGGTCGGGGCAGCACAGGTCGGGATCGGGCGCGATGCCCTGCGGCGCGGGCGGCAGGCTGGCCCAGGCCGCGCGCTCCTCGCGCAGCTGTTCGTCATGGCGCAGCAGCGTGCGCGCCATGTCCGCCGTCGCGGGGTCACCCCGCAGCGCCAGCACCCGCAGCATATAGGGCGGCACGATGCAGGCGATGGGATTGTGGTGAGAGCAGCCGAACGACAGGCACATGGGGCGACCTTTCCGCGTTGGTTCACCCCAAGGTAGCATGGAACGCCCGACCCGCAAGGGTCAGATGTTCACGTTTCATTCACGTCAGTCCATGCGCTTGCCGCTGACCTTGTCAAACAGGTGCAGCCCGCCGGGGCGATAGGACAGGCGCATGTGATCGGACAGGGGGGCATCGGACGGCAGGGTGATGGTGATGCGGGCATCGCCGGTCTTGCCGTGGACCAGCCGCTGCGCGCCCAGTTCCTCGACCGCCAGCACCGACATCTCGATCGGGCCGTCGGCGGTGACGCTCAGATCCTCGGGGCGGATGCCCACATGGCCCGCATGCCCGGTTCCGGGCAGGTGCGGGACGGCGCTGGCCTCGATCAGGTTCATGGCCGGGCTGCCGATGAAGCTGGCCACGAAGGCCGATGCCGGGCGGCGATAGACCTCCAGCGGCGTGCCGATCTGTTCGATCTGCCCGCCGTTCAGCACCACCAGCCGGTCGGCCAGCGTCATCGCCTCCAGCTGGTCGTGGGTCACATAGATCGAGGTCGTGCGCAGGCGCTTCTGCAGCTCCTTGATCTCAAGGCGCATGGCGACGCGCAGTTTCGCGTCCAGGTTCGACAGCGGCTCGTCGAAGAGGAACGCGGCCGGTTCGCGCACGATGGCGCGGCCCATGGCAACGCGCTGGCGCTGACCACCGGACAGGGCGCGCGGCTTGCGGTCCAGGAACGGGCCGATCTGCAGGATGTCCGAGGCGATGCCCACGCGGCGTTCGATCTCGGCTTTTGGGGTGCCCCGGTTCTTCAGGCCGTATGCCAGGTTCTGTCGCACCGACATGTGCGGGTACAGGGCATAGTTCTGGAACACCATGGCGATGTCGCGATCGGCGGGCTCGATCTCGTTGACCACGCGGTCGCCGATGCGGACCTCGCCCTCGGTGATGCTCTCCAGCCCCGCGACCATGCGCAGCAGCGTGGATTTTCCGCAGCCCGACGGGCCGACCAGGACCAGGAATTCGCCATCCGCGATGTCGATATTGACGCCGCCCACGGCGCGGGCGCCGCCGGCATAGACCTTGCCGACATTGTTGAGGGTGATGGATGCCATCTTATTTCTCCGTCTCGACAAGACCTTTGACGAACAGGCGCTGCATGGCGACCACCACGATCACGGGTGGGATCATCGCCAGCATCGCGGTCGCCATGACCAGGTGCCATTGCGGCAGACCGTCCACGGCATCCGCCATGCGCTTAATCCCCGCAACGATGGTGTAATAATCCGAACTGGTCGTGATCAGCAGCGGCCAGAGATACTGGTTCCAGCCATAGATGAACAGGATCACGAACAGGGCTGCGATATTGGTGCGCGACAAGGGCAGCAGGATGTCGCGAAAGAACTTCATGGGTCCGGCGCCGTCAATGCGGGCGGCCTCGGTCAGCTCGTCCGGGATGGTCAGGAAGACCTGGCGGAACAGGAACGTGGCCGTGGCCGACGCGATCAGCGGGATCGACAGGCCGGCATAGCTGTTCAGCATGCCCAGATCGGCGACCACCTGGAAGGTGGGCACGATGCGCACCTCGACCGGCAGCATCAGCGTGATGAAGATGCACCAGAAGGCCAGGCCGCGCAGCGGAAAGCGGAAATAGACCACCGCAAAGGCCGACAGGACCGAGATGACGATCTTGCCGATGGCGATGGCCAGCGCCATGACCAGGCTGTTGAACATCATCACGCCGACCGGGGGCGTGCCGCTGGTGGACACGCCCGCGCCCAGCATCTGGCTGTAGTTCTGGATCATCTGGTCGCCCGGCCACATCGGGATGGTGCCCGACATGAAGGCGGTCGCGCTGTGGGTCGAGGCCACGAAGGCCACCCAGACCGGCAGCGCCACGACACAGACGCCCAGGATCAGCGTCAGGTGGGCGGCCAGGTTCAGGAAGGGACGGTTCTCGATCATCAGTAGGCCACCTTCTTCTCAACGAACCGGAACTGGATCACCGTCAGCACCAGGACCAGCGCCATCAGGACCACCGACTGCGCGGCGGACGAGCCCAGGTTCTGCCCGACGAAGCCGTCGAAATAGACCTTGTAGACCATGATGTTGGTGGCCTGTGCCGGGCCGCCCTCTGTCGTGGCGTCGATCACGCCGAACGTGTCGAACATCGCATAGACGATATTGACCACCAGCAGGAAGAACGTGGTCGGCGACAGCAGCGGAAAGGTGATGTCGAAGAAGCGCCGCACCGGACCCGCCCCGTCGATGGCCGCGGCCTCGCGCAGGCTGGCCGGGATCGCCTGCAGCCCTGCCAGGAAGAACAGGAAGTTGTAGCTGATCTGTTTCCATGCGCTGGCGATGACGACCAGCGTCATGGCGTCGCCCTTGTCCTGGATGTGGTTCCAGTCATAGCCCAAGCCCCCAAGCAGATAGGGCATGATGCCGATGGTCGGGTTGAAGATGAACCACCACAGGATGCCCGCGACCGCAGGGGCCACCGCATAGGGCCAGACCAGCAGCGTCGTATAGACACGCGTGCTACGGATCATCCGGTCCACCGCGATCGCCAGCAGCAGCGACAGCCCCATCGACAGCACCGTGACCGAGATGGCGAAGACCGCCGTCACCTGCAGGCTGTTGAGATATTCGGGGCTGCCCCACAGGCGGGCGAAATTCTCCAGTCCGACAAAGGTCGTCCGGGTGCCGAAGGCATCCTCGCGCAGAAAGCTTTGACGGATGGCCTGACCGGCGGGCCACAGGAAAAAGATGAAGGTGATGATCAGCTGGGGGGCCAGCAGCAGCCATGGCAGCAGCTGGTTTCGGAAAATGGTGCGCTTCATCGCGGGACCTTGGGGCGAAAACGGGAAAAGACCGGGGCCGCGCGTAATGCGCGGCCCCGGCCGAAGGGGGTGGGGCGGTTACTGGTTCTGCGCCTGGAACTCTTCCAGCAGCGCGTCGCCGCGGCTGACGACCGCGTCCAGCGCCCCCTGCGCGTCCTTGTCGCCCGACAGAAGCTGTTCGAACTCTTCGTCGATGATGCCGCGGATCTGGACATAGCTGCCAAAGCGCAGACCCTTGGAGTTCTCGGTCGGCTCGTTCAGGGTGATCTGGTTGATGCCGGTGTCGGCGCCGGGGTTCTCGGCATAATAGCCGGCCATCTGCTCACGCGCGGCGGCGGTGATGGGCAGGTAGCCGGTGAAGGACGCCCAATCGGCCTGCACCTCGGGCTGGGTCAGGTATTCGAAGAACGCCGCGGTCGCCGCGTATTCCTCGTCCGTCTTGCCCGACAGCACCCACAGCGAGGCGCCCCCAATGATCGAGTTCTGCGGCGCGCCCTCGACGTCGTCGTAATAGGGCAGCATGCCATAGCCGACCTCGTAGGCGGTCGAGTTGGCGATGACGCCTGCACGGCTGGCCGAGCTGCCCATCATCATCGCGCATTCCTGCGAGTACAGCATTGGGGCCGCGTTGTCGGCGCCCACCGGGCCGCCGTACTTGAAGATGCCTTCGTCGGACCAGCGCTTGAGGTTGTCCCAGTGCTTCACCTGAACGGGACCGTTCAGCGACAGGCGCGCGTCCAGACCGCCAAAGCCGTTCTCCAGCGTGCCGATGGGCTGGTTGTGCCACGCCGACAGGTTCTCGGTCTGGGCCCAGCTAATCCATTGCGTGGTGAAGCCGCAGGTCGCGGCGCCCGATTCCATGATCTGCTTGCTGAACTGCTCCAGCTCGGCCCAGGTCTTGGGAGGAGTGTTCGGGTCCAGGCCCGCCTTCTCGAACACGGTCTTGTTGTAGTACAGGATCGGGGTCGAGCTGTTGAAGGGCATCGACAGCATGTTGCCGTCGGAATCGGTGTAATAGCCGACGACGGCCGGCAGGAACGCCGCCTGGTCGAAGGCCTGGCCGTGCTGCTCCATCAGTTCGTGGACCGGGACGATGGCGCCTTGGGCGGCCATCATGGTGCCGGTGCCGACCTCGAACACCTGGACGATGGCGGGCTGCTGGTTCGCGCGGAACGCGGCGATCGCGGCGGTCATCGTCTCGGGGTAGGTGCCCTTGTAGGCGGGGGTGACGGTGTATTCGTCCTGGCTGTCGTTGAAGCCCTGGGCGATCTCCTCCAGCTTCGCGCCCAGCTCGCCGCCCATGGCGTGCCACCATTCGATGTTCGTTTCTGCCTGCGCGGCAGTCAGCGACGCCACTAGCGCCACCGCGGATGCGGTTCCGTATCGGATCATGTTGTCTTCCCTCCCTTACAGAGTTGCGATGCTGACCCCGCCTATCGGCAGTTCACGACAGCATCGCAACGCTCATGTGACAGTCTTGTGACGTCGGGAGGTTTGGGTCAACGGGTTTCGTTGGCGTTCGGTTTTTTACGAAGTTGCGCGAATGCCCCCATCACCGCGCCGATGATCGGGTTGATGACCTTGGCCGCCACCGGCAGCAGGGCCAGTCCCAAGATCAGGCCGATGACGCCGTCGCAGAAGGCGGTGACGACCCATGCGACCACGCCGGGGGCGGCGGGCACGGCGGCGGCGGCGGCATCGGCCCAGTCATGGATCAGGTGATAGGGCGCCCCCCAGCCCAGCTGCTCCAGGCCGTGCACGATGATCTGCCCGCCGACCCAGATCATCGCGGCGGTGCCGACCACGGTCAGCGTCTTCATGAAGCCGGGCATGACCTTGACGATGCCGCGGCCCAGGGCGGCGACGGCGCCGGTGCGGCGCTGTGCCAGGTGCACCCCGACATCGTCGGCCTTTACCACCAGCGCCACGAACCCATAGACCGCGACGGTGATCGCCACGGCGACCAGCGCCAGGATGACCGCCTTCATCAGCAGGCTGTCGTCGGTCGGGATGGTGGACAGGGCGATTGTCATGATCTCGGCCGACAGGATGAAGTCGGTCTTGATGGCGCCGGCGACGCGGGCCTCCTCCAAAGCGGCACCGTCGGTGTCGGGATGGGTATGCTTTTCGCTGTCATGGGTGTCGGTCTTGTGGAACAGGTGCGCGACCTTGTGCGCGCCCTCGTAGCACAGATAGGCGCCGCCCAGCATCAGCAGGGGCGGAATGGCCCAGGGCGCAAAGGCCGACAGCAGCAGCGCGACCGGCAGCAGGATCACCAGCTTGTTGAACAGCGATCCGCGGGCGATCTTCCAGACGATGGGGATCTCGCGGCTGGCGTCGAAGCCGTGGACGTATTTCGGCGTCACCGCCGCGTCGTCGATGACCGCGCCCGCGGCCTTGGCGCCCGCCTTGGCCGCCTGGCCCGCCACGTCGTCGATCGATGCCGCCGCCACCTTTGAAATTGCCGCTACGTCGTCAAGAAGCGCGATCAACCCGCTCATGCAGTGTCCCTTCGGAAATTGGCCCGATGCGGCGCCGTGCCGCAGCCCATCAGCACCCGGCAACGCGCGTCGAGGCAAGCGGTTTCACCATCACCCACGGATCGGCATGCAAAAAGGCCCGCGCAGAGGGGACTGCGCGGGCCATGACCTGCCTGTCGGGGGACGGCAGGTCCTGCGGGGCGTCTTAGGACGCCGGCAGCAGCACGGTGTCGATCGAGTGGATCACGCCGTTCGACTGGTCCACGTCGGGGATCAGCACGGTGGCGACGTTGCCGTTCTCGTCGGTGATCTGCAGGGCATTGTCGCTGGCGCGGATGCTGGCGGTCAGCGTGCAGCCGCCCACGGTCTCCAGCGCGGCCGAACCGCCGCCCTGCTGGATCATGCGGCCCACGGCGGACGACATCGCCTCGGTCGGGACGACGTGGCAGGTCAGGATGGTCTGCAGGGTCTGCAGGCTCTCGGGCTTCAGCAGGTCCTCGACGGTGCCGTCGGGCAGCTTTTCGAAGGCCGCGTTGGTGGGGGCGAAGACGGTGAAGGGGCCGGGGCCCGACAACGTCTCGACCAGGCCCGCGGCCTGCACGGCGGCGACCAGCGTGGTGTGGTCGGCCGAGTTCACGGCGTTTTCGACGATGTTGCGGTTCGGGAACATCTCGGCGCCGCCCACCATGGTGTTCTGGGCAAAGGCCGGTGCGCCAAGCGCGATGGTGGCAGCGATGATCGAAGCGCCGACTTTGGTAAAGCGGGTGGTCATGGACTTCCTCCGGTTTTGGTTCTGGGCGGCATTTCTGCGCCCGACAGTCCCAAACACGCGGCAGGCGCGGGTTAGTTGCGCAACCCCCCGGTCAATCCGCGATCACAAGGACGTGAGCGGCGCGATGGCCACGACCGGCCCGGTCGCCTGGCCGGTCGGCGATCCGCCCGCCGGTTCGTCCGACAGCGCGATCTGGATGTCCGCCGAGGGATCCAGCCCGTCCGGCAGCGTCATGCGCAGGGTGCCGTCGCGCGGGACCAGCCCGATCGATACCGGGGCCGAGCCGTCGGGTTTCACCCACCAGATCTCCCAGTCGCGGTCATCGGGGGCGGCGCCGCTTTCCAGCGCGATCTCCATGTCGCGCCCGTCGATGCGGGCAGCGACGCGCAGGGCCTGATCCTGGGTCGCAAGCTGTGCCTGATAGGCGGGGGCGGCGGGCTGCTGCAGCCCGGGCAGCCACAGGACCGCGGCGGTCGCGGCGACGGCCAGCAGCCCGGCCAGCGCGCCCATCGGACCGCGCCACCAGGCCCGCCGTTCGGTCGGGTCGTTGGCCAGGGGCGGGGTGACGTGGCCCAACCGCTCGCGGATCGCCTGGCGTGCGCGGGCAGGGGCCATGACCGGGGTCAGCGCCTCGGCGATGCCGGCCATGCGTTCGTACCAGTCGTGGACGATGCGGGCGAAATCCGGGTCGGTAGACATGCGGGCCGTCGCGGCGGCGGCCTCGGGTCCGTCCAAGAGGCCAAGCGCCAGCTCGGCCGCCAGCGCCTGGTCTTCCTGGGACGGGGTCAGCGGGGCGTCGTCGGTCATTGGCTTACGCAATCCTTCAGTCGCAGCAGGCTGCGGCGCAGCCAGCTGCGCACGGTGTTGATGGGCAGCCCCTCGCGCGCGGCCAGGTCGGCATAGCTGACCCCCTCGAGGTAGACGGCACGCACGGCGCCCGCCTGCGCCTCGGCCAGCCTGGCCAGGCAGTCGTCCAGCATGCGGCGTTCCTGGGCCATGATCGTCGCCGATTCGGGACCCGGCGCGCTGCAGGCGACGAAGGCCGCGGCATCTTCGGGCGCGGTCACCGGTCGTGATCCGCGGGCGCGAAGCCTGTCGATGGATCGGTTGCGGGCGATGGTGATCAGCCAGGTCATCGGCGACAGCCCGTTCGAGGCATAGCGCGCGGCGCTTTGCCACACGCGGATATAGACCTCCTGCAGGGTCTCCTCGGCCTCGGGGCGGTCCTTGAGGACCGACAGGCACACGGCGTGCAGCTTGGCCGATGTCGCGTCGTACAGGCGGTCAAAGGCGTCGCGATCACCCATGGCGGTGCGGGCGATCAGGGTTTCCAGTTCGGAACGGCGTGCGTCTGTCAAAACCGGGGCATCCTTCCAAGGGTTGTGGGCACCTTATGAAGCACACCCTCGCGCGTCAACGCGCGCACGGGGTGGCGGCCGCCCGCGCCGTGCCTTGCACCCGTTCCCCGAATGCGCGATCAATGCGCCGATGTGATGGAAAGGGCTAGGGCCGATGCTGGACATGAACGCGAAACCCACCGAAGAGATCGACCTGCGCGAGGTGTTCGGTCTGGACAGCGACATGAAGGTCAAGGGCTTTGCCGACCGCACGGATCGCGTCCCCGAGATCGACAGCACCTACAAGTTCGATCCCGACACGACGATGGCGATCCTGGCAGGCTTTGCCTACAACCGCCGCGTCATGGTCCAGGGCTATCACGGGACGGGCAAGTCCACCCATATCGAACAGATCGCGGCGCGCCTGAACTGGCCCTGCGTGCGCGTGAACCTGGACAGCCATGTCAGCCGGATCGACCTGATCGGCAAGGACGCGATCAAGCTGGTCGACGGCAAGCAGGTCACCGTGTTCCACGAGGGCATCCTGCCCTGGGCGCTGAGGAACCCGACCGCGATCGTCTTTGACGAATACGACGCGGGCCGCGCGGACGTGATGTTCGTGATCCAGCGCGTGCTGGAGGCCGACGGCAAGCTGACGCTTCTGGACCAGAACGAGGTCATCACGCCGAACCCCTATTTCCGCCTGTTCGCCACCGCCAACACGGTGGGCCTGGGCGACACGACCGGCCTCTATCACGGCACCCAGCAGATCAACCAGGGCCAGATGGACCGCTGGTCGCTGGTCGCGACGCTGAACTATCTGCGTCACGACGCCGAGGCCGCGATCGTGCTGGCCAAGGTGCCGCATTACAACACCGAGAAGGGCCGCAAGACCATCAACCAGATGGTGACGCTGGCCGACCTGACGCGGACTGCCTTCATGCAGGGCGACCTGTCCACGGTCATGAGCCCGCGCACGGTCATTTCTTGGGCGCAGAACGCGCGCATCTTCGACAACGTGGGATACGCGTTCCGCCTGACCTTCCTGAACAAATGCGACGAGCTGGAGCGCCAGACCGTGGCAGAGTTCTATCAGCGCCTGTTCGACGAGGAATTGCCGGAAAGCGCAGCCGCCAAGGCGGGCTGAGGCCCGCGCGGCCAAGGGGGCCATCCGCAGATGAAGAAATCCGACAACCCCGCCGACCCGTTCAAGAAGGCCCTGACCGAGGCGACGCGCGCGCTGGCGGGCGAACACGAACTGAACGTGACCTTCAGCGCGGACCCGGCCGGGGTTGCGGGCGACACGATGCGCCTGCCGCAGATCAGCCGCCGCATGGGCCGCGACGAGGTGCTGTTGGCGCGCGGCACGGCCGACGCGCTGGCCATGCGGATGCGCCACCACGATGCGGGCACCCATGCCCGCTATTCCCCCGCGGGCCCGATGGCCCGCGAGCTGTACGAGGCGCTGGAGACCGCGCGCTGCGAGGCGCTTGGCGCGCGGGATATGCCGGGGGCGCTGTCCAACATCGACGCCAAGATCGGCGCCGAGGCCGACAAGAAGGGCTATGCCCAGATCAAGGCCCCGGCCGATGCGCCGCTGTCGGTGGCGGCGGGTTACATCCTGCGCCAGGCGGCGACCGGGCGTGCGCTGCCCCCGGGCGCGCAGCATGTCGCCGACCTGTGGCGGCCCTTTGTCGAGAGCCAGGCCTCGGGGGCGCTGGCGGACGTGAACGATGCGCTGGCGGATCAGGCCGCGTTCTCTCGGCTGTCGCGGCGGATCATCACCGACCTGGGCTATGGCGACCAGCTGGGCGAGGATCCGGACCAGCCCGAGGATGACGACAGCGACGAGAACGCCGAGCAGGACGAGGAATCCGGCGACAGCGAATCGCAGGATCAGGACGACAGCGAGGAGAGCGACGCCAGCCCCGAGCGCAGCCAGGAGCAGACCCAGGACGAGCGCCAGGCCCAGGTCGGCATGGACGACACCGCCGAGGACGAGATGGCGGACGAGGCGGAGATGCCCGATCAGGACAGCCCGCCCGACCTGCCGCCCCCGGTCAGCGAGGCCAGCCCCGATTACCGCGTCTTTGCCCAGACCTGGGACGAGGAGATCCGGGCCGAGGATCTGGCCGACATCGCCGAGCTGGAGCGCCTGCGCGCCTATCTGGACAAGCAGCTGGAGCCCCTGCGCGGGGTCGTCAGCCGCCTGGCCAACAAGCTGCAGCGCCGCCTGCAGGCCCAGCAGAACCGCAGCTGGGAGTTCGACAAGGAGGAGGGCGTCCTGGACGCCGGCCGCCTGGCCCGTGTGGTGGCGAACCCGACCATGCCGCTGTCCTTTAAGATCGAGAAGGACACCGAGTTCCGCGACACGGTCGTGACGCTGCTGATCGACAATTCCGGGTCGATGCGCGGGCGTCCGATCAGCATCGCGGCGATCTGCGCCGACGTGCTGGCCCGCACGCTGGAGCGGTGCAACGTCAAGGTCGAGATCCTGGGCTTTACCACGCGCGCCTGGAAGGGCGGGCAGTCGCGCGAGGCGTGGCTGGCCGCGGGCCGTCCGGCCCAGCCCGGCCGCCTGAACGACCTGCGCCACATCGTCTACAAGTCCGCCGATGCGCCCTGGCGCCGCGTCCGCCCCAATCTGGGGCTGATGATGAAGGAGGGGCTGCTGAAGGAGAACATCGACGGCGAGGCGCTGGAATGGGCGCACAAGCGCCTGACCCGCCGCCCCGAGGCACGCAAGATCCTGATGGTGATCTCGGACGGCGCGCCGGTCGATGACAGCACCCTGTCGGTCAACCCTGCCAACTTCCTGGAACGCCACCTGCGCGACGTGATCGCCATGGTCGAGAAGCGCCGCGCCGTCGAGCTGCTGGCGATCGGCATCGGCCATGACGTCACCCGCTATTATCAGCGGGCCGTGACGATCACCGATGCGGAGCAGTTGGCCGGGGCGATCACCGAGCAGCTGGCGGCGCTGTTCGACAGCGATCCGCGCAAGCGGGCGCGGGTGCTGGGAATGGCGTCGATCCGGCGAGGCTGATTGCGTCCCGCGACGCCGGGGGGCGCTGCCCCCCGGACCCCCCGAAGGCATCGCTGATCCGTGACCTAGTCCCGCAGCAGTCGACGGATCGTGTGGCGCAGCAGGCGATCACCCCCGGGTTGCCATCCGGCGCCGATCAGTGCCGTGCAGTCCGGAACGCGCAGGCGTGACGCATCGGCACGCGGGGGCAACGGGTGACGGCTGCCGGTGGCGTCGCGGACGATCGCCAGCAGGTCGTGATGATCCAGCACAAGATCACTGCAGTTGACGGTGGATGGCAGCACCCCCGTCGACAGAAGCAGGACCAGCGCCCGGGCGAGGTCGGCGGCGTGAACCTCGGTCGCGATGCGCGGGGCGATGGGGCGACCGGACAGGTAATCGACGAACAACGTCCGCCATTTATGCGCGGGGCCGGGACCATAGACGCCGGTCGCACGGATCGCGCAGCCCGCCAGTGGCAGCGATGTCAGATGCGCCTCTGCCCCGGCCTTGACCTGGCCGTAGAGCGTGGTCGGCGCGGCGGGCAGGTCGTCGGGCAGGCGCATCCCCGGCGGATGACCGTCATGCACCGCGCGCGAGGACAGGAACAGCACCCGCCCGACCCCCTGCCGCACGGCCTGATCGAACAGGGCACGCGTACCGTCCAGGTTGGCAGCGATGAAGGCCGCGGGGTCGTCGCCCTCTCCGCCGCGATAGCGGCCCGGCGCGTGGGCGAAGGCACAGTGGATCAGGGCATCATGGCCCTGCAGCGGCGCAGGGTCGCCCAACGCCCAGCCATGCGCCCGGTCCAGGGGCGTGACGTCGTGGCCCGCCCGGCCAAGGGCGCGCGCGGCATAGCGCCCGACGATCCCAGACGCGCCGGTCAGGGCCACGCGCATCAGGCGGGCGGGCCGGGCAGGGCGTTCAGGTCGGGCATGGGTCCGCCCGCCGCGATCTGGCGCCACAGGTCGATCAGCGGGCGCAGACTGTCGGCCTTGGGGTGATCCTGCCAAGGCTTTTCGTACTGGAAATGCAGGATGCGGATCTGGGTCCAGTCCCAAAGCTGCGGCATGTGCGTCCAGACGTATTGCAGCAGATTGTGGTGGATCGACAGCCCCTGCCAGTCGGGAAAGTACTCCTGCAGAAAGGTCTGGTCCGTGCGCCGCCAGAAGGCGCCCGGCCGGTCCAGACGGGCCATCATCGCGGCGAAGGTCGCGGGATCAGGGCGTGCGGTGAAGACACCCGAATTCATCCGGCCGAACCCGTCCAGCCCGTCATAGACATTAGGCGCGGCGCAGAATTCTGGGAAATCGAACAGCTTGTCGACCGGGCGCAGCACGATCGCGTCGGCGTCGATGAAGACGCAGGCGTCGTAGTCCAGCTGCCACAGGCGCAGCTTGATGAAATTGTCCAAGGGGGTGTGGAAATCCGGCTTTCCGCCCTTGAGGAATGCGGCCCGTGCATGCAGCGCGTTGCGGGCATGGGCCTGGTCGAAGGCGTCCGACGTGGGCAGCAGGTCGGCCCGGATCAGCCGGGCGCCAAGCGCGGACAGGCGCGCCAGCGCATCCGCATCAAGGCCGCGATGCATCACCGCCAGATCGGCGGAGGTCCTGGTCAGCCTGAGGGAACGCAGGAGCGCCTCGGCGCCGGGCAGGTAGGCGGCATTGCTGACCAGGGTGACGAAGGCGCGGCGTGCTGTCGCAGGTCCGTCCGCGACTAGTCCGGGGGGCAGCGTGGGATCGGTCATCGGCGCGGGTCCTGATCGGGGCGTGTGTCGGGCCTTCATGGCAGACGGGCGCGGGGTTTGCCAAGCTGTTGCGGAACCGCCCACCCCCGGCCACGTTTCCTTGCGAGTCCAACAGGAAAGTGATCCCATGTCCCACAACCACGAGCCGGAAAAAGCCGCGCGCAACCACAAGCCCGCGATTATCGCCATCATCGTCGCGCTGGTCGTGGCGGCACTGGTGTTCTTCGTCTTCACGCCCGGCGTGGACGAACAGGAAGACGGCATCGCCACGACCGCCCCGCCCGCCGACACGCCGATCAGCGATGCCGAGGGCCTGGGCGAGGATGTCGGCGAACCCACCACGCCCGGCGCGGACACCCCGGCCGATGCCACCACCGCCCCCACCGGCACCGCCGACCGGCCCGCAGGCGACGACGCCCCCGCGCCCGCGAACTGAGCCGCGCCCACATTCCGCATTCCCCGCGCCCGGACCCGAAACGGTCCGGGCGTTCTTCTGACGCAACCGTGACCGGCTTGGGCCGATGACATTGCCTCACGGGTTTGAGATAACGGCCACAGAATGGCGCGCAAAGCGCCGCGGGCGGTATCTTCGGACAGAAGAAGGGGCAGGCATGAGATTTCTGACAAAGCTGTTGCTGGGGTTGGCGGTGGTGACATTCGCCGTCTCCTGCGGACGGACGCCACCGCGGGGGCAGGCGCCCGGCGGCTATCAGGTCGCGCCCGGACCCGGGGCGAACCCGCAGCTGGGCGACCGCGCGCCGCACCAGTGGCGCAACGGCGCGCCCTATGGGCATGCGGTGCACGGCATCGACATCTCGCGCTGGCAGGGGGACATCGACTGGAACCGGGTGCGCGGCGCGGGCATCAGCTTCGCCTTCATCAAGGCGACCGAGGGGGGCGATCACGCCGATCCGAACTTCCGCCGGTACTGGTACGAGGCCGCGCAGGCCCGCATCCCGCGGGGCGCCTATCATTTCTACTATTTCTGCCGCTCGGGCGCCGAGAACGCCTATTGGTACATCCAGAACGTCCCACGCGAGGCCGGATCGCTGCCGCCCGTCCTGGACATGGAATGGACCAATTCGCGCAACTGCCCCCGTCGCCCCCCGGCCGCCGAGGTGCTGCGCGAGGCCGAGGTGTTCATGCAGATCGTCGGCCGTCATTACGGCCAGCGCCCGATCATCTACACCACCGTCGATTTCTATCGCGAGAACCAGATGGGCCGCATGAACGCCGAGTTCTGGCTGCGCTCGGTCGCGGATCATCCCAGTGTCACCTATCCGGGCCAGCGCTGGACGTTCTGGCAGTATACCGGCACGGGCATCGTTCCGGGCATTCGCGGTGACACGGACATCAACGCCTTTGCGGGCTCTGCTGCGGATTGGGCGCGATGGTTGCAGGCGCGTCTGGTTCGCTAGCCCCGCGGCGCTGGCTGCAGGTCGAGTTCGCGGCGCTCTATGTCGGGGCGCCGCTGGCCATCGCACTGTTCCTGCCGCCCGATCAGCTGTTCACCGCGCTGGCGGTGTTCAGCCTGGCCGGGATGGCGCTGCTGTGGATCACCGGCGGGTTCCGCTGGCGGGTGCTGGTGCGGGGCTGGCGGCGGATGCCGTGGCAGGAGCTGGCGGGCATCGCGCTGGCGACGCTGGCGGCGGGCTGGCTGATCCTGGCCTGGATGCGCCCCGAGGCGCTGTTCTCCATCCCCCGTAACCGGCCCGAATTCCTGCTGGTCATCTGGACCTTCTATCCGATCCTGTCGGCGCTGCCGCAGGAGCTGATCTTCCGCCCGCTGTTCTTTCACCGCTACGGCGCGATCCTGCCCCAGGGGCGGGCGGCCATCGCGCTGAACGCCGCCATCTTTTCGTTCGCGCATCTGATGTACTGGTCCTGGATCGTGGCGATCATGACCTTCGTGGGCGGCTGGTTCTTCGCGCGCGCCTATCTGCGGCACGGCTTTCCGGCGGCCTGGGCGCTGCACGCGGTGGCCGGGAACGTGCTGTTCGCCGTCGGCATGGGCGTCTATTTCTACAGCGGCAACGTGGTGCGGCCGTTCTGAAGGCCTGCTCTAAGAGGTTGACTTCCCGCCCGGCCCGCGCTTTGTGCGGGGGCTGAAAAACTGGGGAAAACGCTCATGCACGCCTATCGCAGCCATACCTGCGGCGACCTGAAGGCCGCCGATGCCGGAACCACCGTCCGCCTGTCGGGCTGGGTCCACCGGGTCCGCGACCACGGGGGCGTGCTGTTCGTCGACCTGCGCGACCATTACGGCATGACGCAGGTCCTGGCCGACAGCGACAGCCCGGCCTTTGCCGCGATGGACAAGCTGCGGGCAGAGACCGTCATCCGCATCGACGGCCGGGTCAAGATGCGTGACGCGTCGCTGGTCAACGCCAAGCTGCCCACCGGCGAGGTCGAGGTCTATGCCACCGAGATCGAGGTGCTGGGCCCCGCGGACGAACTGCCCCTGCCGGTCTTTGGCGATCAGGACTATCCCGAGGAAACGCGGCTGGCCTATCGCTTTCTGGACCTGCGCCGCGAAAGCCTGCACAACAACATCATGCTGCGCTCCAAGGTGGTGCGGTCGATCCGCAACCGCATGTGGGACCAGAACTTCACCGAATTCCAGACGCCGATCATCACCGCCAGCAGCCCCGAGGGCGCGCGTGACTTCCTGGTGCCATCGCGGCTGCATCCGGGCAAGTTCTATGCCCTGCCGCAGGCGCCCCAGCAGTTCAAGCAGCTGATCATGGTCGCGGGCTTCGACAAGTATTTCCAGATCGCCCCCTGCTTCCGCGACGAGGACCCGCGCGCCGACCGCAGCCCGACCGACTTCTATCAGCTGGACCTGGAGATGTCCTTCGTCCGCCAGGAGGACGTCTTCGCCACCGTCCAGCCGGTGATCCAGGGCCTGTTCGAGGAGTTCGGCGGCGGCCGCCGCGTGGACGCCGACTGGCCGCTGATCCCTTATGCCGAGAGCCTGCTGAAATACGGCACCGACAAGCCGGACCTCCGGAACCCGATCGAGATGCAGGTGGTCAGCGATCACTTCCGCGGGTCGGGCTTCGGCATCTTTGCCAAGCTGCTGGAGCAGGAGGGCACGCAGGTCCGCGCCATTCCCGCGCCGACCGGCGGCAGCCGCAAGTTCGCCGACCGCATGAATGCCTTCGCGCAACAGCAGGGCCTGCCCGGCATGGGCTACATCTTCTGGCGCAAGGCCGAGGACGGCACGACCGAGGCTGCCGGTCCCATCGCCAAGGCGCTTGGCGTCGAGAAGACCGAGGCGATCCGCACGCAGCTGGGCCTGGCCGAGGGTGATGCGGCCTTCTTCCTGGGCGGCCGTCCCGACCAGTTCGAGGCCGTCGCGGGCCGCGCCCGTACGGAAATCGGCCGTGAATTGGGCCTGATCGACGAAAACCAGTTCAAGTTCGCCTGGATCGTCGATTTCCCGATGTACGAGAAGACCGACGACGGCAAGATCGACTTCAGCCACAACCCCTTCAGCATGCCGCAGGGCGGGATGGAGGCGCTGAGCGGCGACCCGCTGGAGGTGTTGGGATACCAGTACGACCTGGCCTGCAACGGCTATGAGCTGATCAGCGGCGCGATCCGCAACCACAAGCCCGAGATCATGTTCAAGGCGTTCGAGCTGGCCGGCTATCCGGCATCCGAGGTCGAAAAGCGGTTCGGCGGCATGGTCAAGGCGTTCCGCTATGGCGCGCCGCCGCACGGGGGCTGTGCCGCGGGCATCGACCGCATCGTGATGCTGCTGGCGGACGAGCAGAACATCCGCGAGGTCATCATGTTCCCGATGAACCAGCGCGCCGAGGACCTGATGATGGGCGCCCCGTCAGAGCCTACCAACGAACAGATGCGCGACCTGCGTCTGCGCGCGTTGCCGAAAGAGTGACCTGACCCCGGGCGGCGGGCATGGCATGATGCTGCATAGCAGCACCAGCCGGAGCCTGTCGCCCGATGCCGTCCTATGCTGAAATCGCCGCGATCCGCCTTGGCTTCGGCCTGTCGCCGCGCCTGACACCGCCCGCCGACCCGTCGGGAATGGCGGCATCGGTTGCGGCGTCCACGCGGTTCGGGTCGGAGGCCGTGACGCTGGACAAGGTCCGCGCCTGGCAGGACAAGGGCCTTGACCTTGGCGCCGCCGCCCGCGCCGGCGATCCTGCCGCCCGCGATCGCGATGTTGCCTATCGGCGCAGGCTGGGCGGCATCTATCGTGCGGCGATCCAGAACCGTTTTGCGCGCGCAGTCGATGACCCTTCCGGCTTTGGGGAACGTCTGGTCTGGTTCTGGGCCGATCATTTCACCGTCACCGGTGGCACGGTCTATTGGAACCTGATGACCGACGCCTTTGTGCAGGATGCGATCCGTCCGCATCTGACCGGTCGGTTCGCCGACATGATGCTGGCGGCCGAAACCCATCCGGCGATGGTTCGCTATCTGGATCAGGACCGGTCGGTCGGCCCCAACTCGGCCCGCGCGCGCAGGAATCCTGACAAGCCGTTGGGACTGAACGAGAACCTGGCGCGCGAGATGATCGAGCTGCACAGCCTTGGCGTGGGGGCCGATTACTCCCAGCAGGACGTGACGCAGCTGGCCGAACTGCTGACCGGACTGGCCTATCACCCCCGGCAGACGGGCATCTTCCGTCCCGGCCAGGCCGAACCGGGGGTCGAGACGGTTCTGGGCGTCCGCTATGGCGGGGGTCGCGCCAGTCTGGACGATATTCGCGGGGTCATCGCCGATCTGGCCCGCCATCCTGCGACCGCCCGGCATATCGCCCGCAAGATGGCCGTGCATTTCGTCGCGGACGAACCGCCGCAGCCGCTGGTCGACCGGCTGGCGGCCGTGTTCGCCGATACGAGCGGCGATCTGGGCGCGATGAACCTGGCGCTGGCAGAGGCGCCGGAGTTGCGGCAGCAGTTCCGCCGGAAGATGCGGCAGCCCTTCGACTTTCTGGTGGCCGCCCTGCGCGGCCTTGGCGTCGACGGGCGGCAGGTCCGCGACATGAAGCCGGGCCAGCTGCAGCGTCTGTTGATGCAACCGATGACCGCCATGGGGCAGGCCTGGGGCAGCCCCCTGGGGCCCGATGGCTGGCCCGAGGATCAGGCGGCCTGGGCCAGCCCGCAGGGCTTGGCGATGCGCATCACCTGGGCGCTGAGCGCGCCGTCGCGGCTGACCGACCCGCTGCCCGACGCGCGCCAGCTGCTGCGTGCGGCCTTGGGCGACACTGCGTCCGAGGCGCTGTCCTGGGCGGTCCCGCGCGCCGAAAGCCAGGCCGAGGGCGTGGCCCTGATCCTGGCCTCGGCCGATTTCAACCGGAGGTGACGCGATGCTGTCTCGGCGGCTGTTCCTGAAATCGACGGCGCTGATCGGCTGTTCGGCCGCCGCGCATCCGCTGCTGTCGTCGGCGACCTTCGCGGCGGCGCCGGGCGACAATCGCCTGGTGGTCATCATCCTGCGCGGCGCGATGGACGGGCTGGACGCGTTTCAGCCCTATGGCGACCCCGCACTTCGGGGGCTGCGCCAGACCCTGTCGCTTGGACCCGATCACGGCGCCACCGATCTGGACGGGTTCTTTGCGCTGCATCCGGGCCTGTCGGACCTTTTGCCGCTGTGGCAGGCCGGGCAGCTGGCCTTCGCGCCCGCTGTCTCGACGCCCTATCGCGACAAGCGCAGCCATTTCGACGGCCAGACCATGCTGGAGGCCGGCACCGGCACCGACCTGGACCTGGATGCCCAGCAGGACGGCTGGCTGAACCGGCTGCTGCAGGCGATGCCGGGGCAGGCGTCGGAGACCGCCTATTCTGTAGGGGTCTCGCAGATGCGCATCCTGCAGGGGCAGGCCCCGGCCAAAAGCTGGACCCCCAAGGCGCAGATGGACCTCAGCCCGCAGGCCGAGCAGCTGCTGACGCGCATCTATCACGATGACCCGCTGTTCCGCGACGCCAGTGCGCAGGCGATGGAGATCGTGGCCAGCCTGTCGCCGGACCTTGCCACCGGCAAGCCGGGACAGGACCACCTGGAGATCGCGCGTTTTGCCGCGGACCGCCTGAACGGCCAGACGCGGATCGCCAGCTTTTCCATCGGCGGGTGGGACACCCATGCGGGGCAGGCGGGGTCGCTGCCGCGGATGCTGGGGCGGCTGGCCGACACGATCCTGACGCTGAAGGCGGATCTGGGCGCGAACTGGGACCGCACCACCGTCATGGCGATGACCGAGTTCGGACGCACCGTCCGCGAGAACGGATCGGCGGGGACCGATCACGGCACCGGGGGCACGCTGCTGGTGGCGGGGGGCGCCGTGCGCGGCGGGCGGATGATGGGCGATTGGCCGGGTCTGGCAGAGGGCGACCTGTACGACGGGCGCGACCTGATGCCGCTGCGCGACATTCGCGCCTATGCGGCCTGGGCGATGCACGCCAAGTTCGGCATCGATCGTGCCACCCTGGAGGGGTCGGTCTTTCCCGGACTGGACATGGGGTCCGATCCGCGGATGACCGCCTGATCCTACATCTCGGCCACGCGGGACAGGCGGTCCTGGACCATGCCGCTGATGCGGGCCAGATCCGTCGCAAGCGCGTGGCCCGCGTTATAGTCGCGCGCAAGGGCGGTGGCCGCAGCCTCCAGCGCGGGGTCGTGCGCCGAGCGGGCGACGCCGGCCAGGAAGCGGGCGATATAGTCGATCTCAGTCGTGTCATGGGCGCTGGACAGCACCTCGGCCACATGGGCCAGATCGTCGCGCAGGCCCGAGGGGTCGGGCTGGATCACGTCGTCGGGCAGCGCCCGCAGCGTCATCGCCCCGGTATCGGCGGGCAGCACCCGCAGGATCGCCTGCTGGAACACCGCCAGGCTCTCGACCGGCTTGGGCAGGAACCCGTCCGCACCCGCCGCCAGCGCCTCGGACGCACGGTCGGGATCGCCGGACATCGCCAGGATCACCGGCACCCGCAGTTCGGCGGCGTGCAGTTCGGCGATCAGCGCGACCCCGTCGCCATCGGGCAGGCCCAGGTCGATCACCACCACCGCCGGACGATAACTGCGCAGATGACGCGCCGCGGACCGCAGGCAATCCGCGCGGCGAATCCGCGCACCGGACTTGAGACACAGCAGCCGCACGGCCTCGCTGGCAAAGCGCGAATCCTCGATCACCAGCACCGTCAGGCCTGTCAGCGGTCTGTTGGGCAGCGACAAACGCCATTGCGGCAAGGGCTTGGGCGTGTCGGCCGTGATATCCGTCAGCATGTCTGTGTCCCCATCCACGTCTTCACGCCCAGTTAAGCCCCGATTCGCTAAGAACCGGTTAACGGCGATGCTTTTCCTTTCCCGCGGCGCGCCCAAGGCTTAGAACCGCCTGAAACGGAGGATGTGACGATGATCGGTCGCCTGAACCATGTCGCCATTGCCGTCCCCGACCTGCAGGCGGCGGCGGCACAGTACCAGACCACCCTGGGGGCCACGGTCGGCCCGCCCCAGGACGAACCCGACCACGGCGTGACCGTCGTGTTCATCGAGCTGCCGAACACCAAGATCGAGCTTTTGTACCCCCTGGGCGACGACAGCCCGATCCGCGGGTTCCTGGACAAGAACCCGTCGGGCGGCATCCATCACATGTGCTTCGAGGTGGATGACATCATCGCCGCGCGCGACCACATGAAGACACAAGGCGCCCGCGTCCTGGGCACCGGAGAGCCGAAGATCGGCGCCCATGGCAAGCCCGTGCTGTTCCTGCACCCCAAGGATTTCAACGGCTGCCTGATCGAACTGGAGCAAATCTGATGAACCTGACCGGCGGTATCGTTCTGTTCGCCTCGCTGTGGTTCCTGACCCTGTTCTGCGTCATGCCCATCGGGCAGCGCAGTCAGGCCGATGCCGGAGAGGTCATTCCCGGCACCCATGCGGGCGCGCCGTCGGGCGTGAACTGGCGGCGCAAGCTGATCTGGACCACGGCCATCACCAGCGCCATCTGGGCCGTGCTGGCGTGGATCATCCTGGGCGGCGTGATCACGCGCGCGGATATCTCGAACCTGGACCAGTGGATCCGCTGATCATCTGGAACAGGTGGGTGAAGGCCGCCGCCGCCAGCAGCGGCACGGCGATGTTGACCACGGGGATGACCAGGCCCACCGCGACCAGCACGCCCGTCAGGGTTACGCGCGCCGAATGGGCGCGGCGCAGGTCGCTGGCCGGGCCTTCGTCCAGGTGTCGACGGGCGGCCATCTGAAAGAACTCGCGCCCCAGCAGCCAGCCGTTCGCACCCAGGAACAGCAGGGGCGCAAAGGGGCCGATGAAGGGCGTCAGGATCAGGCTGATCACCAGCACCCCCAGGACCGCCAGCACGACCGCCACGGATTCCAGCAGCCCGTCGAAGAAGTCCAGCGACGTGCCGCGGCGGTCCGGGTAATGGATCGCCTCGACCTTTTCGGCAACGGTTTCCGCGAAGAGGCCCGCAAAACCGGCGGCGACCGGGGCCATCAGGAAGATCCCCATCACCGGAAACAGCGCCAGCGATCCCCAGGACAGCACCTGACCGAACTCGATCTGGCCCAGCCAGGGCAGCGTGACCCCGCCCGGCAGCCACAGCCGCAGCGCCCAGAAGATCGCCGCCTGCAGGGCCACGAACAGCACCAGCGTCAGCCCGATGCCCAGCAGCACCAGCCGCAGCACCGACGGGCGCAGCAGGTCGGCCCAGCCCCGCAGCAGGGCACGAAGGGGCATCATGGACGCCACTCGGTCTTGGCGGCGATGTCGGGACGCGGGCGTTCCGGGGGCTGCGCGCCGCGGGTGCCGATATGGATCAGCCCCGCGACGCGCTCATGCGCCGCGATGCCCAGATGCGCCCGCGCAAAGGATTGGTCCAGCGCCGCAAAGCCCGTCAGCCAGGCGGCGCCCCAACCGGATGCCAGCGCCGCGTTGACCAGCCCCAGGCACAGCGCGCCCGTCGACAGGACCTGCTCCCATTCGGGAACCTTGGGGCTGTCGACCGGGGAGAAGACCACCGCCACGATCACCGGCGATGCCATGGCCGAGGCCGCCTTGTCCGCCGCCGCCTGATCCTGCCCCGCGGCCAGGACCGCGTCGCGCAACGGCGGCGCCATCGCATCCAGGGTCTGGCGGCCCAGCACGACAAAGCGCCACGGCTCCAGCTTGCCATGATCGGGCACGCGGGCCGCCAGGGTCAGCAGATCGGCCAGCTGGTCAGGGTCCGGGCCCGGGCCGGTCATCATCTTGGGCGGGTGGGACCGGCGGGTGGCCAGAAACTGCAGGGCGGCGTCGTTGCGGTGGTCCATGCGGATCTCCTGTAAGATCAGGGGCGGTAGCCGAGAGGCTGGCCGCGGGCGGGCGGTCAGCCTTCCTTTTCGATGCGGTAATTGCCCTCGGGCAGGTTCAGCGCAAGGCGCAGTTCGGTCAGCTGATGCATGGACAGGGTGATGCGCACGACCTCTTCGCCGTCATCGCTCATCTGTTCCAGAATCACCCGGTCGTCAAAGCCCAGGATGACGACGTCCTCGTTCAGCGGGCGTGTCTGGGCCTCGGCCTCGTCGATCAGGGTGATCACGGTCGCGTCGAAGTCGTGTTCGATGGTGAACATCCGAATCTCCTTGGGAAAGGCCCGACAATCGCGTGAAAGGGGGGCTGCGGCAAGCGGTCGGGGTTTACGCCGGACGGGCAGGGGGTATTCTGCGCCGACAGGATCGCGCCGACGCCGGGGCGGCGCAACAGGGCAGGGACGATGGGACAGATGATGGCGCGCAGCTGGCTGGCAGGGTTGATCGCGGCAGTGGCCGTCGCTGGCTGTGCGCCGCTGCCCGCGCCCGGCACCGCCCCCATCCCCGCGCCCGTCCCGCAGGTCCCGGTCCTGCCGGCCCCGTCGGCCCCGCACGCGGCAACGCCGGACGGCGCTGCGCGCAGCTTTGTCCAGGTGATGCGCCGGATGGAGCCCGCCGTCCGCCAGGACTGCCTGAACCGCCGCACCGCGCCGATCAGCTGCGATTTCCTGTTCGTCGTCGACGACCGCCCGGGGCTGGAGCCGAACGCGTTCCAGACCGTCGACCGCAACGGGCGCCCGGTCGTGGGCTTTACCCTGTCACTGATCGCGCAGACCCAGAACCCGGACGAGATCGCCTTTGTCGTGGGGCACGAGGCCGCGCACCACATCCTGAACCACCTGGATCGCAAGTCCGGGGCGGCCACCGCCGCGGCCGTCGTCCTTGGCAGCCTGGCCTCCGCCTATGGCGGCGACACCGGTGCCATCGCCCGCGCACAGGAGATCGGTGCATCGGTCGGTGCACGCTACTATTCCAAGGAATGGGAGCTGGAGGCGGACTATCTTGGCGCGATCATCACGCTGAACGCGGGCTATGACCCGATCTCCGGTTCGGGCCTGTTCCAGCGAATCCCCGACCCCGGAAACCACGTCCTGGGCACCCACCCGGCACGAGCGCAACGCTTGGCGCAGGTCCGCCGCGCGGTGGCCGACGTGCAGGCGGGGCGCATCCGCTAGGGCTGGTGGTGGGGTTGTGCCTGCGCCGCAACGCGACAACCTCCGGCTGCAATAAAATTCACGTGGTGAAAGGAAAAAGCTGGCATACCGGCGGTTTTCTGCTTTAGTCGGCAAAGGTTTGCACAAGACAGATCCTTGAATCGATACCATCCGGCGCTTCGGCGCCTTTTCTATGAAGGGGCGCCCATGATCGGGGTTGTCGTATGGAGCAGCGGGTCGCGTGAAAAGGCGATCATCTGGTGCGAAGATCAAGCAACGCTGGCCTATCTGCAGGGAACCGCGAATTTCGCCGGGCCCGGCGAATGGCCCCAGCCCGGTGATCTGGTCGAACTGGAAACTCGGACCGTCGGCAACCTGCGCCATGCCCTGAACGTGACCATGCTGTCGGAGAAAAGCTGTCTGCAGCTGCCGCGAATCCTGGCCGATTCGCAGCAACAGCAGCCGTCGCGGCCAGCCCTGCGCGTTGTGGCGCATCAGGATGCGGTGCCAAGCGGATCCGTGGCGTCATCCACCCGGCGCCCGGCGACGACCTATGCGCGACCCCGCAGCGGGGCCGCACGCTAGGGCGCGATCAGGCGCCGCGTGACAGTGCGGCGACCCCTGTGCGCGCCAGGTCCGTCAGGCCCAAAGGACGCATCAGATCGGCAAAGGCCTCCAACTTGGACGGCGTTCCAATTAGTTCGAAGACAAAGCTTTCCAACGTCGAATCGACCACGTTCGCGCGAAAGATCTCGGCGATGCGCAGCGCCTCGACGCGCTTGTCGCCGGTGCCGCGCACCTTGAAGAGGCCCAGTTCGCGTTCCACCACTGGCCCCTCGACCGTCAGGTCATGGACCTCGTGGACGACCACGATGCGGCCCAGCTGCGCCTTGATCTGCTCGATCACCTCGGGGGTGCCGCGCGTGACCACCGTGATGCGCGAGCGGTGGCCGCTGTGGTCGACCTCGGCCACGGTCAGGCTGTCGATATTGTAGCCGCGCCCTGCGAACAGGCCGATCACGCGGGCCAGGACGCCCGGCTCGTTCTCGACTAGGACGGCCAAGGTATGGCTCTCCTCGCGCGGGGCGTGCGGATCGCGCAGGTCATAGGCCGAATGGCTGGACATGCCCTTCTGGATGTTCAAAGCGTTCATGGTTCTGCTCTCTTTCCGGCCGGTCTCAGACCAGCACCGCGCCTTCGGATTCGATCACCCCCTGCGTCTCGGCCTCGCCCAGCAGCATCTCGTTATGCGGCTTGCCGGAAGGGATCATCGGGAAGCAGTTCTCGTGCTTCTCGACCAGCACATCCAGGATGAAGGGGCCGTCGTAATCGATCATCTGCTGGATCGCGGCGTCCAGATCCTTGGGGTCGCGCACCTGCGCGCCGGCGCAGCCGAAGGCTTCGGCAAGCTTGACGAAGTCGGGCAGGCTGTCCGACCAGGACTGGCTGTAGCGTTCGCCGTGCAGCAGCTGCTGCCACTGGCGCACCATGCCAAGGCGCTCGTTGTTCAGGATGAACTGCTTGACCGGCAAGCGGAACTGCACCGCCGTGCCCATCTCCTGCATGTTCATCAGCCAGCTGGCATCACCCGCGACGTTGATCACCAGCGCCTCGGGATGGGCCATCTGCACGCCGATGGATGCAGGCAGGCCATAGCCCATCGTGCCCAGACCGCCCGAGGTCATCCAGCGGTTCGGCCCTTCAAAGCCCAGGTACTGCGCCGCCCACATCTGGTGCTGGCCGACCTCGGTGGTGATGTAGCGGTCGTGGCCCTTGGTCAGCGCCTCCAGCCGTTCCAGCGCGTGCTGCGGCTTGATGATCGTGTCGCTAGGGCGATAGGCCAGGCATTTCCGGGCCCGCCATTGCTCGATCTGGCCCCACCATTGCTGGACCGCGGCGCTGTTCGTCTTGCGGCCGCGCGATTTCCAGACCTTCAACAGATCCTCCAGCACATGGCCCACGTCCCCGACGATCGGCACGTCGACGCGCACGACCTTGTTGATGGACGACGGGTCGATGTCGATATGCGCCTTGACCGATCCGGGGCTGAAATCCGCGATCCGCCCGGTGATCCGGTCGTCAAAGCGCGCGCCGATGTTGATCATCAGGTCGCAGCCATGCATGGCCAGGTTCGCCTCGTAGGTGCCGTGCATGCCCAGCATGCCCAACCACTTGTCGCCCGATGCCGGATAGCAGCCCAGTCCCATCAGCGTCGAGGTCACCGGAAAGCCCGTCGCTTCGGCCAGCTCGCGCAGCAGTTGGCTGGCGCCGGGACCCGAGTTGATGACGCCGCCGCCGGTATAGAGGATCGGACGCTCGGCCTGCTCGATCAGCTCGACCAGGCGCGTGATCGCGCCCAGATCGCCCTTCTTCGTCGGCTGATAGCGGCCCGTGTCGACCTGCTTTGGCCCGACATAGGTGCCGGTCGCGAACTGCACGTCCTTGGGGATATCGATCAGCACCGGACCGGGCCGGCCCGAGGTGGCGACGTGGAAACCCTTGTGGATCGTCGCGGCCAGCTTGTCCGTGTCCTTGACCAGCCAGTTGTGCTTGGTGCAGGGGCGGGTGATGCCGACCGTGTCGGCCTCCTGGAAGCCGTCGGTGCCGATCATGAAGGTCGGGACCTGGCCTGACAGCACGACCAGCGGGATCGAATCCAGCAGCGCGTCGGTCAGGCCGGTGACCGCGTTCGTAGCGCCGGGGCCCGACGTGACCAGAACCACGCCCGGTTTCCCGGTCGCGCGGGCATAGCCCTCGGCCATGTGGACGGCGCCCTGTTCGTGGCGGACCAGGACGTGGGTGATGTCGTTCTGCTGAAAGATCTCGTCATAGATGGGTAGGACGGCCCCGCCCGGATAGCCGAATACGGTATCGACGCCCTGATCGCGCAGCGCCTCGACCACCATTCTCGCACCCGTCATTGTTCGGGACATCGTCTTGCTCCATCCATCAAAAACACCCGCAAAGCGCACCCGTCGCGGCCCCGCGTCGGCGCAACCTAGGGTCAGGTTCGGACAGGGTCAATGGCATTTGGCGGAGAAAGTGACGCAGGCACGCCGGAAATTGAAACTTTATTTCGCGGTTTGACGGACGCTATCGGTCGAATTGCGGCAGCGCGATACGGGCGACCTGTTCGACGATCGGATCGACGGACAGAGGATGCGCTTCGTTCGAATGATCCTCGGGGTTGCCGATATCCTGCCAGACGCCACCCTTGTAGATCTCCAGCGCGCTGAAGCGGGCCTTGTAGTCCATCTTGCGGCTGCCCGGCACCCAATAGCCCAGATAGACGTAGGGCAAGCCCGCGGCCCGGGCGATTTCGATATGGTCCAGGATGATGTAGGTGCCCATGCTGGCCGGCCGCAGCAGCGGGTCGTAGAAGCTGTAGACAAGGCTCAGCCCGTCATCCAGCACGTCGGTCAGGCAGACACCGGCCAGGTGATCGTCGCCCTGCGCCAGCGCCGGCATCGCATCGTCGCTGCACCGGTATTCGATGACGCGGGTCTTGACCGGCGTCTCCTCGATCATCGCGGCGAATTCGAAGATGTCCATGTCCGCCATGCCGCCATCCGCGTGGCGGCTGTCCAGATAACGGCGGAACAGTTCGAACTGATCCTCGGTCGCCCAGGCACTGGTGGCCAGGCGGCGCAGGGCGGCGTTGCGGGTGGTGATGCGGCGCTGCGTCTTGGAGGGTCGGAAATCGGCCACCCGGATGCGCGCCGACATGCAGGCCACGCAGCTTTCGCAGCTGGGTCGGTAAAGCACGTTCTGCGACCGGCGGAATCCCTGCCGCGACAGCGCGTTGTTCAGTTCCGCCGCATTGTCGCCCTGCAGCGCGGTGAACAGCTTGCGTTCGGCCCGCCCGTGCAGGTACGGACAGGGCTGTGGCGCGGTCACATAGAACTGCGGCGCATGGGGCAGCGTATGGCGCATCAGGTGCGCCCCTTGCAGCATCTGGTCAGGTCGCGACTGATCATGCGGGCGCAGAAGGTTCCGTATCGCGGGTTGGTGTGCGCGAAAGCCTAGCAACGATTTCCCGGCAGGCCAAGCGTGGAAAGCAGCGGGCCCGCCGGTTCCGCGCAACATGGTTTACCGCGCGTTGCGTTGACGGGCCGGGGCGACCCCGGCAAGGTGGCGCGCATGAGCTTTCAGTCCCGCATCACCCGCCTTCCGCTGCCCGTCGACGCCGCCCGCGGGGCGGATGCGGCGGCGCTGTTCCCGACCCTGTCCGACCGGATGCGCGACCTGATCGCGGGCGCCGCGGGCAGCAGCCCCTATCTGGCCGGCCTGCTGCGGTCCGAGGCCGACTGGCTGCCCGATGCGCTGGACCATGACGACGTCGTCGCGCGCGAGACTGCGGGCCTGCAATCGCTGGACGCAGATGCCCTGGGCGTGGCGCTGCGCCGCGCCAAGCGGCGGGTGGCGCTGCTGGCGGCGTTGGCCGATCTGGGCGGCGTCTGGACGCTGGAGCAGGTGACCGGCGCGCTGTCCGACCTGGCCGACCGCGCCGTCGACCTGGCCCTGCGCGCCCATGTCGCGACCGAGATCCGTCGCGGCAAGCTGCCCGCCACGGACGCCGATGCGGGCGGCATCTTCGCGCTGGCGATGGGCAAGGGCGGCGCGCGCGAACTGAACTACAGCTCGGACATCGATCTGATCGTCCTGTTCGACGAGACCGCCTATGCCGAGGCCGACCAGATGGAGGCGCGCGCCGCCCTGATCCGGGCTACGCGGCGGATGGCCGCGACCCTGTCCGACGTGACCGATCACGGCTATGTCTTTCGCACCGACCTGCGGCTGCGGCCCGATGCGGCGGTGACACCGGTCTGCATCTCGACCGCCGCGGCGCTGGCCTATTATGAGGCCGAGGGGCGGACCTGGGAACGCGCCGCCTTCATCAAGGCGCGTGCGGCGGCGGGCGACATCGCCGCGGGCGAACGGCTGCTGCGCGAATTGCGGCCGTTCGTCTGGCGCAAGCACCTAGATTTCGCGGCCATCCAGGACGCTCATGACATGCGGCTGCGCATCCGCGACCACAAGGGTCTGGGCGGGCGGCTGGAGGTGGCGGGCCACAACCTGAAATTGGGCCGCGGCGGCATCCGCGAAATCGAGTTCTTCACCCAGACCCGCCAGCTGATCGCGGGCGGGCGCGACCGCGACCTGCAATGCCGCGACACGGTTGGCGGGCTGGCGGCGCTGGCGGCCAAGAACTGGATCCCCCGGGACGTCGCAGAGGAACTGACGGCGCATTACCGCGAACATCGCGACATCGAACACCGCATCCAGATGGTGAACGACGCCCAGACCCACAGCCTGCCCAAGGACGATCAGGGGTTGGCCACGATCGCCGCCCTGATGGGCGAGGGCGATGTCCAAGCCTGGTGCGCCCGGCTGAAATCGCGGTTGGAACGCGTACATGCGCTGACCGAACGGTTCTTCGCCCCGACCGAACCGACCGAAAGCCTGCCCGACCTGTCGGACGAATCGCGGGCGGTGATCCAGCGCTGGCAGACCTATCCCGCGCTGCGGTCCGACCGGGCGCGGCAGATCTTTCGCCGGATCGAGGCGCCGCTCTTGTCGCGCATGGCCCGCGCGGGCCACCCGGCCGAGGCGCTGGCCCGCTTCGACAGCTTCCTGTCAGGCCTGCCGGCGGGGGTCCAGCTGTTCTCGCTGTTCGAGGCCAATCCCCAGTTGATCGATCTGATCGTCGACATCTGCGGGACGGCGCCCGCGCTGGCCGCCTATCTGGCGCGCCATCCGTCCGTTCTGGACGGCGTGCTGGCAGGCAGCTTCTTCGCACCCTGGCCGCGGGAGGCCGGGTTGGTCCAGGAACTGGACGCGGTCCTGCAACGGGCCCTGAGCCAACCTGGCGGTGGCTATGAACGGGCGCTGGATGCGGCGCGGCGGTGGGCGCATGAATGGCAGTTCCGCATCGGCGTCCATCACCTGCGCGGCCTGATCGGCGCGGACGAGGCGGCGGTGCAATACGCGGACCTTGCGGGCGCCTGCGTGGCGGCGCTGCTGCCGGTGACCGCCGCCGATTTCGCGCGCCGCCATGGTCCGCCGCCCGGCCGCGGCGCGGTCGTGGTGGGCATGGGTTCCCTGGGCGCGCGGGTGCTGAACGCCGGGTCGGACCTGGACCTGATCGTGATCTATGACGCGGACGGGGTCGATGCCTCGGACGGGCCGCGCCCGTTGGCCGCGCGCCCCTATTACGCCCGGCTGACGCAGGCGATGGTCACCGCCCTGTCCGCGCCCACGGCCGAAGGCCGGCTGTACGAGGTCGACATGCGGCTGCGCCCGTCAGGGCGGCAGGGGCCGGTGGCGACCTCGATCGACAGCTTCGGCACCTACCAGATGACCGAGGCCTGGACATGGGAGCATCTGGCCCTGACCCGCGCACGCTGCGTCGCGCAGATCGGGCCCGATGCGGATATGCTGTGCCAGCAGATCGAGACCCTGCGCCTGAAGGTGCTGGCCGAACGCGGCATCGATCCGCGTGTTTTGCCCGACACGGGCCAGATGCGTGACCGCCTGTTCGCCGCGAAGCCGCCTGGCGGAGCCTTCGACGTGCGACAGGGGGCCGGACGGCTGCAGGACATCGACCTGCTGGCGCAAAGCTGCGCCTTGCGGGCGGGCGATCCGGCGCGGTCGACGCTGGCGCAGTTGCGGGCGGGTCGCCGGGCGGGGCTGCTGACGGCGGAACAGGCGGACCGCCTGTCGTCGATCTGGCGGGGATTGTGGCGCGTGCATGCCGCCGCCCGCCTTTTGACGGACAGGCCGCTGGACATGGACGTGATCGGGCGCGGTGGCCAGGATTTCCTGCTGCGCGAGGTCGAGGCCGACAGCCCCGATACCCTGCGTGATCGGCTGTCCGACGATTTCGCCACGGTGCAGGCCCTCGTCGAGGGATATCTGTCGGACGAAAGTCCGCACGACTAGCCGCTGGCGGCGCGGTCCTGAGGATAGCGCATGGCATCCGGTTCGACTGCCGGCGCATCGATCTGGACCAGGTTGGGCTGTCCCGCGGTGGCCTGTCCGGCGCTGCTCTGCAGGTCCGCCGCCACCTCTGCCAGGGACCGGCCGCCGATCTGGCCCAGGACCGGGATCGAGACCATGCCCGGTGCCAGGGGGATGACGGGGGCATCCGCCGCCTCGACGAACAGGCCGTGGGCGGTCTTGTCCCAGTAGAAGGGCTTGGCCACGACCTCGTAGATGGCTTTCCACCCGGCCAGGCATCCAAGCGGGAAATAGAGATGCAGCGTCGGCACCCAAGGCATCAGATGGCGGTGCTTCGCCCCGCTGACCGCACGCATGCCGACGAAGATGCTCAGCGCCTCGGACGCGACGAACAGTCCGAACAGGCCGACGATCGCCCAGGAGCCCACCCCGGTTTCCAGCGGTGCGCGCAGCGGATGCGGCAGGCCGAAGGTCAGCAGCCAGAAGCTCCACAGGATCGGTGCCAGAAGGTATTGCGACAGCGCCCCCAGGAACTGGACCTGAAAGCCCCAGAAGCGCCACGCCCCCAGATCGCGGTAGAGCGCCGCAGGATCGCGCATGTGCACCGCCCAGGTCATCGCGTATCCCTTGAGCCAGCGCGACCGCTGCTTGACCCAGGGCAGGGCGCGGCAGTTCGCCTCCTCATCGGTGGTGGTCTCGATGATCTCGGTCCGGTATCCGCGCCGGGCCAGGCGGACGCCCAGATCGGCGTCCTCGGTCACGTTCCATGCATCCCATGCGCCGACCTGTTCCAGCAGGTGGCGGCGAAAGAACAAGGTTGTGCCGCCCAGGGGCACGATCAGCCCAAGCCGCGCCACCCCTGGCAGCAGGATGCGGAACCAGCTTGCGTATTCGATGGTAAAGCAACGCGCCAGCCAGTTGGTGCGCGGGTTATAGTAATCCAGCGCTCCCTGCAGGCATGCAACGTCCGCAGGCGCGACATGAAAGCGGCGCGCAACCTTGTGCAGTTGATCGGGATCGGGTCGGTCCTCGGCGTCCCAGATGCCCACGATCTGGCCGCGGCAGAAGTTCAGCGCATAGTTCAGCGCCCGGGGCTTGGTCTTGATCGGCCCGTCGGGCACCCGCACGACGCGGATCCAATACGGCAGGCGCACGCCGTCCAGCGCGGCCTCGGTGATCTCGTCGCTGGCCTCGATCACCAACAGGATGTCGGTCAGTTCCCGCGGATAGTCCAGACGTGCCAGCCGTGCGACCAGCTTGCCCGCGACGTCCTTTTCGTGAAACAGCGGCACCATGACCGAGATCAGCGGCAGCGCAGCCTCCATCAGCGGGGGGACGGGATGACCCTGTCGGATGGCCAGCGCACGGGCATCCTGCTCGCGCAGCGCCCGCCGCGCCGCCAGGAACGACGCCAGCTTCAGCCCACTCTGCGTCAGCAGGGTCAGCACCGCCCAGAAGGTCAGAAGCCCCACGATCAGCGTCGGGACCAGGATCAGGCCGGCCGCGGTCAGGGCCAGCGCCGCGATCGCCAGGCGTGCCGTCCGGGCCTGGTCCTGCGTGCGACAGCTTTCGATGGCGGGGACGCGCGTCTCGGCCTCGCGGATCAGGCGGGTCCGGCGGGAGTTCAACACACCGCCCTGGGCCTGGTCCGCACTGCACAGCAACATGCGGACCTGGCCGAACTGGCGCGGCAGCAGGGGCAGCACGGCCGCGAAATCATCGGGCCGCGCCGTCGCTATCCAGGTCACCCCGCCGATTCGCCGCCAAGGCAGCAGCCCGTGCGTCAGGCAGAACCCGGCCCCCGCGTCATCGATCAGCCGCGGGTCGGCGGGCGTCACGTCGGGGTCGATAGCGGTGGTGCGCCACTGCCGCGACAGCGCGCGGGCCAGGGCGGCGGGCTGGACCATCCCCTGGGCCAGCAATACCTGGTCCAGCCGCAGGCGCAGCTTTTGCTGGATTACCGTCGCCTTGAGCAGGTCCCCTGGATCGACGGCCCCGTCTTCCAGCAGGATCTGCCCAAGCGACCGCCGGTCGCGCGGCGCCAGCGTCGGCCCGCACAGGACCGCGCTGCCGGCGGTGGCCGGATCGGGCAGGTTGGCAGGCCGGGGCAGGGGGGCAGGCTGCGCCATGGTCGTTTCCCATCAGGATCGACCCGTCTTGGCACGTGATGCGTTAACAGAAGATTAAGCGATCCCGCGCGACCGGCAAAATCCGGTCGCACGGGACGAATTCGTCATCATGCGCGGCGCGCGCGCATCGAATCGGTGAACCGCTTGAACAGGTACAGGCTGTCCTGGGGACCGGGCGAGGCCTCGGGGTGGTGCTGGACCGAAAAGACCGGCTTGTCCTGCATGCGGATGCCGCAGTTGCTGCCGTCGAACAGGCTGACATGGGTCTCGATCACGCCGACCGGCAGGCTTTGCGAATCGACGGCGAAACCATGGTTCATCGAGGTGATCTCGACCTTGCCCGTCTCGACGTCGCGCACGGGGTGGTTCGCGCCGTGATGGCCGTGGCCCATCTTGACCGTCTTGGCGCCAAGCGCCAGCGCCAGCATCTGGTGACCCAGGCAGATGCCGAAGATCGGCATGTCACGGCCCAGCAGGTCCTTGATCATCGGTACGGCATATTCGCCCGTGGCCGCCGGATCGCCGGGGCCGTTCGACAGGAAGACGCCCTCGGGCTCGTGCGCCATCACCTCCTCGGCGGTGGCGGTGGCGGGCAGGACGGTGACATCCGCGCCATTGGCCACCAGAGAGCGCAGGATGTTGCGTTTCGCACCGTAATCCAGCGCCACGACCTTGAACGGCTTGTCGCCGGGTGCGGTGCCGAAGCCTGCGCCCCATTCCCACGACCCCTGATCCCACCGATAGCTTTGGGCGCAGCTGACGCCGCGGGCCAGATCCAGGCCGACCAGCCCCTGCCAGTCGCGGGCGCGGGCGATCATCGCCTCGATATCGAAATTGCCGTCGGGATCATGCGCCAGGACGACATGGGGGGCACCCTGCTGACGGATCGCGCGGGTCAGGCGACGGGTGTCCACGCCGCCGATGCCGATGCGGCCGCGGCGGGCCATCCAGTCGGTCAGTTCGGACGTGCTGCGCCAGTTCGACGGCTCGGTCGGGTCCCACCGCACGACGATGCCGCTGGCGACAGGATCGGGCGCCTCGTCATCCTCCGGCGTGACGCCGGTATTGCCGATATGGGGAAAGGTGAAGGTCACGATCTGGCTAGCATAGGACGGATCGGTCATGATCTCCTGATAGCCGGTCATCGCGGTGTTGAAGACCAGCTCGGCGACGACCTCGCCGGGGGCGCCAAAGCCCATGCCATAGAAGACGGTCCCGTCGGCAAGCGCCAGGCAGGCGGTCGGTTTAGCAGCCATGTCGGCACCTCTGGAATGAAATCAGCCGGTGAATAGGGGGCGGACGCCCCAAGGTCAACCCGCAGCGGCCGGGGAGCCGCGCTTGAAACGCAGGCGCCGGGGGGCTAGATGCGGTTCTTTCGGGCGCATCCCGCGCCTTGGGTTGGAGACGAAGATGGATCTGCGCGCCAAGCTGCAAGCCGCCACCAAAGAGGCGATGAAGGCCCGCGACAGCGCCCGGCTGTCGACGCTGCGCCTGATCGCCGCCGCCGTCAAGGACCGCGAGATCGCCGCGCGCAGCGGGGACACCGACGGCACCCTGACCGAGGGCGACCTGGTCATGATCCTGTCGCGCATGGTCAAGCAGCGCCAGGAATCGGCCAAGGCCTATGAGGAGGGCGGCCGTCTGGAGCTGGCCGCCAAGGAGGAGGACGAGATCGGCGTCATCCAGGAGTTCCTGCCGCGCCAGATGAACAGCGTCGAGACGACCGCCGCGATCGACGCGGCCATCGCCGATCTGGGTGCCGAGGGCATCCGCGACATGGGTCGCGTGATGGCCGCACTGAAGGAACGCCATGCCGGGCAGATGGATTTCGGCGCCGTGGGTCCGGCCGTCAAGGCGCGCCTGCTGGCCTGAAACCCGCGCGTCGCATCACGCGTTGTGCGGGCAGGAGGTGACCCCATGCCCGCACGATCCAAAGCCCAACAACGCGCCGCAGGCGCCGCCCTGTCCGCCAAGCGTGGCGAGACGAAGGTCGGCGACCTGCAGGGCGCGTCCAAGGACATGTATCACAGCATGACCGAGGCAGAGCTGGAGGACTTTGCCAAGACCGACCACGACGACCTGCCGGAGCGCGCCGACGACGACTAGCGCAGCCGCGCCAGCCGCCGCATCAGCTCGTCGCACAGGTCGCGGCGCTCATCGGGGGTCAGGAACGCGCCCAGCTCGATCTCGCGCTGGCCGTCGGACAGGGTCAGATAGGCCTCGACCGGACCATTGCGCAGGCCCGGGCGCACCCAATAGCTGTTGGTCTGCCACAGGCGCTCCGGGCGTCCCGGATCGTTGCGCCGGATCTGCAGGCGGCTGCGGTCCATGACCAGCTCCTCGCGCGTCTGTCCGGTGCGATAGGTCTGGCGCAGGGCGATCCACACGCCCCCCACCGTCAGCATCATGAAGGGCAGCAGCCCCCACAGCACCTGCGTCCCCAGAACCGCCAGGATCGGCAGCAGCAGCAGTGTGGCCGTCGTTCCGATGAACCAGACGAAGCCTCGTTTGGGCAGCGACCGGTGCGGCCACAGGGTCACGGTTTGCAAAAAGGCCCCGGACGTGTCCGGGGCCGTTTCTGTCCAACGATAGGGCATCGAGGGATGTGCCTTAGTGGGCCGGGCTGCGGTCCCAGTCCTCGCGCTTGGGCAGCTGCTCGAACGTGTGCTCGGGCGGGGGCGAGGGCAGGGTCCATTCCAGCGTGTCGGCGTACTCGTTCCAGTAGTTGTTCTGGGTGACGCGCTTGCCGGCGAACAGGGTGTAGAACATCACGCCGATGAAGAAGATGAACGACGCGAAGGACAGATAGGCGCCCCACGAGCTGATCGCGTTCCAGAAGGCGTATTCCACCGGATAGTCGATGTAGCGGCGGGGCATGCCCTGACGGCCCAGGAAGTGCTGGGGGAAGAAGGTCAGGTTCGCACCGATGAACATCGCCCAGAAGTGCAGCTTGCCGGCCCATTCCGGGTACTGGCGACCCGACATCTTGCCGATCCAGTAGTAGATGCCCGCAAAGATCGCGAAGACCGCGCCGAGCGACATCACGTAGTGGAAGTGCGCCACGACATAGTAGGTGTCGTGATACACGCGGTCCAGCGGCGCTTGGCTCAGCACCACGCCGGTCACGCCGCCGACGGTGAACAGGAACAGGAAGCCGAAGGCCCAGAGCATCGGCGTCTTGAACTCGACCGAGCCGCCCCACATCGTCGCGATCCACGAGAAGACCTTGATGCCCGTGGGCACGGCGATCGTCATCGTGGCCAGCATGAAGTAGCTCTGCTGGGTCAGCGACATGCCGACGGTGTACATGTGGTGCGCCCAGACGACGAAGCCCAGGATCCCGATCGCGGCCATCGCCAGAACCATCGGCAGGTAGCCGAAGATCGGCTTGCGCGAGAAGGTCGCGATGACGTGGCTGATGATGCCGAAGCCGGGAAGGATGATGATGTACACTTCCGGGTGGCCGAAGAACCACAGGATGTGCTGGTACAGCACCGGGTCACCGCCGCCGGCCGGGTTGAAGAAGTTCGTGCCGAAGTTGCGGTCCATCAGCAGCATGGTGATGGCGCCGGCCAGGACGGGCAGGGCCAGCAGGATCAGCCAGGCGGTGATGAACACCGACCAGGCGAACAGCGGCACCTTGAACAGCGTCATGCCGGGGGCGCGCATGTTCAGGAAGGTGGTGATGATGTTGATCGCACCGACGATCGACGAGGCGCCCGAGACGTGAACCGCGAAGATCGCGAGGTCGGTCGAATAGCCGCCCTCGGTCGTCGACAGCGGCGGGTACAGCACCCAGCCGATGCCCGAACCGGGCTGCTGGTTGCCGCCCGGCGCCAGCAGCGAGGCGATGCCCAGCAGCAGGCCCGCGACATAGAGCCAGTAGCTGAGGTTGTTCATCCGCGGGAAGCTCATGTCCGGCGCACCGATCTGCAGCGGCATGAAGTAGTTGCCGAAACCACCGAACAGCGCCGGAATGACGACGAAGAACATCATCAGCACGCCATGATACGTGATCATGACGTTCCACAGGTGTCCGTTGGGGGTGCATTCGGCCGCGGCATTCGCGAAGAATCGCGCGCCTTCCATGCACATGTACTGCACGCCCGGCTCGTGCAGTTCCATCCGCATGTAGACGGTGAAGCTGACCGAGATCAGGCCCGCCAGGCCGGCGGTGAAAAGGTAAAGAATACCAATGTCTTTGTGATTGGTGGACATGAACCAGCGGGTGAAGAACCCGCGTGTGTCATGATGGTCGTCGTGGCCGTGTGCGGCTGCGTCTGCCATACCCGAACTCCCTCAAGATGTCGTCGATCCGGCCTGTCGACCGTCATTATCACGCATTCTTTAGACCACCTGCGGGCACCGGGCAATGCGTCACAGTGGCCCCGGAGGCAAACGCCCCGGCCGGGTCCGAAAAACCCGGCCGGGGCGCCAAGGCGGCACGGTGCCGCGTCAGAGGATCATTCGGCGGGCGCGTCCGGCGAAACCGAGGCCAGATAGGCCGCGACGTCCGCCTGGTTGCGGTTCAGCTTGAAGGTCATCTTGCTGCGGGCCGAATCGTCGCCCGACTTTTCCTTCACCCAGGCCGTCGGATCGGTCACGTAGGCGACCAGCTCCTCCTCGGTCCAGACCATGTCCGGGTTGGCTTCCTTGGCGGCCAGCAGGCCGTCGCCATAGTTGAAGCCTTCCATGTGGGCGATGGGCGCGCCGACGATGTTCCACAGGTTGGGACCGGTGGCCCCGCCCTTGACGATGTCGGTCCCGCTGTCGTCCTGGATCATGTGGCAGGCGCGGCATTTGCGGAATTCGCCCTCGCCCGCGGCGGCGTCGCCCGCTTCCTGCGCGACGGCGGGGATGGCTAGGGTCGCGCCCAACAGGGCGCCGACAATGGCTGATTTCATGCGTAGTTCCTCGCTGGGCCCTGGAGGGGCCGTGGTCTCCCGAAGGGCACCGTAGGACCAACGCGCCCCGGAAATCCAGCCATCGAAAGGTCGCATGGAAAGAATTGATCGCCGGCCTAGCCGAATGTGCGCGCAAAACCCTGGCGCAGCGCCACGTCCAGATCGGCCATCCCCACCGGCAGCCCCAGATCGACCAGCGAGGTCACGCCGTGCCCGCTGATCCCGCAGGGCACGATCCCGCCGTAATGCGACAGGTCGGGGTCCACGTTGACGGCGATGCCGTGAAAGCTGACCCATCGGCGCAGCTTGACGCCGATGGCGGCGATCTTGTCCTCGCGCATCTGGCCATCGGGCAGGGGGGGCTTGTCGGGACGCGGCACCCAGACGCCCACGCGCCCCTCGCGGATCTGGCCTGACACGCCGAAGCTGGCAAGCGCGTCGATCACCCACCCCTCCAGCTGTCCGACAAAGGCGCGCACGTCGCGGCCGCGCCGGTTCAGGTCCAGCATGACATAGGCCACGCGCTGGCCCGGCCCGTGATAGGTGTACTGACCGCCCCGCCCGGTCTGGTGCACCGGAAAGCGCGCGTCCAGCAGGTCCTGGGGGCGGGCGCTGGTCCCGGCCGTGTACAGGGGCGGGTGTTCGACCAGCCAGACGGCCTCGGGGGCCTGGCCTGCATGGATCTGCGCCACGCGATCCTCCATCAGGGCCACGGCGTCGGCATGCGCGGTCAGGCCGCTGCTGATGATCCATTCAACCATGGTTGCGATGTGGCCTCTTCGTCCGTCCCCGTCAACATCCGTCGGCATCCGCAGAAACCGCTTTTCTTTGCAACCGGCCTCGGCTATCAGGCGCGCACTGCCCGGATGCGGCCGTGGCGGAATTGGTAGACGCGCAGCGTTGAGGTCGCTGTTCCTTAACCGGAGTGGAAGTTCGAGTCTTCTCGGCCGCACCATTTACCTAATAATAGCTGTTACTTTTCATGTCGTTAGGCATGACAGCTACTATTGGTTACACACCTTGTTCCCCACCTTGCGCGGCGTTGGTGGAAGTGAGTAAACCCGCATCCCTTGCCATCTGCCGGGCCTCGTCCAGTTCCGTCGGATSTGTGACAGGCACAGCGAACGCCAGCCGATCCCGCCCAACGCGCCKGGTGAACCCGACTGGTCCCTGTGCGCCCKCGATCCAATGGAGCCCYATGTCCTGATACCGGCGRMGCTGAGAMGCAGGCGGGGCGRCCCCAACGATCGGAGCAGCTTCCAAYGCTTCATCRATCAGTTCCGCCGCGATGCCTTCGCYSCGYCGRTCCTCSCGYACCGCCAGCATCTGGCAGCGTAGGGGATACTCACCGCAGGGCGACGARCAAACTAGCGCTCCCRCGAGTTCACCKGCAGAGATGAATGTTAAGATCGGGGCCAGTCGCCCGCCTGCGCCACCAAGGACGCTAATGCCGCCCCCGAGGTCCGTTCGATCGATCGCATAGAAATGCGGCCGCTGCCATGCATAGGTCAGCGCCACGACCTCCCGCCGATCAGGTGCGGCGATGTTGTAAGGAGGATGCCCCATGATGAACATCACCGCTCGGAACCTGTCCTCGAATGTCATGGCTTCGACTAGCATGATTTYCCCCCTCGCSGACTTGCAACAGGTATCCGCCAGCGTAACCTGCATTGAYGATGCCRAAACCSGTGCCRTTYAAYGCCCCACGCAGTCGRGACATCGCGACCTTAAGCGCAAGGTAAGCAGCGGCTGGATCGGTCGGATAMGYKTCYACGYCSYSRAACATYGASGCCAGGATCTGCCGATTGCGCACGGGYTGCTTRCGGCCCCAYARCGCGSCMAKGACRCGAGCCTGCTGTTCGGGGATGCTGCAGCCCACGACYAGAGCCTCGCGWGTGATGTCGGATGGGGTYAGCCAGCGCCCACAGCAGGGGCAGGACAGGCCTTTGGGGCTACYGGCAGGCTGCACAGCCTCCGCAAGCTTCAGGCGCCAGCCGTTGCCATATCGCACCACCTGGACGCCCGGCAGCTTCCACATGATTTCGTCAACAGCCTTGCGCACGATCCTGAGACCCCGATGATACTCCGGCTGATCGRCGTCRGCCCATCCGGTCGCAATCGCGTCGAGCAGTTCAGGGGTGGTTTGCCAAGATCCTCGGGCCCGCGCTAGGGCGTTCAGCACATCCTCCCCCTCCTCGCTKATCTGGCAATCGACGATCAGGTCCGGGAGCGGGGCAAGCGTCACCTCGCCCCCGCACATGGGACAACTGGCCGTCATCACCGATAGCCGCGGCGCTTGGCTTCTGCGATCGCGCGCTGGATCGTTCGGGGGTCGTTGCCTTGGCCTGTACCGCGCAGCCAGGCCGAAACCTTGCCGCCCATCTTGGCGTCGAGATCTGTGACCAGGCGCCGCGCCAGATCGACATCCGCATCGGTGACACCTGCCTCGATCAGCTGATCCGTGGCCCGCGCACGATCGATTTCCAGCCGCTCAGGATCGACGGCGCCGAACGTCGTATTGCCCTGCGCCTCGCGGGTCAGGTCCATGATCACCCGGACGTCCTCCGGGTCCATGGCGCTGTCKCKGAAATCAGAGGCCAGYACCTCCCCCGCAGCGCGCCATTCCTCCGCYTGGSCWGCGTTGCCWCCGGCATGAGCYGCCACMGCCCAAGGCTCGAACGTGGACGCGACKGCWGCCGCRGGATCCGGCAGYGCCTCGGTSGGGAACAAGCTGGAGGCGGACGCAGGATCAGMCGCAGGCTTAGACTGCGGCGCCATGGTCACTGGCTTGGCGATCGGTCCACTGCTGAATTGCTCAGGGGGGACCGCCCCTTGAGGCACGTCGGCAGGGAACAGCGAATGAGCGTGATCCGTGTCCATCATGCAACCTCGYTGCTGTCAGAGGTTTCCAGGAGKTCTGACCARCCGGCRYGACAAATGTCAGCGGTCGATCGAGGCGCGCTTGTCCGGTTGCCCGTAGCGATGCGCTGAAGATTGCGCAGCGCGTGCCCTACGGCGTCCTGCTGGCCGACGCGGACAGAATTGAGGATACCCCCGGCAATGCGGGCCTTTTCCCGCGTCGCGTCCTCGGATGCCTGCAAATCGGCCAGGGCWGCGAYRAGATCGGCCRTCAGGCTATCGACACGCGTCGCCTTTGCCATGRTKTCGGCGGCATGAACCGCGGCGGCMGCGCGTGCCTCGGCCCGGCGCTGGGCCTCGCCGCTAGCCTGSTCCTGTTGCTCTCGMCGCTGGGCCGCGATCAAWGCATCGACGAAAACRCTGCGATCYTTCTTGAGGTGCTTGATCTCCGACAGCACTACRGCGAGGGCTTCAGCCTTCTCCGGGCTCTCGACAGCCGCCAGCGCCCCCTGTTCTGCCTCGACCTGCTTGGCGGTCAACAGGCGATCGACAGCGTCCAGCTGCGCCTGCAAGCTCTTAGGTGTCGTGCGTTCCATCACAGCCCCACCGGGTATGCTTGGCCGGCCAGTCCGGCGAGTGTCTTGCCGGTCAGTTCAGGACCAGGCTGAATGAGGCTCTGCGCCAAGTCACTCAAACGCACGGCACCCGGAAGRTGGTCGCGCAGAGGTTTRCCAGTGGCGATCAGTTCGCGGCGRATATCTGCCTCAGCGGCGGTRAGCCTCGTCAGCATCGGCCGAAGGTTCGCGATGGCGGTGTCTACCTGGGCCGCCGCCGCCATGAGTTCGGTTCGTTTCTCTGGGAATGGCATGATGGATTATCCTGTTGATGACGGAAGGTTCAGTCGTGGTTCGTCGGGTTGGGTTCAGGGGAGGTCATACGACCCTCCCGTCGGGTCGTACTCGCATTCCACGAAGTCGACCCCGCKCGRGGACGATCGCGGCAGCACCGGGCGATAGTCGACRAAAGGCGCAGGAGGGGCGGRCGGGACGAAGGCTGCAGGCTTAGGCGCAGGTGTGACTTGCGGTGCCGGTGATGGAGCCGGACGAGTATCGACCGGAGGCGCGGCATCCATCAGCTGCGGGTTCTCGGCGATGTGCAGTGCCTCTGCCGCCATGGCACGCTGCAGACGCTCTGCAAGGCCGGGGACGACCTCAGATGCCTGCGCAACGGCATCCAAGCGGGCCCGGATCATCCGCCCCTCCAATTCGACCAGTGCGTTGGGATCTGCCTCGATCGGGCGGTAGCGCGGGGCCATGTASGGCAGGACGGCCGCGTGGCAGTCCTTCTGCAGCGATGGATCATCGGAGTTCTCGGCCAAGGCAATAAGGGCCTCGATCGGGCTATATGTCGGAAACCGCTCCCGGGCTCGGGCGACGAGTTCCGTCGCCGCGATCGTCCTAAGGTTCTGGGAGCCTTTTGGGCGTCCTGCATTGGGTCGTGCGCCGCCAGAGGGCATGGTGAAACCTCATACATCTATCTGAAATCAAGAATCGCATGACAACCAGCACAGCGTCAACCGATTGTTTTTGTTGTGAATTTCGCAACACGCTTGGCATCGATTTCGAGTCTGGCGAATGCTTTACGAGGAGTAGTTAGATTTTTGTGCAGCGTATTGACTTGGCAGATCCCCGAAGCACATTGACTGCAGAGGTCTGAATGGGGACTGGAATGCTCGCGCAATTATGGCTGAATGTCCGAGCAGCAACATGGCGGGACAAAGTTCTTGCCGCTGTTCTGCTTCTGCAGGTGATATCGATCTGGTTATCGTATCTCGCGATGGACAAGGCCGACACAGCCGCTTGGGCCGCATGGGATGCAGTGTCTGAGACAAGGAGCGCTGCCTTAGCCTGTTCTGTGGCTGCCGATGATGCTTCGAAAGCTAAGTCCGAAGCATCACGTGCACAGATTGCATGCAGTATAAGGTAATACCGATATCGACTGCAGGGTGGTGCAGGCGGTGAAGGTGCTATTTTCCAAACACTCCCCAGCAGTAGAGGGTTATGGCTACTCTTACAAAATAACCACCTGCACCACCTGCACCACCTGCAGATCTTATTTATCAATCACTTAAGCCGCAGGTGGTCCGCCTTTTGAACCACCTGCAATCTTGTCCGAACCGCCTGCAACGAGCAAGTGCAGGTGGTTCGAACCTTGGTGCAGGTGGTTCAACCGAGGGTGCAGGGGGTGATAGAGGTCGTCTGCAGGGGCTTGGAAATAGAAAAGACCCGGCGCATTGGCCGGGCCCCTTCTCAACTGAACGCTCACTACCAGTCTATGCCGGGCTGCTGAGATCGCGGTTCACCGTCGCCCAGCGCCCACCATTCGGCATCGGCTACGTCACCCCGTAACCACGCGCCTGTAGACCGCCCGTCAAAGCGCAGCCCTTTCTCCTTTTTGTCGAACCCAAGACCTGTCATGGCACGCCGCATGTTCATGTGGTGCTGGCTTGTCAGCTTATTCACGTCGCTGACCTCAATGCCTACAATACGCCAGGCGTCAGATAGGCGGATTTTCCAAGAGCCATCAGGGACACGCTCAGACAGAAGATCAAACCAAGGCCCATAATCAGTTGCGTCTTTGGCAATGTCGGCCGCTGCAGCCTTCAATGCCGCATCCTCCAGCCAAAGGGCCTCGGCAGGTTCGCGCGCGACAGCTTCCGCCCATAATTGGTCCCGGACATCATGGATCGCTGCATGATCGGCACGAGACACGTTGACCAGCCAGAAACGGCGGTTCCCGGTCAGGTCCGTCAAGTAGGCGCTTTCGTTTGTCGTTCCGAACAAGACAAATTGCCGACCTCGCGTAACTGGATACCGGTCATATGCAAGCCGGGCGCGATCATGTGTTGTCGTAATGAACGATTTGACCCGATTGGCATCCCGTTTGCCGAGACCGTCCAACTCGGCCATCTCGACAATCCAAGCGCCCGCTGTCTTTTCGATCGTTACCTTGGGATCCGCTCCAACCTCCAGTTGGTCGGTGAACCAGTCACCATCCGCACACAAGGCTTTCAGCAAAGTTGATTTCCCGAGATCCTGCGGCCCTTGAAGAACTAGCATGTGATCGAACTTGCAGCCCGGCCTATGCGCGCGCCGAACAGCGGCACAAAGGACTTTCCTGCCGATGGCACGGTTTAGCGGGTTATCGGCCGCTCCGGCATAGTTGATCAGCCACTCGTCCAGCCGCTCGACGCCGTCCCACTCCAGTCCCGTCAGATAATCCCGAACCGGATGATAGGCATTGCGCTTGCCGATCAAAGACACCGCATCGGCAACCTTGTCTTTCGCGGGCTCTTGGCCATTCCGCGACCAGATGAGCGAAAATCGTATGTCGGAAAGAAGATCGTCGGTCATCACGGTCGTTCCGTTCCGCCCGTGCAGTTCCAACGCGTCCGACAGCAAGTTACGCCTGATCCTCTGGCCTCGACCAGCCAGTACGGCCTCGACCTCGAAATCGAAACGCATGTCGCCGTTGATGGCTGTCTGTGACCTTTTTAATTGTCGATCAAAAGCAACCACTGAAGCGTTTCGCTCGTGATCCACAGGCTGAATATCCTCGTTATCTTGGGTCATCACATCGCCCCCTTGGGCTTCTCACGCCACACGAAGAACAGCTGGCCGGCAACGGTCTGCCCAGGACGGAGAGAAAAGCCGGTGGCCTCCACAGAGCCTCCGACAGCGACTAGGTTTCCTGCCACGATGGCGTCAGGGKTCGGGAACGGCATCGGCCTATGCCCGCTCTGGGCAAGATGGGGGCAGCCTTCTGCCGCGATCTCTGCGCAACGCTTGTGGTTCGGAGCATTGAATGTCGCAAACCCCCAGTGGGATCCATCCTGCCTTTGCAGGCTGGGCTCACCAAGGCCGAACCAAAATCTGTCGGATGGATCAGTAGCCTTTCCACAGATAGGACACAGCCATTGCGCCACGGCTCGACGCGACCTTACAACATGCAGATCCTCATACAGGACGCGCCCTACTCCCGGTGCATGCCGCTGCCACAGCGCAAGCTTCCCGCCGGCCCATCGGCACGGCCGCACCTCGTAATGATTTTCGCCCTCCCAAGCCACCACGAATGGCACGACTGGTTGCGATGCATGCTTATCAGCCATGGTCGCACCCTCCGGCGATCAGTGCCTTGGACGCTGGGCTGAGCGTTGCCTCCAGCCGATCGAGGTGGACGGACACGGAATGCAGGAAGCCGATCGCGTCGTATACCTCCTGCCGGCCATCCCGCACCTGGAAGGACCCTTGCACCTCGTCGAACGAAGGGAACGTCCCGAAGATCGGCAGCAGGTACTTGTGCGACCAGCGCGAGGCGATGCCGCCGGACGCCTTGCGAATGACGATCGCTAGCAGGTCGGTAAGATCCTGGAGCATGATCACGTCACGGTCTGTAAGTTCGCCAATTTCTGCCGCCGTGTCGATCAGCGCGGCGATGCGAGCCTGCTGGAGCAGGTACTCGGGGTGCCCGTATGCCGATACGATCTGGGGCATGGTCATTTGTCCGAAATGCCGCGGAAACCTGATTTCCGGCATGGGGATAAGGTGTCGGTTCATCGGCAGGACGCGGATTGCGCGCCCATCAGTCGGGTCACGCTCAACTGGGCCATGCGGCAGCCGGACAGGAAGGGGAGCGAAGATTGCCATGTGCGCAGCCTTTTTGTTGCGCGGGCGGCTATGCGATGCTAAATTCACAACAGCGACGAAGTGAATTCGATCGACCGCCCTCGGTTCTGGAAACAGCGCCGGGGGTTTTCTATCCCGGCAGGAGGGTCAGGCGGCAACAGACTGGGCATCTACCCAACCGATCACCTCAGCCTCACGCCAGTAACGGCGGCGGCCCAAGTAGATTGGGCGCGGGAACCCCATTGACTGGTCATTCAGCCAGCGCCACAGGGTCATGTCGCTGATCCCGCCCAGCAGGTTCTGACGTAGGAAAGTTGCACTGACGAGTTTCTGATCCATTTTGCGACCTCATGATTGCAGTTGTTATGCTGCGACCATGAGAGAAAAATGGTTGCTATTGGCTGGTGGTCCGAACCAAAGTTCTGCTGGATTGAAATCAAAGGGTTTTTTTGGCCATTGCGAGATCCTGCCCTTAGCCCTCCCGGCCTTACATATCTTGCCAAACTAGCGCAAATACTAACGATTTCTAAGGGTTATCGCGTGGGAGCAGACAGACCAGCGGGTACGATAGGGGGGCGATAAAAACCACAATAAAACCGCAATAAAATTCTCTACGGAAAGCGTACGGAGATAAAACTCCGACTTTACAGCAACATGCGCGTCTATCTGATCCTGCTCAGTACCTATGATATATCTTCAAGCGGTCCGGCGTCGTGCTGATGCTGTGCAGATAAAACTCGCAATGGGGCAAGATGCGGGCCGGATGATGATGCGAAGCCGGAGCGAAGCCGAATAAAAGTTTCCCTCACGGTGCGTCTGATTGCAGGAGCGCCCTCACCCGCGCGCCTCAGCCAGGCGAACCACGTTCCCGGCGCTGCCTTCAACCAACTGCGTAACAAAAGCCCCCCAGGCCTCCAGCGCTTGCCGCTTCTCATCCGCATAGTCATGCCGCTGGTATACCCCCACGATGCCAGCACCAGACCCGCTGACATGGTTAAGCACGGCCTCTGTTACACGAACCGCGATCCCGAGGCGGGCAAGGCCAGTAGCGCAGGTCCGGCGCAGGTCGTGGAAGGTCCAGCGCGGAATATCGACAGGCTCGCCACGCTCCTCCGCCGCAATCCGCTCCATAGCCGCCGCAAGGTGGGCGCGCGCTTTGAAAAAGCCAGATACCGGGCTGTTGCCGGTAGTGGTGAATACGTACCCTGCAGAGCCATCCACGCGCTCTAACACTGCTAGGACCTCACGCGCTGCGTTGCTTAGAGGGACGTCATGCGCCCTGGCGTTCTTGGTCCGCGAGGCTGTCAGATGCCACGTGTCGCCCTTGATCTCACCTTTGGTCATCTGTGCCACTTCGTTCAGCCTCTGCCCGGTCAGCAGCAGCGCCATGCCCAGCGGTCCCCATGGAAAACCCTCTGCCCCGCATGCCTGCCAGAACCACCGGATCTCCTCGTCGGTCAGCACCCGGTCGCGGCTGGCTTCTTTCGCAACAGGTTTTACGCCGAGCGCCGGGTTTGCCGTAAGAATGTCACGTTCAACTGCCCAGTTTAGAAATTTGTTGAGATACGCCCTAATCCGGTTCGCAGTGACTGCTCGGCCGCTATCAGTGATGCCGTCAAGCAGATCGATGATGTCGCGCTTGCTGATCGAACCGATGTCCCGCTCGCCCCATGCCGCCACAACGAACCGATCGAGTTCGCGCCGGACCAATTCCCCGCTCTTGAGTTTCGACAGGTGCCGCTTGTGATATAGGGCAATCAGCGTCTTGATCTTGTCCCGGTCATCTTCAAGCTTGGGAGCCTTAGCGACCCTTAGTTCCTCGGCAGGATCTCGCCCCCCGGCCGAAGCAGCCAGTGCATCCCGTGCGCGTTGCCGGGCCTCAGCAAGCGACAGCACGGGATATGCGCCGAGAGACATCCGCCGATGAACCCCGGCATGACGATATCGAACCTGCCATCCCTTTTTACCAGTCGGTTGGATCACAAGGTAAAGGCCGGTGCAGATGCTGTCAGGGATCTCCTGGCGCCGCTCAATTGGCTGCATCTTGTCTACACTGGCGGCAGTCAATTTCATGGCGCGACCCTCCGGGGGAACATTCTGGGGAACACAGTGGGCTATAGCTACCGTTCCCCTGCGTTACTATCAAAGCCCACCAATGCCCCAAAAACTACGGAAAATCAACAATAACCAGCAAGAGACCGTTTTGCATCGAGACCAATCGTTAGCCACTATACTTTGACTGTTAATCAATTGGTCGTAGGTTCGATCCCTACCGCCGGAGCCAGACCTCTCCAAGTTCTTGAGTAGGTTTGGTTAAACACACAGGTGCCCGGCAGACGGCACAACATTACCCAAACTTCGATGATGACTGCAACGTATTCACGTCGGCAGCTTGCGCATTCTATCCCGTGCCCTGCAGTCGCCTGACCGCAGGGCTGTCCGATGGCTCCGGCTGTCAGCCGTCACACGTCGCTTGCCGCCACCGCCAGGTCGGCAAGACGCAAAGCGGCGTCGCGATCGGCGGCCACGGCGATAAAGCGCGCATTGTGACAAAAGCGCGCCCCGGGAACGCCCGATGCAGCCTCGAAGGCGCTATCGGTCAGGCCGGCCCAGGCTGCCGGCAGGTCTGCGCGCAGGGCGAACCCTTCCGCATCGCGGCGGATGCCGGTTAGCGCCCAGTCCGTGTCCCGCGGATGGATCACGAACAGCAGATGGTCCGCCCCCGCCGCCGTGATGGCGGAGCGAAACGGCATCCCCATCGGCAGTTCCAGCACCCGACCGTCGCGCGCGGCGGCAATGGCTGCCATAACGACGGCCTCGGCGCGATGCTTTGCGGCCTTGCGGGCCACGGCCGCCTCGACGAAGGCGCGGGCGATCGCGACCGCACCGTCAAAGGCACGGTCGTCGGCGTCGGGGCTGCGGTCATCGAAGACGGGCTTGAGGCTCTCCAGCAGCATCGGCAGGGACAGATCGGCCAGCGGCCCCGTCGGCGACAGCGCGCCGTTGTCGACCAAGTCGATGGGCAGCACCAGGTCGGCGTCAATCGCCGCATGGATCGCCCCGAGATCTACTTCGGGCACCTGCAGCGCGGCCAGGTAGTCGCGCCCGAACTGCCGCCAGATCAGTCCGAAGGAACTGTAGGGCTGGCCGTCGTCGCGCAGCGGAGGAGATTTCTGATGATGATCAAAGATCATCCGCGCGGCATCGAAATCGCGGCCCACGTCATAGATGATCCGCCCTTCCGCAGGCGTGATCCAGTCGGCGTCGCGCGTGCGCATGATCCGCGCCTGCGGGTGCAGGTGGGTCAGGATGACCGAGGACAGGACCTCATCGGCGTGAAAGCCGCCGGAATGGGTGACAAGATGCGTGACGGTCATGGAATATCCCTCAAATGCAGATGACCGCCCGGGGGCGGTCAGCAAAGCTCTGTGTCAATGGTGGATGCGGCCTCAGTGGCTCCAGGGCTCGCGGCGGTCGGTGGCGAAATTCTCGCCATAGCCGCGGGGGCGGATGTTCGTGCCACGGCGGTGCGGTTCCTGCACCACGAATTCCAGACCATGATCGCGGGCGTAATCCTCGGCCTGCTTGCGGGTGTCGAAGCGCAGGCGGACCTGGCTTTGGGTGTCGCCGCTGCTGGTCCAGCCCATCAGCGGATCGACCTCGCGCGCGTCGGCGGGCGGGAATTCCAGCACCCAGCCCTTGGTCTTGGCGGTACCGGACTGCATCGCGGTGCGGGCGGGCTGATAGATGCGCACGGGCATGGGTGATCCTTCGGATTGACTGTCCGCTGTATCGCCAAATCCGGGCGGCGGATCAAGCCCCCTGCCCCGGTCATGCCGACGCAGGTCAGGGCTGCAGGGTATCGGGCAAATCCTGGAACGGAACGCTCAGCTGCGCCGCGCCGGTCTGCTTGTCCAACAGGCAGACCGACAGTTCCGACGAAAGGTCCGGCAGCGTGGCGACGACCAGTGCCAGCGCATGGGTCTCGGTGCCGAATTCGTTCGGGGTCACGGACAGTTCCGCGTCGGGCGCCGCGTCCTGCGCCAGGCGCGTGCATTCCGCCACGGTGCGGTCGCGCAGTTCGGCCCATGCCTCGTCCGTCGAGGATTGCGCGACGGCGGGCCAGAATGCCACCATCGCCACCCAAACCGTATGTTTCATCATCTTGCTACCGGAACAACTGAACATGGCCCACGTTGGCATTCCAACACGCCGTTGTCACATGAGAGAGACGTGATCATGACCCCCTTTCGCCACCCTGTCCTTTGCGCGTCGCTGCTGATGCTGACCCTGGGCGCCTGCGCCGGCAGCCCTTATGACGTTTCCGCCCGCCAGTGCGACCTGTCCCAGCACCAGGCCCTGGTCGGACGCAACATCGGAGAGGTCCGCCTGCCGCCCAACCTGCGCAAGCGCGAGGTGCACAACCAGGGCGTCATGACGCGCGATTACAATCCCGCGCGCCTGACCATGTTCCTGGACGCCAAGGGCTGGATCGCCCGGGTGGAATGCAGCTAGCGGCCGCGCTTGGATCGCTTGTTGCCGCCCCGCTGACCGGCCCGTCCGGCGGTCGAACGGCCCGATGACTTGACGGCGGCCTCGGCTGCCTCCTCGATCACCGACTGCCGCGCCATCGGATCGTCCGAGATCGCCAGGTCCACCGCCTCCAGCCGCTTGACCTCGTCGCGCAGGCGCGCGGCCTCTTCGAACTCCAGGTTCTCTGCGGCCTTGCGCATCTGGGTGCGCATCGCGTCCAGATGGGCGGCCAGGTTCGCGCCGATCAGCGGCTTGTCCACCTTCGTGGTCACGCGCGACTGGTCGGTGTCGCCCTGCCACAGGCCTGCCAGTACGTCCTCGACGTTCTTGCGGACCGTCTGGGGCGTGATGCCGTGCTCCTCGTTATAGGCCATCTGCTTGGCGCGGCGCCGTTCGGTTTCGGCCATGGCCCGTTCCATGCTGCCGGTGATGCGGTCGGCATACATGATGACCCGCCCTTCGGAATTTCGCGCCGCCCGGCCGATGGTCTGGATCAGCGACGTCTCGGACCGCAGGAAGCCTTCCTTGTCGGCGTCCAGAATGGCCACCAGCCCGCATTCGGGAATGTCCAACCCCTCGCGCAGCAGGTTGATGCCCACCAGCACGTCGAACGCGCCCAACCGCAGGTCGCGCAGGATCTCGATCCGCTCGATCGTGTCGATGTCGCTGTGCATGTAGCGAATCTTGATGCCCTGCTCGTGCAGGTATTCGGTCAGATCCTCGGCCATGCGCTTGGTCAGCGTGGTGACCAGCGTGCGGTAACCTGCGGCGGTCACGCGGCGCACCTCGTCCAGCAGGTCGTCGACCTGCATCTCGACCGGGCGGATCTCGATCTTGGGGTCCAGAAGGCCCGTCGGGCGGATGATCTGTTCGGTGAAGACGCCGCCGGTCTGGTCCATCTCCCATTGCGCAGGCGTGGCCGACACGAACACCGACTGAGGCCGCATGGCGTCCCATTCCTCGAACTTCAGCGGGCGGTTGTCCATGCAGGACGGCAGGCGGAAGCCGTGTTCCGCCAAGGTGAACTTGCGCCGGAAGTCACCCCGGTACATGCCGCCGATCTGCGGGACAGACACGTGGCTTTCGTCGGCAAAGACGATCGCGTTGTCGGGGATGAACTCGAACAGCGTGGGGGGCGGCTCTCCGGGCGCGCGCCCGGTCAGATAGCGGCTGTAGTTCTCGATGCCGTTGCAGACGCCGGTCGCCTCAAGCATCTCGATGTCAAAGGCGGTGCGCTGCTCCAGGCGTTGCGCCTCCAGCAGCTTGCCCTCCTCGGTCAGCTGCTTCAGGCGCATCGCCAGTTCCTGCTTGATGCCCTTGATCGCCTGCTGCAGCGTCGGGCGCGGCGTCACATAGTGGCTGCTGGCATAGATGCGGATCTGCTTGAAGCTGTCGGTCTTGACCCCGGTCAGCGGATCGAACTCGGTGATCGCCTCCAGCTCGTTGCCGAAGAAATCGAACCGCCAGGCGCGGTCCTCCAGGTGGGCGGGCCAGACCTCGACCAGATCACCACGCACGCGAAAGCTGCCGCGCTGAAAGCTGGTGTCCAGCCGCTTGTACTGCTGCGCGACCAGCTGCCCCAGGAACTCGCGCTGGTCATAGCTTTCGCCCACGACCACGTCCTGTGTCATCGCCGAATAGGTCTCGACCGAACCGATGCCATAGATGCAGCTGACCGAGGCCACGATGATCACGTCATCGCGTTCCAGCAACGCCCGCGTGGCGCTGTGGCGCATCCGGTCGATGGCCTCGTTGATCTGCGATTCCTTCTCGATATAGGTATCGCTGCGGGCCACATAGGCCTCGGGCTGGTAATAGTCGTAGTAGCTGACGAAGTACTCGACCGCGTTGTCGGGGAAGAACCCCTTGAATTCGCCGTACAACTGGGCGGCTAGCGTCTTGTTGGGCGCCAGGATGATCGCGGGACGCTGCGTCTCCTCGATGATCTTGGCCATGGTGAAGGTCTTGCCCGTGCCCGTGGCCCCCAGCAGCACCTGGTCGCGCTCTCCGGCGCCGACGCCCGCCACCAGTTCGGCGATGGCCGTGGGCTGGTCGCCCGCCGGTTCGAATTCGCTTTTCAATGCAAAGCGTTTCCCGCCCTCCAGCTTGGGGCGGGTCACTTCGGGAACGCGCATCACGGGCGCGTTGGTGTTGTTGTGACCCATGAGGTTCCTGATCCGTTCGGAGTTGCCCTCAAGATGTGATGGCAGCCGCCCGGTTTCAACCGCGTTTCAGACGCCCCGGCTGAAGTTCCGCCCAGCCTAGGCCGCCTGACAGCTCATCCGCCAGGATTTCGGCCGTGACCGGGCCCAGGGTAAAGCCCTGGTGGCCGTGACCGAAATGCGCCCACAGGTTCGGCTGGTCCGGCACGCGGCCCACCACGGGCAGCATGTCGGGCATGCAGGGGCGCCGTCCGGTCCAGGGTTCGGCCTCGACCGCCGCGCCGATGTCGAACAGCTCGCGCGCGGCCTTCTCGCCATGCTTCAGCTGCGGCGGCGACAGGCGCGGATGGGGCGTCAGCTCGGCCGCGGTGGCGATGCGCAAACCGCGGCGCATGGGCGACAACACGACCGAATTGCCGAAATCGGCGATCGGGTGATGGGGCGGCAGCTCCATATGATAATGCTTGTGATAGCCGCGCTTGAACACCATCGGCACCTTGAGGCCAAAGCGCTGCGTCAGCATCGGCGACCAGGGCCCAAGTGCGATGACGGCATGTTCCGCCTCGACCTCGTCGGCGCGCCAGCCCGCGCCATGGCGGTGCAGGTCACCGGCATCGCCGTTCACGATGCGCCCGCCCCGCTTCTGGAACAGCGCCGCATAGCTGGCGACCAGGCCGCCCGGATCGGCGCAGTTCCAGCTGTCGGACCAGTGGGTCGCGCCCTCGACCTCGATGCGGATCGCGGGCTCCATCGCGCGCAGCTCGGCCCCGCTCATCAGCCGCGCCTGCACGCCGAACTCGCTCGCGAAACGTTCGGCGGTCTTGCGGGCGACATCCATCTTGGCGGGGGTGCGGTGGATCTCGATATAGCCGTTGCGGCGGATGATGTTGTCGGCGCCCGCCGCCGCGATCAAGGGGCCGTGGCGGTCGGTCGACTGGCGGATCAGCTTGCCCCAGGTCACCGATGCCCGCCTGTGCGCGGCAGGCCGCGAATTCCACGCATAGGTCGCGACCGCGCCCAGTTGCGACAGCAGGCCCTGCGGCGTCCATTTCACGTCATAGCCGCGCCCCAAGGCGATCTGGAACAGTGCGCCGGGCGACAGCGGCATGGCATAGGGCTCGACCGCTTCGGTCTGGATCAGGCCGGCATTGCCATAGCTGGTCTCGCGCCCCGGCACGCCGCGTTCGATGATGGTGACGTCATGCCCGCGCGCCTGCAGCGCCAGACCGGTGCTGACGCCCACCATACCCGCACCCAGAACCAGAACCTCGGCCATTCCCGCCCCCATCGCTGATGATGGGTCAGGGATGCAGACATTCCCGCCATCCGGCAAGATTTATCGGGCATTCTTCGACGCCCCTAGAAATCTTTGCAAGAATCAGGCGAAAAGCTCTCGGCAGAAGATCAATCCTTCGACCAGCGCGTCCACATCTGCCTGCGTGTTGTACATCGCAAAGCTGGCACGGGCGCTGGCATTGATTCCCAGATGCTCCATCAGGGGCATGGCGCAATGGCTGCCCGCACGGACCGCGATTCCCTTCTTGTCCAGGATGGTCGAGATGTCATGCGCGTGCGCCCCGTCCATCGTCATGGAGAAGATCGCGCCCTTGCCCGGCGCATCGCCCTGCACCTGCAGCCAGTTCAGCGCCCGCAGGCGGTCGCGGGCATGGTCGCGCAGCGCGCGCTCATGGGCGGCGATGTTCTCCATCCCCAGGGACATCATGTATTCCAGCGCGGCGCCCAGTCCGATCTGGTTGACGATGCCAGGCGTGCCGGCCTCGAACCGCAAGGGCGGGTCGTTATAGGTGACGGCGTCGCGGCTGACGGTGCGGATCATGTCGCCGCCGCCCAGAAAGGGCCGCATCTCGGCCTGGCGGTCGGCGCGGATCCAGATCGCGCCCGAGCCGGAGGGACCGTAAAGCTTGTGCCCCGTGATGCAGTAGAAATCGGCGCCAAGCGTCGACAGGTCCACCGGCATGTGGACCGCAGCCTGCGACCCGTCCACAACCATCGGCAGGTCGGTGCCGCGGCGGATCGCCGCGATGTCCACGACCGTCCCGGTCACGTTCGACATATGCGTCAGCGCCAGCATCCGTGTGCGCGGCGTGATGGCGGCCAGCACCTTTTCCGGCGGCAGGCTGCCATCCGCATCGGGTTCGACCCATTTCAGCACCACGCCCTGGCGTTCGCGCAGGAAATGCCAGGGCACGATATTGGCGTGATGTTCCAGCAGCGACAGCACGATCTCATCCCCGGCCTGCAGGCGCGGGGCGGCCCAGGCATAGCTGACCAGGTTCAGCGCCTCGGTCGAGCCGCTGGTGAAGATCACCTCGTCGACCGCGGGCGCATTCAGGAACCGTGCGATGATCCCGCGGACGCGCTCGTAATTGTCGGTCGTAAGGTTCGACAGGTAATGCAGGCCGCGATGGACATTGGCGTATTCACCTTCATAGGCGCGGGTGATGGCGTCGATGACGACGCGCGGCTTTTGCGCGCTGGCGCCGCTGTCCAGATAGACAAGCGGGCGCCCGTTGACCGTCGTCGACAGGATCGGAAAATCGGCACGGACGGCGTTGACGTCAAAGCTCATTGCGGCATCTCCGGCATGAGGCCAAGCGCGGCCATGAAGAACGACAGGACGAATCCCATGACCAGCAGCGTGCCGAACATGACCAGCAGCACCTTTGGGCCGCTGGTGAACCCATGGAGCGCCTTGGTGAACTGCACCGTCAGCCACAGGAACAGCGCGACCGCGATGATCCCCAGGATCCCCGCCAGCCCCGGCAGGGCCAGCGACAGCACGATCTGGGCCAATTGCACGACCAGCAGCATCACCTCGATCCAGACGGTCAGCAGCAGGGCATCCTCGAACCGGCCGTGGCCGCCGAACATGCGCCCGACCCCGGCCATCAGACCCGCGCCCAGAACGATCGCGACCAGTTGCATTCCGGCCAGGACCAGCGGCTGCCGGCTGATCGAGAACACGGCCGCCCCCTCGTCCGAGGGCAGCGGGAACAGCAGGGTCGAACCGTAGGCCAGCAGCCCCGACAGCGACACCGCCAGAACCAGCGCCATCCAGCGCACCTGCATCGGCCAGCGCTGGTCGATCAACCAGCGGGCCGCCCCTTCTGGATCGCGCAGGGTCCGGCGCGCCAGCGCCTTGAAGTCGTCGAAGGTCATTTGCGTCTCGCCAGCGCCATGATCCCGGCGCCCCAGATGAACAGGAATCCCGCACCCGCCACCGTGCGGGTCAGGGTCAGCGCGGGGGACGGGCCGATCAGCCCCGCCACCATCCCGCCCAAAAGCGTCGCGGGCGCCACCGCCATCAACGCCCAGAACAGCGCCAGGCGCGCATGGCGCGCCTCCAGCCGCCACGGGGTCAGGCGGCTGAGCAGCGCCGTCAGCCCCGCCATGGCATAGGCCACCAGCGGCATCATGAACATGGTCCCAAGGGCCGCACCCCCGATCCGCGCGTCCAGCGGGATCGACGGGTCCAACTGCGCCGCGCGCGACAGGCCCGGCGCCTGCCCGACCAGCGTGATCAGCATCGCCACCATCAGCACGACCAGCAGCGTGCTGTCGGGCATCGCCGACAGGCCCCGCACCACCCGGCGCGGGGCCCACCAGCTTTCCAGCACGCGCAGCACCATCCCGCCGCGCGGGCCGGTCATCCCTGCGGGCGTTCGGTCAGCCACGCGTCCAGCCGTTCGTTGATCTCGTCGCGCAGGCTCTCGTCGTCGACCTCGGCCAGGGCGTCGGCCAGGAACGACAGCACCAGGAAAACGATCGCCCGATCATAGGGCACCCCGCGAGAACGCAGGTAGAACAACGCACCCTCGTCGATCGCGCCCGTCGTGGACCCGTGCGAGCACTTGACGTCATCGGCATAGATCTCAAGCTCGGGCTTGGCCAGGAACTGGCTGGCGTCGTCCAGAAGCAAGGCTTGGCTGATCTGATAGCCGTCGGTCTTCTGTGCGCCGTTCTTGACCAGGATCTTGCCCTGGAACACACCGGTCGCCCCGTTCTTCAGGACCTTCTTGAACACCTGCCGGCTTTCGCCGCGCAGCGCGCCATGGGTCACGAAGACGGTGTCATCATGGTGGAACGGACCGACATCGCCGTCGCCCAGCACCGCCGCGGCGACATGGGCCACCGCATCGTCGCCGACCATGTCCACGACAGCCTCGTGGCGCATGGTGGTGCCGTTCACGACCAGCGCGAAACTCTTCAGCACCGCACCCTCGCCCACGCGGGCGAACAGGTGCGACAGGCCGACCTTGGGGTCGACGGCGCGCTTGGCCGCGATGTGGTGCAGCGTGGCGCCCGGCAGCAGATCGGCCTCGATCATGCCGTTCGACCGCGCGCCGACCATGCCGCTTTCCAGCAGCGTCAGTTCGGCACCCGATTCGACCCGGATCACGTGATGCCAGACGGCATCCGCACCGTCCGACCCGCGGCGATGCAGCACATGCACAGGACGCGAGGGCTTGCCAGTCACGCGGATCAGCAGGCCGTCGGCCGCCACGGCGGTGTTCAGCGCCGCGAAGGGGCGCTTGACCGGGGTCTGACCCGCCAGCTCCAGCGTCCCGTACAGATCGGCCGACCAGTGATCGTCCGCCTGGTCGGCCTGCGCCAGGGTGGTGATCTCGATCCCTTCCAGCGACAGGTCGTCGGATGCCGCGGCGTCGAACGCGCCGTCGACAAAGACCAGCGTCAGCTTGTCACGCGCGGTGAACAGCGGCGATTCCGGGCCCGTATCGATGGCCAGCGCCTGCGGCTCGGGCGCGTTGAACGGGCGCGGGTCGGTATAGCGCCAGTATTCGTCGCGCGGGCCCGGCAGGCCCATGGCGCGCAGCCGTGCCAGCGCGTCGGCGCGCGCGGCGGCGGTGAACCCACCCGTGGGCAGCGTGGTCGCGGCCAGCCGCGCATCCAGCGCATTGGCGGGCTTGGGCGCGCCGGTGACCTGCGGGGTCTGGATTTCCTGAACGGCGGATTCGGACATCAGCCGGCCTCCGCCAACAGGTCGCCATAGCCGTTCTCTTCGACTTCCAGCGCCAGTTCGGGGCCGCCCGACTTGATGATCCGGCCGTTGGACATGATGTGCACGACGTCCGGCTGGATATGGTTCAGCAGGCGCTGATAGTGGGTGATGACCAGAAAGCTGCGGCCTTCGCTGCGCAGGGCGTTCACGCCGTCGCTGACAAGGCGCATCGCATCGACGTCCAGACCCGAATCGGTCTCGTCCATGATGCACATGCGGGGCTCCAGCATGGCCATCTGCAGGATCTCGTTGCGCTTCTTCTCGCCGCCCGAAAAGCCGACATTGACGGGGCGCTTCAGCATGTCGGGGCTGATCTGCAGCTCTGCCGCCTTGGCGCGCACGACCTTCAGGAACTCTCCTGCAGTCAGCTCGGCCTCGCCGCGCGCCTTGCGCTGCGCGTTCACGGCGGTGCGTAGGAACGTCATGTTGCCGACGCCCGGAATCTCGACAGGGTACTGGAACGCCAGGAACAGGCCCGCGGCCGCACGCTCCTCGGGCTCCATGTCCAGCAGGCTCTCGCCGTCCAGCGTGGCGCTGCCGTCGGTGACCTCATAGCCGTCGCGGCCCGACAGGACATAGGACAGCGTGGACTTGCCCGACCCGTTCGGGCCCATGATCGCATGGACCTCTCCGGCCGGAACCTCCAGCGTCAGACCCTTCAGGATCTGCTTGTCCTCGTCCTCAAGTTTGACGTGCAGATTGTTGATTTTCAGCATATTTCCCTCAAACGGCAAAGGCGCCACCGGGGCGCCGCATCTATGGTGGCCGGGCAGCAATGCCCGGCCGGATCGATCAGCCCACCGAGCCTTCAAGCGAGATCGCGACCAGCGCCTGCGCCTCCATGGCGAATTCCATGGGCAGGGCCTGCAGGACCTCGCGGCAGAACCCGTTGACGACCAGCGCCACGGCCTCTTCCTCGTCCATCCCGCGCGACCGGCAATAGAACAGCTGGTCGTCGTCGACCTTGCTGGTCGTCGCCTCGTGCTCCACGCGGCTGCTGCTGTTCTTGACCTCGATGTAGGGCACGGTATGCGCCCCGCACTTGTCGCCGATCAGCAGGCTGTCGCACTGGGTATAGTTGCGGCTGTTCGTGGCGCGCGGGTGCATGGTGACCAGCCCGCGATAGGTGTTCTGCGCCTGCCCTGCCGAAATCCCCTTGGACACGATCCGCGAACGCGTGTTCTTGCCCAGGTGAATCATCTTGGTGCCGGTATCGGCCTGCTGCCAGTTGTTGGCGATGGCGATCGAATAGAACTCGCCCTGGCTCTCGTTGCCGCGCAGGATGCAGGACGGGTACTTCCAGGTGATCGCCGATCCGGTCTCGACCTGCGTCCACATCACCTTGGCCCGGTCGCCGCGGCAGTCGGCGCGCTTGGTGACGAAGTTGTAGATGCCGCCCTTGCCGTCCTCGTCGCCGGGGAACCAGTTCTGGACGGTCGAGTACTTGATCTCGGCATCCTCGAGGATGACCAGCTCAACGACCGCGGCATGCAGCTGGTTGGTGTCGCGCTTGGGCGCGGTGCAGCCTTCCAGATAGCTGACATGGGCGCCCTTGTCGGCGATGATCAGGGTCCGTTCGAACTGGCCGGTGTTCTCCGCATTGATGCGGAAATAGGTCGACAGTTCCATCGGGCACTTCACGCCGGGCGGGATGTAGACGAAGCTGCCATCCGAGAACACGGCGCTGTTCAGCGTCGCGAAATAGTTGTCAGACTGCGGTACGACCGATCCCAGGTACTTGCGCACCAGTTCGGGATGCTCGCGGATCGCCTCGCTGATCGAACAGAAAATCACCCCGGCCTTGGCCAGTTCGTCCTTGAAGGTCGTGCCCAGGCTGACGCTGTCGAAGACGGCGTCAACGGCCACGCGGCGACCCTCGGCGGGCGCATCCTCGGCGCCCTCGACGCCCGCCAGGATCATCTGCTCGCGCAGCGGGATGCCCAGCTTGTCATAGGTCGCCAGCAGCTTGGGGTCCACGTCGTCGAGCGACTTGGGCTTCTCCTCCATGCTCTTGGGACGCGCATAGTAATACTGGTCCTGATAGTCGATCTCGGGATAGTTCAGCATCGCCCATTTCGGCTCTGCCATGGTGACCCAGCGGCGATAGGCTTCCAGCCGCCATTCGGTCATCCATTCCGGTTCCTGGTTCTTGGCCGAGATCAGACGGACGATATCCTCGTTCACGCCCTTGGGCGCATAGTCCATCTCGATCTCGGTGTTCCAGCCGTATTTGTAGCTGCCCATGTTCTGGACAGTCTCGACCGTTTCCCGGTCTACGCCTTCGCGCACGTCAAGATCGGTGATGTCCGTCATCCTTCAGTCCTTTTCCTCAAATGGCCGCGGTCGGTCCATTCCTGTCGCGCCAGCGTGAATACGCCTTTTCCCAGGCATCCGCAAATCGGTTGATCTGATCGTCCCCAACAGCGGGGCTTATCGAGATCCGGATCGCCGATTGCGCAAGCTGATCGTCGAACCCCATCGCCTGCAGGGCGCCGCTGGCCCGGACCTTGCCCGATGAACAGGCCGAGCCGGCCGAGATCGCGAACCCTGCCAGATCCATCTGCATGACCTGGGTTTCGCCCTTCCACCCCGATGTAAGAAGGCATGTCGTGTTCGGCAAGCGCTGCACGGCCTTTCCGACGATCACCGCGCCGGGCGCGATGTCGCAGATCCGCGCCTCCAGCGCGTCGCGCCGCTCGCGGACCGCGTCCCACAGCCCGGCGTCCAGATCACGCTGCGCGGCCGTGGCGGCGGCGGCAAAGGCCAGGATGCCGATCAGGTTCTCGGTCCCCGCACGGCGCCCCTGCTCCTGCCCGCCGCCCTTGATCAGCGGAGGCAGGTCGGTGCCTTTCTTCAGGATCAGCGCACCGATTCCCTTCGGCCCGCCCAGCTTGTGCGCGCTGACGAAGCCCGCCGTCACGCCAAGCCAGTTGAACGCCATGGGCACCTTGCCGAAGGCCTGCGTCAGGTCGCTGGAATGCAGCCCCTGCGGCAGGTCCTGCATCACGCCGGTCTCGTTGTTGGCCAGTTGCAGGCTGGTTCGTGCGGGGTCGGTCACGGTGACGATGCCGTTGCCGTCGACCGCAAGGTCCGCCTCGCACCAGACCTTGACGGCGCTGTGTTCCACGGGGGCGCAGTGGAACCCGCCCTGTCCCAGGACCATCGCCGCGGCCTCGGTCGCGCCGGCGGTGAAGACCACGTCGGCCCCGTCTGCGCCCAGGGCCACGGCCACCTGCTCGCGGGCGCGTTCCAGCGCCATCTTGGCGGCCCGCCCCTCGGTATGGACCGATGACGGGTTGCCGGAGATTTCCAGCGCCTCGGTGATGGCGACCTTGACCTCGGGGCGCAGCGGTGTGGTGGCGTTCCAGTCCAGATAGGTTCTCATGCCAATACCCCCGCGACCCGCGCGGCCAACCGGGCCGCCACGGCATGCTTGTCCATCCGCGGCCAGTCCTCGGCCCCGGCTTCGGTGATCAGCGTGACGGTGTTGTGGCTGCCGCCCATGATCCCCGTGGCGGGGCTGACATCGTTCGCCACGATCCAGTCGCAGCCCTTGCGCAGCCGCTTCGCGGTCGCATGGGCAGTCACGTCCTGCGTTTCCGCCGCAAACCCCACGACCAGGCGCGGACGGCGCGCATCGCGGCTGATCCAGGCCAGGATGTCCGGGTTTTCGGCCATCTGCAGCGTCGGCATGTCGCCGGTCTTCTTGATCTTCTGGTCGCTGCCGTTCAGCACGCGCCAATCGGCCACCGCCGCCGCCATCACCGCCGCATCGGCGGGCAGCGCGGCCGCGACTGCATCCCGCATCTGCTGCGCCGTTTCCACCGCGATCACGTCGACGCCCTGCGGCGCCGGCACGGATGCGGGGCCGGTCACGAAGCTGACCCGCGCGCCCAGATCGCGCAGCGCCGCGGCGATCGCCGCCCCCTGCGCCCCGCTAGAGCGGTTGGCGATATAGCGCACCGGGTCAATCGGCTCATGCGTGGGGCCGGACGTCACGATCACATGCCGCCCCGTCAACGGCCCGTCGGTCAGGGCCGCACGGATCGCGGCCACGACCGCCTCGGGTTCGGCCATGCGGCCCGCGCCGTATTCGCCGCAGGCCATGTCGCCCTCGTCCGGGCCGACGAACAGCACGCGGTCGCCCCGCAGCGTGGCCAGGTTGCGCTGCGTCGCGGGGTGGTGCCACATCCGCACGTTCATCGCCGGCGCGATCAGAACGCGCTTGTCCGTCGCCAGCAGCAGGGTGGATGCTAGATCATTCGCCAATCCCTGGGCCATCTTGGCCATCAGATCGGCCGTAGCCGGGGCCACGACGACCAGATCGGCCTGCCGCGACAGCTGGATATGGCCGATCTCGGCCTCGGCACCCTGATCCCACAGCGTGTCGTGCACCGGCTCTCCGGCCAGCACGGACAGGGTCATGGGCGTGGTGAACTGCGCGCCCGCAGCAGTCAGCACCGGCGTCACCGACGCGCCCGCCGCGCGCAGCAGCCGGATCAGCGCCGGCGCCTTGAAGGCCGCGATCCCGCCGCCCACGATCAGCAATATCCGCCTGCCCTGCATGCGCCACCCCCATCGGTCCTGCGCCCCAGATAGCGACGCGGCGCCGCTGCCGCAAGGAAAGCGCGCCCGTTAACGCTTCCTTAAGGCCGCTGCCGTTAACCATTCCGGGACAACCGAGGGGTAACATGGTCGCCATCGCCTATTCCGTGGCCTTCAAAGGCATCGAAGCCCGCCTGGTCGAGGTGCAATGCGCCGTGGCGGCAGGCCTGCCCGGCTTCTCCATCGTGGGTCTGCCCGACAAGGCCGTCAGCGAGGCCAAGGAACGCGTCCGTGCGGCCTTCGGCGCGCTGGCCATCGCCCTGCCGAACAAGCGGCTGACCGTGAACCTGTCGCCTGCCGATCTGCCCAAGGAGGGGTCGCATTTCGACCTGCCAATCGCGCTGGCCGTGCTGGCCGCGCTGGACATCGTGCCCCGGGAGGAACTGGCCCGCTGCGTGGCCCTGGGCGAGCTGGCGCTGGACGGGCGGCTGGTCGCGGTCGCGGGCGCGCTGCCCGCCGCCGTCGCGGCCGCGGATGACGACCGCGCGCTGATCTGTCCCCGGGCCTGCGGCGCCGAGGCCGCGTGGATCGAACAGGTGCCGGTCCTGGCCGCCGACACGCTGCGCGCCGTGGTTGATCACCTGACTGACCGCGCGCCTATCGCGCCGGCCCGCCCCGGCCAGGTCGTCGACGGCCCCCAGCCCCCGTGCCTGTCCGACGTCCGCGGCCAGGAACGCGCCAAACGCGTGCTGGAGATCGCCGCCGCGGGGCGTCATCATCTGCTGATGGTCGGTCCCCCCGGCGCGGGCAAATCCATGCTGTCGGCACGCCTGCCCGGCCTGATGCCACCCCTGACCGCACGCGAGGCGCTGGAGACCTCGATGGTCCATTCGGTGGCGGGGCTGCTGAAGAACGGCCAGATCTCGCGCCGCGCGCCCTTTCAAAGTCCGCACCACACCGCGTCCTCCCCGGCCATCGTCGGCGGCGGCCCCAAGGCCAAGCCGGGAGAAATCAGCCTGGCCCATAACGGCGTGCTGTTTCTGGACGAGCTGCCGGAATTCGACCGCAAGGTGCTGGAAAGCCTGCGCCAACCGGTCGAGACAGGCGAGGTCTTCGTCAGCCGCGCCAACGCGCATATCCGCTATCCCAGCCGGTTCCTGCTGATCGCGGCGGCCAACCCGTGCCGCTGCGGCTATCTGGCCGATCCGGGCCGGGCCTGTTCGCGCGCGCCGGTCTGCGGCGACAGCTATCTGGGCAAGATCTCCGGGCCGCTGATGGACAGGTTCGATCTGCGGCTGGAGGTGCCGGGCGTCAGCCTGACCGACCTGGACCTGCCGGCGGGCGACACGTCCGCTACGGTGGCGGCCCGCGTCGCGGCGGCCCGCGCGATCCAGGCAAAGCGGTTCCGCGACCATCCCGGCGTGACGGTGAACGCCGATGCGCCGCCACCGTTGCTGGACGCGATCGCCGCGCCCGATGCGGACGGGCGCGCGCTGATCCTGAAGGCGTCGGAAAGGCTGGGCCTGACGGCACGCGGTTATCACCGCATCCTGCGCAGTGCGCGCACCATCGCCGATCTGGACGGGTCGGACCATGTCCTGACCCGCCACCTGGCCGAGGCGATCAGCTATCGCCTGCCCTACGTCGCGGGGGGTTAGCCCTTGGCGGCCACGCGCCGCTCGATCGCCTCCCAGATGGCCTCGGCGGCATTGATGCCGTCGAACCGCTCCAGCTCCTGGATGCCGGTGGGCGAGGTCACGTTGATCTCGGTCAGCCAGCCGTCGATGACGTCGATGCCGGTGAAGATCAGGCCCTTCTCGCGCAGCACGGGGGCGATGCGGGTGCAGATCTCGAATTCGCGCTCGGTTAGGCCGATCTTCTCGGCGCGCCCGCCGACATGCATGTTCGACCGGGCCTCGCCCTCCTGCGGGACGCGGTTGATGGCGCCCACGGGTTCGCCGTCGACCAGGATGATGCGCTTGTCGCCCTTAACCACGGCGGGCAGGTATTTCTGCGCGATCATGGGTTCGCGGTTGATACCCGCGAAGGTCTCCAGCAGGGCCGACAGGTTCGGGTCGCCGGGCTTCAGGTGGAACACCCCCGCCCCGCCATTGCCGTAAAGCGGCTTGACGATGATCTCTCCGTGGCGCGCCCGGAACGCCTTGAAGGCAGCGGGGTCGCGGGCGATCATGGTGGGCGGCGTCAGGTCGGGAAAATCCAGCACCATCAGCTTTTCGGGGCAGTTTCGGACCCAGAACGGGTCGTTGACCACCAGCGTCTGGGGATGCACCCGGTCCAGCAGATGGGTCGAGGTCACATAACCCATGTCGAAGGGCGGGTCCTGGCGCAGCCAGATCACGTCGAAATCGCCGGCCTCGACCTCGGTCCAGTCGCCGAAGGTGACGTGGTCGCCCTCGGTCCGGCGCAAGGTGACGGGGCGGCCGCGCACGACGATGCGCCCTTCGTCATAGCGCAGCTGATCGACGGTGTACTGGAACAGCCGATGGCCGCGGGCCTCGGCTTCCAGGCCGATGCGGAACGTGCTGTCGGCGTGGATCGAGACATCCTCGATCGGGTCCATCTGCAAGGCGACATACAGGCTCATGGGGCCCTCCTGAATTTCGGACAAGTTGTGGCCCGCCGCCGGGGCGGATGCAAGCCTGCCTCAGACCTCGCCGAAGGCATTGGGGATCAGCTCCACCCGACCGGTGGCATCCACCAACGCCACGTCGAAGCGCATGGAAACCTCGCCCAGGCCTTGTCGGTCGCAATATTCCAGCGCGGCTTGGGTGATCCGGCGCATCTGCGCGGGCAGCAGGTGCAGGGCGGCGTCGGCATGGCTGCGCGACGCCTTGACCTCGACGAAGACCAGGTCGGGACCGTCCTGCACGATCAGGTCGATCTCGGCCCCCTGCCCGCTCCAGCGCGTCGCCAGAACCTGCGCGCCGCGCTGGTGATACAGACGCAGGACGCTCTCCTCGGCCAGGCGGCCGGACAGGTCGGCGGTGCGGCCCCGGCCCTCGCGCCTGCCGCCAAGCTCAGTCACGATCCGCCAGCCCAAGCGCCAGCTGATAGACGTTGCGGCGCGGCAGGCCCAGCTCCTGCGCGGCCTCGCGCGCGGCGTCCTTGACGGACATGGTGCGCATATGCGCAGTCAGGACGGCGCGCACGCGGTCTTCGTCCATCTCAACGGCAGAGGGGCGGTCAAGGACCATCGCCACCTCGCCCTTCAGCGTGGCCATGCGCGGATCGGTGGACAGGTCGGCAGCGGTGCCGCGGATCACCTCCTCGAACTTCTTGGTCAGCTCGCGCGCGACGACGGTGATGCGGGCGGGGTCGATCAGGGCCAGATCCTCCAGCGTGCGGGACACGCGGCGCGGACTCTCGAACAGGATCAGCGTCGAATCGACCGCCATCCAGCGGCGCAGCCAGGTCTGGCGCGCGGACTGGGTGGGCGGCGGAAAGCCCAGGAACAGGAACCGGTCGCTTGGCAGCCCCGCCAGCGACAGCGCTGCCAGCGCCGAGGACGGCCCAGGCAGCGCATGGACCCGCGCCCCGGCCTCTGCCGCGTCCAGCGCCAGCCGATAGCCGGGATCGGCAACCAGCGGCGTGCCCGCATCGGAACAGTACGCCACGCTGGCCCCGTCCGACAGCGCCGCCAGCAGCGCGGGACGCGCCCGGTCGCCGTTGTGGTCGTGATAGGACAGGATGCGCCGCCCGCGCAGCGGCACGCCGTGGATGTCCAGAAGATGGCGCAGCACGCGCGTGTCCTCGGCCGCCAGCATGTCGGCGCTGTTCAGCACGTCCAGCGCGCGCAGCGTGATGTCGCGGGCCGCCCCGATGGGGGTCGCGACCAGGTACAGGCCGGGGTCCAGGCGCGCGGCCTCGACATGCGCGGCCAGGCGGCGGGCGGGGTCCTGCCCAGAGTTCGGCATAGGGTTCGGCCCATGGTTCGGGGGGTCGCGGCGGTCGGTCATCCTGCCTCCGGTTCCGGCCCGCACGGGGCCGGCGCTGATTGCCAATCGCAAAGACAGGACATAGGCTGCCGCCATCCGCGCGCGTCATAACATAAAGCAGGGAAGTTTCACATGTCAGCCTTCGCCACAACCCGGCCTGCGGGTCTGCGCCATGTCCTTTTGAAAGCGGCGACGGTGGTATCGGCCCTGTTTCTGGCCGCGTGCGAGCCGACCGGCGGCACCACGCAGGCAAGCGGCCCCGAGACGGGCCCCCTGATCGACCCGTCCGAACCGGTGCGCGTGGCGCTGCTGGCGCCGGGCGGGACCGGGTCGGACGACCTGGAATGGCTGGCCCGCAGCCTGAAGAACGCGGCCCGCATGGCCGCGGCCGACGCCCAGGGCGCGACCATCGACCTGCGCGTCTATGACAGCGGCGCATCGACCGAAAGCGCGGTGGCCCAGGCCAATGCCGCCGCCGACGCGGGCGCGCAGATCGTGCTGGGTCCGCTGTTCGCCGACGGCGCCAACGCGGTGGGCAATGCCATGAAGGCGCGCAACATCAACGTGCTGACATTTTCCAACAACACCCAGGTCGCGGGCGGCAACGTCTTCATCCTGGGCAACAGCTTCGAGAACGTGGCCGACCGCCTGGTCGGGTACGGAATGACGCAGAACAAGCGCAACCTGCTGGTCGTGGCCGAGAACGACGTAGCAGGCCAGCTGGGCGGCCGCGCGATCGAGGCCGCGATCGCCCGCAACGGCGCCCGCATGGCGGGTCGGGTCGACCACCCGGTCTCGATCACCGGGGTCGACGGCGTGGTTCCCCGCATCACCCAGGCCGCGACGTCGGGGTCGATCGACGCGGTCTTCATGACCGCCAACAACCAGGCCGTCCTGCCCTATCTGACCGAACAGCTGGCGGCGGCGGGCGTGCGGTCGCCCGGCACGCAGATGATCGGCCTGACCCGGTGGGACCAACCCTCGTCGCGCCTCGGCATGCCCCAGCTGGCCGAGGGGTGGTTCGCGATCCCCGACCAGACCCTGCAGCGCCAGTTCGAGGCCCGCTATGCCGGTGCCTATGGCGAGGCGCCCCATCAGCTGGCCTCGCTGGCCTATGACGGGGTCGCGGCGATCTCCTCGCTGGTGCGCAATGGACAGCGCAACGCGCTGACCACCACGGGCCTGACGCAGCGTGCGGGCTTCAACGGCGTGGGCGGCGTCTTCCGCCTGCAGCGCGATGGCACCGTCCAGCGTGGCCTGGCGGTCGCCACCATCCGCGGCGGCCAGTTGGTCGTGCTGGACCCCGCACCGCGCAATTCGCGCGGGCTGGGGTCGTGACCGGGGCCGGACGCGCCGACCGATGACCATCGTCGCGGCCCGACCCGACCTGGACACCGACCAGCTGCTGGCCCGCCTGGACCGGCAGCTGGCGGGAACCACCGACCCCCGCCAGATCCGCGCGCAGACCGTGGCGATGCTGGCCCTGACGCGATCCGTGACGATGGAGGCGATCGAGGCCGCCTTTGCCACCCATCCCCGCGCCGCGCGCGAGACGGTGCGTGCCATCGCCATGATGACGGATGCGCTTGTCACCGCGGTCCATCACGTGGCCACGACGCGCCTGCACCCCCAGCAGTCCTCGTCCGAGACGCAGCGCCTGGCCGTGCTGGCCGTCGGCGGCTATGGCCGGGCCGAAATGGCGCCCTCCTCCGACGTGGACCTGCTGTTCCTGACCCCGTGGAAGATCACCCCTTGGTCGGAAAGCGTCGTCGAATCGATGCTGTACATGCTGTGGGATCTGAAGCTGAAGATCGGCCATTCGATCCGCAGCGTGGACGACTGCCTGCGCCTTGGTGCGGCGGACATGACGATCCGCACCTCGCTGGTGGAACACCGCCTGGTCACGGGCCACGCCCCCCTGGCCGAGGAGCTGCGCACCCGCCTGTGGGCCGAACTGTTCGAGCGGACCATCCCCGAATTCATCGAGGCCAAGCTGGAGGAACGCGCCGCGCGCCACACCCGTCAGGGCGGCCAGCGCTATGTCCTGGAACCCAACGTCAAGGAGGGCAAGGGCGGCCTGCGCGACCTGCAGACGCTGTACTGGATCGCGAAATACATCCACCGCGTCGACCGGGCGGTCGAGCTGGTCGATCTGGGCGTCTTCACCCGCGACGAGCATCTGGCCTTCTGGCAGGCCGAGGATTTCCTGTGGGCGGTGCGCAGCCACCTGCATCTGATCGCGGGGCGGCCGTCGGACGTGCTGTCCTTTGACATGCAGGTCGAGGTGGCGCGGCGCATGGGCTATGTCGACACCACCGCCCGGCGCGCGGTCGAGTACTTCATGCAGGACTATTTCCGCCACGCCACCCGCGTCGGAGAGCTGACCCGCGTCTTCCTGACGGAACTGGAGACCCGCCATGTTCGCGCAGCACCCTTCCTGGGCCGCATCTTCCGTCGGCGGCGCAAGATGCGCGCGGGTTTCGTCGATCAACAGGGTCGCCTGTCCTATGAAACCGAGGCGACTTTTCTTGCCGACCCGCTGAACATCCTGCGCCTGTTCGAGGAGGCCCTGCGCACCGGCGTGCTGATCCACCCCGAGGCGCTGCGCCTGGTGGCCGCGAACCTGGACCGCATCGACGACAAGGTGCAGTCCGACCCCGAGGCGATCCGCATCTTCATGGACCTGCTGCTGCGGCACGGAAACCCCGAACGCGCGCTGCGGCGCATGAACGAACTGGGCGTGCTGGCCGCCTTCATCCCGGAATTCGAACCCGTCGTGGCGATGATGCAGTTCAACCTGTATCACCATTACACCGTGGACGAACATTCCATCCAATGCGTCGCCGCCCTAGCCGAGATCGAGCGCGGCGAACACCCCGAGGACCTGCCGCTGTCCTCGGAGATCATCCAGGCCGGCGTGAACCGCCGCGTGCTGTATCTGGCGACCCTGCTGCACGACATCGGCAAGGGCCGCCCCGAGGATCATTCGATCCTGGGGGCGCGTATCGCGCGGCGGATCGCGGCGCGCTTCGGCTTTGCGCAGGACGACATCGACACGGTCGAATGGCTGGTGCGCCATCACCTGCTGATGTCGGACGTGGCGCAGAAACGCGACATCAGCGACCCGCGCACGCTGCGCGACTTTGCCAAGGCGGTGAAGACCCGCAAGCGGCTGGACATGCTTTTGGTGCTGACCGTCTGCGACATCCGCGGCGTGGGGCCCGGCACCTGGAACAACTGGAAGGCCGCGCTGCTGCGCCAGCTGCACCAGGAGACCGCGGCCGCGCTGGAGAACGGGCTGGAGGAGCTGAACCGCGACCGTCGCCAGACCGAGGCGAAACGCTCGCTGCGCCACCTGCTGATCGCCAAGGGCTGGGACGCCCGCACCATCCGCGCCGAACTGGGGCGCCATTACGACGCCTATTGGTCGGGCCTGCAGACCCAGACCCAGGCCGTCTTTGCCGACCTTCTGTCTGGCCTGGGCGCGGACGAGATCCGCATCGACCTGCGCGCCGATCCCGACCGGGATGCGACCCGCGCGGCCTTCGTGCTGTCGGACCATCCGGGCATCTTCTCGCGGCTGGCCGGGGCGCTGACGCTGACCGGGGCGAACGTGGTCGACGCGCGCACCTATACCACGCGGGACGGCTATGCGACGGCGGTGTTCTGGGTCCAGGACGCCGAGGGGCATCCCTTTGCCGAGGATCGCCTGCCCCGCCTGCGACAGACCATCCTGCGCACCTTAGCCGGAGAGATCGTCGCCCGCGAGGCCTTTGCCAGCCGGGACAAGCCGAAAAAGCGCAACCGAGAGTTCAAGTTCCCGACCCACATCACCTTCGACAACGAAGGCAGCGACATCTATACCATCATCGAGGTCGACACCCGCGACCGCCCCGGCCTGCTGTACGACCTGACGCGGACACTGGCCGCGACCCACATCCAGATTGTCAGCGCCGTCATTGCGACCTATGGGGCGCAGGTGGTCGACAGCTTCTACGTCAAGGACATGTTCGGCCTGAAGCTGCACAGCCCCGCGAAACGTGACGGGCTGGAAAAGAAACTGCGCACGGCGATCGCCGACGGCGTGAAACGGGCCGAGGCTGAACAGGCATGAAATCCGGATTGGTGCGGGGGTTCCTCTCCGTTGGGCTATGGACGCTGATCTCGCGCGCGTCGGGCTTCGTGCGCGACATTCTGATGGCCGCCTGGCTGGGCACCGGCGCCGTGGCCGAGGCGTTCCTGATCGCGCTGTCCCTGCCCAACATGTTCCGCCGCTTCTTCGCCGAGGGCGCGTTCAACACCGCCTTCATCCCGATGTTCTCGAAGAAGCTGGACGACCCGGCCGACGCGCAGCGTTTCGCGCGCGAGGCGTTCTCGGGGCTGTTCATGACGGTGCTGGCGCTGTCGGCGGTGGCGATGATCTTCATGCCGGGGCTGGTCTGGCTGATGGCGTCGGGGTTCGCGGGCGATGAACGGTTCGACCTGGCGGTCGAATACGGGCGGATCACCTTTCCCTACATCCTGCTGATCTCGATGGCCTCGATGATCTCGGGCGTCTTGAACGCGAACGGCCGCTTTACGGCCGCGGCGGCGGCGCCGGTGCTGCTGAACCTGCTGTTCATCGTGGCGATGGGACTGGGGCGCTGGCAGGGGTGGGACCTGGGCCTGACCCTGGCCTGGGCCACGCCCGTCACCGGCGTCGCGCAGCTGGCGCTGGTCTGGTGGGACGCGCGGCGGACCGGATACACGTTCTGGCCGCACCGCCCGCGCCTGACGCCCGACATGCGCCGCCTGATCGCGGTGGCCCTGCCCGCGGCATTCGCGGGCGGCGTCGTGCAGATCAACCTGCTGGTGGGCCGCCAGGTCGGATCCCGGTTCGAGGGCGCGATCGCCTGGCTGTCCTATTCCGACCGGCTGTACCAGCTGCCTCTGGGCGTGGTGGGCGCGGCGGTCGCGGTCGTCCTGCTGCCCGAACTGGCCCGCCGCATCCGGGCCGAGGATCACGCGGGCGGCCAGTCGGCCTATTCCCGCGCCACGGAGTTCGGACTGTTCCTGACGCTGCCCTCTGCCTTCGCGATCGCGGTGATCGCAGAACCAATGGTCAGCACGCTGTTCGAACGCGGTGCCTTCACCGCGTTCGACACGCAGCAGACGGCGGCGGCGCTGATCGTCTATGCCTTTGGCCTGCCCGCCTTCGTGCTGCAGAAGATCCTGCAGCCGCTGTATTTCGCGCGCGAGGATACCAAGACCCCGTTCCGCTTTGCCCTGATCTCGATGGTGGTGAACGCCGTCGCGGCCTTTGGCCTGATGCCGATCTTCGGGTTCCTGGCGGCGGCGCTTGGCACGACCATCGCGGCCTGGATCATGGTGGCGCAGCTGTGGTGGGGCACCCGGTCGATGGGTCAGGCGGCGCGCGCCGATGCGCGCCTGCGCCGGTCGTTCCCGCGCATCCTGCTGGCATCCGCGCTGATGGCCGCCGTCCTGTGGGCGACCCGCGGCTGGCTGGAGGCCGCGGGCATGGGTCGCGGCGCGGGGCTGGCGATCCTGGTCTTTGGCGGCGCCGCGCTTTATTTCGCGCTGGCCTTTGTCATCGTCGGCTATCGCCCGTCGGAACTGCGCGCCGCCGTCCGGCGCGGTTAACGCTGGCGCAGCTGCGCCAGCGCGCGTGCCATCCCCCCGTCGACCAGCACGAAGGACAGCGCGAACCCGAACCCAAAGCCCGCGATCTCGGCGATCCAGCCCAGGCCCGCGCCGCCGAAGATCAGGCCGAAGACCAGCTGGAACAGCAGCAGCATGCCGATCAGCGTGAAGGCCCGCATCCGGTTCGCGTTCTCTGCCGCCAGCCGCGTCCAGATCAGGAAGGTGAACGCCCCCACCAGCCCATAGACCGCCGGATAGCCGCCGATCAGCGGCGCGGACCGCGCGCCCACCGCCTGAATGATCGCGGCATAGACCAGCGCACCGCCGATGGCCGACCCGAAATACAGCGCCAGCACCGCCCAGGGCCGGAAATTCTGCGCGACCATGTTCCCCAAAGCCAGCGTGAAGACCACGACGAACAGCGCGTGCATGGCGTTGACATGGATGAACACGAAGCTGAGGAACCGGTACATCTGTTCCAGATCGAACGCCCCCAACGTCCAGGCCCGCTGCGCCAGTTCGGGCGGAAACGCCGCCATGCGGATCGCGGACAGGCGCAGGCCCACGCCCTCGGCCCCGCCGATCAGGCCCGCGCCGCCCAGGGCAAAGACCGCCTCGGAGGCGATGACGGGCAGGGTCAGCAGCCAGATCACGGGCGGCAGCGGGTTCAGCGGCGATTCAGGCAGGCTTGATCGCATGGGGTTTCCTTGGGTTGCGAAGGCACCGGTCAACCGCTAAGCCAGCGGGCAGGAAATTCCAAGGCAGGCCGCTCATGTCCGACCCGATCAACGCCCAGTTCCGCCCGCGCATCTTTTCCGGCATCCAGCCGTCGGGCGGGCTGACGCTTGGCAACTACCTTGGCGCGCTCAAGCGGTTCGCGGACCTGCAGGGCCCGGACGCGCAGACGATCTACTGCATCGTCGACCTGCACGCGATCACCGTCTGGCAGGACCCCCAGATCCTGCTGTCGCGCACGCGCGAGGCGGCGGCGGCCTTCATGGCGTCGGGCGTGGACCCCGCGCAGTCGATCCTGTTCAACCAATCCCAGGTCAGCGCCCATGCCGAGATGGCGTGGCTGTTCAACACAGTCGCGCGCGTGGGCTGGATGTACCGGATGACCCAGTTCAAGGACAAGGCCGGCAAGAACGCCGAGAACGTCAGCCTGGGCCTTCTGGCCTATCCGGCGCTGATGGCGGCCGACATCCTGACCTATCAGGCGACCGCCGTGCCCGTCGGAGAGGATCAGAAGCAGCATCTGGAACTGACCCGCGACATCGCGGCCAAGTTCAACCACGATTACGGCGTCACCCATTTCCCGATCACCGAACCGCTGATCGAAGGTGTGGCCACCAAGGTCATGTCCCTGCGCGACGGGTCAAAGAAGATGTCGAAATCCGATCCGTCGGATGCCAGCCGCATCAACCTGACCGACGACGCCGACACCATCGCCCAGAAGATCCGCAAGGCGCGCACCGATGCCGACCCCCTGCCCGGCCAGATGGACGGTCTGAAGGACCGCCCCGAGGCGCGCAACCTGATCAACATCTATGCCGCCCTTACGGACGAGACCCCCGACCAGGTCCTGGCCCGGTTCGAGGGTCAGGGCTTCGGCGCGTTCAAGCCCGCCCTGGCCGAGGTCGCGGTCGAGGCGCTGTCGCCCATCACCCGGCGCATGTCCGAATACATGGCCGACCCCGCCCAGATCGACGCGATCCTGGCCGACGGTTCCGACCGCGCGGCGGCCGTCGCCATGCCGATCCTGGAGCGGACCAAGGACATCATGGGCCTGCTGCGCACCCGCGGCTGAGGCCCCCTGGCCGCAAGGGGGTTGCGCCAGCGGCCTCTTTGCGGCTATCAGCCCGACACGTGCATGGACCCGGTGAGATTCCGGGTGGCTCTTCCGGCCGCCGATCCGCCGGACAATTCGAACCTTGACACTTGACTGTCGGACCGCAGGCCACGACGGCCCGGTCAGGAACGGATGACACATGTTTTCACTGACGACCTACAAGAACGAATGGCTGGGCAACATCAGGCCCGACCTGCTTTCGGGCCTTGTCGTGGCCCTGGCGCTGATCCCCGAGGCCATCGCCTTTTCCATCATCGCGGGCGTGGACCCCAAGGTGGGGCTGTATGCCAGCTTCTCGATCGCGGTCATCACCGCGATCACCGGCGGCCGTCCCGGCATGATCTCGGCCGCGACGGCGGCGACGGCGGTGCTGATGATCACGCTGGTGCGCGATCACGGGCTTGAATACCTGCTGGCGGCCACCGTGCTGGCTGGCCTGATCCAGATCGGCTGCGGCCTGGCCGGTCTGGGACGCTTCATGCGCTTTGTCTCGAAATCGGTGATGACCGGGTTCGTGAACGCGCTGGCGATCCTGATCTTCATGGCGCAGCTGCCCGAACTGGACCTGTCCGCACCCGGCGTGACCTGGTTCACCTACGTGCTGGTCGCGGCGTCGCTGGCGATCATCTACCTGTTCCCGCGCATCACCAAGGTGATCCCGTCGCCGCTGGTCACCATCGTCGTGCTGACCGGTCTTGCGATGACCTTCGGATGGGACGTGCGCACGGTGGGCGACATGGGCGCGCTGCCCGACACGCTGCCGATGTTCCTGATCCCCGACATCCCGCTGACGCTGGAGACACTGCAGATCATCCTGCCCTATTCCATCGCGGTCGCCATCGTGGGCCTGCTGGAAAGCCTGATGACCCAGAACCTGGTGGACGAGCTGACCGACACGCGCAGCAACCGCAACCAGGAATGCATCGGCCAGGGCCTGGCCAACACCGCCACCGGCTTCATCGGGGGCATGGCGGGCTGCGCCATGATCGGACAGTCGATGATCAACGTCAAATCCGGCGGACGGGGTCGGCTGTCGTCCTTCACCGCCGGGGTGGCGCTGCTGATCCTGGTGGTGGGTCTTGGCGATCTGGTCAGCCGCATTCCCATGCCGGCGCTGGTCGCGATCATGATCATGGTGTCCATCGGCACCTTCAGCTGGTCGTCTTTGGCCAACCTGCGCACCCATCCGCGCTCGTCGTCGGTGGTGATGCTGGCAACCGTCGCCACGGTCGTCTGGACACACAACCTGGCCATCGGGGTGCTGGTGGGCGTGCTGCTGTCGGGGATCTTCTTCGCCGCCAAGATCGCACAGCTGTTCCGCGTGACCTCGACCCTGTCGGCGGACGGCCGCAGCCGGACCTATGTCGTCGAGGGGCAGATGTTCTATGCCTCGGTCGAGGACTTCATGGCCGCGTTCGACTTTGCAGAACCGCTGGATCATGTCACCATCGACGTCAGAGGGGCGCATATCTGGGACATCAGTTCGGTGCAGGCGCTGGACATGGCGATCCTGAAGTTCCGGCGCGACGGCGCGCAGGTGCAGCTGATCGGCATGAACGCCGCCTCGGAGACGCTGGTCGACCGGCTTGCCATCCATGACAAGCCCGGCGCCCTGGACAAGCTGACGGCGCATTAGAGGGGGAGACGGCACATGAACGACAAGATCATCGCCCTGGTGGACGGCTCGGTCTACGCGGCCTCGGTGTGCGAACATGCGGGCTGGCTTGCGGCGCGCAGCGGCATGCCGGTCGAGCTGCTGCACGTCCTGGGCCGCAGGTCCCCCGCCCCGTCGCAGGACCTGTCCGGCACGATCCGCCTCGGCGCGCGCAGCGCCCTGCTGGACGAGCTGGCAAGCCTTGACGAACAGCGCGCGCGCCTGGCGAACGCCCAGGGCCGCGCCCTGCTGGAGGATGCGCGCAACCTGACCCTGGGCGCCGGCGCCGCGCGGGTCGAGACGCGCCTGGAGCAGGGCGACCTGATCGCCCATGCGACCGGCAAGGCCTCAAGCCCCGCCCTGATCGTGATCGGCAAGCGCGGAGAGGCCGCCGATTTCGCGGCCGACCATCCCGGATCGAACCTGGAACGCGTGGTCCGCGCGGCCAAGGTACCGGTCCTGGTCGCCGCCCGCGCCTTCCGCCCCATCGCCAGCGTGATGCTGGCCTTTGACGGCGGGGCCTCGGCGATGAAGGCGGTCGATCACGTGGCCTCCAGCCCGGTCTTCGACGGGCTGCGGATCGAGGTGGCGATGGCCGCCCCGGCCAACCGCGAGGCGCAGGTCCAGCTAGAGGAGGCGATCCTGCGCCTGCGCGCCGCCGGCCGCGATGCCCGCGCCGAACTGCTGGACGGCAGCGCCGACAGCGCGCTGATCGCACGGATCGAACAGCAGGATCACGACCTGCTGGTCATGGGGGCCTATGGGCACAGCCGCATCCGCCGGTTGATCATCGGATCGGTCACCACGCGCATGCTGATCGATTCCCGCAGATCCGTGCTGCTGTTCCGCTGAGCCGTAAATAAACAGTTAACAGCGCACAAATTTACAGCCTCCAGTTGCAGATTCGACGCGGACGCCGTCCTCCGGTCCCCGCGTCGGATCAACCCTGACCGGCCCTGCACAACGTGCAAGGTGAACCGGAAAGTTCATAGGTTAATCAACCAATTGCACGATGTGCGACGCGGGTCGTGAAAAACGCGGCCACGCGGCGCGGGCGCGTGGATTTTGTTGACAACCGCCGGGGTGCGGGCGTAACGCCATTGAAACAGGGTTAACAAGAATCGTTTTCAAGAGGGATGACTGTCATGGCCACGATCTTTGGCAGCTATGATGGCGATGGCGCGACCATTCTTCAGGGCAACTCCTCGGAGGGAACCCAGAACGTCACGTTGTCGGATTGGGCGTTCAGCCGGCAAACCGAGCCGGGCGACAACCGCAGCGTGTACGACATCAGCATGAAGGGCGGCGACGACACGCTGGAGGGCGGAAACCTGTCCGGCCAAGGCGCCCGCGTCGCCTTCGGCCAGGTCGACATGGGCACCGGCGACGACATGGCCCATCTGTCGCGCACCACCTTCGAGACGATCTCGACCGGCGACGGCGACGACACGCTGAAGCTGGAGCAGTCGTTCGGCGCGCGCGTGGACCTTGGCAAGGGCGACGACGTCCTATGGTTCGACATGAAGCCGGACCACAGCCTGTCAGATGCCAACAAGATGCGCAGCGGCGCCAAGCTGGACGGCGGCAAGGGTCAGGACACGCTGAACCTGCGCGGGGACTGGACCCTGACGCTGTCCAGCGGCAACGTCACCATGGACACCGACGGCGACGGCAAGGCCGACCTGGTCACCAACGTCTACAGCGACAGCGACATCGGCTCAATCCTGGCCTATCCGCGCATCCTGCAGGGCACGGTCTCCTATGGGACGATGACGCTTCGCGACGGATCGACCGTGGCATCGCGGTCGGGCTTTGCCAATTTCGAGGCGATCAACGCGGTCTGCTTTACCGCCGGCACGCTGATCGACACCCCCCGCGGCGCGGTCCCGATCGAGACCCTGCGCCAGGGCGACACGGTCATCACCCGCAACGGCCCCAAGGCGCTGGCCTGGATCGGTTCGCGCAGGCTGGACGCGGTCGATCTGGCGGGGAACCCCAAGCTGCTGCCGATCCTGGTGCCCGCCGACGCCTTCGGCAACGGCCTGCCCCTGCGCGACATCCGCTTTTCGCCCCAGCACCGCGTCGTCATACGCTCGGCCATCGCCGAGACGATGTTCGGCGCCCCCGAGGTGCTTGTCGCGGTCAAGCAGCTGATCGGCGTGAACGGCATCGACGTGGACGGCGACGCCCGCAGCGTCCAGTACCTGCACCTGATGTTCGCCGACCACCAGATCCTGTCGGTCGAGGGGATCGAGGCCGAGAGCCTGTTCCCCGGGCGCCAGGCGCTGACTTTTCTCAGCCAGGACCAGCTGTCCGAACTGCGCGCGATCTTCCCCGATTTCGACGCGATGACCGAGACCGATCCGGCCATCCCGTTCCTGAAGGGTCGCGAAGGACGCTCGCTGGCCGCCCGCCACGCCCGCAACGACCGCCCGCTGTATTCGTAAGGACCGGCCTGCGGTCATTGGACAGGCCCAGCATGTCGGCGACGGCAAGGCTGGGCCGCTTGGGATCATGACACTCCATACCGACCTGCCCCCCGCCCTGCTGCGCCGGACCGAAGTCACCGTCGGCAGGCACGCGGCCCGGCCCGACCTGATCGTGCCGTTGGCCCGCCAGATGCACCGGGAAAGCCTGTTCGCGGACCTGCCCTTCGACCAGCCGCAGGTGGAGCGCCTGCTGGCACAGGTCCATGACGACAGCGGTTATCACGGTGCCGTCGTCGTGTCGCTGGAGGCCGAGCCGGTGGCCTTTGCGCTGTTCGCGTTCGAACCGATGCGGACCCATTCCGCCAGCTGGATCACGGTAATCCACACCGCGCATCTGCGCAGCGACATCCGCGACACCGCCACGGGGTCCGCCGTCTGGCAGCGGGTGATGCTGGCCGTGCGCGGCTGGTCCGCGCCGCGCGGCGTCCGGGGCATCCAGGTTGCCCTGGGTCTTGGCGTCGCCGTTCCGCGGATGGACGCGCTGCTGACCGCGGATGGCGCCACGCCCCTGGGCGGCGCCTTCTTCAGTCGGCTGTAATCTCCGCGCGGGCCCCACGATGACCGCCCAGCTGACCCATGACGACCCCAGACTTGGCCTGCGCCCGGCAGAGGCGCGGGCCGACGATCCGTTGACCGGTGTCGCGATGCGCCTGCTGGGCGATGCCCTGACGGGCAGCGGCGACGAATGCGTCTGTGCCCCCGCCCTTGGCGTGCCGGTGCGCCTGCTGGCCCTGCGGCGCGGGGCGGACCTGATCCACGTGCTGAACCCCCGCCTGTCGTCGCTGTCCGACCTGCACCTGAACCGTGCCGAGACACGGCCCCAGACCGGCCCCGTGCAGCGCCATGCCTGGCGCGCACGGCGCGTGACCCTGGCCGGGACGCAGCCCGGCGGCCTGCCCCTGTCGCTGGACCTGGACGGTCCGCTGGCCATCGCCGTCCAGCAGGCGGTCGAGCTGCTGGACAATCGCGACGCGCTTTCCTGGGTCACGCCCTTCCACCGCGCCTGGCTGCGGGCGACCGACGCCCCGGTCCGGGCCCGCGCGCGGGCGATCAATCACGGCCTGCACCGCCCGGATGGGGCGGCGCTGCGCCTGCTGGACGACCGCCGGGTGCAGGTGCTGAGCGATGACGGCACCCCCTTGGGCGTGATCGACGCGCTGAACCCGGCCATGCCGGTCGAGGGTTGGGCGCGTCGCTGCCTTGGGCTGCTCTGCGCGACATCGGCCCTGAGGCACGTGATGGTGACAGGGCCGGCGCATCTGCCGCTGGCCGTTGCGGCGCTGGCCCTGGTGCCCGGCCTGACGGTGCATCACCCCGCGGCGGGCTGGCCCCTGGCAGCGATGCAGGTGCTTGACCTTGGCGCGGCGTTCCGGCCAGCGCAGCTGTCGGATGCGGCACCCGATGCGCCGCGGCTGGATGCGATCGTCGCGGGGGCGGATGACGACTGGCTGCACGGCCCGGACGCGCTGGCGCGCATCCGCCACGCCGGGCGGCGCCTGTCGGGCGACGGCGGCGTCCTGCTGATCCATGGAACGGGCCCCCTGCCCGCGATCCGCGACCTGCTGCAGGCCGCGTTTCCCGCGGTCCATGCGGTCCTGGACGGCGATGCGACGTTCCTGGTCGCGACAAAGGCGCGGCTGGACCTGGGCGTCGCCCATGCCCGCGTGCAGGCCATCGTGAACCGCACCGATCAGCAGCCGCTGCTGGCCGCGGGCTGCACGGGCTGGCAGACGGCTCCCCGGTCATGACGGTCGCCGCATCCGTGGCGCAGCGGCCGCGCATCCTGTTCCTGCACCTGTCCGGCCCCGGCCAGTTCGAGTTCCTGGGCCGCTGGCTGGCGGGCCAGGGCTGGGACGTCACCTTCATGCATGGCGGCATCGACGCCGACCCTGCCCATGACGGCATCCGCACCCGCCGATTTGCGCTGCGCGACACCACGATCCCCACGGGCGATCCGCGTCACATCCTTGACCACGCCGCGCAGAACTGCCGCGGCGCGACCGAGCTGATGTTCCGCATGCGCCATTCCGAAGGCTATGTCCCCGACGTCGTGGTGGCCCATGCGGGCTGGGGCGTGGGGCTGGGGGTCAAGCTGGTCTGGCCGGACTGCACCTATGTCGCCTATCACGAATGGTATTACACCGACCGCAACTGGGACAAGCGCCGGGCGGAAAAGCCCGCCGACCTGGCGGTGATGATCTCGGACCGGATGCGCAACCTGCCGATCACCGGCGAATTCGACCTGGCCGATGCCAGCTGGTGCCCGACGCTGTTCCAAGCCAGCCGCTTTCCTCCGGTCCTGCGCCGCCAGATCACCGTGATGCCCGATGGGGTCGATTGCGACCTGCACCGCCCCGACCCGCAGGCGCGCATCGATTTCGATTGGCTGCGCCTGCCCGCCGACCGCCCCGTGATCACCTATGCCACCCGCGGGATGGAGCCCTTGCGCGGCTTTCCGCAATTCCTGCGCGGCGTCGCCCGTCTGCAGGCGCGGCGTGACGACTTCGACACGGTGATCCTGGCCAATGACAGCGTGTCCTATGGCCGACCGCTGGCGCGCGGCGACAGCTGGTGGCTGCGGATGATCGACCAGCTGGACCTGGATCACCGCCGCATCCACGTGAACGCCATGCGCCCGCGCGATGAATATGTCCGCACGCTGCAGGCCTCGCACGCGCATGTCTATTTCACCGAGCCCTTCGTCACCTCCTGGTCCCTGTCCGAGGCAATGGCCACCGGATGCCTGGTGATCGGATCGAACACCGCCCCGGTGCGCGAACTGGTCCGCGACATGGAGAACGGCCTGATCGTCGACATGGACGACGCGGACGAGGTCGCGGACGCGATGGCCTGGGTGCTGGACAATCCGGGTGACGCGGCCGACCTGCGCCGCGCCGCGCGCCGGACGATCCTGGCCGATCACGATGCGGCGCGGGTGTTTCCGGCCAAGGATGCCTGGCTGCGCGCGGCCATCGGCGCGCCGGTCCACTGACCTTGTTGGACAAATTGCCGCGCGACCCCGCGTCGCCGTCGAAAAGGCTCGCAATCGGGCGTGAACCGTTCCAACATGGGGACTGTTGACGGTGGATGACGGGTCACGGGGTGCCGCCCCGGCCTGACCTTCCCGCCAGGTCAGAACCCAAGCGCGAAGGCACTGATGAGACGAGACGTCAACCCGATCCACGCCACCCTTCTGCAGACCAGACTTGAGGAGATCGCCCAGGGATTCGGTGCCGTGTCGCAGCCGCTCGGCGCGGCCATGAGCCATGGCGCGCTGTCGTCGGGCAAGCGGTTCCGCGGCATGCTGATGCTGCTTGCGGCAGAGGCCTCGGGCGGGGTCTGCGACACGATCGTCGACGCCGCCTGCGCGGTCGAGTTGGTGCATGCCGCATCGCTGATCTTCGACGACCTGCCCTGCATGGACGATGCCGGCCTGCGCCGCGGCCAGCCCGCGACCCATGTGGCGCATGGCGAAAGCCGTGCCGTGCTGGGCGGCATCGCCCTGATCACCGAGGCAATGGCCCTGCTGGCCGGTGCGCGTGGCGCGTCGGGCACGGTGCGGGCGCAGCTGGTGCGGATCCTGTCGCGGTCCCTGGGGCCGCAGGGCCTGTGCGCCGGCCAGGACCTGGACCTGCACGCGGCCAAGAACGGCGCGGGGGTCGAACAGGAACAGGACCTGAAGACCGGCGTGCTGTTCATCGCCGGGCTGGAGATGCTGGCCGTGATCAAGGAGTTCGACGCTGAGGAGCAGACCCAGATGATCGACTTTGGCCGTCAGCTGGGCCGCGTGTTCCAGTCCTATGACGACCTGCTGGACGTCGTGGGCGACCAGGCGGCGCTTGGCAAGGATACCGGTCGCGATGCGGCGGCCCCCGGCCCGCGGCGCGGCCTTCTGGCCGTGTCAGACCTGCAGAACGTGTCCCGCCACTATGAGGCCAGCCGCGCGCAGCTGGACGCGATGCTGCGCAGCAAGCGCCTTCAGGCTCCGGAAATCGCGGCCCTGCTGGAACGGGTTCTGCCCTACGCCGCGCGCGCCTAGGCGTGATGCGGCCGGGTCCAGAGGCCCTGCCGCGACACGCCCGCCCCCGGCAGGCGTGATCGCGCGACATCCCAGCCCCCGATGCCCAGCAGCCCGATCTTGGCGGCCTTGGACGTGCTGATCCGCTGGCGATAGGCCTCCGGCCCGCCCTTGCGGATGCGGAGCCCGATGGCGCGATAGATCCGCAGCGCGGCGGCGATGGACCAGGCGCAGCGCGGCGGCAGATCCGCCAGACCCACCCGCGCCGACGCGTAATAGGGTTCTGCCGCATCCAGCAGCCGCAGGATCACGGTGTACAGCTCCGGCGACGGCACCGGCCCGTCGATCCGCGCGCCCGCCTGGTCCAGCCAGTCCCCCGGCAGATAGCACCGCCCGATGCGCGCATCGTCGATCACGTCGCGTGCGATGTTGGTCAGCTGGAACGCCAGCCCCAGGTCGCAGGCGCGGTCCAGGACAGGATCGTCGCGCACGCCCATCACGCGGGCCATCATCACGCCGACGATGCCTGCGACGTGATAGGAATATTCCAGCACATCATCCAGCGTGCGATAGTCGCGCGCCTCGACATCCATCGCAAAGCCTTCGATCAGGTCCATGGGCCAGGCCTGCGGGAAATCATGCCTCCGCGCCACCGCGCGCAGCGCCGCAAAGGGCGGGGTCACCGGACCGTCGCCCTGCAACGCGGCCAGCGTGTCGGCGCGCAGGCCGTCCAGCCGCGCCTGCGGGTCGTTCACCGCCTCGGGGCGGCTGCCCAGGGCCTGACCGTCGATCACGTCATCCGCGTGGCGGCACCAGGCATAGAGCATCACCGTGTCGTCGCGGATGCCCGGCGGCATCAGCTTGGCCGCCGTGGCAAAGCTTTGCGACCCTTGGGTGATCGCCTCGGTCGAGGTCAGGACCAGATCGCTCATGCGCCCGCCAGGTCGGACAGCATCACCTGGGCCGTGGCCTTGGCCGAGCCCACGACGCCCGGAATGCCCGCGCCCGGATGGGTGCCCGCGCCGACCAGATAGAAGTTGCGGATCGTCTTGTCGCGGTTATGCGGCCGGAACCACGCGGATTGCGTCAGGATCGGCTCGACCGAGAAGGCGCTGCCATGATGGGCGTTCAGTTCGCTGGCGAAATCGGCGGGCGTGAAGATGCGCGTCGTGGTCAGGTTGGCGCGCAGGTTCGGGATCAGCCGCTCCTCCAGGGACGCCAGGATGCGGTCGGCATAGCGCGGTCCCTCGACCGCCCAATCGATCTCGGCGCGGCCCAGATGCGGCACCGGGGCCAGTACGTAATGCGTGGACATGCCCGGAGGCGCCATGTCCGGATCGGTCGTGCAGGGCGAATGCAGGTACAGCGAGAAATCCTCGGCCAGCTTCGGGCCCTTGAAGATCTCGTTGACCAGCTCCTTGTAGCGGGGGCCGAACAGGATGGTGTGATGCGCGATGTCCTTGGGCGCCTCGCGCAGACCGAAATGCAGCACGAACAGCGACATGGACCAGCGCTTGCGGTCCAGCGATTTCGCGCGGCTCTGCCCGCGGGCGGTATGGCCCAGCAGGTCGCGATAGTTGTGCATGACGTCGCCGTTGCTGGCGACCATGTCGGCCCTCAAAGACCGCCCGTCCGCCAGGGTGACGCCCGTGGTCCGCGCGCCCTCGGTCTCGATCCGGGCGACCTTGGCGTTCAGCATCATCTGACCGCCAAGCCGTTCGAACAGCGTGACCATGCCCGCGACCAGCTGGTTGGTGCCGCCCTTGGCAAACCAGACCCCGCCGCGCCGCTCCAGCGCGTGGATCAGCGCATAGATCGAACTGGTCGAGAAGGGATTCCCGCCCACCAGCAGCGTGTGATACGAAAACGCCTGCCGCAGATAGGGGTCCTTGATGAAGGTCGCGACCTTGGCATGGACGGACTTGTAGGCCTCAAGCTTCATCAGCGCGGGCGCGGCCTTCAGCATCTGGCCCAGCTTCAGGAAGGGCACGGTGCCCAGCTTGACGTAGCCCTCCTGGTACACCTCCTCCGCGTAATCGCGGAAGCGGCGGTATCCCTCCAGATCGTCCGGGTTGAACTGGGCGATCTGGCGCTCCAGCTGATCGGCCTCGTTTACGTAATCAAAGACCTTCCCGCCCGGCCACATCAGCCGATAGAAGGGTGACACCGGCATCAGCGTCACGTCGCGCGCCATGTCCTGCCCGGTCAGCGCCCACAGCTCTTTCAGCGCATCGGGGTCGGTGATGACCGTGGGACCTGCGTCGAAGACGTGTCCCTGATCGTGCCAGACATAGGCGCGCCCGCCGGGCTTGTCCCGGGCCTCGACCAGGGTGGTGGCGATGCCCGCGGACTGCAGGCGGATGGCCAGGGCCAGCCCGCCAAAGCCTGCGCCGATCACGATGGCGGTCTTGGCCGCAGGCGAATGGGCGTTCATGCGTTTTCCTTCAGCAGGGGACGTTCGGGCAGGCAGCGGATGGCCGTGCCAAGGGGAATGGGCGGTTTACCGGTCACGATGCGCAGCTGATCGGCCACGCTCAGCCGGCCGGCATAGAACCGTTCGATCAGTCCATGCGGCATGCGGTAGAACCGCTGCAGCAGGGTATAGCGCCGGTCGGGCGCGCAGCCGCGGAACAGCATCCGGTTCAAAAGGCGCAGAAAGCGGTCGCGGCGTGCCCGGTCGATCGCGTAATCGCGGATGGCGCCGCGCAGCGCGTCGGTGCCGGGCGGCCCGGACAGGCCCGCCACCACGTCCGCCACCTGTACCGCATAGGGCAGCGAATAGCCGGTGACCGGGTGAAAGAACCCCGCGCGCAGTCCCACAGGAACGGGCCCCGCCGTGTGATCGGCCCAGAAGCCCGCCGCGTCATGGGCCAGCGCGATGGGAAGGATGCCGCGTTCGCGCCGGACCTCGGCCCCGGTCCAGCCCTGCTGGCGGGCATAGTCGTGAGACGCCGCCGCCAGCGCGTCGTCGTCCAGATCGCCGCCATCGGAATAGCGCGTGTCCTCGATCAGGATGCGCGTCGGAGAGAAGGGCAGCAGATAGATGAAGCGGTACCCGTCCTGCTGGGTGACGGTCGCGTCCATGATCATCGGGCGCGGCACGCCGTGGGGGCGGTCGGTCTCGATCTCGACGCCCACGAATTTCTGGAAACCCACGGTCAGATGCCGCGACGGCTGCGCGCCGCGCCCGTCCAGGACCGCGCCCGCCTTGATCCGGGCGCCGCAGGACAGTGTCGCCCCCTGCGCATCCAGCAGGGCGATGTCGCTGTTCCAGCGGATCTCGGCGCCCGACCGGACCACCGCATCCGCCAGCGCCGCCCCGTCCAGCGACCCGTAACCGGTGGCCAGCCGCCGGGCATGGCGGGGAAAGCGCACCTCCTGGTCGGGCCAGTTGGCGCGGCGCAGGGGCTTCAACCGCGCCAGCCAGTCCGGCGACAGGTCGGGGTCGTGGCAGGACCAGGTGTGGCCGTCTGACGGTCCCGCGGCATGGTCCAGCAGCAGCACCCGCAGGTCGGGCCGCGCCGCGCGCAGCGCCAGGGCGATCAGCCCGTTCGCAAGGCCCGCCCCTGCCAGCAGCACGTCATGGGTCACGTGCGCTCCTGCGCCTCGGCCCGCAGCACGCCCGACGTCTTCAGGTCCTGCTTCAGCTTGTCGACCGGGGGCGCATAGATGAAGCCGAAGCTGACGCAATGGTCGCGCCCCTCGACCGCGTGGTGCAGGCGGTGGGCCTGATACAGGCGTCTGGCATAGCCCTTGCGCGGAACATAGCGGAACGGCCAGCGCTGATGCACCAGCCCGTCATGCAGGACGAAATAGATCAGCCCATAGACGGTCATGCCCAAGGCGATCCACCACAGGACCGGCGCCCAGATCCAGCCTACCGTGAACAGCACCGTGGCGATCACCGCAAAGACCAGGCCGTACAGGTCGTTCTTTTCCAGCGCGTGGTCGTGTTCCTCGTGGTGGGACTTGTGCCAGCCCCAGCCCAGGGGGCCATGCATGATCCAGCGGTGGACGGAATAGGCCGTCAGCTCCATCACCAGCACGGTGGCGACGACGATCAGGAAATTGGTCATGCGGTGTCCCCCTTGGTGCGGGTGCTGGGCAGGCGCCACCACGGCACCGTCGGGTGCAGGTGGTGTTCGTGATGATAACCGCCAAAGTGAAAGCAGGTCAGCAGCGACACGGGGTCGCTGATCCGCGACGACCGCGCATTGTGGCGGTCCGGGAACGCGTCGTGGCCGGGGCGGTGCGGCAGCCAGGTGCCGAACACGAACAGCTGGATCGACGCCAGGATCGACGGCAGCGGCCAGAAGACCACGTACATCCAACGATCCCCCAGGATCAGCGCATAGCCCGTCACGATGACGGGCAGCAGCAGCCCCTCGCGCCAGCCGAAATAGGTGCCGATGAAGCGGGCGTACCAGCGGACCGGGCCGCCATGGTCGAAATCGGGGTCGTCGTCGGTGCCGGCATGGCGGTGATGGGCCATGTGCTTGACGATCATCTTGCGCCACGAAAATCCGGCATACAGCCACAGGACAAGCTGGCCCATCGCCGCATTGGCGCGCGGACGCCCCGGCACGACCGACCCGTGCATCGCGTCATGCGCGATGATGAACAATCCGACCGACAGCCAGGTCAGCCCCATGAAATTCGCGATCGCCAGGATGGGATGCGCCGCTGCGTCCAGAAACCACAGCGCATGCACATGCAGGGCCAGCCACGCGGCGATGATGCCGCCCGAGACGATCAGGCTTGTGGCGGTCAGATCTGCCTTGGGCAGGGCATGTGCGCTCATCTTGTCCCCCGGACCGGCGATCCGCGCAGACTACAGTCCCGCATCGCCGGTTTCCATCCCCGTTGCTTGCGACCATTGGCCACCCGGCCCAGGCACCAGCAAAGGCGCGCGGCGCAGCGCCGCAAGGTCGCCGGATCCCGTGCAGAACATCGCGATGCGCAGCTGGGTCACGACGTCAGACAGGTGATCGGACAGGGCCTCGGCGCTGTGGCGCGCGGCGGGCAGCGCGCGGGCCGCCTGCCCCACGAGGTCCGCGCCAAGGCGGATGGCCCGCGCGGCGTCCAGCCCGTGACGCACCCCGCCCGACCCGACCAGAACCTGGTCCGGACCCATCATCGGCGCGATGGCGCGCAGCGACGCGGTCGTGGGAATGCCCCAGTCGTGGAACGGTGCCGCCAGCGCCTGCAGGCGGTCGGGGCCGCGTTCGGCCTCGACCCGCGCCCAGCTGGTGCCGCCGGCGCCGGCGACGTCCAGGATCGTCACGCCCGCGTCGATCAGACGGCGCGCCACGGGCGCCGACAGCCCCGCACCGACCTCCTTGACGCCCAGGGGGACCGGCAGGCTGGTGGCCAGCTCCTCGATCCGCGGCAGCAGGGCCGCAAAATTGCGGTCACCACCTTCCTGGATCGCCTCCTGCAGTGGGTTCAGGTGCAGGATCAGCGCGTCGGCCTGGATCATGTCCACCGCACGCTGCGCCTGCGCCACGCCAAAACCATAGTTCAGCTGAACCGCGCCGATATTGCCCAGGATCGGAATCTGTGGCGCACGTGCCCGCAGGCTGGCGCCCAGGCCGCCATTGCCGCCCGCCTCGACCGCGATGCGCTGCGATCCGACGGACAGGGCAATGCGGTGATGGGCACAGGCCTCGGCGATGTGCAGGTTGATGCGTTCCGCCTCCTCCGGACCGCCGGTCATGGCCGAGATCAGCAGCGGCGCGCCCAAGCTGCGCCCCAGGAACCGCGTTCCCGTAACGACGGCATCCATGTCCAGATCAGGCAGCGCCTGATGCAGGAACCGGACCTGGTCGAACCCGCTGTCCAGCCGGTCCTGCGCCCCGCGGCCTTCGGTGACGATGCGCAGGTGATCCGACTTGCGACGAGAGATTTCGGTCATGTCCTGCCATCCGGTTGCGTCATCCGACTATCGCGTCAATGCCTTCCGGGTTCCAGCCCCAGTTCCAAGAGGACGAACTGTCGCGTGCCACGGTCCGGCGCCGTCGAACCCTTTGGACGGCGCCGCGCGGCGATCTGCAAAAAGGGGCCAGAAAGCCCCTTGCCCCCCCTTGGCGACATCCATATACGGGTCGGCGGAGACGTGGCCGAGTGGTCGAAGGCACACCCCTGCTAAGGGTGCAGGCCCGAAAGGGTCTCGAGGGTTCGAATCCCTTCGTCTCCGCCATCACCTTACCGTCACGATATGATCACCTGATCAGACGCGGTTCTGTGGTCGTCGTGAATGTCGTCGGGCGCCTCCGTCGCATGACCAAAGCACCGTCGGCCATGGGCCAGGCGAACCATCATTCCGTCCGCGGCGATGAGGGTGCCGGTCGCCCGACATCCTCACCGCAGCAGATGCAGATCTTTGGACGGTCAGCGGCGGGGGATGATCCGGTCCGCCTCAAGCTGTTCGAACAGGTCGATGAACGCCTCGTCCGTCGCCTGATAGGCGGTGAAGCCCAACTTGCGGCTTTTGGACATGTCGGTCACGACCTCGATCGGCCGACCCAGGTCGGCGTCGGTGTGCCACGGCGACACCAGGCGGGTGATATCCGGCTCGGCCAGCCCTTCGCGTTCGGCGATGCGTGCCCAGATCGCGGCGTCGTCCGCCATCTGGTCGGCCAAGGGGCGTTCGGTGCCGTCGAAATCCTCGGCTTTGACGCCGAACCAGTCGGCCAGACGGTGCCACATCCAGTTCCAGCGGAAGACGTCGCCGTTGACGATATTGAAGGCCTGGTCATGCGCGGCGGGCGTGGTCGCCGCCCAGATGACCTGGGCGGCCAGCTGGCGGGCGTCGGTCATGTCCGTCAGGCCGTTCCACTGCACGGCCGATCCGGGAAAGCGGAACGGGCGCCCGGTCTCGCGGCAGATGGCGGCATAGACGGCCAAGGTGGTGCCCATGTTCATGGCGTTCCCGACCGCCTTGCCGATGACGGTGTGAGGGCGGTGGATGCTGTAGGTGAAGCCGTCGCGGCGCGCGGCCTCGAACAGTTCATCCTCCTGCGCGTAATAGAAGTTCGCAACGTCTAGCCGCCCCTGATCCTCGCGGAACGGGGTCTTGGGCAGGCTGCCCTTGCCATAGGCCTCGAACGGTCCAAGGTAATGCTTCAGCCCGGTCACCAGCGCCGCGTGGCGCACGGTGCCAAGCGGACGCAGACCGTCGAACAGGTTGCGCAGCATCAGGGCGTTGACGCGGATGTTCTCGACCTCGGTCGGCTGGCGCAGCCAGGTGGTCAGGAACACATGCGTCGGGGCCAAACCGTTCAGGGCGGCGGCGACGGATGCGGGGTCCAGCAGGTCGGCGGCCACGGGCGTCACGCCCTCCTGCGGCTGCGGATTGCGGCTGAGGCCCAGGACGGCCCATCCGTCGCGGACCAGTTGGGCGGCGATGGCCTGGCCTTGAATGCCGGTGGCGCCGACGACCAATGCGGTGCGGGTCATGAATCTCTCCTGTCTTTGTGCTGTCAGAGGATCTAGTCAGCGCGGCGCGGTCGTGCCAGACGGCACCAAATTGGGACATAGCCACCGAAAGGTAACCACCATGGAACCCGGCAGCATCGACACCGACTGGCGCGAGGATTGCGCCCCCCGACGCACGATGGAGATCTTTGCCACGAAATGGACCAGCATGATCCTGCACACGCTGCATGCCCAGCACGGGGGCGCGGCGCGCAATGGGGTGCTGCTGCGCAGCCTGCCCGGGATCTCCAAGAAGATGCTGGTGCAGACCCTGCGCGAGATGGAGGACAGCGGCCTGATCGACCGCCATGTCGAAAGCACGGTTCCGCCGGCAGTCGAATACAGCCTGACGCCGCTTGGCAGGCGCTTCGTCGATCTGGTCGAGACGGTCTATGCCTGGGGCCGGGCCAATGCCGACGCGCTGGATCAACTGCAGGCCCGCGCGACGTCCCGGCGCAACCGCTAGGCCCGCGACCAGTCGCGCAACCAGCGCATCGCGTCGAACCCCGGCGCGCCGGCGGGGGCATAGATCTGGTGGTCCAGCTGGCGCAGCAGGGCCTGCCTGCGCGGCCCGCCGCCCCCGCGCCACGCCAGATGTGCCGCCGCGGCCGCACGCAGCCTGGTCAGATCGCCGCTGGCCGCCGCCCTGCGCATCGCGGCCGCATGCGGGCCGGGCCGCAGCCGGCGCAGGCCGCGCCCGATCGCGGGCAGCCTGCCCCACAACACCACGGCCAGCGCGACCACCCCGCCCGACAGCGCCAGCCCCGCCATCTGCCAATGCAGGGCGACGCCCGTCCCCGATGCGGTGCTGAAACCCGCGAAGCCGAAGGGGATCGGCTTCATCGCCGCCACCTCGATCCGGCGGCTGTCGGTGTCCAGCCAGGGAAAGGGGATCGCGGGCAGGACGCCTGGCTCGCCCGTGCGGGGGCGCATCTGCCATTCCCAGACCACGCGGGCGACCGGGCCGTCCGGGGTGGGGATCGTCTCGCGGATTTCCGGCAGGGTAAAGCTGATCAGCCAGGGCTGGGCGATGTCGGGGCGCGGCGGCAGGTGATGGGCCATCGCGCCCAGGGCCTCGATGGTGACGCGGCGGGTCAGGATGTCGTCCTTGGCCAAGCGGCCGGGCGGTGCGGACAGCTCGTCCGTCAGCACCAGCCTGCGTGCCGTCAGGGGGCGGCCCGAATGGGGAAAGGGCTTGACCGTCAGGCGCGTGATGCCCGACGTGACGCTGACCTCCTCGCGGACGCCGCTGCGGGTGATGTTGGTCAGGTTATGGGTCAGCGGACCGATGGTCAGGTCCCCTGCCCGGCGCGGAAACAGCGCGATGTCGCGTTCGAAGATCTGGATCATCCGACCGCCGATGCGTTCCTGAAACCAGCGGTCGCGGTCGATCTGCATCCAGTCATAGGCGTCGGACGACGGAAAGGTCAGGCTTTCCAGCGACACGGTCAGGTCGTATTCGCCGCGGAGCGTCAGGCGCACCATCTCGGCCACGACGGGGTTGCCGTGATCGTGCAGGATCAGCAGCCGCGCCTCTCCGGGGGCCAGGGGTGCGGGGGTTTCGGCGCGCAGCGGCGTGGCCAGCATCAGCAGCAAGAGGATCAGCCGGATCACCACGGGTCACCCGCCTCGGGCCGGATCAGGCCCAGCCCGGCGCGCCGGTCGTGTTCGGCCTGCAACCGCAGCGCCAGGAATTCGCCCGGATCGTCTGCGATGGTTTCCAGCCACGCGTCGCTGGCGGCCATGCCCCGCGCCTCGACCGGTCGGCGCCAGCTTTCGGCGGCGGCGTCGGTCAGGGCGTTGGCGATCATCTCGTCCGGGGCGGGACGCCCGCCCCGCCCCAAAATGCGGCCTGGCGCGACGCTGTCGCCCTGCTGCGGCGGAAACATCGTCGCCACCAGGTCGCGGCTGGCGCGGGCCTGTTCGTCGGCGGGGTTGGCGAACAGCACCGCGTCGAAATAGGCGACCGCCAGGGGATAGTCGCCCGTGGCGGCCAGCGACAGCGCGCGGTTGTAGGTCTGCGACCGGCCCGCGCGGGCGAAATCGGCATCGGCCAGGTCGTGGTCGCCCAACCGGTAATGGGCCACGCCCCGTGCGCCCGGATCGTCCAGCAGGATCAGCGCGACCCGGTCCCACCCCGCCCGCAGCGCTAGCGCACCAAGCGCCGCGGGGCCGGCAAGGACCAGCGCCGCCACGGCCAGGGCCAGAAGGACCGCCGCCGCCCTCATTGCCGCCGCCTCAGCATCTGCAGCAGCGGCAGGGCGGCCAGCGCGGCCAGGAACGGCCCCAGATCGCGATAGCCCAGGGCCGTCACCGCCGGATCGCGACGGCGATCGCCCCCTTGGCGCAGCCGGGCGGCCAAGCCGTCGACATCCTGTGCCAGCACCATCTGACCGCCCGATTGCACCAGCTGCGCCAGCGCATCGGGCGCAGGGGTGGGCGCCTGCGGCGCGGCGCCCACGACCCGGACCGCCCAGATGCGCGTGCCCAAGGCGGCCAGACGCCCGGCCTCGGCCACGGCCTGGCCATCGACCCCGGCCCCGTCCGAGATCAGGACCAGATCGGCCTGCCCCGCATCGCCGAACATCTGCCCGGCCAGGCCGATGGCGGCGGCGGGTCTGCTGCCCTGGCCGGGCACCGTGTCGGCATCCAGGACCGCGATCAGCGTCTGCAGCGTGCGCGGATCGGTGGTGGGGGCGGATGCGGCATAGGCCTCTCCGCTGTAGAGGATCAGGCCGACGGGCCGGCCGGCCAGCCCCTGCAGCAGGGCGGCGGCGGCCTGTTGCGCCTGCGCCAGCGCCGGTCCCCGCGCGACCGAGGGGGACAGGTCGATGGCGATCAGCACGCTGTCGGTGCGCGCCAGGACGGGCGCATCGGCGCGCGGCAGGGCCGGCCCGGACAGGCCCAGCACCAGCAGCGCCGCCGCCCCCACGGGCAGCAGCGGGCCCCACCGGCCGGTGCTGCCGCCTAGGGCGCCAAGCGCGCGCATCGCGGCCAGCATGTGCGCCGGCATGACCTGTTCCCACCCGCCGGCGGACGGCCCGCGACGGTCCAGCCACCACGCAAGCGCCAGAAGCGGCACCAGACCCGCCAGCCACCACGGTCGCAGCAGCAGCGCGCCGGTCATTCCCGCCTCCGGATCGCGGCCAGCATCAGGCAGGCCGCGCACAGCATCGCGGGCCAGATCCACAGCGACCGCCAATAGCGCAGCGGCGGCCGTTCGCCCGGGCTGGGCTCCAGCCGGTCCAGCGCCTGCGCCATCGCGGTCAGGTCAGCGGTGTCGCGCACGCGAAACAGCGCGCCCCCCGCGGTTTCGGCCACCGCGCGCAGGGTCGCCACGTCGACCGCGTCGCGGGCGGTGGGGCGGGTCTCCAGGTCCTCGGGGCCCAGGGCGATGGTGTGGATGCGCAGCCCGTGCGACGCCGCCAGGCGCGCCGCGTCCACCGCCAGCACGCTGCCCGAGGTGTCGACCCCGTCCGACAGCAGAACCACGACCCGGCCGGGTGACGTGCTGTCCTGCAGCCTGCGGATCGCCAGGCCCAGGCCGTCGGCGATCGCCGTGCCGCGGCCGGACACGCCGATCTGCGCCTCGTCGATGGCCTGCACGACGGCGTTCAGATCGAAGGTCAGCGGCGCCGCGACATAGGCGCGTCCGCCGAAGATCACCAGGCCGATCCGGTCGCCCGTCCGGCTTTGCACAAAGGCGCGGGCGGTGCGCTTGACCGCGTCCAGGCGGCTGACGGGCTGACCGTCCAGGGTGAAATCCGCCTGCTCCATACTGCCCGACAGATCCAGTGTCAGCACGATGTCCCGCCCGCTGGCGGGAACCACCTGGGCCTGGCGTTCCACCTGCGGCCCCGCCAGGGCGATGACAAGCAGTACCCAGGCCGCGGCCGCCAGCCACGGGGCGCGGTGCAGCGGCGGCAGGCTGCCAGGCGTGGCATGGGGCAACAGGTGGTCGGGCACGTCCAGCGCGGCGCGGGGCCGGACCACCGGCGGCAGAAGCCAGCGCAGCAGCAGCGGCAGCGGCAGCAGCGCCAGCAGCCACGGTGCGGCCAGGCTCATCTGCGCCACGGACGGCGCAGGCGGGCGCCGCGGGCGATCGCCTCGATCCGGCGGTCGGACGGTGGCGGGGCCGCGCCATAGGCGGCCGGGCGCAGCGCCGCCGGCAAATGACCCAGCAGGCGGGCGATGGCCAGCAGGCGGTCCGGCACCGGCAGCCCCCGCAGCACCGCCACGCGCAGATGCGGGCGGGTTGCCCGGCGGCGGGTGAAGGGCAGCACTGCCAAGGCCAGCACCAGCCCCGCGATGATGCCCAGTGCCAGAAGCGCGGCCATCTCTGCCGTAGACAGGACGGCCATCGGCGTGGGCAGGCGGACCGGGGACAGGGCCTGCATCAGCTGGTCATGGGTCATCGCTTCAGGGGTCACGGCTCGACCCGTCGCGCAACGGCGCCCATCGCGGCCAGGCGATCGGTCTGGCCACCCAGATCGGCGGGCTGCAGGCGCAGCAGCCGCGTGGCGCCGCCCTGTCGGACGGGCAACGGACGGGCGGGCGGCGCGGTCTCCAGCGGGTCCAGGATCAGCGCGACCTCTACCCGGCGGCCGCGGGCCAGGCGGGACAGCGCGGCATCGGCCCCCTGCCAGCCATCGGGCAGGGTGGCCAGGACGACATGGGCGCCCGTCGGCGCGGTGCGGGCGGCCAGGGACAGCGCCTCGGTCAGGGGCGCCGTGCCGGGGGGATCGGCCAGGGCGGCGGCATGGCGGTCGACCAGCAGGCGGCACAGGGTCAGCATATGGCCCGCGCTGGTCGCGGGCGGCAACACGCGGACCCCGGTCCCTTCGGCAACCACCAGGCCAACCGCACCCTGGCGCGCCACCGCCTGCCAGCCAAGCCCCGCCAGGTGCAGTGCGCCGCGCACCGATCGCAGCGCGTCGCCCGTGCCCCACAGCATCGGCCCGCGCAGATCGGCGATCAGCAGCGTGATGTCGTCGCGATCCTCGTGCAGGGCGCGCACATGCGGCACGCCCGTGCGCGCGCTGGCCGAAGGGTCCATCCGGCGCGGATCGTCGCCGGGGACATAGGCGCGGATCTCCCTCAGGTCCATGCCGCTGCCCGGATGGCGCGAGGCCATGACCCCCGCCCGCCGCGCCATCGGCCGCTGCCGGGGCATGGCGCCCTGCCCCGCCTGCAGGTCGACCAGCGCCTCCAGCGTCAGGGCGATGCCGGGCGCGGACCTCCAGCCGCTCATGGCGCCCCTACCACGGGGTCACCTGGCGCAGCGCCTCGGCGATCAGGCGGCGGCCATCCTGCCCTTCGCTGGCGGCCTTCCAGTTCGGGACCAGCCGGTGGGCCAAGGCATCGGGGGCCAGGGCCTGCACGTCCTCGGGCAGGCCGTGATCACGGCCCTGCAGCCATGCCCGCGCGCGCACCGCCGCGGCCAGCGCCAGCGTCCCGCGCGGAGAAACCGGGTGTTCGACCGCCTCTGCCAGCACCCCGCCGGGCCGCGTCGCCAAAACCAGCCGGATGATGAAATCCTTGAGCACGGGGGCCAACGTCACCCCCGCGACCTGCAGGCGCGCGCGATCCAGGTCCGCGGCCGTCACCTGCGACAGCACGGCCGCCATGCTGCCCCGGCCCTCGGCCTCGACCAGGTCCAGGATGGCGCGTTCGTCCTCGGCGCCCGGCAGGTCCAGCCGCAGGTGCAGCAGAAAGCGGTCCATCTGCGCCTCGGGCAGCGGAAAGGTCCCTTCGTGCTCGATCGGGTTCTGGGTGGCCACGACCATGAAGGGCTTCGGCAGGGGGCGTGTCACGCCGCCGGTGGTGACCTGACCTTCAGCCATCGCCTCCAGCAGGGCCGACTGGACCTTGGGGGGCGCGCGATTGATCTCGTCCACCAGGACGATGTTGTGAAAGACCGGGCCGGGCAGAAAGTCGAAGCCGCCGGTCTCGGGACGGAACACCTGGCTGCCGGTCAGATCCGACGGCAGCAGGTCGGGAGTGCACTGGATGCGCGCATGTTCGCCCGGCAGACGCACCGCCAGCTGCTTGACCGCGCGCGTCTTGGCGATGCCCGGCGGCCCCTCCAGCAGGACATGGCCGCCGGTCAGGTACGCGATCAGCAGACGTTCGACCAGCCAGTCGTGGCCCACCAGCGTCCCCGCCACGTCGTCGGCCACGGCCCTGACACTGGCGCGGGCCAGATCGACATCAGCATGATCGTCCATGAGCGCCCCTCGGATTGCTTGCAGATGGTGCAGCGGCTTTCCCATCATGGCCAGCCGGGCCGCGCCGCGCTGCCACCAAAGTCGGGCAGGCCCGCCCGCGCTGTGCGACGGCCCCGCCTCGCCACCGCAAGTGGAATCACGCCATTGTGGGGGGCGGAACAGGCCGCCGCAGTACCGATAACCGGGTGGATTCGGCATCTTCCCCTTGCCCTGCACGCCCTGGCGCGGGATGGTGCACGGCGCGCAATCCAGCGCCCATCGCATACGGAGCGGACAGTGCCTGACGTCGGTCTGAGAGAGTGGTTCGCGGTCGGCCGCGCCATCGCAAGCGGCAGCCTGCTGCGTTATGACAGCGGGGCCAGCCGGACGGCCCTGTTCGAACGCGAGATGGCCGCCCAGACCGGCGCCGCACATGTGCTGGCCGTCAATTCGGGGACCAGCGCGCTGGTCGCGGCCCTGGCCGCCGCCGGGATCGGTCCGGGCGACGAGGTGCTGGTGCCGGCCTATACCTGGATGGCGACCGCCGCCGCGCCGGTGCAGGTCGGGGCCGTGCCGATCCTGGTCGACATCGACGAGACCCTGACCATGGACCCCGAGGACATCCGGGCCAAGATCACCCCCTATACCCGCGCGATCATCCCCGTGCACATGGTCAACGCGCCCTGCGACATGGACGCGATCATGGCGATCGCCAAGGAGCACGGCCTGATCGTCATCGAGGATTCGTCCCAGGCCGTGGGCATCCGATACAAGGACCGGCATTGCGGGGCGATCGGCGATCTGGGCGTCTTCAGCTTCAACCGCATGAAGAACATGAACATCGGCGAAGGCGGGGCCGTCCTGACCAGCGACGAACGCTATTTCATCCGCGCGCGCAGCTATCACGATCTGGGATCGATGGTACGCCAGCACGGCGACCGGCTGAACGAGCCCGAATTCGTCGGCATGAACATGAAGGTCACCGAGATGGACGGCGCCATGCTGCGCGTCCAGCTGAAGAAGGTGGTCCCCATGCTGCGCCGGATGCAAAAGCGCCGCGCCGTCCTGGCCGATATCCTGCAGCACAGCAGCGAATTCAGGGTCACCCCGCACAACGATCCCGCATCGGCCGTCAGCCTGTCGATCCTGGCCCCGACCCGAGAGAAGGCGATCGAGCTGACCGGCCGCCGGGGCGTGCACAACCGCCTGCGCGACAGCTCCAAGCACCTGTACACCAACTGGGAGCCGATCCTGAACAAGCGGACCTTCCATCCCAAGATGAACCCCTGGGCCTGGGCCAAGCGCGACATCGAATACACGCCCGACATGTGCGCCCGCACGCTGGAGATCCTGGACCGGACCTGCATCGTCACGCTTGGGATGCGCTATCCCACCCCGCTGATGGCGATGGTGGCCCGCAAGCTTGCGGGCCAGCGCTGATCAGCGGGCGGCCGCATGCGCCGCGGCGCGTGCGGTCAGCATCATCATCGTCAGGGTCGGGTTGTGGACATGCTGGCGCGGAAAGCACGCCCCGTCCGTGACATAAAGGCCCGGCACGTCCCAGCATTCGTTGTGCATGTCCACGACGGATGTCGCGGGATCGGTCCCCATCCGCGCCGTGCCACATTCATGCACGCTGGTGCCGCCGGGCGACAGGTCGGTGTTCACGATCACGTCCGTCAGACCGATATCCGCCGACAGCTCGCGGATGATCTGCGCCTGACGGTCCGCCAGGGCGCGCTGTTCCGCCGAATGTCGGAAGCGGATCACCGGGACCGGGATGCCGTACCGGTCGGTCTGCGACGGCGACAGCGTCACCCGGTTCCACGGGTCGGGCAGCATCTCGGCGAACGAGACGATGTCGACCCGCGCGGCCCCGTCGGGACGGGGATGGACATGGATCTGCATGCTGATCGACGGATGCAGCGACGGGTCGGGCGGAATGTGGATGCAGCGGCCGGGCTCGGCCTGTTCGGGCAGGACGTCGTCCGATCCGGCGCGATATCCGGTTCCGCTCATGACCGCATGGTCCATCAGGTGACGGCCAAGGGCGGGCGATTCCGTCCCGATGCCCGCATCATCGCCCACCGTCCGCGACAGCAGCAGAATGCGCGTGCTCTCGATCGCCGAGGCGCAGAGGAACACGACCGGCGCATGGACGGTCCGGACCGCCCCCGTGCGGCCGTCGATCCATTCGACCCCGCTGACCGCGCCCGACGGATCCTTCAGGACACGGCGCACCACGGCGCCGGCCTGGAATGCCATGCGGCCCGTGCCGGCCGCGATGTCCAGCCATGACAGGGGCGGCGCGAAATTGCCCAGCACCGGCCGTGCCCGCGGCCATCTGGACCGGATCGCGCCGATGATCGCCTGCTCGGACGGGGTGGGCTGCAGGACGCCGGCCAGGCGGCTGGTGTCCGGGCCGGGAACGGCCTGATCGCCGCCACGCAATTGCAGCTTGTCCTCGACCCATCCGTACCAGTCGGCGACATCCTCCAGCGCGAAGGGCCAGGCATTGTCGGCGCTGTTCGAGCCATCCGACTTCATGCCGGACAGACGATAGTACTGGCGCCCATGGCCGGGAACGGTCATCCGCCCCCCCGGCTGGCGGGCGCGGAACCACAGGAACTGGCTGCCGTCCTCGGTCTGGTAGGGACAGTCGCGGTCGTCGACCAGCACGTTGGGGGCCATCGCCCAGGCAAAGCAGCGCGACTGGACCGGCTGGCGGGCGCGGCCCAACAGTCGAAAGGCGCGTTCGCCAAAGCGGGCCAGGCTGGGCGGCATCCGGCTTTCGGCCCTGGTCCTGTCCAGGAACCGGGCCACGGCCGTCAGGGCCTTGGTCACGGGGTTGATGCGGCCGGGCCCGGCATCGCCGGCCTCCAGCACCGCCACGCGCATCCCCGCCTCGGCCAGCGCGGTGGCGGCGACGCCACCCGCCGCGCCAGAGCCCACGACGATCGCGTCAAACCGGCTGCCATCCGCGATGTAGGCATGCCTCCACGTTGCAGCGCCGGTCATGGTCTTGCCGATCGTTGAAGGTGATCCCAAAGGCCGGAGGCCGGCCACGATCGGGTGGGGGCGCCCATCGCGCGGTGCAGGGCGGACCGACGCAGATCGTCGGACGGAAAGGACGTGTGGAAAAGGAACTGGCTGAAATTCACCTGATCATCCTTGTGGTCGCAATATGCCACGGTCCTAGACGTTTCCAACGGGGCAGGTCGACGACGTCCGTTCCGTCATGACAGACCGCATGCTCTTCGCCGACGTGACAAGGTTGCGCACCGGCAGGTCATGGGAACAGCTCATTAAATACTCCATGCGTCAAAACGGGCATCATTCATCGTGCCGCACCGCACCGACCGGAAATTGAATCGTTCGCACGATAATATTGCGAAAAGCATACAGGTTCGGCATCGATTGCGGGAATAAGACATGTCCGTGACTGTGACAACAGTCCCGCGATCGACCGGCCCGCGCGCAAAAAGATTGCGCAGACAACCACAGCGGGCGTCGCGCGGTGCTAAGGTGCTGTAGTCTATTTGTATTATTAATTTCTCGCCGCAATCTCAAACGGCGGATTTATCCATTAACCACCGTCACAATACGTCAATATATATATATTGGCAGTTTCGGCCATCATTTTGCAATCGCGCCCGGTCGCTTTGCATATATCAATCCGCAACATTTGGCGGGGCGGATTTTTCCGGAAGATTGAACAGGTCCATGAACCTGCGCAGGTCGCAAGCCGCGCCCATGCAGGTCACGCCGGCCGTTTCAGGTGCGATCTTGCCATAGAACAGCGCGGCCATACGGGGTGCCGCATCCGCCTCGAAGACCAGATCGGCCGCGTCGGGAAGCCCGCGGGTGACGTGCAGACAGGCCTGTTCAACACGCAGGCCAAAGGAGGATCCGCCGATGGTGATCGCCACCGTCAGGGACAGCCCCGCGGCCGCCTTGCAATCCAGCATGGTCCGCAGGGACATGATGAAGGACGCCGCCGACAGGGGCAGCGTCGGGTCATGCAGCGGAGAGGCGGCAGCCCACCGCCCGATCTCCTGCAGGATGGGTTCGGCCGACCGGCCCCAAGGCGTCAATTGATAGACCTGCGCGGGCACCGGGTCGGACAGGGTGATGCGGGCCAGGATGCCGCTGCGCTCCATTCCGGCCAGCCGTTCGGTCAGGATCTTGGCGCTGATGCCGGGCAGGTCCGCGCGCAGGTCGGTGAACCGGCGCGGTCCGAACATCAGTTCGCGAAGGATCAGCAGGGTCCAGCGTTCGCCCAGCAATTCCATGCCGAAGGCACTGCCGCACGCATCGTCGTACCAGCGGCCATGGGCGGGTTCCGGCCTGATAGTTTCTTTTTGTAACTTCATGGTTTCCTCAAGTAACCAAGCGCCCCCATCCTGTCAACAGCACAGGAGGAGCGAATCGATGACCCGGATGATCTTCGTCAACCTGCCCGTCACGGACGTGGCGCGGGCGACCGCCTTTTACGAGGCGATCGGCTTTACAAAAAACGAAGCCTTCTCGAACGAACAGGCCAGCGGCATGGTCTGGTCCGACGCGATCCAGGTGATGCTGCTGGATCACACCTTCTACGCCACCTTCACCGACAAGCGCATCATCGACGCCCGCACCCAGTCGGGCGTGCTGTTGTGCCTGACCTTCGACAGCCGCGCGACCGTCGACGACATCCACCGCCGCGCCCGCGAGGCGGGCGGGCACGACACGCGCCAGGTCGAGGACCAGGGCTTCATGTATGGCGGTGCCTTCGACGACCCCGACGGCCACGGGTGGGAAACGGTGTGGATGGACCCCGCCGCGACGCGGGACGGCCCTCCCGACATGCAGGATGCGGGGGGCCGCCATGCCGGTTGATCCCGCGGCCCCGATCACCATCACCGCCTTCGACTGGGTTCCGGATTTCGCCAGGGGCCAGGTCCGTGACCTGCGCGTCCGGTGGGCGCTGGAGGAGGTGGGCCAGCCCTATGCCGTGCGCCTGCTGTCCCAAGGCGCGCAGAAGCGGCCGCCGCACCGGGCGCGCCAGCCCTTCGGCCAAGTGCCGACGCTGGAGGACGGTGACCTGATCCTGTTCGAAAGCGGTGCGATCGTCTGGCACATTGCCGAACGCTTCCCCGGCCTGATGCCAGGCACGGCGGCGGCGCGGGCGATGCAGCTGGAATGGGCATTCGCCGCCCTGAACACGCTGGAACCGCCGTTCATGGACCACGCCATGGCCACGCTGTTCGAGGCCGACGCGCCTTGGTCCGCGTCCCGCCTGCCCGCGGTCATGGCCCGCATCGACGAACGCCTGCACGAGGCGTCGGACCGGCTTGGCACGGCGGACTGGTTCGGCGGCGAATTCGGGCCGGGCGATCTGCTGATGGTGTCGGTCTTGCGGATGGCGGACGGGATGCTGGACGACCATCCCAACCTGGCCGCCTATGTCGCACGCGGGACGGGGCGCGATGCGTTCGGCCGCGCCTTGGACGACCACATGGCCGGCTTCACCGGCGCCCCGCCTCCGGACGGCCCGCAACGGGCGTCGCCGCCGGACGGGCCATGACCGCCCACCCCTGTCGCACAAACGCCATCAGAGTGTCGCAAGGCCGTCACCGACCGTGATCAAAGAGGACCCCGAACCAAAACGGGGGATTACACGGTGCAAAGACTTGCCCTTCTGACGTCGGCCGTCGCGCTGGCCACGGCCATGCCTGCGATGGCCCAGACCACATTCGACCGGATCGCGACATTCGCCACGCCCGACAACATGGCCGCGGGAGAGGACCGGTCGCGCCCGACCTCGGCCGAGATCATCTCGGCCTCCGAAGACGGCAGCACGCTGGTCTATTCCGACAGCCCGCTTGGGGTGCTGGGCTTTCTGGACATCACCGACCCGGCCGCCCCCCTGCCCCTGGGCACCGTGCCGATGGACGGGGAACCCACCACCGCCGTGATCATCGGCGACCGGGTGTATGTGGGCGTGGACACGTCGACCTCGTTCACCGAGCCCTCGGGGCAGCTGCGGGTGCTGGACCTGAAGACCCGCGCGGTGCTGGCGTCCTGCGACCTGGGCGGGCAGCCGGATGCGGTCGCCCGTGCCGATGACGGCAGCTTTCTGGCCGTCGCGATCGAGAACCAGCGCGACGAGGACCTGAACGACGGCGCCCTGCCGCAGATGCCCGCGGGCCATGTGGTCACGCTGGCCGTCACCGACGGCACGCTGGACTGCGACGGGCAGACCCGCATCGACCTGACCGGTCTGGCGGACATCGCCCCCGACGACCCCGAGCCGGAATATGTCGACATCAACGCTGCGGGAGAGATCATCGTCACCCTGCAGGAAAACAACCATGTCGTCGTGATCGGCGCGGACGGCACCATCGCCGCGCATTTCAGCGCCGGCACGGTCAGCTTGGACGACATCGACACGCGCGACGACGGGGCGCTGACCTTTGACGGGGCGCTGACGGACGTTCCGCGCGAACCCGATGCGGTCAAGTGGATCGACGCCGACCATTTCGCCACCGCGAACGAGGGCGACTATCAGGGCGGGTCGCGCGGATGGAGCATCTTTCATCGCGACGGCACGGTCGTCTACGACTCGGGCAGCAGCTTCGAACACGCGGTCATCCGGGCGGGCCACTATCCCGACAAGCGGTCGGACGCCAAGGGTGTCGAACCGGAATCGATCGAGGTCGCAACCTTTGGGGGCATCCCGCATGTCTTCGTCGTCTCGGAACGCGGATCGCTGATCGGCGTCTACGATGTCAGCGACCTGGCGGCGCCGCGCCTGACGCAACTGCTGCCGTCGGGCATCAGCCCCGAAGGCATCGTGGCCCTGCCCGCCCGCGACCTGCTGGTCACCGCCAACGAGGCCGATCTGGGCGCAGAGGGCGGCGCGCGTGCCCACGTCATGCTGTTCGGCGCAACCGACGGTCCCCCCCGCTATCCCACGATCACCGCGGAGGGCGCGGACGGGCTGATCGGATGGGGCGCGCTGTCGGGCTTGGCCGCGGGCGACGCACCGGGTCAGCTGTTCGCGGTGTCGGACAGTGCCTATGGCGCGCAGCCCGCGATCCATACCATCGACGCCACGCGGACACCGGCGCGGATCACCGCCAAGACGATCGTGACCCGCAATGGTGATCCGGCACAGAAGCTGGACCTGGAGGGCATCACGCCCGACGGTCAGGGCGGCTTCTGGCTGGCGTCCGAAGGTCGCAGCGACCGCCTGATCCCCCACGCCATCATCCATGTCGACGCCCAGGGCGAGATCCAGGAGGAGATCGGCCTGCCCGCCGAACTGCTGGCCCACGAGGACCGCTATGGGTTCGAGGGGATCGCCCGGCAGGGCGACCGCCTGTGGATGGCGGTCCAGCGCGAATGGGGCGACGACCCCGCCGGCCAGGTCAAGCTGGTCTCCTATGACCTGCTGACGCAGGACTGGGGCGCCGTCGCCTATCCGCTGGACCCTGCGGGCGACGGCTGGACGGGCCTTTCGGAAATCGCCATCGACGGTGACTGGGCCTATCTGGTCGAACGCGACAACCTGATCGGCGACGCCGCCGTGCTCAAGGCGCTGTTCCGCGTGCCGCTGTCAGAGATGGTGCCCGCAGGGCTGGGCGACCCCCTGCCCGTCGTGACCAAGGAGTTGGTCCGCGACCTGATCCCCGACCTCAAGGCGCAGAACGGCTATGTCCTGGACAAGGTCGAGGGTTTCGCCATCGACGCGGCCGGTATGGGCTGGGTGGTTACCGACAATGACGGCACCGACGACAGTTCGGGCGAAACGCTGTTCTGGTCCACAGGCCTGATGCGCGCCGCGCAATAGGCCGCGGTTCCACAGCCGCCGCTGGAACGGAACACAGTGCCCGGTCCGATCGGACTGGGCACAGTCGTGAGTGGCCCTTGACCGTCGGGTGATGCGGCTGGGACGCCCGCCCAAAACCGCTTCCGACATTCGCACGGCGATCCGGGAGGATGACGCGGGGGCATGAATCGGGCCATGCAGCCATCAGGTGCGCCGAACCGACGCGGGTCCGGATGCATCCCCCAGACCGGCCGCGCCCGATCACTCCGGCATTCCGGCTCCCGGCGCGGCCCGCGCCGGACTTCTGGCACACGATGGCAGGACCGCCCGGCGTTAACGCCCGGTCAACCACGACCGGCAAAAAAGGCCTGCGTCGCGCGGGATGTTAACCTTGCAGAACATGCAAATCCCTAAGGGTCGGGAAAACCCTACAGAAGGACATTCCCGTGATCACGTTCAGCATTCGGGGCGATCAGCTGATCGTCGATCCCGCCGTCGGCACCAACTCCTCGCAAGGCACGGCCACGGTGCAATGGGGGCGCCAGATGTGGGCCAAGGACCACCGGATCGAGATCACGGCCATCGACGACACGGGGACCGAGCTGACCGGCAGAAGCGGCATCACCGGGATGAAGGTCTTTGACGGGTCGGGCCGGCAGGTGGCGGAATACCGGCCCATGAACCCCGGCCAGACCGCCAATATCCAGGGCGACCTGTCGGGGCTGGGGGATCACTATGCCCGGATCAACACCTCGGTCATGCAGCCCGCGGCGGGGTCGCCCTGGATCGGGCCGATCATGATCACGAACGGCGACAACTCCTTTGCCACGCTGCCGCAGACGTTCCAGGTCGGCAACGGCGCCTATGACATCGCACCCGCCCCGCAGTGACAGGCAGCGGCGCCCTGTTTCGGACCGGACGTGCAGGTCGACGTCGCCCGCGCAGGCGTGATCGCGGTTCGCGATGTCCGCGCGGGCGACGCGATCATGACGGCCGACGGACGCCAGCCGGTGCTGTGGACGGGCGCGCGGCACTGTTCCGGGCAGACCCCCCAGGATTGCCCCGTCGACCTGAACGGAGAGCTGTTCTCTCCGCTGCACCGGATCCTGTGGCGTGGGCGTTGGGCCAAGGCCAGACACCTGGCCGAGGCCGGGCGCGCCGTGGCGCGGCCCGATCATGGGCCCATCGACTATCACCACATCCTGCTGCCGGTGCATTCGGTCATCCTGACCGCGCGCAACCGGGTCGAAAGCCTGCTGATGACACCCTATTCCCTCGACCTGTGGAAGGACGCCCCAGCCCTGCGCAGTCATGCAAGCGCATCGACGCGGTTGCGCTATGAGGAATGGCGGCGGGGCGATCTGCTGCGCCACGAACGGCGCACAGGCGGATCGGGTGACGCGCGGCAGGATCACGACGCCCACGTGCCGGCGCATTAGGCGCACCTATTCGCCATAGCCGCGCGACAGCACGGCATCGACATGCAGCAGCGCGTCCTCCAGCATGCTTCGCCATGCGGGCCAGTCATGGCCCGCTTCGATCACGCGGAAACGGTGGCGGATGCCCGCATCGCGCAGGGCGATGTGCAGCTGGGCCGTGCCCTCGAAGAAGCTGTCATCCGACCCGGTCTGGACATGGATCGACGGGATGCGAGCCAGCCGGGCCGCATCCGCCGACGCGGCCATCGCTGCGGGCCGGACCGCGGCCCACCGGTCGGTCAGCCGCGCCGCACCTTCAAGATCCGGGCCCAGCAGGGTCGCGAAACGGTCGGCATAGTCACCCGGCGACAAGGCCAGCAGCTGTTCGTCCGTGCGCAACGCCGGGCTGAGGGCGGCGGCCCCGGCGAACAGGTCGGGATGCTCTAGCCGATAGACCAGCGCGGCGAACCCGCCCATCGAAATGCCCATGACCGCCCGCCGTCCGGGCAGCACCGGGTGACGGGCCTCGATCCCCGGCATCGCGTCGTCCAGAAAGGCGGTCTGCCACCGGGCGGCCCCGTCCGCATCGTCCAGGAAATAGCTGGCCGGCCCGTCATCCGGCCGCCGACCGTCGGGCGCGACCGCGATCAGGGGCCTGATCCGCCCCTGGGCGATCAGCCGGTCCAGCACCTGGTCGATCCCCGCCAGGGTGAACCAGTCCGACGGCTGCCCCGTCCCGCCGCCATGCAGCAGGTACAGCACCGGATAGGCACGCGTGCCCCCCTCGCTGCCCGGCGGCAGGTAGATGTCGTAGGACAGCGCACGCCCCAGGACGGGGCTGAAGACCGTCTCTCCCATCCGGACCTCGGCCCGCGACACGGTGGGCGGGGCGATAGCCATCAGCAGGGTCAGCAGGACAAGGCGGATGCGGGTCATCGGGCTCTCTCAGAAGGACAGATCGTAGGTCAGCGACAGGGTGCCGTCGCGCAGCCCGGTGCCGGGCCCGTCGCCCCGGTTCCAGGGAAACCGGTTGGCGGCGTAATTGCCATAGCCGACGCGCAGGCGGTCGGTCACCTTCCAGGTCGCGCTATAGGTGTAATCAGGGGCCCACGGCCGTTGCACCCCCGACGCATAGGCATGGGCCGAAACGCCCAAGGACAGCCGCTCGGTCAGCCTGAGGCCACAGGACAGGACCAGCGCATCGCGGGTCGGATCGGGCAGCGTGACGCGCATCCGGCAATCGGCCCCCCGTCCCGCAGGCAGGGGGATGCGCGGCAGGGTCAGTTCGGCCCGCAGCCTGCCGTCCAGCAGACCGCTCCAGGACCCGTCCATGCGGATGGGCCTGCTGGCATAGCTGAGCGACAGGCGGTCCGTCGCGCGAAAGGTCAGGGCATAGCTCAGGTCGGGGTTCCGCCCTGCCCCGCCGCGTCCGGTCACACCCAAGTTCAGCGTCACACGATCCGACAGCCGTGCGACGCATCCCAGGGTGACGCGCGCCGGCCCCAGGCCGCCTTCGCCCTGCGTTGACAGCGCAACCCCCGCGGTCACGGCGCAGGTCGTCCGCGGCCTTTGGGCCTGGTCGAACACTGGCGGCAGGCGGAGCGGTGCCGTGCAGGCGGTGCCGCGACACGGCATGAACGCGCCGGGGAACATGGTCAGCCGATACCCGTCCCGCGCCAGCGGCGGCGCCGGATGGTCACGGTGACGGCGGGCGGGTGCCGCAGGTCGGGGCGCGATGGCATCGACCACGGGAACCGTGGCGCGGGGTTGCGACCCCGAACCGGCCAGCACCCACAGCGCCAGATGGCGGGCAAGCGTCTCGCCATCCGCGGTGTCGGGCACCGTCGGGCGGGGGCTGCCCGTGGCCGGGATGCGGGTCACCAGACGCGTGCCCGACCAGATGCGGCAGGCCTCGCCGCGAATGCAGTCCATGCGCAGCGGTCGCGCCTGCGCATCGCCGTCGGGCATCACCACCGCCGACCCGTCAGGATACAGCCGATAGCGCCAGCCGCCCAACCGGCCTGCCTGCGCGCGCGACCAGGTCAGGGCGTTGGGCGTGTCCGCAAGTACCTCGACCGCGCCCGGGACGGCCGGATCATCGGTGCGCAGGATCTGGGGGCCGGGCCAGGCCAGCGCGGCGCCCGGCCCCCAGATCGCCAGCAACGTGGCCATCAGGACAGGTCCCAACCCCCGCATCGCTCAGCCCCCGCAGCGCATGGCCAGCAGCGCCAGGATCGCGTGCGGCACATCCGCATCCGACCCCGGCCCCAGCGCGGCCCGCAGCGCCGCCCGGCTGCGCGCACCCAGGACGCCGTCATCCGGGCCGGGGTCCTGCCCGGCAGCCAGCAGCATCCGCTGCACCGTCTGCGCCGGCGTGTCGCCGAACAGCGCCGGGTCGGGCATGCATTGCGCCACCGCGCGGCGCGGTGCCTGCCCCGCCGCCGTGGCCAGCGCTGCGGCGGGGGGCAGAGACCGCCCGCGATCCGGCACGTCATTTGACAGACCGGTCGGAAAGGCCGGGGCGGCGCGCCGCAGATCGGCCGCGGTCACGTCCTGTCCCATCAGGCAGCGCCCCAAGGCATCGGCGATGCGATCGGCGCCCGCATCGGGCACGCCGGTCGCCGTGGTCCGGCAGGTCGCGGCGGCGCACTCGATCCGGACCTGCCATCGCGGTGCGCCGGGGTCGTCGGACAGGACCGCCGTGCCGTCACCGAAGATCCGATAGGTCAGCCCATCCACACGACCCTGCTGCCACAGGCCGGGAAACCGCGCGGTCGGCACATCCACGCTGACCTGTCGCGCGTCCATCGCGCCCGGCAGAGGACGGTCCAGCGCCGCCCCGACGCAGGGCGCCGCTGCCACGCAGCCGGGCCAGGCCATCGCAAGGATCAGCAGGACCACCCTCATGGCGCACCCCGCAGCAGCGGACCTGCGGCCTTGAAGGCCAGCGCCGCCAGGACCAGGGCGTTCGTGTTCGCCGTGATCGAGGCGTTGGTGGTGCCGTCGACCTCGTAGATGCCCTCGGGCCAACCGCGCCGGGGGTCGGCGGTGGGGACTACGGCCTCGACCAACTGTGCGGTGTAGGGGGTGCCGTAGAGCGCGTCCCAGCCGAAGGCGGCCTTGGTCGCCAAGGTGCGGCGGCTGTCGATCCGATCGCCCTGGAATGTCAGGACGGACCATGGCGCGCCCCCGCCCCAGACGGTCGAATAGGCAAAGAACGGCGCCTCATCCAGATGCGTCTCGGTCACCGCGGTCAGATGGCCGGTTTGGTCATGGCGGGCCTGCTGAGCCAGATAGACCGCGGACGCGATGCGCGACGAGCGTGCGTCAAAGCCGAATTCCAGCCCGTCGAACAGATAGGGTTCGCTGACGACGAAGGCCGGGATGCGGCCACGATGCAGGCGCGTGTCGACGGGAATGTCCTGCCCCATCACGGGCTGGATTATGGCGCTGTCGGCGGGATCATAGGCGCGCACCATGTCGAACCCGGACAGCATCATCGCCTTGGCGGCATATTGTTCATAGCCCAGGCGCCCCTCCTGGTTCTCGCGGACCTCCGCGTCCACGACGCTGGCACCATAAAGCTGTCCGTCGCGGACCATCCGGTCCAGCCGCCAGTCATCGGTTGCGGCCGCGATGGCCGGGGCCATGTCGGGATGGGCCGCGCGCGCGATGGCCAGGGCCGCCATCAGCCGCGCCACGTCCAGCGCCGACCAGCCCAGACCCAGATCGGTGGGTCGATTGGCGTAATCGACCATCTTCAGCGACCGCGTGTCATAGGCCTTGTTGGGCAGGCTGTCCTGGAACAGCGGCAGGCGGTCCAGGCTGGTCAGGATGGCGGCCAGCCGATCCTTTGCCTCGGTGGCATCGATCAGCGACAGACGCTCGGCCGCGACGATCGCCACGATCAGGGACCCCGTCTCCCACATGGTGGTCGAGGGATAGCCGTCCACCGAATGCACCAGCCCGGTGTTCGGATCGGTGTTGTTCCTGAAATACGTCCAAGCGTTGGCGGCATGGTCCAGGTCAGCGGCGCTGGAAGCACCGCGGATGGCCAGCGGCAGCGGCGTCGCGGCCTCGATCGCGGCCAGGGGCGTGACCGGGGCCTGCCCCGCGGCCGAAGGTCCGGCCTGCTCCAGCCAGGTCACGACCATCAGGCCGCCGATGACCCCCAGGATGAAGACGATATGGCCGCGCGCGCGGACCAGGTTCTGACGAAGGCGCATCAGGGTTCCTCGGGGGTCGATGGGTCGGGTTGCCGCAGCGCGGCGCGGATGATGCCCGACATGGCGATGCAGTTGTTCAGGCCCCACAGGGCGTTTGTCACGACCCCGGTCGCCGTGTGCCCGGTATCCAGGGCCCACAGCGCCAGCGTGGCCCAAGCCACGCCCGCCACCGTCAGCGCCACGACCGCGATCTGCGGGCGGACCAGATGCAGGAAGCGGCCCGCCTGGCGGCCCTTGGGCGTGACACGGAACGCGATGCGCCGGCCGCGCAGCACGGTCCACAGCGCGCTGAGCCCGATGGGGAACGACGCCAGGTAGCTGGCCTTGGCCGACTGGCCCGCGATCCCCCAGGTGCCCACCATCATCGCCAGTTCCAGCGACAGGATGAACGGCACCACATGCAGGAAGAACTGCGACGAATAGGCCGCCACGGGCGAGATGCCGGTGAACAGATAGGCGGTGGGCGCGAACAGGAACACGACGTTCCACAGAGCTCCCAGATAGGAATAGAAGGTCGCCCCGTACATCAGGCGCTGGCGCAGGGTCAGGCCGCGCCGGAACAGCGGATTGTCGTTGACCAGGATGTCCAGGCTGCCGCCCGCATACTTGAACCGCTGGATGGTCCAGCCGATCAGGTCCTGGGGCGACAGCATCCGTGTCTCGACGAAGGGGTGCAGCAGCGATGTCCAGCCGCGGTCGCGGTCGGCATGCAGCACGATCGAGGTATAGATGTCCTCGGACACGTGAAAGCGGTAGGGGCTGAGGATCTCGGTGCCGACCGCCTGGGTGCGGATCGCGTCCAGAAGATCGGGGGCCACGCCGCGTTCCCGCGTTTCCAGCGTGATCTCCTCGATCACGCGGCGTTCGACCTTGGCCCCGAAGGCGCGCAGCGCGGCCTCCATCACCGCCTCGCGCCGGTGGATCGACCCCGCGCCGCAGCAGAAGGCTGCGTTGGCGTGGTTCCGGCGGCGCTGGATCACGTCGTAGAACATCTGCGGATCGTTGGCCAAGGGATCGCGCCCGATGCGGCATTCGCCGACGATCCGCTCGACCGCGCGCCCTGCCCGTCCGGCCCGTGCGCCCCATCGGGCCTGCAGGACCTGGGACAGACGGCGCCCTTCGGGCAGGTCATAGAACCATTGCGGCGTCTGCACCCAAGCCAGGCTCGGGTCGCGGAAATGGCCCAGGGTGCGGGCCAGGCACGTCGGGAACGGCCGCGTGTCCGCATCGCAGATCAGCAGGAAGTCGCCCGAGGTCTGCTCCATCGCGTTGCGCAGGTTGCCGGCCTTGAACCCCTCGTTCGTGGCGCGGGTGATGTAGCTTACCCCCTCCTGCCGCGCGACCTCGGCCATGGCGGGGCGGCGGCCGTCGTCCAGCACGTGGATGCGGATGTCGATCGGATGGGGATAGGCGATGGCTTTGGCGTCGATCAGGCCAAGCCGGACCAGCTCCGGATCCTCGTCATAGGTGGCAAAGAACACGTCGACGGTGATCGGCAGCGACGGGTCCGGTGACGCGGGATCGACCTCGCCCCGCGTCGCGGGTGCGTCGGGGCAGGTCACCGGCTGATCGCGCCACAGGTTGGCGACGAACAGGATCAGGCCCAGATAGGCCAGCGTTTCGGCCAAGGCCAGCAGGGCCGCGAACCAAAGCGCGTCGGGGTTCAGCGAGGAGGACCAGCGCCAGGCGATGTACCACCCGCCGATCACCAGCGTGACGACCGCCAGAAACTGCCACAGCGCCTCGCGCAGCGGATTGTAAGGCAGAGGTTCGGGCGGCCTGCGATCCTCGAAGGCGCTGTAATACGGGATGCTCATGCCGGGACCGCTCCGGGCTGCGGGCGCGCCTTGCGGGCGGCCCAGGGGGTGGGGCCAAGGCCGATGGTCCAGGCGACGGCGGGCAGACGGCCGATCGCCACGGCCAGCCCGAAGGCCACCGGCAGCACCACCGCGAACCGCGTCACGACCAGCAGGGCGGGCGACAGCGCCAGGTCCGTCTTGATCAGCGCGATGTCGAAAAGGTCGATGACCGCGGGGTGGACAAGATAGACGCCGAACGTATAGCGCGCCATGACCGACCAGCGGGGCGACCAGTCGCTGTACTGGCTGCCCAGAAAGGCGCAGAAGACCAGCAGCGGCATCAGGAAGTGGCCGTAGTAATCCCAGCCCGCCCGCACCGGAAAACTGCCCGTCAGCAGGGCGCCGCCATAAAAGGGCAGCGTCGCCAGATAGGCCAGCAGGACCAGATACAGCGCGCCGCGCCGGATCAGGCGGCTTTCTCCGCGCGGCAGGCCGTCCTTCCACAGCGAATAGAGACCGAAGGCCGCCAGGCCATAGCCGACATAACCGCAGACCTTGGTGACCCGTACCAGATAGTCGCGCGTCAGCGGCGCCAGGTCGATCGCATAGAGAAACCCCTGCGCATGGTTCATCGCGCCCAGGGTCGCGACCAGCAGCACCCCCAGCATCGGATAGCGCATGGCCAGCCGCATCACCGGATAGAACAGGAAGATCGCGAATAGCGTGGGCAGAAAATGCATGTGGTACTGAGCCTTGCCCAACAGCAGATAGGCGACCCAGGTCTTGATCTGGGACAACTGCGCCAGATATTGCGGGGCATAGCCGAAGGCCTCGGCCTTGATCAGGCGGAACAGCGCATAGAACAGCGTCCAGACCGCAAAGGGCACCAGCAGCCTGTGCGCCTGGGTCGCGATCGCGTCGCGATAGCGCGGCCTGTGGCGGTCGATTCGCAGTGCCATCAGGAACAGCGAGAACAGGAAGAACATCTCGGACCCCGAGAACTCTCCGATGGAGCGCAGCAGGACGGGCACCGCGCGTTCCGCCACGTCGGCATCGGGGAACGGGCGACCCGCGAAATCGGTGGTGCTGTGAATCAGCACCACGCCCGCGGCGGCGCAGACGCGGTTCGCGTCGAACCACAGCATGCGGCCCGTGGTCATGGCTGCACCGCGGCGGTGCGGCACTGACGCGGCAGCACGTCGCGCGGTTCGGGCCTGGCCGTGACCTGCGGGCCGGTGGTGCAATCGGTCGCGGCGATGCCGTCCTCGCCCTCGACCGGGCGGCACAGGATGAAATCCGCGGCGGCGATGGTCGGGACCGGCGGCGGCAGATCTCCGCAGGTGCAGCAGGGAACCTCGCGCAGCATCGGCTCGGGCAGGCACTTGTTCGCGCGGATGTCGGTCTGGGAATAGGCCATGTCCCAGACCGTCGTGTTCGGATTGGCGAACTGCAGGATCGGCCCCTGCACCTTGTAGAGTAGCGCGGCCAGGATGATGCCGTTGTTGTTCGCGGTCTGCAGCGGGATGACGCCGTTGCCGTTCTCGTACAGGCCTTCGAAAAATCCGCCTTCGGCCTCGGACAGGTCGGCCACGGTGTCGAACAGCAGCTGGGTGTAGGGCACGTCCCACAGCGCCCACATGCCAAGCGCGGCCTTGGCGGATACCGCCGCCCGGTCGGGCTGATAGACGTCGCTGGGGTCCAGTGTGTTCCAGGCATAGCCGTCGGCGAAGATCGCGTCATAGACGAAATAGGGCTGCCCCTCGACCTGGTGTTCCGACCGCGCGGTGATGATGCCGGTGCTTTCGAACCGCCGCTGCTGTACCAGGAAGATCCGGTGCGCGAATTCCGCCCGCCAGCCCTGCGACGCGACGCCGGGGCCCGCGGGGTCTGCCGCGGGCATGTCCCATCCCATCTCCAGCCCGTCCAGCAGATAGCTTTCGGTCAGGACATAGTTCTGGTTGTGAAAGACCCGCGGATCGCGGCCGTCATAGGGAATGTCGATGTCGTGGATCGTGGTATAGGCCAGCGGCGCGGGCTCCAGCGCGCCCGCCACGTCGAACCCCCAAAGGGCAAAGCCCTTGGCCGCGTATTCCTCGTATCCCAGGCGGCCTTCCTGGACATAGCGGGTGTCGCCGTCGCCCGACACGACAGACCCGAACAGCCGCCCGTCATCCTTGACGATGTTGCAGAAGTTCCAGCGCAGCGGCACGTTGTCGACGCCGTTGGCCAGATAGGGATAGCGTTCGCGCAGGATGCGCAGCCAGACCAGCATGCGGCCCATATCCAGGACCGAGAACCCGACCTCTCCGGGTTCGTTGGCATAGTTCACCTTCTGCCCGGTCTTGGTGTTGTAGACCTTGTTCGGCGCCTCTCCGCGATACAGGTCCAGATTGCGCAGCGTGGCGATCAGCAGCGTGGCCCGGCGGTCGAAGTCGCGCTTGTCGATGATGCCCAGCTCGTATGCCGCGACCAGGGCGCTGACATAGGACGCGGTGTCCCACAGTGTCGTCGACGGATAGCTGCCCACCGCGTTGACCAGCCCCGTCTCGGGCTGGAACCCGGCCTCGAAATAGCTCCAGGCGGCGCGGGCCATCGCCATCTCGCGCTCTGTCAGGGGGCCGTGGCGGCCGAAGGGGGGCGCGGGCCGCTCTGCCTGCTGGCCGGCCAGCGGCTGCAGCGCCTGCGGCAGCGGGCCGTCCTGGGCCGCGGCCTGGAACGGCAGCAGCAGCGCCAGCAGCGGCACCGCGATGCGCAGGGACCGGGTCATCACGACCGCCCCCGCAATGCCGCCGATGCCGCGGCGCAATCGGCGAAGACCGGAAAGACCTTGTCCATGCGGGTGATGCGGAACATGCCCGCGACGCTGCCCGACAGGCCGCACAGCACGATCTCTCCGCGCATGCCCAGGCGCTTGAGCACGCCCACAAATGCGCTGATGGCGGTGCTGTCTATGAAATCGACGGCGGCAAGGTCGACGACCAGCCGATCCTCGCCTTGGTCGATCAGGTCATAGACCTGGTCGCGAAAGGCGGTGGCGTTCGTCGCGGTCAGGCGCCCGGTCCGCAGGCGGATCTCGCAGCTGCGGCCCGCTGCGGGGCGGGTGATGCGGAACATGCCGCGGTCGGCGGCCATGGGGTGGTCGGGATGATCGATCGTCAAGTCACGCATGTGCGGCCCCGTCTCTGGTAAGGATGGCATGGGAAGTCCTGCGACCGGCACCGACAGGTGCGGCCCGGACAGGACCGGACAGCCCGCCTGCGGCGGGGTCGTCCGGCAACGGATCGTTCGTCAGGTCAGATCAGGTGATCATCTTGCGGTCGCGGGCGATCATCGCGGCCTGGGTGCGGTTCCTGGCGTCCAGCTTGCGGCACAGGGTCTTGACGTGCAGCTTGACCGTGACCTCCTGCAGGCCCAGCAGCCGCCCGATATCCTTGTTCGACCGCCCCTCGGTCAGGCCGCGCAGGACCTGGGTCTCGCGTGCGGTCAATTCGCCCGCGGGGGCGTGGTCGTCCTGTTCCAGATAGCCGTAGGGCACGAAGATCTCTCCGGACGCGATGAAGGTCACGGCCGCAGCCAGCGACCGCGCGTTCATCGTCTTGGGCAGAAAGCCCCGCGCCCCCGCCGCCATCGCGTCCCGCGCCACGCTGCGCGAGGCGGTCCCCGACAGGATCGCGACGGGGCGCGGATCCATCAGGCCGCGGATCACGGCCAGTCCCGCCAGCCCGTCCATCCCCGGCATGTCGTAATCCAGCAGCGCCAGATCAAAGGGAACGTCCCCCGCCTGCGCGATCGCCCGTTCCGCGCCGGCGACATCGCCGACCTCGACGACCTGGGCGTCGATCTGCGCGCCCAGATACAGGACCAGGGTCTCTCGGATCAGGTCATGGTCATCAGCCAGTAAAATTTTCACGACTTCACCTCTTACGCGGCAAGCCAGACATGCTAGCCTGTGTTGCCGGGGTCCGTGATACCCGATGATCGGAGGTCTTCGATCCGCCCGTATCCGCATGGCCCGCCCGTCTGTGCCAAAGGATACTACCGGACTATCCGTTCGTATAGCGTCCGATACGAATGATGTCGTGCGTGTCTGTGTCGTCCATGCGACATTTCCGACCATGATCGCCAGACTGCATCGGGATACCCTCATGGTTCGCACATTCCTTCACGGCACCCTTCTGTCCGCCGCCCTTGCCCTGGCCGGGCCGGCTCTGGCACAGGAGGCGGCCCTTCTCAGCGTCGACGGTCCGGACGGGTCGCGCAGCTATGACCTGCCGGCGCTGCAGGCCCTGGGCGAGGTGCAGATCCGCACCTCGACCGTCTGGACCGAAGGGGTGCACGGATTCACCGGCGTCCCGCTGGCCCGCATCCTGGCGGATGCCGGCATCGCCACCGGCCCCGGCAGCACAGGAGAGGTGTCGGCGACCGCGATCAACGACTATGCCATCAGCATACCCCTGGCCGAGATCGGCCCGGACGTGCCCCTGGTGGCCTATCTGTTGGACGACCACGAGATGTCGGTTCGCGACAAGGGACCGCTGTGGATCGTCTATCCCTATGACGCCGACCGGCAGTACCAGACCGAGGTGATCTACTCCCGCAGCATCTGGCAGCTCAACCGTCTCAGCACCGCCCCGGTGCCATGAGCGCCATCCGCACCCGGCTGCAGGTCGCGGTGGCCGTCCTGACGGTCTCGATCGCCGTGTGCGGGTTCGTGGTCTGGGTCGTTAGCGCCGATGCGCGGCGCCAGATCGACCAGCTTGCCACCGCGAATTCAGACAGCATCCAGTGGTCGCTGGCCCAGTCAGAGGTCGAGCTGCTGGCCTTGCTGGTCGCGGTCGGCGACGCCCGTGCGCGGCCCGGCGACCCAGCGATGCTGGCCGAGGTCAGGACGCGGTTCGACATCCTCTATTCCCGCATGCGGACGCTGACGACCGGACGCGTGTTCCAGACCCTGCGTCAGGACGACCCCGCCCGCCGCAGGCTGGACCAGACAGAGGCCGCGCTGGACGCCATCGTGCCGCTGATCGACGGGTCCGACGACCGGCTGCGCGACGCGCTGCCCACGCTGCAGGCCCGGGTCGCGGCCCTGCGCCCGGTGGTGCGGTCCGCGTCGCTGGAGGGTGTGCGGCTGTTCTCGGGGCAGTCCGACCGCCAGCGCGAACAGGTGTCCGCGGCCATGCACGACCTGGCCCTGCTTGTCGGGATGATGGTCGTGGCGGTGACGCTAGTGGTCGCGGCGCTGGCGGTCATGGCGGACCGCGCGCGGCGCCAGGCGGCACGGATCGCCACGACGCATGCACGGCTGCGCACGGTCATCGCCACATCCCACGACGCCATCGTCGTGGCCGACACCGATGGCCGCATCCTGGATTTCAACGAATCCGCGCAGCGTATCTATGGCTATGGCGCGGAAGAGGCATTGGGCGCCGACATGCTGACCCTGATCGTCCCCGAGGCCGCCCGCGCCGAGGTGCGGGGGTTCCTGGCCGACATCTCCACACCGGCCACCGATCCGGGCCGTCCGGTCCGGGCGACGGCGATGCGCAAGTCCGGCGAGATCTTTCCCATCGAGGTCACCGTCGCCCGCGCGCCCAGCGAACGCGGGCCGGTCATGATCGCCTTCGTGCGCGACGTCACCCGCCAGGTGCAGGAGGCTGACGAGTTGATCCGCGCCCGCGACCGCGCCGTCGCCGGAGAGCGTGCCAAGGACGAGATGCTGACCGTCATGAGCCACGAGATGCGGACCCCCCTGAACGGCCTGCTGGGCACGCTGGACCTGCTGTCCGCCACCCCGCTGAACCCGCAGCAGCGCCGCTATGCCGAGGTCATGGCCCAATCGGGCGCCCTGCTGCTGGGGCATGTCAACTCGGTCCTGGACATCGCGCGGGCCGATGCGGGGGCCATGCGCCTGGAGCAGGTCGCCTTCGACCCGCACAGGCTGGTGCTGGACCTTCTGGAGGCGCTGCAGGCGCGGGCGCGGCAACGCGGGAACACGCTGTCGGCGCAGATGATCGGGGACGCGGCCTGCCCTGTCCTGGGCGATCCGGCGCGCCTGACGCAGATCCTGATGAACCTGATCGGCAATGCCATCAAGTTCACCGAAGGCGGCCGCATCACCGTCACCATCGACCGGCGACAGCGCGGTCTGGTCGAATTCCGCGTGCATGACACCGGCATCGGCATCGCCCCCGAGGATCATGCACGCATCTTCCAGGAGTTCGTGACCCTCGACCCGTCGTTCCGCCGCACGGTCGAGGGGACGGGCCTGGGCCTTGGCATCGTGCGCCGCCTGACCCGGCTGATGGACGGCGACATCCGCGTGGAGAGCGCGATCGGACAGGGCGCCTGCTTCATCCTGACGGTGCCGCTGGCCGACCAGCCGCTGCCGCCCCCGGTGACGACCCCCACCCGCCCTGCGCCCCCCGCGCCCGGTCCCCGGCGCCGCGTGCTGGTTGTCGAGGACAACGAGGTCAACCGAATGGTCGTCCGCGACATGCTGCATGCCCGCAACTGCGACATCGTCGAGGCCGTGGACGGGCAACAGGGCGTGGATGCCGCGCTGGCGCAGCGATTCGACCTGATCTTCATGGACATCAGCATGCCCCGCATGGACGGCATTACCGCCGCGACGCGGATCCGCGCGCAAGGCCCGAACGTCGCTACGCCGATCATCGCCCTGACGGCCCATGCCCGGCCCGCGGATCAGGACCGGTTCCAGGCGGCGGGCATGTCGGCCACGCTGACAAAGCCGCTGTCATTCCAGGCCCTGGACCCACTGCTGGATCGCATCGCGACCATGCACGGCGCGTCCCCGGCAAGGGACGCCGCCCAGCGCCATCTGGCCGGCAACATCGGGGCGGAGAATGCCGACAGGATGCTGAACCGCATTTTGTCTGAGTTCCACGACGGGCTGGCCCGGCTGGATGACCTGACGGCCGATCCGGCGACCCTGTCGGACGCGGCGCATCTGGCCCATCGGATGGCCGGGTCCGTGGCGCTGCTGGGCCTGTCCGAATTGCGCGATGCCCTGAGCGACCTTGAGAGCGGGCTGACGGCCGGCACGCTTGCGCGGCCGGGCATCCTGAACCGGCTGGCGGCCATCGGCGCCATGTCCCCGTGATGCTGCTGCCCGCCCCGGGGTTCGTTGGGGCCCCACCGGACCCTGGGTCATCGCGTGCCGTCAGGACCGCCGCGTCGCCCCTTGGCTTGGCTGGTCGGGACCGCGGGGGGGTGCACACTCGGCCTCCAGCACGCCGTACTTGGCCAGCCGCGAATACAGCGTCGTGGCCGCAACGCCCAGCAGGGCCGCGGCGCCGTCGCGGCCCGACACCATGCCGCCCGCCTCGCGCATGGCGTTCAGCACGGTGTCGCGGGCCAGGATGCGCATCTGGGCATCCGTCATCACCGCCCCGCCAGGATAGACAGGGGCGCATTCGTGATGATCCTGGGCCATTCGGGCTGCGGAAAATCGACGATCACGAACATCCTGGCAGGCTTGGCGCAAACCACCTCCGGCGTCGTGACCATGGACGGGGCCGAGATTTCTGGCCCCAGCCTGGACCGCGGCGTGGTCTTCCAGAACTACGCGTTGCTGCCGTGGCTGACCGCGCTTGGCAATGTCCGCTTCGGGGTGCGCGCCCGCCATTCCCACTGGACGCGCGCACAGGTCGATGAGGTCGCGACCCGGTACCTGTCGATGGTCGGGCTGAGCGCAGGCGATCCACCGAAAGCCCAGCCAGCTGTCGGGCGGGATGCGCCAGCGCGTGTCCATCGCCCGCGCCTTTGCCAACTACCCCAAGCTGCTGCTCTTGGACGAGCCGTTCGGCGCGCTGGACGCGCTGACCCGCGGCACCATCCAGGACGAGCTGCTGAAGATCTGGGGCGGCACCAACCAGACCGTTTTCATGATCACCCATGACATCGACAAGGCGATCCTGCTGGCCGACCGCATCCTGCTGATGACGAACGGACCCTTTGCGCGGGTGGCGGAATCGGTTCGGATCATCATCCCGCGGCCACGCGCGCGCACCGACATCGTCGATCACCCGAACTACTATCCGATCCGCAACCACCTGGTGCAGTTCCTGGGCAGGCGGTCCGCGGAACTGGCGGGACAGGCCTCGGGCGGGGCGGAGCAACACCCCGATCCGGTGCGCATCGACCTGACCGAACCGGTCCCGGCGCATCTGCGGGCCATCGCCGAATGACCCGCCCGCCGGTGCCGCCCTTCTCGCGCGAAGACGCGATCCACAAGGTCCGCATGGCCGAGGACGCGTGGAACGGCCGCGATCCGGCCCGCGTCGCAATGGTCTATACGCCCGACACCGTCTGGCGGAACCGGTCCGACTTCCTGCACGGCCGCGACCAGGTGCAGGCGTTCTTGGCCCGCAAGTGGCAGGCCAAACAGGACTATCGCCTGATCAAGGCGTTGTGGTGCCACGCCCCCGACCGCATCGCGGTGCGGTTCTGCTATGAATGGCACGATGCCGAAGGCCGGTGGTTCCGGTCCAACGGCAACGAGAACTGGCAGTTCGACGCGGACGGCCTGATGACCGCACGCCACGCCTCGATCAACGACGTCGCCATCGGCGATGCCGACCGCCTGTTCCGCTGGCCGCAAGGGCCGCGCCCTGCCGATCATCCTGGCCTGACTGACCTGGGCCTGTAACCCCCTTCACCCCAAGGAGATGACCATGAAAAACTAGGTTGCCCACACCCTGACCCGCGAGAACGTGACCGCCCTGATCCTCTTTGCCAGAAAGGCCCAGGGCCTGTCTTGGGAGGGGATCGCCCAGCGCATCAGCATGTCGCCGGTCTTTAGGCATTCGGCCTGCATGGGCATGAACGCCATTCCCTTCGACAAGGCGCAGGCACTGGTCACAGCGCTGGCCTGCCCGCCGATGCGGCCGACCTGCTGTCCGCCCACCAAGATCTGGAGCCAGGCGGTGCCGACGGACCCCTGCCTCTATCGCCTGTACGAGATCGTGGGCGTCTATGGCCCCACCATCAAGGCGCTGATCGAGGAGGAGTTCGGCACCGGCATCATGTCCGCCATCGACTTCGAGATGTCCGTGACCCGAGAGACCAACCCCAAAGGCGACCGCGTCAAGCGGGAGATGTCGGGCAAGTATCTGGCCTATAACGCCTGGTGACGGCCGCGGCCTAGGAACCGGGAACTTTGGGACGCCCCGGACGGGGCCGCGGGCCCACTGCGGCGCCGTCCCTCAGTCCTGGTCCCGGGGCGTGTTGCCGATGGGGAACATGTCCTCGCCGTAATGGTGCAGCTTGACGTGATGGGTGCGGCACAGCCAGCGCACGGCCAGCGGCTGGTCATAGTGGTCGTGATGGGCATCCACCGTCTCTGCGCCGCAGACCTCGCAGGGCCGCTTTTGCAGCTGCCCCGAGGCCAGCGCCCGCTGCACCGCCAGATGGGCACTGTATTTCAGCAGGTTGGCGCGGCGCCAGTTGGTCTGCCTCGTGTCGCTTTTCAGTGTAGGGGGCATGGGGCCCGCGGGATCGGGGGTCACCGACCCCTGATCGTCCTCATCCTGCTGTTGCACTGTCTGTCCCTGATCCATCGGGCCAGCATATGCCCGACCCGCGCAAAAGACAAAAGGTCGCTTGATGCGCATCGCCGGGTGCGGCGTCAGGCATCCGCCCCCGGCCCCGGCCCGAAATCCAGCGTGACGCGGGCGCGCGTGTCGGTCATCGCATAGCGCACCGCAATCCCGTGAGCCGCGGCCATGCGCGTCACGATGGCCAGGCCCAGCCCGGCACCCTGCGACCCCGCGCCCTTGTCGAAGGTCGCATGGCGAAAGGCCGCGCCCGGCCCGACCGCATTGCTGACCGTCAACGCCGGCCCCGCAGAAATCAGCACCCGCAGGTCCCCCGTCCCGTGGTCGACCGCGTTGCGCAGCAGGTTGCGCAGGATCAGCGCCAGCGCGTCCGGATCGACGGCCACCGGGGCCTGCGTCATCTCTCCGTCGTCGAACATCACCGGCTGGCCGATGTCGTCGATGACCATCCGCGCCACGCGGATCAGGTCGCACGGGCCCGCGCCCATCGCCCCCGCCTCGGCCCGCGACAGCTGCAGCAGGCGTTCGACCAGGTGGCCCATGCGGGACAGCGCGCCCGCCAGCCGCCCCGCCGCCGCGTCGTCGGCCAGCCCCGCCGCGATCAGCTGCGCCTGGCCGGACGCGGCGGCGATGGGCGTGCGCAACTCGTGCGCGGCATTGGTGGCGAACTGGCGTTCCGCATCGATCCGGGCGCGGATCGTGTCCAGATAGCCGTTCAGCGCCTGCGGGATCGGGTCCAGTTCGATCGGCAGGTCCGGGGTCGCGACGGGGGACAGATCCTGGGCCGACCGCCGGCGCAATTCGTCCGCGAAGCGCGTCGCGGGCCGCAGCGCAGACCCGACCGCCCCGCGGATCGCCAAGGGTGCGGCCAGCAGGACCGGCAGCATCAGCCCCACCAGCCAGGTCAGGCTTTCGCGCAGTTCGTCGCGGCGCCAGGCGGTTGTGTGGCCGACCTCGACGACCAGATCGCCCGCCGGATCGGCCAGGCGGAACACCCGCCAGCCGGGCAGGTCCTGGCCGCCATCGGCGGTGACCGGCGCCCAGGGCGCGTCGGTCACCGCCACGCCTTCGTCAATGATGCGGATCGCGCTGTCGCCCGGGGCCAGTGTCCCGACCTGACCCGCGCCACGGTACAGCGACAGCGACAGGCGGGCCGATGCCTCCAGACTGTCATCCATCAGCTCGGACATCTCGTGAGAGATCACCGTCGCGGCCAGCGCCACTCCCGCCAGCCACGCGGCGCAGGCCCCCAGCACGACCCGGCGCACCAGCCTGCCGCGCAGGGACCAGGGCCGCGTCACGGGATCAGGTATCCCAGGCCGCGCCGCGTCTGGATCGCATCGGCCCCCAGCTTGCCCCGCAGCCGCGAGACATAGACTTCGACCGCGTTCCCCTCGATGGCGTCGTCGAAGGCATAGAGGCGATCCTCCAGCGCCTGCTTGGACAGCACCCTGCCCCGCGCGGACAGCAGTGCGTCGAACAGCGCCCATTCGCGCGAGGTCAGGCGGATCTCGGTCTCGTCCTTGAACAGGCGGGCTCCGGCGCGGTCCACCCGCAGCCCGCCAAGCCGGCTTTCCGTCGCCGGATCGCCCGATGCGCGGCGGGCATTGGCGCGCAGACGCGCCTCGATCTCGGCCAGGTCATAGGGTTTGACGACGTAATCGTCCGCGCCCGCATCCAGCCCGGCGATGCGTTCGGTGATCTGGTCGCGCGCGGTGGCGATGATCACCGGCACGCGGTTGCCGCGATGGCGCTGTTCGCGCAGCAGCACCAGCCCGGACCCGTCCGGCAGCGCCAGGTCCAGCAAGATCGCGTCAAAGCCCGCAACCTCCAAGGCCGCGCGCGCGGTGTCCAGGTCCGGCGCATGATCGACCGCATGACCCTGCGCCCGCAAGTACCGGACCAGCGCATCGGCGATATCGGCCTCGTCTTCGATCAGCAGCACACGCATCCAATTTCCCTTCGTTCCGCCAAGACATGGCGGGACGGGGGAGCCGGATCAACGGAAAAGAACGCATCACGGAGTCGTGATGATGGCTTCCCTGTCTGTAAGCCTGCTGCAAGCTTTGCCCGTCAGATCAGGGGCACGAACCACGCAAAGGCCCCACCATGCATGCACTGCGCCACCTGTCCGACCACGCCATGCACATGCAGATCCTGCAGCCCCTGGACCCCGGCTGGCAGGCCGCGGCCCTGATGATCGAAGGCCATTTCCATGACGCCTTTGACGCCCGCATGACCCTGCCCGCGGTCCCCCTGGCGGTGGCTCGGTCGGCCTCGGGCGCGGTGCTGGGGGCGGCGGGCCTGCGCGATGCGGCGGCGGGGTTCTTTTCACAGGTCTATCTGGACCGGCCGGTGGCGCAGCTGCTGTCCGAACGCAGCGGCCGTACGGTTCACGACGCCGACATCCTGGAGGTCGTGTCGATGGCCTGCCCCCGCCCCATCGCCACCCTGCCCCTGATCGAGGCCATCGCCGCCGAGGGCCGCCTGCAGGGCAAAAGCTGGGGCCTGTTCACCGCCACCGCCGCGCTGGTCGCGATGCTGCGGCGGACCGGCGTGCCGCTGCTGGCGCTGGCACCTGCGCGGGCCGAATGCCTGCCGGATGCGGCCTGCTGGGGCCGCTATTACGACACCGACCCCTGGGTCTGCGCGCTGGCCGAACGGTCCGAACCGCTGCGCTTCATGCCCCGCCCCCTCAGCAAGGTAGCCGCCCGATGACACCGATCTTCGACGCCCTCGCCCGCCATGCCCGCCAGCGTCCCGGTGCCACCGCCTTTCGCGACGGCGAACGCCACATCACCTGGGCAGGTCTTGCCCAGGCCGTCGGTCGCGCCGCCGCGGGCTTTGCCGACGGCCCCCGCACGGTGGGCCTGCGCCTTGCCGGGCTGGACTATGTCATCGCCGATCTGGCCGCGACCCTGGCCGGGTGCCGCGTGGTGCCGGTGCCGGGCTTCTTCTCGGCCGGGCAGGTGGGTCACCTGCTGGCCGATTCCGGCGCCGTGCTGATCGACCGCCTGCCGCGATCGGACGCGTCGATGCCACTGGCCTATGCCGGGGTAGCGGACCGGGTGATCTATACCTCCGGGACGACGGGACGGCCCAAGGGGGTCGTGCTGGGTGACCGCCAGCTGACCGCCCAGACCGGCGCGCTGGCGGCGGCGATCGCGGCCGACCCGCGCGACCGCTATCTGTCTGTCCTGCCGCTGTCGCAGCTGCTGGAGCAGATCTGCGGCATCTTCGTGCCGGTGCTGATTGGCGCCGAAACCGTCATCGCGGCCGAGGGCGCGGCCTGCCTGTTCACCGGCGACGGCACCGCCCTGGCGCGCGCGGCCGCCGCCTGCCACCCGACCGTGACCGTGCTGGCCCCGCGCCAGCTGACGCTGTGGGTCGCGGCCCTGCGGCAGGGCGCCCGTGCGCCGGACACCCTGCGTTATATCGCGGTCGGGGGTGCGCCGGTCTCCCCGGTCCTTCTGGCCGAGGCCCGCGCCTTGGGCCTGCCCGTGGCCGAGGGCTATGGCCTGTCCGAGGCGTCATCGGTCGTGGCCATGACGCCCGCAGGCGGCACCGCGATGCTGCCCCTGGACGGTGTGGACCTGCGCATCGAGGACGGAGAGATCGTGGTCGACGGCCCCGCCGTGATGTCGGGCTATCTGGGCCATGCGCCCCATCGCGGACCGTGGCGGACCGGCGATCTGGGCCAGCTGACGAATGGGCGGCTGACGGTGCTGGGTCGGCGCGACGCGATGATCCTGCGCGCCTCGGGGCGCAACATCGCCCCCGAATGGGTCGAGGCCGCGGCCCTGGCCGATCCGGCCATCCCCGCCGCCGCCCTGATCCTGACCGGGGACGACCGGCTGATGCTGGTCCTGGCCGCCACGGGCAGCCCCGACATGGCGGCGCTGACGGCGCGGCTGGCCGCCCTGCCCGACTATGCCCGCCCCGACACGCTGGTCTTTGCCGACCCGCGCGAGGCCGGGCTGATCCGCGCCTCGGGCACTGCCGACCGGCAGGTGGCCGCGCGCATCGCCCGCTGTCCGGGGGCGCTGCTGGTGCCGCTGCTCGGTCCCGCGGCGACCGGGGCGGAGGTGGCGGCATGAGGGTCCTGATCACCGGCGCCGGGTCGGGCATCGGCCGGGCGCTGGCCATCCAGGCCGACCGCCAGGGCCACGGCGTGATCCTGGTCGGCCGCCGCGCAGGCCCTCTGGAGCAGACCGCGGCGGGACTGCGCGATGCGGTGGTCCTGCCCGCGGATATCACCACTCCAGACGGGCGTGCCAGCATCACGCAGGCGGTGGCCGAAACCGGGCTGGACATCCTGATCAACAATGCGGGCATGGTGCCCTCGGGCACCGCCGACACCGCCGACGACGCGCAGATCGCGGCCACGCTGGCGCTGAACCTGGCCGCGCCCATGGCGCTGACCCGCGACCTCCTGGGCGCGCTGACGGCCAGCCGGGGGCAGGTCGTGAACGTGGGTTCGGTCTTCGGCGATATCGGGTTTCCGTATTTTGCGCTCTATTCCGCGTCCAAGTTCGCGCTGCGGGGCTGGTCGGACGCGTTGCGGCGCGAGCTGGCCCCGCGCGGCATCGCCGTCACCTATCTGGCGCCGCGCGCCACCCGGACCGATGCGACGCAGGGCTTTGACGCGCTGATCGGGCCGATGGCGATGACCCTGGACAGCCCGGACGCGGTCGCGGCCCATGCCTGGCGCGCCATTACCGCGCGCCGGCGCGAACAGATGCCCGCCTCGCGCGAGCGGTTGTTCGTGGCCCTGCAACGCCTGCGCCCCGGCCTGATCGACCGGGTGCTGATGCGCCTGGCCCGCGACCCGGCGGTCATCGCCGCCGCGACCCTTCCCAAGTGATGAGGATCCCCATGAGCTACAACATCCTGCGCCACCGCGACCATCCGGGCGGCCTGACCGATCCGGGCCTGCTGGCCACCATCCGCGAGGACCTGGCCCGCGACGGCTGGACGCTGCTGCGCGGCTTTCAGCCCGACATGGAGGCGTTCTCGGGCGTGGTGACGACGCTCTGCCGCCGCGTGACCTTCGATCCGGCGCGCAGCCATAATACGGACACCACGCAGATGGTCGATGCGGGCCTGGGCCCCATCGGCCTGCATATCGAGAACGGCAACACGCCGCGCTGCCCCGACATCGTGACCTTCTTTGCCCAGACCGCCGCCTTCGAGGGCTCGCAGACCACCATCTGCGACGGCCGCGCGGTCTGGGACCGGTTCGACGATGCGCTCAAGGCCCGCTGGTCGCAGCGCATGACCGTCGAACGCGTCCTGCCCGAGGCGCTGTGGAAACGCTATCTGGCGAACGAACACCCGGCCATCTCGGACCCGGCGCAGGTCACGATGGAACACGTCCTGCAGTTCAAGGCGGCGATCCCGGATCAGGACTTCACCCTGCACACGGACGGCTCGCTGACCTATCGCCTGACGCTGGACCCGGTGCGCCCCTCGGCCCTGGGCGGAGAGACGCGCGGCTTTGCCAATGCCGTCCTGGGTCCGTCGCACAACTATCAGCCGCCGCGCTATGCCATGGCCGACGGCTCCGAGGTGACCCCGGAGGAGATCGAAGAGATCCGCGCCCTGGCCGAGGAGGTCACGCACGAGATCAACTGGCAGGATGGCGACATCGCCATCCTGGACAACACCCGCGTCATGCATGGCCGCCGCGCCATCGCCGACGCCAACCGCAACCTGTTCATCGGCATGGGAACCATCTGACATGAAACCCCGCATGACCCGCCTTCTGACGCTGCTGACCGCGCTGGCCCTGGCGCCTGCCGCCATGGCATCCCCCGGCGCCAGCGTCCCCGCATCGGGGCGCCTGGCCTTCGACGTGATCCGCAAGGATCGCGACATCGGCGACTATGTCGTCACCTTCCGCGGATCGGGCGACGACGTCACCGTGGACATCGCCACCGACGTCAAGGTCAAGGTGCCGGTGATCGGCGTCGCCGCCTATCGCTTTTCCCAGACCAGCACCGAGACCTGGCGTGGCGGCCAACTGGCCGGCCTGACCTCACGCACGGATGACAACGGCACGCCGCATGACATCCGGGTCGGTGCGACCTCGCTGATCCCGGCCAGCCTGTGGAACGCCGACATGGTGCGGTCATCGGCAGTGCTGAACACCATCGACGGCAGCACCGACCCGATCAGCGTCAGCAACCTGGGCACAGAAGACGTGGCCACCGGGTCGGGCACGGTCGCCGCCACGCATTACGCGCTGCGCGGCGGGCTGAACCGCGACCTGTGGTACGCAGGCGCCAAGCTGGTCCATGTCCGCTTTGCGGCCGAGGACGGATCGCAGGTCGACTACGTTCTGCGCTAGCCCCTGCCCCCGGCCCGCCATACACGCGGGCCGGGCACCTTTCGCGCCCCTTGCGCGTTGCATGGTTGAACCCGCTGCATACCTGGTGCGCCTGTCCGCTTTGGTCGTGCCCGAAACCCCGACGACAGGACCCGCATGACCCCCTGGACCGAAGACGACCGACCCCGGCTGCTGTCCATCGCTACCGCCGTCCCGCCCAACCTGCTGCGCCAGGACGATATCGTGACGGAATCGCGCGCCTTGCTGCAATCGCGCTTCTCTCAGTTCGACCGGCTTGCCCCGGCGTTCCAGAACGCCGGCATCGACACGCGGCATTCCGTCGTGCCGCTGGACTGGTTCCGGCAGCCCCATGGCTGGGTCGACCGCACCCGCGCCTATGCCGAAGGGGCAGCGGCACTGTTTCGCGACGCGGCCGGGCTGGCGCTGGACCAGGCGGGGCTGCGGGCGGACCAGGTGGACATCATCGTCACCGTATCCTCGACCGGGATAGTGACGCCGACGCTGGAGGCGCTGACCGCGCGCGACCTGGGCTTTCGCGCCGACGCGATGCGGGTGCCGGTCTTTGGCCTGGGCTGCGCGGGGGGCGTGTCAGGTCTGTCCATCGCCGCCGACCTGGCGGCCGCCCGCCCCGGCGCCGTGGTCCTGATGGTCGCGGTCGAGACCTGCACCGTCCTCTTTCGCTTGGACCGCCTGGCCAAGGCCGACATCATCGCCACCGCCCTGTTCGGCGACGGGGCCGCGGCGGTCGTGCTGCGCGCGGGCCACGCGGCCGACGATGCGCGCCCCCAGATCGGACGGGGCCGCCAGCACATGTGGCCCGACACCCTGGGCATCATGGGCTGGACGGTCGAGGAAACCGGCCTGGGCGTCGTCTTCGACCGATCGATCCCCGGCTTTGCCGAGGCGGAATTGCGGACGGCGCTGGACGGCCTGATCCCGGATCATCCGGTCGACCGCCACGTCTGCCACCCGGGCGGCGCCAAGGTCATCACCGCGCTGGAGACCACGCTGTCCCTGCCGGAGGGGTCGCTGGACATCGAACGCCGGGTCCTGGCGCAGAACGGCAACATGTCCGCCCCGACCGTCCTGTTCGTCCTGGAACAGGTGCTGCGCGCGGGCACGCGCGGATCGCTGCTGGCCATGGCGCTTGGGCCGGGCTTCACGCTGTCGGTCCTGCCGATCACGGTGCAGTAGGATGGAGCATCACGCCGCGTCCCTGGCCTTCATCGCCTTCCTGCTGCTGCAGCGCGGGGCCGAACTGCTTGTCGCCCGGCGCAACACCCGCCGCCTGCTGGCCCAGGGGGCGGTCGAACATGGGGCGGGGCACTATCCATTGATCGTCGCGATGCACTCAGCCTGGCTGGCGGCCATCTGCATCTGGGGATGGTCCAACCCGGTCCACCCCGAATGGCTTGCCGCCTTCATGGTCCTGCAGGGTCTGCGGGTCTGGGTGCTGGTCAGCCTGGGGCCGCGCTGGACCACGCGCATCATCGTGCTGGACGCGCCGCTGGTGGCACGCGGACCCTATCGCTGGCTGTCGCATCCGAACTATGCCGTCGTCATCGCCGAGATCATCGTGGCGCCGATGGTCCTGGGCCTGTGGGGGGTCGCGGTCCTCTTCACCATCCTGAACGCCTGCGTGCTGACGATCCGCATCCGTGCGGAATCCCGCGCGCTGGCCGGGCGCTGACCGCGTCAGGCCTCGCGCGTCGGATCGAAGGCCAGCAACCGCAGGGCGTTCAGCGTGACCAGCACCGTCGCGCCGGTATCGGCCAGGATGGCGATCCACAGCCCGGTGACACCCATGATCGTCGTGACCAGGAACACCGCCTTGAGCCCAAGCGCCAAGGCAACGTTCTGGCGGATGTTGCCCATCGTCGCCCGCGCCAGCCGGATGATCGCCGGCGCATCGGTAACGTGATCGCGCAGCAACGCGCCGTCCGCCGTCTCCAGCGCGACATCGGACCCCGATCCCATTGCGATGCCGACACGGGCCTCCTTCAGTGCCGGGGCGTCGTTGATGCCGTCGCCGACCATCATCACGCCGCCCTGGCGGTTCATCGCGCGGATCGCGGTCAGCTTGTCCTCGGGCAGCATGCCCGCGCGATGATCCAGCCCGATTTCCCCCGCGATCGCGGCGGCGGTGCGGGCGTTGTCGCCCGTCAGCATCGTCGCACCCAAGCCCATCGCTGACAGCTGGCGAATGGCGGCGGCCGCATCGGGGCGCGGTTCGTCGCGCATCGCGATCAGCCCCAAGGGCTGCCCCGTCCGAAACACCGCGACGACGGTCCGGCCCTGTTCCTCCAGCGCGGTGACGCGTGACAGGGCCGCGGGGTCGACGCCGCCCGCCTCCGCAGCGTGAGAGGGCGATGTGACCCAGGCGGGCGCGCCGCCGACAGTGGCCACCGCCCCACGCCCGGGCAAGGCACGGGCATCCCGCGACGCGAGGACCAGAACGCCCGCGGCCTGTGCCCGGGCAACGATCGCCTGCGCCAGGGGGTGACCCGATCCGGCCTCGACGCCCGCGGCAATGGACAGCAGGTCGATCTCGGCGACGCCCGGCGCCGGGATCAGGTCGGTCACGACCGGGCGTCCGCGGGTCAGCGTGCCAGTCTTGTCGAAGACGACATGCGTCACACGCGCCGCCGCCTCGATCACGGCGCCGCCCTTCATCAACAGCCCCCGCCGCGCCCCCGCAGACAGCGCCGACGCGATCGACGCGGGGACAGAGATCACCAGCGCGCAAGGGCACCCGATCAGCAGCAGCGCCAAGCCGCGATAGACCCAGGTGGTCCAGTCCTGCCCGAAGGCCAGCGGCGGCACCAGGATCACCAGCGCCGACAGCGCGATGATCGCAGGCATGTAGATCCGAGAGAAGCGGTCGATGAACCGCTCGGTTGGGGCGCGCGCGTCTTCGGCGTCTTCGACGAGGAGGATGATGCGGGCGATGGTGTTGTCGCGGGGTTCGCGCGTCACGCGCATCCGCAACGCGGCCTGGGTGTTGATCGCGCCGGCAAAGACCGCATCGCCCACGCTACGGGTCTGCGGAACGCTTTCGCCGGTCACGGGGCTTTCGTCGATGCCGCTGGTCCCCTCGACGATGTCGCCATCCGCGGGGATGCGGTCGCCGGGGCGGATCAGGACCACCTGCCCGATCGTCAGGCTGTCGGCGGGGACAGTGCGTGTCCCGCCCGACTGCTCCAGCATCGCGGTCTTGGGCACCAGATCGGCCAGCGCGCGGATGCCCTGGCGGGCCCGGCCGGCGGCGACGCCTTCCAGAACCTCGCCCACGGCGAACAGGAACACGACCAGCGCCGCCTCCTCGGCCGCGCCGATCAGCAGCGCGCCGCCCGCGGCGATGGTCATCAGGCTTTCGATCGTGAAGGGCTGGCCCATGCGCAGCGCCGCAACGGCGCGCCAGGCCACCGGGGCCACCCCGATCAGGCAGGCTGCGACGAATGCCGCATACCCGCCGCCCGCGGGCGTCAGCAGCGCCACGACCCAGGCCAGCGCCAGCAGCAGTCCGGTCAGCACCACCAGCCGCCCCTTGGCCGTCCGGTACCACGACGGGTCCGCACCCGTCGCGGGGCGGACCGCCTGTTCAGGCACGTCATCGACCGCCACCGTCGGCGCGATGCCATAACCCAAGGCCCGGACGACCGCCTCGATCTGGTCCGATCGGGTGGTGCCGGGGTCCAGATCGACGCTCAGCCGTTCGGCCATCAGCGCGACCCGGGCCGCGCGGACGCCGGGCATCCGCTCGACCGCGCGCACGACCTTGGCCGTGCATCCGGCGCAATCCATGCCCGTGACGGTCCATTCCCGCCGATGTGTCGTGTCATCCGTCATGTCGCATCCTGCCATGGCTCTTTTCGTCCTGTGGCCAGGAAGATAGGATCTCTAGCAACTAGAGCTTCAAGGGGTGTTTCATGCTCAGCATCGGAAAATTGAGCGCGGCCACCGGGGTCAAGGTGCCCACGATCCGCTATTACGAAAGCATCGGCCTGCTGCCCGAACCCGAACGCAGCACCGGGAACCAGCGCCTCTATGGTCGCAAGCAACAGGAGCGGCTGGCCTTCATCCGCCACGCGCGCGACCTTGGCTTTCCGCTGGACAGCATCCGAGAGCTGCTGAGCCTGTCGGATCGTCCCGACATGCCCTGCGCCGCCGCCGATGTCATCGCGCGACGCCAGCTGCAATCGGTCCGCGACCGGATCGTCCGGCTGGAAGCCCTGCAGCAGGAGCTGAGCCGAATGCTGTCCCAATGCGCGCATGGGACGATATCGGACTGCAAGGTCATCGAGGTGCTGGGCGATCACGCGCATTGCCAGCACGACCATCACGGCGATGGCGTGCCGTCATAGGCAGCGTTTCTCCGTGGCGGTGACTGCGGTCGCTGCTTTCCATGCTTCCACGAGCTGCCGGCCTAGCCCAAGGCGTTGGTGCTAATCGGTTATGTGCCAGATGATCCTGCTTGCGATGCGAACCGCATGAAAATCTGCCGATCGCAACGACCCGGTGATATCCGGGCCGGATCGCAGTCGTCACGACCCCGTCAAGGACGCCGCCTGCACCGCCGACGATCACGCGGAACGCCGCCCGACGACCGATCGTTGCCCGACCAGGGCGCGACACCGGCGCGCTTTCGGCGACCCCTGTTCTGTCGTAGAAGGCGGAATGGCCCGTCGGACCCCAGGCAGCGCCGCGGGAATAACCGGCATCCGCCCCGAACTGCCCGGAAGGACCGATGAAGACGCAATCCCCCACGAACATCGCGCAGAACGCCGCCCGGCGCAATCTGGCGCAGCTGAACCGCATGCGCTGGATCGCGGTCGCGGGACAGCTGCTGGCGATCTGGGGGACGGTCGCCCTGCTGGACGTGACGACGCTGCCATGGGGGCAGATGCTGCCGGTGGTCGGGTTCCTGATCTTCCTGAACCTGTTCTCCGCCTGGCGGCTGCGCCGGGGGCACCCGATCACCGACCTGACCGTGACGGCCGAACTGCTGATGGATGTGGCCAGCCTGACGATCCTGCTGTATCTGTCGGGCGGCGCCTCCAATCCCTTCGTGTCGCTGTTCATCCTGCAGGTCATCCTGGCGATCGTGCTGCTTCCGCAGGGGCATGCGGCGCTGATCCTGCTGGCGACGATCGCGGCGCATTTCTGGCTGACCGGCAACGGCGTGCCGCTGCCGCTGCCGCATCTGTGGCACGGGGCGGGGCCAAGCTTTCTGGACCTGCACCTGCAGGGGATGTTCCTGTCCTTTCTGCTGGCGGCCAGCCTGCTGACCTGGTTCGTCACCCGCATCACCGCGAACCTGCGCGACCGCGACGCCCAGATCCAGGCCCTGCGTCAGCAGATGCTGGAGGAGGATCACCTGGTCCGTCTGGGGCTGCTGTCCAGCGGCGCGGCGCATGAATTGGGCACGCCCCTGACCACGCTTGCGGTTACCTTGGACGACTGGCAGACGCTTGGCGCGCCGCAGGGGGACGAGCTGGACGACAAGATCGCCGTCATGCAACGAGAGCTGTCGCGATGCCGCCAGATCGTGTCCGAGATGCTGCTGTCATCGGGCCAGGAGCGCCTGGACGAGGCGCAGGCGATGCGCGCGCGCGCCTTCCTGGAGGCGGCGATCGAGGGAATGGCCCTGCCCGTTCGGATCAGCTTTGACATGCGGTGCGATCCGGTGATCATGGCCGATCCGATGCTGGAACAGGCGGTCCGCCAACTGGTGGACAATGCCGCCGAGGCGGGCAGCCGCAACATCCGCATCTCTCTGTCGCCGGGGGGGCCCGAACAGCTGGCGTTGGTCATCGAGGATGACGGACCGGGTTTTCCCGACGCCATCCTGGCCGACCCCGGCCAGCCGTTCCAGAGCGACAAGGACGGCGCCGGGCGCGGGCTGGGCCTGTTCCTGACCGGCAACGTCATGCGCCGCCTGAACGGAGAGATGCGCCTTGCCAACCTGCGGCACGGGGCGCAGGTGACCCTGCTGCTGCCAACATTGGAGGCCGCCGCATGACCCGCCGCCTGCTGATCGTCGAGGATGATGCCGCGCTGGCCGCGACGCTGACGGAAAGCTTTGCCCGCCGCGGCTATGACGTCCACCATGCGTCATCGACCGACGAGGGGATCGCGCTGGCGCAGCAGAGCCCCCCGGACCTGGCGCTGGTCGATCTGAAGCTGCCCGGGCGCAGCGGGCTGGAATGCGTGCAGGCGCTGGCCAGCATGGACCCCGCACCCCGCATCGTCGTGCTGACTGGGTTCGCCAGCATCGCCACCGCGGTAGAGGCCATCAAGCTGGGCGCGGCCCATTACCTGGCCAAGCCCGCCACGACGTCCGAGATCGAGGCCGCCTTTGCCCGCGAGGCGGGCGATCCGTCCGTCGAGGTCACCGCACGCCGCACCAGCCTGCGCACCCAGGAATGGGAGACGATCCAGTCGACGCTGCGCGACTGCGACTTCAACATCTCGGAAGCCGCGCGGCGGATGGGCATGCATCGGCGCACCCTGGCGCGCAAGCTTGCCAAGCGGCAGATCGGCTGATCGGCTGATCGGCTGATCGGCTGATCGCAGTGGCGGCATGTGCGGCCAATGCCAAGGGCCGGGAACGCTGACGCACGCCCGATGGATGGCGGGTCTGCTAGATGCCACGGACCGTCTAACGACCGTGCGGCCGGTGAATGAAGACCAGCAGGAAGGCCAGCCCCGCCGCCATCGCGAACCAGGTCAACGCATAGCTGAGATGGCTGTTCGGGAAGGACACGACCGTCAGCCCCCCGATGGGCGCCGCCTGCCCCGGACCGCGGTCCAGGTCCAGGAACCACGGCGCGACCGGATCCAGGCCGACGGCGGCGCCGATGACCTGCGTATCGCGCGAGAACCAGCGGCCCTCCTGCGGATCGTTGTCGCGCAGGAAGGCCCCGCCCTCCTGACTGGCGCGCATCAGGCCGGTCAGGACCTGATCGGGCGCGGTTGGTGCGGGGGCATAGTCGTCGGTCCCGTCGGCCGCGACGAAGCCGCGGTTGACCAGCAGGGTCCACCCCTGATCGGTCCGGAACGGCGTCATCACCCAATAACCCGCGCCCAGGGCCGTGACGGCACGCACCAGCGTGTCCGGGGCCTGCAGGTAGCGGCCGGACAGCATGACGCGGCGGTATTCGAACGTGTCGTCCCCCGCCACGGCCTGGGGGGACGGCGCCGCCACCGGGGCGGCGGTGACGGCGGCCTGGGTGCGCGCGATCAGGTCGCGCTTCCATTCCAGCCGCTGCACCTGCCAGACGCCCAGCGCCAGGAAGATCAGGCACAGGACGGTGCCGGGGATCACGATGCCCCATCGGACCGGTCCGCGCCACGCCGCCATGTTACGTTCCGAAGCCGGACAGCTGCGGCATGCCGTCATGGTTCATCTGGGGCATCATGTTGGCGTTCATGTTGTGCATGACCCACAGCGACCCGGCCAGGATGATCACCACCACGACGACGGTGAAGATCAGCGCCATCATCGTCCAGCCCTCGTCGGACCGGCCGTTCATGTGCAGGAAATAGACCATGTGCACCAGGATCTGGATCGCCGCCGCGCCGATCACGATCCCCGCCGTCAGCAGGCGGCTTTCCAGGCCCCCGGCCATGACCAAGCCGAAGGGGATCGCGGTCAGCACCACCGACAGGATGAACCCGATGACATAGGACCGATAGGTGCCGTGGTCATGGCCGTCGGGGTGATGGACATGGGCTGCGGTCTTGGCATGTGCGGTGTCGGCCATCAGATCATCCCCAGCAGATAGACGAAGGTGAAGACGCCGATCCAGATGACGTCCAGGAAGTGCCAGAACATCGACAGGCAGGTCATCCGCCGGATGTTGGCTCCGGTCAGCCCGTGCCGGGTGATCTGGACCATCAGGGTGACCAGCCACAGGCAGCCGAAGGCCACGTGCAGCCCGTGCGTGCCGACCAGCGCGAAGAAGGACGACAGGAAGGCGGACCGCTGCGGGCCTGCGCCCAGGTGGATCAGGTGGTGGAATTCATAGATCTCGACGGCAAGGAAGGCCAGGCCCAGGACCAGGGTCGCGCCCAGCCACATCATCGCCGGACCCTGCCGGCCCGCCAGCGTGGACAGCATCGCGAACCCGAAGGTCAGCGACGACAGCAGCAGGAAGGCGGTGTTGATGGCGACCAGGTGCAGTTCGAACAGCGCCTGCGGACCGGGGCCCGCGGCATAGCTTTGCCCCAGGACGCCGAAGACGGCGAAGAGGACGGCGAACATCAGGCAGTCGCTCATCAGGTAGATCCAGAACCCGATGGTCGTCGAGGCCCCCTCCTCGTGGTGATGGGGTTCGGTGTCCCAGTACTGGACGTCGGTTGCGGTCGCGGGTGTCATCATGTCCTCCGATCAGGCGCCAAGCGCCGCCAGCTGGCGGTCGCGCGCGGCCTCGGTCCGTGCAACCTCTTCGGCCGGAATGTGGAAGTCGCGGTCATAGTTGAAGGTATGGGCGATCGCCACGGCGATCATGCCGATGAAGGACGCCGCCGCCAGCCACCAGATGTACCAGACCAGCGCAAAGCCGCAGACCGTCGCAGCACTCGCCAGGATCACGCCCGTGCCGGTGTTGCGGGGCATGTGAATGGGCAGATAGGTGCCCCGCGGGCGGGTCTGGCCGACCTGTTTCATGTCGTTCCAGGCGTCCAGGCCGTGAACGACCGGCGTGAAGGCGAAGTTGTAGGCCGGCGGGGGCGACGAGGTCGCCCATTCCAGCGTGCGCCCGTCCCAGGGATCGCCGCTTTCGTCCACCAGCTCCTTGCGGCGCCAGATCGAGACGCCGAACTGCATCAGCATCGCACCGATGCCGCCCGCGACCATCGCGACGCCCAGGCCGGATATCGCGAACCAGATCCACAGGTCCGGGTCGTCGAACACGCGCATCCGCCGCGTCACGCCCATCAGGCCCAGGATGTAGAGCGGCATGAACGCGAACCAGAAGCCCACGACCCACAGCCAGAAGCTGATCTTGCCCCAGAAGACGTCCAGCTGGAAGCCGAAGGCCTTGGGCCACCAGAAGTTGATGGCCGCGAACAGGCCGAACAGCACGCCGCCGATGATCACGTTATGAAAATGCGCCACCAGGAACAGCGAGTTGTGCAGCACGAAGTCCGCGGGCGGCACGGCCAGCAAAACACCCGTCATGCCGCCCACGGTGAAGGTCAGCATGAAGGCCACCGTCCACATCATCGGCAGGTCGAACCGGATGCGGCCGCGATACATGGTGAAGATCCAGTTGAACAGCTTGGCCCCCGTGGGAACCGAGATGATCATCGTGGTGATGCCGAAGAAGGCGTTCACCGACGCGCCCGACCCCATCGTGAAGAAGTGGTGCAGCCAGACCAGATAGCTGAGGACCGTGATGCAGACGGTCGCATAGACCATCGAGGTATAACCGAACAGCCGCTTGCCCGAGAAGGTCGCCGTGACCTCGGAGAAGACGCCGAACAGCGGCAGGATCAGGATGTAGACCTCGGGGTGGCCCCAGATCCAGATCAGGTTCACGTACATCATGGCGTTGCCGCCAAGATCGCTGGTGAAGAAGTTCGTGCCGACATAGCGGTCCAGCGTCAGCAGGACCAGCGTGACCGTCAGCACCGGGAAGGACGCGACGATCAGGATGTTCGTGCAAAGCGCCGTCCAGGTGAAGATCGGCATGCGCATGTAGTCCATGCCGGGCGCACGCATCTTGATGATGGTCACCAGCAGGTTGATGCCCGACAGCGTCGTTCCCACGCCCGCCACCTGCAGGCCCCAGATGTAGTAGTCGACCCCGACCCAGGGGCTGAAGCCGATGCCCGACAGCGGCGGAAAGGCCAGCCAGCCGGTCTGCGCGAACTCTCCCACGAACAGCGAGGCCATGATGATCACCGCGCCGCCCACCGTCATCCAGAACGACAGGTTGTTCAGGAACGGGAAGGACACGTCGCGCGCGCCGATCTGCAGCGGCACCAGATAGTTCATCAGGCCGGTGATGAAGGGCATTGCCACGAAGAAGATCATGATCACGCCATGCGCCGTGAAGATCTGGTCGTAGTGGTGCGAGTTCAGGTAGCCCTCGGACCCGTTGAAGGCCAGCATCGACTGCAGCCGCATCATCACCGCGTCGGCAAAGCCCCGCAGCAGCATGATCAGCGCCAGCACCATGTACATGATGCCGATCTTCTTGTGGTCCACGGTGGTGAACCATTCGTGCCACAGATAGCCCCACAGGCGATACTTGGTCAGCACCGCCATGAGGCCCGCACCGCCGATCGCGACGACGACGAAGGTCGCCCACACGATGGGGTCCTGGGGAATTGCGCTGAGGTTCAGACGGCCAAGAAGAAAGGTCGTGCTGTGGTCGATCGTGGCCATGGTTCTTATCCTGTCTCTCGGCTCAGAGCTCGTCGGCGTCGGGGTCGCGCGACAGGCCGGTCAGCACCCGGGCGGGGCGGCGCAGCATGTCGACCAGCCCGGTGCCCGGATGGTCCAGTCCGTGTCCCCGCAGGGGCGCGGCGTCGACGGGGGGCGGCGGCAGGTCCGCCCGCAGCGTCAGCATCAGATCCTCCTCGGCGGGCGAACAGAACCCGCTGACGTAGAAGGGTTCCCAGCCCAGGGTGGGCGCGCGCTCTCCGCGCTGCGCGACGCGGTCCTGGACCAGCGACTGCATGTTCATGGTGCCAGCCAGGCCCGTGCCGCCTTGGCGGTCCAGATCCATCATCTCTGCCATGCAGATCTTGCCGTCCTCGACGCACATGTTGACCACGCGCGGGAACAGCTGCGCATCCACCGCGCCGTAGCGGTGGGGCGCGACGTTCTCGGAGGGGCGCGCCAGGTCCAGGTACTCGGCCCGGTCCAGTTCTCCGCCGGCCTCGCGCGTCTCGACCGCCCACTGGTCGAAGTCGGCGTCGGTGACGGCATGGGCCTTGAACCGCATGCCCGAGAAGCCCGCCCCGGAATAGTGCGACGCCATCCCCTGGAACGTGCCCTCGGCATTGAAGATGCCGTGCAGCGTCGTCTCCATCCCCGGCATCGAATAGATCATTCCCGCCATCGACGGGATGTAGAACGCGTTCATGACCGAGGACGATGTCAGGCGGAACTCGATCGGGCGGTCCACCGGCACGACCAGTTCGTTGACGCTGGCCACGCCCTGTTCGGGATAGATGAACAGCCACTTCCAATCCAGCGACACCGTCTCGACCACCAGCGGGGTCTGGTCCGTCAGCGGCGTGTCCGCCGAGACGCGCTGGATCGGGCGATAGGGGTCCAGGTGGTGCGTGCCCACCCAGGTCATCGCCCCAAGCGCGATGATGATCAGCGCGGGGATCGCCCAGATCACCAGTTCCAGCTTGGTCGAATGGCTCCAGTCCGGGGCATAGCTGGCATCGCGGTTCCGGGCGCGATAGCGCCAGGCGAACAGCACGACCAGCACCAGCACGGGGATGATGATGATCAGCATGATCCCCGTCGCCCAGACAAGCAGGTCGCGCTGCTGGGCCGCGATGTCGCCGGTGGGGGCCAGAACCTCGGCCTTGCAGGCCGAGAGCGCCATCAGGGGGATCAGCCAGGAGGCTCGCTTGATTATCCGCATCATAGCTTCATCAATCCGGGTCAATGGCACGGTCGTCTGCGCGCCGGGTGATTCGCCTTCGAAAGTCGAGACGGGGTTTTGAAGGCAGGCGGTATTGCGTCGGGGCGGCGGGCGACATTGGACAAGTTGACCTATGACAACTTGTCCAATTCCAATCCGGCCGTGCCACGGGCAAGGGAGCGGGTGCCCGGATCATTCCGGCCGTGCACCCCGCGTCAATGCAGCATCTATCAGGAGGCGTCTTGCCATGGCGACGTCAACCCAAACCGGCTCCCGGCTCAATACCGGCCAGGATGCGGACGACCACCACGTCTCTCCCTCCGACATCGCGGTCGGCGTGATCATCGGCCGCACGTCCGAGTTCTTCGACTTCTTCGTGTTCTCCATCGCCTGCGTGCTGGTCTTTCCGGCGCGCCTGTTCGGCTTCCTGGACCCGGTCGAGGGGACGCTTGCGTCCTTCGTGCTGCTGGCGCTGGCCTTCGTCGCGCGTCCCGTTGGGACGGTGATCTTCATGGCCGTTGACCGCGCCGTCGGGCGCAAGGGCAAGCTGACGGCCGCGCTGCTGCTTCTTGGGACGTCGACGGTCGCGATGGGCCTTGTGCCCAGCTATGACACGCTTGGCTGGTGGGCGATCGCGATCATGGCCCTGCTGCGGATCGGTCAGGGCCTGGCCCTGGGCGGAACCTGGGACGGTCTTCCGTCGCTGCTGGCCCTGTCAGTCAGCCGCGAAAAGCGCGGCTTCTATGCGATGATTCCGCAGCTTGGGGCGCCCATCGGCCTGGCCGTGGCGGCATTGCTCTATGCCTATCTGCTGATCAACGTCTCGGCGGACGAATTCGTGGACTGGGGCTGGCGCTATCCGTTCTTCGTGGCCTTCGCCATAAACGTCGTCGCGCTGTTCGCCCGCCTTCGGATCGTGGCATCGCCCGAATTCGACGACATGCTGAACTCCAGCGAACTGCGCCCCTCGCGCATCCGCCCGACGCTGAAGCAGGACGGCAAAAGCATGATCCTGGGCATCTTCATGCCGTTGGCCAGCTTTGCAATGTTCCACATGGTCACGATCTTCCCGCTGTCCTGGGTGTTCCTCTATTCGAACGATCCCCCCGAGGCGGTGCTCTATTCGCTGATCTGGGGTTCCGTTGCGGGGATCGTGTCAATCGTGGCCTCGGGCTACATCGCCGACAAGATCGGCCGGCGTCGCCTGCTGATGCTGGGTGCCCTGGCGATCGGCGCGTTCGCTGTCCTCGGCCCGCTGCTTCTGGCCGGCGGACGCGAGGGAGCCACGACCTACATCGTGCTGGGCTTCGTCCTCCTGGGCCTCAGCTTCGGGCAAAGCTCTGGCGTCATCGCCTCGCTCTTCGGCAAGAAGAACCGCTATACCGCCTCGGCGCTGGTGGCGTCGCTGTCCTGGATGTTCGGGGCGGGCTTCGCCCCCCTGACGGCCCTGTCGATGTCCAGCGTGCTGGGCCTGTGGGCCGCGGGCGTCTATCTTGGATCGGGCGTGATCTGCACCGTGATCGCGATCCAGACGTCCCGCAGGGGCCAGATGGAGATCACCGACGAATAAGATCCCGCCGCGTCTTTCGGCGCGGCGAGACCTTGCACACGTGCCGCCCGGACAGCTTCGGCCTTGTTCGGGCGGCGTCGATACCAGTCGTGCCGACCGCTGCTCCAAGACATGAGGAGCGATCTACTGGCACGCAGACCGGCGGTCCGGCCAAGGCGTTTTTAATATCAGGAAAGTGCATTGCGCTTCGCAAGACCCATCGCGCCTCTTTCATAAGCGAAGGTTTCTGATGTTCAGCACGGATTTTCTTTGGCCGTCCGGTGCCATCTGCTGAGCACGGAGTGACAGCGACCCAACGGCACGCAGATTGGACAGTGTCGTCACGCCACCCCTGTCTATGCTGGAAAATCGAATCGGCGCAGTTGCCTCGCCTGTTCTCCCAGAACGATTTGATGTGCCTCGCGCCTGATCACCCATGACGTTGGCGGTGAACGGGTGCCCGCAAATTATGCGGCAGGGGCCAGACCGACCAGCGATGCGGCGTTTCCGTTTCCGGTCTGCCGCCCCGCGATATCGCGGTTCGGCAGAACCGACCCCAAATGCTCAGACGGCGCCGAAACCGGCGATCAGTCTTTGAAACGCACTCTCTCCCATGATCTGGATGGAATGCCCCGCATTTTGCATCTGCACGGCCTTCTGGTGCTTGGCGCTGCGCAAGGCGCCCTCGTGTTCCAGCAGGTCCTGATCGCCTAGGACAAGATGGGTGGTCTGCCGTGTCACACCGGCCCTGACGTCCATCCCGGATCGCGCCGCCATGTCGGCCGCCATTGCGCGCGGCATGCCAAGCGTGCCCGTGAAAACCACCGTGGACCCCGCCAGCGGCCCCGACGGGTTTCCAGCCATCTTGATCGCAGGCGGCTGGCGCTTTTTCGCGACCGGCTTGATCAGGTCGTCGAAGGGCAGGCCCAGGCGGCGCTCGGCATGCTGCACGACCATGGCCGCCGCGCGGGCGTCCTCTCCCGCGTCGTGGTGGTGGAACCGAAGGTTCAGCACGCGTTTGAGGTTTGCCAGCCCATGCCCTCCGTTCCCCTTCAATTCGGGCCAAGCCTGCCTTGCGATCGTGACGCTGTCGCTCCAGCGCAGATCGGGAACGTCCAGGCCGCAGGTCCGGCAGGCGGCATTCATCGCCTGCTTGTCAAAGTTGCTGTGCTGCACAAGCTGATGGCGCGTCAGCAGGGGCAGCAGCATCTCCAGCGCCTCGGCAAAGCCGGGGGCCTGCGCCACATGGTCCGGGCCGATGCCGTGCAGACGAATGTTGAACGAGTCGAACCGCGACCTGGGGTTGACCAGCATCGAAAACGTCTGGATTTCGTCGTCCAGCTGCACGCAGGCCAAGCCGATCTGACAGATGCTTGCCGCGTCGCTGCACGCCGTCTCGACGTCCAGCGCGACGAAGCGAAAGTTGCCCACGGGAACCTGATCGGCATGGCCGAAGGCCGGCCTGGCGGCTTGCAGATCGATCCCGGACGTCGGCAGACCGCGACCCGCCCCGCGTCGATCACCAGGGTGTGCGTCGGGCATGGTCCCGAAAGGCCGATCGAACCGGGTCATGCAAATCCTCGCCACCAAGGCCGCCGCGTCACGTCAGACGACGCCGCTATCGTCGGACATCTGCCGGCACGGTACAACCGCTTCGCAGCGTCAGTTCGGCCGCGATGCATTGACGATCGGATGCCCTCCGGTTTGCGTGACCAGATACCACGATTACAGTGCAGCCACGTCCCTGGTCAGACAACCCTGCCTCGCAGGCCGAAGCCAAGCCCGGCGGCAATTATGCAAACGCACCCGCCCAGTTGGGCAAAAGGCGTGCCAAAAATCGGCACGCCTTTCCGATCTTCAGGCGACCAGCGCCTTTCTGTTGCGGGCATGGCGTTCCGCTAGCTTTCGTCCCAGCCGCCCGGTCAGCATGGGGCGCACGGCCGCACGCGACGTTCCATCGGCCAGATCCGGGAACAGGGCCAAGATTTCGGCACGCGCCTCGACGGGAACCGCCTTCAGCGCCTCCTGTCCGGTATGAAGCGACTCGGTCTCCGCCCCGTTGGACAGGACGATCTGGTGGTCGTCGAATAGGAAGTGGACATAGGTCACCTCGGCCAGATCGTCGGCCACGTCGATGCCTTCGGCGGCCGTCAGCTGCTTGGCGGCGACCAGGACCTCGGGCGCGCCGACCATGCGCGTGGCGATCTTCGATCGCACCAGGATGCGGTGCTGTGGCGAGACGATCAGGTCGCTGCTGGGCAATGCCTGGCCCAGGGCGCCGGCGCGGATGCGGATGGGCGCAAGTGCGGGCCGATCCGCCAAGGCGGCCGCATCGATGACGCGCTGACCGATCCAGCGGATGGCCTGCGCGCCGTTGTCGCGGGTCATCACCATGTCGCCGACCTTCAGCGCACCGGCCGGCACGGGTCCGTCCACCGTCTGGATCAGCGCGTCCGACCCGAAGCACAGAACCGAGGTCGAGCCTTCGGTCAGCTGCGCCGCCGTCACCGCCGTTCCGCCGTTCTGGATCCTCAGCGTGACGTTTTCGGCAAAGCCCGCATCGGTCCGGATGCTGTTCAGCACCCCGTCATCGGCCTGGTCCGCCCTGAGCCAGCCCAAGGCGGAGTTGTAGGGTGTCAGCCCCGCCGACACCCGCTGCGCATTGATGATCGCCAGGTTGTCATCGTTGTAGAAGGCCGTCAGATCCACGCTGTCGTTGTTGGCCGGGTCGCCGGTCGTGAAGTCGGTGATGAGATCGCCGTTCGACACGACGAAGACGTCGTTCCCCGCGCCACCGGTCAAGGTGTCGGCGCCAGGGCCGCCGTCCAGATAGTCATTTCCGTCGCCACCCAGAAGAACGTCGTTGCCGGCGCCTCCCAGCAGGCTGTCGTCGCCGATGCCGCCGCTCAGCTGGTCGTCGCCCGTGCCACCCAGCAGGGTGTCGTTGCCCGCACCCCCGGCGACGGTGTCGTTTCCGGCCCCCGCATCGACATAGTCGTTGCCCTCACCCGCATCGACAAGGTCCTGTCCGTCCCCCGCGCTGACGACATCCGCACCGCCACCCGAGACGATCGTGTCGTCGCCCGCCCCGCCATCGATCGTCTCGGCACCAAGGCCGCCGGTAAAGCTGTCGTTGCCCGCACCCAGGGCGAAGCTGGCGGCCGAGGTGTTGGTCGCCGCGTTGACCGTATCGGCCCCCGCGCCTGTGGTGATCGCCTCGATGGTGTTGAAGCTGGCCGTGCTGCCACCATTGGCAAAGGTGCCGGTTCCGTTGGTGAACGTGACCGTGGACGCGCCCGTCAGCGTGGCCCCTGACAGCGTGTCGCTGCCGGCGCCGCCGGTGATGGTGTCGCTGCCGAACGTCCCGGTCAGGTTGACCAGGTCGTCGCCTTCGCCCGCGTTGATCGTATCCGCGCCGGAACCGCCAGCGTTGATCGTGTCTGCCCCGGCGCCCGTGGCAAAGCTTCCCGCGACGGCCCCGCTGATGGTGACCGTATCGGCGCCGGAGCCGGTGGTGACGGCCTCGATGGTGTTGAAGCTGGCCGTGCTGCCTCCGCTGGCAAAGGTGCCGGAGCCGCCGTTGAATGTGACAGTGGACGCGGCCGTCAGTGTCGCCCCGGACAGCGTGTCGCTGCCCGCGCCGCCGGTGATGGTGTCGTTGCCGAACACCCCGGTCAGGTTGACCAGGTCGTTGCCCTCGCCCGCGTCGATCAGGTCGTTTCCAAGGCCGCCGTCGATGGTGTCGTTGCCCGCGCCCGCGCGGATACGGTCATCGTTGAAATTGGTGCCCGCGCTGGTCAGCCCGTCATTGCCGTCGACCCGGTCTGAGCCGCCAGCGGCAGGCTCTACATAACTGGGACCGATCAGGTCGGCCCCGGCCGTGCCATCGACAAAGCCATCGTCGAATATTCCAAGCTGGCGGTCGATCAACAGGTTGACGTCATTATTCGCCACCGAATCCAGCCGGATCGACTGGATCGGCTTGAGCGTCAACGCCGCGTTCGAACCCGTGGCCGGCGGCGGCGCAAGAAACAGTTCGCCCGTTTCCGCCTGCACCACCAACAGCGTCACGTTCGACGCGGTCGATCCATCCGCATAGGTGACGGTGCCGTTGTAATTGACCAAGGCGTCAAAGTTGAAGGTCTGGACTCCGGCGCCAATGTTGGTCGTAAAACGATCCGCCGATGTGCCGACGGCCGTATCCGTGTCCAGCGCGTTGTCGCTGCCGCTGCGGTTGATCATCGTTGCAGAGGTGATGCTGTTGTAGAGCGGCGCGCCCTGCGAACCGAACACCCGGGACCCCGAACCGGACGCGGCGGTCAGGAGGCTGGAAGCGTTTTCTGCGCCAGCAATTACCTCTGACGGGTCGAGCGTGACGATGCCGCCGGTGGCGTTGCGGGGCGTTCCAAGAGAGATCCAGTTGAAGGTCGTCGGCATGATGTATCCTGTGTCCAGCCCATGGTCCGGGCATGATGAAGAGACACCGCGGATCGCGGCGCCGGCTCAGACATGAATGTGCACTAGGTACGAATGGGCAGACGGGTCCGCGAATGCGGCCTTTCCCGGAACTGCCCGGCAGTCTGCGTCCAAGAGAGCTGTCGCCGTGGCGCATGTCTGCGGATTGCAGGGGGGTGCGGAGTTTGGACAGGCAAGCGTGCAACCTTTGCAATCGGGTTGTTGTCAGTCGGTGGTCGGCTTTGCTCGACCACCACCATGAAGGTTCGGCGTAGCAAGACACCGTTAACCAATCAACTCAAGATTGTATTTGTCGGCACATTTGCGCCGGTGATGGCAAAATCGTTACCATGCATCAGACAACGAAGCGACGGCGCCCCTGGGCTTTATGGTCACCGCAGGACGCTTGGTACGGTGTGCTTGCCATCCCACTCAGCCAGCCGCACCCCAAGATGGATGACATAGCGGGCAACGGCGCTGTGCGCATCGTCAGGCGCCAGATGTCCATCCAGCGTCAGATAAATGGCAGCCGCATTCCGATATTCTTCCTCGGAGGTGATTTCAGCAGCCCCACCATAAAGGTCGAAATAGGAGAGGATGGGATCAACCTGGGTTTCGGGTACGCCCGCGGCCACGAACCGGTCGCGCAATTCACGATCGATCATCAATCACCCAGGTAGCGCGCGGCCCTGTAACCCGCACCTCACTCAACCGTTCATTCATTTCGCGGTATTCTCCATCACCGCGTTGCTAGGTAGCGCTTCCCAGCGTTGTAAGGTCAAGACACCCACGACACTGCGATCAATTGTGATCGCTTTGTCTATCCTAAAGCGACGTGTCGGACGTCATTGGAAGGACGTTGCTCCAAAAATCGAAACTGTCGTAAGTTTTGCAAATTATTTGTCGCTCTATAGTAAGCAGTCTCAGGATGCCGCGCTCTGGTCTATGATATTGCGAACTATTCGGGCAGCGGCCGAATCAATTGCAAATTAAGTTCCGGAAAACTGAGTTTAGCTATCCAAACTTCGGTCGACAATCAGTCTGCGGCTGAACCCAATTAGCATTGGCACCATCCGGCCGCTTGCATCAAATTTTCATAGTTGATTCAGCCTGAAACTATTAAATCGTGACGACTGCGAGGAGCATACCGTTTTCGTGTACGGGTACCTTAGCAATGGGCAATCAGCTGTTGCGATGCGCCGAAGTGTTGAAACCGGTGTAACACCCCGATCGTGACGACCTCAACGCGTTCCGAAACATGCCGACAAGCGCCAATTTCAGATTGCAGGCCACAATCCATCTCGTGGAACACATCAGGTGTTCATCTTGTGGAGGTACGTACAGCCAATGCGCAACGTTCGATAACAGGAACGCTTTCACTTGAAAAATACGCGATGGCGGATCAGGCCACGCTTGGAAGTGCACTCGATCTGAGGTTCCTAATAGAACAGCCTACCTGCAGGCCGTGGCGGGTAACAGGAGAGAAAGCAAGGTCGCGACAAGATGCATGTCAGGGCGGCGGTGCGGAATGCAATAACCGTCAGCTCGACGTTCCTACTGCTCCGGTTCAGATAAAAATCCTTCTCCTGGAACATCAGGCGGGGGTTCCGGTTCAGACGCTGCACAGACCAAGGCTTGATCAATGGCGACGATCCGAAAGAATACCACGCGCGCGCGACCCAAATCAGACACAAAGTCGAAGGCCGCAAAGCACGTGCCTCCGATGAAAAGCAAGTCCGCCATGTCGGCGCCCGCCTTTCTGGACAAGCTGATAGAGTCCAAGGTCGATCAGGCGATACGGCTGCTGAAGGATTACAGGAAGAGCTAAACGCATTCAGGAAGCACGGCTTGCAACCTTGTGCGTGGCGTCGATCAGGATGCATTCCCGTCGTCGACCGTATGAATTGATATTGCTAAGGTCATCTTCCACTGATCGTTAAATGCTGCCGTAACTTCAGTACCGCCGAGATAATACGTTCAATAGGTTAAATTTTGTGGGCCAAGGTTGCTGATCTGCTACGGAATTTTTCCTTCACTGATGTGCTCTCCATTCTTTTGACAGGATCTGGCGCTTTTCAAACTCTGATCTGGTCCTGCTGATCGAGTTGCGTTGCTTCTGCTGTCAGTGAGCAGACCACTGCTGGCGGTCGGCCGCCAGGGACCTTGTGCGGCCGGCGGTGGTTGTGGAATTCCATCCAGTTGCGGACACCGGTGCGTGCCTGCAATCCGGTCTCTCAGGCATGCAAATAGACGCTTTCGTATTTCAGGGCGTGCCACAGGCGCTCGATGAAGATGTTGTCCAAGGTGCGCTTGCGAACGCCTTTGCCATCCATCGAGATGCGGACGCCCGACCGTCGCAGGCGGCCTGTCCAGGCAAACGACGTGAACTGGGAGCCTTGACGGCGCATGGCCGCTTGGACCGATGGCGCGACCATGCTCCATGGTCATGATGTCCGGCGGTCCGAACCGATAGATGGCCTCGTTCAGCGCCTCGACGCAGAAGTCGGCGTCCCCTCGCCATGGTCCTCGGACCAGTGGCGGACTATGGCTCGATGTTGGAGATCCGCCACGCCAAGACCATGCGGGTGTGCCAGTCCATGATCGCCACCAGGGAGAGTGAGGCATGAGCCGCCACCGGTCCGAGGCCATGCCGAGCGCCGCGACGCATCGGCAGATAGGTGATGTCCACACACCAGACCTGATTTGGCCGGTCCGCACGCAGGCCGCGCGAGCCAGATAGGGGTAGGTCTTGTGTCCCTTCGTCGGCCGGCCGGTGTTGGACTTCTGCTAGATCGGCATCAGACCCATCAGGCGCATAAGCCGACGTATGCGCTTTTCGTTCACCTTGTGGCCGTTTTCGGGCTTGCGCGGCCCCACTGGGGCCACGGTCCCTGCAACTGCGCAGGTGCCAGGTCATCTGACGGACGCCAAGGAAAGGCGTGTCGAGGAACCGCACGTCGATCAACCGCAGTGAGCCCTGTGGCCGCCACTGGTTCGAGGTCCATGGCGAACGCGAGGGTCTGGTCCGTCTCACCCTGCGGCATATGGTAAAACGACGAACGAGGGACCTGCAGCAGAGCGCACTGCCGGCCGATCGACAGGTCCGGATGGTCGCGTTCGACCATGCCGTTCGGCATCGTCTCTCGGACCAATGGCGTTCCAGTGCCGCATCACTTCCCGCCCCAGGGCTTCAGCTTTCTTTCCAAAATGAGTTGGCCACCGCCAGTTCTCCGATCTTGGCATGCAGATCCCGGACCTGGTCTTCGTCGATCACCGGCGCCTTGCGGCCACCGCGTTCAAAGACACCGGACGCGCCATCGAGCAACGCGCGTTTCCATTGATCGATCATCGTCGGRTGCACGCCGAACCGGCTCGTCAGTTCCGACACGGTCCCCTCGCCTTTCATCGCCTCAAGTGCCACCTTCGCCTTGAACTCAGGGGCGTGCTGCTTTCGTTTCGACATCGTCGATCTCCCTCGTGATGAAGATCAGCAGACAGCAAAAACAGTACTTACGTCAGTGCCCAGCTTTCAGGCGGCACCTCAATCCGTGCGCTCGCGGCGATCCCGGATGCTTCGATATTCGGACGGCGCGTCGCACGAGAGCAATCGGCTTGGATCGAGCGTCAAGGGAAACCTGGAACGATTGTCTCAGACAACGGCACCGAACTAACATCGACCGCCATCCTGCGGTGGTGTTCCCAGCATCGGATCGAGTGGCACTGCATCGCGCCGGGAAAGCCGATGCAAAACGGCTTTGTCGAGAGTTTTAACGGTCGGATGCGCGATGAGTTGCTCAATGATACCATGTTCCGCAACCTGGCTCATGCGCGTGTTGTGATCGCTGACCGGGCCGCCGACTACAACACCGAGCGCCCGCATTCGGCCCCGGATTACCAGACCCCGCCTGACTACGCGCCGGCCCTCACCACCGCAATTGCCCGCTCCGCTGCGCGAGATGAAAGCTCCGCGCGTCGAGCGATTGCTCAACCCGGCAGGTCATTGCGAACCACACTACTAATCATTTTCCAGCGGTCAGATCGGTCGACCTCAGCAATGCGACAAACCGAGAAAGCGTCGACCGGACGGCGCGTGCATGAAACTGGTCGGGCCGTGTGCGGGCCGCCAGCTTCGGACCGATGATCCAGTAGACCCTCACAAACAAGCGACCGGCCCGCGTCTTGATCAGGTGGTTGTCGCGGAACGCGCGCAACGCAACGACGTCGGGATGCCAGGCATTTCCATAGGCGGACGTTGCGACGAAACAGGCGCCGCCAGAGGCGGATTCCTCATCCTGATCTGCGTAGGGATCGTCCGGGTCGGGGGTGTGGGGATCGTCGGCAACCGGCGGAACGGAGGGCAGGTCATCTTCGTCGACCGGTCGAACGGGCAGGTCGTCGTTCGGAAGACCCTCGTCATCCTCTCGCAGTTCCAGACGGGCCATCGTCGCTTCCAGCTCATCGAAGTAGATCGACGTACCCCGCTGGTCCGGCTGATCGAAGTTTCCCTCGCCCTGGCGAAAGACCTCGACAACCTGGTCATGCGTCAGCCCGTTCAGATAACTGTCCGTCACCTCGACGATCCGGTCATGGTCCATGAAATCAAGGACCTGTTCGTGCAGCATGTTGATCCGCTCGGCCTGACCGGCAAGGATGACCTGGCTTCCGTCGGGGAGCCCAACCACGATGTCGCTGTCGATCACCTGCGATGCGTCGCGAAGTGCCCCCGCATCGGCGAAGGCTCCGCCAAAGCCGATATGGTCCCGGGTCGAAAAATCCAGGATGGACGCATCGCCGCCATTGCCGACCAGGAACAGGTTTCGTCCCCCGCCGCCTTCAAGGACGCTGTGATCCCGCGGGTCGTCGCTGCTGGCCACGATCATGTCGTCGCCGTCGCCGCCTGCCACGGTGTCGTCGCCGCCATCCGCGAAGATCACGTCGCCCTGATCCGATGCCACAAGAACGTCGTCCCCCCTGCCACCGGACAGGACATTTCTGCCGCCGCCCCCTTCTATCGTGTCATCGCCGACATGGCCGCGCAGGATGTCGTGACCCAGGCCACCGACGATCAGGTCGTCGACCATCCCGGTGGCCGGATCGGTGACGTTATGCGCCCCCTCGATGACCAGGTCGCGGCGGGGATCGGAGACCACGACGACCAGCATCTCTCCCGGTCTCAGATCGTGGCGATCCTGAATGCCGGGGCCGGAAACGACGTTCATGTCGGCCCGCGCGTCGGCAATGCCGTTCGCGCCCGTCACCGTGCGCGTGGATTCGTCGAACCAGGGTGAATGCGGCGAATCTGCGGGCGTCAGCGTCCGGACCGAGATGTGCATCCCGTCGGCGATGCCCCCAAGATCGACCCTGCCCGCCCCGTTGGTCGGATTGTGCAGAAAGACGATCTTCTGGCTGTCACCCGCAAAGCCGGTGACGCCGATCCCGTCGGTCACAGTGATGTCCTGCAGGGCTTGGGCATCGGTCATGGTGGTCTTTCCGACCAGATGGCTTTGCGCGATGTCGTAGATCTGCCCCATCGGCGTTGCGATCGCGACGATCTGTCCGCCGTCGCTCTCCGTCGCGGGAAACCGGGTGTCATAGAACTTGTTCGACAACCAGTCATAGGCGATGCCCCAATGGTCGATCGAATCAACGCCAAGATCCACCGCCTTTGAGAACGCGTCGATCCAAGCTGCACCTTGGTCGATGCCGACGGCCGTGTTCGCGCCGATGTTGAATTCCGAGAGCGAGAACTTCAGATCGCTGGAGAACCCCTCGAACCGCTCAAAGACCTCCATCGGGCGGACCGCCCAGTTCAGGCTCTGGGTGATCGTGCTGGCATCCGGATAGCTGTGCTGGAAGACCGTGTCGATCATGCCGCGATGTTCCAGCGAGATCTTGGAGATGATGTCCGCGGATTCCTGCGGACCGTCCGCGGTCCATCTGCCGTCCGCGCCCTGCGTCGCGCGCCACTGGACGCCCGCCTGAACGCCCAGGCCTGGGGCATGCCAGCCGGACATGTCGTCCGAGAGCCGTTCGATCATGCCGTTGAGCTTGGGGATCTGCGCATTGGCGATCGCGCCGTATTGATGGCCCGTCAGGCTGCCCCAAGCCTTGCTGCCCCAGTATTCGTTGCCGATTTCCAGGTCCCTGATCACGGCGTCGGGAAACGCCTTCAACGCCGTCTCCAGCCTGTCGACATAGCGGTCGAACCCCGAGTGATCGAAGACGCCCCCCTGCTTGTCATAGAACTGGAAGGTCGGCACGACCACGGTCATCGGCTTGCCGGTCAAGGAGGCATATTCCAACGCCTCGTGGATGGTCATGACATAGTTTTCGCTGCCGGGTTCGATCGGATCGCCGAACATCCGCGCCAGTCCGCCATTCGCCCAGGTCTGATCCTCGGTCACGCCGCCGCCGGGATAGCGAAACCCCGAGAAGTCGATTTCCTTGAGGGTTTCGGCAAAGGGCTGGCCATCCTTCAGACTGTCCCGCGTCAGGATGATGTTCGCGCCGAAATGAGCGTCCGTGATGAGTGACAAGGCGGTCTCCTTCAAGCCTGACCTGCGCCTGTTGCCGAAGGAGTGCCTGTCGACGCGCATGCGCCGATCCGCGTGGTCTGATGCGTCGGCCCGATCGACGCTATGCAAGAGCCCTTGATAAACCGTGAAGACGCGGCGGATTTCGACACGGCATCAGAATTGCGACCTAGGCCTGCATCGCAGGGGCCGCTGCTGACCATGGCCCAACCTGCGCGCTAACTTGGTCCCCGCATCTTTCGCTGAAAGCTGACGGCGACGCATTTCAGCATAGTAGCGTTCTAAAATTTATGGCTTTTTATTGGAATCGCAGAAGCTCTCGGCCGGTTTGCGATGAATGGCGCGCGGAAAATAGATACTGGTGCTGTGCGTCGGCGGCGGCGCTGAACTCAGACGGCTGCTCCGGATGGATCAACGGTGCGGGGATTCAGCGTCGCGAATGCTGGTGACAACCATAGTTCTTCAGAACAAACCAACAATCTGTGCGAGACAGCGCTTCGCCCAAAAGCTGCGCCTAAAGATGCGCCTGATATGGCATCGCGAAGGCGCATCCGCGATGCCGCACCGTTACACGCTCTGGCCTGCATCCACGCCCGCGCCTGCTGTGCTATCAAGCAGAGAAATACCCAACTGCAGCGCGGCACCGATGGCCTTGGTCAGAACGATGTCAGGCGCGCCCGCGAACTGACATTCCCTGACCACGGGTGCGTCCCCGCGCAGGCAGGCCGCGATGCAGACATATCCCGCGGGCTTACCCTGATCGTCGTCCGGACCGCCCACGCCGGTGATCGCCAGCGCCAGCCCGGCAGCGGGGGCCGCATCCAGCGCACCCGTGGCCATCTGCCGGGCCACCTGCGGGTCATAGACCGTCCGCTCCTGGATCAGCTGGGCGGAGACCCCAAGCGCATTTACCTTCATCGACGGGGCATAGGTGACAAAGCTTCCCTCCAGCGCGGAGGAACTGCCGGACACGCCCCCGATGCTTGCAGCAAGCAGGCCGCCTGTGCAGGATTCCGCCGTCACCACGCGGCAACCATGCCGCTCCAGCAGCTTGCAGAGCGCGGCGGCGGACGCGTGCAGATCGTCGGGAAACCCGATGTCCACCCGCTGCCTGCGCAGGATGGCGGGGCGGAACAGCCTTTCGTCCAGCCGGTCGATCAGCGCAAGCCGATCGGCTTTCGGATGCGCAAGATTGATGGGGTTGACGCGCTTGAACCAGGTCCGTCCCAGCCGCGTCACGACGGTCGACACGATCCTCTGTGCATGCGGATCGTCGTCTGTCCCCAAGCGCCGCTGGACATCGGCCATATCCATGTCGGGACTGTCCTTGCGCGCCTGATCCAGGGCAAAGACCACGATGTCCCATTCCAGATAGGTCGCGCCGATCTGCGCCTCGTCTCCGGCACCTATTCCCAACCCGTCGGTCGGCTTGGCGCGCCACGTGTGCTCAGGGACGCCGCTATTGCGGGCCAGCCACGGAATCTCCCACGACTTGAGCAGACCCTGTACCGGCGCCAGATCGCCCACATCGCCATGCAGCGTCCAGAAGCCCGCCCCCAGCTCCGAAAAGTTGTCCGTGCTGGCGACCAGGCCCCCGAGCCGGTGAGCCTGGTCGTAAAGCGTCATCATGCGCAATCGGGCGCGCAGGTTGCCCCGACGGGTGCGTGCTCCGTCATCATCGGCGGTCGCGATGCCGGGATGCAGTCGGGCCATGGCGGACACCATGGCGTCGTATTCCGCTGACAGATCCAGGTGAAAGTGTTCAAGGCCCAGCGCCTTGCAGGCGTCGATGCCGCGGTCGGTCTCCTCCGGCACCTGATGGATGGGCAGGGTCAGTCCGATGACCTGCCAGCCCGCCGCCTTGAACAGCGCCGCGGTCAGCGCTGAATCAACGCCACCCGACATCCCAAGGACCGCCGTTCCGACCCCGGCCTGCCGGCGATAGTCCTGCAATTGACCGATCAGGTGATCCTGCACCCGCTGCAACGCGGGCACGGGAAGAAACAGGCCGTCCTTCACCTGTTCGGTGAATTTGCGCGCGAACCAAGACGACAGCGCCCCTGCCTGGTCCTGTCGCGAGAGGTTCAGAATTTCCGTTTCCAACATGGTGCACCTGCTTTGGATTGGACCCGTATACCCATCCAAAGGGGCATTTTGTTCCCGCGCACCCGGACGGACTTCGAACCCCGGTGCCTGCTACGCGGTCGCATGATCCCAAGGCGGCACCGACTGCCAATTCGAACAATACTGCATCCCAATCATCAGCGTTTGAGACCCCGCCTCGGGGCGAGCCGCAGGAGTTTTCAGAATTTATCACTGCGACGTAAAGGAGCCGCTGTTGAATCCGCCTTACGATCACCCTGTTCGTATCAGAATGCTGAAAAGAAAAGATATTTCGATCAGCCCCTGGCAGCATTCCGACTGCCGCGCGGAGTGATTCCCATCTCGCCCGCTGGTCACAGCCAAGGACGCCGATGCGATCTAAGTGCCGGGGCAAAGTCGGGGCGCCGTCCAAGGGAACTTAGTAAACCGGACAGACGAACGACCAAATGCGCTCGAAGATTGACGAACCGCAACCGGAGTTTGTCATGCGAAGCGTCCGGTTGAACGCCTGCCGCACGCCCCTTTCGTTAATGGCGTGTCAATGTCCGTGCCGTAACACTCCGAACCTGCGATGGCACTGTCGGGAAAGGCGATGTTCTGCGGCGCGCAGTTCCCCGACCACGCCGCCGCCTGCGCGGTCCATATTCCGGCGATCATCTCCATCGGCCCATCGCCCCTGGGCCCCGACCACGACCCGCTGATCGCGCGCCACATGGGCCAGATGTCGCCCGAGGCCTCGGTGGCCCGGGACGATCCGGCCTGGTTCTTCTAAACGTCGGGAACGACGGGGCATCCCAAGGCTGCCGTGCTGACCCGCGGCCAGATGGCCTTCGTCGTCACTAACCACCTGTGCGACCTGATGCCCGGCACCACGGAACAGGACGCGTCGCTGGTGGTGGCGCCGCTCTCCTACGGTGCGGGCATCCATGCCCTGACCCAGATCGCCCGCGGCGTGCCGACCGACGGTCTTGTGGCCGTTTACGGCGACACCCGCACCCTTGGTCCAGGCGCGCGCATCATCAGCGCGGGCCTGCATCTGGGCCAGGGGGGTGACATCCACGCACATGGGCTCTGGGCCGACGCTGAGGGGGTCCTGCACATGGGGCATCTGCGCCCCGAAGTCACGCACCTGTCCCGCGACGCCTGGATCACTGGATGGCAGTTGGACGGCGCCATCTTCCGCCGCATGCCGGACGCCGAGACGGGCTTTGCCCCGTTCCGACGCGCCGACGGCTGCCCGGTGGCCTACTGGCGCGCCTTGTGCGCCTGCGTCCGAATCTGGACCTCGTTCCCGTGATCACCGCGCTGATGCAGACCCGTACACGTATCCAAGGTCTTGGTGCCTTGTCGGCGCTCAGTTCGCCATAGGCGCACCTCGGCTCGGCCCGGCGACAGAGATCCTCATCCTGGGTCAAGACCGCACATCACTGCACGTCGCGTCGGTCGGTGCGGCACTGTTCACCAAGGCGTGCTGTCACGACAAATCATGATCTGCATTACCGCGTAACTGCTGCTGATCGACGCGCACCAGTCCCTGAATCACCACACCCTGTGGATCCGCAAGCGTGAAGCAAGAACTACCTAAGGAGGGAGTGCAATGTCCGTCGGGAATGGGATGTAGTTGTTGCGGATACTTCCGCCAGAGTTCTGCTGATTGGTGGGAAAATCGGTGATGTTACTCAATCATAAGCTGCATCAATCACGTTTTTTACACGGTCTTTGTTGGTCCAATTTACTCGCGACGCTTGTATTTCTGAGGATATTCTCGAATGAAGCCTACCTAAAAGCATAGTCTGTAAAATTTTAAGGAACTTTCCGGAGATTTGCCTCTTGTGCCGCACTTGAGAGATGTTGGCACTATCAGGAAGTCGTCACGATGCGAGCTGTTCGCGTTCCGCAGGTTACCCCTCCCCTTCGTAAATCCATGTCTGTCCTGCGGGACCCGACATTCAGGTTTCGGTCTGATGCATCTTCTAACCAAGCCGCCCCTGTGGGTGGCATGGCCAAGCGGGGGCTGGATGTCACGTTGGCGGTYTTGGGYCTGCTGCTGCTGGCGCCGCTGATCCTCGCGCTGGTCATCGTCCTCAAGCTRACGGATTCCGGGCCGCTGCTCTACGGGCACCGCCGCGTAGGCTTCGGCGGGCGCGAGTTCCGCTGCTGGAAGTTCCGCACCATGGTCGTCAACGGCGACGCCGTTCTGGAGCAGTAYCTGCGCAAGCATCCCGCCAAGGCGGCCCTGTGGTACGAACAGCGCAAGCTGGTCGACGATCCGCGCGTCACTCCCCTCGGCGCCGTGCTGCGCAAACTGAGCCTGGACGAGCTGCCCCAGCTYCTGAACGTGCTGACCGGAGAGATGAGCCTGGTCGGCCCGCGTCCGGTCGTGCGGGCAGAGCTGGACCATTACGCCASCTCSACCCGCCACTATCTSGCGGCCCGCCCCGGCCTGTCCGGCCTCTGGCAGATCAGCGGCCGCAGCAACACGACCTACATGGAGCGCGTGCAGATGGACCGCTTCTACGTGATGAAGTGGAACCCGTGGATGGACCTGCGCATCATCTTCATGACCATCCCCGCCGTCGCGCTGTCCCGCGGAGCGCATTGAGCGGGCGGCTGTATCCGATGCATGAATAGCCCAATGTTTCTTAGACACCTTCGTATGTCATCTTCTGCCGCCGTTCGAACTCGACTGGTGACAGCATCCTGTTCCTCGCATGCTTGCGCTTCGGGTTGTAGGACATCTTGGTGTAATCGAACACGTCCCGCCTGGCTTCTTCGCGGGTCCGATAGGTTTGCCGTCTGATCCGTTCCCGCTTGAGGAGGTTGAAGAAACTTTCGGCCACCGCGTTGTCGTGGCAGCCTCCTCGGCGGTTCATGGAGTGCTCAAGATTGCGGGCGCACAGGAAGGCGCCCCAATCCATGCTGGTGAATTGGCTGCCCTGACCGGAGTGGATCAGCACCTTCGCCTTGGGTTTGCGTCGCCAGACCGCCATGAGCAGGGCTTGCAAGACGACGTCCGTGGTCTGGCGGCTTTGCATCGATCATCCGATGACAAGCCGAGAGGTCGATGACCACCGCGAGATAGGCAAAGCCCTCCTGCGTCCGGATGTAGGTGATGTCCGTCACCCAGACACGATCCGGTGCTTCGACGTCGAACTGCCTGTCGAGGGTCTTGTCGACCATGACCGAAGGCTTGCCTCCGTAGCTGCCCGGACGCCGCTTGTAGCCGATCTGCGCCTTGATCCCTGCAAGTTGTGTCAGTCTGGCCACGCGGTTCGCGCAGATACTTTCTTCCTGCTCCAAAAGATCGTCGTGCAGTTTGCGATAGCCGTAGACCTTGCCGCTGTCGGTCCAGGCATTCAGCAGCATCTTCGTCTGGCGCTTGTCTTCAATCGCCCGATTGCTCAGCGGCACCTGAAGCCGGGCATGGAACCCGCTCGGTTGGATGCGCAGGCACCGACACATGGCCCTGACGGAAAACTGCCCTCGATGCTCGGCTACGAACGCGTATCTCACCTTGCATCCCCGGCGAAATACGCGCTCGCCACTGTCCTCGGACCGATGGCGGACAGGGCTCGCCCTTTTTTAGAATGTCCCGCTCTTTCGACACGCGCGCCACCTCGAGCTTCAGCCGACGGACCTCGACATCCTTATCGGTCTCGCCTGTGGCCGCCTTCGCGAACTTGCGCTTTCACGCATAGAGCGAATGCAGGCTGACCCCGAGCCGCTCCGAAACCGCCTTGATCGGGTAGCCCCGCTCCGTGATCTGTGCGACCGCGTCACGCTTGAACTCGTCTGTGAAGTTGCCTGTGCCCATCATGGCGTCCTTGCCTCAAAGTTAGCGAAGAAAACGTCCAGGTAACATGGGGCTATTCAGATCACCCTTGCAGCAACCGTCATCTGTTGGTCGGGAATCCAGACGATAAGCGCATGCGGACTAAGCGCAGGACCTCAGGATCCATAACTAGGTAGGGAAATACATGTTTTGTTATAGTGAGACATTCTATAGCCGAAGGCAGAAGCGCCATAACAGAGAGATTCCGTTACCTGCCAAGTCCGAACGTTCGTAGGAGATGAGACGCACTGGCATCGGCGAACCTCTTTGCTGCTCCATAATGCTGCAAACTTCGATCTCCCAATGCTATGCACGAGAAGACTGGCAACATGCCCCATGGTAAGCGAACGACCAGATGGTCCAAGCGACGTTTACAACCGTCGATCTACACTCGCACGCCATGCCGACATGAGTGAACCTGTCTGCCTCGGCAGCGCCACCATCATATGACGGCACAGTATCTTCCGGCATCCAGATGCGATCGGTCGCAGCGCCACTCGCGCCATGCGGCCCGAAGCGCCGGTCGGCACAACACGTTTTGCCATAACGGGGCCGACGCGCCAGTAAAGGCGGATGAAGGCGCGGCCAGTTGGGTATTTGACAAGTACGCGATCCCGGTATCGGCGAAGCGTCACCACATCCGGATGCATGCGGTCTCCATAGGCTGCGGTCGCGACAAAGCACGCCCCTCCTGAGGCGCCCTGATCCTCCTGGTCGGTGTCAGCCTCGTCACCAGTGCCTTCGTCATCTGAAGGGTCATCACCAACGGCAGGCAATTCGTCCGGGTCTGCCGCTGGCTGCGACGTTCCGGGAACGGGCTCGCCGTCGATATACTGCGTCGTGACGGTCTGTCCGTCCACCGTCTCCTGGACCAGGACGGGCTGGGTCGTGTTCGCGAAATTCTGGGTTATGAACAACGCGTCCTGAGTTCCGCCCTGCCCCTCAACCGACCCCAACGACAGGCCGATCCCGATATACGCGACATCGGGATCGAGGATGTTCGCCTGATGGGAGGGGCTTTCCATCAGCGCGGAATGCAGCCGGTCGACGTCGGCTTCGGTGGCCGGACCTCTCAGTCCCGTATAGGCCACATTCTCCGTCAGGTTCCATGACCCGCCGGCAAGCGGAAAGTCCGCATCCTCGACCCTGTCGGTCGGAGAGGATCCATTCTCGCCAGCGTGCGAAATCGCCTGCTCCTCGGCCATCCAGTCGGAATGGTCCTGAGCTGCGGCGTTCAGATGAACTTCGACGTGGACCGGGTTGAGGCCAGCCTGTTCCCGCTCTGCATTCACCAGATCGACGACGTGAAGTTCAAGACTGTCCGCAATCTCAGATGGCATCTTCCGCTCCAATTCCGTGAAGGAGGAGCGCGATGCAAATTTGCCGACGCAAAGGCCTGCTTGTCAGGCACGCTGCCTCATCTGACGCGAAGCTTGTCACAGCTTCCCGAGCTTTTCCAGATGAGCAGGCACGGTCGGCGACCGTCCGCCGGGTGATTGCATCAGGCCCTGTCCCTTCGCCGGCTTTGCGCAAACGCACGGACCTTTCGTTCAACACTCAGGCCATGCAGCACGATCATGCGGAGCCATCATGCTCGCCTGTTCTACCAGCGATCGATGCATGGCTTTGAGAGAGGATGCCGACAGAACAATGATGCCGCCAGCATGCCTCAAGACCAAGCACAATCATGATTCCTCCAGAAGCACGCGGGTTGAAATCGAGCGCGAGATACCCCTTCGCTGAGGTGCTTCCCATTCCTTTGACAGGATCTGGCGCTTTCTAAGCGCTGATCTGCTCCTGCTGATCGGGTTGCGTTGCTTCTGCTGTCAGTGAGGAGACCACTGCTGGCGGTCGGCCGCCAAGAGCCTTGTGCGGCCGGCGGTGGTTGTGGAATTCCATCCAGTTGCGGACACCGGTGCGTGCCTGCAATCCGGTCTCTCAGGCATGCAAATAGACGCACTCGTATTTCAGGGCGCGCCACAGGCGCTCGATGAAGGTGTTGTCCAAGGTGCGCTTGCGAACGCCCTTGCCATCCATCGAGATGCGGACGCCCGACCGTCGCAGGCGGCCTGTCCAGGCAAACGGCGTGAACTGGGACCCTTGACGGCGCATGGCCACTTGGACCGATGGCGCGACCATGCTCCATGGTCATGATGTCCGGCGGTCCGAACCGATAGATGGCCTCGTTCAGCGCCTCGACGCAGAAGTCGGCGTCCCCTCGCCATGGTCCTCGGACCAGTGGCGGACTATGGCTCGATGTTGGAGATCCGCCACGCCAAGACCATGCGGGTGTGCCAGTCCATGATCGCCACCAGGGAGAGTGAGGCATGAGCCGCCACCGGTCCGAGGCCATGCCGAGCGCCGCGACGCATCGGCAGATAGGTGATGTCCACACACCAGACCTGATTTGGCCGGTCCGCACGCAGGCCGCGCGAGCCAGATAGGGGTAGGTCTTGTGTCCCTTCGTCGGCCGGCCGGTGTTGGACTTCTGCTAGATCGGCATCAGACCCATCAGGCGCATAAGCCGACGTATGCGCTTTTCGTTCACCTTGTGGCCGTTTTCGGGCTTGCGCGGCCCCACTGGGGCCACGGTCCCTGCAACTGCGCAGGTGCCAGGTCATCTGACGGACGCCAAGGAAAGGCGTGTCGAGGAACCGCACGTCGATCAACCGCAGTGAGCCCTGTGGCCGCCACTGGTTCGAGGTCCATGGCGAACGCGAGGGTCTGGTCCGTCTCACCCTGCGGCATATGGTAAAACGACGAACGAGGGACCTGCAGCAGAGCGCACTGCCGGCCGATCGACAGGTCCGGATGGTCGCGTTCGACCATGCCGTTCGGCATCGTCTCTCGGACCAATGGCGTTCCAGTGCCGCATCACTTCCCGCCCCAGGGCTTCAGCTTTCTTTCCAAAATGAGTTGGCCACCGCCAGTTCTCCGATCTTGGCATGCAGATCCCGGACCTGGTCTTCGTCGATCACCGGCGCCTTGCGGCCACCGCGTTCAAAGACACCGGACGCGCCATCGAGCAACGCGCGTTTCCATTGATCGATCATCGTCGGRTGCACGCCGAACCGGCTCGTCAGTTCCGACACGGTCCCCTCGCCTTTCATCGCCTCAAGTGCCACCTTCGCCTTGAACTCAGGGGCGTGCCGTTTTCGTCTCGACATCGTCGATCTCCCTCGTGATGAAGATCAGCAGACAGCAAAAACAGAGCTTACGTCAGTGCCCAGCTTTCAGGCGGCACCTCATATTATGTTCTGTGTCTTCACGTTACTCCAAGGCTTTGCGCTCCAAAAAGCTCTGTACGAAGTGTGCTTCTCCAAAGATTTCTTAGCCGGGCTGCAAGCGAATGGGCGAACCGGCAGTAACGCTGACTTCCTGCCAATATCAAAGCCGTAAGCTGACTATCAAAATAGGGGATCGTCAGCCGCAATGCTTACGAACGTCAATCTATATGCGGTCCAGGACGGATGTGTCGCGACAAATCGAACCATGGCCAGCAACGCCGACTGAATTTGAATCGAATAGCCGTTGGCGAAGGATGGCATATCAACATAGCGCGTGCCACGACCAATCAGTTGCACTTAGCTCGCGAAGTCATCGTGAGGCTCGGCCATTGATAGTCCCGCAGACTGCAATCATTGCGCCAACAGGGAGGTATGCTCTGCGGCAACCTCACAAAACCCCTGACATCTCCCTATTATGTCAGCGCAAAATCATAGCGCAACTGCGGTGGAAGTACTGGCCTGTCGCAGGGACAGGCCGACCAGAGACGACCCGCGCCGAGGCCAGCTAGACGAGCGTCGGAGCGGGACGGACAGATGTTCGAAATGCATCGCCTGAACGCGGATAGAACGCACCGGCCGGCGGCTGCAGCGTCATAAGCGTTGTCGGTTTGCGACCATAGGTCGAGGATACCCATGTCGTTCGATGCTGATCTGAAGCGCGGGGGAAGTACGCGACCTAGCATCACGATGCGCAGGGGACGCCAGCATTCCCGCGCCAACGGCGCTTGTTCTCCGTGGATACCGGACGGGTCCACGCTTTCACTTTTGCTTCATCTGTTCGGTAAGCGGTGTCATCAAAAAGCGCAAATTGGCCTGGTAGAGTGGCGGTCGGAGCCAGTCGGTGATAGCGGGCGCGCTCCACAGTCCGTCATTTCCACAACGGCAATGACGGGCCTCTGAAGTGGCGCGTTGCCCGCGTAAGGAATCTGAATGACCCTCTTCCACCTTGTCCTTGTCGCCATCATCCAGGGGATCACCGAGTTCCTTCCGGTCTCCTCCTCTGGCCACCTGATCCTGCTTCCGGAGCTGACCGGCATGCAGGACCAAGGCCTTGTCATCGACGTCGCCGTCCATGTCGGCACGCTTTTCGCGGTAATCCTGTTCTTCCGGCGCGACGTCGCCGCGGCCCTGGCCGGATGTGGCAGGCTGGCCCGGGGCAGGATCGACACGCCCGGCGCGCGGCTGGCCGCGTCACTGATGGTCGCCACGATACCGGTGGTCCTGGTGGGGCTGGTGTTGAAGATGTCCGGCGCGATGGAGATGATGCGGTCGGTGGCCGTGATCGGCTGGACGATGATCATTTTCGGTCTGCTGCTCTACTGGTCCGACCAGCGTGGAGAGGGCCGAAAGCGGACCGCGGACTGGACGATGCGCGACGCCGTCATCGTCGGCCTGTGGCAGGCGGTGGCGTTGATCCCCGGAACCTCGCGATCAGGGGCGACGATCACGGGCGCGCGTGCCCTGGGCTATATCCGCGAGGACGCGGCGCGGATCTCGATGCTGATGTCGATCCCCACCATCATCGCCTCGGCCGCGCTTCTGGCGGGCGATGTCATGTCGGACTTCGACGGTGCAGCGGTCGCACAGGCCGGGATCGCTGCAGGTTTCGCTTTTGTAGCGGCCCTTGTCGCCCTGACCCTGATGATGCGGCTGCTGAAGGCCGTCAGCTTCACGCCGTACGTGGTCTATCGCCTGATCCTGGGCGTCGCGCTGTTGGTCTATGCCTACAGCTGACGCCTGCCATGCGGATCACGCGTTTCTGAAGGAGGTCGGGATTATCATCCCCAAGGGCGCGCGCTAGGCTGTTCGGACAAATCAGAACAAGATCAAGGGGCAGGAAATGAAGACGACATTCGGAGCGATGGGAACGGCCGTTGTCTTGGCGCTGGCAGGATGTGCCGGTGGTGGTGGCTACCACGACAGCCCACTCAATAGTGCCGCGGTCCGGACGGTGGGCGGCGCGGGTGCGGGGGCCTTGGCGGCCGACGCCTTGGGAGGGTCCAAGACCAAGGGCGCATTGATCGGCGCGCTTGCCGGTGGTGCGTCCTGTGTCAACGGAAGCTGCTACTGACGGTAACAAACGACATTGTCGGTGAAGGGTTTACCCACCCCTAGACGGACGGTCCGTCAATACAGATCACCGTCCGTTCACTTTCGATGATCGATGTTCTTGCCTGTTTCCCTGTACCAAATGCAGCGGCGACGCATCCCGGTGTACTGGATCCTTGTCGGACAATGCCTTGCTGCGCCGGCGCCTTACAGATCGCGGCAACTGCCGCCTTCATACCGCCCGGATCCTCACTGCCGGGCGACGCGCCGACCCGTTCGGCATGATGATTGCAGATCGGGTTGAGGCGCACCACGGCCTTGCGACATCCCTGAATGGTCCCCATGAGAACCTCTGCCCCGCGAACCCGATCACCAAACCGCCCCATGCCATATTCGCGGATAGATCTCCGCTGACGGCAGTGCATGCCTGAATGTCAGTTCGCCCTGGACTGTCCGCCTTGATCGAGACGGAGCCACCAGACTGATCCGGTGGCCGCATCATCTACCAGACCGATCTGGTGCCATTTCGCAGGCAATACGTCGAACGCATGCTGGAGGACGCGCGTGGCAAGCTGTCGGCATTGGACAAAACCGTGTTGGACATTCTGGAGGCTGGCACCATTCTGTCGCGCCAGCGGGAGCCGGCGCTGGACGACCGCCTGATTTTCGACGAACAGATGGCCGACAGGGTCGCACGTTTTGGCGGCAGCCGGCCGTTCATCCTGGTGTTTGTCGGCGTTCTGGCGGCATGGATCGGCACGAACGTCACGGGTGTGCTGCGGCCGCCCTTCGATCCCTACCCCTTACCTGGTGCTGTCCTGCGTCGCCACCCTGCAGGCGCCAATCATCATGGTGAGCCAGCGCCGGCAGGAAACCCAGAACCGCCTGCGGGGCAAAACAGAATATCGCATCAATCTGAAGGCTGAGCTAGAAATTCGACAGCTGCACGAAAAGATCGACCATTAGCTTGATCACCAATGGCAGCGCCCGATCGAGATGCAGCAGATCGGAGAGCCCGCAAACGGAATGCGCCACGCGGACGTCATATCCTTTGGGGATCAGGTAGAAGTGGGTTTCCTGATCAACGCATAGTTTGAAGTCGCTGGAAAATGTGCCCCGCCTGCGACAAATGACCAAGCTGCTCCTGTGACATTGGGAAACCGGCTGGCATTGGAAACTCCCTACCAGCCGGTCGTGATGCTTATCAGTCTGGATCAGCCTTCACAGGATGAAGTCCGATGCCGCCAAGTCGTGGATGCCAAGGATGCGGATCTGGGCTTCGGCTGCGACGTCGGTGTCCGTGTCGATCTGAACGAACGTGTCCGTCCCGTTGTTGAAGACGCGCACCTGATTGGTCCCGCCGGATGCGAAGCCCCCCGATCCCACGAACTGGAAGGCCAGCCCTGCCATGTCGCCGATGTCGATGACATCGCCGCCCGCCGATCCCGCCTGACCGAAGTCCATGATCACGTCCGACGCCGCCAGCGTGCTGTGGGCGGGTGTCGCGAAGACGAAGACGTCATCGCCCAGCCCGCCGACAAGGACGTCCAAACCCGCGCCGCCGATCAGCATGTCGTTGCCCGCATCACCCTCCAGTGTGTCGTTGCCGTTCACGCCGCTGAGCGTGTCGTCACCGTCGCCGCCCCATAGGTGGTTGGCCCCTGCACTGCCGAAGGCGATGTCCGCGCCACCGCCCAGGATCAGGGCCTCGACCGACTGGACGCGGTCGGACAGCGCTGCCGTCGTGCCCGTTCCTAGGATCGTCGCCGTGGCAAAGGAAATATCGACCGACAGGTCGCCGGAATAGGCGGACAGGTCCAGCGTGTCGAAGCCTGCTGCACCGGTGTAGAGGTCGCTGGCATCATCGGCCCTCGCCACGAAGAAGTCGTTTCCACCCCCACCGTTCAGCGTGTTGGCCTGATCGTTCCCGGTCAGGACATCGGCACCGTTCCCGCCCTGAACGGAGGCGATGTTGGCAACCGAGGCAAAGCCCGACGCCGTCCCCGCGCCCAGGTCGACGACGACGCCGGCCGATCCGGCAGCATAGACCAGCCGGTCCGCACTGCCCGCAAGATCGACGTGGACCTGTTCGACTGAGGTGATCGCGGTGAACCCGGTCAGCGCAGTCAGCGCGGCACCGTTCCAGGTTGCAGTCAGGGTCTCGTTCGCGGCGGTGCCAGAGATGCGCATCCGGTCGGTGCCATCGCCGCCATCGACCGCATCATTCCCGTCACCCCATGCAAAGAGGATCAGGTCGTCCCCCGCGCCGCCCTGAACCTGGTCGTTGTTGCGCCCGCCGATCAGGATGTCGCGCCCAGCGCCGCCGGTCAGCTGATCGTTTCCGGCCTGTCCGAACAGGACGTCGTCCCCCGTGCCTCCCGTCAGGACATCCGTTCCGGCCAGGCCGTACATCAGGTCGTCCCCGGCCCATCCTGCCATGGTATTGGCCGCGTTGCTGCCGGTCAGGACCTGCAGGCGTTCCGTCCTGCTGACCCCCGACGTCGCAAAGGTCAGATCCAGCTGGTGCGTCTGATTGAGGCCAAGCGTGCCGGTCACGGCAAGCGTCCCGTCGGCTGCAACGCCGAACAGGGGACTGCTGCCGGCACCCAGGGCAAAGGTGCCGGGGACGCCTTCGGCGGTGATGCGGCCGATGGTGGCACCGATGGCCGGCAAGGCCGCAGGGGCGCCATCGACGTCCAGCGCCAGGTTCACGTTGATGCCGATGGGCGTGTCGATGGCGATGACCTGATCGGTGAATTCCAGATCCTCGACGTTGCGGATCAGATCGATATCATCGAAGGCCGCGCGCCCGTCCCCGCCCAGGTCGCGGACAGAGATGAAGCCGTCGCCGTTCATGTCACGCGCCGCCTGGATCAACGTGCTTCCCGGCAACTGCGTGCCGCGCCCCTCGATCTCGTATTCGTCCAGCGCGCCTGCAAAGACCGCCCTGTCACGGGCCGTGCCAGGTGCCGCCGTCACGATCTCGCGGACGATGGACATGTCGCCGGGGTTGATCGTACGGTCCAGCAGCAGCGAGGTCAGCGACCGCCCCCCAAAGGCCTGCGCAGAGAAGTCCGGCCGCCCGTCGGCACCCATCGCATAGACCCTGCCCGCATACGGTCCGGCGGCCGCCTGAGAGCTGTTCAGCGATTCCGCGGAATACACGGTTCCGTCGACCACGATGCGGATGCGGACATTAAGCCAGGCGTCGCCGTCGATGACGTCGAAGCCGCCGCGCCCCATCATGCGATCGGACCCGGCGCCACCCATGATCAGGTTACCGTCCCGGAAGCTTGTGGCTCCCGGTCCGCCAAGGGTCTCCAGCGCGCCGTCGAACCAGTTGCGCAGCCCGTTGATGCGGTCGATGCCCGCCGCGGTCAAAACGTGGTCGTCAAAGCTGCCCGCCGCATCCGTGTCGCCCACGGTCCCGCCACGGTTGTCGCCAAGCAGTGTGTCGTTGTGGATCCAGCCCGACATACCCTCCATCAGGTCAAAGCGGTCACGCAGGATGTCCGCAGGCGCCGATGTGAAGATCGGGATGTTGAAGTCCCAGTTCACACCGGCCACGTCGTATTTCGCGCTGGCCCAGTCAAAGCCGAACATGCCCTCGAAGCGCTGGACGCCGATCCCGGACAGGGCGATGTCGTCGCCCGATTCAAGATCGTAGTCCTGGTCGTTGCCCTGGCCCCAGGCCACATCATGGCCGATGATGGTCGAGTTGAAGAACAGTTCCGAATTGTCGCCCGAGATGACGTCGAATCCCTCTCCGCCCTCGATCCAGTCGTTGCCTTCGTTACCCAGCAGGTTGTCCCCGCCGGAACCGCCCAGGATGAAGTCGTCGCCCTCGCCACCGAAGGCCTCGCCCGCGTCCTGACCGACCAGCAGCGCGTCCCGCCCCTCGCCGCCGAACAGCAGGTTGATGCCCCGGGACGACGAGACGACGTCGTTGCCCCGTTCGCCGCGCAGGAAGTTGTCGCCGAACGTGTCCTCGATGATGTCGTCACCGTTGCCGCCGAAGACCTGGTCGGCCCCTGCCCCGCCGTTCAGGTAATCGTTGCCGCCATCGCCCCACAGCGCGTCGTCACCCAGATCCGACTTGATGTAGTCGTCACCCTCGGTCCCGCCCAGGACGACATGTTCACCGCCGCGGAAATGCAGCTCTCCGCCGACCTGATGGCCGTTCGCGTCGGTGACACCGGAATCCACCCGGATCACCTTGGGGTCGAGGCTCTGAATGATCGGGTCGTCCCAGACCGGGTCACGGCCAGCACCCGCGCCGTTGTAGTCGCGCTGTGCGATGGCGCGGTCCAGTTCCAGTATCATGTCCGGGGTCAGGAACAGGTTCGCGTTGATATGCGTGGCATAATCGCCGCTCAGCGCCGAGTTGCGCATGACGATGTCGGCGAAGGTGTTCGCCTCAAGCGCGTCAAGCAGGTTCAGACCCTGCGTGCGCGACAGGTAATAGAACCGGTCGCCATTCTGCAGCTGCTCCATCTGGTATTCGAAGATGAAGCCGAAGGTGGTGCCCAGCATGCCGCCGAATTCGGTCACCTTCTCGGCCAGGCCACCGATCCACAGGTCGACATTGTCCAGCCCGCCCCGGTCGTTGCCGGCGCCGTAGCCGCCCCGCCCGTTGAGGAAGTTCAGCCGATCCTCGTTCGTGTAGGTCACGCCGCGTATCGTCACGCCATCGCTGTTGGTGCCGTCGCCGAACAGCAGCAGGGTGGCAGCCTCGCGCTTGTCGGCGAGGGTCGTGGCCGAGGTGATCGACGCATGGTTTCCATAGGCCGCGATGAAGTTCGCGATCGAGAACGGGTTCTTCAGATACTGCGTGAAATCGGTCCAGCTGGCATAGGGCTTCAGGTCCGGCAGGCCGAAGTCGTTGTAGAGCTGGGCCCGCGTCTCGTTCAGCGACGGGACGCCGGTATCGCGTGCCCGCGCGATGTTCAGCGCGGCAAGATCCAGAGGAAGACCCAGCAGGTTGCTGCGCAGGGCGGGGACGATGAACTCGTCGATCTCGCTGCCCACGTCAGAGGTCAGGCCCCGGATGAACGCCGCCTGCGCCTCGTCCAGCGAACTGCCTGACCCCGTGAAGGCTTCTGGGTTCAGGAACGCTTCGATCAGCGACATCTGTTCCGCATCACCGTTCACCGGCATCAGCTGGGCGTCCAGCCGGTCCACGGTGTCTGTCAGCATCGAATGGCCAAAGCGATAGACCGCGTGCGCGAACTCGGCCATGATCGAGGGATCAATATCGGCGGAATTGGTGAAGACGAACGGATCGATCCCGGGCTGTATGCGACGGGCGAATTCCTCGAAGACCATGTGCTGGTACTGCATCTCGGTCGTGAACCGCGCAGCCTGGAACAGGCGTTCACCATTCCACACCAGATCGGCCGGGTCGACCGTGGTCAGGTCCGTGCCTTGGGCCAGCGGCACCAGCAGCCATTCGTTGATGAATGACACGTCACCCGAATCCAGGATGGTGTGCTTGTTCTCCTCAACCATGCGGTTGTGTTCCGAATGGAAGATCGAGTGGATCGACTGAAGGGCGATGTTCTCGTTGCCGCGCCCGTCTCCCGACACGATGTGCAGATCCAGCATTTCGTCGTCATAGGTCTGGGCGTTGTTGTCATCGCCCGTGATGCTGTCCCCGTCAGCCGTCGTCGTGCTGCTGGGCGCCGCATGGTGGGCGATGTCCACCAGGAAGGCCGGACCGGCCGCGATGCTGCCCTGCGTCGTGATCCCTTCGGCGGTGCCCTCGCGCAGCCAGGGGCCGGAATGGGTGGCGTCGGGTGCCATGACCATCTGGGCATAGCCGTTCGGCCCGGTGATCAGGTTACCATAGGCATCGGTCGCCAACAGCGGCACCCGGTGGACGTCCATGTCCTCCAGGCGGATGCCCAGGACCGACAGCGCCTGCGCCTTGACGTCGGCCCACGTCCCCACCGCACCGTCCAGAGAGCCGGTCTCGCTCGACGCGTCCAGCAGGTGGCCCGTGGAATAGGCCTTGGTCACCCCATCGATCTCGACGCGGACCTGCTCTCTCAGGAACACCTGATGCGAGGCGTGCGAGGTATAGGTCTGGTTCTGGTCGACGAAAGACGTCGTGGCATTGACGTGCTGCTCCACCCCGTTCTCGTCCAGGACCGGGGTGGCCCGGGTCAGCGCCATGAACCGCAGGCTTGCGGGAAGATCGTCGCCCGTGCCGAAAATCTGGTCGGCGCCGGCAATCAGTGGGTCATCGGCCTGCAGCGGAATGAAGACAGTGCCGTTGCCGCCCTTGTTCACAAGGTCCAGACCATGGTCGAAGAACTGGCCGAAGATGGTCATGAAGCTGTTGAAGGGCGCAGTCAGGCCGACATCGGGCGACACGTGGTCGATGATCAGCCCCCCCTCCGGACTGGTGGCCAGCCCGTAATCCTCTAAGGTGTCGGCCAGGAAGTCCGCGGTCTGGGCGGGTGTTCCGGCAGTCTGCGCCTGCTGCACCGCGGTATTGTAATCCGCCTGCGCCTCGGCAAGGTCGGCCTGCGCGGCGTCTCGCACCGTCGCGGCGGCGTCGGCCTGATCCTCTGCCGAGGCCAGTCCGGCCTGGATCGCGTCCATGCTGTCGGCGGCATGGCCGTCCGATCCCAGCACCGCCCCGAAGGCCTCTACAGCTTCGACCAGCGCCGCCTCATCAATGGGAAGGCTCTGGGCGGCGGTGTCCAGAAACTCCAGCAGTTGTTGAGCAGCGTCGGCCACCGCCTGAGCGGCGGGAACGGCATCACCGCCCAAGGCGGTCGTCACCGCATCCGCAGCCTCTTTGGCGGTGACGGCGGCAGCCAAGGCCGTGGCAAGAGATCCAGTGACGTCGTTTCCGCCCTCCACGTCGGCGACAAGTACCGTCAGCGCGTCGCTGGCCGCGTCGGCGGCCTCCGCCGCAACCTCCGCCAGCGGACCGGCCGAGGTGAAATGTGCCACGCGCAGCTCCGCGGCGTTGAAGGCTGCGACGGCCGCGCCATGGTCCGCGGTCTCGGCGCTCAACGCTGTTTCGGCGGCCTCCACGGCGGCGTCGGCCCCCTTGGCGTTCAGCGTCGCCTGGTAGGCCACCGTGATCGCGGCGACGGCGGTATTCGCATCGACGCCCGTCGTTCCCACGGCCTTCAACGCCGCATAGATGGCCGCGACATTGGCGGGCGTCTGGTCCACGATCAGGTTTGAGATCGTGCGCGGATCGCTGTCCACGACATTGCCGCTGTTCCCGTAGTTCGTGTTCGAGATTCCAAAGAACGGGTTTTCGTCACCCTCGTTCGAATAGACCGGGTCCAACAGGCGCGGAAAGGGCGTGTCCCCTGCCCCGTTGCTCTCGGTTCCGGGCAACAGGCTGTTGTCGCTGCCGTCCACGGTCCGCAGGCCCACCGGCATCAGGGCCGCATCCGCGGCGCTGACGCCGTAGACCGCCTGGATCGCCTCCACGGTCGTCATGCCCGGCGTCGATGCCTGGAGTTCGGAAACCTGGATCTGCTTCAGAATGAAGCTCAGGTCATGCACGTTCACATGAAAGCTCGTTGCCATGATCATCTCCCTGACGTGACCAGAGGCCGGCGCATGACAGGGTGATCTCCCTCACCATGGGCGGAGAGGCGTTCACGTCGGCGCAAGCCATTTACAAGATACTTAGTCCACCCCCGGTATCGGGACGGCGGCCCATGTCGACAGGTTACGCCAAGACGGGCCGTCCCCAATACGGCGTTAGGTCCCCAGCAATGGCGACTTTCGTCGCCATGGCGTCTGCGACCGACGAATCGCCGGATGGATCACACGGGCCTTGGCACAACGCCCGGTGTGGGCGCGCAGATTGCCATGCAACTTCAGGAAGATGGCGATTCTTCGGCCCGCTGTTTTCAGGCACCGAAATCATACGGAACATCGCAATAGGACCGGATCGGAACTGATAACGCCTATGTGAACGAGGGGGCATATGCTACCTTGTGGACTACATCCGACGGCATATCCCGAAACTCGTGGTGGGTGGTTTGACCGGCATGTCTGACGCTCCTCTCCTCTCGCCGGAAACGCGCTCTCGGCCTGTCTGGCAGGGCCTGGGTCTGTTGCGGCGCCATCTGTCCAGCTGCGCGCTGATCATCGTCGTGGGGCTGGCCATTCTGGGCGTCTGGACGGCATCGCGCCTGCAGCAGACCGTCGAGACGGAGGTCGGGCATCGCGCTGCGACCGTGCTTGGATCTATGCTAAACCGGCATGCCGAGGATCTGGCGGCGGATACGCTGTCGCCGGAACTTATCGGTGTCATCGATACGTATTTTCATGACATCTCTGATGCGCTCGGCATTTCCGAAATGAAGATATGGAATGCCCAAGGCACCATTCTTTACGCATCGCGCCCCGGCCTGACGGGCTCCGCGCAGCCCGTCAGCGACGAGCTGGCAACCGCGCTTGCAGGAGAGATATCAGTATCGGTCGGCGACACCTTCCACGTGGAATCCGGCTGGCCCAGCACCACCACGGGCCCCCAGCAGTTCGAGATCTATGTCCCGATCCGCATCCGTTCGCTCAACCGGATCGTCGCGGTGGCGGAGTACTATCAGAACGCGGCCGTCGTTTCGGACGCACTGACCCGCGCCCGCTGGCAGACCTGGGGACTGTTGACCGTCATCGGGGCCATGTTCGTCGCCATCCTGGTCATGATCCTTCGTTATGGCGATGCGGTGATCCTGCGGCAGCGCACCGATCTGAGCGCACGGATGGCCGACCTGGTCCTGCTGCTTGACCGAACAAGGGAGACACAGGCCAGGATCCATCAACGCACCATCCGCCTGCAGGAGGAGCAGAAGGCGCAGCTTCGTCAGATCAATTCGGACATCCATGACGGGATCGGCCAATTGCTTACCGTTGCCCTGCTGCGCATGAAGTCCGCGCCGCCTTCAAGCGGACCGCAGGAAGACGGGGTGCAAAGCGTTCGGCTTATCCTCGAAGAGGCTATGAGCGAGGTCCAGGCCCTGCTGAGCGGCACCAGCCAGAGACCGGTCGCCGAACTGCCCCTGGCGGACGCGGTTTCCGCCCTTGTTGAGGACCATCGGCGCCGAACCTCGACGGAAGTCCGCACCGTTCTGGCGGACCGCCTGCCGGAGCCAAGCCTGCCCGTCAAGGTCGCCATCTGCCGTGTCGTGCAGGAGGGGCTGCACAACGCCTTCAAGCATGCGGGGGGACGGGATCAACAGGTGCATCTGTACGTCGATCACGGCACCCTGGTCATCGCGGTCAGCAACGACGCCCGTCACGGTCAGGACGCATGCCGTGATGTCACCCGCCAGCCGATGGGCCTGCGCAATCTGCGGCATCGCATCGAGAATCTGGGGGGCATCTTTCAGGTTCTGGATCTGGAACACCACCGCATGGAAATCCGGGCCAGCTTTCACGAGTACAGCATGGAGCATAGCCATGAGTGAGATCAGCGTTGCCGTCGTCGACGACCATCCCATCGTTCGAGAGGGATTGATCCAGGTGATCGGGAGCTTTGGCGGATTTCGCGTGACCGGTGCGGGCCATTCCGCCGCGGACGCGATCGACCTAGTTCGGCGTGACGCCCCCGACATCCTGATCCTCGACCTCGAGATCCCCGGTTCGGGCATCGAGGCCATTCGGGCCATCACCCATGCCGGGTCCCAAACCCGCATCCTGATCCTGACGATATCAGAGCGGCCACAGGACGTGATGGAAGCGATGCGCTTGGGCGCCGCCGGCTACGTCCTCAAAGGGATCAGCGGTGACGAGCTGTTTCATGTTCTGAACCGACTCGTCAATGGCATCGGCCATATCACCCCGCATCTGGCAGCGCGCGTCTTGGGGTCGTGGGGAGCCGCACCGGCGCTGGAGATCGAGGCAGATGCCAGCATCCTGAGCAAGCGCGAAGGAGAGATATATGTCCTGATCCGCCGGGGTTGCTGCAACAAGGAGATCGGCCGGTCACTTAACCTCAGCGAAAAGACGGTGAAGCATTATCTGACAAACATCTTCCGCAAGCTTGATGTCCGAAACCGCACGGAACTGGCGATGCACGCGTACAACATACCCACTCATGTCACCCAGAACCGGATGCTGAGCATCAACTGCTCTCGAAATGCGGCACGGTGAAGTCATCCACGCCAAGAGAGAGAAACAGCCCCCGGTTTTTGCAATCGAACGCCCCTCCCGCAAGGCCTTGGCGCGGACCGAGGCAGAGAACGCGGCTCTCGTGACCGCTACCAAGAACAGGCCATATTACCCATGCCGGCATTCCTTGGCTGCGGCACCTTCGGCACGCGCGGCCCCACCTGCACTTCTGACCCTTTGACGGGTGGGATCCAGCACCCGGTGCAACCGTGATCACAGAAGTTTATCCGAAGCTATGGTGAGGTAATCCTCCCCATCGTTAAGGGGGTTTATTCGTAGAATTTTCTCGTAGCGTGAGCTGAGGAGATTCGAATGAGAAAGACCCGATTTACCGAGCCGCAGATCATGGCTGTGCTGCGCCAGGCCGAAGGCGGTGTTGCGGTGCCGGAGCTGTGCCGAGAGCATGGGATCAGCAGCGCGAGCTTTTACAAATGGCGGGCGAAGTATGGCGGTATGGATGCGTCCATGATGAGCCAGATGAAGGCGCTGGAGGATGAAAACCGGCGGCTGAAGCGCATGTTCGCGGACCTGAGCATGCAGGCCGACCTGCTCAAGGAAGCTTTGGGAAAAAAGTGACGCGGCCAGCTCAACGCCGCGAGTTGGCCGCGAGGGCGGTGGCAACGAAGGGGGTCAGCATTGCGCTGGCCTGCCGCACATTTGGGGTCAGCGAGACGTGCTTTCGTTACAGCCCGAAGCGCTGTGCCGAGAACGAGACCATCGCGGATCTTCTTGAGGGCCTGACCAAGGCGCACAGAACCTGGGGCTTCGGCCTATGCTTCCTGTATCTGCGCAATGTCCGTGGCCATGCCTGGAACCACAAGCGCGTTCGCCGGATCTACTGCGAACTGGAACTGAACCTGCGGATCAAGCCAAGGCGGCGCATCAAGCGGCACAAGCCGGACGTGCTCTCGGTTCCAGACGCGCCGAACCTCGTGTGGTCCATGGACTTCATGGCCGACCGTCTGGCCGATGGTCGCCAATTCCGGCTGCTGAACGTGCTCGACGACTTCAACCGCGAGGGTCTGGGCATTGAGGTCGACTTTTCGCTTCCGGCCGAGCGCGTGGTTCGGGCGCTGAACCAGATCATCGAGTGGCGCGGCAAGCCCATGGCCATCAGGGTCGACAACGGCCCGGAATACATCAGCGCAACCTTGGCAATCTGGGCCGCAAAGCAGGGCATTGTCCTGACCCACATCCAGCCCGGCAAACCGCAGCAGAACGCTTACGTCGAGCGCTACAACCGCACCGTCCGCCATGAATGGCTCGACCTCTACATTTTTGAAACCATCGCGGAGGCACAGAGTATCGCAACCGACTGGCTCTGGACTTACAACAACGAGCGACCCAACATGGGCATCGGCGGCATAACACCCGCACAGAAACTGAAAATGGCTGCGTGAGTTCTACGACCAAACCCCGTTAAAACGGGGAGGATTACCGAAGCATCTGACATTGAGCCAGTAATAGGAGCTTTGCTGACCATTGGTTCGGTGATTTGGTCAGTTGCGGACAAGTGGGTACGATGAGATCCGGGAACGTTCGTGACCAAATGTCATGTTTGTCTCACACTTGGTCACGATCCCAAAAGCATGAAAATGCTGTCGATTCAAATGGAAACCTGTCAAATCAATATTGTCCAAACCATCCACCCAAAAGCGAGTTGTTTTCCGAATGCCCGACTTCCAGCAACAGTACGCCCTCTGGGATGAATTCTTGAGTGTTTGGCCAGCGTCGCGCTTGGCCTCGATGACAATCGACGAATATACCCAAGCTGGTTCGCAGGACAGCTTCACCTATTGGATCGAGTCGCGCTTAGACAAGATGGGCAGTATCTGGGGCGGGTCAGCGTTCAAGTTTGGGGTCTTCTCTCGCAAAAGCACTGAAAGCAAGCCGTCCAACGCCAAACTTAGCTATTCTGACGATTACGGCTGGTATTCAACCCTTGGCGACACAGCGGATGAAGCCTTCGAGAAGGTGCGTGGACATGTTGTGCAGGTCGCGCAGCTTGCATCAGAGGGCGACCTTGACGCTATCGAAGCATTCGAACATTTAGGTGAGGCCTTCAAGTGGAAGATCGCCTTTCACTATCAAGACCGGCAGGCGCCGGTACTGGTGCATATTTTCAAACGCGATTGGCTCGCCACCTTCTTAGGCGACACAGCGAAATCCAATATGGCCACTTTGCAGAACGCAGTAATTGCCAAACGCCCTTCCGATCTTGGCATTCTGGAATTTGCGCAAGAAGTCTGGGAAACAGTGAGCAAAAAACTCCTCAAGATCTGGAAGCTTTCGCATGGTGTAAAGGACTTTTCACCTCAGGAGCGAGAAACCTACCTCGAAAAAAACCTTGGTGTCATGCATGGCGAAACTGAAAAAGGTCAGGGAAAAGAGTTTCAGAAAGCTGAGGTAGGTTCCTTGTTCTATCTGTGCCACGGCAATGAAAAAGTCGTTCTGATTGGCCAATTTACGTCCGAAGCCGAACCGTGTGAAAAAGGCGATGGCTGGCTTCAGCGTCACTATCGCGTACTTAAAAAGGCAGTCAAGGATGGTAAGTATGAAGGCAGTCAAAAGGGCTGGACGCCAAACTATCGCTCCACTTTCAAACTTGTAGGCACGCATGATCTGCCAGAGTTTGAGGCAGCCTTGCTTCAACCGTTCTTCGATATGGATTTGGCCGAGTTGGCGGCGCTGTCAGGTGAGCCTATAGAGCCAAACAACTTCGGAAACGATCAAGAACCTTCATTTCAGGCCGTTCCGACAAAAGTTCTGGCCAGCGAACCTGTCGCCGCCTGCGTTAATCGCATCTATTACGGACCGCCCGGCACCGGGAAAACCTACGCGCTGACCCAATTACTGAAGAGCGACTATGAACAACAAGCCGAATCGATATCTGCCGATGCATGGCGCAATCAGATTATTTCCGAAAAAATCGCGGCGCTCACGTGGTGGGAAGGTTTGGCAGCAGCGTTGTACGACCTGGGTGGCAAAGCAAAGGTGCCGGATTTGGCTGCGCATCGCTTCATCCAGGCTATCGCTAGCGCCAAAAGCCGTGTCAGCGGCATAAATCAGACGCTGTGGGGAACGCTTCAAAACCATACCATCCTAGATTCCACCACAGTCAACCTTAAGCTACGGCTTGGTCCCGCCATCTTTGACAAATCAGCAGGTTCCATTTGGCGGTTTGCCGGTGACTGGGACGAAATCGGTGCTGAGCTGCGTGACCTGGTAGATGAGCTGAAAGCTGGGCCAAAGGACGATGCCACTGTTCAGCGTTACAGTTTCGTCACCTTTCACCAGTCCTATGGTTATGAGGAATTCGTCGAAGGTCTACGGCCAGTTCTGGCAGGCGATGCCGAAGAAGGCGAAGTAGCCTATGAGATCCGTCCGGGGGCATTCAAGGAGCTGTGCCGCAAAGCCCGACAGGCGCCGGATCAACGTTGGGCAATGGTCATTGATGAAATCAATCGAGGCAATATTAGCAAGATATTCGGCGAGATGATCACATTGATCGAAGGAGACAAGAGGGACCGCCTTGATGGTAGCCCCCCGTCGGCCGAAATTACCTTGGCTTATTCCGGCGAGAAATTTTCTGTACCCGCCAACGTGGATATCATCGGCACGATGAACACGGCGGATCGATCACTGGCCCTACTTGATACGGCTTTGCGCCGTCGTTTCGATTTCGTCCCGCTGATGCCAGACACTCGTGCAGAGAAAATTCCGGCCGAGCCAGACAGCGCACCACTCGCTGGGCTTGTCGTCAAGACCGAGGCTGGCGTGATCGACGTGCGCCTGATGCTCGAGCGTATCAATGATCGTATTGAGGCATTGTATGATCGTGATCATTGCATTGGTCACGCCTATTTCACCGGGCTCGTGAAGTTACAAAGCGACGCGGATCGCTTCCAGACGCTGGCAGCGATATTTCGCAATCGTATCTTGCCACTTTTGGAGGAGTATTTCTTCGAGGACTGGCGTAAAATTCGACTTGTGTTGGCCGACAATCAGAAAGCCAACGCAGCGGATCAATTCATCCGCGAAACTGCCGACCACGATCAGGATTTGTCTGAGCTGTTCGGCAACGATCATGGCCTAGACAGTTACGCGACACGGCAGCGCTATATCCTGCAAGAGTCGGCTTTCAGACAGCCCATGGCCTATATCGGCATCTACAAATCGCATTCCTGATGGTTCGGATCGGGACGCACAAATGGGTGGAGTGACAATCTACGAATTCGGCGCCTTGGTGTCTCAAGACAGCGGCGCTGAGGAATCGGAAGAATTACGTAAAGTTCCTTTCAGCGTATTTGAGTGGCTTGAGGCGCAGGCATTGGCCGCTACTGACACAGGAACTCACGCTTGGTTGCGGCTAACGCAAAAGCGCGGTCAACGCGCTATCCAGGTCACCAGCTTTGTTGGAGTCATTCGAGCTCCAGACGGCTATCAGATCGAGGTGTTGCCGAAAGTTGGCAAGCTCACTGAAGGTGGGGATGTTCAAGCAAGGCAATTGTTGATTGAGATGCTGCGTTGCCTTGGTGGCTTTCGGCACATTCAAACCGACAGCGCCAAGCTAGCTGCCACGCGAATGCCCTTGCTTGAGGTTTTCATCGAAGCGTTTCTTGGCAGTGTTGAGCAGATCGTCAAACGCGGCTTGCGCAGTGACTATAGTGCCCTGCAAGACAATATGTTTGCGCTACATGGCAAACTGCAGATGGCAGCACACTTGCGGCAGAATCTTTGCCGACGAGATCGCTTCTTTGCCGAATTTGACGATTTCTCTCCGGATCGCGCGGAAAACCGGCTTCTGCATGCTGCGTTACGTCAGGTTCTGTCATGGACAGGATCACAGACGAACGAGCGGCTCGCACGAGAACTATGCTTTGTGTTTGTCGATGTGCCAATCTCCGAACGTCCGTCGGTCGATTTGCTACGGGTGCGCCTGGATCGCGGCATGGCTCACTATTCGGACGCCCTAGCCTGGGCAAGGTTGATCCTAGAGCACGAGTCGCCTTTGACCGGAACCGGCGGGCACCGATCGCCATCATTGCTATTTCCAATGGAGGCAGTTTTTGAGGCCTTTGTCGCCAAGCATTTAAAACGACAGCTTTCTTCCCCTTTCCATCTGAAACCACAGGTAAAGACCTTTTCGCTCGTGAGACATCTTGAACAAAACTGGTTCCGTCTGAAGCCAGATTTCCTGGTGAAGGCTTCGGGCTCAAACTGTCTTGTCCTGGATACGAAATGGAAGCTGCTGGACATCAAGAAGAAGAGCAATGGAACGGACAAGTATGGGCTGAGTCAGGTAGATTTCTATCAGCTTTATGCTTATGGACAGAGCTATCTAGATGGCCATGGCGACATTGTCCTCGTCTATCCAAAGACAGAAGCTTTTAGCCAGGCGCTGCCTGTTTTCGAGTTTCCCAAGTCCAATGGGCTGCGCCTTTGGGTGCTGCCTTTCTGCTTGCAGCAGCGAGTTTTGATCCTTCCGCCATCTGGGGCCTGCGGGACGCTCGACACCCTGTTCGCCGAATTTGCGTGAATTTCCGCATCTGCCCTGTTGAACACGAACTCTCACCGGTTTCACGCGGTTGAGTGCGGGTTTGGCTACTAAGGTGCTGGATTCGCACGCAGTTTGGGTTGTTTTGTTGACCTATTGTTGACCTGGAATTTGGACAGCAAAAGCCCCGCGGAACGCGAGGCGTAATGCATTGTAGTTATTGGTAATATTGGTTGCGGGGACAGGATTTGAACCTGTGACCTTCAGGTTATGAGCCTGACGAGCTACCGGGCTGCTCTACCCCGCGCCAAGGTTGTCCTGATCGGGTTTGTATTATCGTATCAGAGAGATATTGCGTTTCTTACCAGGTCTGGCGGTGACCTACTCTCCCACGTCTTAAGACGCAGTACCATCGGCGCAGCGGCACTTAACGGCCGAGTTCGGGATGGGATCGGGTGTTTTGCTCGCGCTAGGGCCACCAGACCAGGAAAGAAACGCTCAGCGTCGGACCCTTTTGAGGGGTCTGATATTGTCCAAGGATGCTTTGGAGGAAGGAGGGTAATCCTGCTTCTTCCGGATCAAATCAAGCCTATCGAGCCATTAGTACCGGTCAACTGAATGCATTGCTGCACTTACATCTCCGGCCTATCGACGTGGTGGTCTTCCACGGCTCTCAAGGGAGACCTTGTTTTGAGGGGGGCTTCACGCTTAGATGCCTTCAGCGTTTATCCTGTCCGTTCATAGCTACCCAGCACTGCCGTTGGCACGACAACTGGTCCACCAGTGGAACGTCCACCCCGGTCCTCTCGTACTAGGGGCAGCTCCTCTCAAGTCTCCAACACCCACGGCAGATAGGGACCGAACTGTCTCACGACGTTCTAAACCCAGCTCACGTACCTCTTTAAACGGCGAACAGCCGTACCCTTGGGACCTGCTCCAGCCCCAGGATGAGATGAGCCGACATCGAGGTGCCAAACGATGCCGTCGATATGGACTCTTGGGCATCATCAGCCTGTTATCCCCAGCGTACCTTTTATCCGTTGAGCGATGGCCCTTCCACTCGGGACCACCGGATCACTATGGCCGACTTTCGTCTCTGCTCGACTTGTCAGTCTTGCAGTCAGGCTGGCTTCTGCCATTGCACTCAACGACCGATTTCCGACCGGTCTGAGCCAACCTTCGCGCGCCTCCGTTACTGTTTGGGAGGCGACCGCCCCAGTCAAACTACCCACCACGCAGGGTCCCGGACCCGGATAACGGGCCGCGGTTAGACATCAAGAGTGCGAAGGGCGGTATCTCAAGGATGGCTCCACGGGAACTGGCGTCCCCGCTTCAAAGCCTACCGCCTATCCTGCACATCGCAATCCTGATGCCAGTGCGAAGTTGTAGTAAAGGTGCATGGGGTCTTTCCGTCTAACCGCGGGAAGTCTGCATCTTCACAGACAATTCAATTTCGCTGAGTCCACATTTGAGACAGCGGGGAAGTCGTTACGCCATTCGTGCAGGTCGGAACTTACCCGACAAGGAATTTCGCTACCTTAGGACCGTTATAGTTACGGCCGCCGTTTACCGGGGCTTCAATTCAAGGCTTGCACCTCTCCTTTTAACCTTCCGGCACCGGGCAGGCGTCAGACCCTATACGTCGTCTTACGACTTCGCAGAGCCCTGTGTTTTTAGTAAACAGTCGCCACCCCCTGGTTTGTGCCCCCGGCCTCTGCTTGCGCAAAAACCGGGCCTCCTTCTCGCGAACTTACGGAGGTATTTTGCCGAGTTCCTTAAATGTGGTTCTCTCAAGCGCCTTGGTATTCTCTACCAGTCCACCTGTGTCGGTTTAGGGTACGGTCTTGTGGAGGGCTATTTCCAGGGACCACTCACCAGCCCTTCCAATCCGATAAGGAAGAACGAGCTCTGTGATCCGTCACCATCTCCTGGCCCAGGAATATTAACCTGGTTCCCATCGACTACGCCTTTCGGCCTCGCCTTAGGGGCCGGCTTACCCTGCTCAGATTAGCTTTAAGCAGGAACCCTTGGACTTTCGGCGACAGGGTCTCTCACCCTGTTTGTCGCTACTCATGTCAACATTCTCACTTCTGATCACTCCACCGGTTGCCTCACGGCCCGGCTTCACAGTCAGAACATTGCCTCCGTTACCCATTGCTGGGCAAAAGAGGCAGCGTTCTATATCACAGAACGCTCCGCTACCACGCACTCTAAAGTGCATCCAAAGCTTCGGCTCGTGGCTTGAGCCCCGTTACATCTTCGCCGCAAGACCTCTTGATTAGACCAGTGAGCTGTTACGCTATCTTTAAAGGATGGCTGCTTCTAAGCCAACCTCCTGGTTGTTTTGGAAGTCTCACATGCTTTCCCACTTAGCCACGAATTGGGGGCCTTAGCTGTTGGTCAGGGTTGTTTCCCTCTCCACGACGGACGTTAGCACCCGCCGTGTGTCTCCCGGATAGTTCTCCTGGGTATTCGGAGTTTGCTTAGACTCAGTAAGGCTGTGGGCCCCCATCATCCATGCAGTGCTCTACCCCCCAGGGAATACGTCCGAGGCGCTACCTAAATAGCTTTCGCGGAGAACCAGCTATCTCCGAGTTTGATTGGCCTTTCACCCCTAGGCACAAGTCATCCCGACCTTTTTCAACAGGTGTGGGTTCGGACCTCCAGTACGTGTTACCGTACCTTCATCCTGCTCATGCCTAGATCACTCGGTTTCGGGTCTGATCCGTCTAACTATGTCGCCCATTTAAGACTCGCTTTCGCTGCGCCTACACCTAACGGCTTAAGCTTGCTAGACAGACCAAGTCGTTGACCCATTATACAAAAGGTACGCCGTCACCCCTCAAGGGGGCTCCGACTGCTTGTAGGCGTCCGGTTTCAGAAACTGTTTCACTCCCCTCGTCGGGGTGCTTTTCACCTTTCCCTCACGGTACTGGTTCGCTATCGGTCAGTAAGGAGTACTTAGCCTTCGAGGGTGGTCCCCCGATCTTCAGACAGGATTTCACGTGTCCCGCCCTACTTGATACGTCCCATCGAGCTTCCGATACGGGGCTGTCACCCGCTATGGCCAGACTTTCCAATCTGTTCTCGTCACTCTCAAGGCTCGGCTGGTCCGCGTTCGCTCGCCACTACTAGCGGAGTCTCTATTGATGTCCTTTCCTCCGGGTACTTAGATGTTTCAGTTCCCCGGGTTCGCTTCTTAAACCCTATGTATTCAGGTAAAAGATACCTGGTTAACCCAATTGTTGACCGCCCGAAGGCAACAACAATCAAGTTTCAGGTGGGTTTCCCCATTCGGAAATCCATGGATYAAAGCTTATTCTCAGCTCCCCATGGCTTATCGCAGAGTATCACGTCCTTCATCGCCTCTTACTGCCAAGGCATCCACCAAACGCCCTT
>NZ_JYGY01000030.1:0-1319 GCF_000967825.1 Paracoccus sp. 228 | reverse complement strand
CGCTGCTTTCGATCTCCAGCCCGTCGGCGAACGCTTCTAGGTCATAGCGATCATACAGGCGGCGCGTGCCCAAGATCCGGCGCGGCAGACATAACGTGCGAAGTGTCGTTTCGCTGATCCCCAGATAGGCCGCGGCGCAGGCGCTTGABAGCAGCCGGGGTGCAAAGGTCAGGTCATAGCGCGCCATTTGGCAGCTCCTTGGCAGGGTGATCGTCAAAAGTGGACACGACTGGTGCAACCGGTTGCACGGCCGTCCACGGGCGCTGGCAGAGTGTAAAAAGTTACGCTTCCATTTCTTGCCAACGATACTCCCCAACAGGCGGTGCAGATGGGTGAAGATGGCGAGAAATGCGGAATGTCAACTTCRTCAGAACACAGCGCTGACAAGTTGCCCCTTTGGTTGTTAGAAGGCAGAATTGTTCAACTGCAACACATTCAAGAAAGCAGATCTCATGCGTATTCTGATTGCAGCATTTGTTCTTTGCCCGCTCGCTGCCCAAGCCGGATTTTTCAATGGAAACGAAATTTATGAGCAGTGCCAGGACGACCCCTTGGGAGCGGGTATATATGCTTCCGGTCTTATAGACGGGGCTCTTACCATGCAGAAATGGGACAAGAGTCGCCCATCAATCTGCCCAGCTTCTGGCGTAACTGTAAATCAAGTAGGGGATGTGATGTGCAAACACTTAGAGGAAAACCCGGCTGAACGCCATTTGACTGCTTCCTCTATAGCCCTGAATGTTTTCGAAGCTGCTTGGCCTTGCTCTGACTAAACCCACAACCGTCGCGCGATCTGAGAGCGCAACGGTTGTGTGTCATAACACCCGTTACGGGGAAGAGCGCAGGCCAGAGGTTGAGCAGGGCGGCCTATATGGCCGCCCTGCTCAATGTGTTTAAACGTTATTAAATTACATTAGATAAAACAATATTTCTTTATTTTTATATTTTGAGAGAGCTATCAAACATGTGCGCGGAAATTACAAAGCAGATAAATGAGAAAAAGATCGTCACTCCAATTTGATACAGCCATGGCCACTCTCTTTTCCATTCCAAAACCTCCTCATATTTTCCGAAAATCCATGGCCCAATTGCAGCCGTAACTGCAAGCGTTAGGCCAACAGATGTTACAAAATTGAAAATATCTTTCAAAATTCCGGGTTGGTTAAAGTTTRGCGCAYGATCCAGCGCCATCACTAGAAAAAGTGTGGTTGATATGAAAATAATTCCAAACACCATTGAGTCGTATATTTGAGAGAAGAATTCTTTGGCTTCCTGATTTTTTACCCTAAGCAACAAAGGCATTAGCCCGAGAACAAAAA
>NZ_JYGY01000029.1:0-1415 GCF_000967825.1 Paracoccus sp. 228 | reverse complement strand
GAGAGGGGCGCGCTTCGCGCTTCCTCGCCTGAAACCCCGCCCGATTATCGGCACCAGACCGGAACGGGCATCACCACAAGGAGGCCGCTATGGCTATTTTCGAGATTGTCACGATGACCGACGACCACGGCATGAGCCGCGTTCATACTGATGATTTGACGGCGTGGGCCGAGGATATGGGCACCGAGATTACCGGGACGGAAACCCGCACCCGCCTTCGCCCGGAGTTGCAGGGCCAGCCCATCCTTTCCGGCTTTGTCGGCCCTTGCTGGGGCGGCCGCTCTGACGCGGGCGAACCCATCATTCGCTATGAAGATAGCGGCACCTATGCCGCGCTCAGCCAGTGAGGGGGGCGGAAATGACTCACTTTTCCGTTGTGCAGATCGACATGCACCCGGCCCCCTACGTTGCCGCGACCGGCAGCGCCCGCAGCGCCCAAATCCTCGCCCGCCTTGTGGGCGAGCGTTGCCCCGGCAACGTGTTCGGCATCCGCGACACGGCGGAGTTTTTCGGACCCAAGAGCAACGGCTTCATCCGAGATTGCGCCCGTTCCTTCGAGGTTCAGAAGATCGCGGCGGATGAGCTGATGGCCGAGGCTGACGACAACCCCGAGCAGCTTGCCAAGTGGCACGTCTATTTCTACGACAGCGGCGCCGGAGACTATCGCTTCAAGGTAAACGCCTATCTCGACCACGACTTGCGCGTCCGGGCAAAGTGCGAAGCCGACCCGGAGTTGATCGGGCGGGGCGTCGTCTATGGCGACGGGCCGACGATGGAAACGCTCTATCTGATGCTCGATGCCTTCACCGCCAGCCGCGAGACTGCGGCATGAGCTGGCACAACTTCGAGACAAGGGCGCATCCGTGCGCCCTTCCCCTTCCCCATGAGTCCGAGGACCTGGCGTGGCGCTACGCGCGCCGCCACGGGCACGAGGTTTGGGAAATTGTGGACAACGGCCGGACCGCCCGCGAGCGGTTTCTGGGCCAAGGCTGACGGTGACAACATGACATTTCACAACGCAGAGTTTCCGAAGATCGGAGAGACGCAGGAACACGCCGCGCCCGTCTTGCGCCGCAGCCTGGCCGAGATCGTGGCCGAGTATGATGAGAAGGAAGCCGCCATTCCCGAAGCGATCGCCGCGTTCAGCCAAGCCGAGACGGCAATCAATGTCGCGGCCTGCATCGGCGGAGCCTATGGAGGCCAAGTCTTTTCGCGCAGCCCGAGCCTCTATGAACGCGACGTGAGGCTTGCCCTTCTGCGCTCAGCTTGGAAGCACGTCTATGACAGGGCAATCGCATATGGCTCACGCGAGTAAGCCATTGAGAACGTTTCGGAGAAAGTCGTCATCCCAGCCTGCCCTCTTGAGCTTGATGGAGAGCGAGCCCTTCGACGTGTCCCTGCGCATGACGTCGAGA
>NZ_JYGY01000028.1:0-1636 GCF_000967825.1 Paracoccus sp. 228 | reverse complement strand
CGGGCGTTCAGCTTGCCGCGTTCGTCCAGGGGAATGGTCATCACTGTCRTGTGGGGCGTAGACTCATCCCGGTGGATCACCGCGGAGAGGACGTTCTCGGCCCCGTGGCGGGCCTTGAGCCAGTCCAGGGCATCGGTGAAGTAGGCGTCCTGCTCCTCTCGGCTCATGGCCTTCAGAGCCTCGGGAGACCCGCCGACGAAATACTCCAGCCCATGGACGGCATTGCTGCGGATCCTCTCGGGGGCGCGGTCCTTCCAGGCATCGAGGACGGCGCGGCTGGTGTCGCCGCCGACCAGGACGGTGTTGTCGGGGGTACGCCGATGATCGGCATTAAGCGTGTCGCGTTCTCGGAAGGTGTGCTGGAGGCTTGCCCCCATGTTGCCCATGGTCTTGATCTTGGCACAGCGGAGGATGGCGAAGCTGCGCGGGGTGGTGACATGGAGCATCCTGCCRCCGATGCTGCGRTCCARTCGGATCCGCCAGGCATCAYCGTCATCGTCTCGCGCGCCCATGAACCGATCTCCGAAGGAAGGTTTATGTGTACTCACTAGACAATTTGGCACAAGGCCAAATTATCCGCTCGCCCCGCAACGYGGGGAAAGGACACATAAACCTTACTAATTCCGGACGCTAGAAGTGTGAGAGAACGTACCGGTGCAACTAATACAAAATTTAACAGCATTAGTTGCTTGAAATTTAACTAGATGCTGTACATTTATTTAGAGGCATAAGGAGGTATTAGATGAACGGACAAGAGAGACTGGCCGAACTTGGCCTGAACGCGGTGAAGGCATCGTACTATCTGGAGCTTCCAATCGAGATCATCGCCGAAGCAGCAGCCGAAGACGAAACACCGACGTGGTTGGACTTTTGCCTGACCGCGATGGAAGAGGCGGCTGAGGAAGATGATGATGCCTTCACTTACCTGCAGGTGGGGGAAGATATTCAGGGCACTTCCTGGTCGGAGATCACGGCTCGCGAAGCAATTCCGATCATCGTGGAGTACGCACTCCGTGGGGAAGTGCTGACCTATGGCGATCTTGACCGTGAGCTGAGAGAGCGAGATCCCGAACGGAAGCCGGCCGGAACCTTGCCCAAGTATGCAAAGCCTCTAGGCCTGATCGGCAACGTTATTGACCAGATACGCGAGGAAGCATGTCTCAAAGACGGGGTGGTGCCGCGCGACTATTCTGACATTCCGCCTCTCGAGGTTCTTGTCACTCGTGGCAGGACAGGGATGCCGGGAACTGGAGCAGACGGTTTTCTGGTTAGCTACCTTAACGCAGTCGGTGAGAAAAATGTCGAGGATCGCCTGCATTTCGAACGCAAAGCCCTGTACTCACGTGCTCAGCATGATGTGATGGCATACGGTAAATGGGGCTTTCTTCTTGGGCTCTGCAAAAAGTAAGAGCTTCTGATTTTTTCGAGGCAAGGCCGGGATGGCACAGGGGATCTTCGTTCCCACTGAGGGGTGCTTGGGTTGCTGAAGCACTATGCCTGAGACAGACCAAACCCCACGACTCTGGGGTTTGGCAGGCTGTCTGAGAACGGCGGTGCAAAAGTCGGCCACGGTAGCGGCGGGATGATCCTGCTGCGGGCGGCGTAAAAGTCGTCCACCTTTACCCTTTCTGGCGAC
>NZ_JYGY01000027.1:0-1884 GCF_000967825.1 Paracoccus sp. 228 | reverse complement strand
GCTTACCGGTGGAACCGGAAAAGATACTTTCCGTTTTTCTGCAGGCGACGGTCGCGACGTGATCACCGATTTCGACGCCAAGCTGGGAGAGCTCGTCGATGTCCGCGGATACGCGGGTTATACCAATCTCGTCACTGAGACGGGTGGCACTCGCATGGTCTTCGAGGGCGGCGACAGCATCCTCTTTCAGGGCGTCGCGAAATCGGCCCTGACCAACGTGAACTTCACCTTCAATGGCGTTGCGCCCAAAAATTTGGCCGATGTCGGTCCGGTTTTTGCTCCTGCGCCCACCCCGCCGGTGTCGTCCGATGAATATGATCTGAGCCTCTACAAACTAGGCCAGAAAAGCACGCCTGACAGCTGGCTGATCTCGGAATGGGATGCGGGTCAGACGAACAACATGTCATGGTCGGCCAACAACGTCAGCGTTGCGGCAAACGGTGATGTGAGTCTTTCTCTGACCAAGGCCCCTGCCGGCTTTTCCAGACCCTATCTCGGTGCGGAGGTGCAGTCCAACGAGATTGCAACGACCGGCACTTGGAGCTGGACGGCCCAAGCGCCGATCATGGCGCCCGGTGCGGTCTTCGGCATGTTCACCTACAAGGCGGACTGGAAGAACGATCCGTGGGTCGAGTTCGACTTTGAGTTCGTCGGCGGAGACACGACCAAAGTCCAACTCGCGATCCATATGGAGAACGCCAAGGGCGAGCACATGGTCCTGACCCCCGAGGCGCAGAAGCGGAGCATCATCGATCTCGGCTTCGACGCGTCGAAGGGGATGCACACCTACGAGGTGTCCGTGACCGAGAAGGATGCTACCTTCTATATCGACGGAAAGCAGGTTGCGAAATTTGGACCGGCCGACATGCAGGGCAATGTCTGGCAGATCGGTCCGATGGCGAGCTTCGTCGACTTATGGTCGGTCTCGTCCGGCCAGGAGGCATGGGCCGGGAAATGGACCGATCCCGGACGTCCGCTGGTGGCGATCGTCGAGGGGGCCGACATCCGTCCCGCAGAGTTCGGAAGCGCGATCGAGGTAGTAAGCCCGCCAGTAGTGTTGATCCCAGACCCGATTGTCATCCCCAATGGCATAAATGGAGATGACAGCGCGAACACGCTGAACGGTACGTCCGGGAACGACAAGATCTACGGCTTTGGCGGCAATGACGTCATCGACGGCAAGGCCGGCGCTGACGAGATGTATGGCGGCACCGGAAATGATGTCTACTGGGTGGATAACGCTGGCGACCGCGTGATCGAACTGGCGGGCCAGGGTCATGACACGRTCCATTCGACCCGTGACTGGGTTCTCAGCGCCAATGTTGAGGACCTCTACCTGCGCACTGCGGCCAACACCCGTGGTGAGGGCAACAGCCTCRACAACCTGATCTCCGGCAACAGCGGCAACAATGGCTTGTTCGGAATGGCCGGAAACGACGTCCTTCTTGGAAACGAGGGCAACGACACCCTGGTCGGGGGCACTGGAAATGACACGCTTACCGGTGGGACCGGAAAAGATACTTTCCGTTTTTCTGCAGGCGACGGTCGCGACACGATCACGGACTTCGACGCCCGCGCCGGAGAGATCCTCGACATCCGTGGATATGCGAACGTCACTGCGCTGATCAGCGAGAACGGCGGCACCCGGATCGTCCTGGGGACCAATGATAGCATCTTCCTGCAGGGCGTTGACAAGGCGACCCTGACACCCGCCAACTTCCTCTTCAACGGCGCCGTCCCGAAAGAGCTGAACGGCATGCAGGTCGGGCCCACGCCCGTTCCCGGCGCGATCAACGGGAATGACAGCGCGAACACGCTGAACGGTACGTCCGGGAACGACAAGATCTACGGCTTCGGCGGCAATGACGTCATCGACGGCAAGGC
>NZ_JYGY01000026.1:0-1959 GCF_000967825.1 Paracoccus sp. 228 | reverse complement strand
CAGAGCCAGATCTTCGAGCGCGAGGGGCTCGACCTCGACCGCTCGACGCTGACGGATTGGGTCGGCAAGTCCACCGCGCTGCTGGAACCCCTCGCGGTGGCCATTGGACGGCATGTCTTGGCCGGACAGGCGATATTTGCGGATGACACGTCGGTGAAGATGCTGGCACCCGGCACAGGCAAGACGGCGACGGCACGGTTGTGGGTCTACGGGCGGGACGAGCGGCCTTGGGGCGGTGATGCCCCGCCCGCCAGTTGGTATCGCTTCTCGCCCGATCGGAAGGGCCAGCACCCGAAGGATCACCTGTCAGGATATTGCGGCTGGATGCACGCCGACGGCTATGCCGGGTTCGAGGACATCTACCGGTCCAGCGACATCCACGAGGTCGCCTGCATGGCCCATGTCCGGCGCAAGTTCGTCGACGTCCACAGGGCCCAGGGATCGGCCATCGCCGACGAGGCCATCCGGCGCATCGCGCAGCTCTATGCCGTCGAGAAAGAGGCTCGTGGATCGCCGCCGGACCGGCGTGTCGAGATCCGCCAGGCAAAAGCGGCGCCGATCTTCGACGGTTTGGAGAGCTGGCTGCATGATCAACTGCCCACGATCTCCGGCAAGTCGCCGCTGGCCATGGCGATCCGGTATGGCCTGACACGCATGAAGCGGCTTCGGCCCTATCTCGACCAAGGCTTCCTCGAACTGGACAATAATACGGCCGAGCGCGCCATGCGATCCGTGGCCGTCGGACGAAGGAACTACCTGTTCGTCGGCTCGCAGACCGGCGGCCGCGCCGCCGCCATCGCATATACCCTGATTGAGACCGCAAAGCTGAATGGCGTAGACCCGCAGGCCTGGCTCGCCGATACGCTGGCCTGCATCCCAGACTACAAGATCACCCGCGTAGAAGATCTCCTGCCGTGGAACTGGTCAAAACAAGCGGCCTGACCGGACGCTTACCTTAAAACCTACTTTTGGGTGCATACATCCTGCTATGAGGAAAGATCCTTAGCGAGGTTATCCCATGAGCCAGCTTTTCGAGTGGTGTAAGGATATGGAACACGGGATTGCGAGCGAGGCGGCCATAATGGCCGACTTTAGCAAGGTTCTCGGCGAGATAGGAGTGCACCATATCTCCTACATCGAGGTGAGCCTCAGCGGGGGCAGTCGCGCCAGCACCACCTACCCCGAGAGTTGGCATCAGACCTACCTAGAAAACGCGCTCTACCGGCAGGATCCGGCGATCCGGGTGGCGCGCAATGCCACCGGCCTGCAATTGTGGGACGTGGACACTCTTGAGGGGGAGGACCGCGCCTTTTTCGAACAGTCACGGGCGCACGGGGTACCACATTGCGGTTGCGCAATGTACCTCTATCAGCCGGGGTCGGTCTCCTTTGGGGTCTTCTCGCTTGCCTCAGACCTGCCGGCGCCAGAGTGGCGTGCGCTCTGCCGGGCCCACCGGCGCGAACTCGAAGTGTGCGGTAATACCTTACGCGATATTCTGGACCGCCTCGGCGCACGGGCAGAAGCGCCGAAACTTTCACCACGTGAGCACGATGTGCTGACTTGGGCCGCCCGCGGAAAGACTAGCTGGGAGACAGCAGCAATTCTCGGGCTCACGGAGGGCACGGTCTATCAGTATATCCGCAGTGCCATGAGGAAGCTTGGTGCCTGCTCCAAGTTGCATTGCGTTATTCTCGCTATCGAAGCTGGTGTGCTAGAGATATAGGATTATTACCCATTAATTTTGGCGGAGGCTCACAATTCAGCCTCCGGAAAATGGCAGTGACATATCTGATCTCTTTTAATTGAGCGAAATGAGAATGGCGCGTACCACGCTCTTAAAGAAGTCCCATGGCAAGCCAAGCGTCTGATGCCGAAAGGGGCAAAATAGTACACTAAGAGCTGATCTTAGCGGGTTATGAAGGGTAGGCCGGGGCTGAGCCAATCTCAGGGCAGGCTCAC
>NZ_JYGY01000025.1:0-2110 GCF_000967825.1 Paracoccus sp. 228 | reverse complement strand
GGGGTTGAGTTAGAGCTTCCTGTCGTCGTCGCGGTCCCGCTTGGTTCCCGACAGGACTGCGCCCAGGGCCGCGCCCATCGCGACCCCCATGGCCGCACCCATGCTGATGTTGTCCATGGCAGCCCCGACCCCGATGCCGATGGCCGTTCCGATTGCAATCCACATGCCCATATTCACGATCCTACCTTTAAAAGCTGCCGATGAAATGCCAGACGCCTGGATCGGCAGGGGAGCTGCCTAACCAATCCGCTTTTCCATAATGACCGTCCGTTCCTCGCCGTGAAGCACATCGCGGACTTCGATATATCCAAGGCGGGCGTAAAATGGCCTTGCCGTCAAAGATGCAGGCACCTGAAGCACAGTGGTGCCTTCTTGATCTGCTATGGCCTCGATGGCGTTCATAAGACACCGACCCACGCCCTGACCTTGCACTTCGGGGGCTACGAAAACAGTTCGCACGACCTCGCCGTCCAAACTTGCAGTGCCCACTGCGACATCGTCTTGAATAGCAACCAAAACCGTCCGGATTGTCAGAAGGTGCTGAACCGTGTCGGTTGAAAAGTTAGCAACCACGCGGTCGATAACCGCCTTAGGGTAGTCCTGAGCGTTGCTAATGCGGATTGTTTTTTGCACCAATCTGCTGATCTGACCTACGTCAGACTTCTGTGCCGGGCGAATTTGAAGAGACGGTTCCATAGCCGCAGAATGCTGGGGACGTGCCAACACGGCAACGGCAAAAAAGAGCATTCACGTCAATCGGTTAAACGATTCAAAATACCCGTTCTCCGCCAGACAGGTAGGGTCAGGGCTGAAAAGGGGTTGCGTCAGAGGTGGCGCTCGACATCCTGGCGCTGGTGCAGAATGCGGATCACGTCGAGGGTGTCCGCACCTTCCCGGACATAGACCATATGCGAGCCGGACCGCGCCTTGCGAGTTCCGGGGCGCAGATCGACCGGACGACTGACCATCTCCCCGGTGGCAAGGGCCAGACAGACCCCGTGCACCTCTTCAAGATAGCGATCAGCCTGCTGCGTGTCCCAATGCCGGGCGGTGTAGTTCCAGATCCCAGCCAGATCGGCGCGGGCGGCCGGAGTGAAGCGGAGGAGCTTGGTCACCCCGCGCGTCCGGCGCGCAGCTCGGCCTTGAAGGCGGCGAGGTCGAGGGGTTCGGGGGGGCCGGAGGCATCACCTTCATCGAGCGCAGCTTGGAGCGTTCGAACGCGGGCTTCGTGTTCCTCCAGCAGCCGCAGCCCGGCACGGACCACGTCACTGGCGGAGCCGTAGCGGCCTGCTTCGACTTGGGCGCTGATGAAGCCGGTAAAATGCTCCCCGAGGGAGACGGAGGTGTTACGGGGCATGGGCGCTCCTGACTTTGATCGTGTGTACCAATATTTAATACATACGCGTCAAACTGCCAAGACCTTGTTGTTTGTGGCGCCTCAGTTCCTCTTCCAAGACCACCACCGCCGGGGTTGCAGAGGGTTGCGTGGCGCGTCATGACGCGCGTCTGATGACGGTTGCGCGGGTTGCGCCAGAGCAAGAACTTTTTCTGACGCAGCATCGAGCCGCCGACGAAGATCCTCTACTGTCTCCTGCTGCTTCTTAGAGTTTTCTCTTTCTTGGTGGAGCAGAGCTTCTGTCATAGCAAGCTTTACCTGCAAAATTTCTACAGCATGCGAGGGGGTTGCATAGGTTTCTTCATGTGGGTTGCGCAACGCTTCATGACGCGCATCTGGTGAGGGTTGCGCAACCCTACGAGGGTAGACGCGGAATAGTTCGGCCGGCTCAATCAAATAGGCGCCGTCATCCTGCCTTAAGGCGGAAACTCTACCAGCTTTGATGGCACGGCTGATGGTAGACTTCGACAAACCAGTTTCTTTTGCCGCTTGGCTGATGGACCAGCTCATCTTCAGACCTTCCCAACAGTTCGGCAGAAATCCGAAAACAGCTTTTCAATGTTGTTAGCATCACGAGATATGCCGCGCTCGTTCAAAAACCGCCGGAAGTCGGTCGCAACCTTGGCGTTATCCACATTGCAGCCCACTCTACGCTTCAGATCGATCCAGTAAGGCGAGTAAGCGATGCTGCCAGCTTCGGGAAATGCGGTGACT
>NZ_JYGY01000024.1:0-2322 GCF_000967825.1 Paracoccus sp. 228 | reverse complement strand
TCCCTGCAGGGCGGGTGATCCCCCTCCCCTTCGCCCCTACGGACAACCTTGCGCGGGTCCCCCTCCTGCCCTCGCCGGGAAGCAGGCTTTCAGGAGAGGGGCGCGCTTCGCGCTTCCTCGCCTGAAACCCCGCCCGATTATCGGCACCAAGACCGGAACGGGCATCACCACAAGGAAGGCCGAACATGGCTCAAGAACTTGAAATTGATACCGCCGCCGAGCAGGCCCGCGACCACATGATGCGGCTGCTGATCGCAGAGCAGAACGATGCTTTCCGTCGCGCATTGGGCTTCGCGGTCCTGTGGCGCGGACACCATCTGAAAGGCCGCGCTGTCGTCACGCCCGGTTTCCAAGCCATTCCCGAACGGACGCAAACGGACCTGTTGAACGCGGTCATCAACTTCCAAGACTGGACGGAGGAAAATGACCCGTGGGAGGATCATTCCTTTGGCCGCGTCGAGGCGCACGGCACCGCGATCTTCTGGAAGATCGACCTCTACGACACCGATTACACCTTTGGCGCAACGATGCCGGAATGTGCCACCGACCCCGAGCAGGTGCGCCGCGTCCTGACGCTCTACCTGCCCTCGGAACACTGACCAAAAAGCCTTGTGCCTCGCCCCATGAGAGGGCGGGGCATCAATGAAACTCACCACATTCCAAGGATACGACAATGAAACACGAAGCGATCAACAGCCCGGTTCAGATGGTCCCGTTCGCTGATCTTTACGTTTCAACTCTGAACCCGCGCACCGTGTTCAGCCCGGAGGGCATCGAGGCCCTGGCCGAGAACATCCGCCAGCTTGGCCTGATCCAGAACCTTGCGGGCCTGCGCGACGAGGCGGGAAAAATCGGCATCGTGGCCGGAGGCCGCAGGCTACGCGCGCTCGAAATGCTGCAAGACGATCCGCGCTTTGCCGCGATCCCGGTCAAGCTGGCACCCGATCAAGCAACCGCCGAGATTTGGGCGTCGAGCGAGAACCATCACCGGGAGCAGCCCCATGCGGCTGATGAAATCCGCGAATATGGGAACATGGCCGCGCGTGGCGTCCCGGTCCCGTCCATCGCCGTTGCCTTTGGCGTCAGCGAGAAGCACGTCTATCGCCGCTTGAAGCTGGCAAGCCTGCCCGCGCCCGTGCTGGACGCCTTGAAGGCCGGGACCATCACCCTGTCGAACGCCGCCGCCTTCACCATCAGCGAGGACGAGACGCACAGCCTTGCCGTGCTGGAACAGGTGAAGGGCCACGGCTACAGCGATCACCAGATTAAGCAGTTGCTGAAACCTGACGCCGTGCGCGGCACCGACCGCCGCGTCCTGTTTGTCGGCCAGGACGCCTATGAGGCCGAAGGCGGGCGCATGACCGGGGACCTGTTCAGCGATCAGCAATACTTCGATGATGTTGCCCTGCTGGACGACCTGTTTTCCCGCAAGCTGGCCGCATCCGTCGAGGCCGCGCAGGCGGAAGGCTGGAAATGGGCCGAGACGATCCAAGACAGCTATATCGGCTATTACGAGATCGAGAACCGCAAGCTGGACCGCATCTATCGCGACGAGGGAACGCTGACCGAGGAGCAGGCCGAGCGGTATGACGAACTGGCCGAACTGGCGAACGGCGAGGTTCTGGACGAGAACGGGCAGGCCGAGCTTGCCGCGCTGCAAGCCCTTCTCGACGGCAGCTATAGCGACGCGCAGAAGGCGGTTGCGGGCGTCCTTCTCTACGTGAACTCGAAAGGCGAGTTGCAGACGGCCGAGGGCCTTGTGCGCCGCGAGGACCGAACTGCGGCCATCGAGGCCGGTTTCCTGCGCCCGTCCGGCCATGCAGGCGAAGGAGCGGAGGACGCGCCCAAGTCGGCAATCTCGCAGAAGCTGCGCGACGACCTGTCCCGCATTGCCCAAGGGGCGCGGCAACACGCCATGCTGCGCGACCCTGATCTGCTGATCGACCTGCTGGCCTATCAGTTGAGCCACGCGCTGCGCTGGCAAAAGCCGTTCGGTCTGACCACCGAGGACGTGCCGAACTGGCCTTCGACCGAGGGCAGCGGCTACGCGCTGGACGAGCGCCTGACCAGCGATGCGCCCCGCGATATGTATGGAAAGGACTTGGCAAAATCCTTCCGTGCCTTTCGCAAGAAAGGAGCCGAGCATGTGAAAGGCGAATTGGCCCGGTTCCTTGCCGCGCAGTTTCGCGGGGGCAGCGAAGAACTGTCTGCGATGCTGGACAAGGAAACGCAGCCAAGCATCCGCGAGGTCTGGACCCCGACCGCCGCGAACTTCTTTTCCCGCGTCGGGGGCAGCTACCTCGATGATCTGTGGCGCGATCT
>NZ_JYGY01000023.1:0-2377 GCF_000967825.1 Paracoccus sp. 228 | reverse complement strand
TTAAGGTAACTAGGCCTGTCTCCGATGCTGGCCCGTTCGACGCCTCAAAAAATGGATCTGTGGAGACAGGCCAAAACACAGCGCGGAAGCCAAAATGCAGTTTTGGTAGACATTGCGCATATCCTGCAACTGCAACACCCCTCTGCCAGACAACATGCTGATCGCCCTTGGCCTGGACGACGCGGCGGCGCTGGCGGTCCTGTCCAGCCGCATCCATGTTGCATGTGCCTTGGCCGCTGGTGGGCGGCTCGGATAAACCCTTACTGGAAAGCCTCAGTGCCCTTGGGCAGGCCCGTCTGATCGACGGCGGGCGCTTTGTCGCCTGACCTTCAGCCGAACAGGCGTTTCCAGAAGCCTTTGGGCGGCTGCACGACCGGCTGATCGGGTTGGGGGGCAGGCTGGGTGACGGGCTGAGGAACGGGCCGCTGGTCCGCCAGTAACGCGGTCGCCTGCTGCCGCCAGCGGTCCCGATCATCGCGCAGATCGGCAATCACGGCATCCCGGTCGGTCAACCGCTCCTGCGCTGCCTCAAGACGTGCCTGCAACTCTCTGACGGATGGGGTGTTTTCCGGCGTTTGGACAACTGTTTGCGGTGTTCGGTCTTGGTTCCCATCAACTGTTTTGGGGTATACCCGATGCAACTCCGCTGCCTCAATTCTGAAGACGCCGGTCTCTTGCTTAATCGCCGATAACCTGCCGGATTTTATAGCCTTGGAAATCGTTGCTTTGGACTTTCCACTGGCTTTTGCAGCCTCTCCAAGGGTGTAAGCCACGGGGTTTCCTGTCGTTCGGGGTCAATGCCGCATCAACCGTTTACCCGGCCCAGTCGAATTGCAAGACGTTCTGACAGTCCTATGAGGCATTTGCGCATTCACAGCGCTAGTTTCATCTGGCTGACATTCTCGAAGGTGAAGCGCAGGCGGTCGATCTTGCGGCCCCGGCGAATAGGCTCGACCTCTGCGGTAATGTTGGTTTTAGCCGCCAGTTCTGCAAGCGCCGGGTCGATTACGAAGCGGCGGGCATCATTGAAGTTACGGCGGTAGCTTTTCGGAGTTTCCATGATTGCGTGGAAACGGTCCATATCCACTTCCCAGACCCCGGTTTCACGGAAGCGTTCAAGGTTCTCGAACAGCCGCCAGCTATAGGTCGACCGGAGCGCCGCAGCCTTTGAGAGCTGGTAGCTTGTGAAGTGCTTTTTGAGCTGAACAAGAAACTGCGCAATCTCCGGAGCGAAGGCCAAAGCGACCTCTCCATCACCGTTCTTGTAGCTGATCGAGGTGATCCAGCGCATCTTGATTACCTCAGTCTTCTGTCCGCTAGGGCCGTAATGTTCGATATGCCGGATGTAGCGGTTGAACAGGTTTTCTTGAGCGTCTCGCAACTGCTCATAGGCCGTGGTCGGGTCCAGTCCAAACTGTTTGGCAAAGTCCACGGCTGAGATCCTAACGGGCTTTCCAGGAAGGGCGACCGCTTTAGGCGACAACTTCGCCACTGCCATGGCCACCAGCCGCTTCTCACCAAGGTTCAGACCATGTGAAGCGCTTATTAGCGTGTTGTGCATCGTAACGTTGCCGCTGACGGGCAGCTTCATGGCGGGAGTATCTTTTCGGGGTCGGGCCATTGCGAGACGTTCCGGGTATGTGCGAGAATAAATAATACTCTCGCACATACCCGGAACGTCTCGCAATAGGCTTATCAGCCTGTGGATAGCACCCGGTTTTTCTCGCAGTTAACCCGGTTTTTCTCGCAGTTAACCCGGTTTTTCTCGCAGTTAAGGCTAATTTATATAATGAAATCAACTACTTAATAAGACCAAAAACAAGATAAAAACAAGAAAAAAGGAAGCGCTGCTGGATGGAGACTCAAAATCACCATCCGAAAGCGCCTGGAGCAGGCCGCGAATTTACTAAGAAATGGCAAAATAGGCGAAGGTGCGCTCTCCATGACGCTCTGAGAGGGCTCAGGCTACTAGTCCAAGAAATAGGGCGAGAGAGCGGCTCCTGCCAAACGTCAGTGCGGAGGGGGAACATGGCATGGCAGGAAATGTGGAATGTTAACTTCGCTCCGTCGCAGCTCTGTGCCTGCTGACTGGAGTGGCTCTCCAGGCGAAGAACGGCAACGGTGGCAGGTGTAAAAAATTACACTTCCATTTCTTGCCAATCTTACAGCCTGCCGAAGCGCAGGCTTCAATTCAGGGCGCAGGGAAAGGTCAGTGCCCGTCATCCCATGCATCATCCTTTGGTTTGATCCGACGCTCGGCGGCGGGTTCGTCCCGGACCTGCTCCTGAATGGCCGGTTTCTTCTTCGGCGCGTGTGAGACAGCCTCGACCGCCGCCTTGGCCTGCGGCGTGACCCTGGTCCTGGTCGCGGCCTTCGC
>NZ_JYGY01000022.1:0-2440 GCF_000967825.1 Paracoccus sp. 228 | reverse complement strand
GGACGCCGAGGCCGGTCAAGAAGCCGAAGCCTTGGAGGCGACCAAGACGCGGCAGGATGCCGGGGCCGGTCAAGAAGCCGAAGCACAAACCGGGGTTGTTAAGAAGGGCAGGGACAAGAACAAGAGAAGCACCGAAGTTGCCGGGAAAGAGGCAGGCGAAAATCCAGCGTCCAAACTGGACGGCGCAGAAAAACGCGAAATTGCTTTAGACGTTGCCGCTAAAAGTGAGCATGGAGACGCGCTAGAGGCTCTGGAACAACACGGCTTCGCAATGCGCGATGTGATTGTGAAAGCCGGACGCCGCGCAACGGGCCGGTTCGAGCTGAAACCAGACTTCGTGCCAAAACCAGAAGCCAAGCGACTTCCAGTGCGAGTGGGGGGCTACCACACCACCAAAAGGGTGCCGGCTACGATTCTTGATGATCTTCGCCAGCACCACGATCCCCTGCGACTGAAATCAGACGGCGCAATGGTGCGAGGACAGTTCGAACCCTTGTTCTGGGCGTGCCTCGATGAAGTAATCGAAGAGCTGCAAGGAAAGAAGGGCTAGAAGGCGCGGCAAGCCGCGCCACGATTTTTCCTAGAAGGGGGAAGGAGTTTCGGCTTCCTTCCCCCTGAAGCAAAATAGACAGGGCCGTGTTGTCGGCTTCGCCTCCTGCCCGCACCAACCCTGTCGATTTTGCTTCACCCCCATCCTCTCACGCTCGCCGCTCAGCAGGGGTAAGCGGACGCTTACCCCACATCCGATTATCCGGGCGGGGAAACAGGCGCTCCGTGTGCAAATGCAGCGATGGAGTGAACACAGTGCCGAGGAAACCAAGACTGGAAGCTGAAGCAACGAAGCGCATCCTGGACGCCACAACCCGTGAAGTCGTTGGATGGCTCTACGTATGGAACACGGGCGAGGCCCTGCCGTTCTGGTTGAACGGGCGAAGGGACAATATTGTCTATGACTAAAACCACGGCCTGCCATACTGGAATCAAAGGAGAGAAACCATGTTCCGCCAGCCATTGCTGATTACTGCCCTGATCTGTGGCCTTCCTCTGTCGGCAGGAGCTTGGGAACACAGCCATGAACGCGGCGTCGATCTCTACCAAGCAGGTAGCAGCGAACTGATGGTGTCGCTCGTCTGCGATCCTAACAGCGTTTATGGCACCACCAATAGCGGGGTACTTCTTGAAGTCGGTGCAAACCCTGACCTGTCGGGTCCGGTCGAACTCATATTTCCCGATGGAAACCGCGTCAAAGCTGAGTTGGATCATGGGCGATTTGGCAAAGCAGAGGCCGATGAAGCCGCATGGCAGACTACCCTTGACGGGTTGCGCGCACATCAGTCGATGACGGTATCAATCGACGGTGAAATTATCGGTGTGGAGCTGGGTGAGCCCATGCCCTTCACCTGCACCTGACCAGGGCCGAAGGCCCTTCGGCGCGAAGCGCCAGGCGGGGGGCGGGGACGTGCGGCAGCACGTTTCCGCCCCGCGTCAACTTAAAGTCGCCGCAAAAGGAAACCCCCGCCGAAGCGGGGGCAGGCATCATATCGCGCCTACAAGCCGCTCCCCGCGTTCCGGGTGCATTTCATAGATAAGAACCTCGATGCCAAGGCGGGCGGCGCGGCGTCTGCCGCGCCGCTCCGCTTCGCTCAGGGTGGTGCAGAGGATAGGCAAGTCGTCGGGATCGTCGCGAATTTCGTAGGTCGTCACAGCTCGATCCCCGGCTTGAGGTTTCCATCCCGGTCCAGCCAACCGCGCGCCTCCGCGCAACCGATGCAGATGCAGGTTCCGGCTCCCCCGACCGTGACAGGGGCCAGATAGACCGGGGGATTGGTCGTGCCGCATTTGCGGCACGACAGCTCGGGCAGGGGGCCGCTCACGCGGCCGCCCTTTCTTCTTCGACGTGCTGCTGCTTGGTCAGCAGGTCAACGGCTTTCTGGGCCTCGCTGGCGGCTTTGAAAATCAGACGTTTGTCGTCATTCAAGGCACGCAGCCAACTCTTGATATATGCGCCGGACTGTCCAAAATCAGGCGTCAGGCCAAGCTTTGCGCAAAGCATGGCATTTCCCAATTCCGCCACCATTTCCTCGAACGCATACCCTTTGCGGTCATTAAAGCGGGAAAAGCGGTCAAGGCGGGTGCTATGGCCTGTGGCGTGGATTTCCTCGTGGGCCAGCGTCCCATAATAGCCCGCCGCATCATGAAAGGTGGCAATCGGCGGCATGTGGATGTAGTCGGCCGTGGGGTTGTAGTAGGCTCGCGGGTCGTCGGTGGTGCGGATTTCCACCCCGATCTCTGCAAAGAAAGCATCAAGCGCCGGGTCGGCTTCGGTCCCAAGGTCACGCGCGGCCTCGGCGGGGCTGCCATAGTATTCCGGGGCCAGCCCCTCGATCTGCTCGGCGTTGAACACGCTGTAAGATTTCAGGTAGGGCAGGCGGCGTTCCTC
>NZ_JYGY01000021.1:0-2640 GCF_000967825.1 Paracoccus sp. 228 | reverse complement strand
GCAGGGCCGCGAGCTGGACGCGCCATCACAGAGCGAAGGGAGGCGAGTGGACCTGTGGTAAGGTCTGGCCTACAATGTCTTATCAGTATCAATTACTTGGCAGGGAATTAGATGCGAACCTTCAAACCTACTGAGCAGGACATTCAAGATTGCGGCGGGGTTATCGGCTACCCTAGACCCGGACGTTACATCTTGATGGTTCGGGATGAGCGTATCTTGGGCGGGGAGATTGAACGCACTGGTGAGTTCAGGCGACAATTCGCAGCTTTGCCGCGATACTATCCTGAAGATGCAGAAAGGATTGTCGCAGACCTATCGGCTGATGGCACGTTTACGCAATCAACGGCACCTATGGAATAGCACGGTTTAGAGACGGAACCTCACGGATAGTTCGGATCACACAAGCCCCCGTCCGGTTGCCCACAGGCTGCCGCTCGATCCCTGTGGTCTCGCTCACAGCCTGCTTCGGCCCCACTCCTTCACTCCCAAGGTCGTTGCGTCACGAGGCTGGACAACCGGGCTCCCGCGCAAGCGATCGTCACCCGCAGGGCCGAGACTGGGCCGCTGAACCGACTATTGCGCCCCGCTCGGGCTGGCTCGGGACGAGACAGGCGGCGCGGGAAAAGGCGCAAAGGAGGGACAGGGGTCCAGGCTCGGGGTGGAGGCCGGCGACAGCCGGCCGGAGCCTAGAGCGCGGTCCCGGCCAAAGGACGGGATGCGTCCTTGATCCCTTGAACCACCGCGCAAACTAACGAAAGTAATATCAATGAATATTTCACCAGTCATTTTGACACTAATTGCGTTGGCGGCCGTTGTAATTTTGGTCGTTACCGCACTCTCGAAAAAGAAGATTGTTGCGTCCTCATTCACAAAAAAGCCGTTGATGAATAAAGCCGAAATTCGTCTTTTCAGAATGCTCCAAGAAGAACTACCGTCCAACTGGACAGTGTTGTGCCAAGTTGCTTACGGAGGCTTTCTAGCAAATCGCAATTTCGGTAAGTTTATGTCAATGAACTCAAAGCGGGCCGACTTTGTAATTCTCAATCCGCTTTTGGAAGTCACGGTTGTAGTGGAGTATCAAGGCAGCGGTCACTACGGGAACACTGAAAAAAGCCGCAGCCGTGCAGAAGCAAGTGACCAAGCCAAGAGGCAAGCTCTTTCGCAAGCCGCTATACCGCTTTTTGAAATCCCGGCGAAGTTCGACCGTGAGTTCGTGCGTTCATTCGCGAACGCCGTTATAGGGCCCGCTGCTGATCGAGCGGAGGCGAAAGCCCGCCCGTAGGGCGGGCTGGACGGCGCTAGGCGTCTTTGCCCTTCCGTGGTTCTGTAAGGTCGCGGGCATAGCTGACCTCGACCTTGAGAAAGCCCGGAACGCTTAGGGCGACGGAAACGCTGATCTTGGCCTTGGTGGTGAGGGTTTTCAGGATCGAGCGCAGAGTAGCGAGGATCTTGGTCATGGTGGTAGCTCCTTTGAGTGAGTGCCGATTGCGGCTCAAAGGGGCGTAGGCTTTAAGGGCAGGCGCACCCGCAGGGTCGCAGCGAAGCGGAGAAGGGCTTTAGCCCTTGCGCCTGCCCGGGCCGAAGCACACTGGCCGCATCAAATCGACAGGCGCTTAAAGGAGCGGAGGCACCAAGCCGGATGCCAAGATGGCGCGCTCGATCCTGTAAACCCGGTCTCCGCGATACAGGATAGGAGCTGCGCCTCCAGCATGGCGGGCCTCGTGAGTATCAGGCTGTCGCCTGCCGCTCGATCTGGCGCTTCACGGCCAAGGTGTAGTTGTCGAAAGTTTCAACAGCCAAGGTGGTGCCGTAGCGGGTGGAGCCGTCTTTGTCCTCCCATGTTGCCTCGCGCATCGTGCCCGTTGCGCGTACCAGATCACCGGGGGCTACATTGGTTCTAGCCCAGTTCATAATGTTCTCGTTGAAGATCGTGACTTCGTTCCAGAAAGGGTTCGACTGAAAGTCACCGTTGTTGTCCTTGCGGCCATACTCCGCGGCAAGGCTGACCTTCAGGGCGCGGCCAACTTCCTTGATCTTGCCAACCCGCCCGACAATCTGAAACTCGGCAAAGGTTCTCATTCATATCTCCTTGGTCCTAAAGTATTTCGCTGAGAATGGTCATGTTTAGTTCTCATCCGTATCAAATCGCAATTTCTTAGGATCGCAAAGACAAAACCTCTCTTAATCCACTGAAATAGGCAGCGGGCGTCGGGGCAGGATCTAGCCTCCGCGAAGCGGTTCCGCGCGAATAGCGCAGGGCCGGCGCGGTGGGGCGAAGTCCCGCCTCGCCGGGCATATTGGGCAGCACCAGGATAAAAGAAGGCCCCGCCGAAGCGGGGCCAGTGCTATCCTCACCACAAGGATATTCTGATGCGGGCAAGCCTCGCTCGGCAGCATGGCGCCCTTCAATTCACACATAGCATCTCAGGGATTTTGCATCTACCCAAGATGCCTCTCTTAGATGAGAGAAAACTGCTCCGGCTGCGGTCGGATCGAGGCCCGCCCGCGCGGGTCGATGATCCAGCCGTCGCCGTCCCGCTCGACACTGGCCTCCCATCCGTGCTGCTCGATGAACACCCGGTCGGCGTCGGCTCCGCGCTCGGCGTGCAGATCGCTGGCCCGGTGCCCGCTCGGGCGGCG